>NZ_JAAGBB010000032.1 GCF_018129085.1 Plastoroseomonas hellenica
CGCGCGCCGCCTGGCGGGCTTCGGTCGCACGGCCGGTCGTCGGACGGGCGTGCCGGGCGGTCGCGGCGCGGGTGGTGCTGGATACGGCGGCGCGGCTGCGATGCGCCGGCCCCTGCTGGGGCGCCTGGGCGGCGACGCGGGTCCGACCTCGCTCACTTGCGGCGGCGGCATCGGCGGGCAGGGCCGCGACACCAAGGGACAGGGCAAGCATAGCGAGGGCGAGGAATCGCATACCGTCTTTGTCTCCCGTGTTGAGAAACCGGGTGACATATTCCGTGAGAGCAAGCAACCCCGCAGAATGTTACAGGGGTTTCCGGATCATTAAGGAACCGGGTGGATCCGAATCCCCAGTAATGTCCTAGGTCAAATGTGCCATGGCCAAGTAGTCCTGGCTCTGCATCTCATTCAGGCGCGAGGCGGTGCGTTCGAACATCGCGGCATTCTCGCCCCGCTCATAGAGCGTGTCCGGCGCGGCCTCGGCTGATACCACGATCTTGCAGCGATGTTCGTAGAGCGCGTCGATCAGCGTGATGAAGCGCCGGGCGCGGTCGAAATTCTCCGGCCCCAGCCGCGGCACGCCATCGATCACCAGGGTGTGGAAATGGGTCGCGATCGCCAGGTAGTCGGCGGGGCCCAGCGGCTTGCCGCAGAGTTCATCGAAATCGAATCGCGCCACGCCGCGGGCCGCCTGCGGCACCTCAAGCCAGCGGCCGAGCACGGAAAGCCGCGTCGGCTCGCCATGGGCGGCACCGGTCAGCTCCCGGAAGGCGGCATCGAGTGCCCGCTCCGCCCGCCCATCGGCCGGCGCGTGCCAAGTCGGCAGGCCGCGGATCCGCTCCCGTCGGTAGTCACGCTGCGCATCGAGGAAGAACACCTCCACATGCTGCTTGATCAGCGCGATGAAGGGCAGGAAGGCATCGCGCCCCGGCTTGCCCTTGAACAGGTCGTCGGGCGCGGTGTTCGAGGTCGCGACCACCACCGTCCCGCGTTGGAACAGCGCTTCGAACAACCGGCCGAGGATCATCGCATCGACGATGTCGTGGACCTGGAATTCATCGAAGCAGAGCAGCGCCGCCTCCGCCGCGATGCTGTCGGCCAGCGGCGCGATCGGATCGGCAGTGTCGCCATGCTGCTTCTTCCAGGCGTGGATGCGGCGATGGCAGTTCTGCATGAACTGGTGGAAATGCAGGCGCTGCTTGCGCGGCACATCGGCGGTCGCGAAGAACAGGTCCATCAGCATGGACTTGCCGCGCCCCACCTCGCCGACCAGGTAGATGCCGCCCGGCGCGTCCGCTGCCTCCTCCACCGGCTTGCGGCGGAAGAAGCGGGAGAGCAGCCCTCCCTCCTCCTGCTGCGGCGCCCCGGGCTTCGGGTCATAGCCTCGGGTGCGGCGCCACAGCTCCTGCAGCCGCTCCGCCGCCCGTGCCTGGGCCGGATCGGCATTCAGCGCGCCGGCCGCGATGCGGGCGCGATAGGCGGGCAGGGGTCCGGCACTGGTGGCCTCGGCCGGCGGCATGTGCGGTGCGGCATCCATGCTCGCGCGGATAGCGGTAACCGAAGTCGCGCGCCAGGGGGCGGTCCCTCGCGGCACCCTGAATTCCCCGCCCAGGGCTGACCGGCTATGCCGGGGCCGGCGGTGATGCCGGCCAGGGAACCTTGCCGCAGCTCCGCCGTTATCGCGCCGCCAGGCGGACATGCGGGCGCGCGAGCGTGCCCGGTGCGGCCCGGCGGCGCCGTCCGCATGCCGCGTACCCCGACTGGAGAAGCCCTTGTTCCGTCGAGAGACCCTCACCGCCCTCACCGGCTCCGCATTGCTGCTGGGCGGATCCCGTATCAATCCCGTATCGGCCCAGCCGGCCGGCGGCGCCCCCGCCGCGTTCAACGACGGAACCGTGAAGGGCCTGGCCCGCGACCTGGCGCGCCGCCCCTACCGGGCGCCGGATGCGACGCTCCCACGCGCCTTCACCGATCTCAGCTATGACGACTACCGGACGCTGCGCTTCGATCCGCAGCGGGCGCTCTGGCGCGAGCCCAACCTCCGCTTCCAGGTCCAACTCTTCCATCGCGGCTTCCTCTATGCCCAGCGTGTCGAGCTGCATGAGGTGGTGGATGGGCAGGCCCGCCCCATTCCCTATGATCCCGCGACCTTCACCCTGGGCGGGCGCGAGCCGCCGGGCGCCGATTTCGGCCATGCCGGCTTCCGCATCCATTTCCCGCTGAACCGCCCGGACGTCTCCGACGAGCTCTGCGCCTTCCTCGGCGCCTCCTATTTCCGGGCGGTCGGCAAGGGGCTGCTCTATGGGCTCTCGGCGCGCGGCCTGGCGATCAAGACCGCCGATCCCGGCGGCGAGGAATTCCCCTTCTTCCGCAGCTTCTGGCTGGAACGCCCGCGGCCGGGCGCCGATTCCATCGGCGTCCACGCGCTGCTGGACAGCCCGAGCGCCACGGCATCCTTCCGCTTCACGATCCGCCCGGGCGATGACACGGTCTTTGACGTGCAGGCGACGATCTTCCCGCGCGCGGAGCTCACCGCCGCCGGGATCGCGCCATTGACCAGCATGTATTACTTCGCGCCGAACGACCGGGTCGGGGTCGACGACTACCGCACCGCCGTCCATGATTCCGACGGGCTGATGGTCGCGTCATCGCGCGGCGAGCAGATGTGGCGGCCGCTGCACAATCCGCGCGACCTGCAGGCCAGCATCTTCGCCGAGGTCAATCCGCGCGGCTTCGGCCTGATGCAGCGCCGGCGCGGCTTCACCGATTATGACGACCTGGAAGCCGGCTACGAGAAGCGTCCGAGCCTCTGGGTGGAGCCGATCGGCGACTGGGGCGAGGGCGCGATCCATCTGATCGAGATCCCGACCGACGGGGAGATCCACGACAACATCGCCGCCTTCTGGCGGCCGGCACAGCCGATGCGGGTCGGCGAGGAATACAACTTCGTCTACCGCCTGCACTGGCTTCCCGCCGCACCCGGCAATCCCGACCTTGCGAAGTTCACCGCCGCGCGCGTCGGCGCCGCCGGCCGCAGCGGCCGCCTCTTCGTCCTCGATGCCGAAGGCGGCAAGCCGCCGCAGCTCGCCCCCGACGCCTTGCCGACGCTGGAGGTCACCGCCAGTCAGGGCGAGATCCGCCACCCGATCGTGCTGCGCAATGCGGTGACCGGCGGCTGGCGCGTCCATTTCGAGCTGGCGCCCGGCAATGCGCGGCTGGTCGAGCTCCGTGTCCTGCTGAAGGTCGGCGGTCAGCCGTTGACCGAGACCTGGCTTTACCGATGGACGGCCTCGGCGTGACGTCGCCCCATGCGCCGGGCTGGCGCGCACTGCCGGAGCCCGCGCCGCTTGAGATGCCGGTGCAGTCGCTGCGGACGCTGCCGCAGCCCGGCCTGGACGCGCGTCCCTCCGCGCCGCGCGGCCTCGGGTGGCGGCGCCTGCTGGTGATCGGCGGCGCCGTCCTGCTGACGGCGTTCGCGGGACGGGAGATGAGCCTCGTCCTCGACATCGCGCGCCCGACGGCGCTGCAGATCGTCATCCTGGCGCTCTTCGTCGTGCTCTTCGCCTGGGTGGCGCTGTCCTTCCTCAGCGCCCTCTGCGGCTTCTTCAGCATGCTGGACAGGCGCGGCGGCCGGCTGGGCATCGCCCCGGACACGCCGCTGCCGACGCTCTCCACACGCACCGCGCTGCTCATGCCGATCTACAACGAGCCGCCCGATCGTGTCATGGCGGGGTTGCAGGCGGTCCATGAATCCCTCGCCGCGACCGGCGCCGCCGAGCACTTCGACATCTTCATCTTGAGCGACACCACCGATCCCGATGCCTGGGTGACCGAGGAGGCAGCCTTCGTCGCGCTTCGGGAGCGGACCGGCGACCATGAGCGCATCTTCTACCGCCGGCGCCCGAAGAACATCGAGCGGAAGGCCGGCAACATCGCCGAATGGGTGACCCGCTTCGGCGCCGCCTACCCGCAGATGCTGATCCTCGACGCCGACAGCGTGATGGAAGGCGAGGCGCTGGTCCGCCTGGCCGGCGCGATGGAACGGCATCCGGATGTGGGGCTGATCCAGACCCTGCCTATCATCGTCAACGGCAACTCCGTCTTCGCGCGCATGCAGCAATTCGCCGGCCGCGTGTATGGCCCGATGATCGCCGCGGGCATCGCCTGCTGGCATGGGGCGGAGGGGAATTACTGGGGCCACAACGCCATCATCCGCACCCGGGCCTTCGCGGCGCATGCGGGCCTACCGGCGCTGCCCGGGCGCAAGCCCTTCGGCGGCCACATCATGAGCCACGACTTCGTGGAGGCGGCGCTGCTGCGGCGCGCCGGCTGGGCAGTGCACATGGTGCCCTTCCTGCGCGGCAGCTATGAGGAGAGCCCGCCTTCGCTGACCGACCTCGCGGTGCGCGACCGGCGCTGGTGCCAGGGCAACCTGCAGCACGCGGCCGTGCTGCCGGCGCGCGGGCTGCATCCGATCAGCCGCCTGCATCTCCTGACCGGCATCGGCTCCTACATCACGGCGCCGCTCTGGCTGCTGTTCCTGATCGCCGGCGTGCTCGGTGCGCTCGAGGCGCGCTTCATCCGCCCTGCCTATTTCTCCGGCCAGCGCACGCTGTTTCCCGACTGGCCGATTATCGATCCCGTGCGCGCCATGTGGCTGTTCATCGGCACCATGGCGCTGCTGCTGGTGCCGAAGCTGCTCGCCTGGCTCGCCATGCTGCTCCGCCGCGAGGAACGCCGCGGCATCGGTGGCGGCCTGCGGTCGCTGGTGAGCATGCTGCTGGAGACGGTGATCGCCGGCCTGCTGGCGCCGGTGACCATGCTGACCCAGAGCGTCGACGTGGTCTCGATCCTGCTCGGGCGCGATTCCGGCTGGCTGCCGCAGCAGCGCGACGACGGCCGCCTGCGGCTCCGTGAGGTCGCCAGGCTCTATTGGCGGCACACCCTGTTCGGTGTGCTCTTCGGCATCGCCTCCTACCTCGTGTCACCCTTCCTGGCGCTCTGGATGCTGCCGGTGACGATCGGTCTGGCGCTGTCGGTGCCGCTGGCGGCGCTCACGGCGCGGCCGTCCGGCGCGTTGCGGCGGCTGGGTCTGCTGCGCATCCCCGAGGAGACGATGCCGCCCCCGGTGCTGCGGCGCGCCAACGAGATCCGCGCGCAACTGGCCGCCGAGCCGGAGCCCGATGGCGAGGCCGTCCAACGGCTGGCCCGGCAACCGGAGCTGCTGGAGGCGCATCGGCGGATGCTGCCCCCACCCCGGCGACCGCGCATCGATCCGATCGACACCGCGCTGCTGATCGGCAAGGTCAAGGTGACGGAGGCGACGAGCCTCGCCGATGCCCTGGGCACGCTGACACGCCCCGAAAAAGCGGCGGTGCTCGCCGACCCGGAGGGGCTGGAGGGCCTGCTGGCCCTGGCGGGCCAAGTGCGCGCGCCCGCTGCGGTGCCGAGCCGGGTCTGATCCCGCGCTCAGTCGCGCTGCGCGAGGAAATGGGCCAGCGCCGCGATGTCCGCGTCGGAGACGCCGTACATCACCGCGTTCATCTGCGTGTCGGTGCCGACACGCCGGTTGTCGCGGTACTCCTTCAGCGTCTGGGCCAGGAAATCCTCGCGCTGGCCGGCAAGGCGCGGCATCTGAGCGCGGCCGCGGAAATCCGGCAGGTGGCAGACGCCGCAATGCATGCGCGCCGACAGCGCGGCGCCACGCTCGGCAAGCGCCACGTCGCGCGGCCCGCGATCCGGTGCGGGGCCGGGCGGCAGGGAAGCGTAGAAAGCAGCTATCTGCTCGATCTGCGCGTCGCTCAGCCCCTGGGCGAATTGCGGCATCGGCGGCGCGTCGCGCAGGCCTTCGCGGAACAGGATCATCTGCAGGGTGATGAACTCGGCCGGCATGCCGGCCAGCGAGGGCACGTTCGGCGTCTCCGAACGGCCCTCCGCGCCATGGCAGGTGGCGCATTGCTCGGCCTCGGGCGGCGCCTGGGCGCCGGCAGGCACAATGAAGGCGGCGGCCAGGAGGGCCGCCGCCAGGATCGCGGGCTTCATGCTCACCGCAGGTGCACGCTCACTGCCGGTGGGTGATGCGGTAGATCGCGCCGTTCTGCTCGTCGGCGACGAGCAGCGACCCGTCGGCGCGCGGCAGCACATAGACCGGACGGCCGAGGAAGCGGTTGTTCGCCTCGTCGCGGAAGCCGGTCAGGAAGGGCTCCACCCCCGTCACGTTGCCCTGCGCGTCGAGCCGCGCGACCACTACCTGGTAGCCGGAGAGCTGCTCGCGATTCCAGGACCCGCGCTGGGCGATGAAGGCAGCGCCGCGATAGGCCGCGGGGAACTGGGTGCCGGTGTAGAAACGGATGCCGAGGCTCGCGGTGTGCGGGCCGAGCAGCGCCGCGGGCGCGGTGAACTCGCTGCAGTTGCGGCGCCCGGCCGCCGGGTCGTTCCAACTGCCGACGCAGAAGGGGAAGCCGTGATCCTCGCCGGAGCGGCGGATGCGGTGCAGGCTGTCTTCCGGGATATCGTTGCCGGCCCAGTCGCGGCCGTTATTGGTGACCCAGAGCTCGCGCGTCGTCGGATGGAAGTCGAAGCCGACCGAGTTGCGGATGCCTCGCGCTTCGATGCGGCGGTCGCTGCCGTCCGGATTGAAGCTGACGATCAGCGCATGCGTGTCGCGGTTGAATTCGCAGATGTTGCAGGGCACGCCGATATTCAGATAGAGGCGCCCATCCGGCCCGAAGGCCGCGAATTTCCAGCCGTGATGCGCATCGGTCGGCAGGTTGAAGGCGCTGGTGAGGTCGGTCGGCTGCGGCACATCGCCCATGCGGCGGCCGATGCCGTCATAGCGCAGCACGCGGTTGATCGCGATGACATAGAGGTTGCCGTCGCGCACCGCGAGGCCGTTCGGCTCGGTCAGGCGCTCCGCGATGGTGCGGGTGCTGCGCTGGCCACCGGCTTCGGTCACCGCATAGACGCGGCCGATGGCGCGGGTGCCCACGAAGACGGTGCCGTCCTCGCCTTCCGTCATGGCGCGTGCGCCCGGCATGCCATGAGCCCAGAGCTCGATCTGGAAGCCCTGCGGCACGCGGAGTGCGGCGACCGGCACCTGATCGGGCGGCGTCACCGTCAGGCGCGGTGCATGCGGGGCGAGCGGCGAGGCCGCCATGGAATCGGGGCGCCCCTGCTGCCAGCCGGGGACGGGCGGCGTCTGCTGCGCCAGGACGGGGCTTGCGGCAAGCGTTGCCGCGAGGCCGAGCGCCAGTGTTGCGCGCTTCATTCTTGCTTCCTCCCGAGATGGCGGGACCGGCATGAGCCCGCCTGGACGGCGCGGAGATTACCGCATCCACAATCTTCCGGAAGGGTTGGTTATCATTGCCCTCAGGCGCCGGCGCCGGCATCCGCCGGCTTGGCTTGCGTGCTGTCAGGGCGCGCCGACGACAGCGGTCGGTCGCGCGCGGGGCCGCATTCGCGGCCCCGGAGCATCGCTGCGCTCGCTCCGCAGGAACCGGTGGCGACCTGTGGCCGCGGGTCGGAGCGTACCGGCCCTCCGAAGCCTCGGCAGGCTCAGCCCTGCCGCTCGACCATCATCTGCTTGATCTTGCCGATCGCCTCGGCGGGGTTCAGCCCCTTCGGGCAGGTGCGCGAGCAGTTCATGATCGTGTGGCAGCGATAGAGGCGGAACGGATCCTCCAGCGCATCCAGGCGCTCACCGGTATATTCGTCGCGGCTGTCGGCGATCCAGCGATAGGCCTGCAGCAGCACCGCGGGACCGAGATAGCGGTCGCCGTTCCACCAGTAGGAAGGGCAGGCGGTCGAGCAGCAGAAGCAGAGGATGCATTCCCAGAGGCCATCCAGCTTCGCGCGCTCATCCTTCGACTGCCGGCGCTCGCCATCCGGCGGCGGCGCGGTGTCCGACTTCAGCCAGGGCTCGATCGAACGGAGCTGGGCGTAGATCTGCGACAGGTCCGGCACCAGGTCCTTCACGACAGGCATGTGCGGCAGCGGGTTGATGCGCACCTCGCCGCTGACTTCCTCGATCGGCTTCAGGCAGGCGAGCGTGTTCAGCCCGTCGATGTTCATCGAGCAGGAGCCGCAGATGCCCTCGCGGCAGGAGCGGCGGAAGGTCAGGCTGGTGTCGATCTCGTTCTTGATCTTGATCAGCGCGTCCAGGACCATCGGGCCGCACTTGTCGAGGTCGATCTCATAGGTGTCGTAGCGGGGGTTCTCGCCGCTGTCGGGATCCCAGCGATAGATCTTGAAGGAGCGGACGTTCTTCGCCCCGGGCTCGGCCTTGTAGGTCTCGCCGGCGGTGACGGTGGAATTCTTGGGAAGCGTGAAGGTCGCCATTGGGGATGGTCCCGCCTTTTCTCAGTACACGCGCGGCTTCGGCGGGAAGACCTGGACCTCGTTCGTGAGGGTCCGCATCTTCACGTCACGGTAGTCGAGCTTCACCTGGTACTTGTCATCCACCCAGGCGAGCGTGTGCTTCATCCAGTTCACGTCGTCCCGGTCCGGATAATCCTCCTGGGCATGGGCGCCGCGGCTTTCCTTGCGCGCCTCCGCGCCGACGACCGTGGTCAGCGCATTGCCGATCAGGTTGTCGAGCTCCATCGCCTCCATCAGGTCGCTGTTCCAGATCAGGCTGCGGTCCTTGACCCGGATGTCGCTGTAGCCCTCGGCGACCTTGGCCATCTTCTCGACGCCCTCCTTCAGCAGCTCGGAGGTGCGGAAGACCGCGGCATGCGCCTGCATGGTGCGCTGCATGGTGAGCCTGAGGTCGGCGACCGAGGTGCTGCCTTTAGCGTGCCGCACGCGGTCGAGCCGCTCGAGGGAGCGTTCGCCGGCGCCGGCCGGCAGCGGCGCCTGGGTCGCGCCCGGCTTGATGGTCTCGGCAGCACGCAGCGCCGCGGCGCGGCCGAAGACCACGAGGTCGAGCAGGGAATTGGTGCCGAGGCGGTTGGCGCCGTGGACCGAGACCGAAGCCGCCTCGCCCACTGCCATCAGGCCGCGCACCACGCGGTCCTGGTCGCCATTGCCGGGGTTCAGCACCTCGGTGTGGATGTTCGTGGGGATGCCGCCCATGTTGTAGTGGACGGTCGGCAGCATCGGGATCGGCTCTTTCGTCACGTCCACGCCGGCGAAGATCTTTGCCGTCTCGGAGATGCCGGGCAGCCGCTCATGCAGCAGTTCGGCGCCGAGATGCTCGAGGTGCAGGTGGATGTGGTCCTTGTCCGGACCGACGCCGCGGCCTTCGCGGATCTCCATCGACATGGCGCGGGAGACGACGTCGCGCGAGGCGAGATCCTTCGCGGTCGGCGCGTAGCGCTCCATGAAGCGCTCGCCCTCGGAATTCGTCAGGTAGCCGCCCTCGCCGCGGGCACCTTCGGTCACGAGGCAGCCGGAGCCGTAGATGCCGGTCGGGTGGAACTGCACGAATTCGTTGTCCTGCAGCGGCAGGCCGGCGCGGAGGATCATGCCGCCGCCATCGCCCGTACAGGTATGCGCCGAGGTGCAGGAGAAATAGGCGCGGCCATAGCCGCCGGTCGCCATCACCACGGTCTGGGCGCGGAAGCGGTGGATGGTGCCATCTTCCAGGTTCCAGGCCATGACGCCGCGGCAGGCGCCCTCCTCGTCCATGATGAGGTCGAGGGCGAAGTATTCGACGAAGAATTCGCAATTGTGCTTCAGCGACTGCTGATAGAGCGTGTGCAGGATGGCGTGGCCGGTGCGATCGGCGGCGGCGCAGGCGCGCATCGCGGGCGTCTTGCCGTAGTTCTGCATGTGGCCGCCGAAGGGGCGCTGGTAGATGCGGCCATCCTCGGTGCGGCTGAACGGCACGCCGAAATGCTCGAGCTCGTAGATCGCCGGCACCGCTTCGCGGCACATGTATTCGATGGCGTCCTGGTCGCCGAGCCAGTCCGACCCCTTCACGGTGTCGTACATGTGCCAGCGCCAGTCATCCTCGCCCATGTTGCCGAGCGCCGCGCCGACGCCGCCCTGGGCCGCGACCGTGTGGCTGCGGGTCGGGAAGACCTTGGTGATGCAGGCGGTCTTGAGCCCGGCCGCGCCCATGCCGAAGGTGGCGCGGAGCCCGGCGCCGCCGGCCCCCACCACGACCACGTCATAGGTGTGGTCCACGATGCGATAGGCGCCTTGGCTCGGTTTGCTGATCGCGTTCATCGCCGCTTCCGTCTTCCTCTTCGGGCCGGGGTGGGGTGGCCGGGGGGGCCGCCTGCCGTCATGCCCGTCGTGCATTCATCTGGGGTGCGCCGCGCGGCCCGACAGGCCCGTGACGCGCCCCGCGTCAGATCGCGATCCGCAGCACCGCCAGCGACGACACCAGCCAGAGCAGGGCGCAGACGCCCTTCACGACCAGGACCGAACCCATGCGGGCGAATTCCGGCTTCACGTAATCCTCGATCACTTCGCGGATGCCGGCGGCGCTGTGGTGGAAGGAAGCCGCCAGGAAGGCCAGCAGCAGCACCGCGTTCAGCGGCCGCGCCACCCAGGCCTGCGCCTCCCCGAAGCTGGCGCCGGCCATGCAGGCCAGCGAGAAGACCAGCCAGATGGTCAGCGGCAGCAGCGCGATCGAGGTGACGCGCTGCATCCACCAAGCCTGCGTGCCGGACTTGGCCGAGCCGAGGCCGCGGACGCGGCCGAGGGGGGAACGGAGCGCGGCACGCTCCGCGATCGGGTTCGCCATCGTTCCGCCCCTCAGATCCAGGCTACGAAGAGGATCAGCCAGGTGATGCCGGTCAGCACCGCAGTGCCGATCAGGACCATATGGCCGCTGCGATAGGTCGCCGGGATGCTGAAGCCGTAGCCCGCGTCCCAGGCCAGGTGCCGGATGCCGTTCAGCGTGTGGTACCAGGCCACCGCTGACAGCCCCATCAGCACCACCCAGCCGAGCACCGAGCCCAGGAACCACTGCACCGCGCCGAAGGGGCCGGGGCCGGCGGCCAGCGCCGCCAGCCACCAGACCAGGAAGAGCAGGCCGATTGCCCAGGCGACGCCGGTGATGCGGTGGGAGATCGACATCGCGCTGGTGATCTGCAGCATGTCGTAGGCTTGCAGGTGCGGCGACAGCGGCCGTCGCACGGGGGCTCCGTCGGTGCGGCTGCCGATCATCCCAGCCTCCCGCCCGTCCTGCATGTTCGACATCGTCTTCAGACTCCGCTCGCCGCCGCCCCACGAGGCGCCGCGATGCGGCGACGGGCGGCTTCGTTGCCGTGTTCTATGGTGCGATGCACGGAAGCGTCAATTCGGGCCGGGGCTGGCCCAGGCCCGAAACGACGCCGATCCGCCCCCATCAGCGCGTCGGCATGTCGAGTTCGGTGATGCTGAGCGTGGCCGGTGCCGGGCCGGACCCGATGATGCCCACCCAGATGTTGTAGTTGCCGCTCTGCGGCCGGGGGAAGGAGATCGCGGGGTTCAGCCCGTGGGTGTCGTCGTTGCAATGCCAGCGCCCCTGCGGGTCGTTGATCACCAGCACGGTATCGGCATTGGACCGAGCATAGATGTTCAGCGGGAAGCTGCCGGCGCGGTAGTTGATGTCGACGTCCGGCGCGCGGCCATTGACCATGCCGATGCAGGCGCCGCCCAGGGCGGCGGCATCGAAATTACCGCCGGCCTGGACCTGGATGGTCCGCGGATCGGGTTCGAACCCGGCCTGGAGGTCCAGCGTGGTGTAGGTCGGGGGCGCCGCCCAGTCGGGTTGATTCCGCGCCTGGGGCTGGGGGCGGGCCTGCGGCGGCGGGGCCGTCCGCTGCGGCGGCGTCTGCGGGGCAGCGCCTTCGCCCTTGGTGCCCTGGGCAAGCGTCATGCCGGAGGCGAGGGCCAGAACCGCGAGGCCGAAGCCGGCGGTGATCGTCGATGCGCGCATTGTTCCACCTTTAAAACAGATCGCCGTGTATGGGTCACGGCGCCTGCCGGGTCAAAGCACGGCAGCGGGAGTCCGAGGAGGAACCGATGTCACGTCGAGAGGCAGGCTGCGTTGACCAGGCCGACGGCCAGGGCGATGGATGCCTTCATCACCGCCGGCGCCATCTCCGCCCGTTCCTCGATCGCGGTGCGCCAGCCGGCGCCGACGATGCGGGTCGCGACGAAGAAGGCGATGAGCTGCGCGACCAGCGCCACCGCGCTCCAGACCGCGGCGTCCAGGAGGTTCGCGGAATTGGCGACCGAGGCGGCGACCGGGATCGCAAAGCCGACGATCGCGCCGCCGAGGCCGAGGGCGGCCGCCGCATTGCCGCGCCGGATCAGCGCGATCTCCGCATGCGGCGTGATGCGCATGTAGATGAAGACAGCGATGCAGATCAGCACGAGCCCGGCCACGAAATGCGACAGGAAGCCCGGCAGGGTGGCGAGGCTGGTCATGGACGTCACTCCCCGGCGAAAAGATGCGGCACGAAGCGGCTGGTGTCGCGGGTGATCGGCGTCGCGTCCTCGCGCATGCCGATCCCCCGCGCTTCGCCGGCGATGATCCAGGAACCGACCACCGGGTAGCGTCCGCCGAAGACCGGCAGTTCCGCATAGGCCTGATAGAGCATGGGCTGCCCGGCATAGGGCCCGTCGGTGACGATCCCTGGCGCCGTGATGTTCGCCCCTTCCCTGCCCCAGAGCGGCTTGGCGATCTCGGGGCCGCCGGTCTTCCCGGGTTCCAGATGCGCGGGCAGCAGGTTCGGATGCTCCGGAAACAGGTGCCAGAGCAGCGAAAGGAAAGCCTTGGAGGCCGGGATCAGCCGCCAGGCAGGCTCGATCCAGCGGGTCGCGGCACGCGGGATATTGGCGCCGAAGCTCTCAGCCAGCAGCCAGTCCCAGGGGTAGAGCTTGAAGATCGCGGCGATCTCGGCGCCCTGCAGGTCGAGGAAGCGGCGCCCGTCCCAGCCGATCTCATCCATATGGAGGAAAGGCGCTTCGATGCCGGCCTGGATCGCGGTGTCGCGCAGGTAGTCGACCGTGCCGCGATCCTCCTCCGAGTCGCGGGCGCAGGCGAAATGCACCCGGCCGGGCAGGCCGAGATTGCTCCAGGCCTGGATCAGTGCCTCATGGATGGAGTTGAACTGGTCCATGCCCTGGGCGGGTCCATCGCCGCTTTCGAGCCATTCCCACTGGATCACCCCGGCCTCGAACAGGGCGGTCGGGGTGTCGGCGTTGTATTCCAGGAGCTTGGGCGGGCCGGCGCCGTCATAGCGCAGGTCCAGCCGGCCATAGAGGCTCGGCTCCTGCGCTTCCCAGGACTTGCGCAGGATCGCCCAGGCGCCGTCGGGGATGCCGAGCGGGCCGTTCAATCCCTGCCGCACTGCGTAGTCCACCGCCTGCCGGGTCATCGCCTCGATCGCGGTGGTCGCGGTCTCGATCTCCTCTATCTCGGCAGCGGTGAAGCGGTAATGCGCGGCCTCGTCCCAATAGGGTTCGCCGGCGATGTCGGCGAAGGCGAAGCCCATGCGGCGGGCTCGCTCCAGCCGGTCGGGCCGGGGATCATGGGCGATCCTCTGCACGCCGCTCAGCCGCCGCTCGAGGCACGCGCGCCGGTCGAGCCGAAGCCGCCGCGCGCCACCGTGCTGGTCCCGGACCGTCCGGCGAAGGCCGACCGGTTGTCGCCGGCATAGGTCTGGCCGTACCCGCCGCTGCGGCCATAGTACCAGGAGCCGAAAGAGCCGACGCGCGAGCTCGCCTGCGACCGGGCGCAGAGCTGGGCGGCATCGGGCCGGTTCTGCTCCCGCGCCAGGCGGCATTCGCGGTCCCGCGCACTCTCGCCGCAGCCGGCGAGGCCGAGCATGACACCACCGCCGAGCAGCACCAGCCGGATGGATCGGCTTCGTTTCATGACGCCATGATAACGGACACTGCATTGACGGGGAAGTGTCTCGGGATCAGCCTCGCGAAGAGGAGAAGGATGCTCATGACCTCCGCGACGACGACCGAGAGCCCGCCGGAGGAGCCTGGAGCGGCCCGGCGCGACGCCAGGGTGCTCGGGCTGATCGGCACCGGGCATTTCCTCTCCCATTTCTACATGCTCTGCCTGGCGCCGCTGTTCCCGGCCTGGCGCGCGGAATTCGACGTCAGCTACGCGACGCTCGGCCTTTCGATCGCGCTGATGAGCGGCACCACCGCGCTGCTGCAGACCCCGGTCGGCTTTGCCGTGGACAAGCGCGGTGCCCGGCGCTTCCTGGTCGGCGGCACCCTGCTGATGGCGCTCTCGGTCGCGGCCATGGCCTTCGCGCCCAGCTTCTGGATGATCCTGCTGCTGGCGATCCTCTCGGGCGTCGGCAATAGCGTCATCCATCCGGCCGACTACGCGATCCTGACCGGCAGCGTGCGCAAATCCTTCATGGGCCGCGCCTTCGCCATCCACACCTTCACCGGCAACCTCGGCTTCATGATGGCGCCGATCATCATCGGCCTGCTGACCGCGGTGACCGGGTGGCGGCAGAGCCTGATGATCGTCGGCCTGCTCGGCCTGCCCGTGGTCGCCGGCATCTTATGGCAGAGCCGGGTGCTGCAGGAACAGGCCAAGCCGCGCAAGGCGGCGGGCGGGCCCGGCGGGCGGGAGCTGCTGCTCTCCCGCAACATCCTGCTGTTCTTCGCCTTCTTCCTGCTCTCCGCCATGGCGGGCTCCGGCATCCAGGCTTGGCTCATCACCGTGATGGGCTATCTCTGGGGCACGCCGGTCGAATTCGGGGCGATGGTGCTGACCGGCTACATGATCGGCGCGACCAGCGGCACCCTTGTCGGCGGCTGGATCGCCGACACCACCAAGCGCAACCTGATGGGCATCGTGATCGGCCTGACCTTGGTGGCGATGGCGATGCTGCTGGTGCTCGGCTTCGTGCCGCTGCCGCAGGTGCTGCTGCCGGTGGTGGCGCTGGCGGGTGGCCTGGCACTCGGCACCTCCCGCACGCCGCGCGACGTCATGCTGAAGGATGCCTGCCCACCCGGGGAGATCGGCAAGGTCTTCGGCTTCGTCTCCGCCGGGCTGCCGCTCGGCAGCGCGGTGATGCCGGTGCCGCTCGGACTGCTGATCGATGCCGGCTATCCGGCGCTGGTGCTGCCGGTGGTCGCCGGCATCCTCGGCCTGTCGCTGCTCTGCGCCGGCAGTGCACAGGAAAAGGCGCGGGCCCGACAGCTCGGGACGCAGCCGGCGGAATAGCGTGTCGCCTTTCGACGATGCGCTGGCGGCGCTGTCCTTCCTGGGCTGCGCGGTCTTTGCCGCGGCCGGCGCGCTGACCGCATCGCGCAAGCAGCTCGATCCCGTGGGCTTCATCCTGATCGCGGCCGTCACCGCCTTCGGCGGCGGCACCACGCGCGACCTGCTGCTCGGCGCGCCGGTCTTCTGGCTGCAGGAACCGGGCCTGCTGGCGCTGACCGCCGGCGTCGCGGTGCTGGTCTTCTTCGCGGCACATCTCGCGGAGCGGCGCTTCCTCTGGCTGCTCTGGGCGGACGCGATCGGCCTGGCGATCTTCGCCGTGCTCGGCGCCGAGGCGGCGCTGCGGGAGGGGGCGAGCCCCGGCATCGCGGTGCTGATGGGCATCATCACCGCGACCTTCGGCGGCATCATCCGCGACGTGATCTGCGACGAGCTGCCGCTGATCCTGCGGCGCGAGATCTACGCGACGGCGGCGGCGATCGGCGCCGGGCTCTATGTCGGGCTGGAGTCGGTGGGCCTCGACCGGACCATCGCGATCAGCGCCGGCATGCTGCTGGCGCTGCTGATCCGCGCGGCGGCAATCCTGCGGGCATGGTCACTGCCCGCTTATCGGGCGCGGGCAGGACGCGACTATCCCGACCGCGGCCCGCCACCCTAAGCGTCGTCAGGCCGGCCGCTTCAAAAGCCCCTCGCGGTCCAGCGCCTCGGCGATCTGCACCGCGTTCAGCGCCGCGCCCTTGCGCAGATTGTCGGCGACGCACCAGAAGGCGAGGCCATGCGGCACCGTCCGATCGCGCCGCAGCCGCGAGACATAGACGGAATCCTCCCCCGCCGATTCCGCCGGCGTCGTGTAACCGCCATCCTCCCGCGTATCGAGCAGCGTCACCCCCGGCATCGCCCGCCAGGCGGCGCGCGCCTCCGCCTCGGTGATCGGCCCCTCGAATTCCACATGCACCGCCTCGGCATGGCCGATGAAGACCGGCACGCGCACGCAGGTCGCGATCACCTGGATGTCGGGGTCGAGGATCTTCCGGGTCTCGACCGCCATCTTCCACTCCTCCTTCGTGGCCCCGTCATCCATGAAGACGTCGATCTGCGGGATGCAGTTGAAGGCGATCTGCTTCGGGAACTGCTCGGGCGGCGGCATCTCGTTCACGAACATGGCGCGGGTCTGCGACCAGAGCTCGTCCATCGCCTCCTTGCCCGCGCCGGAGACCGACTGGTAGGTCGAGACCACCACCCGCTTCACCCGCGCGATGTCGTGCAGCGGCTTCAGCGCGAGCACCATCTGGATGGTGCTGCAATTCGGGTTGGAGATGATGTTGCGACGGGCGAAGGCCCGCAGAGCCTGCGGATTCACCTCCGGCACCACCAGGGGCACGCCGGGCTCCATGCGGAACTGGCTGGTGTTGTCGATGACCACGCAGCCCGCCGCCGCCGCACGCGGCGCATGCACGGCCGAGACCGCGGCCCCCGGCGAGAACAGCGCGATATCGGTGCCCTTGAAGTCGAAGGCGTCGAGCGCCTTGACCGTCAGCACGGTATCCTCGCCAAAGGAGATCTGCTGCCCGACCGAGCGCCCGGAGGCCAGCGCGATGATCTCCCGCACCGGGAATTCGCGCTCCGCCAATGTCTTGATGATCTCCCGCCCCACCGCGCCGGTGGCGCCGACGACCGCGACCCGATAGCCCATGGCCAAACCCTCCGATGGCGGACGAGGCGCCCTTAGAGCAGATCCCGGTCGTGGAATCACCTCACCGGTGCGGATAGCCGCCAAGCCAAGGGCTGAAGCGATTGCACCGTACGGGCGCGGAAGCTGCTCCCGGCCCGCCGGTCTGGTAGATGCCGGTTACTCCGGCGCGCCAGTCGCCCGGCGCGCCTCAGTAGCCGTAGTAGCCAGGTGCCGGCTGATAGTAGCCGGGCGCAGGCTGGTAATAGCCAGGTGCCGGCCGGTAATAGCCGGGTGCGGGCTGGGCGTAGACGGGCGCAGGCTGGGCATAGCCATAGGCCGGAGCAGGCGTTGTCGCAGCGCCGACCGCGGCGCCGCCGACACCACCGATCAGGGCACCGACCGCGGCCCCACGGCCGCCGCCGGCGATGCCGCCGATCGCAGCCCCGCTGCCGGCCCCGATCAGGGCGCCGCCCACGGCACGCTGGCCGGGATCATAGGGGTTGGTGCAGCCGGCGATGCCAAGCAGGGCAAGGCCTGACAGAGCGGCTGCGGTCATCTTGCGGGTCATCATCGCCATCCTTGTTCCGTCGGGGCCGTCGCTGCAGAGGCGGTCCGGACTCCGTGCACGGATTCTGAGACGGAAACCGAGGCGCAACTATGGCGTTGCGGCACGGGCCGATGAAAAGCCCGTCAACCTCCGCGGCGGGGCCATCGCCGGATTCGGCCTGATCATCCAAGCCATTGAATTTGAAAGCTTAACGCAGCATACTATACCCGACCGGATCATTCCGGATTCCGGGCGCACCATGCCGTGATGAGAGGACGATAAGCGCGCCGCCGGCAACGCGCCCCTTGATCCGGCCCTCAGCACCATCGAATGTATGAAGTCGAGAGGGACGCGCCCCGCGACCCGATCAGGGAGCCGAAAATGAAGACCCTGTCCTGGAAGAAGCCCCGCGTCACCGAAGTGTCGGTGGCCATGGAAATCAACTGCTACGCCTGCGCCGGCACGAAGTGATCCGGCCGGGCCGCCGGCCACGGCGGCCTCACTGATCGAACGGCGGAGAATGGCGTGCTGCGCGCGATCATCCTCGGCGCCGGCGCGGGTGGCGGGTTTCCGCAATGGAACTCCGCCGGCCCCGGTTGCTTGCGTGCCCGCGCCGGCGATCCCGCCGCGCCGCCGCGCAGCCAGTGCGCGCTCGCCGTTTCGGCCGATGGTGAACGCTGGGCGCTGGTGAATGCCTCGCCCGACCTGCGCCAGCAGATCGCAGCGACACCCGCTCTGCACCCCCGCCCCGGCGTCATCCGCAACAGCCCGCTCGCCGCCGTGGTGCTGACCGGCGGCGAGGTCGACACCATCGCTGGGTTGCTGACGCTCCGCGAGCGGCACCCTTTCGCGCTCTACGGCGCGCCACCGGTGTTGGAAGTGCTTGCGGCCAACGGCATCTTCAACGCGCTGAACCCGGCCCTCGTCCCGCGCCGGACGATCCCGGCGGAAACCCCCTTCGCGATTGCCGACGCCGATGGCGTGCCGCTCGGCATCACGGCGGAGGCCTTCGCCGTACCCGGCAAGGTGCCGCTCTTCGCCGAAGGCCCGGACGGTGCCGACCCCGGCCGCGCCGATGACGGAGAGACCATCGGCCTCGCGCTCTCGGCCGGTGGCGCCAGGCTGCTCTTCATACCCGGCTGTGCCGCGATGACGCCCGCACTGGCCGATCGGATCCGCGGCGCCGATACGCTGCTCTTCGACGGAACGCTCTTCGCCGATGACGAGATGATCGCCGCCGGCGCCGGCCCCAAGACCGGCGCGCGCATGGGACATATGAGCCTCGATGGGCCGGTGGGCACCCTCGCCGTCTTCCGCGACATCCCGGTCCGGCGCCGCATCCTGGTCCATATCAACAACACGAACCCGATCCTGCTGGCCGACAGCCCCGAGCGCCGCATCGTCGCGGAGGCCGGCTGGGAGGTCGCGGAGGACGGCATGGAGATCAGCCTGTGAGCGAGACACCCGCGCTCCTCCGGAGCGACGCGCCACTGCTTTCGCCCGACGCACTCGAGGCCCGGCTGCGCGCCATCGGGGAGGAGCGCTACCACAACCTGCACCCCTTCCACCGCCTGCTGCATGGTGGGCAGCTCGACCGCGGCCAGGTCCAGGCCTGGGCGCTCAACCGCTACTACTACCAGGCCTCGATCCCGCGGAAAGACGCTACTCTGCTGGCACGGCTGCCAACCACGGAGCTCCGCCGCGAATGGCGCCGGCGCCTGATCGACCATGACGGCAGCGGCGACGCCCCCGGCGGCGTCGAGCGCTGGCTGGCGCTGACCGAGGGCCTCGGCCTCGACCGCGACTATGTCGTCTCCCTGGCCGGGCTGCTGCCGGCGACCCGCTTCGCCGTCGACGCCTATGTGCATTTCGTGCGCGACCGCAGCGTGCTGGAGGCGGTCGCGTCCTCGCTGACCGAGATGTTCAGCCCGAGCATCATCAGCCAGCGGGTCTCCGGCATGCTGCGCAGCTATCCTTTCGTCACCGCGGAGACGCTGGCCTATTTCACGCCACGCCTGACCCAGGCGCCGGTCGATGTCGCCTTCGCGCTGTCCTATGTGAAGGAACACGCGCGCACGCGGGAGCAGCAGGAGGCGGTGATGGCGGCGCTGCGCTTCAAATGCGACCTGCTCTGGGCCCAGCTCGATGCGCTGCATTTCGCCTATGTGGCGCCGCGCCTGCCGCCGCCCGGCGCCTTCGTGCCGGAACCGACGTGATCACCGAAGCCAGCATCCCGCGCCTCGCCCGCGGCGTAAGGCTGCGGGAGGACGCGGCGCGCGGCCGCACCGTGGTGCTGGCGCCGGAGCGGCTCTTCGTGCCTGACGAGACCGCGCTCGCGGTGCTGGCGCTGCTGGACGGCGCCCGCGGCGCCGGCGCGGTGATCGACATGCTGGCCGCGCAGTATGATGCGCCGCGGACCGAGATCGCGGCCGATGTGCTGACCATGCTGGAGGAGCTCGCCGACAAGGGCGTGATCGTCACATGAGCATCGATCCGCCGCTCGGCCTGCTGGCGGAACTGACCCATCGCTGCCCGCTGCGCTGCCCTTACTGCTCCAACCCCGTGGAGCTGGCGCGGCTGGCGCAGGAGCTCGACACCGAAACCTGGCTGCGCGTCTTCCGCGAAGCCGCTGATCTCGGCGTGCTGCAGCTCCATCTCTCGGGCGGTGAGCCGACCTTGCGCCGCGACCTGCCCGCGCTGGTGCGCGGCGCGGCGGAGGCGGGGCTCTACACCAACCTTATCACCGCGGGCGTCACCCTCGATGCCGCCCGCGTCGAGGCGCTGGCGGAGGCCGGGCTCGATCACGTCCAGCTCTCGGTGCAGGACGCGGAGGCGGCCTCGGCCGACCGCATCGGCGGTCAGGCCGGTGGGCACGCGAAGAAGCTCGCCGCTGCCGCGGCGATCCGCGCGGCAGGGCTGCCGCTGACGCTCAACGCCGTGGTCCATCGCCAGAACCTCGACCGGCTGCCGGCACTGATCGACCTCGCGCTCGCGCTCGGCGCACAGCGGATGGAGGTCGCGCATGTGCAGTATTACGGCTGGGCGCTCGCCAATCGCGACGCGCTGCTGCCGACCCGCGCCCAGCTCGACGCCGCGACCGCGGTCGTGGATGCAGCCCGTGCAGGGCTGAAAGGCCGGCTCGTCATCGATTACGTGGTGCCCGACTACCACGCCGAGCGGCCGAAGGCCTGCATGGGCGGCTGGGGCCGCGCGGTAATGGCGGTCTCGCCGGCCGGCCGCGCGCTGCCTTGCCACGCGGCGGAAAGCCTGCCCGGTTTCGATTTCCCGAATGTCCGCGACCACGGCCTCAGCGCCATCTGGGAAGGGAGCGAGGCCTTCAACCGCTTCCGCGGCACCGCCTGGATGACCGGCCCCTGCCGCGGTTGCCCGCGCGCCGAGCAGGATTGGGGCGGCTGCCGCTGCCAGGCCTTCGCGCTGACCGGCGATGCCGCTGCGACCGATCCCGCCTGCGCCCTGTCGCCCCGCCACCATCTGCTGGCGGAGGCGGTGGCGGAGGCGGCGCTCGCCGGCTCCGGCTTCACCTATCGCGAGCCGGGCCGCCCGCCATCGCCGCGCTCATGACGATATTGCAATGCACAAAAGCCGGCATTGCCTGATCTAGGCCGCGCTGTTAATTGCGAATAATTCGCAATTTCTTCCGGATCCTCCCGTTGTCTCACCGAATCGCCCTGGCCCTGCCGGCAACCCTGCTGGCCGCCTCGGCCCTCGCCCAGCCGGCGCCCGACGCGCCGCTCGAGCTCGCGCCCATCCAGGTCGAGGGCGAACGGGCCGACGGGCCCGTCCGGGGCTACAACGCCACCCGTTCCGCCACCGCCACCCGTACCGACACCGCGCTGCGCGACACCCCGCAATCCATCGCCGTGGTGCCGCGCGACGTGATCGACGACCAGCACGCGGTCTCCCTCGACGAGGTGGTGCGCAATGTCAGCGGTGTGCGCCCGGCCGGCTCCTCCGGCAATCGCGGCGAGACCTATTTCCTGCGCGGCTTCCGCACCCAGAGCTACGCCATCGACGGCGTGATGCTGAACCCGGCGATGGGCTTCCCGAACGGCTTTCGCGACCTCGCGAATGTCGAACGGGTGGAGGTGCTGCGCGGCCCCGCCTCCGTCCTCTACGGCATCGGCGATCCCGGCGGCCTGATCAACATCGTCACCCGCCGCCCGCAATTCACCCCGGTCGGCTCGGTGAACCTCGATGTCGGCAGCTACGGCTACCAGCGCGGCGAATTCGACGTCACCGGCGGCCTCGGCGAGGGCACCGGCCTCGCGGCGCGGCTGACCGGCGCGGTGATGCGCGACGACGGCTTCCGCGACGTCATGCGGCGGAGCGAGCGCACCTTCCTGGCGCCGAGCGTGCTGTGGCAGCCGAATGACCGCACCCGCGTCACCATCGGCGCCAGCTACCTCGACCAGACCACGCCTTTCGACCGCGGCCTGGTCGCCCAGGGCACCGGCGTCAGCCTGGGTCGCGACCGCTACTATGGCGAGGCCTGGTCGCGGAACCGCGCCATCAGCACCGATGTGAACTGGCGGATCGAGCATGACGCGACCGACTGGCTCACGCTGCGCCAGGTCACGCATTTCGACTGGATGTCCGCGCACCGCTTCAGCGCCGACCCGGTCGCCCTCGCCGCCGATGGCCGCACCCTGACCCGGCGCGCCACCGACCAGGACGACAATGCGCAGAGCGTCGACCTGCTGGCGGATGCCACCGCGCGGTTCCGCACCGGCATCGTCCAGCACGCCATCACCGCCGGCATCGAATACCTGCACGGCAAGCGCAGCCTGGCGCTGTTCCAGGGCAACCTCGCCTCCATCGACATCCTCGATCCGCGCTACGGCGCGCAGCCGACCCGCATGGCGCTGCGCACGGTGCGCAACGACGTGCTCGACATGACCTCGGGCTTCGCCCAGTACCAGCTCGACATCGGCGGCCGTCTCATCCTGCTGGGCGGCCTGCGCTACGACAATTTCCACCAGCGCACGGTGAACAACAACGCGGCCTCGGCCGCCAGCGGCGATGCCTTCTCGCCGCGCTTCGGCGCCCTGTTCCGGGCCACCGACACCATCGCCTTCTTCGCGGGCTGGAGCCGCTCCTTCGTGCCGCAGCTCGGCGCTTCCTTCGCCGGCACCGCCTTCGACCCGGAGACCGGCCAGCAATACGAAGCCGGTATGCGCGTCGACCTGGTGCCGGAGCGCCTCTCGGCGACGCTCGCCGTCTTCGACATCCGCCGCCAGAACGTGCTGGTCAGCGACCCCGTGAACAGCGGCTTCTCGATCCAGACCGGCGAGCAGCGCTCCCGCGGCGTCGAGCTCGACGTCACCGGCGAAATCCTGCCGGGCTGGCGCGTCTTCGCCGGCGCCGCCTACACGGATGCGGTGGTGACCGAGGATAGCAGCGTCCCCTCCGGCCGGCGCCTGCCCGGCGTGCCGCTCTGGAGCGGCAATCTCTGGAGCACCTATGAATTCCAGGAAGGGCGGCTGCAGGGGCTGATGCTCGGCGGCGGTGTCTTCCTGGTCTCCGGGCGCGCCGGCGATCTCGCCAACAGCTTCCGGGTCGGCAGCTATGCGCGGGTGGACCTGACCGCGAGCTACCCGGTGACCGAGCACGCCCGGATCGCCCTCTCGGTCCGCAACCTGACCGATGCCCGCTATATCGAGACGCCGGTGAGCCGGACCGAGAACTACCCCGGTGGGCCGCGCACCGTGCTCGCCTCACTGCGGCTGAGCTTCTGATGGGCGCGGCGCCCAGCCCGCCCCGCGCGCAGGCGAAGCGCGCCTGGCGCATCGCGCATCGCTGGATCGGGCTCGTCGCCGGCACCGTCATGGCGCTGATCGGACTGACCGGCAGTGTCACCGTTTTCCATCGCGAGATCGACGCCTGGCTCAATCCATCGCTCTTCACGCCCGGCGAAGGCCCGGCGCGGCACGGCGCGGCGGATGCGCTGGCCGCTGCGCTCGCGCAGGACCGCAGCGGCCGCGTCTCCATCATCCGCCTGCCGGACCCGGTCTGGCCGGTGCTGACCGTGAACCAGACCCGGCGCGGCGCCCACGGACAGGAACGCTGGATGGTGCATGTCGACCCGGTGACCGGCCGGGTGCTCGGTGCCCGCGACTACGAAGCCTCCCTCACCCAGATGATCTACGATCTGCATTCGGTGCTGCTGCTGCGGCCCTGGTGGGGGAAGGAACTGGTCGGCATCGCCGGCCTGCTCGCACTCTTCTCGATCGGCAGCGGCCTCTATCTCTGGTGGCCACGGCAAGAGGGCGCCACGGCCCTGCTGCGGCTGCGCCGCCGGCCGCGCCAGATCCTCTACCTCGACCTGCACAACCTCGCCGGCGCCTGGACCGCGGCGGTGCTGCTGGTGATCGCCGCGACCGGCGTCTGGCTGGCCCTGCCCGGCGTGGTGCGGCCGGTGGTGAACCTCGTCACCGAAACCCGCGAGCGCCCGCCAGGCCCGGCGGAGCGCTTCACCTGGCCGCCCCGGATCGGTGCGACCGAAGCCCAGGCCCTGGCCGAGGCCGCGATCCCCGGCGCCGCCGCCGGCTACCTCTCACCACCCTCGCCCCGTCGCAACACCTGGCAGGTCGGGCTGCACGGCATCGACGGCGACCCGCGGCTGCGCGCCCGCAGCCTGGTCTGGATCGACCCCGGCAGCGGCGCCATCCTCGGCCGGCTCGGCGAAGGCCATGGCCCACTCGGCGCGCGGATGGAAAAGGACCTGATCTGGCTGCACAGCGGCGCGCTGTTCGGCCTGAGCGGCCGACTGCTGGCCCTGCTGGCAGGCCTCGCCCTGCCGACCCTCTGGGTGACCGGCCTGCTGTTCTGGCTGCGCCGCCGCCGGCTACGGCAAGGAGTGCCCCGTCCGACGATGGCACGCGCCGTTTGAGGGCGCCCCGGGAGGGGCTTTGCCCCTCCCGGACCCTCCCCACGAGGAGCCTACAGGCCCCTCGACCCGGATCATTTTTAGAGCCCTGATTGCGAAGGGGCGTCCGGCGATCTGCCGGACGCCCCTTCGCAATCAGGGCACCAAGTGAAGCAGGTCAAGGAGCCTCCAGGCTCCTTGCGGGTGGGGTTCGGGGAGGGCAGCGCCCTCCCCGAGGACACCCTCAGGCGGCGCGCACCGCCGTCAGGAAGTGCGCCGCCTTCTCGCGCAGCAGCGTGGCCTGGCCGGCCAGGCCGTCCGAGGCGCCGAGCAGCGAGCCTGCAGCGCGGCCGGTTTCCTGGGCGCCGTGGCGCACGCCTTCGATGCGCTGGGCCACGGTGTCGGTGCCGGCGGCGACCTGGCTGGCGCTGCGGGCGATCTCGGTGGTCGTCGCGCCCTGTTCCTCGACCGCGGCGGCGATCGCCGTCGCGATCTCATTGGTGCGTTCGACCGTCGAGCCGATGCCGCGGATCGCCGAGACCGCGCGTTCGGTCGCCGACTGCATCTGCTGGATCTGGCTGGCGATGTCCTCGGTCGCCCGCGCGGTCTGGCTGGCCAGCGACTTCACCTCGCCGGCGACGACCGCGAAGCCCTTGCCGGCATCGCCGGCCCGCGCCGCCTCGATGGTCGCGTTCAGGGCGAGGAGGTTGGTCTGGCCGGCGATGTCGCCGATCAGCTTCACCACATCGCCGATCCGCCCGGCGGCCTCGGACAGGCCGCGCACCGTCTCGTCGGTCGCGCGCACCTCGGTCACCGCGCGGGTCGCCACCTCGGCAGCCTCCGCGACGCGGCGCGAGATCTCGCTGACCGACTGCGCCATCTCCTCGGCCGCCGCGGCGACCGACTGCACTTCGCCGCTCGCGGCGCCGGAGGCGAGGGAGACGGCTTCCGCCTCCTGCCCCGAGGTCTCGGCGGTGGTGGCGAGGGTGCGGGCGGCCGCCTGCATCTCGCTCGCCGAGGTCGCCACCGCTTCGACCACCGCGCCGATCTCCGCCTCGAAGCTGTCGGCGAGGCGAGCCTTCTCGGTCGAGACCTGCCAGGCGATCATGGCGCCGGCATAGCCGCCCTGGGCGTCGCGGATCGCGGAAGCGGTCAGGTCCATCGTCTCCGGCCCGATTCGGAGCCGCCCACGGTAGGGCAGCTTGTCCGGGTCCTGGAGGATGGCGCGCTGCTGCGCCGGATCCTTGTGCAGCACGTCGATGCTCTTGCCTTCGAGCTCGGCCAGCGGCACCGACAGGTGTTCTTCCAGCTTGCCAAGCAGCTCCCGCACCGAGGCGTTCATGTAGCCGATGCGGAAGTCGTTGTTCGGATCGGCCAGGATCACGCCGGTCGGCATCTGCTCCAGCATCTGCTGCTGCGAGAAGGCCTTCTCCACCTCGCCGCGCAGCGCTTCGACCGCATTGGCGATGTCGCCGATCTCGTCGCCGCGGTTGCGGTCCGGCACCACGACGCCGGACTTGCCCTGCGCGATCGCCGCGATCACGGCCGCCAGCCGCTTCAGCGGCGCGCCCACGGTGCGGGCCATCAGGATGCCGCTCAGCACCAGCAGCAGCGCGATGCCGCCGCCGACCGCGAAGGTCGCCATGGACATGGCGCTCATCGCCTTCTCGACCGAGACGCGATCCGCCGCGATCAACTCGTCGGACACCGCATTGGCACCGCGGATCGCCGTGCGCAGCGCGGCGTTGGCCGGCTCGAGACGCTCATCCACCAGTGTCCGGACCGCCTGGTTGGTCTCCACCATGGAACTCGCCGCCTCGATCAGGCCGGTCGAGGCCTCGCCGACCCGCGCCACCTGCTCGCGCAGACGCTGGTCCTGGATCTGCGACAGCGTGCCGCGCAGATGAACGTTGGCCTGGGAGGTGGCACGGCGGATGCGCTGGACGGACTGCGTATCGTCGGTCGCCAGATAACGCTGCACCGCGATCCGGAGGTCGCCCATCGCCACGTTGTAGGCGGTGAAGCGCGCCCTGAGATCGGCGCCCGCTTCGCCGCGAACCTCGAATTCCAGCACGCCGGCCGCGGCCTCATAGGCGCGGTCGTAGTCGATCGAGCGGGGGAAGAAGCGCTCGTCGCGCTGCTCGAGCATGCTGGCGCGGCGCTGCGCGATTTCGGTCAGGGCAGCGCCGTAGTCGCGCGCCGGCGCCATGGCCGCGGTGATGGCGTCGCGGAGCGCGGGCTCGGCGGCCATCTGCAGCGCGGCGTTGAGCTCCTGCTGCATCTTCTCCGCGGCGGTGCGCCCGGCCTCGTTCGCGGCGGTCAGGTCCTCGGGGCGCTGCGCGGCGCGGAGCTGGCTTTCCGCGGTGCGGACCTGCGCCGCCGCGAGGACGGCCTCGCTCAGGCGAGCGCCGAGGTTGGAGCGCTGTTGCAGCACCTCCTGCCTTGCGGACACGTCCCAGGCACTGGTCTGCACGAAGAACACCAGGCCGCCGAGCAGCAGGAATGATAGGACGACCACCGAGCCCAGCTTGCGGCCGACCGACAGGTTGAGGAAAAGCCGCATCGCGTGCGCCCCCTTCTATTTCGCGTCGGACCCTATGGCGGCCTGGGTTAAGCCGCCGTGAAGGCTGGCCTGGCCCTTGCCCGACTCGATGGACCGGGATCAGATGGGCGAAGCCGTGCTGCACCTCATCAAACTCTCCGTCGGGCCGAAGGACGTCGCACAGCTTGCTGCGCTGCAGCAGGCGCGGCTGAAGCGTGAGCCGCCGCTGCGCGCCTGGACGCGCATGGGTCCGAAGCGCGCGACCGAGGTCTGCGATGGCGGGTCCATCTACTGGGTGGTCGGCGGCTTCGTCCGGGTGCGCCAGCGCATCCTGGCGATCGAGGACGATACCGAGGATGACGGCACCCCCTGCGTGGCCCTGGTGCTCGACCCGGAGCTGGTGCCGGTTGCGGCACGGCCGACCAAGCCCTTCCAGGGCTGGCGCTACCTGAAGCCGGAGGATGCGCCGCCCGACGTTGCCGAGGCCGGCGGCGCGGCCGAGGGGCTGGAGGCGCTGCCGCCGAAGCTGCGGGCGGCGCTCGCGGAGCTCTGCCTCATCTGATCGTTCCGGCCTGGTCCAGATGCCGTGATGGAGGTTGCAGCAGTTTAAGCTGGGCACCACGGCGCCGACAGGCGGAGGCGCCCAGAGTGTCGGTGTTGCGGCGGCTCATTCCCGGCAAGCCGTCGCTCGACTGGCCTCCTCAGGGATGGCCTCAGGGCCGGTCGGTTCACTCCGACCGGCCCTATTTTCATGAACTCGCGCGCGGGGTTTCGGTCTCGGCCTCGAGCAGGCTGAGCAGCCCGGCCAGGAGCTGCTCCGGCGCCGGCGGGCAGCCGGGGATGATCAGGTCGACCGGCACCGCGGCGCCCGCGCCCCCCTCGACGGCATAGCTGCCTTTGAACACCCCGCCATCCACGGCACAGTCGCCCACCGCGACCACCCATTTCGGATCCGGCGTCGCCGCATAGGCATGCTCCAGCGCCTCCCGCATGTTGCGGGTCAGCGGGCCGGTCAGCATCAGCACATCGGCGTGCCGGGGGGAGGCGACGAAGCGCAGCCCGAAGCGTTCCAGGTCATGCACCGGGTTCTGCAGCGCATTCAGCTCCAGCTCGCAGCCATTGCAGCTCCCGCAATCGACCGCCCGGATCGCCAGGCTGCGCCCGAGCCGGGCGCGCGCCGCGCCTTCCAGCCGGGCGACCAGCGCCGCCACCGCCTCATCGGAGACCGCGGGCGCCGCCGCGGTGACCGGCCGTCCCAGGAGGTTGCGCGCGAGCTTCGGCCACAGCATCAGAGGTCTACCCCCGAATAGCTCGCATTGAAGCTTTTGTTGCAGAGAGGGAAGTCGGCCACGATGTTGTCGCGGATCGCGGCCTCCAGCAGCGGCCATTGCAGCCAGGAGGGATCGCGCATGAAGGCGGCGCGGATCAGTCCGCCATCGTCCAGCCGCAGCCAGTGCAGGCATTCGCCGCGGAAGCCTTCGACCAGCGCCACACCCTCCCCCGCGCGCTGCGGCAGCGGCACCGAGATCTCGCCCGACGGCAGGCCCGCCAGCAGCGCCCGCACCAGGTCGATCGAGCAGCCGAGCTCCGCGATACGCACCCTGACCCGCGCGTCGACATCGCCGGCCTCGAAGACCGGGACCTCCGGCGGCAGCGCGTCATAGGGCGCATAGGGCAGCGCCCGCCTTGCGTCGAAGCCGCGGCCGGCGGCGCGGCCGACATGGCCGCCGGCGGCGAAGCGCGCGACCAGCACCGGCGCGGTATGGCCGGTGCCGACCACGCGGTCCTGCAGGCTGGCGTGGCTGTCATAGATGCGGAGCAGCGACGGCAGTTCCTCCGCCACGGCATCGAGCGCGGCGTGGATCGCGGCCGGCCCGGCTTCGGCGATGTCGAGGGCGACGCCGCCCGGCAGCACGGCATCCATCATCAGCCGGTGGCCGAAGGCGATGCGAGCGGCGCGCAGCACGCCTTCACGCAGGATCGCGCAGCGCGCGTGGGGAAAGGCGAAGGCGGCGTCATTGCAGACGAAGCCCCAGTCGTTCAGGTGGTTGTGGATGCGCTCCAGCTCGGCCATGACAGCGCGCAGATGCACGGCGCGCGGCGGCACCTCGACCGCCAGCGCCTGTTCGGCGGCGCGCGCGAAGGCCCAGGAATGGGCGACAGTGGAATCGCCGGAGAGCCGCGACGCGTAACGCGCCGCGGCGCGGGGGGAACGGCCGAGCATCAGCGCCAAGCTGCCCTTGTGGGCATAGCCCAGCCGCGCCTCCAGCCGCACCACCGTCTCGCCCAGGACGTGGAAGCGGAAATGCCCGGGCTCGATGACGCCGGCATGGATGGGGCCGACCGGGATTTGGTGCACCCCTTCGCCCTCGGCCGGCAGGAATTCCGGCTGCGGCGGCGGCGCGGTGTTCGGCGCCGGCCGCGCCGAGAGCGGCCCGGTCACCGGCCAGCGCCCATGGTCCAGCCAGGGCCTGAGATCGGTGGCATCGCGGGCCGTCAGGCCCCAGAGGTCGCGGATCATCCGCTCGAACCGGATGGCGCCGGGGCGCACGGGCGACAGCGCCGCGTAATGCCCCTCGGTCGCCGGCACGGAAGCGAGCAGCAGCGCCGCATCAGCCTCCCGCAGGAAGGCGGCGTGCACCAGGCCGGGCTCCGCCCAGAGCGCCAGCAAAGCGAGGTCAGGCTCCGCGGCCAGCGCCGCCGGCAGCGCATCCCAGGCGGCTTCGGTCAGCAGGGCGCGGCCGCCTTCCTGCGGCGCGGCCCGGAGAATCAGCGTGGAGGCGGCGCCGCTCATCGGATCAACCCCGCGGCATCGCGCAGCAAGGTGGCGATCGCCCCCGGCATCGCCAGCGCCAGCCAGGCCGCGACCGCCAGGTGCAGCCACAGCGGCGCGATGCCCGCGACCATCGCGGCGGGCCCGGGCACCAGCCCCGCATCCGGCGTCGGCGCCCCGAAGCAGAGGGATTGCAGCGCCGCGATCAGCGCCGCCGCCGCGGTCACGATGCCGAGGCCGAGCGGCAGCACCGCCCAGGGATGTGCGCCGATCGTCTCGGCCACCATCTGGAACTCGGAGGCGAAGAGCAGGAAGGGCGGCAGCCCCCCGATGCCCGCGATCGCCAGCGCCAGCCCCCAGCCGAGCCAGGGGTGGGAGGCCGCGAGCCCACCGATCGCGCGCATCTTCTGGCTGCCCTTCAGCGCCGCCGCCTGGCCGATGCCGAAGAAGATCGCGCTCTTGATCAGCGAATGCCCGATCATGTGCAGCAGCCCGGCGAGGGTCGCGGCGCCGCCGACCCCGAAGGCGAAAGCCGCGAGGCCCATATGCTCGATGCTGCTCCAGGCAAAGAGCCGCCGCGCATCCGCCCGCCGCCAGAGGGCGAGCGCGGCCAGCAGCAGGGAGGCGAGGCCGAGCGCCATCAGGAAAGGCCCGGTCGGCAGGGCGTCGGGATTGGCGCCGATGATCGACTTGGTCCGCAGCACCGCATGCAGCGCCGCGTTCAGCAGCAGGCCGGAGAGCACGGCGGAGATCGCGGTCGGCCCTTCGGCATGGGCATCGGGCAGCCAGGAATGCAGCGGCACCAATCCCGCCTTGGTGCCGTAGCCGACCAGCAGGAAGACGAAGGCGAGGTTCAGCAGGTTGGCGTCCATCCGGCCGGCCGCGCCCAGCAGCGCCCGCCAGGACAGCCCTTCCTCCCCCAGCACCGGCTGGGCCGCGAGATAGAGCAGGATGGTGCCGAGCAGCGCCAATGCGATGCCGACGCCGCAGAGCACGAAGAACTTCCACGCCGCCTCGATCGCGGCGGGCGTGCGATGGATCGCGACCATCAGCACGGTCGCGACGGTCGCGATCTCGATCGCCACCCACATCACGCCGAGATTGTCGGCGAGCAGCGCCAGCGCCTGGGCACCCATGAAGCCCTGGAAGGCGGCGTGGTAGGCGCGCTGGCCGAGAGCGTCGAGCGCCTCCGCCTCCAGCGTCGCGGCCGAGTAGATGGCCGTGGTCAGGCCGACGAAGGCGCCGACCAGCAGCAGCGGCAGGTTCAGCGGATCGAGATGCGTCCAGCCCGAAGGGCCGAAATCATCGAAGGGCAGTGCCAGCGCCAGCAGCAGCGACACCGACGAGATGCCGATATTGACCAGGGCCGCCAGGCGGGCGCGCGGCAGCAGCGCCAGCAGGATGGCGCCCGCCCAGGGCAGGAAGACGATGATCCAGGGCAGCGGCATCAGCCCTGCTCCCCGCGATGGTCCTGGAGGGCGTGGGTGTCGAGGCTCTGCAGCCGCTCGCGCATCTCGAGCGCGATGACGGCAGCGACGATCGCGAGCACCAGCACCAGCGCCGCGGTCGAGAGCTCCACCACCAGCGGCATGCCGGCGGCGCCGATCGCGGCCAGCAGCAGCCCGTTCTCCAGGCTCATCAGCCCGATCACCTGGCCGATGACGTTGCGACGCGTGATCATCATGAGCATGCCGAGCAGAACGACGGACAGCGACAGCGCCAGGTCCTCGCGCGCCAGCGCATGCACGCCGGTGGTCGCCGGCAGCACCACCAGGATCGCGAGCCCGACCAGTCCGACGCCCGCGATCATCGACGGCCCGATGCCGAGCGCCGTCTCCACCCCGCGTTCGAGGTCGAGGCGCCGCACCATGGCGCGCAGCACCAGCGGGATGGCGACCGCTTTGGCGCCGAAGGCGATGGCGGCGGTGAGGAAGAGGCCGGCTGCGTCCTGGGTCACGCCTTGCCAGGCGGCCGCGAAGGCGACCAGCGCGCCCTGCATCGCGAAGGCGTTGATGACGGCGGTGATGCGCCGCTGATAGAGCAGCACGAAGGAGAACAGCAGCACGCCACCGCCCAGCATGTGGGCGATGTCGTAGGGGAGCTGGCCGTAGGTCATGCCGCCCCTGCGATGGTCGGAGCGCCGAACGGCGCGGAGAGCTGAATCGCCGGGGCCATCAGGCGAGTCCCGTGGAGACGAAGAGGAAGACCGCGGCCAGCAACCCCAGCAGCAGCGCCGCGCCCAAAAATTCCGGTACCCGGAAGACGCGCATCTTGGCGATGGCACTCTCGAACACCGCGAGTGCCAGCGCCAGCCCGCCCATCTTCAGCAGGAAGGCAGCGAGCCCGAGCGCCCAGGCGAGCGGCCCGGCCCCGGGGGCAGCCAGGCCAAAGGGCAGGAAGAGCGCGGCGATCAGCGCCAGCCAGAGCGTCAGCCGCAGCGAGGCCTGATAGTCCCAGAGCGCCAGATGCCGCCCGCTCGCCTCCAGGATCATCGCCTCATGCACCATGGTGAGCTCCAGATGCGTCGCGGGGTTGTCGACCGGGATGCGGGCATTCTCGGCGACCGCGACGGCCAGCAGCACCAGCAGCGACAACGCCAGCGAGACGCGCACGCCGACCGCGCCGTCCTGGAAGGCGCCGGCGATGGCATCGAGGTTGGTGTTGCCGGCGATGATCGCGAAGCTCAGGGTCGCGAGGATCAGCGCCGGCTCGGCGAAGGCGGCGAAGGCCATCTCGCGCGCGGCGCCGAGGCCGCCGAAGGGCGTGCCGGCATCGAGCCCCGCGAGCGCCATGGCTATCCGGCCGAGCGCCAGCAACCCGGCGATCAGGATCAGGTCGGCGATCGGCGCCAGCGCCATGCCGCGGGCGAAGGAAGGCACCAGCAGCGCCGCCAGCATGGCGGCACCGACGGCCACCCAGGGGGCAAAGATGGTGACGGCAGAGGCCGTCTCCGCCACCACCGGCCGCTTCAGCAGCAATTTGCGTAGGTCGTGCCAGGGCTGCAGCGGATGCGGTCCGCGCCGCCCCATCAGCCGCGCCTTGAGGAGGCGCACGAGGCCGGTCAACAGCGGTGCCGCGATCAGGATCAGCGCCGCGTGCAGGAGCTGGGTCAGGATGCCGATGAAGGCCTGCATCACTGCCGCTCCAGCATCGCGACCAGCGCCAGCAGCAGCACCAGCAGCCCGAAGGTCAGCATCAGGCATTGCCGGATGCCGAGGTCGCGCAGCCGCTCGGCGCGGGTGGCCAAGGCGTCGCGCAGCCGCGCGACGGGCTGCAGCAGCCAGGGGAAGGACGGGTCGCGGAACCCCGATTCGATGCGCGCCGGCGCGGTCTCGCCGGGATCGGGCATGGTCACCCGCTCCTCCGCGGCCAGCACCGCGCCGCCGAGCATGCGGCCAAGGGGCTGCGCGAGCCCGGCGGCAGAGGGTTGGGTCGCGGGATCGCCGAGCGGCAGATGCGGCGGCGGCGCGATGAAGCCGCAGGCCCAGGCCGGTCCCAGCACCACTCCCGGCGGGCTGCGCCGCCTGAGCCCGAGCGCCAGCCCCGCCACCAGCAAGGCCAGGAGCAGCGCGACCGCGAGCGGCAGGTAACGCGCCACCCCATCGCCAGCGCTGAGTCCGGTCACCTGCCAGCGCGTCGCCAAGGCGCCGCCGGAGAGCAGCCGTACCGCCTCGGCGCCGAGATCCAGCAGCGGTCCCGGCAGCAGCCCGAAGAGGACCGTCAGTGCCGCGAGCCCGACCAGCGCCACCCGGGCCGGGCCGCCATGCTCAGTGGCACCCGCAGCGCGCGGCGTGCGTGGGCGGCCGAGGAAGGCCAGGCCGAAGAACCGCACCATGGCGGCCGCCGCCAGCGCCGCCGCCAGTGCGGCGACCGCCGTCGCCGCGGCGACGCTGATCTGGACCCCGAATTCCCCGATCCGCCAGCCGGCCAGCAGCGCTTGCAGCAGCAGCCATTCCGAGGCGAAGCCCGAGAGGGGGGGCAGCGCGGCCGCGGCGCCGACGCCGACCAGCACCGCACCCGCCGTCCAGGGCATGCCCCGGATCAGCCCGCCCAGCCGGTCGAGCCGGCGCGACAGCGCCGCCTGCAGCACCTCCCCGGCGCCGAGGAACAGCAGCGTCTTGAAGACGCTGTGGTTCAGCGCGTGCAGCAAGGCGGCGCCTGCGGCGAGTGCCGCCAGCGGCGCCAGGTCGGCGCCGCGGAAGGCCAGCGCCAGCCCGAGCCCGATGGTCACCAGCCCGACATTCTCGATGGTGGAGCAGGCGAGCAGGGTCTTGGTGTCGCCCTCCAGATTGGCGCGCAATGCGCCGATCAGGGCGGAGGCGGCGCCCAGCGCCAGCAGTGGCAGGCCCCACCACAAGGGCTGCGCCGGCCCGCAGAGGTCGAACAGGATGCGGCACAGCACATAGAGCGCGACCTTGGTCATGGCGCCCGACATCACCGCCGAGACATGGCTTGGCGCCGCCGGATGCGCGAGCGGCAGCCAGGCATGGAGCGGTGCGAGGCCGGCCTTGGCGCCGGCGCCGGCCAGCGCCAGGGCCAGCACCGCGACCGCGCGCCACCCGTCCGGCGGGCTGTCACGCAGCGCGGCGAAGGCGAAATCGCGCGGCCCCGCCGCCAACAGGCCGACCGCCGGGATCAGGCAGGCGGCCGAGACCACCGCGAAGGCCAGATAGAGCCGCGCCGCCTCCCGGTTCTCCGCCCGGTCGTGATCGGCCGCGACCAGGGCCCAGGAGGCGAGCGACATCGCCTCGAAGCCGAGCAGCAGGGTGAAGCCGTCGGCGGCGGCCAGCGTCAGGCCCATGCCGCCCAGGAAAAGCGGCCAGGGCACCAGCACCCGGGCCGGCTGCGGCCCCACCGCATGCCCGAGTGCTGCCAGGGAGGATGCGGTGCCGGTGATTCCCAGGATCAACAGAAACCAGGCCGAAAGCCCGTCCAGCGCCAACAGCGCCGGCGCCCAGGGCGGCCCGACCGGCAGCGGCGCCGCCTCCGCGCCGCCGCCGAGCAGCGCCGCCAATGCCACCAGGGCGAAGCCGATGGCGCCCGCGGCGGTGCCTGTATACAGCAGTCGCGCGCCCAGGACCGTCGCCGCCGCCAGCGGGGCAAGCAGCCCGAGCAGCAGCATGGCGGCGAGAAGAAGGGCGAGCGCCGTCAGCATGGCGCGGGATGAGACTCGCGAGGCACGCTTCGAGCCTATCCCCTCCCACCCCGGGCCGCGAGGGCCGGGGACCGCCATCCTGGCGAAACACTCACTTTCCATTGAAGCGGGGCACCGCTAGGAACGCCGCCCATGTCTCCTTTCCTGGCCTTCAGCCGCGCCGTGGACGCGGTGAATGAACGTTTCGGGCGAGTCGCGGATTGGCTGGTGCTCGCCGCCTGCGCCGTCAGCGCCGGCAATGCCTTCGTGCGCTATGGCGTGTCCTGGTCCTCGAACGCGCTCCTGGAAGCGCAGTGGTACCTCTTCGCCGGCATGGTCATGCTCGGCGCCTCCTACACCTTGTTTCGCAATGAACATGTGCGGGTGGACCTGCTCTATGGCTGGGTCGGGCCGCGCACCCGGCTCTGGATCGACATCCTCGGCCTGCTCGTCTTCCTGCTGCCGGCCATGGCGCTGCTCGCCTGGATGACCTGGCCCTTCTTCCTCGACAGCTTCCTGCGCGGCGAGACATCCTCCGATGCCGGCGGGCTGATCCGCTGGCCGGTGAAGCTGATGATGCCGCTGGGCTTCTTCCTGGTCCTCGCCCAGGGCGTCTCGGAGCTGATCAAGCGCATCGCCGTGCTGCGCGGGATCGATCCCGGTGGCGTCCAGGTCTTCACCGAATACACCCGCCCCGAACAATGAGAGTCTGTCTCGAAATGGTCGCGGGGCGATCTGGCGGGCCTTTTCCGCCCCTGCCGCGCCGGCTTCCTCGCCGATGCAACCAGCATCGGCTGCGTCACCCGACACGACAGGAGCGAAAAATGCCTCGCCAGTTCGCCGCCGCGCCATTCCGAAACAGACTCTGAGTTCCACCAACCGATGCTGACGCTCGAGGTCATGCCGCCGCTGATGTTCGGCGGGCTGGTGCTGTTCCTGCTGATCGGATTCCCGGTCGCCTTCTCGCTCGCCGCCGTCGGGCTGTTCTTCGGCTTCCTGTCGATCGAGCTCGGCTTCTTCACCACGGCCTATCTCGGCAACCTGCCGCTGCGCACCTTCGGCATCCTGTCGAACGAGCTGCTGCTCTCGGTGCCCTTCTTCACCCTGATGGGCGCGATTCTCGAACGCTGCGGCCTGGCCGAGGACCTGCTGGAGGGCACCGGGCAGCTCTTCGGCAAGATCCCGGGCGGGCTCGCCTATGCGGTCATCATCGTGGGGGCGGTGCTGGGCGCGATCACCGGCACGGTCGCGGCATCGGTCATCGCGATGGGCATGATCTCGCTGCCGATCATGATGCGCTACGGCTACGACATGCGCATCGCGACCGGCGTGATCGCGGCCTCCGGCACCATCACCCAGGTGATCCCGCCCTCGCTGGTGCTGATCGTGCTGGGCAGCCAGCTCGATCGCAGCGTGGGCGACATGTATGCCGGCGCCATCGGTCCCTCGGTCCTGCAGGTGCTGCTGTTCCTCGGCTTCATCGCGATCGTCAGCATCGTCGCCCCCCACAAGGTGCCGCCGCTGCCGGATGAGGCCTTGGGGCCGCGCGGCTGGCCGCTCTACTGGCGCGTGCTGAAGGGCATGGTGCCTTCGGTCGTGCTGATCTTCACCGTGCTCGGCACCATCTTCATGGGCCTCGCGACGCCGACCGAGGCAGGGGCGATGGGCGTGGTCGGGGCGATCCTGCTCGCGATCATCAACCGCCGCTTCACCTGGCCGCTGCTGCGCCAGGCGATGGGCAGCACCATGCGCATCACCGCCATGGTGATCTTCATCCTGATCGGCGCCACGGTGTTCAGCCTGGTGTTCCAGGGCGTCGATGGTGGCCGCTGGCTGGAACACCTGCTGTCGCATTTGCCGGGCGGCCAGACCGGCTTCCTGATCTTCGTCAACATCTTCATCTTCTTCCTGGCCTTCTTCCTCGATTTCTTCGAGATCGCCTTCATCATCGTGCCGCTGCTGGCGCCGGCCGCGACCGCGCTCGGCGTCGACCTCGTCTGGTTCGGCGTGCTGCTCTGCGTGAACATGCAGACCAGCTTCATGCACCCGCCCTTCGGCTTCGCGCTGTTCTACCTGCGCGGCATCGCGCCGAAGACGGTGCGCACCTCCGACATCTATTGGGGGGCGCTGCCCTGGGTCGGGCTGCAGCTCATCCTCGTGCTCGTCGTCATCCTCTGGCCGCAGAGCGTGACCTACTTCCTGCAGCCGGGCACCGGCGTCGATCCGGCGAGCGTGCGCATCGAGGCGCCGCCGCCGCCCCCGGACAGCGGGGAAGAAGGGCCGGTCTTCCGATAGACCAAGGTCCGCCCGGGCGGCCTCAGCGCGGCAGCCGCCCGGCCTCACGCCGCTGCTCATAGGCTTTCGCGCTGACGAAGGCCGCCTCGTGCAGCGCGTCCGGCACGCCGGCACGGCGCGCCGCCTCCAGCAGGAAGCCGAGGATCTGGTCGGATTCGATGCGCCCACCCGCCTCCAGGTCGCGCAGCATGGAGGTGGCGTATTGGCTCCCGGTGTCGCTGAAGATGCGGCGGTACTCGGCCTCGAACCCGTCGCGCACGGGATGGCCGTGATGGGCGGCGATCGCCATGTTCCGCTCCAGGAGTGACTGCATCAGTGCGATACCGCCCGGGGCGCGCGCGATCTCGCCGACATTGGCCCGCATCAGCACCGTCGCAACAGCGCTGGTGCCGAGGTGGACCAGCTTCTCCCACATGCGCGCCATCACGTCCGGCACCGCCTCCGCCACCACGCCCGGTGCCGCGTCGAAGGCGGCCCGTAGCGCCTCGACCCGCGGCGTCATGGTGCCGCTGGCCTCGCCGAAGGTGATGTACCGCCAGTCGTTCAGGTGCTTCACGGTGCCGTCCGGCGCCAGCGTCGCCTGGATCTTCGCGAGCCCGCCGAGCACGCGGTCGGCACCGAAGGCCCGCGCCAGCCGCTCGACATGGCCGAGCCCGTTCAGCACCGGCAAGATCGCCGTGCGCTCATCCACAGCCGGGCGGATCGCGGCAATCGCGGCATCGAGGTCATAGGCCTTGCAGCTCAGCAGCACCGCATCCCAGCCGGGCTCGGCTGCCATCAGCGCGGCAACCGGGCGGGCGAAGCCGCCGAAGGGGCTTTCGACGACGAGGCCGCGCGCCGCGAGCTGCGCCGCGCGGCCTTCGCGCACCAGGAAAGCGACCTCCGCGCCACCCTCGATCAGCCGCGCCCCGAAATAGCCGCCGAGCGCGCCCGCGCCGAGTACCAGGATTCGCACGCTCATCCCCTTTTCGTGACGATCAGCCCGACAGGTTAGGCGAGGGCGGCGCGGCCTGGAATGCGGTAGCGCCTCCGTTTGAAACTGGCTCTCGTCGCCGGGCTCGTTGCAAGGCCGATGGTGCAAGGGCCAGCCCGATATGCCACGATCCGTGTGCCGGGAAGGGACGCGGGCGCGCCATGACGACCAACAGCTTTGCACTCCTCACCACCATCATCCTGATTTTCCCCATGCTGTACTTCCTCCTGGCGTCGCCGACCTTCCTGCTGAGGCCGCTGAGCGATCCGATTGTCACCTGGATGTTGCGTGGGCTCTTCAACGTCTATTTCTTGACTGTGAGCGCGACGTGCGGCGTCGCGGTGATGGCCTTCCTCCTGGCGAGCCGGCCGCTGGTTGCCATCGGTATCGGTGTCGTCGCGGCCCTCGCGATCGGCGCGCGGCGCTGGTTCCTGTCGAGGATGGACGCGGAGCTTCGCGTTCGGGACGCCGGCGATGCCGCGGCGGTGCGCCGCCTGCGCCGCCTTCACTGGGGCGGCATGCTGTATAATGCGGTCCAGGTCTTCGTGATCGTGGGCAGCATTTCCCGGATTTTCCCCAACGGAGCCTGATCTCGGTATCGCTCGCCCCGGCATGCGGAGCGGTTGCCCCGGCGACCGCGGGGCGGCAGGATCGGCCCAACGAGGAGAAACGCGATGTCCAAGGTCATCATCACCTGCGCCGTGACCGGCGCGATCCACACGCCCTCGATGAGCGACCACCTGCCGATCACGCCGCAGCAGATCGCGGAGCAGTCGATCGCTGCGGCCGAGGCCGGTGCCTCCATCATCCATCTGCATGCGCGCGATCCGATCGACGGCCGCCCGACACCCGATCCGGCGGTGTTCATGCAGTTCCTGCCGGTAATCAAGCAATCGACCGACGCGGTGATCAACATCACCACCGGCGGCGGCCTCGGCATGACCCTGGATGAGCGGCTGGCGGCGCCGCTGCTGGCCAAGCCCGAGATGTGCTCCCTCAACATGGGCAGCATGAACTTCAACATCGCGCCCAGCGCGGCGCGGGTGAAGCAGTTCAAGCATGAGTGGGAGCGGCCCTATCTGGAGGGCACCACCAACTACATCTTCCGCAACACCTTCCAGGACATCGAGCAGATCGTGGAGCGGCTGGGCAAGGGCCACGGCACCCGCTTCGAGTTCGAGTGCTACGATGTCGGCCACCTCTACAACCTGGCCCATATGCTGGACCGCAAGGTGGTGGAGCCGCCGCTCTTCACCCAGACGATCTTCGGCATCCTCGGCGGCATCGGCGCCGAGCCGCGGAATCTGATGTTCATGAAGGAGACCGCGGACCGCCTGTTCGGTCGCGACTACGTCTGGTCGGTGCTGGCCGCGGGCCGCCACCAGATGCCGTTCGTCACCATGGCCGGCATGCTCGGCGGCAATGTCCGGGTCGGGCTGGAGGACAGCCTCTGGATCGGCAAGGGCCAGGCGGCGACGTCGAACGCGCAGCAGGTTTCCAAGATCCGCCGCATCCTGGAGGAACTCTCCCTCGAGGTCGCGACGCCGGCCGAGGCGCGGCAGATGCTGGCCCTCAAAGGCGGCGACCAGGTCGGCTTCTGAACCTCCGCCGCCCTGCCCATTCCAACGGAGGCTCCCATGATCCCGCGCATCGCCTTCGCCGACGGCACCGCGGTTCCGGCCCTCGGCCAGGGGACCTGGTACATGGGCGAGAAGGCCGCCGACCGGAAGCGGGAGGCGGATGCGCTGCGCCTCGGCCTCGACCTCGGCATGACCCTGATCGACACCGCGGAGATGTATGCGGAAGGCGGCGCCGAGGAGGTGGTGGGCGACGCCATCGCCGGCCGGCGCGACGAGGCCTTCATCGTCAGCAAGGTCTATCCGCATAATGCGTCCCGCCGCGGCGTGGCATCCGCCTGCGAGCGCAGCCTGGCGCGGATGCGGATCGAGACCATCGACCTCTATCTGCTGCACTGGCGCGGCGGCGTGCCGCTGGCCGAGACCGTCGCGGGTTTCGAGGCGCTGAAGCGCGCCGGCAAGATCCGCCGCTGGGGCGTCTCCAACCTCGATGTGGACGACCTCAAGGAACTCGGAGACGCGCTGCCGGACTGCGCGACCGACCAGGTGCTCTACAGCCTGGAGCATCGCGGCGTGGAGTTCGACCTGCTGCCCTTCTGCGCGCAGCACCGCATGCCGGTGATGGCCTATTCCCCGGTCGGCCAGGGCGGGCGGATGCTGAAGAACCCGGCGGTCCTCGCCGTCGCGACGCGCCAGCACCGCAGCCCCGCCCAGATCGCGCTCGCCTTCACGCTGCGCGCCGGCGGCGTCATCGCCATCCCGAAGGCCAGCGACCCCAAGCATGTGCGGGAGAACGCCGCGGCGGGCGAGATCCTGCTCTCGCCCGCCGACCTCGCGGAGCTCGATGCCGGCTTCCCGCCGCCGAAGCGCAAGCGGTCGCTGGCGATGCTCTGAGCGGGACCGGGGACCGCATGGAAAGGGAACACCATGGCGATGCCCTCTCCCCGCCGCCCTTTGCTGGGGCTGGCCGGCCTCGCTCTTGCCAGCGCCGCCAGCGGGGCGGGCCCGACAACGATGACTGAACCACGGTCGGCCGAACTGCCGGGTGTTCGCCTGCGCTACCGCGATTCCGGCGGGGACGGCGTGCCCCTGGTGCTGCTGCACGCCAATACCGGCACGAGCGCGAGTTGGGCGCCGCAGTTCGACGCCTTCGCGGCCGCCGGCTACCGGGTGATCGCCTTCGACCGGCGCGGCTGGGGCGGCAGCATCGCCGACCCCGTGACCGGCCCGCAGCCGGGCAGCGTGGCGGAGGATCTGGATGCTCTCGTGGAGCATCTGCGGCTGCCGGGCTTCCATCTGCTTGGCATCGCCGGCGGCGGCTTCGTGGCGCTGGACTATGCCGCCTGGCGTCAGGAGCGGCTGCGCAGCCTGATCGTCGCGGCGAGCACCGGCGCCTTCAGCGAGCCCGAGATGCAGCAGCTCACCCGGAACATCGCCTTTCCCGGCTTCGCGCAATTGCCGGAGCCGTTCCGGGAGATCAGCCCTTCCTTCCGCGCGATCCATCCCGAACAGGTCGCAGCCTGGAGCCATGCCCAGGAGGCGGCGCGCCAGAAGGACGCGCCCGCCCAGCCGCTGCGCACGCCGAACACCTTCGCCAAGATCACCGGCATCCGCCTGCCGATGCTCGCCATCACCGCCGGCGCCGATCTGCTGGCACCGCCGACGCTCATGGCACGATGGATCCGGCATCTGCCTCAGGCGGAGGTCGTCGCCATTTCCGATGCCGGCCATTCCGTGGCCATGGAGCGGCCGGAGGAGTTCAACCGCGCGGTGCTGGATTTCCTGCAGCGCCACTGAACGGCACAGCTCCTTGGAGCATGAGGCGCTCGCATACGCTCACGCATCATGCTCCAGCCCATTGTTTTGGGGAGCAGATCCAAGCCTCCGAGCGATTCCGCCCTCCGGCGATCTGCTCTCATCGACAGCTTCCGGCAGCATTTCGAGCCGCGCGCGGAGATGGGCCCGCACGGCGGGATCGTCGGCGAGGCCGAGTGCCAGCGTCAGCGCCTCCCGCGCCTCGGTCGTCCGGCCGGCGCGGGCGAGGAGAGCGCCGCGCGCGGCCCAGTAGGGCTGATAGCCGGCCAGCCGTTCGTCGGCTGCGAGCGGGTCGAGCGCGGCGAGCGCCGCGCCGGGGCCGTCCGTCTCCGCGAGGGCGACCGCACGGTTGAGTGCCACAACCGGCGAGCCCGTCAGCGCGAGAAGGTGATCGTAGAGGGCGACGATCGCCGGCCAGGTCGCTGCGCCGCCGAGCCGCCGCGCGACATGGGCCGACTGGATCGCTGCCTCGATCTGATAGCGGCCGCTCGGCCCGGCCGCGCTCGCCTCGCGCAGGAGCCGCTCCGCCGCGGCGAGCGCGTCGCGATCCCAACGGGCGACGTCTTGCTCCTCCAGCGGAACGAACGCCCCGTCGTCGCTCCGCCGCGCCGGACGCCGGGCCTCGGCATACAGCATCAGCGCCAGCATTCCCTTCGCCTCCGGCGCGTCCGGGAGCAGCCCCACCACGACCTGGCCGAGCCAGATCGCCTCCTCGGCGAGCCGCGGGGCGCCGCCATCGAGCTCGTGCCAGCCCCGCGCATAGGCGGCGTAGATCGCCTCCAGCACGGCGTCGAGCCGCTCCGGCAGCTCCTCACGGTCGGGCACACGAAAGGGGATGCCGGTGTCGCGGATGCGGTTCTTCACCCGGACGAGCCGCTGGCCCATGGCCTTGGGCGGCACGAGGAATGCTGCCGCGAGCTCCATGGCCGTGAGGCCGAGCACGGCCTGGAGGATCAGCGGCGCGCGCATTCCGCGGTCGATCGCCGGATGCGCGCCGGCGAACATGAGGGCGAGGCGGCGGTCGGGGATCGCCTCGGGCGACGATGCCGCCGCCTCCAGCTCCTCGGCCATCAGCGCGACGCGGCCCGCACCGCAGGTCTCGACGGCGCGTCGCCGCGCGGCATCGGCGCCGCGCCGCCGCGCGACGGTGAGGAGCCAGGCGGCGGGGCTTTCGGGAACGCCGCTCTCGGGCCATTGGCGAAGCGCCGCGGCGAAGGCCTCCGACAGCGCATCCTCGGCGGCCGCCAGGTCCCTCGTCCGCGCGGCGAGGAAGGCGACGAGCCGGCCGAAGCTTTCGCGCGCAATCCGCTCGGCAGCTCGCCTGGCCTCGCCTGTCTCCACCGGCACCTCAGGCCGGAGCGAGGGGGCGGATCTCGATGCTGCCATGGCGAGCGCTCGGGCAACGCGCCGCCCAGGCGATCGCCTGGTCGAGGTCCGGCACATCGATCATGAAGTAGCCGGCGAGCTGCTCCTTGGTATCGGCATAGGGCCCGTCGAGGACGGCGGTCTTGTCGCCGGCGACGCGGACGGTGCTTGCCGCCGAGCTCGGCTGGAGCCGGTTGCCTGGTTGAAACGAGATGCCTGCCTTCGCGATCGCCTCATTGAAAGCGGCGTAGTCGCCCCAGAGCGATGGCGGCGCCTTGGCGAGCGCGGCTTCGTCGTGGTGGATCAGCATCATGCAGCGCATCGGAAACTCCGCCTCGGTGTCCGGGACACCCTGTCCCGTCATGCCAATGTCGGGGAAGGGCCGGCGCTTTCGACAATCGGCGCGCAAGAATTATCCGCGGCTAGCGGGAGCCGTTGGTTAGAGCGGTTTAAGTGAGCATCTTCACCTGTTCAGGCGAGTACGCCTGAACAGGATCTTCTCTAGCCGGCACCATAGTCCAGCAGCCACCGCGGCAAGGTCAGCGACATCGCCGGCCAATAGGTCGTCAGCATCAGCGCGACCAGGATGGCGCCGTAGAAGGGCCAGATCGTCCGCATTACCGCTTCGATCGGGATGCGCCCGATCGCGCAGCCGACGAAGAGCACGGCGCCGACCGGCGGCGTGGTCAGGCCGAGGCCGAGATTCATCATCATCACCATGCCGAACTGCACGGGATCCATGCCGATCGCGGTCACCACCGGCAGGAAGATCGGCGTCGTGATCAGGATCAGCGCCGCCATGTCCATCACGCAGCCGAGGAAGAGCAGCGCCAGGTTGATCAGCAGCAGGATGACGATCGGGTTGTCGCTGATCGCCAGCATCCCCCGCGTCAGGATGTCCGCGAACTGGTAGAGCGCCAGCAGATAGGCGAAGGCGGTCGCGGTGCCGACCAGCAGGAAGACCACCGCCGTGGTCCTGACGCTCGCCGCCACCGCCACCTTGAAATCCGCCCAGCTCAGGTTGCGATAGACGAGCAGGGTGACGAGCACCGCCCAGATCGCACCGAAGGCGGCGCTCTCGGTCACAGTGAAGACGCCGGACAGCACGCCGCCCAGGATGATGAAGGCGGTGAAGAGGCCGGGGATCGCATCCACCATGGTGCAGAGCAGGTGTCGGAAGCCCTGGAAGGCTTCCGCCGGATAGCCGCGCCTGACAGCCACGACATAGGCGGCGATGCCGAGGAAGAGGCACATCATGATGCCCGGCACGATGCCCGCGATGAACAGCGCCGAGACCGAGATACCGCCACCCGCCGCGAGCGAATAAAGGATCATGTTGTGCGAAGGCGGGATCAGGATGCCGGCGATCGAGGAGGTGACGGTCAGGCTGACCGCGTAGTCGACGCCGTAGCCCTTCGCCTTCATGGCCGGAATCAGGATCGTCCCGGTGGCCGAGGTGTCCGCCACCGCGCTGCCGGAGATGCCCCCGAACAGCATCGAGGTGGAGACGTCGACCATGCCGAGCCCGCCGCGCATCCAGCCGACGCAGGCGGAGGCGAGCGCGACCAGGCGGCGCGCGATGCCGCCATGCAGCATGATCTCGCCGGCGAAGATGAAGAAGGGGATGGCGAGCAGCGAGAAGATGCTCATCCCCGCGGTCATCTGCTGGAAGGCGACCGCCGGGTTCACGCCTTCGTAGAGGAAGCCGACGAGCGCCGCGATGCCGAGCACGAAGGCGACCGGCACGCCTGCCGCCACACCGATGACGAAGATCCCGAACAGGATCAGCAGTCCGATCTCCACGCCGCACTACTCCAAGAAGGCGGCGGTGACGCCGCGCTGTTCCGGGCCTTCGGTCCTGATCAGGCCGAGCACCACCTGCTCCAGAGCGAAGACCGCGGTCAGCCCGCCGCTCAACACCAGCGGCCAGTAGGTCCAGGCTTGGGAGATGCCGAGCAACGGCACCTTGAAGGGCGCGACCATGGCGACGAGCTCATGGCCCCAGACCGCCATCCCCAGGCCGAAGGCGCCGACCGCGAGGTCGCAGCCGATCGCGATCCAGCGCTGCCAGGCGCGGGGCAGGCTTTCCCGGATGCCGAGGACCGAGAGATGGAAGCGCTCCCGCACGCCGACGGCCGCGACCGGCAGCGCGATCGCGACGATGGTCAGCGTCGCGCCGCGCTCCACCCAGGTCGGGGTATCGTTCATCACATAGCGGCCGAACACCGCCCAGCCCATCATCGCGACCAGCGCGACCAGCGCCACGCCAGCCACCGCGATCACCGCGCCCGAGACCAGATCGAGCGCCCGGGACAGCCCCCTCACCGGGTCTCACGGATCCGGCGCACCAGCTCCGCCAGGCGCGGATCGGCGGCGTAGCGGGCATAGACCGGCTCCATCAGCCGCGCCCAGGGCTCGCGGTCGGTGATTTCGATCACCTGCGCCCCGGCCGCGACCACCCGCTCACGGGAGAGGCGCTCGCGTTCGGCCCAGAGCTCGCGCTGGTAGGCCGCGCTCTCGCGCGCCGCGGTGCGCAGGATGGCGCGATCCGCCTCGTTCAGCCGCTGCCATCGGGTGCGGGAGACGGCCAGCACCTCCGGTACGTTGGAATGCTCCGTCGTGGTGTAGTAGCGCGCCACCTCGAAATGCCGGGTACTCTCATAGGAGGGCCAGTTGTTCTCGGCGCCATCGATGACCCCGGATTGCAGGCTGGTGAAGACCTCGCCGAAGGGCAACGGCGTCGGGTTGGCGCCCATCGCGCGCATCAGGTCGATCCAGAGATCCGAGGTCTGCACCCGGATCTTGAGGCCGCGCATATCCTCGATCGTCCGCACCGGACGCCGCGTGTAGATGCTGCGCGCGCCCGCGTCGTACCAGGCCAGCGGCACGATGCCGATCGCCTCGACATCCCGCGCGATCGCGTCGCCGACCGGCCCGTCCATCACCGCGTGCAGATGCGCCACGTTCCGGAACAGGAAGGGCAAGGTCACGACCTGGGTCGACGGGACCAGGTTGTTGAAGGGCGAAAGGTTGAACTCGGCAAAGTCGATCGATCCCAGCCGCATCTGCTGGATCGCCTCGTCCTGCTGGCCGAGCTGGGCGGAGTGGTAGGTGCGGAGCCGGATGCGGTTGCTGGTGCGCTGCGCCACCAGCTCGGCAAACCGGTCCATGCCGCGGGAGACCGGGTAGTCCGGCGGATGGATGTTCCAGCCCCGCCATTCCTGCGCGGTCGCCGGCGTCGCCGCCCAGCCGAGCAAGAGCGCGATGGCGGCGCAGAGACGCGATGCCAGCCGCATGCAGATCCTCCCCAGGAATTCGTTCTGCGGATGAGCCTGCATGGCCGCGCGACCGGCTGTCAAACATCCTTGGCGTTGACGCCTGCACACGGCACCGTCAGCTTTCGTGGCCTAAGTTTGGAAGCCCTGCCGTGCCCCTGAACACCATTGCCGCCGCCGCCAAAGCCCTCGCCCAAGGCAACACCACCGCCGAGGCGCTGGTCGATCAGGCCCTCACGCGCATTGCCGACCCGGCTGGGGAAGGCAAGCGCGCCTTCATCGCCGTGCATGCCGAGGGCGCCCGCGCCAGCGCCCGCGCCGTGGATGCTTTGCGCAAGGCCGGGCGCGCGCCCTCCCGCCTCGCTGGCATCCCGATCAGCGTGAAGGACCTGTTCGACGAGGCCGGGCACACCACCACCGCCGGCTCCGCCGTGCTGCGCGGGACGTCGGCCGCGAAGGCGACGGCGCCCTGCCTGCAGCGGCTGATCCGCGCCGGGCTGGTAGTGCTCGGCCGCACCAACATGACGGAGTTCGCCTTCTCCGGCCTCGGCGTGAACCCGCATTACGGCACGCCGGCGAGCCCCTGGGATCGCGCCAAGCGCCGGCTGCCGGGCGGGTCCTCCGCCGGCGCCGGGGTCGCGGTCGCCGACCACATGGGCTTCGCCGCACTCGGCAGCGACACCGGCGGGTCCTGCCGCATCCCCGCGGCCCTCAACGGCGTGGTCGGCTGGAAGCCGACCGCGAAGCGGGTGCCGCTCGATGGCGTGCTGCCCCTGTCGGGATCGCTCGATTCGATCGGGCCGCTGGCGCGGAGCGTCGGTGATTGCGCGCTGATCGACGCGCTGATGGCGGGCGGCGAGGATCCCACCCCGCCGGCCGCACGGCCGCTCGCCGGGCTCAGGCTCGGCCTGCCCCGCGGCACCTATCTGACCGACAGCATGGATGGGACGGTGGGCGCCGTCTTTTCCCGCACCTTGACCCGGCTCGCCACCGCCGGCGTCCGCATCATCGAATTCGACCTGCCGGAGCTTGCGGAGATCCCCGCCGCCAATGCCACCGGCGGCTTCGCGGCCAGCGAAGCCTGGGCCTGGCACAGGGCGCTGATCGCCGAGAAGGCGGATGGCTACGACCCGCGCATCCTCGCCCGCATCCGCCGCGGCGAGACAATGTCGGCGGCCGACTACATCGCGCTCCGCGCCGCCCGCGCCCGCATCATCGCCGCGGTCGCGGCGCGCACCGCGCCTTTCGACGCGGTGATCAGCCCGACGGTACCACTGATTCCGCCGCGCATCGCGGAGGTGGAGCAGGAGGCGGACTACAATCGCATCAACATGCTGCTGCTGCGCAACACCTCGGTCGCCAATTTCCTCGACCGCTGCGCGATCAGCCTGCCCTGCAACGCACCGGGGGAAGCGCCGGTCGGGCTGATGCTGATGGGCGAGCATGGCGGCGACGCGGCGCTGTTCTCCATCGCCGCGGCTGTGGAATCAGCCCTCGCCGGGTAATTTGATCCCCGTCAGGGTTTGCCAGACGCGGATCACGAAGCCGTCGTCGCGCCCGCCCTGGCCCATGCCGCGCGCGGCGGTGAAGAGCTGCTGCGCCTGCGCCGCCAGCGGCACCGGGAAATCGAGCGAGCGCGCCATATCGGTGACCAGGCCGAGATCCTTGACGAAGATCTCGACGGCGCTGCGCGGGGCGTCATCGCCCTCGAGCACCCGGGCCATGCGGTTCTCGAACATCCAGGAATTGCCGGCAGCACTCGTCACCACCTCATAGAGCTGGCGGGGATCGGCGCCGGCCCGGATGCCGAGCGCCATCGCCTCCGCCGCCACCGCGATATGCACGCCGGCGAGGAGCTGATGCACCACCTTCACCGTGGCGCCGATGCCGACCTGGTCGCCCAGCCGCCAGACCTTGGTGGCGATCGCATCCAGCACCGGCTGCGCCGCGGCGAAGGCGGCTTCACTGCCGCTCGCCATCACCGTCATCGCGCCCTCGCGCGCCTTGACCGCGCCGCCCGAGACCGGCGCGTCGAGCCAGAGGAACCCCGCCGCCTCGGCCTTCGCCGCCAGCGCCCGTGCCGCGTCGGGCGCCATGGTGGCCGAGGAGAGGACCACCGCGCCGGGCGCCAGGCGCGGCGCGGCGCCCGCTTCCCCGAACAGCGCGGCTTCGGTCTGCTGCGCATTGACCACCAGCACGACCAGCGCCTCCGTGCCTTCGGGCAGGGCATCGGGGCTGGCCACGGCACGGCCGCCGGCGGCCGCGAACTCCGCCCGCGCCGCCTCCCGCATGTCGCAGCCGGTCACGTCCTGCCCCGCGCGCAGCAGGCTGAGCGCGGCGCCCATGCCCATGCTGCCCATTCCGATCACGCCGACCCGCATCCGCTGTTCCTCCCGCGTCATGCGAAGACTGGCGGCCCGCCGGCTCAGCGGCAAGAGATCAGCCGGAGAGGGCGACGACCACCTGCACCACCGCCGCGATGGCGGCGGCGATCAGCGCGATCCGCGCCATGCGCTCGGGCGGCGGTAGGCGCATCAGCGGCCGAAGGGCTGCGCCGGGCCGTCGGCGCGGCCGGTGCTGCGCCCTTGCGCGTCGTAATAGGTGGTAGTGCCGCCCCGCCGCTCGGCGCGCTCCGTGCTGCGTCCCTGGGCGTCGTAGCGGGTGATGGTACCGCCGCGCCGCTCGGCGCGCCCGGTGCCGCGGTTCTGGGCATCATAGGTGTAGGTGGCGCCGCCCCGCTCCTCGCTGCGGCCAAGGCCGCGGCCCTGGGCGTCATAGTGGCGGGTGATCCCGCCGCTGCGTTCGCTGCGGCCGAGCATCCGCCCCTGGGGATCGTAGTAGGTCGTGGTGGTCCCCCGGGTTTCGGCGCGGCCGGTGACGCGCCCCTGCGCATCACGGAACTGCGTGGTCTGCGCGGCCGCCGGGCGCGGCAGCACGGGCAGCAACAGGGCGGCAAGGACGGCGCGGCGCAGCATGGCCATTTCTCCCGCAGGCGGAACGACTTCGCCATGTTCGCCCCGTTCATGCAAGCGCTTCGCGTTCATGCAAGGAACGGATAGCTCATTCCCGCGGGACATGGCCCGGCCCATGATTTACACAATTCGGTCACGTTGCTATGGACCCGGCGCCCCGCATCCCTCCCCTCCCGCCGGCGACGGAGCCTTCCCGCATGAAGATCGTGGCCTGCAACAGCAACCGCCCCCTGGCCGAGGCGGTCGCCGCCGCGCTGCACCTGCCGCTGACCAATGCCTCCGTCCGCCGCTTCGCCGACATGGAGGTCTTCGTCGAGATCCATGAGAACGTGCGCGGCGAGGACGTCTTCGTCATCCAGAGCACCTGCTTCCCGGCGAACGACAACCTGATGGAGCTGCTGATCACCCTCGATGCGCTGAAGCGCGCCTCGGCGCGGCGCATCACCGCGGTGATCCCCTATTACGGCTATGCCCGGCAGGACCGGAAATCGGGCAGCCGCACGCCGATCAGCGCCAAGCTGGTCGCGAACCTGATCACCGCCGCCGGCGCCAACCGCGTGCTGACCATGGATCTGCACGCCGCCCAGATCCAGGGCTTCTTCGACATCCCCGTGGACAACCTCTTCTCGGCGCCGCTCTTCTCCCGCGACATCCAGGAACGCTATGCCGGGCGGGAGCTGATGATCGTCTCCCCGGATGTCGGCGGCGTGGTCCGCGCCCGCGCCATCGCCAGCCGCCTCAATGTCGATCTCGCGATCGTCGACAAGCGCCGCCCCCGGGCCGGCGTCTCCGAGGTCATGAACGTGATCGGCGAGGTCGAGGGCCGGCACTGCCTGCTGGTAGACGATATCGTCGATTCCGGCGGCACCCTCTGCAACGCCGCCGAGGCGCTCCTGAAGAACGGCGCCAAGTCCGCCGGCGTCTACGTGACCCACGGCGTCTTCTCGGGCGGCGCGGTCGCGCGCATCGGCGCGGCGCCGATCGAGAACATGACGGTCACCGACAGCATCATGGCGACCGAAGCGGTGCGCGTGTCCCGCAACATCCGCCAGCTCACCATCGCGCCCCTGCTCGCCGAGGCGATGAAGCGCATCAGCGACGAGACCAGCGTTTCCTCCCTGTTCTGCTGAGGACCTGGGGCAGCGGCTGCCGCCGGATGGCCGCCGGCGCGAAACCGGTCTAGCGTCCTCCGCGTCGCGGAGGATCCCCCATGCCCAACACGCTCTACTACTCGCCCGGCGCCTGTTCGGTCGGCATCCACATCGTCCTGGAAGAGATCGGCAAGCCCTACGAGCTGTCGCTGGTCAACATGAAGGAAGGGGCGCAGTACAAGCCCGACTACATGAGCGTGAACCCGAAGTCGAAGGTCCCGGCGCTGCGGCGCGAGGACGGCTCGGTGCTCACTGAATTCCCGGTCATCGCCACCTGGCTCGCCAAGACCAATCCGGATGCCAAGCTGATCCCCACGGATCTGGAGGGCGAGATCCGCGCCGGCGAGGCGATGGCCTATTTCACCGGCACCATCCATCCCTATGGCTTCACCCGCCAGTTCCGGCCGGCCAACTTCACGCCGACCGAGGCCGACATCCCGAAGGTCGTCGAGACCGGCAAGGCCGCCGCGGATAAGTATTTCTCGCTGGTCGACGCGCATTGGAACGAAGGCGACTGGGTGCTGCCCTCCGGCTATTCGGTGGCGGACGCGGCGCTGTTCTTCGTCGAGTACTGGGCGGCCAAGCGCTCCGGCATGACCTTGCCGCCGCGCCTCGCAGCCCATCTCCAGCGCATGCTGGCGCGCCCGGCGGTGAAGCGCGCCCTCGAACAGGAAGGGCTCGCTGCCTGATGATGCCGCGCCTCAACCCGATCCCCTTCTGGTTCCTCCGCCACGGCGAGACGGACTGGAACGCCGAGGGCCGTTCCCAGGGGCGGACCGACATTCCGCTGAACGAGGTCGGGCTGCTGCAGGCGGAGCGCGCCGCGGCAGCACTGAAGGGGCGCGGCATCGCCACCATCGTCTCCTCCCCGCTGTCGCGCGCGCTGCGCACGGCGGAGATCGTGAACCAGGCGCTGCATCTGCCGCTCTCGACCGATGACGACCTGATGGAGGTCTCCTTCGGCACCGAGGAAGGCCAGCCAATGGGCGACTGGTACGACGACTGGATCGCAGGCGGGTTCACGCCGGATGGTGCCGAGACCTTCCGCGGGCTGCTGGCGCGCGCGGTCGCCGCCATCAACCGCGCGACGGCCCTGCCGGCGCCGGTGCTGGTCGTGGCCCATGGCGCGCTGTTCCGCGCGCTGCGCCTGGCCTTCGGCCACGAGCCCAACGTCCGCACGCCGAACGCCCTGCCGATCTGGTGCGCCCCCCCCGCGAATGGCGGCGCGGTCTGGGCGGTGGAACCGGCGTCCTTGGGGTGAGGCGCCGTCCCCGGGAAGGGCTTCGCCCTCCCCGGACCTCACCCGCCAGGAGCATCTGCTGCTGGCGGGAGAGATCTCGAGAGGGCGGCGCCCTCTCCGGGATCACGCCTTACCACGAAGCGCCGGTACACCGCCCCGAGGCCGATCAGCGCCAGGCCGAGGCCCAGGAAGGACAGCACGCGCCAGAGGCCGACCAGCGCGTCCATGTCCACGACGAACACCTTCAGCGTCGCCAGCGCGATCAGCAGCAGCCCGGCCTGCCGCAGCACGCCGGAGGCGGCGCGGATGCCGCCCCAGATCAACGCGGCGCCGAACAGGATCCAGGCGCCCGAGTAGCTGTAGAGCTCCGCTTCCTCCGCCGTGCCCTTGGCGAGCAGGCTGCCCTGGAAGGCGTGGCGCACCGAGAGGGTGATGAAGGCGAAGACCGCCGCCAGCGCATAGAGCCCGAGCAGCCGCCGCAGTGCTGGGCGGGCCGCGACCTCGGGCAGCCACACGACGGCGATGCCCGCGAGCAGGCCGGGCAGCAGATAGGCCGGCAGCAGCGCGTTGACGATCGGCGTCGCGCCGACCGGCGCCGGTTCGAACCAGGGATTGATCACCAACAACACGATGCCGAACACCATCGCCAGGACGCCGAGCACCCGCCACGCCCATCCCATGGCCTGCCGCCCCTGGCGCGCGAGCAGCAGCGCGGCGCCGGCGAGCAGCGCCAGGGCGCTGACCTGCAGGGCGGCCTCCAGGAAGGGCCAGGCGCCGCTGTCCAGCGCGCCGCCGTGCGACGCGTGCCGGATCTGCAGCATCACCAGGCCGGTGGTCAGAGCGACGGCTCCGGCTTCCAGCGCCGACACCGTCATGTCTTCGCCGCCGTCGCGGCGGAAGATCGCCGCCGCCATCCAGAAGGCCAGCGCCGGCACGCCATAGGCGAGCCAGAGCGCGTTCAGCACCGGCGCCGTGCCGAAGCCGTAGCCCAGCACCGCTTCATTCAGCAGCAGCCGCACCAGCACAACGGTAGCCACCGCGAGTGCGATCCCGCGCAGCGCGCGCAGCCCGCTGCGCTGGGCAATGACGGCGAGCGGCGGCAGCAGCAGCGAGACGGCGAGGCTGAGCCAATGCTCCCGCAGCAGCATCGCGGCCATCAGCGCCAGCGCCGCGGTGGCGCCGGCCGCATGCGCACCGGCGCGGAGCGGCGCGTCCTGGCGTCCGGCCCGTGCGGCGGCGGCGGTGAGGATCGCGGCCAGCAACAGTGCCACCGCGGCCCAGCCCTGATCCACCGCGAAGCCGCGCACCCGCCCATAGGCGATGGCCAACGCCAGCAGCGGCACCGCGGCGGCGAGCCCTGCGAAGCGCAGGCCATGTGGTGCCCGCGCCTCCAGCCACAGCCCGGCGAGCAAGTGCAACAGCGCGAGCGCCAAGGCGACGGAGAGGTAGGGATGCAGCACCTCCGGCGCGAGCGCGCCCGGGAACACCGCCTGCACCGAGCCACCGGCGATCACCGCTTCGGCGGTCGCAACCCAGCTGGGCACGGCCCAGAGATGCAGCGCGATCAGCCCGAGCCCGGCCGCGAGCGCCGGCAGCCAGGCCAGGCGCGGCTCCGCCCGCACCCGCAGCAGCACGACGGGCGAGAGCAGCAGCAGGCCGACCGGCGCCGGCAAGATGGCGTAGCCCAGCACGGCCGGCATCAGCGCGAGCCCGAGCGCGATCACCGGCAGATGCGCCAGCAGCCGCCCGAGCGGCGTGTCCAGCGCCACGCCCGGCAGCAGCGCCAGGTGCAGCGCGACCGCGAGCGGCACAAACAGCGCCGGCGCCCAGGCTTCCAGCCCGGTGACGTCGCTCAGGCTGCCGCCGATGACGTAGATCGCGCCAAACAGGCTGGCGGCCCAGCCGAGCCAGCCCCAGGCGGTGGCGCGCACCACGGCCATGGCCGCTCCGGTCACCGCCAGCAGATAGGCGAAGAGGCCGAAGGCGGAGGGGTTCGGGGTCTCGACCAGCATCGGCGAGGCGAAGGCGCCGACCAGCCCGATGGCGGCGACGAGCTGCCCCCGCCGCAGCGACAGCAGCAGCCCGGCCAAGGCGGCCAGCGCCATGGCGGCGAAGCCGAGGATGGGCGGCAGCAGCGCATAGAGGCTGGCGGCCGCATAGGCCGCCCCGAACAGGATCGAGACGCCGCCGGCGGCGAGTGCGGCCGGCGCGTGGTCCGGCAGGCTGCCGCGCGGCGGGCGGCGGGCGAGCCATTCGCCCGCCATGATCAGCGCCAGGCCGAGCAGCGCCGCGAGCGTGGTGCGGGCAGCGGGGCCGAGCCAGCCCTCCTCGACCGCGTAGCGGATCAGGAAGAGACCGGCGAGCAGCAACGCCCCGGCGCCGAGCCAGACGCCCCAGTTGAGGGCCAGCACCTCCTCCAGGCTCTTGCCGGGTGGGGCGGGCGGGGGTGCCGGGACATCCGGCAGGGGCTCCGCCGGTGCCGTGGCGACCGCCTCCGCCATCTCGACCGGGGCCGGCTCAGCGGCGGCCTCGGCCGGCGCGGCATCCGGAACCGGCTCTGGCGGTGGGGTCTCGGGCTCCGGCACGGCCGGCGGCGGGGCCGGGGCGCCGGTGCGCAGCACCGCGAGCTCTGCCCGTAGCCGGCCCAGTTCCGCGGCCGCGGCATCGGCCAGCCGCAGCGCCCGCCCGGCCCGGATGAAGCCCGCGATACCCAGTACCCAGCCGCCCACGACGACGATTCCGAAGAGGAGGGCCATTTGTTCGAAGGGCATCCGACATGTTACGGGACCGCCCCGTTACCGGGTCAAGCGGCATGCGGTTGCATCCGGGGCCGGCTTCGCCTATGCACCCGGCCTGCGCCGGCACCCCTGGAGGCCGGCGCTTGCCGTTTCCGCAACATTGCGGCGGCACACACAACCCGAAGGAGTTTTGGCATGGTCCAGACGATCCGGATCGAGGCCGAGGCGCGCGAGCGGGCCGGTAAGGGGGCGGCGCGTGCGACCCGGCGTGGTGGGCTGGTGCCCGCCGTCATCTACGGCGCGAAGCAGGAGGCGACGCTGGTCGCCCTCGACCCGCGCGACATCATGAAGGAACTGCAGAAGGGCGGCTGGCAGTCGCACCTTTATGAGGTCGCGGTGAAGGGCGGCGCCGCGGTGCGCACCCTGATGCGCGACGTGCAGTTCCACCCGGTCACCGACCGACCGATCCATGTGGACTTCCAGCGCCTGGCGCCCGGCGCGCGCATCCGCGTCAAGGTCCCCGTGCATTTCGAGAACGAGGCGAGCGCCCCGGGCCTCAAGGCCGGCGGCGTGCTGAACGTCGTGCGCCGCGAGCTCGAGGTCTATGCCGACCCCGACGCGGTGCCGGAGCGGTTCGAGATCGACCTCGGTGCCACCGGGATCGGCGACAGCCTGCGCTGGTCCTCGGTGAAGGACGCCTTCGGCACCAAGCCGACGATCGCCGACCGCGACTTCGTGGTCGCGACCATCGCGCCGCCGACCACCGAGGCTGAGATCGTGGCCCCGGCCGCGCCGGAAGTGCCCGAGGCGACCAAGCAGAAGGCCGGCGGCAAGGCCGCGGCCCCCGCCCCGGCCGCCAAGAAGAAGTGACGTGACATGCCCCGGCGCGGCGACGCGCCGGGGCTTTGCTCGAAGGAACACTGCCGGTGCTGCTCTGGGTCGGCTTGGGCAATCCGGGCGCCGAGCACGCACGGCAGCGCCATAATATCGGTTTCATGGCGATCGACGCCATCGCCCGCCGGCACGGCTTCGGCCCCTGGCGCAAGCGCTACAAGGGCGAGATCGCCGAAGGCAGCATCGGCGGGGTGAAGATCCTGGCGCTGAAGCCGCAGACCTACATGAACGGCTCGGGCGATTCCGTGCAGCCGGCCGCCGCCTTCCACAAGATCGCGCCCGCCGACATCTGGGCCTTCCATGACGAGCTCGACCTCGCACCCGGCAAGGTGCGGGTGAAGATGGGCGGCGGGGTCGCGGGGCATAATGGCCTGCGCGACATGCAGCGCGCGCTCGGTACGCCCGATTACTGGCGGGTCCGGCTCGGCATCGGGCATCCCGGCATGAAGGAGAAGGTGCACGGGCACGTGCTCGGCAATTTCGCCAAGGTGGACACCTGGGTGGAGCCGTTGCTGGATGCCGTCGCCGACGCCGCGCCCCTGCTCGCATCCGGCAAGCCCGAGGATTTCATGACGCGCGTCGCCTTACTCACGCAGGAGCCGAAGTGATGGAAGACGACGATTTCGCCTTCGGTGGCCCCGGCCCCGAGAGCCTGGCGCTGGGCGCCGCGGCGCTGGCCGCCGGCCTGGTGCGGGAAGCGGAGGCGCTGGCCACCGCGGCCGCCGCACTGCGCAATGCGCTGGTGCCGCTGCCGGGTGGCGAGGCGGGCGATGTCCGCCGCACCCGAGGCGCCATGGGCACGGTGGCCGAGGCCGCCGCCCGCGCCGCGCTGGCGCTGGAAGCGGCGGAGGCCATGGCGATGGCGGACGACGCGGCCAGGGTCGCGCGTATTCGCGACGTGGCCAAGCGCATGGGCATGAACGCCGCCGCCGTCGCGCCGCTGTTGCGCGCCGCGGCGCTGGCCTTCCGGTCGGACGACGCCTCTGCCCGTGTGGCGGCGGAGAGCATGGCGCAGGCGATCGCCGCGGCACTCGAAGGAGCGGAGTGAGATGGGCTTCAACTGCGGCATCGTGGGGCTGCCGAATGTCGGCAAGTCCACGCTCTTCAACGCGCTGACCCAGACGGCCGCGGCGCAGGCGGCGAACTACCCCTTCTGCACCATCGAGCCGAATGTCGGCCGCGTCGCGGTGCCGGATCCGCGCCTCGACAAGCTGACCGAGATCGGGCGCAGCCAGAAGACGGTGCCGACCAGCCTGGAATTCGTCGACATCGCGGGGCTGGTGCGCGGCGCGTCGAAGGGCGAGGGCCTCGGCAACCAGTTCCTGGCGAATATCCGGGAGGTGGACGCGATCGTCCATGTGCTGCGCTGCTTCGAGGATGGCGACATCACCCATGTCGAGGGCAGCGTCGACCCGATCCGCGACGCCGAGACAGTCGAGACCGAGTTGATGCTCGCCGACCTGGACGGGCTGGAGAAACGCGCGGTCGGACTCACCAAGCGCGCCCGCGGCGGCGACAAGGAAGCGGCGGCGCAGATGACGCTGATCGAGCCGATGCTGGCGGCGCTGCAGGCCGGCCGGCCGGCACGCACCGCGGTGCCGAAGGGTGAGGAGGCGGCAGCGGCGAAGCTGCAGCTCATGACCACCAAGCCGGTGCTCTATGTCTGCAACGTCGGCGAGAGCGAGGCCGCGACCGGCAATGCCCATTCCGCCCGCGTCTTCGCCCGCGCCGAGGCGGAGGGCGCCCGGGCGGTGATCGTCTCGGCGGCGATCGAGGCCGAGATCAGCCAGATGGGCGGCGAGGACCGCGTCGAGTTCCTGAGCTCGCTCGGGCTCGAGGACAGCGGGCTCGATCGCATCATCCGCGCCGGCTACGGGCTGCTCGGCCTGATCACCTATTTCACCTGCGGGCCCAAGGAAGCGCGGGCTTGGACGATCACCAAGGGCATGAAGGCGCCGCAGGCCGCCGGCGTGATCCACGGCGATTTCGAGCGCGGCTTCATCGCCGCCGAGACCATCGCCTATGACGACTACATCGCCTATCGCGGCGAGCAGGGCGCCAAGGAAGCCGGCAAGATGAAGGTGGAAGGCAAGGAATACGTCGTGAAGGATGGCGACGTAATGCTGTTCCGCTTCAACGTCTAACGCCTTCGTTCAGTCCTCTGGCGGATCGAGCCTGGCGCCGTCCAGCAGGGCGCGGCGCCGCGCTTCCTCCGCCGCGTCCTTCGCGCGTTCGGCCTTGGTGCGGCCGTGCTTGATCCGGTTCGCCGCGGCGGTCTTCTCCGCCTCCGCCCGGGCTTTCGCCTTCTTCACACGGTTCAGGTTGACGATCTCGGCCATCGGGGGAGGATACCGTAGCCCAGGGAAGCAAGGGAACGCGCACCATGATGACCGAACTCACCGCCGCCGATGGCCACCGCCTCGGCGCCTATGTGGCCGGGCCGGAGGACGCCAAGCGCGCCCTGGTCATCGTGCAGGAGATCTTCGGCGTGAACAGCCATATGCGCCGGGTTTCTGATTCCTTCGCCGCCGAAGGGTACCGGGTGATCTGCCCCGCCCTCTTCGACCGCGTCGAGCGCGGCGTCGAGCTCGGCTACGAGCCCGCCGACGTGAAGCGCGGGCGCGACCTCAGGGCCGGCGTCAGCGAGGGTGCCGCCCTGCTCGATATCCTGGCCGCCGCCGGGGCGCTGCCGGCGGGCGTGAAGCGCGGCATCGTCGGCTATTGCTGGGGCGGCACCGTCGCCTGGCATGGCGCCACCCGCAGCAGCGCCTTCGCGGCCGCGGTCGGCTGGTACGGCGGCGGCATCGCCGCGGCGAAGGAGGAGGTGGCGCGCTGCCCGGTGCAGCTCCATTTCGGGGAGAAGGACGCATCGATCCCGATGACCGACGTGCAGGCGATCCGCGCCGCGCAGCCGGATGTCGAGGTCTATGTCTATCCGGAGGCCGGGCACGGCTTCGGCTGCGAGCAGCGCGGCAGCTACGTGGAAGCCGACGCCAACCGCGCGCAGGAACGGACACTGCGCTTCTTCGCCAAGCATCTGGGATAGGACAGGCAGCGCGACGAAAGCCAAGCGGCCGCAGGCCGCCACTGGCTTCTGCGGAGCGAGGCGAAGCCGATGCTCCGGGGCCGCGAAGCGGCCCCGCGCGCGACCGGCCGTTGTCGCCAGCGCGCCCTGACGGCGCGCAAGCCAAGCCGGCGGATGCCGGCGCCGGCGCCTGAGGACGAGAAATGACGCCGCCGGCGTCTGAGGCCCTATATCAGGCCGCGTTCAGAACGCGGCCTGCGACAACATCGAGTTTTGCGACCAACGCCGGGTCGCGCTTCTCCGGCGCGGTGATGACAGCGTATTCCAGGGCGCGGTCGCAGCCCGCCGGGCAGGGGCCGCGCGGCACGCCGAGCGCCGGGATTACCGCCTTCACCAGCGATCGCGCATTGTCGGCATTGGAGAAGAGCACCTTCACCACCTGGTCGACCGTCACCGCGTCATGGTCGGGATGCCAGCAGTCGAAATCGGTGACCATGGCGACGGTCGCGTAGCAGAGCTCCGCCTCGCGGGCGAGCTTGGCCTCCGGCATGTTGGTCATGCCGATCACGCTGCAGCCCCAGCTCCGGTAGAGCAGGCTTTCCGCCTTGGTGCTGAACTGCGGGCCTTCCATGACGAGGTAGGTGCCACCACGCGTCACCGGCAGCGAGAGGCCGCGCGCCGCCGCTTCCAGGGCATCGCCCAGGCGCGGGCAGACCGGGTGCGCGACCGACACATGCGCGACGCAGCCGGGGCCGAAGAAGCTCTTCTCGCGGGCGAAGGTGCGGTCGATGAACTGGTCGACGATGACGAAATGGCCCGGCGCCAGATCCTCCCGCAGGGAGCCGACGGCGCTGAGCGAGATGATCTCGGTGACGCCGCTGCGCTTCAACGCATCGATATTGGCGCGATAGTTCAGCGCGGAAGGCGGGGTGCGGTGCCCGCGGCCGTGGCGCGGCAGGAAGACGCAGCGCACGCCGGCGAGGCGGCCGAACAGCAGCTCATCCGAGGGCTCGCCCCAGGGCGTGTCGACGCGCCGCCATTCCCGTTCCTCGAGCCCATCGATGTCATAGAGGCCGGAACCGCCGATCAGGCCAATGACGGGTTCGCGCAGCGTGGGGTCGGCAGTCATGGGAAAGGTCTCCGGGATGCGCTGGGCGGCGATCTGCGGCGCAGGGGCTAGCGGATGGGAGGCTCAGGATCAACCTTGATGGTGCCCCGCCCCTTGGCGGCCGGCGCCAGACGCCCATGTCGAGTGGCGAATGCCCGCCGCGGCGGATAACCGGAGGCCACAGCCATGCCGATCCTCACCCGTCGCGCCGCCCTCGGGGCCGGGGCCTTGCTCGGGGCTTCCGCCTCGCGGCTCACCGCTGCACGCGCGCAGGGCGCGGCTCCGTCGCGGGTGCGCGGCACCATCGTCACGCGGGAAGGCAATCTGCTGACCGTCGCGACCCGCGACGGCGGCCGCGCCGTGGTGACCCTGACGGAGCCGCTGACGGTCGTCGCATTGCGGCGGGTGGCGCTGCCGGAGATCACGAACGGCAGTTCGCTCGGCGTCGTCGCCGAACCCGGCCCGGATGACGAGCTGCGCGCCGTCGCGATCACGGTGCTGCCACCGGGCCAGCGCATCCGGGAGGTGCAGGAGGCCTGGGACCTGGCGCCCAATACCTCCATGAACAACGGTGCGGTCGAGGCGATCATGGAAAGCCGTGACGACCGCGTCGTGACGCTGAACATCTTCGGGCGCAGCGTGCGGGTGCGGATCACGCCGCAGACGGCGCTGGTGATGCCGATCCCGGCCAGCCCCGCCGACCTTGCCCCGGGCACGGTCGTGTTCATCAATGCCGTCAGGGGCGAGGACGGCCGGCTGTCGGCCAGCCGCGTGACGGTCGGCAAGGACGGGGTGCTGCCGCCGATCTGACCGGCCCGGCGCCGCTTGACGCGGCGGCGTCCCGCGCGCCTTCTCGGGCTCCGGATTCCCCTCGGAGCTCTGCATGCGTTGCTTTCTATTTCTCGGCCTCCTGCTGCTCGCCGCCTGCGAGGACGGCGCGCGCAGCACGCCGTTCGGGCCGCGCGGCACGGCGCTGCCGCCGCCCGATCCGGTGACCGGCGCGGTGCGGGAGCCGGCCGCGCCCGCTCCGCGGCGCTGAGCGCCGCGGCAAAGAAAAAGGGCGGCGCATTCGTGCCGCCCTTCCTTCTTGATGGATCCAGGGGCGGGCCTTCGGCCCGCCGATGTCAGTGCAGGTCGGCCCAGACCCGGCGCTTCACGCCATAGGCCAGCACGCCCAGCACGGCGAGGAAGAGGATGATCTTCACACCCATCTGGCGGCGCTCCTCCAGCTCCGGCTCGGCGGCCCAGGCCAGGAAGGTCGCGACGTCATGCGCCATCTGCTCGACGGTCGCGGGCGTCTGGTCCGCGAAGGTGACCTGGCCTTCGTTCAGCGGCGGCGCCATGGCGATCTGGTGGCCGGGGAAGTAGCGGTTGTAGTTCATGCCCTGGCCGAGGTTGAAGCCGGCCGGCGCATCGGCATAGCCGGTGAGCAGCGCGTGCAGGTAGCGGGCGCCGCCTTCCCGCGCCTTCGCGATGACAGAGAAGTCGGGCGGCAGGGCGCCGTTATTCGCGGCACGCGCCGCCGCTTCATTGGCGAAGGGGCTGTGGAAACGATCGGAGGCGCGGCCGGGACGGGCGAACATCTGGCCTTCGTCGTTGGGGCCGTCCTGCACCTCGACCGTCGCGGCGATCGCCTGGACCTGCGCCTCGGAGAGGCCGATCTCGCGCAGGTTGCGATAGGAGAGCAGCCGCATGCTGTGGCAGGCGGAGCAGACCTCCTTGTAGACCTGGAAGCCACGCTGGGCGGCGGCGCGGTCGAAGGTGCCGAAGATGCCGTCGAAGCTGAAGCGCGTATGCGGCAGCTCGACCGCGCCCTCCGCCGCGCGGGCGGCGGGGGCAAGGCTGACCAGCGCGCCGAGGACGGCGAGGGCCTTGAGGATCTTCATGGTCAGGCCTTCTCCATCGGCGAATTGGCGGCCCCGGCCGGCAAGGGCCCTCCACCGCGCAGGACCGGCGTCGCGATGCTCTCGGGCAGCGGCAGCGGCCGCTCCAGCCGGCCGAGCAGCGGCAGGATCACCAGGAAATACGCGAAGTAATAGACGGTCGCGAGGCGCGCGATCAGCACGTAGGTGCCCTCGGCGGGCTTGCCGCCGGCCCAGAGCAGCACGCCGAAGGCGATCGTCCAGAGGAAGAAGGCGATGCGCGCCAGCGGGCGGAAGCGCATGGAGCGCACCGGCGAGCCGTCGAGCCAGGGCAGGACGAAGAGCACCGCGATGGCGCCGAACATCATCAGCACGCCGCCGAGCTTGTCCGGGACCGCGCGCAGGATCGCGTAGAAGGGCAGGAAATACCATTCCGGCACGATATGCGCGGGCGTCACCAGCGGATTGGCCGGGATGTAGTTGTCGGGATGGCCGAGATAGTTCGGTGCGAAGAAGACCAGCACCGCGAAGACCATCAGGTAGACGACGATGCCGACGCTGTCCTTCGCGGTGTAGTAGGGGTGGAAGGGGATGGTGTCCTGCGGACCCTTCGGATCGATGCCGAGCGGGTTGTTGGACCCCGTGATGTGCAGCGCCGCGATGTGGAGGAAGACCACGCCGACGATCACGAAGGGCAGCAGGTAGTGGAGGCTGAAGAAGCGGTTGAGCGTCGGGTTGTCGACGCTGAAGCCGCCCCAGAGCAGCGTCACGATGTGCTCGCCGACCACCGGGAAGGCCGAGAAGAGGTTGGTGATGACGGTGGCGCCCCAGAAGGACATCTGCCCCCAGGGCAGCACGTAGCCCATGAAGGCGGTGGCCATCATCAGCAGGAAGATGACGACGCCCAGAATCCAGAGCAGCTCGCGCGGCGCCTTGTAGGAGCCGTAGAACATGCCGCGCCAGATATGGATGTAGACCACGATGAAGAACATCGAGGCGCCGTTGGCGTGCACGTAGCGCAGCAGCCAGCCGTAGTTCACGTCGCGCATGATGCGCTCGACGCTGTCGAAGGCCATGCTGGTGTGCGGCGTGTAGTTCATCGCCAGGAAGATGCCGGTCGCGATCATGATCACCAGGTTGACCATGGCGAGCGCGCCGAAGTTCCAGAAGTAGTTGAAGTTCCGGGGCGTCGGGAACGTCCCGTACTCCTTCTGCATCATGGTGAAGATCGGCATGCGGCTGTCGATCCAGCGCACCACCGGGTTCTTGAAATCGCTCTTGTGCAGACCGATAGACATCGCCGGTGCGCCCCTCAGCCGATGCGGATCTTGGTGTCGGACGAAAAGCTGTAGCCCGGCACCGCCAGGTTCAGCGGCGCCGGACCCCGCCGGATGCGGCCGGAGGTGTCGTAGGCGCTGCCGTGGCAGGGGCAGAACCAGCCACCATACTCGCCACGCTCATCGGTCGGCTTCTGACCGAGCGGGACGCAGCCGAGATGCGTGCAGATGCCGATCACCACCAGCCACTCATCCTTCTGCACCCGGGCCTGGTCGGGCTGGGGATCGCGCAGTTCGGAGAGGTTCACGTTGCGCGCAGCCTCGATCTCCTGCGCGGTGCGGCGGCGGACGAAGACTGGCTTGCCGCGCCAGACCACGGTGATCGCCTGGCCGACCGCGATCGGGCCGAGCTCCACATCGGTGCTGGCCAGCGCCAGCACGTCCCGCGCCGGGTTCATGGAGGAGATGAAGGGCCAGGCGATGGCACCGGTGCCCACGGCGGCGAAGGCGCCGGCGGTGAGCTTCAGAAAGTCACGGCGGTTGCCGCCATCGCCATGCTCAGCTCCGGGGTTGGTCGCCGTATCGGCCATCTCTCGTCCCTTTCCGGTCCCCGGACCGGCTGATTGGCCGGGGCCGTCCATCCATCACGACGCAGCTCTGCGCCCGTGACGACGCGCGCGCGTCGCCGCGCGCTGCCATCCTTGCGCCGCCCGCTTATAAGGGCGGGCGGCGCGGAGTGGCAATCCGCGCCGGCGGGTCGCAGCCGTGAATGAAGGATACCTCATGCCCGAAATCACCCAGGATCGAGCTGGCCCCGCCGGCCATCCCGATGTCGCGCCGGCCCGCGCCTGGTTCGAAGGGCTGCGCGACCGCATCTGCGCCGAGTTCGAGACGATCGAGGATGCCTTGGCCTCCGGCCCGCATGCCCGCCTTCCCGCCGGGCGCTTCGAGCGCAGCACCTGGGACCGGCCGGGTGGGGGTGGCGGGGTGATGTCGGTGATGCGCGGGCGGGTCTTCGAGAAGGTGGGGGTGAACGTCTCCACCGTCTCCGGGGAGTTCTCGCCGGAGTTCCGCAAGCAGATCCCGGGCGCGGAGGCGGATCCGCGCTTCCTGGCGACCGGCATCTCGCTGGTCGCGCATATGCGCAGCCCGCTCGTGCCGGCGGCGCACATGAACACGCGCTTCATCGTCACCACGAAGTCCTGGTTCGGCGGCGGCGGCGACATCACGCCGATGGACCTGACGGCGCCGCATTCGCTGGAGGACGCCGCGGCCTTCCATACCGGCTTCAAGACCGCCTGCGACGCCCATGACCCCAGCTACTACCCGCGTTTCAAGCAATGGTGCGATGAGTATTTCTTCCTCCCGCACCGGGGCGAGACCCGCGGTTTGGGAGGAATTTTCTACGATTACCTCGATAGCGGCGACCGGGCCGCCGATTTTGCCTTCACCCGCGACGTGGGCGAGGCCTTCCGGGCGACCTATGCCGCCATCATCCGCCGGCGCATGCACGAGACCTGGACCGCCGAGGAGCGGGAGCATCAACTGATCCGGCGGGGCCGCTACGCGGAGTTCAACCTGCTCTACGACCGCGGCACGATCTTTGGCCTGAAGACCGGCGGCAATGTCGAAGCGATCCTGATGTCGCTGCCGCCGGAAGCAAGGTGGCCCTGATCTGACGGTTTTTGGGCCTCAGGCGCACGCATCCGCGTGCTTGGCTTTCGCGCTGTCGGGTCTGCCCCGGCGCAGCTGTCGGTCGTGCGCGGGGCCGCCTTCGCGGCCCCGGAGCATCGGCTTCGCCTCGCTCCGCAGGAACTATTGGCGGCCTGCGGCCGCGTGACCCTGGCCCTTCGAAGCCTTGGAGGAAGGTCAGGCGTCTTCCGGCCGGCCGACGCCGCCGTCGGGCTTGGCCTCCAGCGCGGCGAGCCTGGCCTCCAGGGCCTCGACCTTGGCGGCCAGGGCCTCCTCGCCCTCCCGGGCGCGGCGGGCGACCTCCATGGCGGCGTCCAGATCCTCGCGCCGGACCAGTTCCAGGCGCTGGACCATGGCCTCGACCTGGGCGCGGGCCATGGCTTCGACCTCCGCCCGCATGCCGGCGATCGCCGAGAAGGCGCCGCCCGCCACCCCGGCCAGATCGTCGAACAGGGAGCGTCGGCGCCCGCCCTCGCTGCCCGTCGTGCCCTCGCCCTTGCCTTCGGCCATCCCGCCTCTCCATTCCCTTGGCGCCACGGGCGCCCTATACCGCGCCGGCGCATAACGCGCCCGGCGGGGGTGGTCTTCATGTATCTGGTCACCGGTGGTGCCGGTTTCATCGGCTCCAACCTGGTCGCCGCGCTCACGGCGCGCGGCGCGGAGGTCATGGTGGCCGATCGCCTGCGCCAGGGCGAGCCCGGGCGCGAGAAATGGCGCAACCTCGCCAAGCACACCATCGCGGGCATCGTGCATCCGGACGCGCTCGCCGCCTGGCTCGCCACCACGCCGCCGATCGAGGCGGTGTTCCACATGGGCGCGATCAGCGACACCACCGTCACCGACGGCGATCTGGTGGCGGCGAGCAACCTGACGCTCTCCCTCGACCTCTGGTCCTGGTGCGCGCGGCGGGGCATCCCCTTCATCTACGCCTCCTCCGCCGCGACCTATGGCGACGGCGCCCTTGGCTTCGATGACGACCCGGCGCCGCAGGCGCTGGCGCAGCTCCGGCCGCTCAACCTCTATGGCTGGTCGAAGCTCGCCTTCGACCGGCGCGTCGCGCAGATGCTCGAACGCGGCCAGCCGGCGCCGCCGCAATGGGCGGGCTTGCGCTTCTTCAACGTCTACGGGCCGAACGAGTACCACAAGGGCCGCATGCAGAGCGTGGTCGCGCATAAATATGCGCAGATCGCCAAGGGGGAGGCGGCGACCCTCTTCGCCTCCGACCGTCCGGACATCGCCGATGGCGGGCAGATGCGCGATTTTGTGCATGTGGACGACGTGGTCGGCGTGGCGCTCTGGCTGCTCGATCATCCCGGTGCTTCCGGGCTGTTCAATGTCGGCGCCGGAAAGGCCCGCAGCTTCGAGGACCTGGTCCGCGCGATCTATGCCGCGCTTGGGCGTCAGCCCGACATCCGCTACGTGCCGATGCCCGAGGATCTGAAGGGCAAGTACCAGTATTTCACCGAGGCGCGCCTCGATCGGCTGCGCGCCGCCGGCTACGACCGCAACACCATCGGGCTAGAGGACGGCGTCGCGCGCTATGTGCGCGATTTCCTGGCGCTGCCCGATCCGCACCGCTGAGGCCATCGCCCCGTGCTCCTTGCCATTCCCTTCCCGATCATCGACCCGGTGCTGGTGCAGATCGGGCCGCTCGCCATCCGCTGGTATGCGCTGGCCTATATCGCCGGCATCCTGCTGGGCTGGCAGCTCGCACGGCGCCTCGTCTCGCTCGCGCCCCGGGTCGCGACGCGCGAGGAGCTTGATGATTTCGTCACCTGGGTGACGCTCGGCATCATCCTCGGCGGACGGCTCGGCTACGTGCTGTTCTACCGGCCCGGCTACTACATCGAGCATCCGCTGGAGGCGCTGGCCGTCTGGCACGGCGGCATGTCCTTCCATGGCGGCATGCTGGGCGTGATCATCGCGGCCGTGCTGTTCTGCCGCAACCGCGGCCTGCCCTTCCTCGCCTTCACCGACCGGGTGGTGGCGGTGGTGCCGATCGGGCTGTTCTTCGGGCGGCTGGCGAACTTCATCAACGGGGAGCTCTGGGGGCGCGTCGCCCCCGACGTGCCCTGGGCGATGGTCTTCCCCGGTGCCGGCCCGGATCCGCGGCATCCGTCGCAGCTCTACCAGGCGGGGATGGAAGGCCTGCTGCTGTTCCTGCTGCTGCTGGCCCTGATCGCGCGGCCGGGCGTCAGGGCGCGGCCTGGTTTCATCTGCGGCGCCTTCCTGGCGGGCTACGGCGTCGCGCGCATCGTCGGCGAGTTCTTCCGCCAGCCGGATGCGCAGCTCGGCTTCCTCTTCGCCGGCGCGACCATGGGACAGTTGCTGTCGCTGCCGATGGTGCTGTTCGGGCTCTGGCTGATGCTGCGCGCGAGGCCCGTGCCGGCCGTCGCGGCGGAGGAGGCGGCGCGCTGACGGCGGAACGCCCCGACGTCTTCATGGAGCGTCTCGACGCCTTCATGGCGCGCGCCACGGCGGCCTACTACGCCACGCGCGATCCCTTCGGCGCGGCGGGCGATTTCATTACCGCCCCCGAGATCAGCCAGGCCTTCGGCGAGTGCCTCGGCCTCTGGTGCGCCGTGGTCTGGGAGCAGATGGGTCGGCCCGATCCGGTGATCCTGGCCGAGCTCGGCCCCGGCCGTGGTACCCTCATGGCCGATGCGCTGCGCGCGATCGCCGAAGTGGCGCCGGCGTTCCGCGCGGCGCTGCGCCCGCATCTGGTGGAGGCCTCGCCGCGCCTCCGGGAGGCGCAGCGCGCCCGGCTTGGCGCGGATGTGATCTGGCATCAGGAGATCGCGAGCCTGCCGACCGGCCCGGCGCTGATCCTGGCCAATGAGTTCTTCGATGCGCTGCCGGTCCGGCAATTCGTCCGACGCGGAGATGCCTGGGCGGAACGTTTCGTCGCCGATGGCGCCTTCCTGGAGCATCCGGCGCTGGACGCGCCGCCGCTGCCCGGAGCCGCGTCGGAAGGTGCGGTGCAGGAGGTGAGTGAGATGTCGCGGGCGGTGGTGGCCACACTCGCGGCCCGACCCGGCACGGCGCTGCTTATCCTCGATTACGGCCCGGCGGCAGGCGGTTTCGGCGACACGCTGCAGGCGATGCAGACGCATGCGGCGGCCGATCCGCTGGCCGAGCCCGGCAGCCGCGACATCACCGCGCATGTGGATTTCGCGGCACTGGCCGCGGCAGCGCGGGAAGCGGGCGCCACTGCCCATGGCCCCTTGCCGCAGGGGTTGTTCCTGCAGCGGCTCGGCCTCGCGACCCGGGCCGCGGCCCTGGCAAGGGCCCGGCCTTCACAAGCGGCGGCGCAGCTCTCCGCCGCCCAGCGGCTGCTGGCGCCGGAGGCCATGGGCCGGCTGTTCAAGGCGCTGGCGGTATGCGATGCCGCCCTCCCGATACCGCCGGGATTCGAATCATGACCGTGCGTCCCGTTACCGCCGCCAGCTTGGCTGCCCTGCCGCATGGCTTCTTCACGCGGGAAGGCGGCATCTCCGAAGGCGGCTTCGCCAGCCTGAACTGCTCGCTCTCCAGCGCCGATGACGGCGCCCGCGTGCACGAGAACCGTGCCCGCGCCATGGCGGCGCTCGGCCTGGCCGGTGCGCTGCTCTTCGCCGTCAGGCAGGTGCATGGCGCGCGCTGCCAGGTGCTGGACGAGGGCTGGGACATGGCCGCGCCCCCGGAAGCGGATGCCATCGCGACCCGGCGCGCCGGTGTCGCGATCGGGGTCGTCACCGCGGATTGCGCGCCGGTGCTCTTCGCCGATGCGGATGCAGGCGTGGTGGGCGCCGCCCATGCCGGCTGGCGCGGCGCCGTCGCCGGCGTGCTGGAAGCCACGATCGCTGCTATGGAGACGCTCGGCGCCGAAAGGTCCCGCATCCGGGCCGCGATCGGCCCCTGCATCCGCCAGGCGTCCTACGAGGTCGCGGCCGATCTGCGCGATGCGGTGCTGGCGCGGGACGCCGATGATGCGTGCTTCTTCGCGAACGGCGGGCGGCCGGGCCGCTGGCGGTTCGACCTGGCGGGTTACTGCGCGGCGCGGCTCGCCGCGGCCGGCGTCGCCGCCGAGGTGACGCCGGAGGACACCTTGGCCGACCCGGCGCGCTTCTTCTCCCATCGGCGCCGCACCCTGAATGGCGAGGGCCCGATCGGGCATCAGCTTTCCGCCATCACTCTCGGGGCGGGTTGAACTCATGCCCCATATGGTGATGTTCGTCGTCATGCTGACACTAACCATGATGCCGGTGGCCCACTCCGCATGAGGCCACTGTTCCTTCTCGCGCTGCTTGGCGGGCTTGCCGCCTGCGGCGACCTGCCGCAACCGTACCGGGGCAATGCCGGCGGCCTTGCTGCGCAGCTCGCGCAGCCACCGGGATCCCGCGTCGCGGTGCCGCGCCCGACCGAGGCGATGCTGGACAACGCGTCCTCGGGGCGCTTCGCGGAAGCGCTGGCCGAAGCGCTGCGCACGGCCGAGGTGCCGGCCGTCGCCGCGGCGGCGCTGCCGCTCGACTGGCGGGTCAATGTCGCGGCCGCCCGGCAGGGCGGCAATGTGGTGCCGCGCTTCGCCCTGGTGGATGCCGATGGGCGCGAGCAGGGCGCGATCGATGGCCGTCCGGTGCCCATCCAGGCCTGGGCCGAAGGCGCGGAGGAGCCGCTGCGCACCACGGCGACCGCCGCCGCGCCCCGCATCGCGGAGCTCATGCTGCGCGCCGAAGCGGCACGCAAGGCGACCAACCCGGCGGCGCTGGCCTCCGGCGGGCCGCCGCGGCTGCGCGTGGTGCCGGTCTCCGGCGCGCCGGGCGACGGCAATACCTCGCTGACCGCGCGCATGATCGAGTTCCTGACCGAGCGTGGCTTCGTCGTGTCGGATAGCGCCTCGGGCGCCAATTTCGCCGTGCAGGGGCTGGTGCAGCTCGTCAATGTCGCGCCGGGCCGCCAGCGGGTGGAGCTGATCTGGGTCGTCTCCCGCCGTGACGGCGAGGAGCTCGGCCGTGTGGCACAGCTCAACGAGATCCCGGCTGGCAGCCTGAACGGCCTGTGGGGTGATGTCGCCTATGCGGCAGCCCAGCAGGCCGCGGCCGGCGTGCGCCAGGTGGTGAGCAATGCCGGCGGCATGCCGGAGGCGCCGGCTGCGGCCGATGGCAGGACCCCGGCAGCGGCGTCACCGGTCGCAGCACTTGCCATGCCGGCGACCGACGACCTGCCGGTGCCGCGGGGCAGCGAAGCGCCGGCCGCCGGTGGCGCCGGCCAGGCGGCGCCACCG
>NZ_JAAGBB010000033.1 GCF_018129085.1 Plastoroseomonas hellenica
AGCCCAGGCCGTGCTGCCCGACCTCGCGGCGCTGCGCGAGGCGGTGGAAGCCGCCCGCGCCGCCGCCGTGGCCGCGCGTGCCGAGGAGCTCTCCGCGCGCGGCCACGAGGCTGCGTTGGTGCAGGAAGGCACGCGCATCGCCGCGCGCCGCACCACCATCGCAGCCGAGGTGGAGGGCTGGGGCGGCCGGGCCGCCGATGCGGTCCAACGCCTGGCCGAGCTGCGTCACCGTGCGGAGGAGGCGGGCGCCGAACGCGACAGCCTCGCCCCGCTGCCGGAGGAAGCCGCTTCCCGCCGCGCCGCCGCCGGCAGTGTCCTGGCCGAGGCGGAGGCACGCCATGCCGAAGCCGCCGCCGCGCTCGGTGCCGCCGAGCGCGCCGAGCGGTCTGGATCGGAAGCCCGCCGCGCCGCCGATCAGGCATTCGCGGCCGCGCGCGAACGCATGGTCCGCGGCATCGCCGCGCTGGAAGCCGCGGAAGCCGCTGCCGCCGCCGTCGCGGAACGCGTCGCCGAACGCCTCGGCGAAGGCGCCGAGCTGCCCGACCCGCCGGAGGAGCTCTCCGACGCCGCCGAGGAAAAGGCCCGTCGCAAGGTCGAACGCCTGGTGCGCGAGCGGGAGGAGATGGGCCCGGTCAACCTGCGTGCCGATATCGAGATGGCGGAGACCGAGACCCGCATCGGCGACATCACCCGCGAGCGCGACGAGATCGGCTCCGCCATCGCCAAGCTGCGCGGCTCCATCGGCCACCTGAACCGGGAGGGACGGGAGCGGCTGCGCACCATCTTCGACAAGGTGGATGCCGAGTTCCGCAACCTGTTCAGCCGGCTGTTCGGCGGCGGCCGGGCGCATCTGGCGCTGGTCGGCAGCGAGGATCCGCTGGAGGCGGGGCTCGAGATCTATGCCGAGCCACCGGGCAAGAAGCTCGCGACCTTGAGCCTGCTTTCCGGCGGCGAGCAGGCGCTGACCGCCCTGTCGCTGATCTTCGCGGTGTTCCGCTGCAACCCGGCGCCGGTCTGCGTGCTGGACGAGGTCGATGCGCCGCTCGACGACGCGAATGTGGAGCGGCTCTGCGACCTGCTCGACGCCATGGCGGCGGAGAGCGGCACCCGCTTCCTGATCGTGACCCACCATCCGCTGACCATGGCGCGCATGCATCGGCTCTACGGCGTGACCATGCAGGAGCGCGGAGTGTCACGGCTGCTGTCGGTCGATCTCGGCGCGGCGGTCGCGCTGGCGGAAGCCTGAGCGGTGGCTTGAGCATGATGCGCTCGCAAGCGCTCATGCCTCATGCTCCAGCCCTTTGTTTGATCGCGTGATTCGGACTTTTTGGCGATTCCGCCTCAAATCATCACGCTCTATCCGCCAGCCATCTCCACCCGCCAGCGCGCCGAAGCGATCGGGTGCGCCTTGGCGAGCCCGGCCAGGATGCGCTCCAGCGTGGTCGCGGCGGCGGTCTCGACCGTCAGCGCAGCCTTGACCTCGGCCGTGCCGCCGGCGAGCAGATTGCCTTCGAGGTCGCGCAGCCGGACCCCCGCCGCCGCTTCCACCGCGGCCGCCAGCGCTGTGCGGAGCGCGGGCAGCGAGGCGGCGTCGCAGATGATCTGCAGGCGGTAGCTGCCGCCACCCCGGTCGGGCGGTAGCGGCGTGATGCCAAAGCCGCGCTCGATCATCCGCCCGAGCGGGCGCAGCACGAGGTTCACCGTCAGCACGAAGCCGGTGAGCAGCGCTGCATTGGCGAAGGCGCCGAATCCGGCCAGCACCCCGACCGCGGAGGCGCACCAGAGGGTCGCTGCGGTCTTGAGCCCCTTCACATCCCCGCCCTGGCGGAAGATCAACCCTGCGCCGAGGAAGCCGATGCCGGTGACCACCTGCCCGGCGATGCGGGTCGGGCTGTTGTCGCCGGCGACGAGTTGGGAGCACAGCACGAATCCGGCCGATCCCAACGCCACCAGCACGTTGATCCTGAGCCCCTCATAGGGGTGGCGCCATTCCCGCTCGATGCCGATCACGACGCCGAGCACCATCGCCGCCAGCAGATTCAGCGCCGATTGTTCCAGGCCGATCGTCATCCGCGCTGCCATGCTCCCCTGCCGGCCATCCTGCGATGCGTGGCGAAAGCGCCGCAAGACGCCGAATATTCCCGGCCCTTGCTTGACACTCGCGCGGGGGAACCGTAGGAGCCCCGTGCCTTCCGGGGGGTTTCCGCGGGGGGGGCACACGTGGCGGAAGACAACGGTTTCGAGAAGCGGCTGAAACAGGCCAGGGCCCGACAAGGGCTCGATCCGGCGCAGAAGACGCGCGGAGGCCTGCCGAGCGGCAGCACTTGGGGCGTCGGGTTCCGCGCGGGGGTGGAGGTGGTCTCGGCGCTGATCGTCGGGGTCGCGCTGGGGGTGATCCTGGATCGCTGGCTCGGCACCTGGCCCTGGCTCTTCCTGGTATTCTTCGTGGTGGGCAGCGTCGCCGGGGTCCTGAACGTCTATCGCCTGTTCACCCCGCGGAGCGGCGCTGATCGGACGCGCAGGTAGCGCACAGGATTGGAGAGGCTCGCGTGGCAGTCGAAGGCAAGACGATCGATGCGCTGAGCCAGTTCGAGCTGACGCCGGTCCTCGGCGCGGTCGGGCGCTCGATCGGCTTCAGCCAGTCGAACATGCACATGCTGGTCGCCGGGCTGTTGATCGTGGCCCTGCTGATGGTCGGCATGCGGGCCCGCGCGGTGGTGCCGGGCCGCCTGCAGGCCTCCGCCGAGACCATCTACGAATTCGTGCAGAACCTGGTAGTCGGCCAGGTGGGCGAGGAAGGGAAGCGCTTCTTCCCCTTCGTCTTCACGCTCTTCATGTTCGTGCTGTTCGGCAACATGCTGGGCCTGCTGCCCTACGCCTTCACCTACACGAGCCATATCGCCGTCACCTTCGGCCTGGCCTTCATCGTCTTCGTGCTGATCACCGTGGTCGCGCTGGCCAGGCACGGCATGCACTTCTTCAGCTACTTCTTCCCGCAAGGCGCGCCGCTCTGGCTGGCGCCGATCATCATCCCGGTCGAAGTCGTCTCCTATCTCTCGCGTCCCGTCAGCCTCTCCATCCGTCTCTTCGCGAACATGGTCGCGGGGCACGTGATGCTGAAGGTGTTCGCGACCTTTGTCGTGCTCCTCGGCGGTCTCGGCGTGATCGGCCCCTTCGTGGCCGCGCTGCCGCTCGCCGTGAACATTGCCCTGGTTGGGTTCGAAGTCCTGGTGGCCTTCCTGCAGGCCTATGTCTTCGCCATCCTGACCAGCATCTACCTGCACGACGCCGTGCATCTGCACTGAGCGTCAGCGGATCTGGATCAACCGGAGAAACGGAAGGACATTCTCCATGGAAGTCGCTGCCGCGAAGGCCCTCGGGGCTGGCATCGCCGTCATCGCGCTGTTCGGCGTGGGCCTCGGCATCGGGAACATCTTCTCCTCGCTGATCACCAGCGTGGCGCGGAACCCCGGTGCACGTGATGCCGTGTTCCCCATCGGCATCCTTGGCTTCGCGCTGACGGAAGCAGTGGCGCTCTTCGCGCTGCTGATCGCGTTCCTCATCCTGTTCGCCTGACCCGGGCGGCGCGCCCCACCGGGCGCGCCAGGCCGGCCTGAGGGGATCCCCTCACCGAGGCGATAAGGAGGCGGGGCGATGCCGCAGCTCGATTTCGGCAATCCGTTGATGATCAGCCAGATCGTCTGGTTGATGATTATCTTCGGCCTGCTTTACTTCATCCTGTCGAACTACGCCCTGCCGCGCGTCGAGGCCGTGCTCGAGGATCGCCGCGCGCGTATCGCGGCGGACCTGGATGCGGCACGCGCGGCGAAGGCGGAGGCCGATACGGCGCTCGCCGCACATGCCGAGGCGACCGCCAAGGCCCGTGCCGAAGCCCAGGCCGCGATCGCGGCGGCGACGGCCCAGGCCCATGCGGAAGCCCAGGCGCACGCCGATACGCTCAACGCCAAGCTGAACGCGCAGATCGCCGCTTCCGAGGCGCGCATCACCGTGGCGCGCGATGCCGCCATGGGCGCGCTCCGCCAGGTGGCGAGCGAGACGGCGGAAAGCCTGGTGGCGAAGCTCACCGGTCGCGCCGATCCGGCGGCCGTCGGCCGGGCCGTGGACACGGCGCTGGCCGCACGCGCGGGGAGCTGAGCCATGGAACACCATTACGAGCATTTCTGGCTGGACCCGAAGTTCTGGGTCGCCGTCAGCTTCGTCATCTTCGTCCTCCTCGTCGGCCGCATGGCCTGGGCCAAGATCACCGAAGCACTCGACGGCCGTGCTACCCGCGTCCGCGCCGAGCTTGACGAAGCCGCACGCCTCCGGGCCGAGGCGGAGGCCATGCGCAAGCAGGCCGAGGCCGAACGGGAGGCCGCGCTGCGCGAGGCCGAGGCGCTGATCGCCCGAGCTCGTGCCGAGGCCGCACGCCTGGCCCAGGCGACCGCTGAGGAAGCGGAAGCCGCCGCCGCCCGACGCGAGCGCATGGCGATGGACCGGATCGCGGCCGCCGAGGCCGGGGCGATTGCCGCAGTGCGCAACGCTGCCGCCGAGGTCGCGGTGAACGCGGCGCGCCAGGTGATCGCGGAGCAGGTGGACGCGGCGGCGGATGCCGCGCTGATCGACGCCGCCACGGCCGACCTGCCGCGGGCACTGCGCGCCGCCTGACGGTACACAATCGCTGAACGGATCACGGGGGCCTCGCGGCCCCCGTTTTCGTTTCAGAGCCTGTTTGGGAATGGAGCGGCGGAGGGCCGGCAAGGGATTTTTCGTCCCTGCCGTGGCGGCTGACGCAGCCGATGCTGGTGGCATCGGCGAGGAAGACGGCGCGGCAGGGGCGGAAAAGACCCGCCGGACCGACCCGCAGCATTCCCAAACAGGCTCTCAGAGTGCTTCCCGATGCCGGGTCTTGCCGGTAGCGTTCAGGAATAACCAGAACGCGACAGGGAACATCATGCGACGTCTGACGCTTGCAGCCGCCTTCCTCGCGGGTTCCACCCTCGCCGCCCATGCCCAGGGCAACATCTTCCGTTGGGCCAATGACGGCGACGTCAATTCCATGGATCCCTACACGCGGCAGGAGACCTTCCTGCTGTCCTTCAATGCGAACATCTACGAGCCGCTGGTCCGCCGGAACGCCCAGATGGCGGTGGAGCCGGCGCTGGCCGAGCGGTGGGAGATGGTCTCGCCGACGGTCTGGCGCTTTCACCTGCGCCGGAACGTCCGTTTCTCCGACGGCACGCCCTTCACTGCCGACGACGTAGTGTTCAGCGTCCAGCGTGCCCGTGCCCCCGGTTCCAACATCCAGGGCGTCCTCGCCTCCGTGAAGGAGGTGCGGCGCGTCGATGACCACACGGTCGATTTCGAGACCACCAACCCGAACCCGATCCTGCTCCAGGAGATCACTAACTGGGGCATGTTCTCCCGTGCCTGGTCGGAGCGGCACAACGCCGTCCGCCCGGCCGACCTGACCACCCGGGAGGAGAATTTCGCGACCCGCAACGCGATGGGCACCGGCCCCTTCCTGCTGCAGAGCCGGGAGCCGGACCGCCGCACCGTGCTGGTGCCGAACCCCAACTGGTGGGACCGCCCGACCCACAACCTGACCCGCGCCGAGCTGAACATCGTCTCCAACGACGCGACCCGCGTCGCGGCGCTGCTCTCCGGCGAAGTCGATTTCGTCTATACGGTGCCGCCCCAGGATGTGGAGCGCATCCGCCGCACCAACGGCGTCTCGGTAATTCAGGGCCCCGAGCTCAGGACCATCTATCTCGGCTTGGACCAGTCCCGGCCGGTGCTGCTGAAATCCGATGTGCGCGACCGCAACCCCTTCCAGGACGTGCGCGTGCGCCGCGCCATGCAGCTCGCGATCGACACCACCGCGATCCAGCGCAGCGTCATGCGCGGGCAGTCACGGCCGACCAACCTGATCTACGGCCCCGGCGTGAACGGCTTCAGGGAAGAGGACGACCAGCGCCCGGCCGTCGACCTGGCGCGCGGCCGCGCGCTGCTGGCCGAGGCCGGCTATCCCAACGGCTTCGGCGTCACGCTCGACTGCCCGAACGACCGCTACGTGAATGATGAGGGGATCTGCACCGCCGTCGTCGCCATGCTGGCCCGCATCGGCGTCCGGGTGACGCTGAATGCGCAGACCCGTGCCCGCTTCTTCGCCGAGGTGAATGCGCCGGGCTTCAACACCAGCTTCTACCTGCTGGGCTGGACGCCGGCGACCAGCGACGCCCACAACGCGCTGTTCAACCTGGCCGGCACCCGCGATGGCACGCGCGGCGTCTTCAACAATGGCGGCTATTCCAACCCCCGCTTCGATGCGCTGGTCGACCGCATCGCTGTGGAGACCGACCAGGCGGCGCGGCAGCGGCTGATCACGGAAGCCGCGGGCGTGATCCGCGACGATGTCGGTTATATCCCGCTGCACCAACAGCAGATCGTCTGGGCGGTACGCCAGGGCTGGCACGTGGTGCAGACTGCGGACAACTACTTCCAGCTTCGGCACGTGCGGTTCGGGAACTGAGGGAGAGCAGGCGCCTCGGTCGGGGCGCCTGCTTCCCGTCACAGGGCGATGTCGTAGGTGATCCACATCGTCCGCGTCGCCACCCGGTCATACACACCCCGGCCGCGGTAATTGTCATCGGCGGTGATCCAGCGGATCACGTTCCAGCCCTTCTCCCGCCCGATCTCCGACAGCCGCGCGATCAGCGCATCCGCGACGCGGGTACCGCGCGCGGCGGGATCGACGAAGAGATCGTCGAGGAAGCCGCCATAGCCGGCGCGCAGAGGCCGGGCATAGGGACGGTAATGGGCCAGGCCAATGGCGCGGCCCTCGGCATCCTCGGCCACCAGCGCCTTCACCTCATGTGCGGGGTCGTGGATCCAACCCCAGACGGTGGCGCGCATCTCCGGCGTCTGCTCGACCTTGTAGAAGGCTGCGTAGCCTGCATAGAGACGCTCCCAGCCTTCCCGATGGCGCTGTTCCAGGGGCACAATCCTGACGGCGCTCATCGCGGCGTCACCGCGATGCGGCCGGCGGCGAGCAGGCCCAGATAGAGCGTGCCGATATGGCTCGCATGCGCGACCATGCCGCGCGGCAGGCCCTCCAGCAGCTCGGTGATGGTCGGCGTCTCCACCTGGATGTCCTCCGCTTCGTCCAGCCGCTGCGCGCCCGTCGGCCGGGCGTTGCGCGCGAACAGGAAATGCACGCGGTTGGTCGCGTGCGCCGGGTCGTTGAAGGGCGCCGCATAGGGGATGAAGTCCTCCGCGGTATAGCCGGTCTCTTCCCCCAGCTCGCGCTCGCCGGCGCGCATGATCGCGCCTTCCCCGTCCTCGTCGACGATGCCGCCGGGAAGCTCGAGCAGCGCCTCCGCAGCGCCGGGACGGAACTGGCGCACCATCACGACGCGGTCATCCGGGGTGATGGCGACCACATGCACCCAGGGCCGCCAATGCAGCATGTACCAGGGATCGAGCGAGACGCCGCGGCCGGTCTCCCAGGCCTCGGCGCGCAAATCGATCCAGCGGTCGCGCACCAGCGACCGCTCGCCGGTTTTGCGCCAAGGCCGGACGCCTTCAGTGCGCGGCCCGGTCAGCGCCGCGGCACCGAGATCATCGGGCGCGCTCATTCCGCGGCCTGGAGGTGATGCGCCTGCGCGTATTCCTCGAGCGGCCCGCAGGTGCAGATCAGGTTGCGGTCGCCATGGACATTGTCCACGCGCTTGACCGGCGGCCAGTATTTGTGGGCGCGCACATAGGGCAGCGGGAAAGCCGCCTGCTCGCGCGAATAGGCATGCGGCCAGGCATCCGCCATCACCTCGGCCGCGGTGTGCGGCGCGTGCTTCAGCGGGTTGTCGGCGCGGTCGGCCTCGCCGCGCTCCACGGCGCGGATCTCGGCGCGAATCGCGACCATCGCCTCGATGAAGCGGTCGAGCTCGTGCTTCGGCTCGCTCTCGGTCGGCTCGACCATCAGGGTTCCGGTGACCGGCCAGGACATGGTCGGCGCGTGGAAGCCGTAATCCTGCAGCCGCTTCGCGATGTCCTCGACCAGCACGCCGCCGCCCTGCTGGAAGCCGCGGCAATCGAGGATGCACTCATGCGCCACCATCCCGCGGGCGCCCTTGTAGAGCACCGGGAAATGGCCATCGAGGCGCTTCGCGATGTAGTTCGCGTTCAGGATCGCGACCTGGGTCGCGCGCCTGAGGCCTTCTGCGCCCATCATGCGGATATAGGCGTAGCTGATCGGCAGGATGGCGGCGCTGCCGAAGGGGGCGGCGCTGATGACGGTGTCGCTGGTCGCCGGTCCCGCCTCCGCCACCAGCGGGTGGGAGGGCAGGAAGGGCGCCAGCTCCGCGGTGACGCCGATCGGGCCGACGCCCGGCCCGCCGCCGCCATGCGGGATACAGAAGGTCTTGTGCAGGTTCAGGTGACACACGTCGGCACCAATACGGGCCGGGCTGGTCAGCCCCACTTGCGCGTTCATGTTGGCGCCGTCCATGTAGACCTTGCCGCCCTTCGCGTGGATCAGGGCGCAGATCTCCTGGATCGCCTCCTCATAGACGCCATGGGTCGAGGGGTAGGTCACCATCAGCGCCGCGAGGCTGGCCGCATGCTGCTCGGCCTTCGCCCTGAGGTCGTCGAGATCGACATTGCCGTCGCGGTCACAGCCGACGACCACGACCTTCATCCCCGCCATGACAGCGGATGCCGGGTTGGTGCCATGCGCGGAGGACGGGATCAGGCAGATGTCGCGATGCGCATCGCCGCGCGACAGGTGCCAGGCGCGGATCGCCAGCAGCCCCGCATATTCGCCCTGGCTGCCGGCATTGGGCTGCAGCGACACGGCCGCAAAGCCGGTGATGTCGCAGAGCCAGCCAGCAAGCCGCCGCACCAGCGTCAGATAGCCCTGGGCCTGATCGGTCGGCACGAAGGGATGGATATTCGCGAAGCCCGGAAAGGTGATCGGGATCATCTCCGCCGTCGCGTTCAGCTTCATGGTGCAGGAGCCGAGCGGGATCATGCTGCGGTTCAGCGCCACATCCTTGTCTTCGAGGCGCTTGAGATAGCGGAGCATGGCATGCTCAGCATGGTGCGAGTTGAAGACATCTGCGGTCAGGAAGGGGGTCCGGCGCGCAAGCGCATCGGGGATGCCGCCGGCGGCCTCGCCGAGCGGCGCCGGCGTACCGCCCACCTCGGCGAAGACTTCGGCCAGCGCATCCAGATCGGTGCGCGTCACCGTCTCATCGAGGCTGATGCCGACGGCGCCGCCCTCGAGCCGCGCCAGGTTGAAGCCGCGCTTCAGCGCCGCCGCGATCAGCGCCGGCGCGCGGTCCCCGCATTCGACCGCGATGGTGTCGAAGAAGGCCTGGTGGCGGAGCGTGAGGCCGGTGCGCGCCGCGGCGCCGGCCAGCAGCCGCGCCTGCAGGTTCACGCGGCTCGCGATGCGCTTCAGCCCCTCCGGCCCGTGCCAGACCGCGTACATGCTCGCCATCACCGCGAGCAGCACCTGCGCGGTGCAGATGTTGGAGGTCGCCTTCTCGCGCCGGATATGCTGCTCGCGCGTCTGCAGCGCGAGGCGCATGGCGGGTGCGCCGGCGGCATCGATGGAGACACCGACCAGCCGCCCCGGCATCAACCGCTTCAGCCCGTCCTTGACAGCCATATAGGCGGCGTGCGGGCCGCCATAGCCCATCGGCACGCCGAAGCGCTGGGTGGAGCCAACCACCACATCCGCCCCCATCTCGCCGGGCGGCGTCAGCAGGCAGAGCGACAGCGGGTCGGCCGCGACGATCGCGAGCCCGCCCACCGCCTGCACCGCGGCGATCTCCGGCGCGATGTCGCGCACCTCGCCGGTGGTGCCGGGATATTGCAGCACCAGCGCGAAGGGCTTTTGGGCCGCGACCACGGCCGCGATCTCGGCGACGGCGGCGAAGCGGACCTGGAGGCCGAGCGGTGCCGCGCGCGATGCCAGCACCGCGCGGGATTGCGGATGCAGGTCGTCAGCCCCCAGGATCACGTCGGATTTGCCGCGGGTCGCGGCATGGGCGATCGCCATCGCCTCGGCGACCGCGGTGCCTTCATCGAGCAGGGATGCATTGGCGACGGGGAGGCCGGTGAGGTCGGTCACCATGGTCTGGAAATTGACCAGCGCCTCCAGCCGCCCCTGCGCGATCTCCGCCTGGTAGGGCGTATAGGCGGTGTACCAGCCGGGATTCTCCAGCACGTTGCGCAGAATCACCGGCGGTGTGTGGGTGCCGTGATAGCCGGTGCCGAGCAGCGGCTTGATGTCGCTGCGGTTCTCTGCGGCGAGCGCGCGCAGTTCCGCGATCGCTTCCGCCTCGGTCGCGGGCGGCGGCAGGGCATCGAGCGCCTTGCCGGCGATGGCCGCGGGCACGGTCTTCGCCGCGAGCGCTTCCAGGCTCTCGGCGCCGACCACTTTCAGCATGGCGGCGATCTCGGCATCGTTCGGGCCGATATGCCGGCGCGCGAATTCCGCGCGGTCCTCCAGCGCTTCAAGCAGATCCAGATCGCTTTCCGTTTGGCGCGACCGATTCAGATCTCCAGGCCCTTCGGCCTTCCGATCATCGGACGCGCTCACGCCTCGCTCTCCACGACGCGCTGATAGGCCGCCTCGTCGAGCAGGGCGGCGAACTCGGTGGAATCGGCGACCTCGATGCGGAAGAACCAGCCGCCGGCGGTCGGCTCGCTGTTGATCAGGCCTGGATTGTCCGCGAGGCCCGCATTCACCTCGACGATCTTGCCGGCGAGCGGCGCATAGACGTCGGAGGCGGCCTTCACGCTCTCGACCACCGCGCAGGCCTCGCCGGTGGCGACCTCGCGGCCGACCTCCGGCAGTTCGACGAACACCACGTCGCCGAGCGCATTCTGCGCATGGTCGGTGATGCCGACGGTCGCGGTGTCGCCCTCGAGGCGCACCCATTCATGGTCCTTGCTGTACCGGGTCTCGGCCATTGGTCGGGTCTCTCTCGTTCAGCGTGCGTAGCGGTGGGGTTGGAAGGGCATGGCGGCGACGCGGCAGGGCAGCGCCTTGCCGCGCACCAGGATCTCGAGGGCGGTGCCATCGGCGGCGTAGTCGCTGATGACATAGCCCATGGCGACCGGGGCGTTGACGGACGGGCCGAAGCCGCCGGAGGTCACCTCGCCCACCGGCACGCCATCCGCCGCCTGGATCACGCTATGGGCGCGGGCCGGCTGGCGGCCTTCGGGGCGGAGCCCCACGCGGAGGCGCTTCGGCCCATTGGCGAGCGCATCGCGCACCACGGCGGCGCCGGCGAAATTCCATTCCGTGCGGCGGCGCTTGCCGATGCTCCAGACGAGGCCGGCTTCGACCGGGTTGGTGGTGGCGTCGATGTCGTTGCCGTGCAGGCAGAGCCCGGCCTCCAGCCGCAGCGAGTCGCGCGCGCCGAGCCCGGCCGGCAGCACGCCGTCGAGCTTCAGCAGGGCGCGCGCCACCTCCTCCGCCCGTTCGCCGGGGATCGAGATCTCGACCCCGTCCTCGCCGGTGTAGCCGGAGCGGCTGATGATGGCGTGCACGCCGAACAGCGTCGTCTCGGCGACGCCCATGAAGGTGAGCGCCGCGACGCCGGGCGCGTGGTCCGCGATGGCGGCGACGGCTTCCGGCCCCTGCAGCGCGAGGAGCGCGCGATCTTCCCGCCGCTGCAGGCGGAGGCCCGGCGGCAGATGCGCCGCGATGCGATCGAAATCGGCGTCCTTGTTGGCGGCATTGACGATCAGGAACAGCCGGTCGGTGCCTTCCGGCGTCGGCAGGTTCGTCACCATGAAGTCGTCGAGGATGCCGCCGGCATCGCCGGTCAGCAGGGCGTAGCGCTGGCGGTGCGGCTTCAGCCCCAGCACATCGGCCGGCGTCAGCGCCTCCATCGCCGCGGCGCCGCCCACCCCCATCAGCTCCGCCTGGCCCATATGGGAGACGTCGAAGAGCGCGGCGCGGGCGCGGCAATGCAGGTGCTCGGCCATGATGCCGGCCGGGTACTGCACGGGCATGGCATAGCCCGCGAAGGGCACCATGCGGCCGCCGAGCTCGCGGTGCAGGTCGGCCAGCGGCGTTTCGCGCAGGACAGGAGTCTCTTGATCGGCCACGGTTCCTCCGGCCGCGCGCAGCGGCGGTGGGGGTTTCAGTCCGTGGCCCCCCTCTGTCCTGTGACCTGAGAGATTCGGCGGCTGCCTTGGCCGGGGCCGTATTCCCGGGGGCGGCGACGCCTTACTCCTTCGGTGCCGGCGCCGATCCTGCGCCGATCTTTCCAGAGGTCCCTTCCCCGCGCGGCCCATTTTGCCTGAGCGTTTCCGGGGGCCGGTTGCGCCTTCGGCGGCGGCGCCCTTCCCCGACGGGGCTGCACCGCTCTCTCCCGCGCAGGATCAGCGGGACCTGCTAGATGCCCGAGACCCGCCGCAGGCGCAACCTATTCGGAGGCCCAGGTGCCGGCGGCCGCATCCGCGGCCTTGGCTAACGCGCTGCCGGGTGTGCGCCCGGCGCGGCTGATGGTCCGCGCGCGGGGCCGCATTCGCGGCCCCGGAGCATCGGCTTCGCCTCGCTCCGCAGAGACCAGTAGCGGCCTGGGCCGTGGGGGGAACGGCGGCTTCGCTACCTGATCAGCGGGCTCCCCGGCGCCGGTTGTAGGCCAGTTCCTCCGGCGTCAGCCGGAAGGAGATGCGCACGTTGAAATTCGCGGCATTCCGCCCGTCGCTGTTCGGGATCGTCAGCCGCACCCGTTCGCCGGGCACGTTCCCGCGCGAGACATTGGCCGGGAAAACGGCACGGGCGGTGTAATCCGCCTGATCGAGGATGCGCGTGTCCTCGGCATCGCTGACCGCCACGAACCAGGGCAGATCGGCTGGCACGCCGCCGCTGGCCGGGCCGCGCTCCACCTCGAAGCGGGGCGTGATATCGACCGCGACGTTGCGGCCCCGGTCGGTGAAGTCGCAGCGCGCATCGAAGCCCGTGATACGCGCGTCATAGGACATGACCGACAGGTCCTGCCCGGCGCCGGGGCGGAAGCGGGTCAGGTCCGCCCCCTCCCGCAGCAGGGTGATTCGCGGGCATGGCGCCTGCCGTGGCGTCTCGGAGGAGCCGCAGGCCGCCAGCAGCGCGGCACCCGCCAGCGCCAGACCCATCACGAACCGCATCAGCATCTCCCTCTTTGCCCATGCGGGCGCCATCTCTACTGTGCCGGCCGACGCGGCCTGCCGGCAAGCCGTGCCCCCAGGACCCATGCTCAAAACGATGACCGTTCCGAAACCCAGGCTAACCGCGCTCCTCGCCGGCCCACGCGGCTTCTGCGCCGGAGTGGACCGCGCGATCAAGATCGTCGAGGAGGCGCTGAAGTGCCACGGCGCCCCTGTCTATGTCCGGCATGAGATCGTGCACAACCGCTTCGTGGTGGAAGGCCTGAAGCGGCAGGGAGCCGTCTTCGTCGAAGACCTCTCCGACATCCCCGATGACGGCCAGCCGGTCGTCTTCTCGGCCCATGGCGTGCCGAAATCGGTGCCGGCCGAGGCGCAGGCGCGGCAGATGTTCTTCCTCGACGCCACCTGCCCGCTGGTCAGCAAGGTGCATCGCCAGGCCGAGATCCACCACAAGGCCGGGCAGCACCTGCTGCTGATCGGCCACAAGGGGCATCCGGAAGTGGTCGGCACCATGGGGCAACTGCCGCCCGGCAGCATCACCCTGGTCGAATCGGTGGAGGATGCGGAGACGATCGCGGTCCCGGAAGGGGTGAAGCTTGCCTACACCACCCAGACCACGCTTTCGGTCGATGACACCGCCGAAATCATCGCTGCCCTGCGCGCCCGCTTCCCCGCGATGGAGGAGCCGCTGAAGGAGAGCATCTGCTACGCCACCACCAACCGCCAGGCGGCGGTGAAGGCGATCGCGGAGCGGGCGGAGCTGGTCGTGGTGGTCGGCGCGCCCAACTCCTCCAACAGCGTCCGGCTGCGGGAAGTCGCGGCGCGTGCCGGCGCCCGGCAGGCGGTGATGGTGCAGCGGGGTGCGGAGCTTGATCTGGCGCTGCTCGACGGCGTCTCCACCATCGGCATCACCGCCGGCGCCAGCGCGCCGGAAGTGCTGGTGGAGGAAGTGCTGGCGCGGCTCGCCGAGCGCTTCGACATCGTCACGGAAGAGGTGACCGTCGCCATCGAGGATATCGTCTTCCGCGTGCCGCGTGTGGCCGCTGAGTAATGGCTGTCTATACGGAAGTGACGGACGAGGCGCTACGCGCCTTCCTGTCCGAATACGCGATCGGCGCCCTGGTCGCCTTCCGCGGCATCGCGGAGGGCGTCGAGAATTCCAATTATGCGCTGAAGACCGATGCCGGGGATTTCATCCTCACGCTCTATGAGCGGCGCGTGGACCCGGAAGAGCTGCCGTACTTCCTAGGTCTGATGGACCATATGGCGGCGCGTGGCCTGTCCTGCCCGGTGCCGGTGAAGGGCCGCGACGGCCGGGCGCTGCGCGAGCTCGCGGAGCGTCCTGCCGCGATCTGCACCTTCCTGCCCGGCGTCTGGCCGCGCCGCGTCAGGGTGGAGCATTGCGGGCCGCTCGGCGACGCCCTGGCCGCGATGCATGACGCGGCGGCGGATTTCCCGATGCGGCGGCCGAACACCCTGGGCCCTGCCGGCTGGGCGCCGCTGCTCGACCGCTGCCGCGGCGGCGCGGAACCGGTGCCGGGGTTGGTGGCGGAGCTCGATGCAGCGCTCGCTGGCATTCTCAGCGACTGGCCTTCGGCGCTGCCGCTCGGGCAGATCCATGCCGACCTGTTTCCGGACAATGTCTTCTTCATGGGCGCGAATGGCGGCCCGCCTGTTGTCTCCGGCCTGATCGACTTCTATTTCGCCTGCACCGACCTGCTCGCCTATGACGTCGCGGTCTGCCTCAACGCCTGGTGCTTCGAGCCGGACCTCGCCTTCAATGTCACCAAGGCCCGGGCGCTGCTCGGCGCCTATCGCGCGCGGCGGCCGCTGACCCAGGCAGAGATCGCGGCGCTGCCGGTGCTCTGCCGCGGGGCTGCGATCCGCTTCGCGCTGACGCGCCTCTTTGACTGGGCGAATACGCCGGCCGGCGCGCTGGTGACGCGCAAGGACCCGATGGAGTATGTGCGGCGGCTGCGCTTCCATTTGGCCGCGACCGGGCCCGAGGCCTATGGCATCTGACGCCGATACCGCGCCCGCACCGGCGGCGGAAAAGCTGGTCGAGATCTGGACCGATGGCGGCAGCAAGCCCAATCCCGGCCCGGGCGGCTGGGCGGCGATCCTGCGCTTCGGCGATGTGGAGCGGGAGCTCTCCGGCTACGCCGCCGCCACCACCAACAACCGCATGGAGCTGACCGCGGCGATCATGGCGCTGGAGGCGCTGAAGCGCCCCTGCCGCGTGGTGCTGCACACCGACAGCGAATATGTGCGCAACGGCATCAGCCGCTGGATCAACGGCTGGGTGCGCAACAACTGGCGCAACGCGGCAAAGGACCCGGTCGCCAACATGGAGCTGTGGCAGCGCCTGTTGGCGGCCGCGAAGCCGCATCAGGTCGAATGGCGCTGGGTGCGCGGCCATGCCGGCGACATCATGAACGAACGCGCCGACAAGCTGGCGACGGCAGCGCGGCAGGCGGGCGGGTAGCGCAGACTTCGGTCGGCGCGCTCACAATGGAAGAGGGGCGGATCCGCCCGGATCCGCCCTTTTCAGCCTCTGAAAGCGCCAGTCACTCGCCGGGGTCGGTGTTGTACTGCTGGTTCTGCTGCTTGATGAAGGACTCGTCCGAGTTCCCCCCAAGCATCGTGGTCGACGACGACGATGTCCCCCGAGTCCGAGCATCCTCGCCGACGAAGGCTGCCATCGCCGTACCCGCCACGCTCAGGGTCGATGCGGCCAGCACGGCCGCGATCAGAAAACGCTTCATGAGACGCATCCTTTCAATCGGCGCCGCCCATTCGGGCCGGTCACCAGGGCGACCATTCAGCAAAGTCGAGCTCAAAACCCTGTCCTGGTGCCGCCCCTGCGGGATTTATCAGGCATCAGGTCAAAACCGTCAGTATGCGAGAAGATGATCGCCAGATTACTTCCAGGTTAACACTGCACAGACCTAATCGCCTACTGAACGGCACCAAACTTCACCAATGGCCAACTCGCCGCAGGCGCCGATCGCCTTCGGCTCATCATTGATATGGCGCCGCCGGGACGCCAGCGCAAATCAGCGCAGACATACACCAATTGCATGATCACATCGCCTTGCATGCTATTGTACTGAACCGATCAGTCCAGTTTTGACGAACGCCCCGAGGCAGACACTGTTCGGGCGGGCGCGAGTGCCCGGAAGTCGCCATGGCCCCGCTTGGGAGGCCCGCGTCCCGGAATGCACCCGCGTTCAGGCGAGGATGGCGCCCGGCAACCGCGTCCCGCGCCGGATCGCCTGGAACAAGGCGGCCGCACCCGCCTCGCCGAGCACTGGGGCCACCAGCTCATGGAACTTCGCATCCAGCTCCGGATCCGTCAGCGGATCCTCTGGGTCGCCCTTACGCGTCGGCTGCTCGTGGTCGAAGACCCGGCCATCCCGCAGCTCGAGGCGGATGCGCGCAGCGCGCCGGCCGGGATAGGCATCCGCGAGATCCGGCGCCAGGCTGACCGATACCTTCGCCATGAAGGCGCGCAGCAGCGGATCCGCCAGGCGCGCGGGCGCGAAGGCATCCAGGCGCACGGCGCCATGGTGCAGCAGGGCGGCGACGCAGAACTGCGTGCTGAAGCGCGCTTCCTGTTCGGTTGCCACCGCTGGCCGATCGCACATCTCCACCGTGGCGCGATAGCCGGCGATGTGGATGCGCGAGACTTCCTCCGGCAGGAAGGGATGCCGCGCGCGCAGAGCGAGCAGCCCGTCGAGCGCCGGGAAGATATGCCCGCAGCAGCCGTGATTCTTGAAGGTGATCGCCCCAATCACGAAGCGCTCGCCGAGGTCCTGCAACGCCTGCTCCCAGCGCCCGGTGCCGTCGCTGGTCGCCGCGGCGAAGCCGACCGGGCCGTGCAGGACGTCCGGCGCCCCCGTCACCCCGCCCGCCGCCGCGCGCGCGGCGAGGATTCCGGCCTCGGCGGCATGGCCGGGATGCATCGGCTTGCTCATCCCCTCGCCGCGGAAGGCCTGCTGCAGCCCGCCCGCCATGGTCGAAGCCAGGGCGATGGCATGCGCGATGCGCTCGGCCCCGCAACCCAGCAACAGGGCTGCGGCGGCGGCGGCGCCGATGGTGCCGACGGTCGCGGTGGTGTGCCAGAAACGGTAATGGCTGGGCTGTATGGCGAGCGCGACGCGCCCGCCGACCTCGTACCCCGCCGCCATCGCGCGCAGCAGCGCATCCATGCTGGCCCCTGAGGCCTGCGCGACAGCGAGCGCGGCAGCAATGGTCGGGCTGCCGGGATGCAGGCCGGAATCGCGGTGGATGTCGTCGAACTCCACCGTATGGCTGGCGATCGCATTCAGCAGGGCGGCGTGGCGTGGCGATCCCAGCCCGCCATCGACATAGCAGACCGCCCGGCCATCGCCCCGTTCATCGGCCAGGGCTCCGGCCAGGAGGGTCGCCGGGGCAAGCCGCGCCCCAGGCAGCATGGCCGCGAACCAATCCAGCAACGCCCGGCGCGCATGGTGTTCCAGCCCTTCGGGTCAGGGCCTCTCCCGCCAGCCCGCCGCATGCACTGCCAGGGCATGCAGCGGATTGCCGGTCACCGCAGCACCGCAAGGCCGTCGACGGCCCGCGCGCCCTGCCCTTCGGGCAGGACGAAGAGCGGATTGATCTCCGCCTCGAGCAGGCGGTCCCCGGCGGCACCGGCCATGGCGGCGAAGGCCATCACGGCATCGACGAGGGCATCGATGTCCGCGGGCGGGGCGCCACGATAGCCGCGCAGCAGGCGCGCCGCCTTCAGCTCATCCACCATAGCCTCGGCATCATCGCGGGCGATCGGTAGCAGGCGCAGCGTCGTGTCCTGGAACAGCTCCGCCGCCACGCCGCCGGCGCCGAGCAGGATCACCGGGCCGAGCTGCGGGTCGCGGTGGAAGCCGAGGATCATCTCCACGCCGCCGCGGATGCGCTCCTGGACCAGGAAGCCTTCCGGCACCGGCGCACCGGCGCGGCGCAGGCTTTCCAGCATCGCGCTGCAGGCGTCCGGCACCTGCGCCGCGGTGAGTCCCACCCTGACGCCGCCGATGTCGCTCTTGTGCGCGATGGCGCGGGACAGGATCTTCAGCACCACCTCGCCGCCGAGCCGCGCCGCCGCCGCCGCGGCCTCGGCCTCGTCGGCGGCCGCATGCTCCCGCGTGACCGGGACGCCGAAGCGGGCGAAGAGCGCCTTGCTCTCGGCCTCGTTCAGATTGCCGGACGGCAGGCCGGCCAGCACGCCCTCATCGGCGGGTGTCTCGGCCGGCACCGGCGGCACGGCGGGCCGACGGAGCGCGCGCAACAGAGTCGCGCAGCTCTCCGGCGTCGCGAAGGCCGGGATGCCTTTCTCGTTCAGGAGCCGCACCAGGTGGGGCGCATGCGGGCTGACATAGGCGAGCACCGGCTTCTCGCTGCGGCCCTGGCATTCGACGATGGCACCCGCGACGATGTCCGGCCGCGCCAGCGCGGAGGAGCCGATCACCACGACCACGGCGTCGTAGCCCGGGCTTTCCAGCAGCGCGGTGATGGCGCCGCGGAACAGCTCCGGTTGCAGCCCGGCCAAGGTCACATCCACGGGGTTGCGGCCGATCGCCGCCTGATCCTCGTTCAGCAGCGTCGCCAGCCGCTCCGTCGTCGCGTCGTCGGGCGGCGGCACCTCGATCCCGCCGAGGCCGCAATTGTCGGCCAGCAGCGTGCCCGCGCCGCCGGTCGAGGTCAGGATCGCGACGCGCCCGCCCGCCATCCGCCGTCCCGTCACCAGCGCCGCGGGGATGTCGAGCAGGTCGGTGAAGCTTTCGGCGCGGATCACGCCGAGCTGGCGGAACATGGCGTCGTAGACGCGATCGGCACCCGCCAGCGCGCCGGTATGCGAGGTGGCCGAGCGCGCGCCCGATTCCGAGCGGCCGACCTTGTAGATCACGATCGGCTTGCCGAGTGCCGCGGCGCGGCGCGCGGCGCGCTTGAACGCCTCCGGCCGCCGCAGCCCTTCCATGTAGACGGCGATGACGTCGGTTGCCGCGTCGTCGATCAAGTGCTCGATGAGGTCGGTGCTGTCGAGATCCGCTTCGTTGCCGGTGGAGACCAGCTTGGCGAAGCCGATGCCGCGATCGGCGGCGCGGGAGAGCAGGGAGCCGAGGATGCCGCCGCTCTGCGACACGACGGAGATGCGCCCGGCCGGAAGCTCGCCCACCTCCAGCGCGCCGGTGGCGGAGAGCATGATGCCGTCGGTGAGGTTCACGAGCCCGATGGTGTTCGGACCGAGCAGGCGCATGTTGCCCGCCGCGGCCTTCAGCGCCTGCTGGCGGCGGCCGCCCTCCTCATTCGCTTCACCATAGCCGCTTGCCAGCACGATTGCGGCCCGACAGCCGCGCGCCGCGAGGTCGCGCACCGCCGCCTCGGCCCGGTCGGGGCCGAGCAGCACGATGGCGGCATCCGGCGCCCCCGGCAGCGCGGCGACATCCGGGTAGCAGCGCAGCCCGGCGATGGTCTCCGCGCGCGGATTGACCGGCCAGATCTCCCCCTCGAAGCCATGCTTCTGCAGATAGGCGACGGGACGCCCGGTCATCTTGCCGGCATCGGCGGAGGCGCCGACGACGGCGACGCTGCGCGGACGCAGCAGGGCGCCGACCGCGTTCATGTCCCCTCTCCCTTCTGCTTGGCCGCCCTTCGCTGTGCGACGCCTTCGAGGAAGGCTGCGACGGATGCCTGATGCTCGCGCGTGCTGTAGCAGATGGCCTGCGCCTGGCTGCCCATGGCGAAGACCTGCTCGACGCTGAGCTCGAATGTCTGATCGAGGATGCTCTTGCTGAGCGCCAGCGCCGCGGGCGCGCCGCGGCTGAGCTCGGCGGCCCAGGCGCAGGCATCCTCCAGCAGGGTCTCCGCCCCGGTCACGCGGTCGATCATGCCGAGGCGCAGCGCTTCGTCCGGCGCGACGCTGCGGCCGGAGAAGATGAGCTCCTTGGCGCGGGAGAGGCCGACGCGGCGCGGCAGGAAATACATGCCGCCGCCATCGGGGATGAGGCCGCGCAGGATGTAGGTCATGGCGAAGCTCGCAGCGTCCGAGGCCATGACGAAGTCGCAGCAGAGCGCCACGTCGCAGCCGAGCCCGGTCGCGGCGCCGTTCACCGCCGCGATGGTGGGCTTGGGCAGCGCATGCAGCATGGCGATGGCGTGGTGCGTACGCTGCTGGCGGCGCCAGCCGTTCAGCGCCACCTCACCCGGCGGTACCGCGAGCCGCGCCTGCATCGACTTGACGTCGCCGCCGGCGCAGAAGCCCTTGCCGGCGCCGGTGATCACCAGGGCGCGGATGGAATCGGTGCGCGCCACATGGTCCAGCGCGGCCACGAGATCGGCCCGCATCGCGTCGTCGATGGCGTTGCGCGCGGCCGGGCGGTTCAGGGTCAGCACGGCGACCGGGCCATCGGCCTGCAGCAGGATGGCGTCGGAGGCGGGATCGGCGGGGGTCATGCGGTTGGTTCCCATGTGGCTTGGGCGGCGGCGTTCAGCGGCCGCGGAAGGGGTGCGCCGGCGCGCCAGGCCCGCAGGCATTCCACCGCACCTTCGCAGTAGAAGCGGAAATTCTGCCGGGTGACGTAGCCGAGATGCGGCGTCAGGATCGTGTTGGGCGCACGGCGAATCGGGTCGTCGGATGCCATGGGCTCGGGGTCGTGCGTGTCGATCGCCGCGCCGCCGAGCTGGCCGCCTTCGAGTGCGGCGATCAGCGCCGCCTGGTCCACCAGTGGCCCGCGGGCCGTGTTCACCAGCAGCGCCCCCGGCCGCATGAGACCGAGTTCCGCGGCGCCGACGATGCCGCGCGTCGCCGGCCCGAGGCCGAGATGCAGGGTGACGATATCGGCCTCGCGGAACAGCCCGTCCTTGTCCGTCAGGCGCGCACCGGCGGCCTCGGCCTTCTCCGCCGTCAGGTTCGGGCTCCAGGCCAGCAGCCGCATGCCGAAGGCGCGGCCGATCGCCGCCACGCCGGCACCGATGCGGCCGAGCCCGGCGATGCCGAGCGTGGCGTCTTCCAGCCCGAGGCCGGTGCCCTGCTGCCAGCCGCCCTGCCGCAGGCGCTGTTCCTGCTCCGGGATGCGGCGCGCCAGCGCCAGGATCAGGCCCCAGGTCAGCTCCACGGTCGGCGAAGCGCGGGAATTGGTGCCGCAGACCGCGATGCCGCGCACCGCGCAGGCATCGAGGTCCAGGATGCGGTTGCGCATGCCCGCCGTGACGATGAGGCGGAGCGCCGGCAGCCGCTGCAGCAGGCTGGCCGGCACCGCGCTCCTCTCGCGGATCAGCACCAGCGCGTCGGCGCCCTGCAAGCGTTCCGCCAGCTCGGCTTCCGGGAAGTGGGATCGGAAGATCTCGACCGGCATGCCGGACCAGTCCGCGGCGCCGGACACGGCGTCGCCGTAATCATCCAGCACGACGATCCGGCTGAGAGGCGGCCGCGCCATCACTCGGCCCGGATGTTGGTGCGGGTCACGACCTGCTGCCAGCGCTGCCGGTCGCGCTCGATGAAGCTGCCGAAATCCTGCGGCGCCGTGCTCGGCTCCACCTCCACGCCCTCCTCCGCGAGCCGCTGCTGCACGGCGGCATCGGCAAGCGTGGCGTTCAACGCGGCGTGCAGCGCGCCGATGCGCTCGGCCGGCACGCCGGACGGCGTCAGCAGCCCGTACCAGGTGGAGGAGACGACGTCGGAGAAGCCCTGCTCCACCGTGCTCGGCACCTCCGGCAGGATCGCGAGCCGCCGCGGCGCCGCCACCGCGATGGCGCGCAGCCCGCCGGATGCGATGTGCGGCCTGAGCGGCGCCGCGGCATTGGTGAGGATCTGCACGCGGCCGGCGAGCACATCCGTGATGGCGGGCCCGGTGCCGCGATAGGGCACGTGCTCCATCTCGGCGCCGAAGACCAGCGAAAGCAAGGCGCCCAGCAGATGGCCCGTGGTGCCGGCGCCGGGGCTCGCATAGGAGAGCGGCACCCGGGACCCGCGCGCCAGGTCGCGCAGCTCGCCCATCGTCGTCGCTGCGACCCCGGGATTGACCGTGATGACGTTGGGCGCGGCGCCGAGGAAGCCGATCGGCGTGAAGTCGCGGATGATGTCGTAGGGGATGCGCGGCTGCACCAGGCTGCTGATCAGGAAGCTGCCGCTGCCGCCGAGCAGGAAGGTGTGGCCATCCTTCGGCGCGCGCGCGACGACCTCATTGCCCAGTATCCCGCCAGCGCCGCCGCGGTTCTCCACCACGATCGTCTGCCCGAGGCGCGCGCCCATGCCTTCGGCGATCACGCGGCCCACGATGTCGTTGCTGCCCCCGGCCGCGAAGGGGATGACCATGCGGAGCGGCCGGTCGGGGAACGGCGCGGGCTGTGCCGCTGACGGCCGGGCCAGGGCCGCTGATAGTGCGGGGATCAGCATGAGGGCGGTGCGGCGCTGCATCGTGGCGGTTTCCTCCGGCAAGTGTCTCGCTCGGCAAGGCGTGTGTTTCTCGGACCCGGCGTCCTTCCGCCATTCCGGCAGCCCTGGAAAGCCGAAGAGATTTTCGGCCTACCCCAACTTAGTGTTATACTAAGGCGATGCCGCGCACCCTGCCGCCCCTGGACAGCCTTTGGGCCTTCCACACCATCGCCGAGACCGGCAGCGTCACGGCGGCTGCGGCCGAGCTGAAGGTGACCCAGCCCGCGGTCAGCCGGCGCCTGCGGGAGCTGGAAGCGGCGCTCGGCTGCGCGCTGGTCCGCCGGGGCCCGAACGCCATCAGCCTCACGGACCAGGGCAAGCGCTTCGCCAGGGAGCTGCGCCAGGGCTTCGCGCAGTTGCAGGCCGCCACGCGGAATCTGCAGGCGCAGAACGCGCCGCTGCGCATCCGGGCCTATACCACCTGGGCGTTGCGCTGGCTGATCCCGCGACTGCCGCGTTTCGAGGAACAGAACCCCGGGATCGACGTGGAGGTGTCCACCTCGACGGCGGTGGTCGACCTCGTTCGGGAAGGTGTCGATGCCGCCATCAAGACGGCACCGGTGGATCATCCGCCGTCGCCGAAGGCCCGCAGGCTGCAGCCGGTGATGATCGCGCCCTTTGCCGCGCCGAAGCGGGGCAATGCCCGGCGCGCCGGCGCATCGGTACAAGGGCGCCAGCGCGGTGATCGGCTGCTCGCTGGTCGGTTGCCCGGTGATCGGTTGCTTGGGAGCAAGGTCCGCGCCGGCGACTGGGCCGTCTGGCAGCGGCACGCGGGCCTGGCGCCGGCCGCACCGCCACTGCTGTTCGAGAGCACGACACTCGCGATCCAGGCCGCGCTCGAGGGCCTGGGGACCGTCATCTGCTCACCGGCCTTCGTGCAGGAGGAGGTCCATGCGGGCCGCCTGGTCGCCCTTTCGGAGACCAGCGCGACGACGGGCGACTGCTATTGGCTCATCCTGCCTGAGGGCCGCGTGAGCCCGGCGCTGCGCATCTTCACGGAGTGGCTGATGCGGGAAGCCGCCGCGGAGGACGTGGTTCCGACATTCGCTGGACAGGATACCGACGATCCGTGACCCGGAAACCGACCCGAACCCAGACAGCCGCCGCCGGCGCGGTCGAGACGGCGGAACCACGCTCGGTCCTGCGCGAAGGCAGCGTGCGTGCCGTCGACCGGGCATTGGCCCTGCTCTCGGCCTTCCGGGACGATGACGGGCCCCTCGGCCTGGCCGAGATCTCCCGCCGCGTCGGCTTGAACATGACCACGGCCCTCCGGCTCATGCAGACGCTGGAAGGGCACGGCTTCGCACAGCGCCTGCCATCCGGCGGCTACCTGCTCGGCGCCACCTTGCTGCTGCTGGGCGAGCGGTTCCGCCGCTCGTTCAGGCTCGAGCACCACGTCATGCCCGCGCTGGAAAGGCTGCGGGCGGAGAGCGACGAAAGCGCGGTGTTCTTCGTGCGCGACGGCCATCAGCGACGCTGCCTCTATCGCCTGGATTCGCCGCAGCTCGTGCGGGCCTATGCGCCGATCGGGGAGGTCTTTCCGCTGGGCCATGGCGCGCATGGTCGGGCGCTGATCGCCTTCGAAGGCCCGCCACGCAGGCTGCCCGTGGTCACCCGCGCGGAGCGGCACCCGGACCTCGCCGCGATCGCCGCCCCGGTGCTGAACGCCGCGGGGCAGGTCGCCGGCTCGATCGGGATCTCGGTGCCCCTCTATCGCTTCACGCCGGAGACGGAGGCGCACTGCTGCCGCCTGACGATGCGGGAGGCGATCCAGGTCTCGCGGGAGCTCGGCGGCGATGCCGTGCCGCTCCTGGCCGCCGGGGCGGCGGCGGGCATCTGACGCCGGCGGTCGCGCTCAGTCGGCGGCGATGTGGTTCCGCCGGATGATCTCGCCCCATTTCTGATTCTCGCTGCGGACGAAGGCGGCGAATTCCTCGGGGCTGTTGCCGCCGGGAATCGCGCCCTGCTCGTGCAGCCGCTGGCGCACCTCGGGGTCCTGGAGCGCTGCGATGGCGGCGCGGCGGAGCGCGCCGAGCGGCCCAGCCGCCATGCGCGCGGGGGCGACCAGGCCATGCCAGTTGCTGGCATCGACCGCGGGCAGGCCGAGCTCGCCGAAGGTCGGCACATCGGGCAGCCAGGACAGCCGCTCCCGCGTGCCCACCGCCAGGGCCCGCATCGTGCCGGCCTGGATGTTCGACAGCAGCACCGGCAGGTCCGCGAAGCCGAGCTGCATCTCGTTGCGCAGGATCGCCGTCGCGAGCTGCCCGCCGCTGTTGTAGGACACGTGCACGATGTCGATGCCCGCCGCCGCGCGAAGCTGCTCGGCCGCGAGATGGGGCATGCTGCCGCTGCCGGTCGAGCCGAAGTTGAGGGCGCCGGGCCGGGCGCGCGCATCGGCGATCAGGTCCTGGAGGCTGCGGAAGGGCGAGGCCGCGGGCACCACGAGCGGCTCGGGCACCAGGACGGCGAGGGTGATGGGCGCCAGGTCGCGGATCGGATCATAGGGCGTTCCGCGGCCGAGGCTCGGCGAGATCGCCAGCGCCCCGGCGCTGCCGATGCCGAAGACATAGCCATCGGCCGCCGCCCGCGCGACGACATCGACGCCGGTCGCGCCGCCGGCCCCCGCGCGATTGTCGACGACCACCGGCTGGCCGAGGGTCGCGGCCATCCTTGGTGCGATGATGCGCGCGACGATGTCGCTGGGGCCGCCGGCGGCGAAGGGGACGACGAAGCGGATCGGCCGGGTCGGGTAGGTCTCCTGGGCGGTGGCCGGCAACGCGGCGAGCACGCCGAGGACGGCGGCCAGAAGCGCGGATATTCTCATGGACGTCCTCTGGTGTCGTTCGGGCCCGGCGGCTGCCGTCAGGCCGCCACCCCTTAGCGCCAGCTTCCGTACCACGGAAGTAAATTCCACCCCATGGATGGACCCCTGCCTGCGGCCCCCTCGACAGCCGGCGGCGTTGCCACTGGGGCCGGACTTTGAGAGTACCGCTTGCGGCAGACGCTGGGCTGAACGTCAGGCAATGCCCAGCTCTGGTACGGAGCGAGTGCCGACGACGACACAGGATTGGGCGATTCCATGCAGACCACAGCGACGCCGTCCCTGACTCCCGAGGCAGCGGTCGATCGCCTGGAGGCGATCCACGCCGAGGCCTGCGAAGCCCTTCGCGCGGCGCTGAAGCGCTACGCCGAGAGCGGAGTTCCACCGACGGAGGAGGAGCGCGCCGGCTTCCGTTACCCCGAGCTCCGGGTCACCTGGGAGCCGCACGGCAAGCAGCCTTTCACCCGCCGCGCCTGGGCCAAGTTCCAGGCGCCCGGCGTCTATGCGACGACCGTGACTCATCCCGACCACTTCCGGACCTATCTGCTCGAGCAGCTTCGCCCGCTCGTCGACGAGTTCGGCGCCACCCTCCAGGTTCGCGTGAGCGACCAGGAGATCCCATACCCCTACGTGGCCAGCTCCGGCGACGAGTTCCTGCACGGCACCGTCGAGGTCTCGGAGCTGGCGCGCCACTTCCCGGTGCCGCTGCTGGCCGCCGTCGGCGATGAAGTCGCCGATGGGGCCTGGGACTTCTCCCCCGGCAAGCCGCGGCCGCTTGCCCTCTTCGATGCGGTCCGCGTGGATTTCTCGCTCAAGCGGCTGGCGCATTACACGGGAACGCCCTGGACCAGCATCCAGCCCTGGATCCTGCTGACCAACTACCAGCGCTATGTCGACCAGTTCGTCCAGCACGGCCTCTCCGAACTGGCCCGCGAAGGAGGCCGGTTTACGCGGCTCATGCTGCCCGGCGGCGATACCGTCACCCGCAAGGACGCGGCCGACGAGGCGCTCGCCAAGGTGAAGGCCGCTCCGTGGGAGCGGTTCCAGATGCCGGCCTACAGCCTCGAGCGCGAGGACGGGCATGGGGTCACGATCGTCAATATCGGCGTCGGCCCTTCGAACGCGAAGAACATCACCGACCACTTGGCGGTGCTGCGCCCGAATTGCTGGCTGATGATCGGCCATTGCGGCGGCCTGCGGCAGTCGCAGGTCATCGGCGACTACGTGCTGGCCCACGCCTATCTCCGGCGCGACAAGATCCTCGACGAGCTGCTCCCGCCCGAGATCCCGATCCCGGCGCTGGCCGAGGTGCAGGTGGCCCTGCAGGAGGCGGCCGCGCGCGTCACCGGCGAGCGTGGCGAGGCGTTGAAGCGCCGCCTCAGGACCGGGACGGTCATGAGCGTCGACGACCGGAACTGGGAGCTGCGCTTCACGCAGGAGCGGCGGCGCATCAACCTCGCCCGCGCAGTGGCGGTGGACATGGAGAGCGGCACGCTCGCCGCCCAGGGCTATCGGCTGCGCGTCCCCTACGGCACGCTGCTCTGCGTCTCCGACAAGCCGCTGCATGGCGAGATCAAGCTTCCCGGGGCCGCCACCGCCTTCTATGCGCGCGCGGTCGGCGAGCATCTCAGGATCGGGCTCGAGACCTTCGGCCTCCTGCGCGAGCAGCTCGTCTCGCTCCACTCCCGCAAGCTCCGCTCCTTCGACGAGCCTGTCTTCCGCTGAAGCGTGAAGGCTCGCGGTTGAATCGCCGAAAGCTGAATTGCGCGATCAACTAAGGATCAGGGCAGCGGCACACCGAGGAGGCCTGCCGCGAAGACGGCCAGCGTCATTGCCGTCCAGCCGGCGGCGCCGAGTGCCAGCAGCCGCGTCGAGGCGCCGGGGAGCAGCAGCGCCAGCGCCGGCAGCGCCTGCATCGCGTGGACGCCGAGGAAATGCGCTATGCGCAGGTCACCGCCATTGCGCGACCAGTAGAAGGGCGGCAGGTTCGCGGCATCCGACGGCATCCCGCCGATATGCGACGTGCCGGCGCCTGAGATCGTAGCCCCCGTCAGCCCACCGAGGATGCCGGTGAGGACCAGCCCCCAGCCGATGGCGAAGATCCAGCCGCGCGCCTGCCGCGTCGCATCGCCCCGCCGCAGCACCAGCACGCCAAGCGTCGCGGCGAGCGCCACCAGCGTGACGGCACCGGCGCCCATGAGCTGGTACATGACGTCGCCGAGCGGGTCGGTCGCGAAGTGGCTCGGCTGGCCGAGCGCGCCGCGGAGGGTGATCCAGCCCATTTCGAACCAGGCGGCGGCCAGCGTTCCCCACAGCACGAGGCGCGCCGTGGCGCCACGCTGCGCGGCAGGCTCCAGCACGCCCCAGGCCCAGGCAAGGGTCCAGAACCAGACCACGAAAGAGGCAGCGAATTTCGCCGGCTTGGTCCAGACGGAGACGCCGTTGATCAGGCGCGCATCCACCGTCATCGCCGCCAGGCAGAGGAGCAGCAGCGCCAGCGACGCCCAGCCGGCGCGCGCCAGAAGCGGCTGCCGCCGGTCCAACGCGGCGAAGAGGCCGGGCGTGGAAAGGGCGAGCGCGGTCATGGACGGATCTCCTTTCGGGACAGCAGGGCGCGAAGAGCGAGGAACAGCAGCAGGCCGATCGGGCCTGCGAGGAAGGCCGGCGGCAGGCAGAGGCGCGCGGCCCAGGGGCTGATCCCCTCGGCCGCCGCGCGGCGGCAGATCCAGGCGCCGATGAAGAGGTCGAAGGCGAGGTAGTGGATCCAGCCCGCGAGCAGCACGCCCTCGGTGCGGAACAGGGCGGCGACGGCGGCCAGCGAGGAGAAGCCACCCTCCGCCCCGGGCGCATGGATGGCGAACAGCGCGGCATAGAGGGCGGAGAGCAGGCCCGGGATGGCGAGGCCGGCGAGCCACCAATTCGCAGCGCGGCTGCGCGGGGCGACCAGAAGGGCGATCCAGCCGGCGATGGCGAGCGCGCCGGCGGCTGAGAAGAGGGATTCCATGCGTGGTGTCGCCTCCAATCTGACCAATGGTCAGATTACTGGAGCAGAGGACTGACCGTTGTCAAGTTCTTCCTAACCAGCCAGGATGTCGCATGTCCGTGACACCCAAGGCTGCCGGCCGCCATCATCACGGGGCGCTGCGCCGCGCCCTGCTCGACGCGGTCGCCGAGGTCGTGCTCGAAGCCGGGCCGGAGGCGGTGACGCTACGCGAATGCGCCCGCCGCGCCGGCGTCTCCCATTCCGCCGCCACGCCGCATTTCGGCGACAAGCGCGGGCTGCTGACCGCCTTCGCCACCGAGGGTTCGGAGCGCCTCCGCGCCGCCATGCAAGCCGCGGTCGCCGCCCTGCCCCCGACGGCGGATGCGCAGACGCGGCTGGCGGCGACCGGCCGCGGCTACATCGCCTTCGCCCGCGCCAATCCAGGGCACTTCCGGCTGCTGTTCCGCGCCGACCTGCTCGACCCCGACGAACCGGCATTCCGCGCCGCTAAGGAAGCGGCCTTCGTGCCGCTCGCGCATGCCATGGCGGCATTGGCGCCCGGCGCGCCGGCGCGCGCGATGCGGGCGCGCCTTGCCCTCGCCTGGTCCGCCGTGCACGGCTTCTGCACGCTGCGCGCCGAATTGCCGGGCGCGATCCTCTGGCAGTCCGACGCCCTGGCCGAGGAGGTCGCCGAGGACCTCCTGGCGCTGGTGGCCGAGGCCTGTGCGGGCTGAGCGCATCGCCGCGTTTTCCGCCTCGCCCGCTGGACACGCTCGCTGCCTTGCAGGACACAGGCAGCGACACGGCAGGCAAGCACACCGACCTGCCGGCAAGACGTCTCCGAGGAAACGACTCCCTGATGCTCCCCTTGTGGGTCAGCGCTCTCAGCGCGACGCTGCTCGTCCAGACCATCAGCTCATTCGCCGCCGGAGTGATCCCGCTGCTCGGGCCGATATTGATGGCCCGGGCATCGCTGTCGCCGGAAGGCATTGGCTATGTCTCCGCCCTGATCACCCTGGGCAATTGCTGGTACCTCGCCGGCGGCGGCCCGATGCTCGCGCATTTCGGCCCGGTCCGCTCCCTGCAGATCGGCCTGGCCTTCGTGGCACTCGGGCTGCTGGTGCTCTCGCAGCCGATCGGCGTGGCGGCACTGATCGGCGCGATAGCAGTCGGGATCGGGCTTGGCCCGAACACCTCCGCCGGAAGCCAGATGCTGCTGCGCACGGCGCCGCCCCGGCACCGGACGCTCGTCTTCTCCATCAAGCAGGCCGGCGTGCCGCTGGGCGGCGCCTGCGCAGGCATCGCGGTGGCGCCGCTCGTCACGTCGCTGGGCTTCCCCGCCGCGATCTGGATCGTGGTCGCCACCGCCCTGCTGGGCATCCTGCTCGCGCAGCCCTTCCGTCGCCCGCTCGATGAGGAGAGCGCGGGGACGCGGCTGAACTGGCTCCGCTCGCTCTTCTCGGCGGCCGCCCTGCTCCGCTCCGGCGCGGTGCTGCGCTCGCACCCGTCGCTGCCGATGCTGACCATGCTCGGGATGTCGCTCTCCATCACCCAGGCCTGCATCACCGCGTTCACGGCGACCTACATGATCACCCGGCACTCGGCTTCGCTGGCCGAAGCCGGCCTCTACATCGCGGTGATGCAGGCCGCGAGCGTGACCGGCCGCATCGCGCTCGGCTGGGTGGCGGACCGCATGGGCCGCGGACTGCGGCATCTCGGCGTCCAGGCCGTGCTGTCGGCCGGGGCCGTCGGCCTGCTGGTCGCCACCGCTGACCAGGGCCCCTGGGCGGCGTTCGCCTGCGTCGCGCTCATCGGGTTCACGGCGCTCGGCTGGAACGGAATCTACTACGCGGAACTGGCGGGCATGGCGCCGTCGCGCCTCGTCGCCGACGTCTCCTCCGCGGCGACGCTGGTCGCCTTCATCGGCTCCATCGGCGGCCCGCTGATCTTCGCGCTGATCGTCGGCGCCACCGGGAACTTCGCGATCGGCTTCCTGGCCGCGGCCGCGCAGTTGGTAGTGTTCGGCCTGGTCGCCTGGCGGCACGCCGCGTGGCAGGGCAGCGACTGATGCCCCTCCCGCCGCACCGCGGGATGGTGCCGGCCCGCACCCTCAGCGCGCAGCCCTGGACGCGGGATCCTCTTCGCCCATCATGGAGACGAGCGTCCTGCCGACGGTCTCGCTGAGCAGCCACGCCTCCCCGGCGGCCAGCGCGGCGTCGCCCTGCGTCAGGGCCGCCGTCAGCCGCTCGTGATCCCGGACGAGGGTCGACAGGTCCCCTTCGTTGAGCACGTTGGTGCTGGCGATATAGAGCCTGATCTGCTGCTCGACCCTGTCGTACTGGGCGGATAGCCGCCCATGCTCTGCCAGGTCGATGATGGTGCGGTGGAAGGCGAAATCCCTTTCGTTCACCTCCTCCATGCGGCCGCTGCGGCAGGCTGCGGCCAACGCCTGCATCGCCGTCTCCAAGATCGCGCGCTTCGCGGGCGTCATCCGCTCGGCCACTATCCGAGACGCGAGGCTCTCGAGGCTGCCGCGCAAGGTCCAGAGCTCCCAGATATCCTGGGGCGACAAGGCGATGACCTGCCAGCCGGTATAGGGGATCTGCAGAACGAGCCCTTCCGCCGCCAGCCGGTGAAGGCCCAGGCGCAGGGTCGCCCGCGCGATGCCGAGCTGCTCGGCCAGCGGCGTCTCGGTCAGGCGCGCGCCAGGCTTGAGCGCGCCCGACAGGATGTATTCGCGGAGGAAGCTGGTCGCCTGCGCCTCCGCGGACAGGCGGGCGACAGGGCGCAACGCCCCAGCCTTCATTTGCGGGATCATCGGGATCGCTGCCGTGCGTGACCGGATAAGGAAGGCAAGCTCCTACACCCGTTCCCGACACAGGTTAATCGAAACCACGCACCGCCGTGCGGCGACGGAGCGCCATGCGGCCTCTGCCCTTGCCTGCTCAACGCCGTTCCATGTTCCAGAAGACCGGGAAGCTGAACGGCACCACGCCCCTCAGGCTCGCCCGCCAAGCCGGCGGACCGGAGAACTGGCCGGCCAGCACGTAGTTGACGTTGCCATGCATCGCCGCCTGGATTTGTGCCGCCAGGTCCCGCTGCCGCTGCGGGTCGCCCGACGCGGCGTATTGCCGCAGCAGGTCGGTCAGCCCGGGGTCGCAATACCAGCCCGGCGAGACATCGGAGCAATTGAATGCGACGAGCGGGTTCGCGATCGGGTTCAGAAGATCGATGCCGTTGTTCACGATCGGGGCCAAAGCCCAGCCCGTGCGTCGCAGCCGCCGCTGGGCGACCGTCGCATAATCGGAGGACAGCATTTCCACGTTGAACCCGGCGCGCCGCATCTGATCCGCGACGACCATCCCGATCGGGTTCAGCAGCGCCGAGGTCTGCGCATGCAGGAGGATCACCGGCTCGTTGTTGTAGCCGGACTCCCGCAACAGGTTGCGGGCCCGCTCGATGCCCGCGTTGCGCAGCGGTTCGGTGCCTGTGTCAGTCGAACCCGGGGCGTTGCACATGTAGATGGAGCCGCAGGTCGGCACCACGAGATCATCGGGCAGGCCCATCGCCGCCATGACCTCGGGCTGCTGCACCGCCGCCTGCAGCGCCCGCCGCACCCTGATGTCGTTGAATGGCGGCGCCGCGTGGTTGACGTTCAGCAGCGCCAGGAACTGGTCGATGCCCTGCGGCCTGCCGACCACGACATTGGGGTTGCGTCGCAGCGGCGCCACGAAGTCGAGCGGCGCGATCTCCAGGAAATCCAGTTCGCCCGCCTGCAGGGCCGCGGCCCGGGTCGACTGGTCGCTGATGCTGAGAAGGTCGAGGCGATCGATCCTGACGACCTTCCCGCCGGCCAACCCATCCGCCGGCTCGGCGCGGGGACGGTAGCGCGGATTGGGGATGAAGCTGGCACGCTCGCCCGGCCGCCATTCATTCCTCAGGAACAGGAAGGGGCCGGAGCCGATCACCTCCGGCACGGGCACCGCGGCATCCATCTGCGCCAGCCTCGCCGGCATCATCACCGGCACCTGGTGCCCCGAGCGGCCGAGCGCTTCGATGACGAAGGCGAAGGGGCGGCTCAAGCGCATCTCGAAGCGCTTGGCGTCGATGGGCCGAAGCTCGCTGACGGCATCCATCATCGCGCCGCCGAACGGCTCGCGCCTGGCCCAGCGGCGGATCGACGCGATGCAATCCTCCGCCGTCACCGGGGTGCCATCGCTCCATTCCAGCCCGTCGCGGAGCGTGAAGCTGTAGGTCAAGCGGTCCGGGCTGATCTCCCAGCCTTCCAGCATCTGCGGCCGGAAATTGCCGCCGCCGTCCATCCCGATCAGCGTGTCATAGACCAGGTAGGCGAAGACGCGGGCCGAGTTGATCGTGGTGACGATGGGATCGAGCACCTGCAATTCGGTGTTCAGGGAGACCCGTACGACCCTGTTCTGCGCACGGGCTTCCGGCGCGGCAAGGAGCAATGCGGCCAGGGCGCAGGCCCCGGCCAGGCGAAACGGTTGCATGCCTGTTTGTCCTGCTGAAAGCGATGACGCTGTTGCTGCTGGCCGTGTACGCCGGGGGCGTTTCGCCCTGGTCTTTCAGGCAGTGGAGCCGGGCTGCGCCTTCTGCCGGAAGTGGTCGTAGTTGCTGCCGCGGAACGCGGCCATGTAGTCGCCCACCGTCTGCGCGGGAAAGCGCGGCGGGTTGTCGTCGCTGACGCAGGTCGGCAGCGGCGCCACCAGCGTGTCCTCATTGGGGTGGAAGAAGAACGGGATCGCGTAGCGCGACCGCGGCTCCTTGTTGAAGGCGCGGTGGGGGGTCGAGATGAAGCGGCCGTTGCTCCACTGCTTCAGCATGTCGCCGGTGTTCACCACGAAGGTGTCCGGGATCACTGGGGCGTCGATCCATTCGCCGGCCTGCGTCCGGATCTGCAGGCCGGGCACGGGATTCTGCGCCAGCAGGGTGATGAAGCTCGAATCCGTATGCGGCGCGATGCCGTATTCGTCCGTGCCATAGGTGACGGGTGGATAGTGCGTCAGCCGGAGCGAGCTGAAGGAACGGTCGCAGAAGCGATCGAAGTAGTCGGCGGGCAGGTCGAGCGCGCGGGCGTAGAGCGGCAGCATCCGCATCGCCAGCGCCTCCAGCGCGGCGAAGCAGCGCAGCGTCGTCGCCCTGAATTCCGGCAGCGCCTCCGGCCAGCGATTGGCCGGCTGCTGCGGATCGCGCTCGGGATTGACGAAAAAGGCTTCGTTCTCGTTCGGCTTGCGCACCGCGACCAGGCCATTGGCGCGTGTGACGCTCGACTTGTAGGGCAGGTAGCCCTGCATCTGGTCGTTCAGCGTCAGGGCCATCTTGGCCTCCAGCGGCTGCGCGTGGAAGCGCTCGGCGATGGCGAAGGCGTCCCGCATCACCTCCGCCGGCACGCCATGGCCGCTGATGAAGAGAAAGCCGACCGTCTCGCAGATGCGCCGGAGCTCCGCCGCCGTCGCCTCGAATGCTCCTGGCGCGCCCGCGAAGTAGGGTCCGAGGTCGATCAGGGGGATGGCCTCGGTGGCAGCGGGGTTGTGGGACACGCGGTCGCTCCTCGGCGGGTGGTTCTGGTCGAGCCAGCTCGTCCGGGATGACACCCGCTCTTGCCGATTGTCGTCAATCGGCAAGAGCAAGCGAATGACGCCCGGCGCCCCATGATTTGCCTACGGAATAAGCAGGCCGCGCGGGGATGCCTGCTCGATGCGCTGGCGTTGCCGGGCCGGCCGCGGCGGCGTCACTCCTGCCGCAGGAACATCAGGGTGCCGTCGATCTCGCCAACCTGTCGGTAGTGTCGCCATGCCTCGGCGAAGCGTGGATGGCGCGAGAAATAGGGGATCATGTCGAAGGGCTGGCCGCCGCACCAGGCGATATGCGCATCGCGGGCCACCAGCACGAGCCGGGGCTGCCACTCCGCGATGTCCTCAGCCACCGCATCGAACAGGAAGCGCTCCGGCGGCTCCATCCGCTCCGGCGCACGGAAGCGACCGCCATCCTCCGGGCAGGTGGCATAGACCGCCTGCAGCAGCCAGGTGCTCATGAAGCGCAGGACCGGGCGGTTGCCGGCGTAGTTCATGGCGGGATAGGCGGGGTAGATATCCGGCGACAGCGCCATGACGCGGGCACCGGGCGCGTGTTCCGTAAGCCAGGCCGCCAGGCGGCCGGCCGTGGCATCGCGATAGGTGAATTCGCGCCAGGGCGCTTCGCTGCCCCGCATCATCAGCAGCGCCAGCACCAGGCAGGTGCCGGCGGCCAGCATCGGCGCGAGGCGGCGGGCGGCACGGGGCGGCAGCAGGCGGTCCACCGCGCGCGCGGCCACGATGCCGCAGAGCAGGCCGGCGCACATCCAGACCGGGACGACGTGGTAGCTCCAGCCCTTGAGCTGAACGAGCGCCGCGGCCAGGCCCCCGAGGGCGCCCGCTGCCAGCAGTCGCGGCAGCCAGCCGAGGGCCCTCGCGCCGCGCGAGGCCGCGAGCAGGAGCAGCGCGATGGTCGCCACCGTCGCGCTGAAGAGATGCACCGTCATCAGCGCCCGGCCGAGTGAAGGTCCGGCGAAGCCGAGATATTCGTGGCGCACCAGCGGGATGATGGTCTCGACATAGGCCGGGAAGCGGAGCGCGATCAGCGCCAGATAGGCCAGCCACAGCAGCGCCATGCCCCATGGCACGGGATCCCGGAGTGCGCCGGCCACCTGGCCTCGTCGCAGGGCAGCCCCGAGCACGACGGCTTCGACCAGCGCCGGCACCGCCAGGAAATGCGGCTTGAGGGCGAAGCCCGCCGCAGCGATCAGCGTGACGAGCGCGATCAAGCCCCACGCGGTGCGCAGCCCCTCGATCCGCCGCTCCGCTAGGAAGAGATAGGGCATGGCGGCCACGGCCATCAGATGCTCGCGCTGCCCGAAATCATAGCCGGCCAGCAGCAGCGTCAGCGGCAGCAGCGCCAGTAGCATCACCGCTTCCGCCGGCCCCGCGGCGCGGCGGAGGCGGAGGCAGAGCAGGACGATGCCGGCACAGAAGAGCAGCAGCAGCGCCAGCCACGCCTGCACGGCCGAGAGCGGCGTGAAGGCCGCCAGCCATGCCGCCGGGAGGGTGAGCAGGAAGACGAGCGGCGGGTTGACGTCGATGAGATGCGTGTAGAGCGGCTCACCCGCGACCATGCGCTCGGCGAAGCTGAGCACCGCCGCGACGTCCTGGTTCAGAGGCGGCGCCACCACCACCGCCAGGAAGAAGACCGCAGGCAGCAGCGTGAGCAGCAAGGCGAGGCCGCGCCGCCGGCGGTCGGGCGGTTGCGGCCCAGGGGAGGAGAGCATCAACCGGTGACCGTCACCGCGGCGCGCCGGCCGCACCCTGGCTGCATCACGCTCTAATCGCCGTTGCCGAGGATCACGCTTTCCCCCTGGAGGATGCGGGTGATCGTGACCGCGGGCAGCCCTTCCTGCAGCAGCTCCACCGCCCTTGCATGGCATGCCTCGGCATGCGGCCTGCTGTCGAAGAGCGTGACAACCGCGGCGCGGCCTTCTTCCCTGTCGTTCCGCACCATGTAGACGCCCTTGAAGCCCGGCGATCGCGTGATCATCGGCAGCGTTCGCTGCTCCACGAACGCTCTGGTGTCCTGCGTGCCGGGAACCTTGTCCAGCATACGGATCAGCACGTAGGGCGACTGCCGAACCTCGCCCGCCCTCGGCTCCAAGTCGCGTGATACCTCATGCACGAAGCATTCACCGGTGAACTCCTCGCCGCGCTCGGGGAAGAAGTCCTGATGGCGCATCACCCATTGGCGCGCAGTCGCGGTGGATCTGTGCGCCGCCTCGTGATCCTCGAAGATGCTGACGCTGACTCCTGCACCTCCTTCGTCCCAGAATGCGCAGTAGCCCTTGAAGCCCGGCTCCTTCTGCAACTCGGGCAAGAGTTCGTTCCTCGCCGAGTGCTCGATGGCGTCCTTGCCTGCTCCGATCCTGGGGTAGCGACGCAGATTCACGTACATGAATTCATCCTCCCCCTTCTGGAAAAGGCAGCGTAGCAGAATAGCGTGTCCCGCCGCCCGGCCGCACCCGGCGTCAACGGAAGGTGTTCGAACGGGCGAGATCGACGATTTCGTCCGCCCGCCCATTCAGGATCGCCTTGATCATGTAGAGCGTGAAGCCCTTCGCCATCTCGGCCGTCACCTTCGGCGGCATGGCGAGCTCCATGCGGTTCACCGCGGCGTCGACGACGACGGGACCTTGATGCGCGAAGGCTTCGGCGAGCTTCGCCTCTGCCTCGGCCGGATCATCGATCCTTACCCCCTTGATTCCCACCGCCTCCGCCATGGCGGCGAAGTTCGGGTTCTGAAGCTCCGTCCCGGTGTCGAGGAAGCCGGAGGATTTCTGCTCGAGCTCGATGAAGCCGAGCGCCCCGTTGTTGAAGACGATCACCTTCACCGGAAGGTCGAGCTGCTTCAGCGAAAGCAGGTCCCCCATGAGCATGGTGAAGCCGCCATCGCCTGAGAGCGAGACGACCTGCCGGCCAGGACAGGCAGCCTGGGCACCGATCGCCTGCGCCAGGGCGTTGGCCATGGAGCCGTGCCAGAAAGATCCCAGCAGGCGGCGCCGCCCGTTCATGGTGAGGTATCTGGCGGCCCACACGGTCGGCAACCCGACGTCGCAGGTGAAGATCGCGTCCTCGGTCGCCAGGCTGCTGGCCAGCCGGGCGATCTGCTGCGGGTGCAGGGGCCCACCGGCGCGGCCCTCTGCGAGCTCGTCCAGCGCGCCCCGGGCCGCGCGATAGTGGCGGACGCATTTGTCGAGATGCGACTGGTCCTGCCGCGTCTTCAGGTGCGGCAGAAGCAGTCGTGCGGTGGAGACGACGTCGCCTACCACGGCGACATCGACCGGCACGCGCCGGCCGATCGCCTCCGGCCGGAGGTCGACCTGCGCGATGCGGGCTTCGGTCGGATAGAACTGGCGGTAGGGGAAATCGGTCCCGAGCATCAGCAGGGCGTCGCAGGCGCCCATCGCATAATACCCCGAGGAAAAGCCGATGAGGCCGGTCATGCCGACGTCGTAGGGGTTGTCCCACTCGACATGCTCCTTGCCGCGCATGGCATGGACCACCGGCGCGCCGAGTGCCCGGGCCAACGCGACGACCTCCTCATGGGCGCCGGCGCAGCCGCCGCCGGCCAGGATCGTGACCTTGGCGGCGCCGTTCAACAGCTCGGCGAGCTGCTCGACCGCTGCGGCGGGCGGCACCACCGACGGGCGCGATGGAACGAGGCCCTGCGGCTTGGTGGCGGCCGCGTTCGGTGCGGGCCGCAAGGCGACATCCCCGGGGATCACGATCACGCAGACGCAACGCTCCAGAGTGGCGCGGCGGACCGCGATCTCGAGCACGCGGGGCATCTGCTCGGCCGAGGAGACCAGCTCGCAGTAGCTGGAGCATTCGCGGAAGAGCTGCTCGGGATGCGTCTCCTGGAAATAGCCGGAGCCGATCTCGGCCGAGGGGATATGGGCCGCGATCGCGACCACCGGGACGCGCGATCGATGGCAATCGAAGAGGCCATTGATGAGGTGAAGGTTGCCCGGCCCGCAACTGCCCGCACAGACCGCGAGCGCATCGGTCAGGTGTGCCTCCGCACCTGCCGCGAAGGCCGCGACCTCCTCGTGCCGGACATGCAGCCACTGGATGCCGCCATGCCTGCGGAGCGCGTCCGTGAAGCCGTTGAGACTATCGCCGACGATACCGTAGATGCGCTTCACACCGGCGGCGGCGAAGGTGTCGACCATCTGATCGGCGACGGTGCGGGCCATCATTCCCTCCAGAATCTCACGCGTCCCGCGATGTCAGCGGTCGGACAATGTCCGGGCGATCGCCTCGCCCTCGGCATCTGTGCTGCCCTGCCCCACCTCCTTCCCGGCGCGGCGATACCAGTAGGCGGCATTGGATTCGTCGCCCTCGATGCGATGCAGCCACGCATGCACCCAGGCGGCATTGGCATCGTCATGGGCCTGGGCGATCTCATGCGCCGCGGTCCATTCGCCGCGCAAGCCGAGCCAGAGGGCGCGCAGAAGCGGGGCAGCCGGGGGTTCGGCGCGGTCGCGTAGGTCTGTCATGCCGATCATGTGGCGTCGTGGCCGGGCGCTTCCAGGGTTGGCACGGGCCGGGTTCGCAGGCCTGGGGGACAGGCGGCTCGCGGAAGCGTTGCGGATGGCGGCCAATGCCATGGTCGACAGGGAACCATCCCGTGACCACATCCCCGTGGCCTAACAAGAAAGCCGGGAGCTGCACATGGGAATGCACCGTATCGGAGCAGGTTTGGCTGCCGGCGTCGTCGCCGGGGCCCTCTGGGTCTCGGGCGCCGCGGCGCATCATGGCTGGGCCTGGGCCGAAGGCGAGCAGACCGAGCTGCGCGGCACCGTCCGGGAGGTCTATATCGGCCAGCCGCACCCCACGCTCCGCGTCCAGAGCACCGAGGGCAGCGTCTGGATCGTCGAGCTGGGCAACCCCCGCCAGACCGCCAATGCCGGCTTCACGGAGACCTCGGCCCGGCCTGGCGAGCAGGTCGTCGCCATCGGCAACCGCTCGCGCAACCAGGCCGAGTTGCGGATGAAGGCCGTGCGGCTCCGGGTGGGTGAGCGGAGCTACGATATCTATCCGGAGCGCATCCGGCAGTAGGAGCCTTTCCGGGGGTGGAACTGCTGCAGGCGCTGTCGGACTGGCCGGTCGCGGCGGCGCTCCGCCGGTCCGGCATTGCCTATCCGCTGGTCAATGCGGCCCATATCCTCTCGATCGGGCTCCTGGTGGGCGCCATCGCGACCCTGGACCTGCGCATCCTGGGCATGTTCCGGGCGAGCGCGCTCGCCGAGCTCGCCATGCCACTGCGGCGCGTCGCGGCCTGCGGCGTGGCGTCCGCCGCGGTCACGGGCTTCCTGCTCTTCAGCACGCGCCCGCTCACCTACATCGAGAACCCGGCCTTCCTCATCAAGCTCGGGCTGGTCGGGCTCGGCGTGCTCAATGCCATCTTGCTCGGGTGCAACCGCCATTGGCCGCCCGCGCGCGCCGGCGCGCCGATCCACTGGTCCCTGCGGCTCTCGGCCGCAGTGTCCCTTCTCGTCTGGGCGGGCGCCGTGGTTGCGGGCCGCTGGATCGGCTTCCTGCAATAGGCGGAGTTCCATCGGCGCCTTGCCGAGGCGCACTGGGCGTTATCGGCGTGCCCGGTCGCTGAGGAGACGCCCGATCCTTTCCGCGGCGGCATCGACGCCCTGCGGTTCGACGCGTGCGATTCCGAACAGCAGCCCCGGCCGTGCCGGCCCGATGTGGAAGCGCGACATCGGCCGCAGCGCCAGGCCATGGGCGTTCAGCGCCTCCGCGACCGCGCTGTCATCGATGCTGATATCATGGAACCAGGTGGCGAGCTGCAATCCGCCGGCGCCTTCGCCGACCTCAAGGACATGCCCGCAGTGGCGGCGCAGCGCCGCCACTGTCGCCGCCATCCGCGCCGCATAGGCCGCATTCATCCGGCGCAGATGGGCGCGCAGGCGCCCCTCGCGGATGAAGTCGGCCAGCGCCGCCTGCACATGGACGGGCACCACCGCCCCGCGCAGCCGCGCCGCCGCCGCGGCCTCCGGCGCCAGCCAAGGCGGCACGACCGCATAGGCGACGCGCAGGCCGGGCGTCAGGATCTTCGAGAAGGTGCCGAGATAGGCGACGACTTCGCTGCGATCGATGCCCTGCAATGCGGCGATCGGGCGCGAGCCGTACTGGAATTCGCTGTCATAGTCGTCTTCCAGCACGACGGCGCCGCTGGACCGGGCGACGTCCAGCAAGGCCAGGCGGCGCTGCAGGCTCATCGTCGCGCCCGTCGGATATTGATGGGAAGGCGTGACATAGATCAGCCGCGGCGACGGCCCCGCGGCCCTGGCGACGTCGATCCCTGCCGCGTCGCAGGGAACCGGAACCAGGCGCGCCCCGGCAGCGCGCAGCAGCGCCTGCGCCGTCGGGTAGCCGGGCTCCTCCATCCAGGCGACATCGCCGTCGCGGCGCAGCAGCAGGCGGGCCAGCACATCGATGGCCGCACCGGTGGTGGCAAGGATCAGCACCTGTTCGGGGCGGGCCGATACGCCGCGCGTGGCGGCGACATGGTCAAGGATCGCCTCCTGCAGGTCCCGGATCCCACACGCGGCGCCATAGCCGAGGTCATGCACCCGGAGTGCCCGCGCCCGTGAGCCCAGGCAGCGCGCCCAGGCAGCATGCGGGAAAGCGGCGAGGTCCGGGACGCCGGGCTCGAAGGCCGTGCCGGCGATCGGCTCGTCCAAGACCCGTGCGACGGGCGGCGCCGGCGGGCTCTGCCCCGGCAAGGGCGACGCCGCGACCGCAGCGACGCGGCTCGCCGATCCCATGCGGGAGTCCAGGTAGCCCTCGGCCTTCAGCCGCTCATAGGCACCGACGGCGGTGGAACGCGCGACGCCGATCGACGCCGCGAGGCTGCGGGTCGGCGGCAGGCGCTGCCCGGCGGGCATCTGCCCAAGCAGGATGCGATCCCGCAATGCCCGGTAGAGCTGCCCTTCCAGGTCACCGGCGGTCCGGTCCAGGGTCAGCCAAACCGGGGGCGTGGTCGCCATGCCGCCTCGCAAAGTGGTCTGCCGGAAATGCAGGAAGTGGCAGTTTCTGCCCTGCCTCTTGGATGCGCAAGATCGGCGTGACGCAGACAGGGAATGCCACGCACGCCATGGAGCCGCCGCTGACCGCCGATTACCCGACGACCGAACGCAGCCGCGTCCGACGGATGCACCCCAGGGGCAGCCACGCGCGCGCGGATGTCCATGCGGTGCTGGACGCCACGCCGCTCTGCCATGTCGGCTACGTCATCGACGGCGCACCCTATGTGACGCCCACCCTGCATTGGCGGCATGGTGACCGCGTCTACTGGCACGGTTCGGCGGCGAGCCGCTTCCTGCGCGCGGCGGAGGACATGCCCGTCTGCCTGACCTGCAGCATCATGGATGGCTACGTGCTGGCGCGCTCCGCCTTCAACCACTCGATCAACTACCGCTCCGCCATGGTGTTCGGCACCGCGCGCGTCGTGGAGGATGCCGCGGCGAAGACGGAGGCGCTGCGATACTTCACCGACAGCTTCTTTCCCGGCCGCTGGGACAGCCTGCGCCCGATGACCCCGCAGGAGCTGAAGGCGACATCGGTGCTGTGGATGGAGATCGAGGAGGCGACGGCCAAGGTCCGCAACGGCCCGCCCGGCGATCCCGAGGAAGCCGAGCTTCCCGTCTGGGCGGGCGTCCTTCCGGTGCGGACCAGCCTGGCTGCCGCCGAGGTGGCGCCGGGCGTGCCCGATGGCATCGCATTGCCCGAGCCATTGGCGGCATTGATCCGCTCCGGCCGGCTGCGGTGACCGCCGATCGAGCTTCCGCACGAAGGACCCTGCCCGTGGATCTCCTGGCCTGGAAAGGCGCGCCGCGTCCGGACCGCATCACCCTGGAAGGCCGCTATGCGCGGCTGGAGCCGCTCGACCCTGCCCGGCACACGGCGGACCTTCTGGCTTCGGCGCAGAAGCCGGGCGCCGAGGATCGCTTCCGCTATCTCGGGGATGAGGCCCCGGCCGACCTCGCGGCTTTCGCGCCCTGGATGGAGAAGGCCTCGGCAAGCCCGGATCCCCTGTTCTTCGCGGTGATCGACCGGATCACCGGCCGGGCGGAGGGGCGCCAGGCGCTGATGCGCATCGATCCCGCGCATGGCGTGATCGAGATCGGCAACATCCTGTGGGGCCCGGCCATCGCGCGCAGCCGCGTTGCCACCGAGGCGCTCTCCCTCTCTGCCGGCTATGTCTTCGACACGCTCGGCTACCGGCGCTTTGAATGGAAGTGCAACAGCCTCAACGAGCCGTCAAAGCGCGCGGCCCAGCGCTTCGGCTTCCAGTACGAAGGCCTGTTCCGCCAGCACATGGTGATCAAGGGCCGGAACCGCGACACGACCTGGTTCGCGATGACCGACGGCGACTGGCCGCGCCTGAAGGCGGGCTACGAGGCCTGGCTGCGGCCGGAGAATTTCGACGCGGCAGGGCAGCAGCGGAGCAAGCTGAGCTTCGGCTGACCCCCCTCTGGCTGGCCGGGCATAACCCCCTGGCGCAATCCCCGCCATGCCGCATGATGACGCGGCAACAGAGGGCATGTGGGCAGTGGCGATGGACCAGCAGACCAATTCGCGGATCGTGGCGGCGTTCCGGGAACGCACCCCCGGATCGGCGGCCTTCGCCGAGCAGGCCTCGGACCTGTTCCCCAGCGGCATCACCCATGATTCCCGCCACCAGTACCCCTATGGGATCTACGTGACCCGCGCGGAGGGCCCGCGCAAATGGGATGTCGATGGCAACGCCTACATCGATTTCTTCGGCGGCCACGGCTCCCTGCTGCTCGGCCACCGTCACCCGGTGGTTGCGGCCGCGGTCGCGGAAGCGGCCACGGAAGGCACGCATTACGGCGCCAGCCACCCGCGCGAGATCGCCTGGGGCCGTGCGGTGCAGCGCCTGGTCCCGGCGGCGGAGCGGCTGCGCTTCACCTCCTCCGGCACCGAGGCGACGCTGATGGCGGTGCGCCTCGCCCGCGCCTTCACCGGCAAGACCGCGCTGCTGCGCTTCCGCGGCCATTTCCATGGCTGGCACGACCATATGGCGGGCGGCTACAGCAACCACTTCGACGGCACGCCCACCCCCGGCGTGCTCTCCGGCGTCGCTGAACAGACCGTGCTGCTCGACGCCAATGACCTGGTGGGGCTGCGCGCCGCGCTGGCGGCGCGCGACGACATCGCCGCCGCGATCATCGAGCCGACCGGCGCCAGTTTCGGGCAGGTCCCGGTCGAGCCGAGCTTCCTGCACGCGCTGCGCGAGGAGACGACGAGGCACGGCGTGCTGCTGATCATGGACGAGGTGGTCACCGGCTTCCGCGTCGCGCGCGGCGGTGCCCAGGCGGCACTCGGCGTCACGCCGGACCTGATGAGTTTCGCGAAGATCCTGGCCGGCGGCTTGCCCGGCGGCGCCGTCGCAGGGCGCGAGGACGTGCTGTCCCTGCTCGATTTCGGCGTCACGGCCAAGGCCGGGCGGGAGAAGATCGCGCATCAGGGCACCTACAACGCCAATCCGCTCTCGGCCGCCGCCGGCACCGCGGCACTCGAGGTGATCGCGACCACCGACGCCAATGCGCGCGCCAACGCGACCGCCGCCACGCTGCGCCAGGCGCTGAACGCGGTGCTGGCGGAAGAGCGCGTGCCCTGGGCAGTCTACGGCACTTTCTCCGGCTTCCACCTGTTCATGAACCCGGAGGGCGCGGTGATCGATCCGCTGCGCTTCGATCCGCTCGCCATGCCGGCATCGGCGCTGAAGAACCAGCCGAAGGACCTCGCCGCAAAGCTGCGCCTGGCGCTGCAGATCCATGGCGTCGACACCAATGGCCGCATCGGTGGCGTCCTCTCCTCGACGCATGGCGAGGCGGAGGTGCGGGGGGCGGCTGGTGCGCTGCGCGCCGCGGTGCGCATGCTGCGCGCGGATGGCGAGATGCCATAGCGCGACATCACCGCATCGCGCCCTGCGCGGTGCGGTACGGGGGAAACACCATGCCAACCGGCGCGACACCGGGCGCCGCCAGGTCCGAGAGGTGCCGGAACCGGACCTGCAGCGGTGGAGTGCCGCGTATGTTCGCGATGGGAGCGCGGCAGGGCGCGCGGCGGCGCGAGCGGATCGGTCCTGCTTCAGCCCTTCACCAGGAGCGCCCGCGCGCGGGTGAATTCGCGGCAGCGGGCGAGGCCGGGCCAGACCACCAGCGACGCCCTCTTGTGGCCTCCGAAGCCGGGCGCGAGCGCCAGCACTTCGGCATGCAGGCCGGGATAGGGGCCGGGGCCCGGACGGAGCAGGGCATCGAGGCGGCCGGCGAGAAGATCGGCCACATCGTCGGTCGCCACCGCCCGCACATAATCGGGCGGGCGCTTCGTGCCGGCGAGACGGGCGAGCAGGTGGTTGGGCTCGTCACTCAGGACCGGCGAGATGCCAAGGCGGAGCGGCTTCGTCTTCAGAGCCTTCGCGACCGTGTCGCTGGCCTCCGACAGGCGTTCGAAGGCGTCCGCCACCTCCGGCAGCAGGGCCTCGCCCTGCGCGGTGAGGATCAGGCTGCGGTGCAGGCGCTGGAACAGGGGCACGCCGAGCGCCTGTTCCAGGTGCTTCACCTGCTGGCTGACAGCACCGGGCGTGACGGAGAGTTCCGTCGCGGCGGCCTTGAAGCTCAGGTGGCGGCCGGCGGCCTCGAAGGCGCGCAATCCGTTCAGGGGCGGCAGGCGATAGCTCATGGGCGCGGGTCCGAGCATGCAGGTGGCTGCTTCAGAATAGAAAAACTCTTCCAGGCAATCAGAAACAATCGGTTGAGCGGGGCCCGGGCGTGCGGGACAACGCGCGCACCGATCACCTTCAGGACGAGATCACGCAGCAGTGCATGCGCATCGGGGAGCCGTCGGCATCGGTGAGGTTGCTCTGCCGCTCGGATGGAGGGTCGCCCAGGCTGGCTTGGGTGGGCGGCCGCGGCGGTCGTGTTCGGCATCATGGGCGGCCCGCTGTCCTCGACCCACGGCGAGGCGGAGGTGTCCGGCATCGCGGATGCGCTGCGCGCCGCGATCCGCATACTGCAGATGAGATAGCACAACATCGCCGCATCACGCCCCACGCGGTGCGGCACGGGGAAACGTCATGTCAAGCGAGACGGCACCGAGCATCGAGACACACGCATCCTGGGTCGTCGCCTGGAGCATCACCATCATCATGGGCATCGCCTATGGTGCGCCGCTGATGGTGGTGGTCGGGCTGGCGCCGATCGCGGAAGCAATGGGCGGGCAGCGCGGCATCCCGGCCCTCGCCTCCTCCCTCGCCTATCTCGGCTCCGGCGCCGGCGGCGTGCTGATGGGGCTGCTTGCCGCGCGGCTCGGCGCGCGGCGCATCGCCATGCTGGGGGGTGTCACGATCGCGGTCGGGCTCGCGCTGGCCACCGCCGGCGGCGCCTGGCAGCTCCTGTTGGCGCATGCGGTGTTCATCGGCATGTTCGGCACCGGTGCGCTCTTCGCGCCGATGATGACGCATGCCTCGCTGTTCTTCGACCGCAGGCGCGGCACCGCGCTCGCCCTGGTCTCCTCCGGTCAGTACATCGCAGGCACGCTCTGGCCTTCGATCTTCGAGCGCATGATCGCGGCCTGGGGCTGGCAGCGCAGCATGGTGGCGTTCGGCCTCTGCGCGGCCGCGGCGATCGTCCCGCTCGCCGCCTGGGCGCTGCGCCGGGTGCCGCCGGCGGCGCTCGCCGGCAGCCTGGCGGCTGGGCCGCCCCTTGGGCAGAAGGTGCTCGGCCTGTCGCCCAACCTGGCGCAGGGGTTGATCGCCGCGGCCTCCTTCCTCTGCTGCATCCCGATGGCGATGCCGGCCGCACACTTGGTGGCCTTCTGCGGCGATCTCGGCATCGCCACCTCGCGGGGCGCGCTGATGCTCTCGCTGCTGCTCGCCGCCGCCTTCGTCAGCCGGCAATTCTGGGGCTGGGTCGCCGACCGCATCGGCGGGCTGCATGCGGTGCTGATCGGCGGCGTCTGCCAGACTGCGGCCATGACCGGCTTCCTGGCGACCCAGGACGAGGCCGGGCTGTTCCTGGTCTCGATCCTCTACGGGCTCGGCTTCGGCGGCATCGTGCCGGCCTATGTGCTGGCGATCCGGGAGCTGTTCCCGGCGTCCCAGGCGCATTGGCGGGTGCCGGTCCTGCTGCTGGTGAGCCTCTCCGGCATGGCGACCGGCGCCTGGCTCGGCGGCGCACTGTACGACGCCTGGGGCAGCTATCGCGGCGCCTTCGCCGTCGGCATCGGCGCGAACCTGATCCAGGTGGCGCTGGTGCTGTGGCTGGCGACCCGACTGGCGGGCCGCCGGCGCCGCCAGCCGGCGATCGCCTGAGCGCCAACCGGACAATTCTCCCTCGCGGCCGTAGGCCGCCCCCGGAAGGCCGGACTGCGAGGCGTCAGCCGATGCAGGCCGAGGCCGCGAATGCGGCCCGCGCGCGACCATCAGCCGCCGCCAATGCTGCCCTGACAGCGCGAAAGCCAAGGCCGCGGATGCGGCCGCCGGCGTTTGAGGACAAGAAAAACGCGGCCGGCGCCCGGCGCCGGCTTACCCGATCTTCGTCAAACTCCGATGGTTCGCCGACACTTGGCGCCGCGTCGGGCGCAGCGCCGCAGCGGCGACGATGTCCGGCCGGCTGCCCAGCATGGCCTCCCACCAGGCGGCAACCGCACCTTCCGTGAAGGCGCGCTGCTTCTCGATCACCATCTCGGAGAGGCGAAAGCTCGCCTCGGCAGGGTTCTGGGTCAGATCCCAGCTACGCAGCGCGAAGACCGTGCCCGCTTGCCAGGCGAAGCGGGCGAAGGCCTCGGGGCCCATCACAGAGCGGCCAGGACCGCTTCGGCCTTGGACACCTCGAAGCCACCCGGTTGCTCGACGCCGACATGCGTCACCACGCCGTCCTTGGCGACCAGGGCGAAGCGCTGGTTGCGGATGCCGAGGCCACGCGCCGTCAGATCGAGCTCCAGCCCCAGCGCCTGCGCCAGCTTGGCGGAGCCGTCGGCCAGCATCACCACCTGGTCGGTGATGCCCTGGTCCTTGGCCCAGGCGCCCATCACAAAGGCGTCGTTGACGGCGACGCAGGCGATGGTGTCGACGCCCTTCGCCTTCAGCGCATCGACATTGACCACGAAGCCGGGCAGGTGCTTGGCCGAGCAGGTGGGCGTGAAGGCCCCGGGCACTCCGAAGAGCACCACGGTCTTGCCCGCGAACAGCGCGTCCGTCGTGATCTCCTTCGGCCCCTCGGCAGTCGCCTGCATCAAGGTGACGGAGGGGATCTTGTCCCCGACCTGGATGGCCATGCTCGAAATCTCCCCTGGGGGCCACGATGCAGTCGCGGCGTCTCCCTCCTGCCGAGGTTTAGGCTGAACCCGGGGTGGCTGTCACCTTGCCGTCCCGCCGGGCCTGGTGACTTGCGCCCCGCCTTCACCCAATCCATGTCTTGATCATGCCCAGACGCAGCCCCGCCGCCCTTCCCAAGCCTCTCGGAGCGCCGCAGGGCGAGCCCTGGCTCACCGGCCAGCTCCTGGTCGCCATGCCCGGCATGTCCGACCCGCGTTTCGCCCAGGCGGTGATCTGCCTCTGCGCGCATTCCGCGGAAGGGGCGATGGGCATCGTGCTGAACCAGCCGATCGAGGGGCTGAGCTTCGACACCCTTCTGGACCAGCTCGACCTCAAGCCGGTGCCGCCGCAACGGCGCATCCGCATGGTCACCGGCGGGCCCGTCGATGCCGGTCGCGGCTTCGTGCTGCACAGCACCGACTGGTCCGCGGACACCAGCCTGCCGGTGGCGGGCGAGGTCGCGCTGACCGCCAGCGTCGATATCCTGAAGGCGATCGCCGAAGGCGGTGGCCCGCGCCAGGGCCTGCTGGCCCTTGGCTATGCCGGCTGGGCGCCGGGGCAGCTCGAGGACGAGATCCAGCGCAATGCCTGGCTGAACGTGCCGGCCGACGCCGACCTGCTCTTCGATGGCGACCACGCCGCCTTGTGGCGCCGGGCGCTGGCCAAGCTCCGTATCGACCCGATCTTGCTTTCAGGCGTGGCAGGCCACGCCTGATGTTTGGCCTCAGGCGCCGGCGCGCGCGTCCGCGCGCTTGGCTTGCGCGCTGTCAGGGCGCACCTGGCGCGGCTGATGGTCGCGCGCGGGCCGCATTCGCGACCTCGGCCTGCATCGGCTGACGCCTCGCAGTCCGGCCTTTCCGGTGGCGGCCTGCGGCCGCGCGGTCCTCGCCCTCCGAAGCCTCGGCGAAGGAGGGTGCGGCCGCCGGGCGCTTGGTTGGCGTGGTTTGGCCGGTTTCTTGGCTACCAGCGGAAGGAGCGCAGCGCCGCCAGCGGGGTGACGTCGTGGTGTGCCGCTTCCTGGGCCAGCACCTGGGGGTCGGGGTTCGGGCCGTGGGTGTCGCCGGCGAGGCCGGTCATGGCCCAGAGGCAGTCGACGCCGATCGCCTTGGCGCCGGCGAGATCGGTGTGCGGGGTATCGCCGATGGCGAGCACCCGCTCGCGCGGCGGGTTGCCGAGCGCCTCCAGCACCGGGCCATAGACGGCCGGATCGGGTTTGCCGATCTCGATCACCTGGCCGCCGACTTCCAGATAGATATCGGCCAGCGCGCCGGCACAAATCAGCCGCTGGCCAGCCACCATCACGGCGCGGTCGGGGTTGACGCAAACCATCGGCAGGCGCTGCGCCAGGCAGCGCTCCAGGATCGGGCGATAGGGCTCGGCCGAGGTCGCGCCATGCACCTCCGCCTCCGGCCCGGTGTTGAGCAGGAACTCAGCCTCTTCCGGAGTGGGCACGATCTCCGCCACGCCCTCCTCCACCACCGAGAGATCGCGCTCCGGCCCGATATGGAAGGCGCGACGGCCGAACCCCGCGAAGAACGGGTGCTTGCGGTCGCGCAGCATCCGCCAGGAGGCCTCGCCCGAGGACATGGTCTCGTCATAGAGGCCGCGCGCCACGCCCATCCGTTCCAGCATGCCGTCGATGAACCAGGCGCGGCGCGGCGCATTGGTCAGGAACACCACCCGCTTGCCGCGTTCACGCAGCTTCGCGAGCGCCTCGAGCACACCGGGATAGGGTGCGCGCCCGTCATGGATCACGCCCCAGAGGTCGAGCACATAGGCGTCGTAGTGCTCCGCGATGTCAGCGATGCCGTCCAGGATCTTCATCACGCCTCCACGCCGACCGCATCGGCGACACTGGCAAAACCCTCGCGCGCCAGCAGCGCCGCGAGATCATCCTTGATCCGGCGCACCAGCGCCGGACCGCCATAGGCAAAGCCGGTATAGAGTTGTACCAGCGCGGCGCCGGCCTTGATCTTCGCCAGCGCATCTGCGCCGCTCGCGACGCCGCCCACGCCGATCAGCACCAGCCGCCCGCGCGCGATGCGCGCGACCTGGCGCAGCACCTCGGTCGAAGGCGCCAGCAGCGGCGTGCCGGAGAGCCCGCCCGCTTCGGCCTTCGCGGCGCCCTGCAGCGAGGCCGGGCGGGCGATGGTGGTGTTCGAGACGATGATGCCGGCGACGCCACGCGCCAGGCAGGCATGGACGATCGGCGCCAGCGCATCCTCCGCGAGGTCCGGCGCGATCTTCACCAGCACCGGTGGCGTGCGCGGCAGGCCGGCGCGGGTCGCGGCGATGGCATCGAGGATCGCGGCCAGCCGCTCCTCGCCCTGCAGGTCGCGCAGGCCCGGCGTATTGGGAGAGGAGATGTTGACCGTCACGTAGTCCGCATACGGCGCCACCGCGGCATAGAGCGCGGGATAATCGCGCTCGGGGTCGGCACCGTCCTTGTTGATCCCGATATTGGCGCCGAACACCGCCGGCAACGCCCGGGGCAGTGCGGCGAGCCTCGCGGCATAGGCATCGAGCCCGCCATTGTTGAAACCCATGCGGTTGATGACCGCGTGGTCCTCCGGCAGGCGGAACAGGCGTGGGCGCGGGTTGCCCGCCTGCGGGCGGGGTGTGACGGTGCCGGCCTCCACGAAGCCGAAGCCCAAGCGCATCAGCGGCAGCACCGCGACCGCATCCTTGTCGAAGCCGGCGGCGAGCCCGAGCGGATTGGCGAACCGCAGACCCAAGGCCTGGGTCGCGAGGCGCGGGTCGTCGGGCCGGGCATCGCGGCCGGCGAGGCCCATCGCCAGCGCCTTCAGCGCCAGGCCATGCGCGGTCTCGGCATCGAGGCCGCGGATCAGCGGCATGAGGGCGGAGGCGATGGCAGGGGTCATGGCGCGCCGCTTGTGCCCGAGCCGGCCTGCGCGCGAAAGCCCCCGCGTTGACGCGGCGGCGGGAGGCAGCCAGAACCGGGGAGACCGCATGGGCATGGCGCCAGCCCTCCGCCGCCGCCATGCCCGCACGGTCCCTTGAGTCACACGGACCATATAAAGGAGCGGGCTGTTGCGAGGCCCCGCCTGGCTACTCACGGCCATCGGCCTCTGGTCGGTGCTGGATGCCAACAGCAAGCTGCTGGCCGGCGCCTATGGCGCGGGCCAGGTGCTCGGCATCCGCCATGCCGTGCTGCTTCTGCTGGTGCTCGGGCTTCGCGCGCTGCGGCCAGGCGCCGGCGGCACGATGACCACCGCGCATCCGGCGCTGCACGCGATCCGCGCCGTGGCGATGCTGGGCTCGGCGGCGGGCTTCTTCCTGGCGATGCGCGAGATGTCGATGGCCGAGGCCTATCTCGTGCATTTCACGGCTCCCTTTATGATGCTGGGCCTCGCCGCACTTGCCCTGGGCGAGCCGATGCCAGCCCGCGCCTGGGGCTGGACGGCGATCGGCTTCGCCGGCGTCGCGGTCGCCATCGCCCCCTCGATCGGCGCCGGCGGGCATTGGCAGGGCTACGCCTGGGCCGGCTTCGGTGCCGCCTGCTACGCGGTCATCATGACGGTGAACCGGCGGCTCAGGGAGGAGCAGGGGCTCGCCGCGGTCATTCTGTGGCCGAGCCTGCTCGGGCTGGTGGCGACCCTGCCCTTCGCCGCCGCGGAATGGGTGGCGCCCACGCCGCGCGACATGCTGCTGCTGGCGCTGAACGGGGTGGTGGCGGGGGCGGCGATGCTCGCGATGTCCCTCGCCTTCCGCCACGCCAATGCGGCGCGGCTGGCACCTTTCGAATATACGGCGCTGCTCTTCGCGCTGGGCTTCGACCTGGCGCTCTGGGGCCGGTTGCCGGCGCTCGCGACGCTGGCCGGCGCCGCGATCGTCGTCGCCGCCTGCATCGCCAGCGAAAGGGCGCGCAGCGTCGCCAGGGCGACGGCCCGGCAGGCGCCACCTTCATCCAAGGCACGCCAGCTTACGCTTTGAAACGTTGCGCTATCCCCGAACGGGCACATATCGGCCCCTGCCGGGCGATTTGGCGCGGCTGGACAGCCAATGCGGCCGGAGATGCCGCGACAGCCGCGGGAATCCCCATGACATCAGCCGGGACATGCTCCTCCGATTTCGGTCGGTTCTTCCGATCCTGGCTGGCCAGCCCGCTGCAGGTCGCCGCCATCGCGCCGTCGGGCAGCGCCCTGGCGCGGGTGATGACGCAGGAGATCACGCCGGGCCTCGGCCCGATCCTGGAACTCGGCCCGGGCACCGGCGCCTTCACCCGGGCGCTGCTGAACCGGGGTGTCAGCGAAAGCGACCTGACGCTGGTCGAATACGGCGTGGAATTCGTCGCGGTGCTGGAGGCGCGCTTCCCCCTGGCACGGGTGCTGCGCATGGACGCAGCGCAGGTGGGGCGGCAATCCCTGTTCGACGGTGCGCCGGTAGCGGCGGTCGTCAGCGGCCTGCCGGTGCTGTCGATGCCGATCCGGAAGGTCGCCCATATCCTGGTGGGTGCCTTCCGCTACCTGCGTCCGGGCGGCGCCTTCTACCAGTTCACCTATACGCCACGCTGCCCGGTCCCGCTTCGGCTGCTCGACCGGCTGGGGCTCAAGGCCACCCATGTCGGACGCACGATCCGCAACCTGCCGCCGGCCGCAGTCTACCGCATTACTCGGCGGCAGCCGGCGACCTCCCTTAACTGAGCCGGGATCAGGGGATCTCCGTCGGGAAGACATGCAGCCCGTCCGGGCCGAGCGGCAGCGGCGTGACACTCCGCACCGCCGCCAGCGGCAGCACGCCGTAGAGGTGCGGGAAGAGGCCGGGCCGCTTCCCGGCCGCCGTCGGCTCGAAGCGCAGCGCGTCGCCGAGGGCGGCGGGATCGGCAGCGACCAACAGCAGATCACGCTCTCCGGCGCGGTGCCTGGCGGCGCTGGCGCGAAGCTGGTCGGCTGCCGAGAAATGCAGGAAGCCGTCGCGGCGGTCATCGGCGCTGCCGGCGTAGTGGCCGAGCCGCTCCGCTTCCGCCCAGTCGGCGGTGCGCACCATGGTGTAGATCGCCTGGTCCAAAGCCGAACCCCTTCCCTGCCCTGCAACAGCGACATGCGTGACAGCCGCGCCGCTGCCGTTTATGCCGGATTCAAACCGGAGACACGCCCGCCATGCGCTTCGCCGTCGACCGCCTCGACCACCTCGTCATCACCTGCCGCGACGTCGCCACCTCCGCCTCCTGGTACCAGCGGGTCCTGGGCATGGAAGTGACGGAATTCGGCCCGCACAAGCGCACGGCGCTGGCCTTCGGCGGGCAGAAGATCAATCTGCGGCCCGAGAGCGCCAGCCAGGAGGAATGGTGGTCCGGCGTGGCGCCGGCGCCCGGCAGCCAGGATCTCTGCTTCATCGTCACCGTCGCCGCCGAGCAGGTGGCCGAGCACCTGATACAGTGCGGCGTCACCATCGCCGAAGGGCCGGTGGTGAAGGACGGCGCGCTCGGGCCGATCCGCTCCGTCTATTGCCGCGACCCCGACGGCAACCTGATCGAGATCAGTAGTTATCAGGATTAAGTAGGACCTCAAGCGCCGGCGGGCGCATCCGCGCCCTTGGCTTGCGCGCTGTCAGGTTGCACCGGCGACATCGGTCGGTCGCGCGCGGGGCCGCATTCGCGGCCCCGGAGCATCGGCTTCGCCTCGCTCGGCAGAAACCAGGGGCGGCCTGCGGCCGCGGGCTTGGGCGACCTTGTTTTAGTAGTCCAGCGCGCGCGGCATCATCTTCGCGGCTTCAATCCAGGCCTTCACATCGGTCAGGTTGGGCAGCCGGCGCACGCGCTTGGCGGCGTCGCTCTTTTCGATCGTCGCCAGAAGGTTCTCCGGCTTGCGCTGCGCGAGCTCCGGCACGGTGTCGACGCCCGCCGCTTCCAGCAGATCGGCGTATTCCTCGCCGATGCCCTTCACGCGCATCAAGTCGGCGCGGTTGGCGAATTCCAGGATCAGCTTCGGCGCGATGCCGGCCGCCTCGGCCAGCGTGGCGCGGCCTTTCGGCGTCGCCGCGCGCTCCAGCAGCGCCGCGGTGTCCTTGATCCCGGCGGCACGCAATTTCTCGCCGAAAGCCGGACCGATACCCTCGATCTTCTCGATCGGGTACGCCATGTCTCTAGTCCCCCGCATCCCTTCGGATGCGAAGACGCTAGCCGCAAGCGCCCCGGCGCCGCCAGCCAGATCGGACCGGAGACGGAACTCTTCACATGACTGATACCCGCACCGAAACGGACAGCCTTGGCAGCATCGACATCCCGGCGGACCGCTACTGGGGCCCGCAAACCGAACGGGCGCGCCGCCTGTTCCGGATCGGCTCGGAGCGTTTCCCGCCGGCGCTGATCCGCGCCGTCGGCCTGCACAAATGGGCCGCCGCGGAAGCCAACCGGCGGCTCGGCGAGCTGCCCGGCGAAGTCGCCGAGCCGATCAAGCAGGCCGCCGAGGAGATCGCCGCCGGGAAGCGCGACGCGGATTTCCCGCTGCCCGTCTGGCAGACCGGCAGCGGCACCCAGACCAACATGAACGCGAACGAGGTCATCTCGAACCGCGCCAATGAATTGCTGGGCCAGCCGCTCGGCACCCGCAAGCCCGTGCATCCGAACGACCACGTCAACCGCGGCCAGTCCTCCAACGACAATTTCCCGGCCATCATGCACATCGCTGCGGCGCAGGTGGTGACGGAGCGGACCATCCCGGCGCTGCAGACCCTCGCCGCCGCGCTGGAAGCTCGTGCGGCGGAATGGGCCGATATCGTGAAGATCGGCCGCACCCATCTGATGGACGCGGTGCCGGTGACGCTCGGGCAGGAGGTGGGTGCCTGGGCGCGCCAGGCAGCGCTCGGCGCCGAACGCCTGCGGGAGGCGATGGTGCGTCTGATGCCGCTGGCACAGGGCGGCACGGCCGCCGGCACCGGCCTCAACCGCCATCCGGATTTCGCGCGCGTCTTCGCCGAGCTTGTCGCGGAACGCACCGGCCTGCCCTTCACCGCAAGCGACAATCCTTTCGAGGGCATGGGCGCGCATGACGCGCTGGTCGAGCTCTCCGGTCAGATGAACGTCGTCGCGGTCTCGCTCAACAAGATCGCCAATGATGTCCGCCTGCTCGGCAGCGGGCCGCGCGCCGGTCTTTCGGAATTCGTCATCCCGGCCGACGGCCTCTCCTCCTCGATCATGCCGGGCAAGACCAATCCGACGCAGAGCGAGGCGCTGACCATGGTCTGCGCGCAGGTGATCGGGAACCACATGACGGTGACGGTCGCGGGCGCGCAGGGGCACCTGCAGCTCAATGTCTTCAAGCCGGTGATCATCCAGGCGGTGCTGCAATCCGCGACCCTGCTGGCCGATGCGTCCGAGAGCTTCGCCGCGAACATGATCGCCAAGCTCGAGCCGAACCGGCGCCGGATCGCCGAGAATGTGCAGAAGTCGCTGATGCTGGTGACCGCGCTCAATCCGCGCATCGGCTACGACAAGGCGGTCGCGATCGGCAAGCTGGCGCTGAAGGACGACATCACCCTGAAGGAAGCCGCAACCCGTCTCGGCCACGTCTCACCCGAAGACTTCGACCGCTGGGTCCGCCCGGAAGACATGGTCACGCCCGGCGCGACGCTCGAAGGATAGCGTAATGCCGACGCGGCCGCAGGCCGCCATCCGTTCCAGCGGAGCAAGGCGAAGCCGATGCTCCGGGGCCGCGAATGCGGCCCCGCGCGCGACCATCAGTCGCGCCGGGCGCGCACCCGACCGCGCGCAAGCCAAGCGCGCGGATGCGCGCGCCGGCGCTTGAGGCATGCAATATTTAAAGAAGCGTAGCTTCGCGCTGGCCGGTCATCGTACATCAGTCGCTCTGGAGCCGGCTTTCTGGCGCCTGCTGGAGCAGGTTGCCGGCGAGCGCGGGCTCAGCCTTGCGGCGCTTGTTGCCGAGGTGGATGCGGGCCGCGCCGCCGATGGTGCGCCGCCGCTCGCCAGCGCCCTCCGTCTCTTCGCCCTGGACCAGGCTCTCGGGCGGCAGCACGCGGAAGGGGTTGTCGTCCGGCGCTAGCTCCCGCGCGCGCAGCGCGATGGGCGGCGGCAGGACGGGCTCCGGCAGCAGGTCCTTGCCGCGGCGCCCATTGCGCCGCTTGCGCGGTGCCTCCGGCGGGCCGGCCTCGGCCTGCAGCCAGAACGGATCCTGCGGCGACAGCACCACCTCGATCTCGAGCACCGGGCTGTTCGCCGCATTGGGCGGCATGGGCGGAAGGCCGGACAGCAGGGCGGCCGGCAGCCGCGCGACGCCGTCCATCCAGCGGCGCAGGCCGCCGCGCACGCCGGGCGGCGGGGCTTCCGGCGCGCTGAGGCCGCGCACGCCGCGCAGCCGCTGGTCGCCGGCACCGATGTTCACGGCGGTGCGGCCGATGCGCAGCACCAGCCCGGAAATCGCCGCCCCGAGCAGGCGCCCCTGCGCCGAGGTCTCGGTGGACAGGCGGGAGGTGAGGCGCATGCCCTGCCGCTGCGCGATCGACGCCGCTTCGGCGGTGAGGCGGAAGACAAAGCGGCCTGGGCCGGCATGCTGGCTCTTGAGCGCGAAGTCGCCGATCATCAGCCGCAGATCCGGATCGGTGACCTCCTGATAGCCGAGGTCGCGCGCCCGCGCGGCCAGGCTGGCGCGCAGCGGTGCCGTGATGCGCTCGTCACGCAGCATCGGGAAGCAGGTCAGGCCGCGGCTGACGCAACCGCCCTCGAAATCGACGAAGCGCACGGCGACGCCGGCATTGCTGAACTGGGCCCGCCTGCCATCGTCGAGCCAGCTCTCCGCGGGGGCTCCATCGGCCGTCACCACCGCGTGGCGCGGCAATTCGAAGTGGTAGTAGACGATGCTCGGCCAGCCATGCTCCTGCACGATGGTCGCGCCGTTCAGCAGCAACCGCGCCGGCACCAGCACGCAGCCGAGCAGGATCGCATGGTCGGGCGAGACGCGCAGGTCGCGCATCGGCACGCCATCGGCGAGCGCACCGGCCTTGATGAGGATCGGGCGCACCTTCTCCGGCCGCGGATGACGCGCGATCTCCGCCTGCACCTTGCCGATCCATTTGATCGGCTGTGCCGGTCCACCGAAGCCGTGGCACAGCACGAGGTCGCCGACGCGAAGGTCGCGCATGCGAACCTCCCCGCGCGGGGTCGCGATGCGCGTATCGGGCGTGAAGCAGAGCATGGGCTGCTCGCCGGCAGGCATCATGGTCGGGCACCTCCGACGGGCGGTCACCGGTCCAGCCCCCCTGCGCCAAGACGCCGCATCGGGAACCGAGCCAAGTGGAGCCATCAGACTGATGTTCGGTGTCTTGGCATATACCAAGGCGCTGCCACGCCGGACAATCGGCATGAAGCGAAATTCCGCCACGTACATGTGGAACGTTTGTCCGGTGTCACCCAAAACGCATCATTGTTGCGCAACGCTTTGACGTATCTCGTTATTGTTGCATTGCACGCCAACGCGCCCAATCCGCGAGTTCCACCACCCGCTGCGGATCGGCCAGCAGACCCTGGAGCCTGAGCGCCACCTCCGGCGCCTCGGCCGCACCCGGGCGGGCGGTGATCGCGACGTCCAGCGTCCCTCGTGCCAGATCCACCTGGCCGGACGCCGCCGCGGGCCCGGCGGGGCCCGCCAGGGCCGCCTGCGCGATCCGCGCCACCCCGCCATCGATGGCGGCCGCCAGGTCGAGCCGTTCGAAGCCGGTCACGCCGCCGTCCAGCGCGCGGCGCAGCCCGGGCTCGGGCTCCACCACGCCGGCCGCCGCCTGCAGGGCACTGAGGTCGAGCCCGGCCAGCGCGCCGTCGCGGACGCCGAGCCGCAGGCTGCCCGACAGGCTGGCAGCGAGCGCCGCCGGGCTGTGGCCTTCCGCCTCCAGCGCCAGTTCGGCCTCGGTGAGGCCCGAGGTCACGTCGATCGGCAGGCCCAGCAAAGGCCCGGTCACGGAAGCGCCGGACAGGCGGAGCGACAGGCGCGCGCGCGGCGCGGCGCCGGGTGGCGTCGCGATCGACACCTCTCCCCCGAGCGCGCCGCCCGAGACCCGCGCCTCGAGGCCGGTGATATCGAGGGTGCCACCGGTGAGGCGCAGCGCCGCCTTCGCATCCTCGATCGGCGGCAGGTCCGGCATCTCGATCCGCTGCGCGGCGAGCGCGATCTCCGCATCGATGCCGCCGAGTGCCGCGAGGCCGAGCGGCTCCGTGCTGCGCCAGGGCGGATCGGGCAGTGGCAGGCGCTCCGACGTCAGCCGCCCGGCGAGGCGCGGGCGTTCGGCCCCAAGCGCCAAGGTCAACGCGCCACGGGTCCGGAGCAAACCGGCGACGAGCTCGAAATTCTCAGCCGTCGCGCCGGCGGGACCGACCAGCAGGCTGGTGATCAGCGAGAACGACCCCTCTCCGACCCAGCTCATGTCCCGCCCCTGCCACAGGGCCGAGAGCAGGCGCGGTGCGCCGGGATGGCGCAGCGTCAGCGCGCCCTGGACCCGGCGCGCGCCGGTGTCGAGCGTCGCCTGGGATTCGATGCGCAGCTCCGCCAACTCACCCTCGGCCCTGAGCGCCAGGGCCTCGGCCGGGCCGCCGCCGGCGACGCGCAGCGCGAGCGGCTGCTCGGCGAGCCCCGCCTCCGGCTGCCAGCCGGGCGGCAGCAGGTCGAAGAGCCCGCGCGCAGAGCTGGCCACCACCTCCAGCGACAAGTCCGAAAAGCGTGGTGTCGCCGCGAGCGTCGCAGTACCGGAGAAGGCGAGGTCGGCCCCGGCGGCGCGCCCGGACAGTCGCCGCACCGCCAGCCGCCCGCCTTCCAGCGCCGCATCCACCGCGGCGCGCTCCACGCGCTGGCCGCGCAGCGTCAATGCGTCCGCTGCGAAGCGGAGATTGACGTCGGCGCCGCCGAGCTTCGTCGCGGCTACCGGCCAGTCCGGCCATTGCGGCACCAGCCCGTCGAGATCGAGCATGTCGATGGCGACGCCGATGCCGAGCGAAGGCCGCGCGCCGAAGCGCCAGACACCGCCGCCCGTCAGCCTGGCGCCGTCGACCGTGGCGCCCATTTCAGGCACCGCGAGCTGCGTCTCCTCCAGCACCAGCCGCGCCCGGCCCTCGGTGGCGCGCAGCCGCTCCGGCTGCACACCCTCCACCGGCAGGCCGAAACTCGCGAGGGTGGCGCGCAGATCCGGGCCCGCGAAGCGCAGCGCCAGTTCCAGCCGCGTGCCGGCCGAGGCGCCGGCCAGCTCGATCTCCATCTCCCCCGGCAGTACGGCCGCGACGTCGGAGAACGTGACGCGCTCCCCCTCCCGGAAGATGCCCCCGCGCAGGCGGCGCAGCGTGATGCCGCGGAAGCTGGCGGCCTCCGCGGAGAGATCGATCGCAGTCGGCATCAACGGCCTGCCGGCGCCGCGCAGCGCAGCGGTCCAGGCATCGAGGTCGAGCCGCGCCGCCGAGAGCGCGACGTCGAGGCGCGGCGCCGGCGCCAGGCGCAAGGTCAGCGCGCCGCGCGCGGGCGCGCCGCCGAGATCGATGGTGAGGTCATCGGCCGCCAGCAGCTCCGCGCTCACGGTCAGCCGGCCATTGGCGCGGAACCCCATGGCGGGCGTCGGCAGCAGCGCCGAGAGATCGGGGCCGAATGCCTCGACACGCCCCTCGAAGCCGCCATCCTCCACCAGCACGCCGCGTGCGCGGCCGGTGGCGCCACCGGCCGCGAGGGTGAGGTCCAGGGTCGCTATGCCATCGAAACCAGGGCGACCGACCACCGCATGGAAATCCATGGCCTGGCCGCGCCAGGCAAAGCGGCCCTCCGCCCGCACCGCGTCCAGCGGGCCACCGGCGGTAAGCCGCGCCGCGACGTCGTTCAGCACCGTGTCGCCGACGACGATGCGGCCATCCTCGATGCGGGCGGCGAAGCCGGTCAACCAGGGTGGCGGCCGCAGCGCCGGGGCATTGCCGGGCGGCCAGGGCAGACGGATCTCGGCGCCGACCAGCACCACCTCGCGCGGCTCCAGCCGCGCCAGCAGCAGCGCCGGCAGGTTGAGCGTCAGGCGCAGCGCCCGGGCGGTGACGCCGATGCCCCCGGCCTCGCCGCCGACCACGACGCCGCTCGCCTCCACCATCGGGCGGGGCAGCAGCGTCAATCGCACCGGGCCGTCGAGGGAGACCGGACGGCCAAGCTCCCGCGCCGCGAGGGACGCGAGCCGCCCGCGCTGCGCCTCCCAATCCACCGCCATCGGGCCAAACCAGAGGCCGGCGCCGATCAGGGCGAGGATGCCGAGAATGCAGGAGACGGCGATCGCCGCGCGGCTTCGCGTCATCGGCCGGTCAGAGCCCGTTTGGGAATGGCTGCGGGCCACTCTGGCGATCGCACAAGCATCAATCGGGCGCGCCCCAGCCGCCGCCGCCCGGCGTCTCCAGCCCCAGCACATCGCCGGGCGCCAGGCGCGCGCTGTCGCTGCCGCCAAGCCATTGCGTGCTGCCATCGGCGCGTTCCACCCATTGCCGCCCGGCGGCGCCGGCGGCGCCGCCCTGCAGCCCATGCGGCGCGACGGTACGGCGGGAGGCGACGATCACAGCCTCCATCGGGCGCAGGAAGCGGATGCGCCGGCGGGCGCCGTCGCCGCCATGCCAGCGTCCGGCACCGCCCGAGCCGCGACGGATCGCGAATTCCTCGAGGCGGACAGGATAGCGCAATTCCAGGATCTCGGCGTCGGTCATGCGGGTATTGGTCATATGGGTCTGCACCGGGCCTGTCCCATCGAAGCCCGGGCCCGCGCCGGTGCCGCCGCAGACCGTTTCGTAATACTGATAATCGGCATCGCCGAACAGCAGGTTGTTCATCGTGGCCTGCGCCGAGGCGCAGGCGCCGAGGGCGGCCAGCAGCGCGTTGCAGGTCATCTGGCTGACTTCCGTGTTGCCGGCGACCACCGCCGCGCCACCGCCCGGACCGCCGCCGCGCGGATTGAGGAAGCTGCCCGCCGGCGCGATGATCTCGAGCGGCTTCAGGCAGCCGTCATTCAGGGGGATGTCCTCCCCCACCAGGCAGCGGAAGCAGTAGAGAACGACGGCGCGGCACACCGCGGCCGGCGCGTTGAAGTTGTTCGGGCGCTGCGGGCCGGTGCCGGTGAAGTCGATCACCGCGCGGCGCCGCTCGCGATCGACGCGGATGGCGACGACCAGCGGCGTGCCGTCGTCGATGGTGGTGGAGAAGGTGCCGTCCGGCAGGCGCTCCAGGACGCGGCGGACGCTCTCCTCCGCATTGTCCATCACATGGCGCATATAGGCGCGCACGGTGTCGAGGCCGAATTCGGCGATGGCACGCGACAGCTCCTGCACGCCCTTCTCGTTGGCGGCGACCTGCGCCTTGATGTCGGCGACGTTCACGTCCGGGCTGCGCGCCGGGTACCTGGCCGAAGCCAGCAGGGCGCGGAACTCCGCCTCCCGGAAGCGGCCCTGCTCGACCAGCAGGAAGTCGTCGATCACGACGCCCTCGTCTTCCAGCGTCGCGGAATTGGGCGGCGTGGAGCCGGGCGTCAGGCCGCCGATATCGGCGTGATGGCCGCGGGAGCCGACGAAGAACAGGATCTCCCGCCCCGCCTGGTCGAAGACCGGCGTGATGACGGTGATGTCGGGCAGGTGCGTGCCACCGTTGAACGGGTTGTTCAGCGCGACGACGTCACCCGGACGGAGCGTCGTCCCGCGGCTGCGGATCACGGTGCGCACGCTCTCGCCCATGGCGCCGAGATGCACGGGCACGTGCGGGGCATTGGCGATCAGCGCGCCGGTCGCGTCGAACAGCGCGCAGGAGAAATCCAGCCGCTCCTTGATGTTGACGCTGAGGGAGGTGTTCTGCAGCACCGCGCCGGTCTGCTCGGCGATGTTCATGAAGAGGTTGTTGAACAACTCCAGCATCACCGGGTCGGGACGCCCGGCATCGGCGATCCGTGCCGCCTGGCGCGGCGTGGTGCGGCGCAGGATCAGGTGGTTGAGCGCGGTCACGTCAGCGGTCCAGCCGGGCTCGACGACGGTGGTCGCATTCGCCTCCCGGATCAGGGCGGGGCCGGGGATGCGGTCCTCGGCGCGCAACGCCTCCCGGTCGAAGACCGGGGCGGTGTGCTCGGCGCCTTCGGTGAAGAGCGGCACGGCCTCGAGCGGGACCGGCGCCTCGCCCTGCGGGCGGGGCGGCAGCGCCGCTTCCGCCACGCGCTCCCCCGGGGCGGTGACCTCGGCGATGCAGGCCTCGACGATCACCGGCCGCTCCGGCGTCGCGAAGCCGAAACGGCGGCGATGCGCTTCCGTGAAGGCGGCGAGCACCGTGCCGTGCTCACCGAAGGCGACAGGCAGGAAGCTGTCGGTGCCGGCGTAGCGGAGATGCAGCCGGAGCGCCGCGGCGAGCCGCGCCGGATCGGCACCCTGCGCGACAAGCGCCGCCCGTCCCGCCTGTTCCAGTGCCGCGAGCTGCCCGGCGAGGCCGGGCACGGCGGCGGCATCGAACGGCGCTTCCACCGCCGCCTCGCGGATCACGCTCTGGTCGGCGAGGCCCATGCCATAAGCGGAAAGCACGCCCGCGAAGGGGTGCAGGAAGACCGTCTCCATACCAAGCGCATCGGCAACCAGACAGGCATGCTGGCCACCGGCGCCGCCGAAGCATTGCAGCGCGAAGCGCGTCGCGTCATGGCCCTTCTGGATCGAGACCTGCTTGATCGCGTTGGCCATGTTGGCGACCGCGACGCGGAGGAAGCCCTCGGCGACGGCCCGCGGGTCCTGGGGCGTCCCGGTGGCGGCCGCGACCTCCTCCGCGAGTGCCGCGAAGCCTGCCCGCACGACCCCGGCATCCAGCGGCTCGGCGCCGGTGGCGCCGAAGATCGAGGGGAAATGCGCCGGCTGGATCTTGCCGACCATGACATTGGCATCCGTCACGGTCAGCGGGCCACCGCGCCGGTAGCAGGCCGGGCCGGGCACGGCGCCGGCGCTTTCGGGGCCGACGCGGAAGCGGGCGCCGTCGAACTTCAGGATCGATCCGCCACCGGCCGCGACGGTGTTGATCGCCATCATCGGCGCCCGCATGCGCACGCCCGCGACCATCGTCTCGAAGGCGCGTTCGAACTCGCCGGCATAGAGCGCGACATCGGTGGAGGTGCCGCCCATGTCGAAGCCGATGATGCGCTCGATCCCGGCCATGGCGGCAGTGCGGGCGGCGCCGACGATGCCGCCGGCGGGGCCGGAGAGGATCGCATCCTTGCCCTGGAAGCTGCCGGCTTCCGCGAGGCCGCCATTCGACTGCATGAAATAGAGCCGGGTATGGGCGCCGAGCTCGGCACTGACCTGCTCCACGTAACGGCGGAGGATCGGCGAGAGATAGGCGTCGACCACGGCGGTGTCGCCGCGCGGCACGATGCGGGGCAGCGGGCTTGCCTGATGGCTGAGCGAGACCTGGGTGAAGCCGGCCTCCCGCGCGAGATCCCCGAGGCGGAGCTCATGCGCGGGATGGGCCCAGGCATGCATCAGCACGACCGCGACGGCGCGGATGCCCGCGGCATGCGCGGCGGCGAGCGCCAGGCGCGCGGCGCCCTCATCGAGGGGCTCGATCTCGGCGCCGTCGACGGCGATGCGGCCGCCGATCTCGGCGACCCGCTCATGCAGCAATTCGGGCAGGCGTACATCCAGATCGAATAGCCGGGGGCGCGCCTGGTTGCCGATGCGCGGCATGTCCGCGAAGCCACGGTTGACGAGCAGCAGCACGCGTTCGCCCTTGCGCTCCAGCAGGGCGTTGGTGGCGACGGTGGTGCCCATCTTCACCGCTTCGATCACGCCGGGGCCGATTGGGGTTTCGGCGTCGAGGCCGAGCGTGGCACGGATGCCGGCGACCGCGGCATCGCGGTAGCGGCCGGGATTTTCCGAGAGCAGCTTGCGGGTGGTGAGGCGCCCATCCGGGTCGCGCGCCACGACGTCGGTGAAGGTGCCGCCGCGGTCGATCCAGAACTGCCAGCCGCCCATGCCACGTGCTCCTTGTGCCGAGGCTGGACATTGACGATTTGTCGACAAATCGTCAATTTCATCTGGCCAGCGAGGAAACCACGATGCCGAAGCGGACAGAAGCCGCCCCCGTCGTCTCCGCCGCCCACCTGGCGGAGGGCCGCTCACCCGCCCTGTCGGAAGTGGAATACGGCCTGAACCTCGTCGTCTCCGCCTATCATCGCTGGATGCCCCGGGCGATGGCGGCGGTCGGCGTGCCCGGGCTTTCGGTGGTGGAGGTGCTGATCCTGCACTCCGTCCGCCACCGCGACCGGCCGAAGCGCATCGCCGACCTGATGCTGGTGCTCGACATCGAGGACACCCACATTGTCACCTATGCACTGCGCAAGCTGGAAGCGGCGGGGCTGATCGCGACCGCGCGGGCGGGCAAGGAGAAGCTGGTGCGGGTCACGCCCACGGGCGAAGCGGCCTGCGCCCGGTACGCGGCACTCCGCGAGCAATTGCTGGTCGAGGGGCTGGCCGCGGCGGGGCCGGCGGAGGCGCGGATGTCCGAACTGGCGTCGCTGTTGCGCGCGCTGTCCGGCTTCTACAACCAGGCAGCCCGCGCCGCGGCCACCCTGTAGGCGCGCCCCTGCGCCGTGCTAAAGCTGCGCCGGAGCATGATCCGTTCGCTCGCGCTCGCGGACCATCCTCCAGAAATTCGTCTGGTCGCGTGATTCAGACTTTCGGCCGAACCGGCCTCAAGTCATCACGCGACAGCAGGGCTGAGGATGTGGGTTTGGGATTCTGGGGCAAGATCCTAGGGGGTGTAGCGGGCTTCGCGCTTGGCGGGCCGGCGGGCGCGCTCATGGGTGCAGCACTCGGCCATGCGGCCGATACCGGCGCGGCGCCGGGGCAGCAGCGCATCCCCGTCTCCACCGCCGATATCGCGGCGCTGATCGGCGGGCGCGAGAGCCTGTTCGCGGTCTCGGTCGTTGTGCTCTCGGCCAAGCTCGCGAAGGTGGACGGGGTGGTGCGGCGGGAGGAGATCGATACCTTCAAGCGCCTGTTCCATGTGCCGCCGGAGAACCTGGTGGAGGTCGGCCGCCTGTTCGACCGCGCCCGCGACAGCGCCGACGACTACGAGGAATTCGCGGGGAAGCTCGGGGAAGCCTTCGCCGACAACAAGGCGATGCTGGAGGATGTGCTGCACGCGCTGGTGCAGATCGCCCGCGCGGATGGGCCGGTGAACAAGGCGGAGGGCGCCTTCCTGCGCGGCGTGCATGCGCAGTTCGGCCTGGACGCCGCGGCCTGGGAACGGGCGCGCGGCGCGGCGCCGCGCGCCCCGGGCGGCGTCGCGGAGGGCGATCCCTATGCGGTGCTCGGCTTGTCGCGCGACGTCGGCGACGACGAGGTGCGCGCCGCCTGGAAACGCCTGATGCGGGAGAACCACCCGGACAGCCTGGCGTCCAAGGGCGTGCCGGAGGAGTTCATCCGCCGCGCCACCGACAAGGTCGCCCAGATCAACGCCGCGTGGGACCGGATCAAGCGGGAACGCAAGCTGTGAGGATCGCGTCCCGGTCCCACACACCTTGTCCAGAACGGCCGCGCAAGCGCGGCCTGGGGGATCGGATCAGGCGGGAACGCAAGCTCTAGTGCTGATCCACGAGACCCCCAGCCCCAACCACGATGCGCGCCCCGATGATGCCGCACCGGCCCAGATCATCCTGCATTACACCGGCATGCGATCCGGCGCGGAAGCGATCGCCCGGCTCCGCGACCCGGCATCCCGCGTGTCCTCGCATTATGTCGTGGAGGAGGATGGCGGCATCTTCCGCCTGGTGCCGGAAGCGCGCCGCGCCTGGCATGCGGGGGCATCCTTCTGGCGCGGCGAGACGATGCTGAATGCGCGCAGCATCGGCATCGAGATCGTCAATCCCGGGCATGAATGGGGCTACCGCCCCTTCCCCGAGCCGCAGATCGCGGCGGTCGCCGATCTCTGCCGGGACATCATCGCGCGGCACCGCATCGCGGCGCGCGACATCCTCGGCCATTCCGACGTGGCGCCCACGCGCAAGCAGGACCCGGGCGAGTTCTTCCCCTGGGCGGCGATGGCGGCACAGGGCATCGGACTCTGGCCGGACCGCGTGCCCGGCATCGATGCGGCGCCGGTGCCGGACGGCTTGGCGCAGGCCGCCGCGCTGCTGGACGCCATCGGCTATGACATCGCAACAGTCGAGGCCGCGCTGACGGCCTTTCAGCTGCGCTTCCGGCCGGAGCGAGTCAATGGCGCGCCCGATACCGGCACCCTGCTCCGCCTCGGCGCCGTGGCGACGCTCTATGCCGACGGCTGAGGGATAGGCGTCATGGCGGGTGTCCCGGATCAGGCGATGGCCGGCTCCCCTCCCTATTTCGCGCAGTGGGAAAGCCCCGAGCTGGTCGGCGCCTTCATCACCGGTGCTGCCGATCCGGCACGGGATCCGCGCTGGGCGGAGGCAGGTGCCGCGACGCCGGCGGAATATGCGCGCTGGGCCGAGCATCTCTGCGGCATGGCCTGCCTGCGCATGGCACTCGCGGCGCGCGGCGTCACGGTCACGCCCTTCGCGCTGATGCGCCGGGCGCTTGCGCGCGGCGGCTATGTCGAGACCGGTGACGGCGGCATCCGCGGCCTGATCTATGCCCCGGCCGTCGCCATGCTGGTAGAGGAATTCAGGGTCCCGGCGCAGGTGGTGACGGAGATCGAAGCCGCCGACATCGCGGGGCTGATCGCGGCGCCGGGCGACGGCTTCGTCGCCTCGGTCCATCCCGGCATCCGCGATCCGCGTGCAGACCCGCCCTATCGCGGCGGCCACCTGGTGCTGGTCCACGCTGTCGCCCCCGACGGCGCGCTGGTCTTCCACAACCCGTCCGGCGACACGCCGGAGAGCCAGCGCGACGTGCGGCTGCCGGCCGCCGACTTCGCCCGCTTCTTCGCCGGGCGCGGCATCCTCATCCCCGCTTGACCCTGGGTCGGCCGCGGCGCATCTCCTCGCGCGGTGTCAGATGGCTGGACGGCCGCTGGCCCTGGGAGCGATCCCGGGGCTGGAGGAAAGTCCGGGCTCCACGGGAATACGGTGCCGGCCAATGGCCGGCGGGGGCGACCCCAGGGACAGTGCCACAGAGAGCAGACCGCCCATCCGGCGCGAGCCCGATGGGCAAGGGTGAAAGGGTGCGGCAAGAGCGCACCGCGCCCCCGGCGACGGGGGCGGCACGGTAAACCCCACCGGGAGCAAGGCCGAATAGGGGGAGCCGGCGTGGTGCCGAAAGGCACGGACGCGGGGGCATTCCCGCCCCGTTCCCCGGGTTGGCCGCGAGAAGCCTGCGGCAACGCAGGTTCCAGAGGAATGGTCGTCCACAGCTTCGTGCTGTGACAGAACCCGGCTTACAGGCCATCTGGCACCACTTATCCCCGTTACTCACAGGCTGTGAAGAACTGGCGCTCTGTACAGAACAAACAACGAAAAGAAGCGCTTGCGATGAAATCGACAGCGCGCCATCACGCCCGCTTCAGCGGGATCCAAAAAATTTCTTTGATTCAAAGGGTTAACGCGCAGGCTTCGCGGCCAGCGCCTGCTTTGGCGCTTGCTTTCCCGTAATTTCCCATGATATCCCAACTTATCCCGTCAACGATCCGCATGCTCGGGGGGGCGAGCGATCGGAACACGGGATGGTCGGGCGAGCCGGTGGGGTCGGGGGGCCCCGCCGGCCGCTGAACCAAAGGGTCGCGGAGCCGCGGGTCATCCGCGCCGCGAGAACCCGGCGGACCGACCAAGGCGGGGGGCGGCAGCGCAGCCGTGTGGTTCGGGGCATGCGCCTCTTTCTCAATTCCCACAGGGCGAAGCTGGACAAGAAGGGGCGCGTCTCCTTCCCGGCCGAATTCCGCGCCGCGCTGGATGGGATTGACAGCCGCACCTTCTACCTCCGTCCCCACCACATGTATGGCTGCGTGGAAGGCCTCAGCCAGCCGAAGCTGGATGCCCTGAGCGACCGCCTCAACCAGCTCGACGACTATTCGGAGGAGGCCGAGAACCTCCGCCTCACACTCTTCGGCGACACCGCCCAGATCACCTACGACGCCGAGGGGCGCTTCTCGATGCCGCAGAATCTTATCGATTTCGCCGGGCTTGGCGAAAGCCTCGTCTTCACCGGCATGGGCGACGTCTTCCAGATCTGGGAGGAGCAGGCCCTCGAGCGCCGCAAGGCGGAAGCCCGGCAAAAGGCGCGCGACAACCGCCTGACCGTCCCCGGCACCGCAAGGCCGCCGGCATGACCGGCCAAGGCCACATCCCCGTGCTGCTGGCCGAAGCGGTCGAGGCGCTCGCCCCGCGCGCCGATGCCGTCTACGCCGATGCCACCTTCGGCGGCGGCGGCTATGCGCGCGCCATCCTGGAAGCGGCGCCCTGCACCCTCTGGGCGCTCGACCGCGACCCCGACGCGATCGCCCGCGGCGCCGCCCTCGCGGCCCGCTTCCCCGGCCGGCTGCACCTGGTCGAGACCCGGTTCGGCGCCATGCTGGATGCCCTTGCCGAGCATGGCGTCACCGCGCTCGACGGCGTGGTGATGGATCTCGGCGTCTCCTCCTTCCAGCTCGACGAAGCCGGGCGCGGCTTCTCATTCCGCGCCGAGGGGCCGCTCGACATGCGGATGGAGAAATCCGGCCCCTCCGCCGCCGACCTCGTGAATACGCTGGAGGAACGGGCACTCGCCGCGATCCTCGCAGATCTCGGCGAGGAACGGCATGCGCGCCGCATCGCGCGTGCGATCATCCGCGCACGCAGCGAAGAAACTATCAGCACGACGGCACGACTCGCAGAGATCGTGCGAAGCTCCGTGCCACGCGATCCCTCCGGAATTGATTCAGCGACCCGGAGCTTCCAGGCCTTGCGTATGGCAGTGAATGACGAACTACCCGAGATCGAACGTGGCCTCGCCGCCGCCGCCGCGCTGCTGGCCCCCGGCGGCCGCCTCGTGGTCGTGGCGTTCCACTCGCTCGAAGACCGCATCGTGAAGCGCTTCATGGCCGCCCGCACCGGGCGCGAAGGCCTCGCCTCCCGCCACGATCCCGCGGCGCTGATGGCCCGCGCCGCCCCCGAATTCCGCCTGCTCACGCCCCGTGCCGTCCGTCCCGGCGAGGCGGAGCTGGCCCGCAACCCCCGCGCACGCTCGGCCAAGCTGCGCGCCATGGAGCGCATTGCATGTTCCGCCCGCTGACGCTCCTCAGCCTCGTCGCCGCGGCCGGCGCGGGCTACTACCTCTATCAGGTGAAGCAGTCGGTCGCGCAGCTCGACCGCGAGTTGCGCGACGTGCGTCGCCAGACCGAGACGGCGATGGAGCGCACCCAGGTGCTGCGCGCCGAATGGGCGATGCTGAACGAGCCTGACCGCCTGCGGCAGGTGGTGCAGCGCACCCTGACGCTGGAGCCGATGACGCCCGGGCAGTTCGTGCGCTTCTCCGACCTTTCGCGCCGCACCGGCGCGCCGCAGGTCTTCGCCGGCGCCCCGTCCCTCTTCGCAGCACCGCGCGCGGCGGAGCCCGACGCCGTTGCCATGGCCGCGGCGCCGGCGGCACCCGCCCCTACACCGCCGCCGCCCGCCACCGCGACCGCAGTGG
>NZ_JAAGBB010000034.1 GCF_018129085.1 Plastoroseomonas hellenica
GGGGGAGCCGCCCAACCCCGCCAGGCCCCCGGCCGGCTGCGCCTTCCACCCGCGCTGCCCGCATGCGGAGGCGCGCTGCGGCACGGAGCCGCCGGAGCTGGCGGCGGCCGCGCCGGAGCATGCGGTGGCCTGCCACCTGGTGGCGGAGGACCGCCTGCCCTGAAAGGGCTTCCCCGCCGCATCATGGCTGGGTGATCGCGGCAGCGAATGCGGGCCGCGATGCGTTGCTTGCGCACAACCATCGAGCGGGAGCGCGCCCATGAGCCGGCTGAGCCTTGAAGACCTGGCGGAGGAGATGCGCGACATCGACTTCGCCATGCTGTCGACCCATGCCGAAGGCGGCGAGATCGCCGGGCGGCCGATGAGCACCAACCGCGATGTCGCCTATGACGGCACCTCCTATTTCTTCACCCTGGACAGCACGCGCACCGTCGCTGACATCGCGCGGGACCCGAAGGTGGCGCTGTCCTTCACCGGGCGGAAGGGCCTGTTCGGCAAGCCGCCGACCTTCATCGCCGTGGAGGGCAGGGCGACGCTGATCCGCGACAGGGCCGCCTTCGACGCGCATTGGGCGAAGGACCTGGACGACTGGTTCAAGCAGGGTGCCGATACCCCGGGCCTGGTGCTCATCCAGGTCGAGGCGGCGCGCATCACCTGCTGGAAGGGGATGGAGGAGACCGAGGTGGAGCTCTGACGCCGCTGCCCGCCGCCGCCGTGCAACCAAAGGCGGTCCCCGGGCGTCCGAAGCAGGAGCAAGGATGGAGGGCAGCCGGATGCGGGCCCAACACCGCAGCCTAGAGTTCCTGGCCCGCCTCGGATATGCCGCGCGCGGCGCGGTCTATCTGATCATCGGCGCGCTCGCGCTGACGGCCGCGCTCAGCCGCGGGGGCGAGGCGACCGGCTCCCGCGGCGCCCTCATCGCGCTGCTGACCCAGCCTCTCGGCTATCTCCTGCTCGCCGTGGTCGGGCTCGGCCTGTTCGGCTTCGGCGTCTGGCGCGTCACGCAGTCGCTGCTGGATGCGGATGGCCACGGGGCCGGGGCGCGGGCGCTGGTGGAGCGCGCCGTGCAGGCGGTCTCCGCCGTCGTCCATTTTGGTCTCGCCCTCTTCGCCGCCAGCATCCTGCTGGGGCTGCGGCGGGCGGCCGGGGATGACGAGCAGGCCGCCATCGACTGGACGCGGCTGCTGCTTGCCCAGCCCTTCGGGCGCTGGCTGGTCGGGCTGGCGGGGCTGGCGGTGATCGGCGCCGCGATCGGCATGGCGACCAAGGCGTGGACGCTCGCCTTCATGCGGCGGTTGTCCTGCGATCCCGAAGTCGCGCTCTGGGTGCGGCCGCTGGGACGGCTGGGCTATGCGGCGCGGGCGCTGGTCTTCCTGATCCTCGGCAGCTTCCTGATCACTGCCGCCTATCACGCCGATCCGAATGAGGCGCATGGGCTCGGCGGTTCCCTGCTGGCGGTGCGGGACCAGCCCTTCGGGCCCTGGATCTTCGGCATCGCGGCACTCGGCCTGGTGGCCTTCGGCGCCTTCGGCTTCGTCGAGGCGCGCTACCGGCAGATCCATCCCGATGCCGCGCTGCGGCGGGTCGGCCGGGCGGCGGCGCAGCGCGGCACCGGTTGAGGCGCGGCGATGAACGATGACCGCGCCGGCAGCCCGACCGTTCCCCCGCCTGCCCCGGACAGGCTCAGCACGGCGCTCAGGCGGAACATCCGGGCGGTGGAGGAGCGGCGGAAGCGCCAGGCCGCCGAGGCCAGCCGGGAGGAGCGGATCGCGGAGGCGGTGACGAAGTTCACCGGCAGCATGCGTTTCGTCTATCTGCATCTCGGGCTCTATGGCGGCTGGATCCTGATCAACCTCGGCATCGTTCCCGGGCTGCCGCGCTTCGACCCGTCCTTCGTGATCCTCGCGATGGTGGCGTCGGTCGAGGCGATCTTCCTCTCGACCTTCGTCCTCATCAGCCAGAACCGCATGGCGGCCGCGGCGGATGAGCGGGCGGATCTCGACCTGCAGATCAGCCTGCTGGCGGAGCATGAGCTCACGAAGCTGGCCGAGATGATCACCGACATCACGGACCACCTCGGCATACCCCCGCGGGACAGGCGGGAGGTCGAGGAGATCAAGAAGGACGTCGCGCCCGAAGCGGTGCTGGACGAGATCCAGACGCAGCAGAATGATCCGGGACGGCGTGGCTAGGGATCTGCTGATGCACCGCTTCGGGAAGCGCCCGTGAAGCTCGGCGCGGTGCTGGAGATGATGCGCCCGCCGCCGGGCATGGAGGTCGATTTCCGCCGGCCGGCCGGCGCGCCGGCGCTGGCGCCCGCGGACGGCGTCTCCTGGCGGGTCTTCTCCAATCCGGTTTCGCTGTTCGTCGGCGGCGTCGCGGCGGTGCTGCTCGAGCTCGCGGAGCCTTCGGTGCGGTCGGGCGTCTGGGACCACAGCAGCTTCCGCGGCGATCCCGCGCTGCGGCTGCGGCGCACGGGCTTCGCCGCGATGGTGACCGTCTATGGCCCGCGCGCCGAGGCGGAGGCGATGATCGCCCATGTCGTGCGGCTGCATGACCGTATCAGCGGCACGACGCCCGACGGCACGCCCTACCGCGCCAATGACCCGCGCCTGCTGGACTGGGTGCAGGCGACGGCGGTGTTCGGCTTCACCGAGGCCTATCACCGCTATGTCGCGCCGCTGTCGCCCGAGGAGAAATTGCGCGCCTTCGCGGAGGGCGAGCCGGCGGCGCGGCTCTATGGCGCTACGAATGCGCCGCATGACTGGCGTGGCTGGGAGAGGCTGCTCGCCGCCACCGCGCCGGGGCTGGAAGGCTCCCCGGTGCTGACGGAGTTCCTCGACATCATGGAGGGTGCGGCGATCCTGCCGGCGCCGCTCCGCGGGCTGCAGCGGCGGCTGGTGCGCGCCGCCGTCGCGATGACGCCGGAGCCGGTCCGGTCCCTGCCCGAGCTGCGCTCCCGCGGGCTTCGCCGCGGCGAGGCGCGATGGGTCCGGCTGCTGGGCCGCGCCGCGGCCTGGCTGCCGCTGCCATCGCTGCCGCCCGCCCAGGCCGCGCGCCGGATGCGCGCGGCCCGGTGATCCCAGAGCAGATCGTCGGAGGGCGGAATCGCCCGGAGGCGTGAATCTGCTCGTCAGAACAACGCTTCGCCGGCGGCGTCAGGCCTTGCCGGCGCGCGCAGCCTCGATCTTGGCGATGTCGATCTTGCGCATGGTCATCATGGCCTCCATCGCCCGCTTCGCGGCGGCGCGATCCGGATCCTTCATCGCGGCCCAGAGGGCGCGCGGCACGATCTGCCAGGAGAAGCCCCAGCGGTCCTTGCACCAACTGCATTCGCTCTCGCTGCCGCCATTGCCGACGATCGCGTTCCAGTAGCGGTCGGTCTCCGCCTGGTCCTCGGTCATCACCTGGAAGCTCACCGCCTCGTTCGGCTTGAAGTTGGGGCCGCCATTCAGGCCGATGAAGGCGCGGCCGAGCAGGGTGAATTCGACGGTCAGCTCGTAACCCTGTTTACCCCCGGGGGTATCGGCCGGGGATTGCAACGCCTGCCCGACATGGCTGTCGGGGAAGGTGGCCGCATAGAATTCCGCAGCCTTGCGTGCCTCGCCATGGTCGAACCACAGACAGGTGACGAGTTTTTCGGACATTGGACTTTCCTCCCCGAGGCTGACGACTGCCTGGGTATAGACCCGCAGGATGCAGGCCGGAAAAGCCCCGCCTTCAAGATCGGGTTATTCTTCCGCGACAGCGGCCGCTGTCCGGTTGGCTTTCACCCTAGCGCAGCGGCCAGACGATCGGGATCATGAGCGTCGCCACGACGACCACGATGACCGAGAGCGGCAAACCCAGGCGCCAGTAGTCGCCGAAGCGGTAGCCGCCCGGCCCGAGCACCAGCGTGTTGCACTGATGGCCGATCGGCGTGAGGAAATCGTAGGCGCAGCCGATCGCCGCCGCTATCAGGAAGGGATTGGGCTTAAGCCCGAGCCGTACGCGAGATCGGCGGCGATCGGCGCCATGATCAAGGCCGTCGCGGCGTTGTTGAGATAGGGCGTCAGCGCCACGGCGACGACGATCACCAGCGCCAGGCAGCCGGCGATGACCTGCGCGCCGCCGGTGCTGGCGACCGCGTCACTCACCGGGATCAGGCAGGCCAACAGGATCAGGATCGGGGCGCCGATCGCCTCATAGGCTTCCTGTAGTCGCCTGGGAATTGCCGCCAACGTCCGTTATCGCAGTTCAAACGACAGTCAGGCCGCCGTCGCTGTTTGCTACGTTAGCCAAGCAGCTATGCAGGCTAAGTCGGTCGCTGGGCACGCTTCTGGGCACATTCGTCCACTGGAAAGCCAGCGCCCTTGTGTATAAATGGCGCAATGGAATATCTCCCAACCTACGATAACACGCGTTCAAGCGCAGGCTTAGCAGCAGCCTTCGGATGGGCTGAGCAGGACCTTAAGGCTCTGGACATTCAGCGCGGCGGGACGGTCATCAATGTCCGAAAGGGTCTAATCAGCGGCGAGCCAGCCGCCATTTTTGGAACGATCACGGGTCGGAATGGTTCCGATCCGTTAGATAGCGTTGCCTTGTATGCATACCATGCTAGTGCACCATGGGGCGTGTTGGCCGATGAGGTCGGGCTGACGGTCTTTAATTCGCAGTGGCTCGACGACTCCAACTGGTTCCGCTTGCCGCGCATATCGTGGGAGAGGGCCGAAGATCATCGCGACCTCCTCGATTCGCTTACACCAAAGGGTTTATTTGATAGGCAGCCGGCGCGCCTCGCAACGAAGCTCCGCGAGCCCACCGACTTTCTGAAGCCTGTAGATGACTCACTTGTCGAGCGATTGGACCGCTGGCGTGACCAAGCTTTGCGTTATGCTCGGCACACAGACAAAGTTGATGAATTGCTTCAGACATTCTATGCACAACTTTTTGTGTTAAGAACTGTTGAAGATCGACAACTCGATGGGCGTGTTGAACCCGTTTCCGGCGTTGTTTTGGGTTCTGACCGGTTTAATCGCCAGGAATGGGAGAAGATTTTAGAACAAGCTCAGAGTATGATAGGCAGTGACCTTTTTGATTCAGATGTAACTACCGCAATACCGGAACATGTTCTGGCTGGTGTGATTAACGAACTTTACGTTCCGCATCGGGTTCCCGGATCAAATCCGCGGTATAATTTCTCCTGGATTGACGCTGACGTTCTTGGCGTCGCCTATGAAAAGTATTTAGCATCGGTGCTTCAGCCAACCTCACTTCCGGCTCAGGTAGATCTATTTCTACCAGCGGAGAGAGGTGTTGAGCGATACAGCATCCGAAAAAGCGCCGGAGCATATTATACACCGAAGTATATAACGAACTATATTTCCGAGACGGTTATTGACGACTATTTTAAGAACGACCCCGGATTAGATCCTCCGGCGATCATAGATTTTTCCTGCGGATCCGGGTCTTTCCTGGTCGCCGCAATAGATAAGCTTTTAAGGCGCCTTAAACTGAGAGATCCTGCCCGCTCTTGGGCTAGAGAACTCATCGATGGAGGACATATCGCTGGAATTGATATCGATCCGAAGGCGGTAACTGCGGCGCGCCTTCATCTTTGGCAGCGGCTAATTGAGGAACCGGACGCTTTACCCCTGCCCAATTTGGCACAAGTTGTGGTGACAGCGGATGGATTGGACACATCCACTTGGGGTGCGCTTGAGAGGAAGTACAATATAGTACTTGGGAACCCTCCATTTCTTGCTACGAGCCTCGTGGGGTCGCGCCAAGAGCTCGAAGCTAGATTCGTGACGGCACGAGGGCGGTACGATTTTTCTTCGCTTTTTGTTGAGCAGGCGCTCAAGATTTTGGCAGACGAGGGCTACCTAGGATTGGTCGTTCCGAACCGCCTCTTTCGGAACAGAAGCGGAGCGCCAGTTCGCCGCCTTCTGACTGAGCAGGCGCATTTGAGAGCAATCGTCGATTTCGGAACAACAAAGCCATTCGACGCAGATGCCTACGTCGGTTGCATAATCGCGAAGAGGATTTTCGAACCCCAAGCCGCACCAGCCAAGGTGCTAGTTATTGAGGTGCGCTCTCTCGACGCCGATTTCCTTGCGGCACTCCTGCTCGCGGCGCAACGGGATCGCGGACAAAACTCATCAACGCTCCGGGCCTTCTCCGCTCAGCATCCGGCTGGTGATGCCCCTTGGATGCTGCTATCGGACGCAGATCGAATTTCTCGCATAAAGATTGAGGAAGTGTCCGTCAGGCTGGATTCAGTCGCCAGCATTCCCCAAGGAATTCGCACGGGTGGCAACGACTTTTTCTATGTTTCTCTCATTTCGGAAGATGGAGGCCCTCTATCCAGGGTAGAAAATGGCTTTGGAGAAGAGTTTATTATTGAATCTGCTCTCTTAGAGCATTCCGTATATGGATCACAGGTGCGACGGTATGATAATATCCACACATCATATCGCCTCATATATCCATATCGTGGAAATATCGCGATATCCGAGCCAGAGCTCGAACAGCGGTATCCGCATGCATGGTCTTATTTTCAAAGAAATAGAGATATCCTTAGCTCCAGAGCTAGCCTAAAGAAGAGTAACGGCCGCTATTATGAATTGATCTGGCCCAGAGACGAAATATGGCTGCGCCGCCCGAAGCTTCTGATAAGAGATCTCGCTCCCACCACTGCCTTTGCAGTTGATCCTTCAGGTCGTATATTTCTTGTTGGAGGAACGGCTGTTGTTCCCGAAGATCCCGAGTTGCTGCTTGCATTGATGGCTTATCTGAACAGTTCTGTGATAAATAATCTGGTTCGCCAAACCACACCTCAATTCAGAGGCAGCTTCCAGAAATTCGAACCACAGCATATTCAAGGCATACCAATCTTAGACAGAATTCTGGAAGATGAAGCCCTTGTAGAGCAGTTAACTCTATATGCACGGGCCATCATCGACACCGAAGAGAATTCTGATACTCGGCGCACGCTTGAAACTCAGGTCAATGAGCTAGTGCTATCAATTGCGGAGGAGCGCGGTCTGACGCTGGGCACAGCGTAATGGTAACACTTCGAATTCTGGAGCAAGAGATAGATCTACCGAGGAACATGGCTCTCCTAGACACGAATGTTCTTGTTGCATTTATTGATGATCGTGACAACGATCATGACCAAGCGGCTCTAGTCATTGATGAGCTGACAGATTTCGTCTGGATCGTCAGCCTTCCCGTTATCGTGGAAGCTTGTGGCTTGCTCGGCAGTCGGCGTGGACAGAGCCACGTCCGCAATCTACTTAGCTGGCTCTTAACCCCAGGAAAGGCTTGGATCCTACCTGGTTCGCATCCATCGTTGTCCCCAGATGGGATGCTATGGTCACACAGTACGTGGATGGGAAAATTCATTGTAGACTATGTAGATGCTCACCTAATGGAACTCGCCAACTTCATTACTGCCCAATGTGAACTTAGACCACATCTTCCTATTGTCACATTTGATACTAAAGATTTTATGCGATGCGCAAAAAATGGATTCCTGTATAGCTTGTATGATATGCGCTCACTTGAGCTCGTCGATTTTAGCTGAATGCAGAAATTTTTGCGCGCTTTTCTGGAGATAGATCAGCAGCTTTCTTATAATATCTTCTTCTTCTTCAAAGAAGCTAACGCCATCCTTCCAAATTCTGCCATAAGGTTGTTAGGGTAACCTTACCCAGCAGCAGCAGCTCTCTAATTTGGCAGTTTGCTGAGAGAACCTCGTCCCTACAGCGGCGCCAGTGCCGCAACCCTCCCGCCCCGCACCAGCTCCGCCACCGCCGCGATATCCGGCGCCATCGCCCGGTCGCGGTCCCAATGCGCGGCGGCACCGCGCACCAGGCGGTGCGCAGCCTCCAGCGCCGGGGCGCTGGTCAGCGGGCGGTGGAAGTCGATCGCCTGGGCCGCTTCCAGCAGCTCGATCGCCAGGATATTCGCCAGATTCTCCGCCATCGGCTTCAGGCGCAGCGCGGCGCCGGTCGCCATGCTGACATGGTCTTCCTGGTTGGCGCTGGTCGGCAGGCTGTCGACGGAACGCGGCGCGGCCAGCGCCCGGTTCTCCGCGGTCAGGGCGGCGGCGGTCACCTGGGCGATCATGAAGCCGGAATTCAGCCCGCCTTCGCGCACCAAGAAGGCCGGCAACCCTGATAGTACGGGGTCGACCAGCAGCGCGATGCGGCGTTCGCTGATCGCGCCGAGCTCCGCCAGCGCCAGCGCGATGGTGTCGGCCGCGAAGGCGACCGGCTCGGCGTGAAAATTGCCGCCCGAGAGGATGTCACCGCCTTCGACCACCAGCGGATTGTCGGTGACGGCATTGGCTTCCCGCTGCAGCGTCGCGGCGGCATTGCCGAGCAGGTCGAGGCAGGCGCCGGCCACCTGCGGCTGGCAGCGCAGCGAATAGGGGTCCTGCACCCGCGGATCGCCGGTGCGGTGGCTTTCGCGCAGCGCGCTGCCGGCCATCAGGGTGCGGAGTGCGGCCGCGCAACGGATCTGGCCGGGCTGGCCGCGCAGATCATGGATGCGGGGATCGAAGGGCGTGTCGCTGCCCTTGGCACCTTCGGTGGAGAGCGCGCCCGCGACCAGCGAGGTGCGCAGCAGGTCTTCGGCCGCGAACAGCGCGGACAGCGCGAGCGCGGTGCTGACCTGGGTGCCGTTCAGCAGCGCCAGGCCTTCCTTGGGGCCGAGCACCAGCGGCGCGATCTCGGCGCGCGCCAGGGCCTCGGCGCCCGACAGCCGGGTGCCGTCAGGCGCCAGCGCCTCCCCCTCACCCACCAGCACGAGCGAGAGATGCGCGAGCGGCGCCAGGTCGCCGGAGGCGCCGACCGAGCCCTGGGAAGGGATGACAGGCGTGATGCCGGCGGCAAGCAGCGCCAGCAGCGCCTGCACCACCTCCACGCGCACGCCGGAGGCGCCGCGGGCCAGCGACAGTGCCTTCAGCGCGAGGACCAGCCGCACCACCGGCACCGGCAGCGGCGCGCCGACGCCGGCGGCATGGCTGCGCAGCAGATTGAGCTGCAGCTCCGCCAGGCCATCCGGCGCGATGCGGGTGGAAGCCAGCTTGCCGAAGCCGGTGTTGACGCCATAAAGCGCTTCCCCGGTCGCGAGCCGCGCCGCCAGCGCGTCAGCGGAGGCAGCGACCGGCGCTTCCCAGCCATCGACCAAGGTCAGGGGATCGCCCGCCATGATGGCGCGCAGGTTCACCAGCGTGACAGTGCCGGGCGTGATGGGGTCGGACATCATGCTGTCTCCGGATCAGGCCTGATCGAGCATAGGCAGATCGAGCCCGAACTCCCGTGCACATTGGATGGCAATATCGTAACCGGCATCGGCATGGCGCATCACGCCGGTCGCGGGGTCGTTCCACAGCACGCGGCGGATGCGCTTCGCCGCCGCCTCCGTTCCGTCACACAGGATCACCATGCCGGCATGCTGCGAATAGCCCATGCCGACGCCGCCGCCATGATGCAGCGACACCCAGGTCGCCCCACTCGCGGTGTTCAGCAGCGCATTCAGCAAGGGCCAGTCGGAGACGGCGTCGGACCCGTCCTTCATCGCCTCCGTCTCCCGGTTCGGGCTGGCGACGGAGCCGCTGTCGAGATGGTCGCGGCCGATCACCACCGGGCCGATCTCGCCGCGCGCGATCATCTCATTGAACGCCAACCCGATGCGGTGGCGGTCGCCGAGGCCGACCCAGCAGATGCGTGCCGGCAGGCCCTGGAACTGGATGCGTGCCTGCGCCATGTCGAGCCAGCGGTGCAGATGCTGGTCATGCGGCAGCAGCGCCCGCACCGCATCATCCGTCTTGCGGATGTCCTCAGGGTTGCCGGAGAGTGCCGCCCAGCGGAAGGGGCCGATGCCGCGGCAGAACAGCGGGCGGATATAGGCCGGCACGAAGCCCGGGAAGCCGAAGGCATCGGCCAGGCCTTCATCCTTCGCCATCTGGCGGATGTTGTTGCCGTAATCCATCACGACCGCGCCGCGCGCCTTCAGATCCAGCATCGCCTGCACATGATCCACCATGGAGCGGCGGGCCGCGGCCGCGACACCCTTCGGGTCGCTCTCCCGCTTCTGCTCCCATTCCGCCAGCGTCCAGCCGGCGGGGAGATAGCCGTTCGCGGGATCATGCGCGCTGGTCTGGTCGGTGACGATGTCCGGCACTACGCCGCGGCGCACCAGCTCCGGGAAGATCTCCGCGGCATTGCCGAGCAGGCCGATGCTGATCGCGCGCCTCTCCGCCGAGGCCGTGCGGATCATCGCGAGGGCGGTGTCGAGGTCGTCGGCGCGGTGGTCGAGATAGCCGGTCTCCAGCCGCTTCTCGATCCGCGAGGGCTGGCATTCGACGGCGAGGACCGAGGCGCCGGCGAAGACGCCGGCCAGCGGCTGCGCACCGCCCATGCCGCCAAGCCCGCCGGTCAGGATCCAGCGGCCCGCGAGGTCGCCGGCGAAGTGCTGGCGGCCCGCCTCGGCGAAGGTCTCATAGGTGCCCTGCACGATCCCCTGGCTGCCGATATAGATCCAGGACCCCGCGGTCATCTGGCCGTACATCATGAGGCCGGCGCGATCGAGCGCGTTGAAATGGTCCCAGGTGGCCCAGGCCGGCACCAGGTTGGAATTGGCGATCAGCACGCGCGGCGCATTCTCATGCGTCTCGAAGACGCCGACCGGCTTGCCGGATTGCACCAGCAGGGTCTGGTCGTCGCGCAGCCGGCGCAGGGACGCGACGATGGTGTCGTAGCTCTTCCAGTCGCGCGCCGCGCGGCCGATGCCGCCATAGACGACAAGCTCCCCCGGGCGCTCCGCCACCTCGGGGTCGAGGTTGTTCATCAGCATGCGGAGCGGCGCCTCGCTCGCCCAGGACAGGCAGGAGAGGTCAGGTCCGCGCGCGGCGCGGATCACGCGGGCATTCTGGCGGTCGCTCATCGGCGTGGCTCCTACTCGGCGGCGCGGGAGAGGGCCGCCTTCGGATGCGGCGGGCGCTTCAGGCCGAGCGCGTCGCGCATCGTCCCTTCCGTCTGCGTCTGGCGCAGCAGCCCGCGGCGCTGCAGCTCCGGCGTCACGCCATTCACGAAGCGGGTCAGCCCATCCTCCATCATCGGGAACATCACCATGAAGCCGTCGCAGGCCCCGGCCTCCCGCCATTCCTGCAAGGTGTCCGCGATCTGCACGGGCGTGCCGCGGAGCGTCCGGCGGGCGCGCTCATAGCGCAGATACATCTGGCGGAGGGTCAGCTTCTCCTCCCGGATCATCTTCACGATGGTGTCGTAGAATTTCTTGTGGAAATTCGCGGATTTGGGAAGCAGCTCCTCCGGCACCGGCTCATCCAGCGGCAGGTTCGAAAGGTCCGCCTCCAGATCCATGCCGAGGCGGCCGCGGCCGACCACGGGATGGATCAGCGCCTGCAGGGTCTGGTATTTGTCCTCCGCCTCCTGCGCACTGTCGGCGATGATCACGGGCATGCCGGCCAGCAGCCGCAGTTCCTCCGGCGCGCGGCCGAACTTGCCGAGGCGCGTCTTGAGCTGGTCGTAGAAGTGGCGGCTCTCCTCGATCGTCTCATGGGCGCCGAAGATCACCTCCGCGACGCTGGCTGCGAAATCCATCCCCGCCTCGGAAGCGCCGGCCTGGATGATGACCGGGCGCCCCTGCGGAGACCGTTCGATGTTCAGCGCTCCATGGATCTTGAAGTAAGGGCCTTCGTGGTCGAGGACATGCTGCTTGGCCGGGTCGAAGAACAGGCCCTGCGCCCGGTCGCGGATGAAGGCGTCATCCTCCCAGCTATCCCACAGCTTCAGCACGATGTCGGTGAATTCGGCGGCGCGCTTGTAGCGGTCTCCGTGCGGCGGCAGCTTGTCGAGGCCGAAATTCTGCGCGGCATAGTCGTTGGCCGAGGTGACGATGTTCCAGGCGACGCGGCCGCCGCTGATATGGTCGATGGAGGCGAATTGCCGCGCCAGGTTGTAAGGCTCGTAGAAGCTGGCGCTGACCGTGCCGCCGAGGCCGATATGCCTGGTCGTCGCCGCCAGCGCCGCCATCAGCGTGATGGGCTCGAGCTGGTTCATGTAGATCGGCATGCGGCTGTAGAGATCGAGCTTGGTGGTGCGCGCCGCCGGCGTATCCGCGATGAAGTACATGTGGAACAGCCCGCGCTCCGCGAGCTGCGCCATGGCCGTGTGGCTCGCGATGCTCAATGCCGCCCGGGCATCGGTCTCCGGATGCAGCCAGGCGGCGACATGGGATCCGGGGCCGCTCGCCATCACGGCCAGATACATCTGTTCACCCGCGGCCATCGGACCATCCCCTTCGCCTGTGCCGACCGTCATCCGGCTGTCGCACAACCTGTATATACAGGCTAGGCTTCGCGAATCGGTCCCGTCAATCGAGGAAAGCCCGGTGTCACGCCCCCTCTCCGCGACGCGCCTGAGTGCTGCCGTAGCGCCGGCCGCGAAGGACGCCGCCAATGGTGCTGCGCCCCGCGCCTATCAGCGGATCAAGGACCATGTGCTGGAACGCATCCAGGCCGGAGAATGGCGGGAAGGCCAGATGATCCCGTCGGAGGAGGAGCTGACCCGGCTCTTCTCGGTCTCCCGCATGACCGCGAACCGCGCGCTGCGGGAGCTGACGGTGGAGATGGTGCTGCATCGCGTGCAGGGCCTCGGCACCTTCGTGGCGCAGCGCAAGTACCACTCCACCATCGTGCAGATCCGCAGCATCGCGGAGGAGATCGCAGAGCGCGGCCATGCTCATTCGGCGAAGGTCGTCACTATGGAGAGCATCCGCGCCGATGCCGCCATGGCCGCGGAGTTCGGCCTGGCGCGGCGGGCGCGGCTGTTCCATTCGGTGATCCTGCACCGCGAGAACGGAATCCCCGTGCAGGTCGAGGACCGCCGCGTGAACCCCGCGCTCTTCCCCGACTACATGGCGCAGGATTTCAGCCGGGCGACGCCGAACGAGTACCTGACCGCGACGGCACCGATCCAGAAGGTGGAGTTCCGGATCGAGGCGCTGATGCCGGAGGAGGCGATGCGGGCGGCGCTGGCGATGGAGCCCGGCATCCCCTGCCTGGTGCTGCACCGGCGCACCTGGTCCTTCGGCCAGGTCGCGACCGTCGCCGATCTCTGGCACCCGGGGTCGCGCTACAGTTTCACCGGCAGCTTCTGAGGCCCGCGGCTGCGGCTGGCGCCGCGCGGCCGGCGCGACCCGCTGGCACCTGCTCTAGCGCCAGGGAAATGCCGGCCTGCTGCACACGGGATCATCTGCCAGCACGCGCCCGGCCGCCAGTACCATGCTGTCGGCCCCGAAGCGGCCCACGACCTGAACGCCGCGCGGCCGGCCATCCGCATGGGGGCGCACAGGCACGTTCAGCCCCGGATAGCCCACCGCATTCACCCAAGTCGCGAAGATGTTCTGCGCCACGCCATGCCCGGGCCGGTCACCCACCTGGCGCGGGAACTCGTCTTCCAATGGCCAGGCCGGAGAGGCGGCACTCGGGCAGAGCAGCAGGTCCATCCTGCCCCAGGCCTCGGCGACGCCGGCGCGAATCTCAGCCAGGCCGTCCAGTGCGCGGACGTAGTCGACGGCCGACAGGCCGAGCCCTCGACTGGCCGCAGCGGCGATGGCGCCACTCGCCTCCGCGCGCCATCGGTCGGGATGCAATTCGGCCGCACGGGCTGCACCCGCGGCGCTGATGACGCCCCAGACCTTGCGCACCAAAGCGAGGTCGAATGGCGCCTCCCGCCGCGCAACTTCGCAACCGGCGCTTTCCAGGACCGAGGCGCATTCGGCCACGGCGGCAGCCACTTCCGCATCCACGCCTTCCTCGCCAATGGAAGCGCACCAGCCGACGCGGAGGGGCCGGTCCGGTCCGGCCAGGTCCGGCACACGCTCCGAGGACGGGTCGCGCGCATCAGGACCAGCCACGCAGGACAGCAGGAGCTCCATGTCCTCCAGGCTGCGGCCAAGCACGCCCACGGCCTGGAAATCCAACGCCATGGGCGGAAAGCCGTGCCGGCGGGCGATGCGTCCGTTGCTGGGGCGCATGCCGAACAGCCCCGTGTAGCTGGCCGGCAAGCGGGTCGAGCCGCCGGCATCGGTCGCCAGCGCCAATGGCACCAGCCCGGCCGCCACGGCCGCCACCGATCCGCCGCTGGATCCGCCGGGCGTCAGGCGGATGTCCCACGGATTGCGCGCGGGGCCGTGCAATGGGCTGTCGGTACGGCCCGAGAGCGCGAACTCCGGCGTATTGGTCTTGCCGATGATCACCGCCCCGGCCCGCCGCAGCCGCTCCACCGGAATGTCATCCACCGGCGGGGTGAAATCCGCCCACATCCGGCTTCCCCAATGCGCGGGCATCCCGGCCACCCAGAGATTGTCCTTCACCGCCACCGGAACGCCATCCAGCGGTCCCAGCCGCATGCCTGCCGCCTGTCGCCCGGCAGCCGCGCGCGCGGCTTCGGCCGCACCTTCCGCATCCACATGCACGAAGGCGCCAAGCTCCGCATTCGATCGCCCGATGCGCGCCAGACTGTCCTCCAGCAGCTCCGGGGGCGTCACGCTGCCATCTGCCAGGCGCGCCGCCATGGCAGTAGCGGAAAGCGGCGGTGTCGGGGTCACGGCATGGAGCCTTTCTGTTGGATCTCGGGTTCGCTGGCGAGCAGCGCGCGCAGCGCCTGCTCTTCTCGCCGGAGGAGGGCGACCGTCGTCTCGATGCGGGCGAGGTCGAGGCGTTCCTCGATGGCGATCACCGACAGCGCGACAGGCACGCCGCCCACGCCATTGCCGATGGCAAGCGCCACGCCCCGGAAGCGGGCGACGATGCGCCCGGTGCTGACGGCGAAGCCCCGTGCGCGCGTCGCTTCCACGGCGCTGCGCACACGTTCCGCGGTCAGGCCGTGACGGCGATAGCGGGCGGCGTTGGCGTCCACCACCGCATCCACCTCGTTGGACGGCATGCTCGCGAGCACCGCGAGAGACGTCGCGCCGACGCCGAGGGGCCGGCGGTTGCCGATGGCGATCGGCTTGGCCTGGATCGGGTAGCTCCCTTCCCGGCGGTCCAGGCAGAGCGCATCGTCGCCGCTGCGGCAGTTTACATAGGCGCTGTCGCCGGTGGCTGCGGCGATCCTGTCCAGCGCGGGCGCGCAGAAGCGGCGGATATCGACATCCGGCGCGGCCGCCAGGCCGAATTCCCAGAGCAGCGGGCCGAGCCTAAAGCCGCGCGTGGCCTCGTCGCGTTCGACGGCGCGCTCGGCGAGAAGCGCCGCCAGCAGGCGATAGGCGGTCGGGACGGGCAGGCCCGCAGCCTCGGCGAGAGCCGTCAGCTTCGTGCCCCTGCCGCGCGATGCCGAGACCTCCTTCAGCAAGGAAAGCACCTTGTGCACCACCTGCGCGCCGTCCCGGCCGAGGCCGGCCTGCTTCGCCATCGCCACCTTCCGTCGGTCACGGTAGGCGCCACCATAGGGCCGGACAACGCGTTTTCACGTCAGTTTCCACATCGTGGAAGAAATGCGGAATTCGGCTTCCTCGCAGCGCGGCCGCCGGGAAACATGGGGCAGCAGCCGGGCCAACCGGCGACGCGGCCCGGAAGAACCGGCACGCCACGGCGCAACCGTCCATCGGGAAGGACAGCCCATGACTGGACCGCGGGAATCGTTTTCCATCAGCCGACGCCATGTGATCGGCGCTGCGGCAGCCCTGGCGCTGCCCCGCTACGCCCGCGCCCAGGCGGCCTTCCCATCGCGCCCCGTGCGCATCGTCGTGCCCTTCCCGCCCGCGGGCGCGGCAGATGTCATCAGCCGTCTGTTGGCGGAGCCGCTGACCCGCGCGCTGGGTCAGCCGGTGGTGATCGAGAATCGCTCGGGCGGCGGCGGACGCATCGGCACGGAGACCGCCGTGCGTTCCGCGCCCGATGGCTACACCATCCTGATGGGCAGCCAGGCCACCAATTCGATCAATCCGGAGCTCTACAGCGACCTCACCTATGATCCTGCCCGGGACCTGGTGCCGATCGCCATGGTCGGCGGCGTGGGCTCCGTCCTCTATGTGCGCAACAGCCTCGACATCACCAGCCTGCGGCAATTGATCGACCGCGCCCGGCAGCGTCCGGGCGAGCTCACCTATGGCTCCGCCGGCAATGGCGGCGGCTCGCATCTGGCGACGGCGCTGCTGGAGACGATGGCGGACATCCGGCTGACCCATGTGCCCTATCGCGGCACGGCGCCGGCCACGGCCGACGTGCTGGCGGGTCAGATCGACATGCTGTGCGACCCGATCGCGACCGGCCTGCCGCATGTGCAGGCCGGCCGGGTGAGGGCGCTGGCGGTCACCACCCCGCAGCGCTTCCCGGGCCTGCCCGACGTGCCGACCTTCGCCGAGGCCGGCGTGCCCGGGTACGAGGCGGTCAGCTACTACGGCCTCTACGCCCCGGTCAGCGTGCCGCCTGACGTGCTGGCGAAGCTGCGCGACGTGGCCACGACCGCCATTGCCGATCCCGCAACCAGCCGCAGGCTGGCCGAGCAGGGCATGATCGACCTGCGGCTGAACCCGGAGCAGTTTGCGGCTTATGTCGCGGAGGACCGGCGCCGCTGGGGGCAGGTCATCCGCGCCGCCGGCATCACCGCCAACTGAACACCCAGAACGGAGACGAAGCCCGATGGAAATCGTCGATCTCAGCCGCGAGCTGTTTCACCGCACCCAGACCCACCCGTCCCACCCGCCGGTGGTGATGACGGTCTGGAACGACCATTCTGAAAAGAAGGTGGCCGGCAACACCACCTTCACCAGCAAGGCGCTCTCTATTGCCTTCAGCGACCACGCAGGCACCCATGTGGACGCCCCGGTGCACTTCGATCCGCGCCCCGGTGCGCTGTCCATCGATCAAGTGCCGCTCGAGAACTTCATCACCTCCGCCTTCTGCGTCGATCTGCGGACTGTGCCGCTGAAACACGCGGTGAGCGTGGAGGAGCTGAAGGCCGCGGTGGAGGCTACGGGCGAGACCATCCGGAAGGGCGATACCGTGCTGATCCTGCTCGGCACCAACGTCCGCCTGCTTGGCAAGCCGGGCTACGGCCATGATTTCCCCGGTCTGTCCATTGAGGCGATCCATTGGCTCGCCGACCAGGGCATCGGGATGTTCGGCGTCGAGGCGATCAGCCCGGCCCCCGAGGGCGAACTCAACTTCAAGGCGCATATGGCCTGCGCGGAGCGCGGCATCACGCACATGGAGTGTCTGGCGAATCTGGAAGCGGTGGTGGGTCGAGGGCGGTTCCGCTTCATCGGCCTGCCGCTGAAGATTCGCGGCGGCACCGCGAGCCCGATCCGCGCCGTGGCGCTCTTCGAGTAGTACGGTATGACGGGCCGCGCAGGCGACGGCTGAGAGCGGGGTCCCGTTCTAGCCCCGCCTGAGCCGTGAAGGCGCGACGCCTGTCGCGCGCCGGAACAGGCGCGCGAAATGGCTGGGGCTGGCGAAGCCGACGCGGAGCGCGAGTTCGGCGACGGACAGCGGCTCGGTCGCCGCGATGCCGATCGCGCGGCGAATGCGCGCCTCCGTCACATGGGCGAGCGGGGTCTTGCCGGTGGTCGCACGGAAGGCCCGATGGAAATGCCCAGCCGAGAGCCCGATCGCCGCGGCGAGCTCCGCGATCCGAATCTCCTCCCCGAGCCGCGCTTCCACCAGCGCTTCGATGCGCCGGAGCTGCCAGGGCGCCAGCTTCGCGGCCGGCGCGGGCGTCGCTGGCCGGCCGAAGCGCCGCGCCAGGTAGCGCGCGGCGGCGATACCCATGCTGTCGGCATAGAGCGGATCGAGCGTGCCGTCTTCGTCCAGGTGCCGGCGGAACTCGCCCACGAGGCCCGCGAGGAAGCCATCCTCGACATTGGTGAAGGCCGCGATCGCGAGCGGTCCGCGCGCATCCGCGCCGAGGATCGCGTCCATCGCTTCCGGCCGGAAGGCGATCGACGCCCATTCGGAGCGCACGCCGTGCATCCGGAGATGCCGCCCGCAATGCGCCGGCACGAAGGAGACGGCGCCGGCGCGATCGGCGCCGTCATAGCGGTGGCCGCATTCCGTCGTCACCTCCAGCCGGCGGGCGCCGCCGCGGAGCGTTACCAGCAGCAGGTGCTGGGGCGTCCGCATCCGGCCTTCGACGAGCGCGGCGAAGGGGCGCCGGGCGGTGTCGAAAATGCCCATGCCCCAGGCGGCGCTGCGCCAGGCTTCGGAGCGTGGCTCCAGCATGCGGACGTAACCAGCCTCGGGTCCTGGATCCATGGCTTCCCCTCGATCCCAGCATATCGGGAGCGGGCTGGAGACCGGCAAGGGATGCGAGGATCGCGCGCCCCCGGTCAGGATCGCGCGCGACGCGCCGCTGTCACAGACCCAGCTCCTGGCCACCCGCCGGCGATGCGCGCGGCAGGCATGGTCAGGAGCAGAGCAATGCCGAATTCACAGAACACAGGAAGCCCCACGCGCCGCGGCATCGTCGGCACCGGGCTCGGCCTCGGGGCCGCCGGCCTCCTCGCGCAGGCCGCGCCGCCCGGCGCCACGCCGGCGCAGGCCCAGGCACCAGGCGGTGCCCGGCCCGCAGCACCGCCGCCCGCGGCCGATGTCATCACGCGCCGCATCCCGCGCAGCGGGGAGGTGCTGCCGGCCATCGGCCTCGGCACCTTCCTCACCTTCGACCTGCTGCCGGGACAGCCGCGCGAGCATTTCCGGGAGGTGATGCGCCTCTACTGGGAAGGCGGCGCGCGGGTGATCGACACCTCGCCGCTCTATGGCATGGCGGAGGTCAATGCCGGCACGCTCGCGGCCGCGCTCGGCATCACCGACCAGGCCTTCATGACCAACAAGCTCTGGGGCACGGGCGATTTCCTCGCTGATGCCGGCCATGCGCAGCGCAGCCTGGAGGCATCGCTGGCGCGACTCTGGCGGGAGCGGATCGACGTCATGCAGTGCCATAACCTCGTGAACATCGACATCGCGGTGCCGATGCTGCAGGCCTGGAAGCGGGAAGGGCTGACCCGTTATGCCGGCATCAGCCACCATGACTACGTCTATTTCCCGGCCATGGCCGAATGGGTCGGGCGCGGCAATCTCGACTTCGTCCAGGTCCGCTACTCGATCCTGTCGCGCCAGGCGGAGGAGACGGTGCTGCGCGCCGCCGCCGATACCGGCACCGCGGTGCTGGTCAACATGCCGCTCGAGAAGGCGCGGCTGCACCGGATCGTGGAAGGCCGGCCGCTGCCGGATTTCGCGCGCGAGTTCGGCGCCACCACCTGGGCGCAGTTCTTCCTGAAATGGGTGATCGCGCATCCCGCCGTCACCTGCACCCTGCCGGCGACATCGAACCCCGCCCATGCGGCGGAGAATATCGCGGCCTTGCGTGGCCCGCTGCCGGATGCCGCGATGCGGGCGCGCATGGTCCGGCACATGGAGACGATCCCGGGCTTCGCGGAGCTCGAGCGCATGCCCTGGTATCCCGGCAAGCGCTATCCCGGCGTCATCGCCCGGGCCCAGGCGGCGCTGCGCAGCCGCCTCGCGTAAGCGCGACGCGGCCGCCCTGCCCATCCTGCCGATCCTGAGGCAGGATGGGTGGATAACGGGAGGGATGGGGACGCGATGCTCGCCTTCACGCTGAACGGAGAGCCGGCTGAGGGCGCGCCGCCGGAAGGCGCTTCCCTGCTGCATCTGCTGCGCGGATCGCTCGGGCTGAGCGGCCCGCGCTTCGGCTGTGGGGAGGAGCAGTGCGGCGCCTGCATGGTCCTGCTGGACGGCCGCCCTGGCTATGCCTGCACCCTGCCGGCCGAAGCGGCGGCGGGCCGGGCCGTCACGACCGTGGAAGGCCTCGGCACGCCGGAAGCGCCGCATCCGCTGCAGGCAGCTTTCCTCGCAGAGCAGGCCGGGCAATGCGGCTTCTGCCTCTCCGGCATCCTGATCTCCGCCGCCGCCCTGCTGCAGGCCAACCCCGATCCGGACGAAGCCGCCATTCGGGCCGCGCTGGAGCCGCATCTCTGCCGCTGCGGCAGCCACAACCGCATCCTGCGCGCGGTGCAGCGCGCGGCGTCGATGATGAGGGCCGCGCCATGAACCTCGCTTATGTCCAGGCGACCAGCGGGGACGGCGACAAGCCGCGGCTGCCCGGCAGCCTGCATGTCAATCGCCGGCTCGACCAATGGCTCCGCATCCACGCCGAGGGCCTGGTCACCATCACGCCCGGCAAGGTCGAGCTCGGCCAGGGCATCCTGACCGCGCTGGCGCAGATCGCCGCGGAGGAGCTCGATATCGCCTTCGCGCGCGTACGGGTGCAGGCGGCGGCGACGCCGGCGAGCCCGAATGAGGCAGTGACCTCCGGCAGCCTCTCCGTACAGGAAAGCGGGATGGCACTGCGCCATGCCTGCGCGGAGGCGCGCGCCATCCATCTCTCCGTCGCCGCGCAGCGGAGCGGCGTGAAGCTGGAGGCGATCCGCGTCGAGGACGGCAGCTTCCTCGGGCCGGAGGGGCCGATCGGTTCCTACTGGGCGCAGGCGGATGATGCGCTGCTCGCCTGCGAGGCATCGCCCGGAAGCCGGGCCAAGCCGCCGGCGGCGCGGCGCATTGCCGGCAGCGCGGCGCCACGGCTCGACCTGCCGGACAAGGTGTTCGGCGCGGCCCGCTTCATCCAGGATTTGCGTCTGCCCGGCATGCTGCATGCGCGCATGGTGCGCCCGCCGGCGCGGCGGGCGCGGTTCACGGCACTGCGGGATGGTGCCTTGCCGGGCGATGCCCGGGTGGTGCGGGATGGCAGCTTCCTCGCCGTGCTGGCCTCAGAAGAGGCGATCGCGGAGGCAGCGGCGGCACGGGTCACGGCGCGCGCTGAATGGGACGCGGAGGACACGCTGCCGGAGAGCGCGGAGGCCTGGCTGCGCAGCGCGCCCGGCGAGGATTCGGTGGTCGTGGACCGTACGGAGGCCGCGCCGGAGGCAGCCGCGACCCTGCACGCCCGCTTCTTCCGCCCCTTCGTCGCCCATGCCTCGATCGGCACCTGCTGCGCGGTGGCGCGCTGGGAGGGCGATCAGCTCGAGGTCTGGAGCCACAGCCAGGGCATCTACAATCTCCGCGCCGATCTGGCGAAGGCGCTCCGCGTGCCGGAGACGCAGATCCTGGTCCGGCACATCGAAGGCGCCGGCTGTTATGGGCACAACGGCGCCGACGACGTGGCGCTGGATGCGGCGCTCGCCGCGCGCGCCGCACCCGGCCTTCCCGTGCGGCTGCTCTGGAGCCGGGCGGAGGAGCTGGGCTGGGCGCCTTTCTCCTCGGCCATGCTGGTCGAGATCGAGGCGGAGACCGATGCCGCCGGCGATATCGTCGCCTGGCGCCAGCAGGTGACCAGCCAGGGCCATTCCTCCCGCCCTGGCCGCAACCCGAAGCCGACCCTGCTCGCGGTCGAGCATGTCGCAGACGCCAGCGAAATCCCGGCGGCGATCAACCCGCCGCTCGCCAGCGGTGGCGGTGCCCAGCGCAATGCGGTGCCGGCCTACCGGATCCCGCGGCTGCAGGTGGGGCTGCGGCGGATCACCGCGATGCCGGTCCGCAGCAGCGCGCTGCGCGGCCTCGGCGCGCCGACCAATGTGCTGGCGATCGAATCCGTGATGGATGAATTGGCCGCGAAGGCGGGGGCCGATCCGCTCGCCTATCGGCTGCGCCACCTGGACGACGCCCGCGGCCAGGCGGTGCTGCGTGCGGCCGCCGAGCTGGCCGGTTGGGAGACCCGCGCGAAGCGGGAAGGCATCGGCATGGGCATCGGCTATGCCCGCTACAAGAACAGCGGCGGCTGGTGCGCGGTGGTGGCCGAGGTCGCGGCCGAGGCGGAGATCGTCTGCCGCCACCTCTGGATCGCCGGCGATGTGGGGGAGGCGATCAATCCCGATGGCATCGCGAACCAGTATGAGGGTGGCGCCATCCACGGCGTCTCGATGGCGCTGAAGGAGGAGGTGCGCTTCGATCGCCGGCGGGTGACCAGCGACACCTGGGAAGCCTATCCGATCCTGCGCTTCTCCGAGGTGCCGGCCGTGGAATTCCGGCTGCTCGCGCGGCCGGAGGAGCCGCCGCTCGGCGCCGGGGAGGCAGCGCTGGCGCCGACCATCGCCGCGATCGCCAATGCCATCCACGACGCGCTCGGCGTGCGGCCGCACCGCATGCCCTTCACCGCCGCCAATCTCGCGGCGGAGATGGATGCGGCCGGCGGCGGATGACGTCACGCCGCTGACGCCGTTCGGTCGCATGCTTGTGATGCGGTCGGCACCTCCTGTGCCGCACCGCTGCGATGCGCGCGCGCCGGGTCTCTCAGAACCGACACATATCTGTAAAACGTGCGAAGCCGTAACGGATTAGGGTCCGTCCGCCGGTGTCCTGCCGGTTGCCGCGTCGGAGCCTGAGGATGAACGCCTACGACCAATCGGAGCGGCTGCTGCGCATCGATACCCCGCTCGGCGACAGCAAGGCGTTGCTCATCGAGCTCGATGGCGAGGACGCGATCTCCCGCCCCTTCCTGTTCCGCATCGCCTTCGCCACCCGCGAGCCGGAAGCCAAGGTCCGCAAGCTGCTCGGCAAGCCCGTCACGCTCTGGGTCGGCGCCAACTCGGAACCCGGCCATCGCCCGGTCCATGGCCATGTCCGCCGCCTGACCCGCCGCCATTCCGGCCGCCTCGACACCCATCTCTGGCAGGCGGAGGTCGTCCCCGCCCTCTGGTTCCTCTCCCAGAAGGCCGATTGCCGCATCTTCCAGTCCATGACCGTGCCCCAGGTGCTGGACAAGGTCTTCCAGATCCATGGCCTTACCGCCGTCGAGCAGCGCGGCCTGACCGGCAGCTACCCCAAGCTCGACTACTGCGTGCAGTACCGGGAAACCGCGCTCGACTTCGTCTCCCGCCTCATGGAGGAGGTCGGCCTCTTCTACTGGCATGAGCACAAGGACGGCCAGCACACGCTGGTCATCGCGGACCAGAACCAGCGCGCGCCGAAGCTGGTGCCGGAGACCATCACCTATGGTGGGCTGTCGACCGAGGAGAAGCTCACCTGGTTCGAGCAGGACCTGGAATTCCGCACCGGCACCTGGGCAATGCGCGATTACAACTTCGAGACGCCGACCACGAATATGGGCGCGAACAAGCCGACCCATCTCGACGTCTCCCGGATGAAGGACCACGAGGTCTTCGACTATCCGGGCCGCTACACCAATCCCGGCGAAGGCGGCACCGTCACCCGCCTGCGCATCGAGCAGGAGGAAGCGCGGCACCGCATCATGCGCGGCGGCGGCGACACCAAGACCATGACTGCCGGCTACCGCGTGACGATCGACGACCAGGACGGCGTCGGGGCCGAGCTCTGCCTGATCACGGAGGTTCGGCATACGGCGCGCGACACCTCCTTCTGGGCATCGGACGAGGATGCGGAGGGCAGCCGCTACGGCAATGAGTTCGCGGCGATCCCGGCGAGCGTGCCGTATCGCCCGGCGCGCACCACGCCCCGCCCCTTCGTGCGCGGGACACAGACGGCGACGGTGACCGGGCCGGCGGGCAGCGAGATCCACACGGACAAGTACGGCCGGGTGAAGCTGCGCTTCCACTGGGACCGCAACCCGGACGGCACCGCCGACGAGCAGAGCTCCTGCTGGGTGCGGGTGTCGCAGATCTGGGCCGGTGCCAATTGGGGTGCCATGCATATCCCCCGCGTGGGGCATGAGGTGGTGGTCGATTTCCTGGAGGGAGATCCCGACCGGCCGCTGATCACCGGCCGCGTCTACAACGCCGACAACATGCCGCCCTGGGCGCTGCCGGGGAACAAGACCCAGTCCGGCATCAAGAGCAACTCCTCGCTCGGCGGCGGCGGTTCGAACGAATTCCGCTTCGAGGACAAGAAGGGCTCCGAGCAGATCTACCTGCATGCGCAGAAGGACCTCGACAGCATCGTCGAGAACAACGAGACGCGGCACGTCAAGAAGAACCGCACGACGACGATCGACGGCAACGAGACGCTGTTCGTCAACGGCGCCCTGCGGAAGACCGTCGTCGACGCCGATTTCGACGAGACGGTCACCGGCACCGAGAAGCGCACCATCACCGGCCCGATCACCGAGAACGTCACCAACACCTACACGATGAATGTCACGGCCGGCGCGCTCAACATCACGACGCTCTCCGGCGTCAACATCAGCTCGCCGGCGGCGATCAACATCACCAGCGGCACTGCGGTGAACATCGTCGCCCCGACCAAGACCGCGGTGGCGCCGTCCTGGTTCAAGAGCGGCTCGCATGCCGGCGACGCCTATGGCTTCAAGCTCGGCATTGCCGGCATGAAGCTCGACCTGACCGGTCTCGCCATGGCCTTCATCGGCGTGAAGGCCGATTTCGTCGGGGTCAAGCTCGACAACTTCATCGTCGCCGTCAAAACCGGTGCCTTCGAGTACAAGAACAAGGCGCTCAAGGCCAAAACCTATGCCTTCTCGCTCAGTACCGGCTTCACCATCGTCACCTGAATGGCCGGTATCGAAGACATGCGCGGCCTCTGGCAACTCGGCGCCATCATTATCGTCCTGCTGGCGCTGGTGATCGGCATTCCCGCGATGGTCTGGGGCCCATCCTATCTCCGGCACCGCAGCGAGGCGCGGCTGCGCGCCGAGGGGCTGCCGGCGATGGCGACCATCCTGGCGCTGGAGGATACCGGCAACCGCTTCAACGATCTGCCGGAGATCATCATCCGGCTGGAGGTCTCGGCGGAGGGACGCCCCGCCTGGCAGGCGGCCTTCCATCGGGTGATGGAAGTCCCGGACGTGCAGTTCTTCGTCCCCGGCCGGCGCATCCCGGTGCGCTTCGATCCGCAGCGGCCGGAGCAGGTCGCCTTCGCGCCATGATCCGGGGAGTGGTTCGTCCATGAAGGTGATCAAGCCGTTGGCGCTCGGGGTGCTGCATCGCCCGATCGAATTCCAGCGGCGCTTTTTCCTGGGTGTCGCGGCGATCACCTTCTGCCCGATGGGCGAGGCGCCGGGCATCCTCGGCGATATCGCGATGTGGAAATTCCTGGCCGAGGAATTGCCGCCCACCCAGCCGCTCGACCTGGCGCTACCCAAGACCGCCGCCGAATTTCTGATGACCGGCAGCGCCTTCACGCCAGGCGGCATGCCCGCCCGGGCGGTGACGGTCTCTGCCCGCCTCGGCTTCGTCACCAAGCGCCTGATGGCGGTGGGCGACCGCCATATCGAGGAGGGCCGCGCCACCGAGCCCGCAGCCTTCACCGAAATGCCGATGGGCTGGGAACGCGCCTATGGCGGGCCGAAGGTCGCGGAGAATCCGCTCGGCCGCGGTACCGAGGAATTGCCCCTTGCCGGCATTGGCTACCGCATCCCGCTGCCGAATGTGGTGGAGGCCGACCGCGACGCACGAGTCGGCGAGCCGCGACCGCTCGGCTTCGGCCCCATCGACATCGCCTGGCCGCAGCGTTCCAAACTCGCCGGCACCTATGATCCGCGCTGGCTGCAGGAGGAATTCCCGGGCTTTGCCCGCGACATCGATTGGCGGATCCTTATGGCGGCCGCCCCAGATCAGCGCTTCCCCGGCTTCCTCCGGGGCGACGAGGACTACGCGATCGAGAACATGCATCGGGAGCTGCCGGAGCTGACCGGCCGGCTCCCCGGCATCGCACCGCGCATCTTCATCCAGCGCCGCGGCACCGAGGGGCTGGAGGAAGTGCCGCTCGGGCTTACCACGGTGTGGTTCTTCCCCAATCGCCGTCGCCTGGTGATGATCCATCATGGCCGCGTGCGGGTGGCGGAGGAGGATGCCCGCGACGTGGAGCGGCTGCTGCTCGGTGCCGACCGCCTCGGCGCGCCGCGCCCGGCCGCCCAGTTCGCCGCGGTCCTGGCGAAGCGCCTCGATCCGGAATACGGCGTGCTCGAGGCGCTGCGCGACAGCGATCTGGTGCCCGCCGAGCTGATCCTGAGCGACCCCGATGTCGAGGAAGCCAAGGCGCGCACGGCCGAAGAGGGGCTGGTGCACAAGCGGATGCGGCGCCGCCAGGCGCTGGAGATCGAGCGCGACCGCGAGCGCGTCCGCGCGCTGGGCCTCGATCCCGACAAATACGCCATGCCGCCGATGCCGCCCGAGGAGCCGCCGCCCAGCCTCGAGGAGCTGCCGGCCCGGGTGGAGCGCATCCTGGCCGATTCGGAGCGCCACAAGAAGGAAGGCGAGGCGGCGGCGGCAAAGCAGGCGGAGATCGCCAATGCGCTGGCAGCCCAGCATGGCCTCACCATCTCGCCTGCGGACAAAAAGCCGGCGGGGCCGCCGGTCTTCTCAGCGGCCGCCAAGCGCCGGGACGCAGAGGCGCTGGCCGAGGCGCTGGAGGCCGAGGGGCTGGATGCCAGCCAGATTCGCATCGTCCTGGCGGACCCTGAAATCACCGGGAGCTGGGACAAGGCGGAAGCCCAGCTGCGCGATGCCTATCTCGCTTCGGCCGATGCGCAGGATCCGGCGCCACGCCTCGATGCCGCCGCCAACTACATATTGCGCGCGCGGCTCTTTGACGGGCAGCGCAGTGCTGTGCGCCTCGATCTCTGCGGCGCCGACCTCGCCGGCGCCGACCTCGCCGGCTTCGACCTGACCGAGGCCTGGCTCGACGGCGCCGATCTCACCGGTGCCAACCTCACCCGCGCGAAGCTCGGCCGCGCCGTGCTCGCGCATGCGCGCATGGATGGGGCGCGGCTCGCCGGCGCGCAGATGGTGGAAGCCAATCTGGGCCGGGCCTCGCTGCAGGGCGCCGACCTCTCGGGCGCGGTGCTGCGCGATGCGGTGCTGCGCGGCACCGACCTGCGCAAAGCAAGCCTGCGCCGCGCCGACCTGAGCGGTGCCCAGCTCGACGAGACGCCGCTCGAAGGGGCCGATTTCTCGGATGTCACGGCGCCGAAGCTGATGCTGAGGGACAGCGCACTTGCGGGGATGCGCGCGATCGGCGCGCAGCTCGACGAGGCGCTCTTCTATAATGTCGATCTCGCCGGCGCCGATCTCACCGCCGCTTCCCTGCACCGCGCCTCCTTCATCAAGGCACGCGCGGCGGGGATCGTGTTCAGCAATGCCAACCTGACCACCGCCATCTTCGTCGAGAGCGACCTGACGGGCGCCACCCTCGATGCCGCGCGCTGCGAGGGCACCAATTTCCGCGGCACCCGTCTCGCCGGGGCGATGTTCCGTGGCACGCTGCTCGACGGCGCCGACCTCTCGGACTGCGATCTTGCCGGCGCCTCCTTCGACCTCGCGCGGGCGCGCCAGGCGCGATTCGTCGCGGCCAATCTGAACGGAGCGACGATGACCCGGGCCGATCTCATGGGCGCCAATCTCGGGCGTGCCGATCTCCGCAGCGCCAACCTCAGCGACAGCAGCCTCTACGAGGCCGATCTCGGCCGCATCCAGGCCGACAGCGCCACCCGCTATGACCGGGTGCAGCGCACCCGCACCAAGCTGGTGCCGCGGCGGCTGCCGGCATGAGCCGCGCGGTCCTGGAAGCGCTGGTGCGGGACGGTGAGGTCGTCACCCAGCAGCAGAACTTCGCCGGCGCCAGGCTCTCCGGCGCCGATCTCTCCGGCGGCATCTGCGAAGGCGTGGATTTCAGCGGCGCCGATCTCAGCGGTGCCAATTTCCGCGAAGCGATCGTGATGAAGGCGCGCTTCGACGGCGCCGATCTCGGCAATGCCGACCTCACCCATGCCAGCTTCATCGAATGCAGCTTCGTGCAGGCCCGGTTCACCGGGGCGCGCACCGTCACCATGAACGCGATCCAATGCGACCTGACCGGCGCCACGCTGCGCGGCTGCGACCTGACCGAAAGCCGGATGATGGAAACGGTGCTGGTCGGGGCCTCGTTCGCCGAGGCCAATTGCGGTCGCCTGGCGGTCGCGAAATGCGACACGCGGCGGCTCGACCTCAGCGGCGCCAATCTGGAAGGCGGCGTGATCATCGGCGCCGATTTCACAAGCGTGCCACTCGACGGCGCGCGTTTCTTCCGCACCGTGCTCATGCAGTCCAACTTCGCCGGGCGCGACCTGTCGGGCATGGGCTTTCCGGCCTGCCAGCTCATGGAATGCGATCTCTCCGGCTGCAACCTGGCGCGCGCCAATCTCCACCAGGCCGGGCTGCTCAAGGCCAAGCTCGACCGCGCCTGCCTCGACGGCGCGAACCTGACCCAGGCCGTGCTGATGGAGGCTGCGCTGCCAGGGGCCACGCTGCGTGGCGCCGACCTCAGCAACGCCATCCTCTCGGGTGCCGACCTATCCGAGGCGGATCTGACCGGCGCCCGCCTGTACCAGGCGATCTGCGTCGGCATGGTCGCGACACGGGCGCGCTTTACCCAATGCGACATGACCTATGCCGATCTCAGCCACGCCCGGCTGGACGGCGCCGATCTGAGCGGCGCGACCCTCTTCCGTGCCAATCTGCATGAGGTACAGCACCAGGGCGCCGCCATACCCAACCGCGGCCAGGCCCTGTCGCCCGATCCCCATCGCGTGCAGGCGGAACGGTGGCAGGACCGCTGGCGGACCGCCTGACATGCCTCAGCTTTTTTTCCGGAAGGATGCCGATGAACGCCCTTTCTCCCATGCCGATGATCGCGGCCACCGAGACCCTCCTGGCCGAGGTGGTGCTGCACGAAGGCGCCGCCCTGACCGTGCTGCGCGGCGGCACGCGCATCGCCGCCCGCCGCGCGATCTCCTGCCTGATCGAACCGGAGCCGGGTGACCTGGTGCTGCTCGGCGGGCCCGCGGCGCAGCCCTATGTGCTGGCGGTGCTGGAGCGTCCGGGCAGCCGGCCCATCCGCCTTGCCGTCGCCGGCGATATGGAGGTCGCCTCCGATGGTGGCCGCCTCACGCTCAACGCGGAGACCCTGGTGATGAGCGCCCGCACCGGCCAGGTCGCGATCGAGGATCTCGCGCTGTCCGGCGGCAAGGTGGCCGCGCGGTTTGGCCGCATCGGCCTGGTGGCCGAGGCGATCGAAAGCCTCGTCACCCGGCTGCTTACCCGGGCCCGGCGCAGCTATCGCTTCGTCGAGGAGACCGATCATCTCCGCGCCCAGGGCGTAGACCACCGCGCCTCCGGCCATATGAACCTCCGCGGCGAGACCGCGGTGATGCACGCGGCGGTCCTGGTGAAGGTCGACGCAGCGCAGATCCACATGGGCTGAGGACAAGGCCGATGTTCGCCAATTCCCAGATGATGGGCCTCGACCTGGCCTTCCCGGATGTCTGCCTCACGCCGCCGGTGCCGGTGCCGCTCCCCTATCCGGATATCGCGCTGGGGCCGACGGCGATCCCGAGCCAGGTGCGGGTGATGATCATGGCCATGCCGCAGCACAACCTTGCCACCGTCACGCCGCTGACCAACGGCGACAACACCGGCGTCGCGACCGGCGTCGCCTCCGGCACGGTGATGGGCCCGTCGCGGCACCTGACGGCATCCTTCACCACGCTGATCGGCGGCATGCCGGCGACGCGGCTCACCTCGATGAGCCTGCAGAACAGCACCAACATGGTCGGCGCACGCATCGTGCCGAGCCAGGTCCGGGTCCTGATCCTGGCGCCCTGAACCTAGTCCTCCGGGCGGTCGGTTCCGCCGCTGCTCCCGGATCGGGTCCCGGCGCCGCTATGCGCGTGTCCGCCGCCCTTGCGGCCGGCTTCGGCGGCCAAAGCGGGGTCGCGCGCAAAGCTGCGCTTGCCGGGCGGAACGCTGCGCCCGCCCCTGGCGGCGAGGTCGCGCTGCTTGTCGTCATTCATGGCAGCGAAGCCACGCCTGCTTTTCTTGCCTGCTTCCGTCATCGGCGTCACCCTGCTGGCACGATCCCGTAGCCATCCGCCCCCGTGCGGGGCAGGCCTTCCGGCCTGCCCCGTGCTTTCCCGAGTTCAGTGTTGGCCGCCCTTGCGGCCGGCTTCCGAGGCACGCTGGCGATCCTCCGCGAAATTGCCGGAACCGCCGCGCGGGGCGCCGCCCGCGCTCCCGCCATGCGATTGCTGGCCGCCCTTGCGGCCGGCCTCGGAGGCAAGCTCATGGTTCTGCGAGAAGCTCCTTTTCTCGTCCGGAACGCTCTGGCCGCCCTTGCGGCCGGCCTCGGCGGCGAGTTCGTGGTCCCTGGAGAAGCTCCGCTTTTCGTCAGGCACGCTCTGGCCGCCCTTCGAAGCGATGCCACGCTGCTTCCTCTCGTCCATCGACGCGAAGCCGCGGCCGCTCTGGTTAGGGTGATTCTGTTCGGACTGGGCCATGCCAGATCCTCCTTTTGCTTTTCATCCGTCCGTGTGGACACCCGGTTAACGAAGCCCCGCCAGTGCAGTTCCCGCTGTTCCACGACGGCATCCAGCACAGCGATGTGCGTGACTTGGCCGTGGCGCGTCACGACCGCGCGCGGGCTTCAACCCGCATGCCGCCACGCTGTTCTCGCCAGAGGCTGCAAGCAGGAGACCATCCATGGCCAGAACGCGCCCAACCCACACCCTCACCGAAAGCGCCGCTCGCGACGAGACCGCCGCGCTCATCGCCTCCGACAAGGTCGAGGGCACGGCGGTCTATGATCCGCGTGGCAACAGGCTCGGCTCCATCCACACCGTGATGATCCGGAAGGTCGAGGGCGAGGTCGCCTATGCGGTGCTGTCCTTCGGCGGTCTGCTCGGCATCGGTACCGAATATTACCCGTTGCCCTGGTCGCAGCTTCATTTCGACACGGAACTCGACGGCTATGTCATCTCGATCACTGCGGAGCAGCTCGAGGGCGCGCCGCGCTACGAAGGCCGGTCGGTAAGCGACTGGTCACGCGCGGATGCGAACTGGGCGAACAAGGTCGATGACTACTACGGCTTGCCGCGCGGCACCTCGACCCTGATCTGAGCCTGCGCAGGCGGCGCGGCCGATGCCGCGCCGCCTGCCGCGATCAGCCGTTGATGACCGTGCCGCCATTCGGGTGCAGCACCTGGCCGGTGAAGTAGCTGCTGTCCCGGCTGGACGCGAGGAAGATGAAGCTCGGTGCCACCTCGTCCGGCTCGCCGGCACGCTCCATGGGCGCGGAGGCGCCGTGCTGCGCCGTCTTCTCTGCATCGAAGCTCGCGGGGATCAGCGGCGTCCAGATCGGCCCCGGCGCCACCGCATTGACGCGGATATCATGCTCCTTCAGTGCGGCGGCCAGGCTGCGGGTCAGGGCGACGATGGCGCCCTTGGTCGCGGCATAGTCGATCAACTGCTCATGGCCGCGATAGGCGGTGATGGAGGTCGTGTTCACGATGGCCCCGCCACGCGGCATGTGGGGCAGGGCATATTTCGTCATCCACATCGTGCCGAGGATATTCGTCCGGAAGGTGCGCTCGACCTGGCGCTCATCGATCTGGGCGAAATCCTCGGTGATGTGCTGCTCGCCGGCATTGTTCACGAGCACGTCGATATGCCCGCCGAGCAGCGCCGAAGCCTCGGTCGCGGCAGTCCGGCAGAAGGTGGGGTCGCCGACATCGCCGGCAAGCAGATGACATCGCCGGCCGGCCGCGGTGACCAGCGCGTGGGTGACGCCGGCATCCTCATGCTCATCGAGATAGACGATGGCGACATCGGCGCCCTCCTTCGCGAAGCCGACCGCGACCGCCCGTCCGATGCCGGAATCGCCGCCGGTGATGAGCGCCGTCTTGCCCTGTAGCCGGCCGCTGCCGACATAGGTCGACATGGAAGAGCGCGGCTTCGGCCGCATCTCCTCCTCCAGGCCCGGCTGGCGGTCCTGGTGCTGACGGGGGCGCTGCTCCTTCTGGGACATGGCCGAAGCTCCTCTCAGACGCGGATGGTGGCGAGGCCGAGCCGTGGGTCGAAGCGGCGACGGAGGTGCGCGGGCGTTTCGTTCACGATGATCTCGAGCGTCGGCCGCACGCGGCCGGTCATGAAATGGCCGCCGAGCGTGGTCCCGTCGCGGCGGCCGAGCACCGCATGCAGATGCAGCGCCGGCGCGCCCTTCTCGTCCTCGACGACGTCGCCGAGCAGGCTCAGCACCTCGGTCTGCTCCGCCACGGGATGGCGGAGATAGGTGCGGCTGCCGATGTCCCAGAAGGCGAGCTCCGCCTCGGCGAAGGCGCCGATCGCGGTGACCTGCGCGGCGCCCACCCGTTCCGCCTTGGCGAAGGCCTGGAGGGATTGCATCGCCTCATCGCCGTCATCCAGCACGACGACGAAGGTCCGGAGCCCGTCGGCGCCGTGGATCTGTCTGCTGTTCATGCGAACCTCCCGGTACCGCTGGAACGGCGCCCGGCCAGCGGCGTTGCGCGGCGGACGGGTGGTTCACGCCGCGTTGCGCCCTTGCGGCCACGCAAGGACGCAACCGTACTCCGAACCCGGGTTTCAGACAGGATCGCAACCCGCGACGGGAGGCTGCCATGGCGCGCTGCGCGCAATGCGGGAACGACTACGACAAGGCGTTCGATGTCGTGATGGCGGGCCGATCGCTGACCTTCGACAGTTTCGAATGCGCGATCGAGGCGATGGCACCGCGATGCGAGCATTGCGCCTGCCGCATCATCGGCCATGGGGTGGAGCAGGACGGGCGCATCTTCTGCTGCGCTAACTGCGCGAAACACGCGGGCATTTCCGCGCTGCGCGACCGGGTCTGAACCCGGCCGCGCAGGCACGATCCGCCCTATCCTGCCCGGTAGCGTTCGGCCGCACGGTCGCGCGACAGGTTTGGCTGCATCGCCCGCCGGGCAGCGTCGAATGCCACCCACTGCCCGGCATCGGGCAGGGAGGGGATGGTGACCAGCTCACCCTGATCCAGCCCGGCCAGCGCCGCGTCCACCATCTCCTCCACGCCCATCAGCATCTCCTGCGGCAGATGTGCCGGGTCCGTGCCGGAGCGCGCCCAGATCTCGGTCCGGGTCGCGCCGGGCAGCACCGCCTGCACGCGCACGCCGCGCTCGCCGACCTCCTTGTGCAGACCCAGGCTGAGATTGAGCACGAAGGCCTTGGTGCCGCTGTAGACGCTGTTGAACAGCTCCGGTGCCAGCGCGAGGACGGAGGCGATGTTGATGATGGTGCCGCGGCCGCGCGCGGCGAAGCCCGGCGCCACCGCACCGGCCAGCCGCATCACGGCGATCGCATTGACCTGGATCATGGCCTCCAGCCGGTCGAGGTCGCCATCCGCCAGCCCGCCGCTGGCGCTGACGCCGGCATTGTTCACGAGCAGGGTGATGGCCGGATCCTGGCGCAGCCGGTCTTCCACGCGGCGCCGGTCCGACGGCTGCGCCAGGTCGGCCGGCAGCACGTCCACGCGCCGGCCCGTCTCCTGCGTCAGCCGTGCCGCCAGCACCTCCAGCCGCTGCTGGTCGCGGGCGACCAGGATTAGGTCGTGGCCGCGCCGGGCCAGACGATCGGCATAGACGGCGCCGATGCCGGACGATGCGCCGGTGATCAGCGCCGTGCCGGCGCCGTTCGGGGTAGTCATGGTGATGTCTCCGGGGGAAAGGGGGACCGGCCACCTGGCCGGTCCCGGGAAAGTCAGGTCAGGCGTTCGATCGCGACCGCGGTCGCTTCACCGCCGCCAATGCAAAGCGCCGCGATGCCGCGCCGCTGGCCGCGGCGGGTCAGCGCATGCAGCAGGGTGACCAGCAGCCGCGCGCCGGTCGCACCGATCGGATGGCCGAGCGCGCAGGCGCCGCCGTGGATGTTCACCTTCTCATGCGGCAGCTCGAGCTCCCGCATCGCGGCCATGGCCACCACGGCGAAGGCTTCGTTGATCTCGAAGAGGTCGACATCCTGGGCCGACCAGCCGACGCGGCCGAGCAGCTTGCGGATCGCCGGCGCCGGGGCCGTGGTGAACCATTCGGGTGCCTGGCTGTGCGCGGCATGGCCGCGGATTGCGGCCAGCATCGGCAGGCCACGCTGCGCCGCGACCGAGCGCCGGGTCAGCACCAGCGCGGCGGCGCCATCGGCATTGGCGCTGCTGCTGGCCGCGGTGATGGTGCCGTCGGTGCGGAAGGCAGGCTTCAGGCCGGGAATGCGCTCCGGCGAGAGGCGCTGCGGGATCTCGTCCTGCGCCACTTCGCCGACCGCTACCACCTCGGAGGCGAAGACGCCGTCGGTCACGGCGGCCTTGGCGCGGCGCAGCGTCTCCATCGCATAGGCGTCCTGGTCGGCGCGGGTGAAGCCGTAGCGCTCGGCCGTCGCTTCCCCGAAACTGCCCATGGAGCGGCCGGCCTCGTAAGCATCCTCCAGCCCGTCCAGCGCCATGTGGTCGAACAGCGTCGCGTGCCCGGCGCGATAGCCGGACCGCGCCTTGTGGAGCAGGTAGGGGGCGCCCGACATGTTCTCCATGCCGCCGGCGACCACGATCTCGGCCGAGCCGGCGCGCAGCAGGTCGTGGCCGAGCATCACCGCCTTCATGCCGGAGCCGCAGACCTTGTTCACGGTGGTGGCCCCGGTCGCATCCGGCAGCCCGGCGAAGCGCGCCGCCTGGCGGGCCGGCGCCTGCTTCAACCCGGCCGGCAGCACGCAGCCCATCAGCACCTCGCTGACATCCGCGGGTGCCACGCCGGCGCCGGCGACCGCGGCGCGGATGGCGGTCGCCCCGAGATCCGGCGCGCGCACTGCCGAAAGGGCGCCCTGGAAGCGGCCGAGCGGCGTCCTGAAGGCGCTGGCAATGACGATGGGGTCTTCGGACATGGCGCGCTCCATGGCATGGGGTTGCGGGTTATGATGGCGGTCGCTATCTGAACTTTAAAGATGGCGATCGCCATTAATATTCATGGACCCAGCCAGGAGGGCCGATCGTGAAGGTTTCCAAGGAGAAGGCCGCGGAGAACCGGGCGCGGATCCTGACCGCCGCGGCGCGGCTGTTCCGCGAGCATGGCCTGGCGGGCGTCGGCGTCGATGCCCTGGCCGAGGCCGCCGGGATGACCCATGGCAGCCTCTACAGCCAGTTCGGCTCCAAGGAGCGGCTGGCCGCGGAGGCGCTGAGCGAGGCGCTGGCACTGGGCGACACGCGGCTGCTGCCGGAGGCTGGCGCCGTGCCCGGACAAGACCCCGTCGCCGTGGTCGTCGGGCGCTACCTGACGGCCCAGCATCGGGATCGGCCGGGCGAGGGCTGCGCGCTGGCCGCACTCGGCTCCGAGATCCACCGCGGCCCGGCTTCCGTGCGGCATGCCTTCACCGAGGGGTTGCGCAGCCTGGCGGCGCGGCTGGCGGCCCTGCTGCCGCGGCGCCGGCGCCATGCGCCGGAGGATGCGGCGCTGGCCCTGCTCTCTGCCCTGGTCGGCACCCTGATCCTGGCCAGGGCGGTGGACGATCCTGGCCTGTCCGACCGCATCCTGGCGGCCAGCGCCCGGCACCTCACCCAGGCGGCGTGACCGACCGGCCGCACACCCTCCCGCAACCGGCCGCGCCGCGGCCGCCCGAAGGACCGACCGCATGCTGTCTTCCCTGATCGCGCCGGCACTGGCGCGGCGCGGCATCCATTATGGCTGGGTGATGGTCGCGCTGACCTTCCTGGTCGCGGTCTCCTCCGCCGGGGCGCTCGGGATTCTCGGCGCGCTGCTGCTGCCGCTGCAGGGCGAGACCGGCTGGGACACCGCCTCCATCTCCGGCGCGCTGGCGCTGCGGCTGCTGCTGTACGGGCTGATGGCGCCTTTCGCCGCCGCGCTGCTGCAGCGCTACGGCCTGCGCTACACGGTCGCGGTGGCGCTCGCCCTCGTCGTCCTCGGCTGCGTCGCGTCGATGGGCATGACGCAGCTCTGGCAGCTCTGGCTCTGCTGGGGCGTGATGGCCGGTCTCGGCACCGGGATGACGGCGCTGGTGCTGGGCGCGACCGTCGCCGGCCGCTGGTTCGTGCGGCGGCGCGGCCTGGTGCTTGGCCTGCTCACCGCCGCCAATGCCACTGGCCAGCTCGCCTTCCTGCCACTGGCCGCCTGGCTGGCGCAGAATGACGGCTGGCGCGTCGCGATGATCCCGGGCCTGGCCGCCTGCGTATTGGCCGGCGTGCTGATGCTGCTGTTCGGACACGACCATCCGGCGGAGCTCGGCCTTGCAGCCTATGGCGACACCGCGGCGCCCGCCGCGGCGCCGCCCCGGCCGCCGGCTGGCAACCCGGTGCGGACCGCCTTCGCGACGCTGGCCGAGGCGTCAGGCTCACGCGTCTTCTGGATCCTGTTCGCGACGTTCATGATCTGCGGCCTGTCCACCAATGGCTTGGTCCAGACGCATTTCATCCCGCTCTGCGGTGATTTCGGCATGGCGCCGGTGGAGGCCGCCTCGGTGCTGGCGCTGATGGGCGCCTTCGACTTCATCGGCACCATCGCCTCCGGCTGGCTGTCGGATCGCTACGACAACCGCAAGCTGCTGTTCTGGTACTACGGCCTGCGCGGCCTCTCGTTGCTGGCGCTGCCGTCCAGCACCTTCTCGCTCTATGGGCTGTCGCTCTTCGCGGTGTTCTACGGGCTGGACTGGATCGCGACGGTGCCGCCGACGGTGAGGCTCGCCGGCCAGGCCTTCGGGCGGGACCGCGCGCCGCTGGTCTTCGGCTGGGTGTTCACCGCGCACCAGCTCGGCGCCGCGATCGCCGCCGCGGGCGCGGGGCTGAGCCGCGATGCCTTGGCGAGCTACCTGCCCGCCTTCTACATCGCCGGTGCCGCCTGCCTGCTGGCGGCGCTGCTGGCCCTGGGGGCCGGGTCCAAGCAACGCGACGCCGCCATCAAGGGCGCGGCGTGACCGATGGCGCCAGCCGGGGCGGGCCGGGACTGCTTACCCCGGCTTTCCCGTCATCTTGGCGAAGACCATGCTGTCCTTGTTCTTCTCCATGAGCATCGTGATGCCCGGGATGGTGTCGAAGCCGAGGCCACCCGGCAGCCCCGTATCAGGATCGGGCACCACCTTCGCGTAGCTCTCGCCCGCGACCTTCTCCCACGTCCCGGCCGGCTTCTTGATCTCGAGATTCACGACCGTCGCCTTGAACACCATCCGAACGATGGCCTCCTTGGGCGAGGACGGCTTGGTCAGGCTGGGACTGCCGGCGATGATCCGCCATCCGTTCGCCAGCGCCCAGTTGGTCAGTTCGGTCTTGTCCATGTGACGTCCTTTGGATCGGGGTTCGTGGTGGCGCGGGGCACGGCGACCGCTATCTGGTGGCCCGGCGTGGAGGCTTGGGGCAATCTTCATCGTCCAAGCCATGGACCGACGCCACGGAGAACCGATCCGATGCTCCACAGCGCCGCGGAGACCCTCTCCCGCTACAGCCGGGGCGAACAGGCCGCCGATGCGGTCATCCACATCCTCGGCCTCGCCGCCGCGCTGACGGCCTGCATCATCCTGGCCTTGGCAGCCCGGCGGCCGGTGGATGCGGGTCTCGCGATGTCGCTCGGCCTCTATGCGGCCGGGCTCACTGCCATGCTCGGCTGCTCCGCCCTCTATAACCTGACCGGCGAGGGGCCGAGGAAAGCGCTGCTGCGCCGCTTCGACCACGCGGCAATCTTCGTGATGATCGCCGGCACCTACACCGCGATCGCAGCACTCGGGATCGGCGGCACCTGGGGCACGGCGCTCCTCGCTTTCGTGTGGACCGGCGCAGCCGGCGGGGTCGCGCTCAAGCTGCTGGCGCCGGCACGCTTCGAACGCGCCTCGATCCTGGCCTATCTGCTGCTCGGCTGGGCCGGGCTTGCGGCGCTCGGCCCGCTGATCGCGGCATTGCCGGCGCTGGATCTCGGGCTGATCTTCGCCGGCGGGCTGCTCTACAGCTTCGGCGTGATCGTGCATCTCTCGACCCGGCTGCGCTACCACAACGCGGTGTGGCACGCGCTCGTGCTGGCCGCCGCCGCGTGCCACTACGCGGTCGTGCTCCGCCTTGCCGCCGGTTAAAACGGCGCGAGCGTCCTCAGCCGAGCGGAGAGTTCGGTCCGCGGCGCATCTGGCTCTCCCGGATGACTCGCTCATGGCCATCGCGGGCATGCTTCACCCGATACTCGCGATCCCCCGCATCGTTCGGAAGCTGGCGAACGACCGTGTAAATGCCGCCCGGGGCAGCGCCGTCGAACCTGCCAGGCACGAATTCGATGCTTTGGCCGACCGCAAAGCTGTGGCGCGCCATGATCATTCTCCCAGGAGCGTTTGACACGCCGGGTGTAACACAAGCTGGCGCCCCGTGCAGCGCAATGCGGCGCGGGCCGGCCCCTCTGCGCAGGCCCAGCCCGGCCTGGTCCGCCGCTGCGGCGCGATGTCCCGTCGCCGTACGGCCGCCTTCAGCTTTCGTCGCGCCCGCGTACCGGCGCCTTCGGTGGCGGCACCCGCGTGAAGGGCGACGCCGCGACCGGTGCCGGCTTCTTCTCGGCCTTGGGCTTCTTCGCCTCGCGGCCGCTGCGCTTCTGACCTTTGGCCATATCCGTCTCCTCCGATGCCGTATGTGCGACGCGCTGAAGCGGCCGCCGCCAGGCGGCCGCTCCAGCAGGCGGTCGTCCTGGCGTCAGTAGTCGAGGTCGTCCGTGCCGCCGGAAGCGCCGGCCGCATGGCCTTTCCGCTCGACGCGATCGCCCACCATCGCCTCGGTGGTGATCAACAGCCCGGCGACGGAGGCCGCATGCTGCAAGGCGGCGCGCACCACCTTCGTCGGGTCGATGACGCCGGCCGCCACCAGGTCCTTGTATTCGCCGGTCTGCGCGTCGAAGCCCCAATTGTAGTCGTCTTTCCGGAGAACATCACCGGAAATCACCGCGCCGTCCTCGCCTGCATTCGCTGCGATCTGCCGCAACGGGGCCTGGATGGCGCGGCGCACGATCTCGATGCCGAACTTCTGGTCCGGATTGACCGGGTTCAGCGTCGCCAGGACCAGGCTGGCGCGCAGCAATGCGACGCCGCCGCCCGGGACGATGCCTTCCTCGACCGCGGCGCGGGTCGCATGCAGCGCGTCGTCGACGCGATCCTTGCGCTCCTTCACCTCGACCTCGGTCGAGCCGCCGACGCGGATGACGGCAACGCCACCGGCCAGCTTCGCCAGACGCTCCTGCAGCTTCTCGCGGTCGTAGTCCGAGGTGGTCTCCTCGATCTGCGCCTTGATCTGCTCGACGCGCGCCTTGATCGCATCCTTGGAGCCGGCGCCATCGACGATCGTCGTGGTCTCCTTCTCGATCCGCACCGTCTTCGCCGTCCCAAGCTGGGCGAGCGTCACGTTCTCGAGCTTGATGCCGAGGTCTTCGGAGATCACCTCGCCGCCGGTCAGCGCCGCGATATCCTCGAGCATCGCCTTGCGGCGATCGCCGAAGCCGGGCGCCTTCACCGCCGCGACCTTCAGGCCGCCGCGCAGCTTGTTGACGACCAGGGTCGCGAGCGTCTCGCCCTCGATGTCTTCCGCCACGATCAGCAGGGGACGGGCGGACTGCGCCACAGCCTCGAGCAGCGGCAGTATCGGCTGGAGCTGCGAGAGCTTCTTCTCGAAGATCAGGATATAGGGGTTGTCCAGATCGACGATCATCTTCTCGGCGTTGGTGATGAAGTAGGGCGAGAGATAGCCGCGGTCGAACTGCATGCCGTCGACGACCTCGAGCTCGGTCTCGATGCCCTTGGCCTCCTCGACGGTGATCACGCCTTCGGAACCGACCTTCCGCATGGCGCGCGCGATCATCTCGCCGATCTCGCTCTCGCCATTGGCGGAGATCGTACCGACCTGCGCCGTCTCGGCCTCGGTCGTGATCTTGCGGGTACGCGCCGCCAGCTCGACGACGATGGCGCCAACGGCGGTGTCCACGCCGCGCTTCAGGTCCATCGGGTTCATGCCGGCGGCGACCGCCTTCACGCCCTCGCGCACGATGGCCTGGGCCAGCACGATCGCGGTCGTGGTGCCGTCACCGGCGATGTCGTTGGTCTTCGAGGCCACTTCGCGCACCATCTGCGCGCCCATGTTCTCGAACTTGTCGGCCAGCTCGATCTCCTTGGCGACGGTCACGCCGTCCTTGGTGATCCGCGGCGCGCCGTAGCTCTTGTCGAGCACCACGTTGCGGCCCTTGGGGCCGAGCGTGACCTTCACCGCGTCGGAAAGGATGTCGACGCCACGCAGCATGCGCCTGCGGGCATCTTCGCCGAAGCGAACGTCTTTGGAAGCCATGGGACCGGTACTCCTGAGTCAGTTGGGAAGGGCGGGCGTCGTCGGCAGGCGCGTCACGCGGCCTTGTCGCGCACCGCCGCGGCGCCTTCGATCACGCCCATGAGGTCGGATTCCTTCATGATCAGCAGCTCTTCGCCGTCGATCTTCACCTCGTTGCCCGACCATTTGCCGAACAGCACGCGGTCGCCGGCCTTCACCTGCAGCGGCGTGACCACGCCTGCGTCGTTGAAGGCGCCAGGGCCGACCGCCACGACCTCACCTTCCTGCGGCTTCTCCTGCACCGTATCGGGAATGATGATGCCGCCCTTGGACTTCTCCTCGGCGGTGAGCCGACGGATGACGACCCTGTCGTGCAAGGGACGGAATTTCATGAAGGAGATGTCTTTCGGTGCCAGCGTCGCGGCTGGTGTGCTTGCCCGGTGGGACAGGGCGCGCCTGCAGGAGGTGCTGGCACTCAACCTGCGGGAGTGCCAACAACCTGGGCGTTTGGCGCAGTAATTGCAAGCCAGGAACGGCCAAGCACCGCATTCTCCGCCCCGGCGAGGAGCAGGATCGCGCCGGGGCGGCGGGCCCGCGGCCGCCGGCTGGCGGTTGCGCCCTGGCCGGAAGCCACCGGATAGTGGCGCCTCCGCACCCATCCGGAGACAGGCACCATGCTGACGCGCCGCCCCTTGCTGGCCTCTCTCCTGGCGGTCACCGGGGCGCGTCCGGCCGCCGCGGAGCCGACCTGGACGCTCGCGACCGAATACCCACGGACCGCCATGCCGGGGGAGGGTGTGGCGCATTTCGCCGCCGCCGCGACACGCCTGGCGGCCGGGGCGTTGACCGTGACGCCCGGCTTCGACGCCCCCAATGGGCTCCGCTCCGCCGCCATGCTGCGCGCCGTGGCGGAAGGGCGCATCGAGGCGGCGGACGCCTTCACCGGCGCGCTCGGGGGCGAGGCGGCCATCTTCCAGCTCTCCGCCCTGCCCTTCCTGACCGCCTCCGCCGCCGACACCGAACGCCTGCTGCGCGTGGCGCGGCCGGCCTACCGGGCGGCGCTCGCCGCGCGCGGCCTGACCTTGCTCTACGCGACGCCTTGGCCGGCGAGCGGCATCTGGTCGCGCCGGCCGCTGCCGGATGCGGCGGCGCTGCAGGGCCTCAAGATTCGGACCTATGACGCCGCGAGCACCGCGGTCATGCGCGCGGCCGGCGCCACACCGGCCCAGATCTCCTTCGCCGACGCCGCCCCCCGCCTGCGCAGCGGCGAGCTGGACGCGGTGCTCTCCTCCGGCGATGGCGGTGCCGGGGCGCGGTTGTGGGAAATCCTGCCGCACTTCACGGTGCTGGACTACGCCTCACCCCTCAGCCTCGCCTTCTGCGCTACCGCGGCGCTGGACGCGCTGCCCGCGGCTGTGCGGGAAGCGCTGGCGGCGGCCGGAGGCGAGACCGAGGCGCGCCAATTCGTGGCCATCGGTACGCGCCTGGCCGAGAACGAGACCCGCATGCGCACCAATGGCGTTACCATCGGCGCTATCCCCGCGCTGCGTGCCGCACTCACAGAGGCAGCGGCGCCAGTGATCGCCGACTGGGAAACGCGCGCGGGTGCTGAGGGCACGGCGATCCTGGCGGCCTATCGCGCCGGCTAGATCGACGCGACGAGGGCGCCGGCGGCCGCCGTCGACGCGACCACCAGCCAGGCCGGCGCCTTCCACAGCACCAGCGCCGCGAAGCCGGTGACCGCAATGGCGAGGTCGACGGGACCGCGCACCGAGGATGTCCAGATCGGGTCGTAGAGGGCGGCGAGCAGGATGCCGACCACCGCCGCGTTGACGCCGCGCAGCGCAGCCTGGGCGTCGGGCCGCCTCCGGAACCCGTCCCAGAAGGGCAGCATGCCGTAGATCAGCAGCAGCCCGGGGAGGAAGACCGCGACGAGCGTGATCGCCCCCCCGGCCAGGCCGTTCGGGGCCAGGCCCTGCGCCGCGCCCAGGAAGGCCGCGAAGGTGAACAGCGGTCCCGGCACGGCCTGCGCCACGCCATAGCCCGCGAGGAAACTCTCCGCCGCGATCCAGCCGCTCGGAACGAAGGCGCGCTCCAGCAGCGGCAGCACCACATGGCCGCCGCCGAACACCAGCGCGCCGGCGCGATAGGCGGCATCGGCGAGCGCCACCGCATGTGCGCCGGTGAATGCGGTCAGCGGCGGCAAGCCGACCAGCAGCACGGCGAAGACCAGCAGCGCGAGAAGCCCGGCCCAGCGCGAGACGCGGAAGCCGAGGGCGGCGTCATTGGCCGGTGCGCCGTCGCGACAGAAGGTGATGCCGGCCGCGGCGCCCGCCAGGATCACGGCGACCTGGGTGAGGGCCGCCGGCACGAGCAACAGGGCCACCATCGCCAGCACCGCGACCGTCGCGCGCGTCCGGTCCGGACAGAGATTGCCGGCCATGCCCCAGACCGCCTGCGCCACCACCGCCACCGCCACCAGCTTGAGGCCGTGCACGATGCCGGCGCCGGTGCCGCCGGCCGCGAGATCGACGCCATAGGCCGCCAGCAGCATCACCAGCGCGGAGGGCAGGGTGAAACCGCACCAGGCGGCGATGCCGCCCGGCAGCCCGCCGCGCAGCACGCCGAGCGAAAAGCCGACCTGGCTGCTCGCCGGCCCCGGCATGAACTGCGCCAGCGCCACGAGATCGGCATAGGCCGCTTCGCCGATCCAGCGGCGGCGCGTGACGAATTCATCGCGGAGATAGCCGATATGGGCGATCGGGCCGCCGAAAGAGGTCAGGCCGAGCCGCAGGAAGATCAGCAGGATGCTGACGAGGCCTTCCGCCGCGGCGGGTGGCGGTGAGGGGACGTCTCGCATCGGCGGCGGTCTCGCGGCTGGATTGCAGGCCAGGGCGCGGCCGGTGCAGCCCTCTAGGTTACCGGGCGCCGGCCCGTCAATCACGGCGGCGATGCCTCTCCTGATAGCAACGGTGCAGCACTCTGCCGCCGTATTGGTCGACCACGGCAAGATCGCCGGAAAAACTCGCGCGATCTCCCTGGTTTCCGCATTGCCGCGCCGTAGCATCGGTTCCTAGCCTCGCCACGCTCAAGGCAGCGGAGCGGGGTCCCATGGACATCGGCGTCTTTCTTCCGATCGGCAACAATGGCTGGCTGATCTCCTCCACCTCGCCCCAATACATGCCGAGCTTCGACCTCAACCGCGAGGTGACCGAGAAGGCCGAGAGATACGGCTTCGAATTCGCGCTCTCGATGATCAAGCTGCGCGGCTTCGGCGGCCCCTCGGAATACTGGGACCACAACCTCGAAAGCTTCACCCTCATGGCCGGCCTCGCCGCCGTGACGACACGGATAAAACTCTTCGCGTCGGTCGCGGTGCTGACGGTGCCGCCGGCGGTGCTGGCGCGCATGGCGGTGACGATCGACAGCATCAGCCATGGCCGCTTCGGGGTGAACATCGTCTCCGGCTGGCAGAAGGCCGAATACGAGCAGATGGGCATCTGGCCCGGCGAGGCGCATTTCGCGCGGCGCTACGAGTATTGCTCGGAATACGTCCAGGTGATGAAGGACCTCTGGGCGAGCGGCCGGTCCGACTTCAAGGGCGAGTTCTTCCAGATGACGGATTGCCGCGTAAGCCCGAAGCCCACGCGCCAGATCGACATCATCTCCGCCGGCCAGTCGAACCGCGGCATGCGCTTCGCCGCCGAATACGCGGACTACAACTTCATCAGCGCCGGCGGCATCAACGACATCGCCCAGGTGCACCCGCACACCGAGCGCCTGGTGGCCGCCAATGCCGCCGCCGGCAAGCGCTGCGGCGCCATGCTGCTGATGATGATCATCGCCGACGAGACCGACGAGGCGGCGATGAAGAAATGGGACCACTACGTCGCCGGCACCGATCTGGAGGCGCTTGCCTGGCGCGATGCCCAGGCGGCGGCGGATGTGAAGGCGGAGGCGCATTCGACGGTCGGCCGCATGGTCCGCTCCGACCGGGTGCCGACCAACATGCTGCGCCTGATCGGCAGCTACGAGACCATCGCGCGACAGATGGATGAGCTCGCGGCGACGCCGGGATTGCAGGGCGTGATGCTGACCTTCGATGACTTCCTGATCGGCATGGAGCAGTTCGGCACCCGCATCCAGCCGCTGATGAAAAGCCGCCAGCACCTGCTGCAAGCAGCCTGAGAGCCCCGATGCCGGAGGCGCCCGTCCTCGCGCAGCTCGACCTCGAGATCCGAGGACTGCGCAAGCGCTATGGCGGCTTCGTCGCGGTAGACGGCGTCTCGCTGAAGATCGCCAAGGGGCAGTTCGTCTGCCTGCTCGGCCCTTCCGGCTGCGGCAAGACCACGACGCTCCGCTGCATCGCGGGGCTGGAGGAGCCGGATGACGGCGACATCCTGATCGGCGGGCGGGAGGTGACGGGCGACCCGCCCTGGCAACGCGACATCGCCATGATGTTCCAGGATTTTGCGCTGTTCCCGCATATGACGGTCGGCAAGCAGGTCGGCTTCGGGCTGGAGATGCTGAAGCGCCCGAAGCCGGAGATCACCAAGCGCGTCACCGAGGTGCTCCGCGCCTTCGAGATCGACCGCTTCGCCGACCGCAAGCCCGCGAGCCTCTCGGGCGGCCAGCGCCAGCGTGTGGCGCTGGCGCGCGCCATGATCACCGAGCCGCGGCTGCTGCTGCTCGATGAACCGATCGGCGCGCTGGACTACGCGCTGCGCGAGGCTGTGATGATCGAGCTGAAGATGCTGCAGCGGCGCTCCGGCATCTCCTTCATCTGGGTCACGCATGACCAGAACGAGGCCTTCTCGCTCGGCGACCATGTGGTGGTGATGAACCACGCGCGGATCGAGCAGCAGGGGACACCGGAGGAGATCCTGCAACGCCCGCGCTCGCCTTTCGTCGCGGGTTTCGTGCAAGGGAACAATGTCTTCCACGGCAACGTCGCCCGCATCGCCGGCGATGCCGCGCTGATCGCGACACCTTTCGGGGAATTTGCCGTGCCGTTGCGCGACACCGTCCCGCTGCTGGGCGCCATCGCCTCCTTCTCGGTGCGCGCGGAGCGGCTGCGGCCGATGCCGCCGGAACCGGGGTGCAACCACCTGACGCTCACCTGCCGCACCATCGAGTATTTCGGCTCCATACGGCGTTACATCCTGGAGCGCGGGGATGGCGAGGTGATGAAGCTCGACCAGTTCGGCGCCGAGCCCGCCTGCCTCATCCCGGGCGAGGTCGCGACGGTGGGCTGGCGCGCGGAGGATGGCGTGCTGCATGAGGGCGCGCCGTCATGAGTACCATCCGTGCCCGCTCGCCCGCCGCCTATTGGCTCGCGCTGCCGGCCGCGCTCTGGATGATCGGTGCCGTCGTGGTGCCGGTGCTGCTGATCCTCTGGGTCTCCTTCTGGGGTGGGCGCGCCTTCTCCCCGGCATCGCCGCTCACCTTCGACAACTACGCGCGCTTCTTCGGCAACCGCACCTACCTGGCACTCATCGGGCAGACGCTGCTGCACGCCGCGACCCTGATGGCGATCTGCGGCGTGCTCGGCTACTGCATCGCCTACTTCCTGATGGTGAAGCTGCGCAACGCGCCGCTGCGCACGGCGCTGTTCCTGGCCTTCATCATCCCGTTCTGGACCAGCGCTCTGATCCGCGCCATCGCCTGGGTGCCCTTTCTCGGCGTCAACGGCGTCATCAACCGAGCGCTGCTGGCGCTCGGCATCACCGACGCTCCGGTGGAGATCTTCCTCTATTCCCGCACCGGCATCTCCATGGCCCAAGTCTCGCTCTACACGCTGATGGCGAGCGGCCCGGTGGTCTACATGCTGGCCCAGATCGCGCCGGCGCTGCGCGAGGCGGCGATGACCCTGAAGGCGCCGCCCGGCGTGGTGTTCCGCCGCGTGATCTTCCCGCTGACGCTCCCCGGCGTGGTGATCGGCCAGGTCCTGGTCTTCCTCAACGTGATGGCCGATTTCGCGACGGTGCAGACCATCGGCGGCAACAAGATCGCGCTGCTCTCGAACCTCATCCTGAACTTCTATGAAGGCGCGCAGCTTCGCGCCGCGGCGGTGGTTTCCGTCATCTTGATGGCCTGCATGCTGATCGGCGTGGTGGCGGCGATGCGCGTCGTCGACATCCGCAAGCTGGGGGGCTGAACCGCGGTGGGCTGGCGCACGCGATCCCGGCTGACCTCCTGGCTGCTTGGCACACTGACCATCGGCTTCCTGCTGTATCAATGGATGCCGATCGCCACCCTCTCGCTGCTCTCCTTCAGCGGCCCCACCGGCGGCACCACCTTCCCGATGAACGGCGTCTCGCTCCATTGGTACCGGGAGCTGTGGGAGGCGTCGATCATGAGCGACTTCAAGCCGCCGCTGCTGCGGAGCGCGCTGCTGGCGCTGGCCTGCTCGGTGACGACCACCATCCTCGCCGTCACCGCGGCGCAGGCGATGCGCGGGCGGTTCCGCGGTCACAACGCCTTCTTCTACCTGCTGCTGCTCGGTATCATGGCGCCGGGGCTGCTGGTCGGTTTCGGGGTCGCGCTCACCGCGCGGCTGCTCGGCATCGAGCCCGCCTGGGACGGCACTGCCTTTCTGGTGCATGTGAGCTGGACACTGCCCTTCGGCTTCATGACCATGCTCGCGATCTTCAACCGCTTCGATGCACGGATCGAGGAGGCGGCGCTGACCCTCGGCGCCACGCGCTGGGTCGCGTTTCGGCGCATCACGCTCCCCATCGTGCTGCCGGGCGTGATCGGCGCGGCGCTGTTCGGCTTCTCCCTCTCCTATGACGAATTCGCCCGCAGCCTGTTCACGACGGGCAGCGATGTGACCTTGCCGCTCGCGGTGATGGCGCAGCTCGACCGGCAGCTCACGCCGGAGCTCTACGCGATCGGCACCGCCACCACCGTCACCTCCTTCGTCGCGATCCTTGCCTGCACCGCGAGCCTCGCCCTGATCCGCCGCTCCATGCGGCGCGGCTGACCCAATGTCTGAGGAGCAGATTCACGCCTCCGGGCGATCCCGCCCTCCGGCGATCTGCTCCAGATCCAACCCGAGAGGAGCGATCCGCATGACGATCTCCCGCCGCGCCGTCCTGGCGGCCCCCGCGCTGCTCATCCCGCCCGCGGTGATGGCGCAGAGCCGCGCGATCAACCTCGCCGGCGCCAGCTACGACATGCGGGAGCCGATCCTGCGCGAATTCGCGCGCCGTACCAACGCAACCCCGCGGCCCTGGGTGAACCCGTCCACCCAGGCGCGGGTCGATCGCATGCGCACCGCCCAGGTGGACTGCTTGACCCTCGATGCGCCCTTCGCCGCTTATGCCCGCGGCGAGAACCTGCTGCAGCCGATCGACACCGCCCGCATTCCGAACTGGGCGCGGCTACACCCGCTGCTGCGGGAGGGCCGTGCTTCGCCCGATGCGCCGCTCGGCCTCGGCGCCAATCCGGGACGGATGATGTACCTCAACGAGCAGCGCAGCCAGGTCAGCTTCCTGCCCGCCTTCTTCCAGATGGATTCGATCGGCTACAATGAGCGCCGCATCCCCGCTGAGAACAACACCCTCTCCTGGGGCGAGCTGTTCAACCCGCGCTGGCGCGGGCGCGTGGCGCTCTATGGCATCGACTGGCTCGGCATGCTCGATGCCGCGCTCGGCATGCAGGCGCTCGGCCTGCTGCCGGCGACCACCGATCCGACGGGGCTGACGAATTCCGAGGTCGACACCGTCGTCGCTTTCCTCAAGGAGAAGAAGCGGGAGGGCCATTTCCGCGCCCTCTGGCGCGCCTATGGCGAGCTCGTCAATCTGATGGCCTCCGAGGAGGTCTGGATCGCCGATGCCTGGTGGCCGGTGGTGGTGGAGGTCGCCTCGCGCGGCGTGCCGCTGCGCTACGCGGTCGCGAAGGAGGGCTATCGCGCCTGGTGCAACGGCTATGGCATTTCCGCCAATTGCCGCGACGTCGACCTCGCCTATGAATGGCTGAATTTCTGGATGGGCGGCTTCCCCGGCGCCCGGCAGTCCGAGATCGGCTATTTCTCCACCGCGGACAATTACGGCGAGTTCCTGAGCCCCGAATTGCAGCGCTCGGTCTATGGCGGCGAAGGCCGCGATGGCGGGTCGCTGGCCGATCGCGCAGCGCGGGTCCATGTTTGGAATACGCGACCGGCGAACCTCGAATACTATACGGAGAAGTGGAACGAGTTCCTGGCGGCGTGAGGCGCATATGATGATCGAAAGCGGCCAGACGGCGCGGGCGCTCTATGCCGCCCTGAAGGCTGGGCCGGCGCGCAGGCGCTTCGGCTTCGGCAAACGCGCGGCACTGGTGAATGTGGACCCCCAGCGCGCCTACACCGATGTCGCGGCCTTCCCCGCCACCGCCTACGAAACCGACCCGCAGCAGACCGCGCATATGAATGCGCTGGCCGCCGCCTGCCGCGCCAGGCGCTTCCCCGTGGTCTGGACCTATGTCGCCTATGCCGAGGGTGGCGCCGATTGCGGCGTCTGGGGCACGCGCAGCGACACCCCGGACAGCCTGCAGAACATCCGCGACGGATCGCCGCGCGCGTCGCTGGATCCGCGGCTGGAGGTAGCGTCCGGCGATACCGTGCTGCGCAAGCGCATGGCGTCGGCCTTCTTCGAGACCAATCTGCGCTCACTGTTGACCTTCCATGGCGTCGACACGGTGATCGTGACCGGTGGCTCCACCTCCGGCTGCGTGCGCGCGACCGTGGTGGAAGGCCTCTCCTGCGGGTTCCGGATGATCGTGCCGGAGGAATGCGTGGCGGACCGCCACGAGAGCCCGCATTTCGCCAACCTCTACGACATGGCGGTCAAGTATGCGGATGTGCTGCCGGTCGCCGAGGTGCTGGCGGCGCTGGAGGTCATGCCGACACCTGGCTGATGCGGCGGCCGGTCTGCGGATCGACTGGCCCATGCAGCGGACGCAAGGCTCACGGCGGATCCGGATCATTCGGTCTCGCCGCGTGATCCCCCGGGGCTCATCGTTCTCATTGCAATCCTGTTCCGCCCTCAGGCATCGTGATTTCGCTCGGTGATCCCAGCGACAACACCGACAGCGGTCGGCATGAACCCGGACGAAGCTCCGGCTGTCGACCGACGAAAAAGGGAGGCACGGTAACCAGGGAGGACGGCTATGAGGCACTCGGTCGATCGGCGCCAGTTTCTGGCAGCCGCGGGCGGAGCATCAGCCATGGCGCGGATCGGCGGGGGTGGCCTTGCCGGCATTCTTGCCTCGGCCCAGGCACCTGCCTACGCGCAGGGAACCACCATCCACTGGCTCCGCTGGAATGATTTCGTCCCCGCCTCGGATCAGCTTCTGCGGCGGGAGATAGCGCAGGAATGCCAGCGTGCGCTCGGCATCCGGCTGAACGTCGAAACCGTGAACGCCAATGACATCCAGGCGCGGGTCACCTCCGCGGTCCAGTCGGGGAGCGGCCCGGACATCTTCAACGTGCTGAACAACTGGCCGCAGCTCTACGCGCAGAGCGCCGCCGATGTCAGCGACATCGCCGAGGAGGTCGCCGCCGCGCAAGGCGGCTTCTATGAGGTCGCGAAGGCGGTGGCGCATGACGGAAGGCGCTGGCTCGCGGTGCCCTTCAGCATCGTCGGCAACACCTTCGCCTACCGCAAATCCTGGTTCGAGGAGGTCGGCTATGCGGAGTTCCCGCGCACCTGGGAGCAGTTCCGAGACGCGGGCCAGAAGCTGAAGGCGAAGGGCCGCCCGCTTGGGCAGACGCTCGGTCAGACCTTCGGCGATGCACCGACCTTTACCTACCCCCTCATGTGGTCCTTCGGCGGCAAGGAGGTGGAGGCGGATGGCCGCACGGTCGTGCTCAACAGCCCTGAGACGGTCGAATCCGTGCGCTTCATGACCCGCCTCTGGCGGGATGCCTGCGACGAGGGGGGGCTGGCCTGGGACGATTCCAACAACAACCGCGCCTTCCTCTCCGGCACGATCAGCGCGACGCTGAATGGCGCCTCGATCTACATCGAATCCATGCGCCGCCCGCAATCCTACCTGACCGACCGCGGCACGCCGATGAAGGACGACATCCGCCACGGCGTGATGCCGGCGGGGCCCGCCGGCTCCTTCCACTTCCACCTGCCCTTCTCGAACATGATGCCGGCCTATTCGCGCAACCAGGACGCGACGCGGCGCTTCCTGCGCTGGATCCACTCGAAGGATGTGTTCGAGAGGTGGTTCGTCACGCAGCGGGGCTTCTCGGTCGGTGCGACCACCGTCTGGGAGCAGCATCCGATCTGGAACGAGGACCCCGTCATGCTGCCCTACCGCAACGCCGCGCGCGTCGGCCGCGTGCCGGGCTATGCCGGCACATCGAACGCCAAGGCGGCAGAGATCGTGACGAAATACGTGATCACCAACATGTACGCCAGAGCCGTGCAGGGCATAGCGCCCGAGCAGGCGGTCCGCGAGGCGCATGCGGAGGTGGCACGGATCTACGCCGGCTGACGCGTTTGGCTTGGCGAGCAGATTCATGCCTCCGGGCGATTCCGCCCTCTGGCGATCTGCTCTGGCGCGAAGGGCGCGCGGGCTCACCCATAGGCCCGCGCGCCATCCTCAGGGGAGGCGCTGAAGCATGAGTTCCGCCACCACGGAAGCCGGCGTCGGAGGCATTCGCCGCAGCCGCAGGAGAATGCTGTTCGAGGATGAGCGGTGGCTGGCGATGGCGCTGCTCAGCCCGACCATCCTGCTGCTCGGGCTGTTCATCGCCTACCCCTTCGTCACGGGCGTCATGCTCTCGCTCAGCAATGCGCGCGTCGGCGTGCCGGGCGAATTCGTGGGCTTCGCGAATTTCGCCAGGCTCTGGAACGACCCGATCTTCGCCAAGGCGGTCGGCAATACTTTCATCTACACGGCCGTGACGACGGTCTTCAAACTCGCCCTCGGCCTTTGGCTCGCCGTGTTGCTGAACCGCCACTTCCGCGGCAAGGCCCTGGTCCGGGCCTTCATCCTGCTGCCCTTCATCATCCCGACGGTGCTTTCGACCTTCGCCTGGAAGTGGATGTTCGACCCGACCTTCAGCGTGCTGAACTGGACCTTCCGCACGCTCGGCCTGATCGACACCCGCATCAACTGGCTGGGCGATCCCGACCTCGCGATGCTCTCCGTCATGATCGTCAATATCTGGCGCGGCGTGCCCTTCTACGCGATCAGCCTGCTGGCCGGCCTGCAGACCATCAGCCCGGACCTGCACGAGGCCGCGGCGATCGACGGCGCCCGGCCCTGGTCGCGCTTCTGGCACATCACTTGGCCGCTGCTGCTGCCGGTGACGATGGTGGTGGTGCTGTTCTCGGTCATCCAGACCTTCGCCGATTTCCAGCTCGTCTACGTGCTGACGGCCGGCGGGCCTGCCAATGCGACGCACCTCTTCGCCACCTATGCCTATCAGGTCGCGATCGGGACCGGCCTGCTGAGCGAGGGTGCCGCGATCTCACTCGCGATGTTCCCGGTGCTCTTTCTCGTCGTGATCATCCAGCTTCTCTACATCCGGCGCGTGGAGACACGGTGATGATCGAGGGACCGCTCTGGAGGAAATGGCTGTTCGTCAATATCCCGATCATCCTCTTCGTCTTCGTCCTGCTTTTTCCCTTCTACTGGATGATCATCACCACGGTGCGGCCGGACAGCGAACTCTACCGGCCCTGGAACGCGCCCAACTACAACCCGTTCTGGACCTGGCGGCCGACGCTCGAGCACATCCAGTACCTGCTGGAGGAGACGCTGTTCAGCACCTGGATGCTGAACACCATGCTGATCGCCGGCATTTCCACCATCATCTCGGTCATCTGCGGCGTCTTCGCCGGCTACGCGCTGGCGCGGTTGAACTTTCCCTACGCCGCCGGCATCGGCACGGGAATCTTCGTCACCTACCTGGTGCCGCAGACGCTGCTCTTCATCCCGCTGTCGGACATCATCCGCAACTTCAGTCTCGGCGACACGCCCTGGGCGCTGATCCTCACCTACCCGACCTTCCTCATCCCCTTCTGCACCTGGCTGATGATGGGCTACTTCAAGGCGATCCCGAAGGAGCTGGAGGAATGCGCGCGCATCGACGGCGCGTCGCGCTTCAAGGCCATGCTCTACATCATCCTGCCGATCGCGGTTCCGGGCATCCTCTCCGCGGGCATCTTCGCCTTCACGCTCTCCTGGAACGAATTCATCTACGCCCTGGTCTTCCTCTCCTCGCCTGAGCAGAAGACCGTTCCCGTCGGCGTCACCTCAGAGCTCATTCGCGGCGACGTATTCTTCTGGGGGCCGTTGATGGCGGGCGCCCTGCTCGGCTCCATCCCCGTGGCACTCGTCTATTCGTTTTTCGTCGAGCACTACGTCGCCGGGATGACCGGCTCCGTGAAGGGATAGAACCGTGGCCCAGGTCCTGATCCAGAGCCTCAACAAGAAGTTCGATGAGGTTCACGTCGTGAAGGACGTGAACCTCGAGATCCGCGACAAGGAATTCATGGTCTTCGTGGGACCGTCCGGCTGCGGCAAGACGACGACGCTGCGCATGATCGCGGGCCTGGAATCCATCACCTCCGGCCAGGTCATGATCGGCGATACCGTGGTGAACACGCTGCCGCCGATGGACCGCGACATCGCCATGGTGTTCCAGAACTACGCGCTCTATCCGCACATGACCGTCTACGACAACATGGCCTTCGGCCTGAAGATGCGGAAATTCGCCAAGGACGATATCCGGCGCCGCGTGCAGGACGCGGCCGACATCCTGGATATCCGCGACTATCTGCATCGCAAGCCGCGCCAGCTCTCGGGCGGCCAGCGGCAGCGGGTCGCCCTCGGCCGCGCCATCGTGCGCCATCCGCGCGTTTTCCTGTTCGACGAGCCGCTGTCGAACCTGGACGCCAAGCTGCGCGTGCAGATGCGGATCGAGCTGAGGAAGCTCCATGAGCGGCTCGGCACCACTGCGGTCTATGTCACCCACGACCAGGTGGAGGCGATGACGCTCGGCGACCGGGTCGTGGTCATGCGCGACGGGCGCGTGCAGCAGGTGGGGGAGCCGCTGGAGCTCTACTACCAGCCTGCCAATCGCTTCGTCGCCGGCTTCCTCGGTTCGCCGGCGATGAATTTTGCGACCGTGCGCATCGAGGCCGATCCGGGCGGCGGCTTCGTTGCCGCGAATGAGGGGTTGCGCCTCACGGTCCCGCCGCGGCTCACGGACCGCGTCGGCCCCTATGCGGGGCGTGAGCTGACGCTCGGCATCCGGCCGGAGGACCTGCACATCGCCGATGCCAGCGACCCGCCCGACCTCGTCTTCGATGCCGTGGTGGAGGTGATCGAGCGGCTGGGGTCGGAGGCGCTGCTCGTCATGCGCGTGGGCAAGGACGCGATGGTCGCCTCCGTCGAACCCACCGTCCCTGCGCGCATGCGCGACCGGCTGCGGATCGCCATCAATCCGGAGCGGCTGCATGCCTTCGACATGGAGACGGGCGCGGCCGTCTGACGAACGGCCGGGGCCGGCTCAGTCCAGCGCCTGCCAAGGTGCGGTCGCGGCCGCTCTGCGCAGGTTGGCCAGGAACATCAGCGTCAGCCGGGACGGCGTCGCATTGCCGGGCAGCAGCGCCTGGGCGCTGACATCAGCCGCCGGCGCGAGCGCGAGCTGCGCCACGCCGTGGTCCTGGCCATCCATCAGGAAGAAGGGATCGATGATCGCGATGCCGAGCCCAGCCCGCACCATCGCGCAGGCGACCGAGGACTGGTTGACCTCGATCGCGATGCGCCGCGCGACGCCGGCGGCCCGGAAGCACCGCTCGACCAGGTTGCCGAGCGGCAAGCTGCGGCTGAAGGAGATCAGGGGATAGGGTCCCAGCTCACCGAGTGCCACCGTCCGCCGCCGCGCCAGTGGATTGTCGGGCGGCAGGATGCAGACCAGCGGCCGGGTGCAGAGATCGACCAGCCGCACATCCGGCTCGCCCACCGGTGAGAGCACCAGTCCGAGATCCACCCGTTCCTGCAGCACCTGGCCGACGACGCCGGTGTTGTCCATCGCCTGGATCGAGATCTGCACCCGCGGCCGCGACCGGCGGAACAGCGCCAGTGCCCGTGGCAGCAGATTGTCGGCGAGCGTCGGCGTCGCGGCGAGCTGCAGGGTGCCGATGCTGGCGTCCCGCATGTCCTCCATCAGGCGGCCGATGCGTTCCATGCCGTCGAAGACCTGGTCGAGGTCGCGCAGGATCAGCCGCAGCTCGGCCGTCGGCTGCAGCCGCCCCTGCCGGCGCTGGAACAGCGGAAAGCCCGTCACGGCAGCGCTTTCGCGCAACATCATGCTGACCGCCGGCTGCGAGATGTCGAGCGCGGCCGCGGCGGCGGTGACCGAACCCTGACGGCAGACCGCGCGGACGATCTCTAACTGGCGGAAGCTCAGCGGCATCAGTTCATCTTATGAAGAATTAAGAAGAAGGCAATTGAGCTTATCCCCGACGCGCCGCAGTCTCCAGGCACGGGAAACATCCAAGAGCGGCTGGCAGCGGCCGGCCTGAAACGCGAGCGCGATGCAGATCGCCGCTATCGAGACCTCCGTGGTCGCCCTGCCCTACAGCATGGGCGGGCCGCATCCGCTCTTCGCCGGGCAGGCCTGGGACCGCATGGAGATCCTGCTGGTCAAGGTGGAGACCACCGACGGCTTCGTCGGCTGGGGCGAGGCCTTCGGCCATGCCGCCATCCCCACGACCAAGGCGGCGATCGACAGCATCGTCGCCCCCCTGATGGTCGGCCGCGACGCCGGCGACCTGGCCACGCTGACCCGGCAGGTGCTGCATGGGGTGCATCTGCTGGGCCGCAACGGATCCTTCGTCTACGGCTTCTCGGGCGTCGAGATCGCGCTTTGGGATATCATCGGCAAGCGCGCCGGCATGCCGCTCTGGCGACTGCTCGGCGGCGGCGCGCCGGCGTCGCTGCCGGCCTATGCCAGCCTGCTGCGCTACGGCAATGACCTCGACCTGGTCGCCAGGAACACCGCCGATGCCTGCGCCGCCGGCTATCGCCACATCAAGCTGCACGAGGTGACGCTGGAGGCGGTGCGCGCCGCGCGCCAGGCGCCGGGTGCGGCCGATGCCGCGATCATGCTCGACGTGAACTGCGTCTGGACGCCGCCGGAGGCGCGCGCCATGGCGACCGCCCTCGCCGGCGAAGGCCTCCATTGGCTGGAGGAACCGGTCTGGCCACCCGAGGATGGCGCCGGCCTCGCGAGCCTCCGCCCGCACGGCATCCCGCTCTCCGCCGGGGAGAACACCGCCGGCCTGTTCGGCTTCAAGGCCCTGATCGAAGCCGGTGCCATCGACATCGCGCAGCCGAGCGTCACCAAACTCGGCGGCATCGGGGAGATGATCCGGGTCATCCGCCTCTGCGAGGAGCGCGGCATCCGGGTGGTGCCGCACAGCCCCTATTTCGGCCCAGGCTTCATCGCGACCCTGCACATCGCCGCGGCGCTGATTGAGGATCCCATGATCGAGGTGCTCTGGGCGCATATGGAGGCCAATCCCTTCGATCCCTGGGTGCGGCCGCAGCATGGCCGGCTCGCGGTGCCGACCGCGCCGGGGCTCGGCTGCGATCCCGATCCGGCGATCCTCGCGCGCTATGCCAAGGGCCCGCCGACCCGCACCGAATGGCGCCGGCCCTGAGGCCACGCCCGACCGATCTCGCCACCGCCGCAAGCGCGGGGCACGCTGAACGACAGAACAGAGGGGAAGAGACGATGACCATCACCCGCCGCGGCCTGGCCCTGGGTAGCGCCGGCGCCGCCGCCGCGCTCGGCCTCGCCAGGCCAGCCCTCGCGCAATCCGAGCCGATCCGCATCGGCTGGCTCGCCGCCATGACCGGGCCGAGCTCGGCGCCGGCGGTCGGCTTCAACCGCGGCGTGCTCTTCGCCGCGGAGGCGATCAATGCCGCCGGCGGGGTGCGCGGCCGCCGCGTCGAGATCATCACCCGCGACACCCAGGGCGATCCCACCAAGGCGGTCAATGCGACGCAGGAGATGATCAGCCAGCTCCGCGTCCATGCCATCTGGGGCCCGACCAATTCCGGCGAATCCCTGGCGGTCACCGCGATCATGGCGCGCGCCGGCATGCCGAACATCCATCCCTGCGTGGTGGACAGCCTGATCGACGTCCGCCGCTACCCGAACGCCTTCCGCGTCGCGCCGTCCAACACGCAATGGGACGATGCGGTGCGCGGCTACTGCCTGCAGCGCGTCAACGCGAAGAAGGTCGCGGTGGTCGGCGACACCACCGGCTATGGCGTCAGCGCCGCCAATGCGTCGGTCGCCGCCTTCCAGCGCGACGGCGCCGAGGTGGTCTACAAGGCCAATATCGACGCGACCCAGCCCGACATGACGCCCGACATGCTGCGCGCCCGCACCGCCGGCGCCGAGGCGATCGTGATCTGGAGCGTCTCCACCGGCATGATCGCGCGCATGCTGAACACCCGCGCCCATATGGGCTGGGACGTGCCCTTCGTCGGCCATCCGGCGATGTCCTCCGGCGAGGTCGGCACCCTGGTCGAGCGGCCGCAGAATTGGGAGAAGGTCTACGCCATCGGCTACCGGAGCTGCAGCTTCGACGCTTCCGGCAACCTGCCGCCGCGCACCGCGGAGCTGGTCGGGCGGCTGCGCGGCAAGGTCGACCTGCGCGACACGCTGCTCTGGTGGGTCGCCAGCGGCATCGACGCGGTGGACCTGATCGCCAAGGCGGTGGAGGCGACCGGGTCTTCCGACAAGCCCGCGATCATCCGCCACTGGAACACGCTGACCAAATACCCCGGCTATTTCGGCGAATACAGTTTTACCGCCACCGAGCACAACGGCTACCCGACCGAGGATGTCGTGATGTCCGCCGCCAACTCGGCGCGCGACGGCGCCTTCGCGCTCGCGCCGGGCTACGGCTGAGGCCGGACCGGACGCGGGAGGATACTGAATGCTCGCCTCGATCCTGGCCTCCGGCCTTGCGGTCGGTGCCGTCTATGCGCTGATCGGCATCACCTACAACACGATGTTCGCGACCTCCCGCGTCATGAGCTTCACCGCCGGGCAGCTCGGCATGCTCGGCGGCGTGTTCGGTTCGCTCTTCATCCTGAAGCTCGGCCTGCCCTCGATCCTCGGCCTGCTGCTGATGCTCGCCGCCTGCGCGCTGATCGGCGTCATGACCGAGATCGTCGCGGTGCGGCCGGTGCTGAAAAGCCTCGAACAGCACCTCTATGTGCTGACCACGCTGGCGGTCGCGCTGCTGATCCAGCAATTCACCGCCATCCAGTGGGGCACCGAGCCGCAGCCCTTCCCGCGGCTCTTCGCCATCGGCAGCGGCGTCTGGGACGAGAAGTACTGGCTGCCGGTCGTGATCTGCGCGGTGACCATCATCGGCCTGGAGTATCTCTACCGGCGCACGCTGGTCGGCCGCGCCTTCGTCGCGATCGCGGAGGATAATTTCGCCGCCCGCGCGCTCGGCCTGCCGGAGCGCAACCTGCGCATCGCGAGCTATGCGCTGGCGGGCGCCATCGGCGGCCTGGCGGGCTTCGCCGGTGGGCAATTGCTGCTGGCCTTCTTCGCCAATGGCCCGCTGCTGAATTTTTATGGCTTCATCCCGGTGGCGCTCGGCGGCCTCGGCAACAACCGCGGCGCTGTCATCGGTGGCCTGGCGCTCGGCTTGTTCCAGCAGGCGGCGAATTTCTGGGTCGGCGGCATCTTCTCCTCGGTCGCGGTTTTCACCCTCTTCATCATCGTGCTGCTCGCCGCGCCGCAAGGCCTGTTCGGCGCCGCTGCGTCACGGAGGGTCTGATGAGCGCCACGACCTCCGAGGCGACCGGCATCGAGGCAGCCGGCGGCCGGCGCTTCGCAGCCCTGCTGCCCTTCCTGGCACTGCTGGCGATCGGCCTCGTCATTCCCTTCGTCGGCAACGAATACTGGGTCCTGATCGCAACCCGCATCGCCATCTACTGGGTGCTGATCTCGGGGCTCAATCTCGTCGTCGGCTATGCCGGGCAGCTCGCCATCGGCTATGTCGCGCTCTTCACCCTCGGCGCCTATACCACGAGCGTGCTGGCCGCCGGCAATGCGACGCCCCCGGTACCGGCCTTTGCAGCCCTCGGAATTGCGGGCCTGGCCGGCGCGGTGTTCGGCGTGGTGGTGGGCCTGCCGGCGCTCCGGCTCCGCACCTTCTACTTCGCGATCTCGACGCTCGGCTTCGCGACCATCGTCACCCAGATCGCACTCGCCTGGCAGGATGTCACGGGCGGCGGCATCGGCCTGCCGGGGCCGACGCTGCCCGAACCCTTCGACACCGTGACGGGCCTGCTCTATCTCTGCCTGGCCTTCGCCGCCTTCAGCACCTGGATCACCGCGAACATCGCCCGCAGCCGCTTCGGCCGCGCGCTGGTCGCGGTGCGCGATGCCGATGTGGCGGCGGAAGCGACCGGCATCTCCAAGCCGCGCCTGCTGGTGCTGGTCTTCATCCTGGCCGGCGCGCTGGCGGCTGTCGCGGGCGGCCTCTTCGCCAGCCTGCAGACCTACATCACGCCGGATGCCTTCACCTTCGAGCTGTCGCTGCTGTTCTTCATCGCGGTGCTGATCGGCGGCCGCGGCTCCATCCTCGGCCCGCTGCTCGGCACCATCATCTTGACCGTGCTGCCGGAGATCGCGGCACCGCTCGCTGCCTGGTCCACCTTCCTCTACGCGGCGCTGCTGCTGGTCATCGTGCTCGCCATGCCCGGCGGCATCGCGGCCCTGCTGGATTTCCGCAATCGCAAGCCGCTGCCCCCGGGACGCGCCATCGCACCCCGTCCCGACGCGGTGCGGACGCTGGTCGCGCATCGCGCCACGCCGGACATCCTGTCCCTCCGGGGGATTGTGCTCTCCTTCGGCGGCGTCCGGGCGATCGACGGGCTCGACCTCGAGGTCCGGCCCGGGCAGATCCATGGCCTGATCGGCCCGAACGGCAGCGGCAAGACGACGACGCTGAACGTGATCTCCGGCTACTACAGGCCGGAGACCGGCAGCATGATGCTCGGCGGCCACACCCTGGCCGCGGGCCGCACCACCGATCGCGCCGCACATGGCATCGCCCGCACCTTCCAGACCCCGCGCCTGATCGGCGAGGCCTCGGTGCTGGAGAATGTGATGATCGGCGGCACCATCGAAGGCCGGGCCACCTTCCTCGAGGCCTTGCTGTCCCTGCCGCGCCATCGGCGGGAGGAACGCGTGATGGAACAGCGCGCCCGCCTGGCGCTCGCCGCCGTCGGCCTCGATGGCGTGACGGAGGTGCGCGCCGACCGCCTGCAGCACAGCGAGCTGCGCTTCATGGAGATCGCGCGCGCGCTGATGCAACGCCCGGCCTTCCTGCTGCTCGACGAGCCGGCCGCCGGCCTCTCCGCCGAGGAGATCCGGCGCCTCGCTGCCCTGATCCGGGCAGTGAGCGCGGGCGGCACCGGCGTGCTGCTGGTCGAGCACCATGCCGACCTGATCTTCGACATCTGCGACCACGTCACGGTGCTCAACCTCGGCCGCATCCTGGCGGCGGGAACCCCGGGCGAGATCCGCGTCCACAAGGAGGTGGTCAGTGCCTATCTCGGCGCCTGAGCGTCCGATGACCGAAGGGTCCGCAGCCGGCGCGCATGCTGACAAGGAGCTGCTCGCCGTCCACGCCCTGGAGGCGGGCTATGGCAAGATCGGCGTGCTGCACGGGGTCACCTTGCGGGTCGCGGCCGGCGAGGTCGTGGCGCTGCTCGGCCCCAACGGCGCCGGCAAGACAACCTTGCTGCGCACCCTCTCCGGGCTGCTGCCGCGCACCGCGGGCGAGGTCCGCTTCGATGGCCGCGACATGCGCGATGCCGGCCCGCGCGAGGCGGCCCGCGCAGGGCTCGTGCATGTCGTCGAAGGCCATCGCGTCTTCACCCAGATATCCGTCAACGACAACCTGCTGCTCGCAGGCTACGACCTGCCGCGCGGCGAACGCGCGGCACGGGTGGACGAGGCGCTGTCCTTCTTTCCGGAGATCGCCGCCAAGCGCCTCGACCGCGGCGGAGCGCTCAGCGGCGGGCAGCAGCAGATGCTGGCGGTGGCGCAGGGCCTGGTACGCCGACCGCGCCTCCTGATGCTGGATGAACCCTCGGCCGGCCTCTCACCGGTGCTGGTGGACCGGGTGCTGGACGTGGTCACCCGCCTGCGTGCCCAGGGCACGGCCGTGCTGCTGGTCGAGCAGCTCATCGACAAGGCGCTCGCCGTCTCCGACCGGGTCTATGCGCTGGCGCAGGGCCAGGTGGTGCTCAGCGCCTCCGCGGCGGAGACGGATTTGCACCATCGGCTGGAACGCGCTTACTTCGGCGCCTGACGGAGAATGCGCCATGTCCCCTGAGATCATCGCCGAACTGGCCCCCACCGGCGTGCTGCGCGCGGGCATCAATCTCAGCAACTTCCTGCTGGTCACCGGCCGCAGCCCGTCGGGCGATCCCGAGGGCGTTTCCCCCAGCATGGCAAAGGCGATCGCGGAGAGGCTCGGCGTGCCGGTCCGCTACGTGCCCTTCCCGAAGCCCGGCCTGCTGGCGGATGCGGTCGACGACGATGTCTGGGACATCGGCCTGATCGGCGCCGAGCCGCAGCGCGCGGAGAAGATCGCCTTCACCGCCGCCTATACCGAGATCGAGGCGACCTACCTGGTCCCCGCCGGCTCCCCGATCACCGCGATCGACCAAGTGGACCGCCCCGGTATCCGCATCGCGGTCAGCGCGCGGTCAGCCTACGACCTCTGGCTGGTGCGCAACATCAAGCAGGCGACGCTGGTGCAGGTCGAAGGCGGCCCCGCGGCCGTCGCCAAGTTCCGCGACGAGAAGCTGGAGGTGCTGGCCGGCCTCCGTCCTGGGCTCCTGACCGACCAGGAAGCCCTGCCCGGCTCCCGCATCCTCGATGGCCAGTTCACCGCCGTGCAGCAGGCGATCGGCACGCAGCGGCGCAACTCCGCCGGCGCCGCCTTCCTGAGCGCCTTCGTGGAGGAGGCGAAGGCCTCCGGCCTGGTCGCCAAATTCATCGAGCAGCACAAGGTGCGCGGGCTGTCCGTCGCACCACGCGCGGCCTGAGCGTCCGATGGCCGAAGGGCCGAAGGGCCCGGAGGCCTGAATCGGCCGCTCGACTTACGAGGTCAGCCGCCGGGTTGCCCTGACCGCGCCAGGCCGGCAGTCTGGCGCGGCATGTGTTCTCCCCATTCGTGAATCCCCCGGCCACCGCCGCGCCTGACCAGCGCATCCTGCTCGGCATCCTCTGCATGTGCTTCGCGGGCGCCCTGTTCTCGCTCATGGGCGGCACGGCGAAGCTGCTGGGCGTGAATTATTCCTCCCTTCAGGTCTCCTGGGCGCGCGCCTTCATCCATCTGGTCTTCCTGGCGATCCTGTTCCTGCCGAGTGCCGGCATCGGCGTGCTGCGTAGCCGCCGGCCCGGCCTGCAGCTCGCCCGGGCGGCGATGCTGACCAGCTCCAATCTCTGCTTCTTCTACGCGGTCACCTTCATCCCGCTGGCCAAGGCCGCCGCCATCTCGCTCACCGCGCCGCTGATCGTCGCACTCCTCGCCTGGCCCATGCTGCAGGAACGCACCACCCCGATGCGGGTCATGGCGGTGCTGATCGGCTTCATCGGCGTGCTGGTGGTCGTGCAACCCGGCGGCGAGCTGTTCCACTGGGCCTCGCTCTTCGTGCTCGGCTCCGCCGCCACCTATGGCGTCTATCAGATCCTGACGCGGCGGGTGGCGCCGCATGACCCGCCGATGACCTCCGCCCTCTGGGCACCGCTCACCGGCGCCTCGCTCCTGCTGCTGGCACAGCCCTTTGTGTGGTTGACGCCGATGGATTGGGGCGATCTCGGGCTGTTCCTGGCCTGCGGCATGCTGGGCGCCGTCGGGCATTATTTCGTCGCGCGTGCCCTGACCCTGGCGCCGGCCAACATCATCTCGCCTTTCCAATACGTGCAGCTCCTCGCCGCGACCTGCATCGGCTGGCTGATCTTCGACCATCTGCCGGATGCGCAGACCTGGGCGGGAGCCGCGATCATCATCGGCTCCGGCCTGCTGCTCGCCTGGGCGCAGGCGCGCGGGCGTTAGCGCGTGTCGTGCCTGCGTGGCTTCTCGCGTTGCGGAACTGCGGTTAAGCTGCCGCCAAAATGACAGGCGCGGTGCCGGCCGCGATCGACAACAGGGGGAACACATGACGATCGGACGCCGTCCGTTGCTGGCCGCGCCAGCGCTTCTGCTTGCCGGCCGCGCCTTCGCGCAGGGCGCCGCCCAGGGCACCCCCATCAAAGTGGGATCGCTGATGCCGCTTACCGGCGTCGCCGCTTCCGCCGGCAATTCGGCCAAGGCAGCGCTCGAGCTCGCGGTCGAGCTGATCAACACGCCACAGCCGGATCTGGCGGCCATGCCGCTGATGGCGACCGCGGGCTTTCCGGCGATTGGCGGCCGGCCGCTGCAGCTCGTCATGGCGGATCAGCAGGGAAATCCCTCGGTCGCGCAAAACCAGGCGCTGCGCCTGATCACCCAGGAACGCGTGGTGGCGCTGACCGGCGCCTATCAGTCCGGCCTGACCCTGACCGCGAGCGCCATCGCCGAACGCCACGGCATCCCCTTCGTGAACGGTGAATCGGTCGCGACCAACCTGACCGAGCGCGGGTTCCAGTGGTTCTTCCGCACCACGCCGATCGGCCCGGACATCGCCGCCATCTACATGGAGTTCCTCCAGCAGGTGCGGGTCGGCGGGCGCCCGGTCGCGAAGATCGCCATCGTCAACGAGAACACCGAATACGGTACCTCGATCGCCGACGTCATCCGCCGTACCGCGGAGGGCCGCGGCGTCAGCATCGCGCTGCAGATCCCCTATGCCGCCAACAGCGCCGATGTCTCGGCCCAGGTGCTGCAGTTGAAGGAAGCGCAGCCGGACGTCGTGATCTTCATCAGCTACACCTCGGACGCCATCCTCTACGCCCGGACCATGCGCGCGCAGGGCTACCGGCCGCCGGTCCTGATCGGCGACAACAGCGGCTTCTCGGATGACAGTTTCGTCCAGTCGGCCGGCGACATCGCCCAGGGCCTCATCAACCGCAGCGCCTTCGATGCCAGCCGTCCCGGCAGCAACGCCTTCAAGATCAATGCGCTCTACAAAACCCGCACCGGACGCGAGATGGACGATACCACGGCCCGCATCATGCAGGGCTTCCTGGTCGCCTGCGACGCCATCAACCGCGCCGGGTCCACCCAGCCGGCCGCCATCCAGGCGGCGCTGCGCGCCACCGACCTGAAGCCCGAACAGCTCATCATGGGCTATCGCGGGGTGAAGTTCGACGCCAAGGGCCAGAACATCAACGCCTCCGTCCTGCTCGTGCAGCTCCGCGGCCGCGACTACGTCTCGGTCTATCCGGCGGATACCGCGACGGCGCAGCTCGAGCTGCCCTACAAGGGCTGGGAATGATGCTGCCGAGCCTCATGGCTCACCAGCCCGCTGTTGCTGAGCCCGTGGAGAGGCTCGGCGGCATCGCGCGCGGGGTTGGTGGGGCGGCCACGCACCAAGCAAAGGCTCATACCGGTCAGCCGACAGGCTGGCCGGCATGATCCTCGGGCAGGTTGTGCTGAACGGCTTCCTGGTGGGGGCCGTCTATGCGCTGTTCTCCTCCGGCCTCACGCTGATCTGGGGCATGATGAACGTGGTGAACTTCGCGCATGGCGATTTCGTCATGATCGCGATGTACGTCGCCTTCGTCGTGTTCACGGCGCTGCATCTCGGCCCCGCGGTTTTCGTGCCGCTGGCCGCCGTGCTGCTCTTCCTGCTCGGCGTTCTCGTCTATTTCAGCCTGGTGCGGCACGTCATGCGCGGGCCGATGCTGGCGCAGATCCTCGGCACCTTCGGCCTCGCGCTGGTGCTGCGCTACGCGACGCTCTGGGTGTTCTCGGCCAATTTCGTCTCCCTGCCCGACAACCTGCTCGGTCCGGTCGTCACCGTCGCGGGGCTGCGGCTGGAACCGTCGCGGGTCGTCGCCGGCCTGGCGGCGCTGACCTTGACCATCGGGCTGCACCTGCTGCTGACCCGCACCGCGCTCGGCAGCCGGCTGCTGGCGGTGGCCGAGGACCGCAATGCCGCCATGCTGGTCGGCATCAGGCCGGATCCGATGCAGGCGCTGGCCTGGGGTATCGGCGCCGCCTGCACCGGCGTCGCCGGCGCGCTAATCGCGCTGTTCTTCTACATCTCGCCGACGGTGGGCGAATCGCTGGCGCTGATCGCCTTCGTGGTGGTCTGCCTCGGCGGCTTCGGCAGCGTGCCGGGGGCGCTGGTCGCGGGGTTGCTGATCGGCGTCATCGAATCGCTCTCCGCCTTCTGGATCGGGCCCGCCAACAAGGATGTGGTGGTCTTCATCTTGTTCCTTGCCGTGCTGTGGTTCCGGCCGCAGGGCCTGCTGGGCAAGGCATGAGCATGTCCGCATCCATCACCGCGCCAGCGCGATCCGCGGGCCGCCTGGTCTTCGCCGCGTTCGTGCTGCTCGCACTGCTCGTCTGGCCGCTGCTGGTCGAGAATGTCTTCTACCAGCGCGTCGGCGCCCTAGTAATGCTGGCCGCGCTCTCGGCCTCGGCCTGGAACCTGGTCGGCGGCTATGCCGGGCAGATCTCGATCGGGCATGTGCTGTTCTTCGGCTGTGGCGCCTATGCCTCGCTGCTCGGCTTCACCTGGTTCGAATGGCCGCCGATCATGGGCGCGCCCTTCGGCATCGCGCTGTCGCTGCTGCTCGCAGTGCTGGTCGGGTTGCCGACACTGCGGCTGAAGGGCCACTACTTCTCGATGGCGACGATCGCGCTGGCGGAGCTCGCGCGCATCATCGTGGTGAACTCGCCCTCGCTCGGCGGCGGCGTCGGGATCTCCGGACCGGCCATCCCGCGGAGCATGGCCGACCTCTCCTTCATCAGCCCGTTGCCCTATTACTACATCTTCGGCGCCGTGCTGGCGGTGCTGCTGCTGTTCACCTGGTGGATGGGCCGCGCGCGGATGGGTTTCTACCTCCGCGCCATCCGCGGCCAGGAACGCGCGGCGCGCAGCCTCGGCGTGCCGGCGCAGCGCTACAAGCTCTATGCGCTGCTGGTCTCGGCAGGCTTCACCTCGCTGGCCGGCTCGCTCTACGCGGCGATGGTGGGGTTCGTGGATCCGGACAGCGGCCTCGGCATCCTGCTTTCGGTGAAGATGGTGATCGTCAGCGCCCTCGGTGGTGCCGGCACGCTGTTCGGCCCACTGGTCGGCGCAGCGATCCTGGTGCCGCTGGAGGAATTCACCAATGCCGCCTTCGGCGGCGACGGCACCGGCATCACCTATGTCGTCTACGGCGCCATCATCATGCTGATCAGCCGCTACGCCCCGGGCGGCCTCGCCGAGATCCTGGCCCGCCTCAAGGCCTGGGGGGCACGCCATGCGCGCTGATCCGCCGCTTCTCGAAGCCCGCGACATCAGCGTCGCCTTCGGCAGCTTCCGCGCCGTCGACGGCGCCTCGCTCACCATCGGCAAGGGCGAGATCATCGGCCTGATCGGCCCGAACGGCGCCGGCAAGAGCACGTTCTTCAACTGCCTGGCCGGCGACCGCCAGCCGGCCTCCGGCAGCATCCGGCTGCGCGGCCATGACGTGACCCGCGCCTCGCCCGAGGACCACGCCCGGCTCGGCCTGGCGCGAAGCTGGCAGGTGCCGGCGGTGTTCGACGACATGAGCGTGCGCGACAACGTCGTGGTCGGCGCCTTCCTGCGCCACAAACGCGCTTCCGACGCGGCGGCGGTGGCGGACCGGGTGATCGCCTTCACCGGCCTCGCCCCCATCGCGCAATCCCGCTCCGGCAGCCTCGGCACGCCGGCGCGGAAGCGCCTCGAGATCGCACGCGCGCTGGCGACCGAGCCCGAGATCCTGCTGCTGGACGAGGCGCTGGCCGGGCTGACGCCGACCGAGGTGCGTGCCGCGATCGAGCTCGTGCGCCGAATCCACGCCCAGGGAATCACGCTGGTGATCGTGGAGCATGTGATGGAGGTGATCCTGTCGCTGGCTGACCGCGCGGTCGTCTTCAACCAGGGCCGGGTGATCGCGGAAGGCAAGCCGCGCGACGTCGTGCAGGACCCCGGCGTGATCGAGGCCTATCTCGGCCGCAGCCTCAGCCGGAAGGCCAGGGCATGACCGCGCCGCTGCTCAGCGTCCGCAACCTCGAGGTGCGCTACGGCGACCTGGTCGGCGTCGCCGATGTCTCGCTGGAGGTGCGCCAGGGCGAGGTGGTGGCGCTGCTCGGCTCCAACGGCGCCGGCAAGACCACGGTGCTGAACGCGATCATCGGTCTGGTGCGCCCGGCCGCCGGCGTGATCGCCTGGGAGGGCGCCGCGATCGGCGGGCTGCCGGCCCATGCGGTGGTCGGGCGCGGCCTGGCGCTGGCGCCGGAGGGCTGGCGCCTGTTCGTCAACCAGACCGTCGAGCAGAATCTCCGCCTCGGCGCCACGCCGCTCCGCGACCGCAGGCGGGAGGCGGAGCTGCTGGAGCGCGTCTTCGCCTTCCTGCCCCGGCTGAAGGAGCGGCGCCGGCAATCCGCCGGCACCCTCTCCGGCGGGGAGCGGCAGATGCTCGCGGTCGGGCGCGCGCTGATGAGCGCGCCGCGCCTGCTGCTGCTGGACGAGCCTTCGCTCGGCCTCGCGCCGGCGATCGTCGAGATGATGTACGAGAAGCTGCAGGCGCTGCGCGACGAAGGGCTGACCCTGCTGATCGCCGAGCAATCGGTGGAGCTCGCACTCGAGATCGCCGACCGCGGCTATGTCATCCAGACTGGACGCTCGGTGCTGGACGGCGCGGCGGGCGACCTCGCCGACAGCCCGGAGGTGCAGCGCGCCTATCTCGGCATCGGCGAAAGCTGACACAAGCGCGGCACTGCCGCGCCGGCGGGATGGCGCAGACCATATCGGTTCGGCTATGCATCGTCCGGCAATGCGGCACGAGTGGAGTCTGAAGCAACATGCGTCTGTCCTTGCGGCTGCTCGGCGCTTGCCTGCTGCTCCTCGCCACCACCGACGCAGCGCTGGCCCAGCCGGCCGCGACGCCGCAGCCCGCGGCGCGGCCGGTCGCCCCGCCACCCGCCGCGCGGCTGGAGGCAGAGGCGCTGGCCGGCGCCATCAGCGCCGAGACCCTGCTGCACATCGCAACACCCGGACGCTTTGCGATCCGGGCGCAGAGCACGACCGGCACCGCACTGCAATTGGTGGACATGGCGACAGGCCCCGGCGAGATGGCCGGCGTGCCCGGCGCCGAGGATGGCCGCCTCGATCTGCTGCTCGATACCGGCACCTACAAGCTGCGCCTCTTCGGCGCCGAGACCGGCGCCGCCCCGGTCCGCCTGAGCGTCGCGCCATTCCAGGATGCGGCGGGCCCCGCCCCCTTGCCGGCCGGGCAGGCCATCAGCGGCGCGCTGACCGATCTGCAGCAGCGCAGCTACTGGTTCACCGTCACCACACAGCGTCCCGTCCGTATCGAGGCCGCCGGCCGCGCGCTCCGTGATCTGCGCCTGTGGCGCGAAGGCCGGGATCTGGTCGCGGCCGACGCGGTGTCGCGGCGCATCGAACCCACCCCCGGCCATCCGCTCGGCAGCCAGTTGCTGACGCCGGTGCTGGAGCCGGGCAATTACCGCGTCACCGCCTATGGCGGCCCGCCGGTGCCCTGGGCGGATGGCGATGCAGCGCAGCCCTTCCACCTGCGCCTCGACGCCAGCACCGCGCTGAACGAAGGCTGGGCCGCCGGCCGTATCGGCCCTTTCGGCAGCGAGGTGTTCGAGATCACCTCCCAGGCCGATTTTTTCCGCCTGACCCTGCCGGAACCCGCGGCCGCCACGCTCATTGTCACCACCGGCGGCGCGCGGGCGACCGCGGGTCTCGCGCGCGACAGCCGCGACGCCAGCCTGCTGCTGCGCCCCGGCGCCCGGCAGCAGCAGCGCCGGCTGGCCGAGGTGCAAGGGCGCGAGGGACAGGCCTTCCAGCTCCGCGCCCTTGGTGCGCCATCGCAGCCGGAGGGTGATTGGCGCCTGGCCGAGGCGGCGGGCTTCGGCGGCGACGAGATGCCGCCGACGCTGCTGCTGTTCCGCCAGCCGCGCAACGGACCGTTCGTCCCCCTTGCCGCGGTGGCGCCGCGCGTCGGACCGGGCGCCGCCTGGCGGGCACGCTTCAACCTGCGCGGCGCGAGCAGCTTCCTGGTCGAGGTGACGGCGCCCGGCCCGATCGCCTTGCGCACCGAAGGCGTCGCGCTCAGCGCGAGCATCCAACTGCTCGGCCAGAACAGCCCCGCGATCCCGCGTGCCGATGGCGCGAGTCCGACCGCCTGGGACCTCGCCACTGGCATCTACCTGGTGCGGCTGGCACCGCCGCCGGGGGCCGCGGGCATCCTCGACCTCACCATCGGCCCGCCCGGCCTGCAGCCGCCCAATCCGGCACCGCCGCTGCCGGCCGATCCGGCTCTGGTGCTCGGACAGCATGCCGCCGATCCGCAGGAACCGATCCGCCTGTTCAGCGGCACCGTGCCGGGCGGCCGCATCAGCCTGCTGTCCCGTCCCGCGCCGCTGGACCTCGCTACCGGCGCGGCGATCGTCACGCAGCGGTCGGGCGAAGCGCTGACCCTGCCGCTCGCGCCGCTGCCGGCAACCGAGCTCGTGGTGACCGAGATCGGCGGCGCCGCGCTCGCGCTGCGTCCGCAGCCGGGCCGCTCGCCGGCGGAACCGGCGCAGCTCCGCATCCCCGCCCCCGCCGCG
>NZ_JAAGBB010000035.1 GCF_018129085.1 Plastoroseomonas hellenica
CTCGCGGCGCTGCGGCCGAAGCCCTGGGCGCCGGACCGCGCCGCCGCGCTGGCGGCGCTGGCCGAGTTCCGCGCCCGCAATCCCGGCCCCTTCGCCGCCCATTACGTCAGCGATGGCGTCGCGCACGCGTCGGCGCCGGCCGCCGACGATTTCGCCCCCTTCGCCGCCGCGCTGGCCGAGGGCGGGGCATTGACCATGGCGCGCGCCGAGGCGGCGCCCACCCGGCTGCTGCTGCCGCCGCGCGCCGAAGCGGATCGCCTGGCGCTGCGGGTCGCGCAACTGCCGCTGCCGGGCGCCACCACCGCGACCGTGCTGGCCCGCACCGGTGATGGCCGGACGCTCGCCAGCGCCTCGGTCGCCTTCGCCCCCGGTGCGCGGGAGGGCGAGGCGGTGCTGGAACTGCCGATCGAGATCCGCAACCAGATCACCCGCCTCGACCTGGAGCCGGAGGCCGGCGCCGGCGGCGTGGTGCTGCTCGACGAGCGGTTCCGCCGCCGGCCGGTCGGGCTGCTGGCGGGCACCGACACCAATGCGGATGTGCCGCTGATCGGCGATCTCTACTACCTCGACCGGGCGCTTTCCCCCTACGCCGAGATCCGGCGCGGCCCGCTCGATCAACTCCTGGCACGGCGGCTCGCGGTGCTGGTGCTGGCCGACCGCGACCTCTCGGATCCGCGCGAGCTCGAGGCGGTGGCGCGCTGGGTGCAGGAGGGGGGCACGCTGATCCGCTTCGCCGGGCCGCGCATGGCCGAGCGCCCGGATCCGCTGCTGCCGGTGCCGCTGCGCGTGGGCGAACGGCAGCTCGGCGGCGCGCTGACCTGGGAACGCGCGCAGCCGCTCGCCCCTTTCCCGGAGGGCTCGCCCTTCATCGGCTTGGCCGTGCCGCCTGAAGTGACGGTGGAGCGTCAGGTGCTGGCCGAGCCTTCGGCGCAGCTCTCGCAGCATTCCTGGGCACGGCTGGCCGACGGCACGCCGCTCGTCACCTTCGAGAACCGGGGCGCCGGGCGCCTCGTGCTGTTCCACGTCACCGCCCAGGCCGAATGGTCGAACCTGCCGCTCTCCGGCCTCTTCGTCGACATGCTGCGGCGGCTGGTCGCGCTCTCGGCCGGCGTCACCGGCGCGGAGGGGGATGCGATGCTGGCGCCGCTGGAGGCGCTGGACGGCTTCGGGCATCTCGGCCCGGCACCGCCGGCCGCGGCGGCGGTCGCGGCCAGCCGCATCGAAGCGACACGACCCTCGCCGCGTCAGCCGCCCGGCTGGTACGGCGCACCGGGACAGGTGGGGCAGGATGCGGCCTATCGCCGCGCGCTCAACCTCTCGGCGGGGGTCGCGCCGCCGGTACCGGCGGCCGCGGCTCCCCGCGGCGCGGCGGTGGTCGGCATCGGTGTCCTGGCGGCCGAGCGCGACCTCGGCCCCTGGCTGCTCGCCGCGGCGCTGCTGCTGCTGGCGATCGACCTCCTGGTCTCGCTGGGGCTGCGGGGCTTGCTTGGCTGGCGGCGGGGCGGTGCGGCGGCGGCGGCAGTCGGGCTGCTGTTCCTGACCTTGCCGGCCCTCGCCCAGCAGGGGGAAGGCAGCCCGGCGCTGGCGACGCGTCTTGCCTATGTGCGCACCGGCGATCCGGCGGTGGACGAGACGGTGCGCGCGGGCCTGGTCGGGCTCTCCGATTTCGTGAACCGCCGCAGCGCCGCGGCCCTCGCGGATCCGATCGCGGTGGCGCCCGGCCAGGACGACCTCGCCTTCTTCCCGCTGATCTACTGGGCGGTGCTGCCCGACGCGCCGGCCCCCGATGCGCAGGCGGTCGCGGCGCTCAACGGCTTCATGCGCAATGGCGGCATCATCCTGTTCGACACGCGTGACGAGGGCAGCGGCGAAGGCTATGCGCCGGGCGCCCGCGCCGCGCTGCGCCGGATCACCCGCGACCTCTCCGTCCCACCGATCGCGCCGGTGCCCGACGACCACGTGCTGAAGCGCGCCTTCTATCTGCTGCAGGACCTGCCGGGGCGCTTCGCGGGTGGCCAGGTCTGGGTGGCGCGCGATGTCGATCGCGCCAATGACAGCGTCTCGCCCGTCATCATCGGCGGGCATGACTGGGCGGCGGCCTGGGCGGTGGATGAACGCGGCGGCAACCCGCATGCGGTGATCCCGGGCGGCGCGCGGCAGCGCATCCTGGCCTACCGCTTCGGCATGAACCTCGTGATCTATGCGCTGACCGGGAACTACAAGGGCGACCAGGTGCATGTGCCGGCGATCCTGGAAAGGCTCGGCAATTGATGCATCAAACCGTCTTCCGACCGGGACTGTCATGCGCGTGTGAATTGCATCGCGCGCTGCGGGGACGGCGCCTATGAGGCAGGCGATCGCCGGCATCGACTTCGCGCCGATCCTGCCGCTCTGGCTGCTGCTGGCGCTGGCGGTGCTGGCGTTGCTGGCCCTGCTGCCGGGCTTGCTGCGCCGGGCGCGCGGCCTGCTCTGGCGCGCCGCCGCCTTCGTGCTGCTGCTGCTGGCGCTGGCCAATCCGCGCCTGGTGGAGGAGACGCGGGAGACGCGGCCGGACATCGCGCTGCTCGCGGTCGACCGTTCCGACAGCGCCGTCATCAACGGCCGCGACACTCGCATGGAGGCGGCGCGCACGGCGCTCGAGACCCGGATCCGCCGGTTGCCGGAGATGGAGCTCCGCACCGTCGAGGTGCCGGAGGCCGGCAACCAGGGCACCCGGCTCTTCGCCGCGATCGAGCAGGCGCTGGCCGATATTCCCCGCGCGCGGCTCGCGGGGGTGGTCGCGCTGACCGACGGGCAGGCGCATGACGTGCCGGCGGCGCCGCCGATGGACGCGCCGTTCCACGCGCTGCTCGCTGGGCGTCCTGGCGAGACCGATCGCCGGCTGCGCGTGGTCGAGGCGCCGGGCTTCGGCATCGTCGGCCGCAGCGTCGACCTGCGTGTGATCGCGGAGGATCTCGGCGCGCGCGAACCAGGCGGCGCCGCGATGCTGACCATCCGGCGCGACGGCCAGCCGCCGCGGCAGGAGAGCGTGGCGCTGGGGCGCGAGCATCGGATCACAGTGCCGATCGAGCGCGGCGGCCCGACCGTGGTCGAGATCGCGGCCGAGCCGCGGCCGGGCGAGGTGAGCACGCTCAACAACCGCCAGGTGGTGACCATCACCGGCGTGCGCGACCGGCTGCGCGTGCTGCTGATCAGCGGTGAGCCGCATGCCGGGGAGCGCACTTGGCGGCGGCTCCTGAAGGCGGACCCGAATGTCGACCTGGTCCACTTCACCATCCTGCGCCCGCCGGAGCGCGACGACCTGACGCCGCTGAACGAGCTGGCGCTGATCGCCTTCCCGGTGCGCGAGCTGTTCCAGGTGAAGCTGCGCGAATTCGACCTCATCGTCTTCGATCGCTTCGCCAATCGCGGCATCCTGCCGCCGGCCTATCTGCGCAACATCGCCGATTACGTCCGCGGCGGCGGTGCGCTGCTGATGTCGGTCGGGCCGGAGTTCAGCGGTCCCGCGAGCCTCGCTCTGACGCCGCTGGGGCCGGTCCTTCCGGCGCGGCCTTCCGGCGCGCAGGCGGTGGCGGAAGGCGCTTTCCGCCCGCGCATCAGCGCGCTCGGCGCCAGACACCCGGTGACCGAGGGGCTGACCACCACGGCGCCGGAGGCGGAGCCGGCCTGGGGCCGCTGGTACCGCTTCCTGCGTGCCGATCAGCGGGCCGGCAGCACGGTGATGGAAGCACCGGGAGGCGCGCCCTTGCTGGTGCTCGATCGGGTGGGCGAAGGGCGCGTCGCGCTGATGCTGTCCGATCACATCTGGCTCTGGTCGCGCGGCCATGATGGCGGCGGTCCGCAGCAGGAGCTGCTGCGCCGCATGGCGCATTGGCTGATGCGCGAGCCGGAGCTGGAGGAGGAGGATCTGGCCGCCCGGATCGAGGCGGGGCGCCTGACGGTCACCCGCCGCAGCCTGGAAGCCGGGCCGCCGCCGGAGATCGCGGTGACCGCGCCGGACGGCACGGTGACCCGGTCGCGGCCGGAGGCGGTCGAGGGCGGCCGCGCCACCTTGACCCTGCCGGCGACCCAGCCCGGCGTCTGGCAGGCGAGCGATGGCCGTCGCACCGCCTTCGCCGCCGCCGTTGCCGCCAATCCGCTGGAGATCGCCGATCTGCGCGCCGACGATGCCCGGCTGCGCCCGATCGCGCAGGCGACCGGCGGCAGCATCCGCTGGATGGGGGATGGGCCGGAACCGGCGCTGCCCGAAATCCGCCGTGTCGCGGCCGGGCGGGACGCCAGCGGCGCAGGCTGGATCGGGCTCCGGCGCAATGCCGATCACACCGTTACCGGCATCGCTGCCTTGCCGCTGCTGCCGCCCTGGCTCGCCTTGCCGCTGGTGCTCGGCGTCGCCATTATCGCATGGCGAAGGGAAGGGCGCTGACAGTCGCGCATGGGCGACTCAGAGGCGCCGCCACCCTGCCCATCAATGCGGGTCGAGGAGGTTCCCATGCGGTCCGTGCTGCTGTTGCCGCTGCTGGCGCTCGGGGCCTGTGCCACGGGGCCGAGCTTCTCCGAGCGGATGGCGACGCTGGTCGGGCATAGCGAAGCCGATCTCGTGCAGGCGCTCGGCGTGCCGGTGCGGACCCACGAGGCGGACGGCCAGCGCTTCCTGCAGTTCGAGGAACGGCGGACGGTGCTCTACCCGGCGCCCGATCCCTTTCCCTTCTATGGGCCCTACGGCCGCTGGCGCGGTGGCTATGCCGGGTCGGCCTATGGTTTGGCCTTCTGCGACGTAACCTGGTCGCTGCGCAACGGGCGGGCCCAGGGCTTCACGGCGCGCGGCAGTTGCGGGTGAGAGCCTGCTTGGGACTGAGGCGAAGTGATTTCACTCGCCAGGGATCTGTTCTAAGACTTCCGGCCATGCGCATCCTTCCGATCCTCGCCGTCCCGCTGCTGCTGGCCGCCCTGCCGGTCTTTGCTCAGGGCCTCGGCAATGCACCGGCCGGTGGCCCCGCCGCCCCCCGGAGCGGTGGACAGCAGCCGCAGCGCCCAGCCGCCAACAGCCCGCCACCGGCGCTGCCCGGTCTCGCGGCCCGGCGCGCACCGGAGCCGATTCCCGCCGATCCCAGCCGCGTGCTGTCGCCCAATGCGGCGCTGTTCGATGCCATCACCCGCGGCGACCTGCCGGCGGCGCGCGATGCCGTCTCGCGCGGCGCCGACCTCGATGCGCGGAACGTGCTGGGGCTGACGCCGGTGGATGCGGCGGTGGACCAGGGGCGGAACGAGATCCTGTTCTACCTGCTCTCGGCCCGTGGCACCGCACGCAGCCCGGCGCCGCCCCCGCCCGAGGCACGCGAGAGCCCGCGTGAGCGCCAGGCGCGGGAGCGTGCGCAACAGGCCGCGCGCGCGACGGCGGAGCGGGCGGCGCGCGAGGCACCGGCACCGCGCGAGGTGGCGCCTGCCAGTGCCCGGCTCTTCGCCGGCGATGGCGGCACGCCGCGCCCCGAAGTGGGTTTCCTGGGCTTCGATGCCGGGCGGCCGCAGGGCACGGTTGCTCCGGCGTCCGAGCGGGCGCCGCGCCGCCGCGGCGGCTAGCTCCGGAGCGGGGTCCGATCAGGCAGCGGCGAAGGCGTTCTGTCGGCCGGTCCGCGCGCCATATTGGACGGCCGGCTTCGCGTCGTCGGGTGCCTGCTGGTCCGCATGATCGCGCAGGACATAGCCGCGGCCCCAGACGGTCGCGATGAGGCTGGCGGCGCCGGCTTCGGCCAGCTTGCGGCGCAGCTTGCAGACGAAGACGTCGATGATCTTCATCTCCGGCTCGTCGATGCCGTTGTAGAGGTGGGTCAGGATGGCGCCCTTGCTCTGGATGACCCCTTTCCTGAGCATGAGGAGCTCCAGAATGAGCGATTCCTTGCCCGTCAGATTGACGTAGCTGCCGTTCACATGGACTTCCTTGCTCTGGATGTCCAAGGACAGGTTGCCGGAGACGAGGGTGGATCTGGCATAGCCCTTTGAGCGCCGGATGACCGCGCGGATACGGGCCACGATCTCCGTCTTGTCGGTCGTGCGGGTGATGCAGTCATCCGCGCCGAGGTCCAGCGCCTGGACGCGGGCCGCGAGATCATCGTTCCTGGTCGTCGCGATGATGGGGATGTTGAGGCCGCGGGCGCGGAAACGGCGGACGGCTTCCAGCCCATCCATGTCCGACAGCGATGGTCCGATGACGACGGCATCGTAGTCGTAGTGCCGGGCCATATCGACCGCGTCCTCGCCACTCTTCACGGTGTCGACGGTGATGGTCGCGTGCTGCAGGGCCCGGATTGCACCAATGACGCTCAGCGGGTCCTTCTCGACAATCAGCGCGCGCATGTTTGGTCCCCTGGAAGCGTCGAGATGAGCCTACCAATGGTCAACAATAAATGAAAACATAAAAGAAAAACAGAAAATGCAGTCAGAGGCCGAGAAAAGGATACCGCATCATTGCTGACGAGGGGCAACATATTCCTGAAGCTCTCAGGGATTATTGTCGAGTGGAGCCGAAGTACTTTAAAATAGACCTGAATCTCGTTGAGGGCATCGGTCAACCAAGGTCGCTGTGTCCTCGCAAGCCCGAATTCCGATACGATTCTGTATCAGGAAATCGTTAACGGCGCCTAACCGAAGATGGTGATCACCAAGATATGTGCTCGCTGTGGTTGATCGTGCCGGCGTGGCCTCGCGGTGCCATCACCGCATCCAGGCCGATCAGTGCTCCGCCGCGATCATCTCGATGAAGAGCCGCGTCGGGGCGGAAAGCGTGCGCAGGTCGCGCACGCAGATCTTGAGTGCCCGTTCCGACCAGGCATCGCGCAGCTTCACGCCGACCAGGCCCATGACCCGTTCATAGGGTTCGACACAGGCCTCCGGCAGGACCGCAATGCCGAGCCCTGCCTGGATCATGCGGCGCACCGCATCGAAGCTGCTCGCCGTGACCCGCAGATCCAGCTCCCGGCCCAGCCGCCGGGCCGCTTCGACCAGGATCTGCTGGATCGAACTGCCCGCCGCCATCCCGACCTGTGGGAATTCCAGCATCTCCCCGAAGCCTATGTCGTCGCACGCCGCCAGCGGATGGCCGGCAGGCACCACCGCGAGCAGTCGGTCGCGGCGATAGGGCAGGGTCTCGAGCCCTTCGCAGGGCGCGCCGGCGCCGAGCAGGCCGAGATCGGCGACCCCGTCCCGGACCTGGCGCTCGATCTCCGGGCTGACCAGTTCCTGGATCTCCAGCCGAATGCCCGGGAATCGCTCAGCATAGCGTGCCAGCTCCTCCGGCAGGGAGGCGACGAGGGCCGAGCTGTTGGTCGCGATCCGGATATGGCCGCGCGCGCCGCGTGCATGTTCCCCCATCTCGTCCCGGATGCGGGAGAGCAGCTCGAAGACGCTGGCCGCGTGCCGGTGCAGGGCTTCGCCGGCCGGCGTCAGCTTCACCCCGCGGGCGTGGCGGAGCACCAGCGGCGTGTCCATCTGCAACTCGAGTTCCTGCAGCCTGCGACTGACCGCGGAGGCGGCAATGTTCTTGCGTTCGGCCGCCGCGGCGATGCTGCCCTCATCCGCCACGCTCAGGAACAGATCGAGCGAGACCAGATCCAGCCGCCACACCGCCATTCGCCCCCCTTCCGGATCGCAGCCGGCGCTTGCCGTGGTCGATCCGCGAACCATCATCGCACGCCTGGACCGGGGCGGAAGGGCAGGCACCGCCGCGTGGCCATCTCCGGTCGCGATGCCTCGCCTCGCCAAATGCGGCTTCGCGCGGCGACGTGGAACCCTCATCTTCCGCGCCAATCGCGCGCGCCATGGGAGGGATATGATGCGGTCGGAGATTCGGGGCAGGGAGACGGGTCTGCTGCAGCGGCGCGGGTTGCTGCGCGGGGCCGTCGCGGCCGGGATGCTCGGGGCAGTCGGCGGCGCCCGGGCGCAGTCGAACGTCATCACACTGGTGGTGCCGACCGCGCCCGCCGGCACCACGGATTTCGCGGCGCGGCTGCTGGCCGAGCCGCTGTCGCGCCAGCTCGGCCAGCCGGTCGTGGTGGAGAACAAGGCCGGCGCCAATGGTGCACTCGGCACCCAGGACGTGGCGCGGGCGCGGCCCGACGGCATGCGGCTGCTGGTGCAATACTCCGGCTATCATGTCGGCTCGCCCGCCATCGTGCCGAATATCGGCTACGACGTGCGCCGCGACTTCGCGCCGGTCTCCCTGCTGCTGGACGCGCCGCAGGTGATCTTCCTCCACCCTTCGGTGCCGGCCGCGAATGTCCAGGAGCTGGTCGCCTATACCAAGGCCAATCCGGGGGTGATGAACTACGCCTCCTCCGGCACCGGCTCGCTCCAGCACCTCGGCACCGAGCTGCTGAAGCTGCGCACCGGCACGGACATGACCCATGTGCCCTATCGCGGCACCGGCCCGGCCACCCAGGACCTGGTCGCGGGCCGCGTGCAGATGATGATGACCACGCCGCCGCCGCTGATGCCCTTCGTGCGCGAGGGCAGGCTGAAGGCGCTGGCGATCACCGCGCCGACGCGGCACCCGGCGCTGCCCGATGTCCCGACCCTCGCCGAATCCGGCCTGCCGGGGCTTGAGGTGATCGGCTGGTTCGCCGTCTTCGCCCCGGCCGCGACGCCGGAGCCGGTGCTGCGCCGCCTGACGGAAGGCTGCAACGCGGTGGTGGATACGCCCGAGTTCCGCCGCCGCGCCGAGGAGCAGGGCGCCATCATCCGCATCATGCCGCCGGCCGAGATCCAGGCCCGCGTCAACCGCGAGCTCGACGAATGGACCCGCGTCGTGCGTGAGGCGCGGATCCAGCCGGAGTAGCCCAATGCCCGATGCCACGCCCTCGCCTGACGCCACCGGGGAGGCCGGTCCGCTTGCCGGGCTGCGCGTGCTGGAGCTCGGCCATTTCGTCGCCGCGCCCTTCGCGACGCGACTGCTCGGCGATCTCGGGGCCGAGGTCATCAAGGTCGAGCCACCGCAGGGCGACCCGGTGCGGCAATGGGGGGCGCGGCACCAGGGCCATGCGCCTTGGTGGTCCGTCCATGCGCGGAACAAGCGCTGCATCACGCTCGACCTGAAAAAGCCGGAGGCGCGGGAGATCGTGCTCGGCCTGATCAGCCATTGCGACGCCCTGGTCGAGAATTTCCGCCCCGGGCAGCTCGATCGGCTGGGGCTGACGCGGGATGCGCTGCTGGCCGCGCGGCCCGACCTCGTGATCGCCCGCATCTCCGGCTATGGCCAGGACGGCCCGGGTCGCGACAAGCCGGCCTTCGGAGTGATCGGGGAAGCGATCGGCGGGCTTCGGCACCTGACCAACCATCCCCCAGGCAGCACCGACCTGCCGCCGGTCAGGGTCGGCGTCAGCCTGGGCGATTCGGTCGCCGGCATCTATGCGGCGCTTGGCGTCGTCGCCGCGCTCTGGCGGCGGGAACGGCGCGGCGGCGGAAGCGCGGCGGAGGTCGATGTCGCGCTGACCGAAAGCGTCTTCAGCCTGCTGGAAGGGGCGCTGCCCGAATTCGGCACGCTCGGCAGCATCCGTCAGCCGACCGGCGGCGGCATCCCGACGGCCGCGCCCACCAACGCCTATCGCGCGCGGGACGGGATCTGGGTGCTGATCGCCGCCAATTCCGATCCGCTCTTCCGGCGGCTCGCGGCGCTGATGGGGCAGCCAAGCCTCGCGGAGGAGCCGCGCTTCGCGGACAACCAGGCGCGGGTGCGGCATGTCGCAGCACTCGATGCCATGATCGGCGCCTGGGCCGCCGGGATCGACGGCTCCGTGCTGGAGGGACTGCTGGAGGACGCCGGCGTCCCCGCCACCCGTGCCTTCACCATCGCGGATTGCGCGGCCGATCCTCAGTTCCGCGCCCGCGGCATGGTGCGGGAGGTGGAGGATCCCCTGCACGGCACCATGCTGCACCCCGGCGTGGTGCCGCGCATCGACGGGCGGTCGCCGCCGCCGCGTTCGACGGGCCCGCAGATCGGTGCGGACAACGAGGCGGTGCTCACCGGATTGCTCGGGCTGGATGCCGCGGGGATCGCGGCCCTGCGGGAGAGTGGGGTGGTCTGAGCCGACCGGTCAGCCTCAGTCGAAGGAGGCGATCTGGAACGCCCGGATATCCGCAGCATTCGAAGCAAGCGCCGAACTCAGCGCCACGACGCCGGAGATCAGCGCCGCGCAGACCGAAAGCTTGATGAGGAACTCGCGCATGGGGGGAACTTTCGCCGGGGGAAGCGATACGGCCGATCATGGCGGCTTTCCCGGCGCAATGGGTTAAGATTTTGTCGGCGCCTGTCATCGCTGATCTTGCTCTGTGTCGGCATGTCAACCGCTGGACAGCCCGCAGAAGTGCAAGGGGCAACCCCATGGTGGTCTATGACTTCACGGCGAAGCTTGCCTCCGGTGAACAGCACAGCCTCGCCGCCTATCGCGGCAAGGCGCTGCTGATCGTCAATACCGCCTCGCAATGCGGCTTCACCCCGCAATACCGGGGTCTCCAGGCACTCCATGAGGAATTCGGGCCGCGCGGCTTCGCAGTACTGGCCTTCCCCTGCGACCAGTTCGGCCATCAGGAGCCAGGGTCGGACCAGGAGATCGCGGATTTCTGCGATCGCCGCTTCGGCGTGACCTTCCCGATCTTCGCCAAGATCGAGGTGAACGGCAGCAATGCCCATCCGCTCTTTGCCTGGCTCAAGCAGCAGAAGGGTGGGCTGTTCGGCAGTGCCATCAAATGGAACTTCACGAAGTTCCTGGTGGACCGCGCCGGCACCGCGCGCAGCCGTTTCGCGCCGATCACCAGGCCGGCGGCCCTGTCGCGCAAGGTGGCGGCGCTGCTGTAGCCGGCGGCACGGTCGCCGCCGGAGGATTCGGTCTGGCGGGGATACTGAGGGCGCGGCGTTACTATTAATCACAAACAGCGAAATGACTGCGGTACGCGCAGTCGTCCACATTCACCGGGCTGGATTTGATTGTTTGAGGGCATCGCGCCCTGATAAGTCTTGCGCAGAATGCTTCGGCATCGACCGAGCACCCGCGCGGCAAGCGCGCCCCTTCGGGACAGGAGAGACAGGATGGCGAAGCTCAACGTCAATGGACGCGTCATCGAGGTCGCGGTCGAGGACGACACGCCTCTCCTCTGGGTGCTGCGCGAGCAGCTCGGCCTGACCGGCACCAAATATGGCTGCGGCATCGCGCAGTGCGGCGCCTGCACCGTGCATGTCGATGGCACCGCCACACGCGCCTGCGCCACGCCCGTCTCGGCGTTCGACGACACCCAGAAGATCGTCACCATCGAGGGCCTGTCGCCTGACAGCAGCCATCCGATCCAGCAGGCCTGGCTGGCGCTGGACGTGCCGCAATGCGGCTTCTGCCAATCCGGCATGATCATGGCCGCCGCCGCCCTGCTGGCCGCGACGCCCCGGCCGACCGAGGCGCAGATCCGCGAGGAGGTCACGAACATCTGTCGCTGCGGCACCTATAACCGGGTGATCGCCGGCATCCAGCGCGCCGCTGGCACCGGCACGGCCGGTTGAGGGGGGACATCCGATGAACGCCATCCGCACGCCCACGCGCCGCGGCATCCTGGCCGGCGCTGCCCTCGGCGGCCTGACCCTCGGCTTCCGCATCCCGCTGCCGAACGAGGCCATTGCCCAGACCGCGGCCGCGCCGACGGCACCCGAAGTGAATGCCTGGGTCGTGGTGAAGCCCGACGACAGCGTCGTCATTCGCATCGCCCGGTCCGAGATGGGCCAAGGCACGCTGACCGGCCTCGCCCAGCTCGTCGCCGAGGAGCTGGAATGCGACTGGGCGAAGGTGACCACCGAGTACCCGACCCCCGGGCAGAACCTGGCGCGCGGCCGGGTCTGGGGGAGCATGTCCACCGGTGGCAGCCGCGGCATCCGCGAGAGCCATGAGTATGTGCGCAAGGGCGGCGCCGCGGCGCGCATGATGCTCGTGCAGGCCGCAGCCAATGCCTGGTCCGTCCCGGCTGGCGAGTGCCGCGCGGCGGCCAGCGTCATCACCCATGGGCCGAGCGGCCGCACCGCCACCTTCGGCAGCGTCGCCGAAGCGGCCGGACGGCTGCCGGTACCGACGGAGGTGCCGCTGAAGGACCCGGCCGATTGGAAGCTCGCCGGCAAGCCCGTGCCGCGGCTCGACACCGCGGCCAAGCTGAACGGCAGCCAGGTCTACGGGATGGACCTGACGCTGCCCGGGATGCTGAACGCGGCTATCCATGCCTGCCCGGTCTTCGGTGGTAAGGTGCGCAGCGTCGATTCCGCCGCCGCCGAGCGCATGCCCGGCGTGCGGCGCGTGCTGCGGGTCGGTGACTACGCCGTCGCCGTGGTGGCCGACACCTGGTGGCGCGCCAAGACCGCGCTCGACGCCGTGACCATCACCTGGGACGAAGGCGATCATGCCCGGGCCTCTTCCGCGGGGTTCGCCGAGGTGATGAAGACGGCACTCGACGCCCCGCAGGCGGCCGTGGGCAACCGTGCCGGCGATGCCGCGGCCGCGATCGCGGGGGCCGCGCGAAAGGTCGAGGCGGTCTATTCCTACCCGCACCAGAACCACGCCTGCATGGAGGTGATGAACGCCACCGCCGTCTGGACGCCGGAGCGCTGCGAGGTCTGGACGCCGACCCAGAACGGCGAGGCCGCGCATGCCGCCGCCGCCGAGGCCGCAGGCCTGCCGCCGGCGCGCTGCGAGGTGCACAAGATCCATCTCGGCGGCGGCTTCGGCCGACGCGGCGCGGTGCATGACTGGGTGCGCCAGGTGGTGGACATCGCGAAACAGATGCCCGGCACGCCGGTCAAGCTCATCTGGTCGCGCGAGGAGGACATGCTGCAGGGCCGGTTCCATCCGGTCACCATGTGCAAGCTGACCGCCGGGCTGGATGCGCAAGGCAATCTGACGGGGCTGCAGATGCGCATCGCCGGCCAGTCCATCGTCGCCGGCATCTTCCCGCAGAACATCCGCGACGGGCGTGATCCCGTGGTGTTCCAGGGGCTGAACGCCGCCAGCAACGAGGCGGATATCGGCTATGGCATTCCGAACCTGCTGATCGACCACGCCATGCGCAACCCGCATGTGCCGCCCGGCTTCTGGCGCGGGGTGAACCTGAACCAGAACGCGATCTACCTGGAGTGCTTCATGGACGAGCTGGCCCATGCCGCCGGCAAGGATCCGCTGGAGTTCCGGCGCGCGCTGATGCGAAACCACCCGAAGCACCTGGCCGTGCTCAACGCGGTGGCCGAGCGCGCCGGCTGGGGCACGCCGGCCGCGCCGGTGAATGGTCAGCCGGTGTTCCGCGGGCTGGCGCAGACGCACGGCTTCGGCAGCTATGTCGCGGCCTGCGCCGAGGTCTCGGTCAGCGATGCCGGCGCGCTGAAGATCCACCGCATCGTCGCGGCCACCGACCCCGGCTACGCCGTGAACCCGCAGCAGATCGCGGCCCAGGTCGAAGGCTCCTTCGTCTACGGGCTGTCAGCCGCGCTCTACGGCGAATGCACGGTGAAGGACGGCCGCATCGAGCAGACCAACTTCGACAGCTATCAGGTGCTGCGCATGGACGAGATGCCGAAGGTGGAGACCATCGTTGCCCCCACCGGCGGCTTCTGGGGCGGCGTGGGCGAGCCGACCATCGCGGTCGCGGCGCCCGCCGTGCTTAACGCGATCTTCGCGGCGACGGGCAAGCGCGTGCGCGATCTGCCGCTGAAGAACACGAGCCTCCGCCGGACGTGACGGCGATGGCGCCGCGCCTGGCGCTGCTGTTGTTGCTGGCGGTGCCGGCCCATGCGGAGGAGGCGCCGCCAGGCGCCTCCGGTTGCTTCGGCTGCCATTCGCCGACGCGCGCGGATGCGGCGATACCCTCGCTGCGCGGCCGCGACCCGGCCGAGGTCGCGACCCTGTTGCGTGCCTTCCGGGAAGGGACGCGCCCATCCACCGTGATGGACCGCCTCGCCCGCGGCTTCACCGAAGCCGAGAGCCGCACGATCGCGGCCTGGGTGGTGCGATGAAGGTCACGCGCAGGGCGCTGGCGGGGCTGCTCGCGACACCCGCGCTGGCGCAGGCGGCGCCCGCGGTCGTGGTGATCGGCGGCGGCTTTGGCGGCGCGAGCTGTGCGCGGGCGCTGCGGCGGAACGGGCTGGCCGTCACGCTCGTCGAGCCCAATGCGACCTATACCGCCTGTCCCTTCAGCAACGCCGTCATCGCGGGGCTGCGACCGCTGCAGCGCCAGCGCTTCGGCTACGACGCCCTGCGCGCGCAGGGCATCGCCGTGGTGCATCAGGCTGCAACCGGTGTCGACGCCGCGGCGCGCCGGGTCACGCTCACCGATGGCAGCGTGCTCGCCTATGACCGCCTGGTCCTCGCGCCCGGCATCACGCTGCGCTTCGACGCGCTGCCCGGCTATGACGAGGCCGCCGCGTCGGTGTTGCCCCACGCCTGGCAGGCCGGCGCGCAGACGGAGCTGCTGCGCTCCCAGCTCGATGCGATGGAGGATGGCGGCACGGTCGTCATGGCCATCCCCGCCAATCCCTATCGCTGCCCGCCCGGCCCCTATGAGCGCGCCAGCCTCATCGCTCATTTCCTGAAGACCCGGAAGCCGCGCTCGAAGCTGCTGGTGCTGGATGCCAAGGACGTGTTCTCCAAACAGCGGCTCTTCGAGGCGGCCTGGGCTTCGCTCTATCCGGGCTTGCTGGAATACGTGCCGCTCTCGGCGGGCGGGCGCGTGACGGGCGTCGACCTGGCCGCGCGCGCGGTGGTGACGGAGTTCGGCAATCACGCCGGCGCCGTCGTCAACGTCATCCCACCGCAGCGGGCCGGCGAGATCGCGCGCATCGCGGGTGCTGCCGACCGCAGCGGCTGGTGCCCGATCGATCCCGGCAGCTTCGAATCCCGGCTGCTGCCTGGCGTGCACGTGATCGGCGACGCGGCCATCGCCGGCGCCATGCCGAAATCCGCCTTCGCCGCCAATGCGCAGGCGCGCGTCTGCGCCGATGCCATCACGGCGCTGCTCCGCGGGGCGCCCGTGCCGGAACCGCGGCTGCTGAACACCTGCTACAGCCTCGTTGCACCCGGCTACGGCATTTCGGTCGCCGGCGTGTACCGCCCGGCCGAGGGCGTGCTGGCGGATATCCCCGGCGCCGGCGGCACCAGCCCGCTCGATGCGCCCGCTTCCGTGCGCGAGGTCGAGGCCGGTTATGCCGAGGACTGGTTCGAGACGATCACCGCCGATGCCTTCGGCTAGGCTTTTCGCCGCGCTCCTGCTGCTGGCCGGTCCCGTCTTGGCCCAGGAAGACGCCCTGCCGGCGCCGCTGACCGGGACGCCCGGTGACGCCGCAAGGGGACGCGCCATCGTTGCGGACCGGCAGCGCGGCCTGTGTCTGCTGTGCCATACCGGGCCCTTCCCGGAGGAGCGCTTCCAGGGAAACCTGGCCCCCGACCTGTCGGGCGCCGGCAGCCGCTGGTCCGAAGCACAGCTCCGGCTGCGCCTCGTCGACAGCCGCCGCTTGAACCCGGACAGCATCATGCCTTCCTACTATCGGACCGAGGGGCTCAACCGCGTCGGTAGCGCCTTCCGCGGGCGCACGGTGCTGAGCGCGCAGGAGATCGAGGACGTGCTGGCCTACCTGCTCACCCTGCGTGATGGGGATTCCCGATGAACGCGACCCGCCGCCTCGTCCTGGCAGCGCCCGCGCTGCTGCTCCGCCCGCCCGCCGCCTGGGCCTCGCCCGAGGCGATGGCGGAGGCGCTGCGCAGCTTCACCGGTGGCGCGGTGGTGCAGGCGGGCCGCGTGGCGATGGACATCTCGCCCCTGGTGGAAAACGGCAACACAGTGCCGCTCTCGGTCATCGTGGACAGCCCGATGACGGAGGCGGACCACGTCCGCGCCATCGCCGTCTTCAATGAGCGCAACCCGCAGCCGCACGTCATCACGGTGCGGCTCGGGCCGCGCTCCGGACGCGCGATCCTGGCGACCCATATCCGCCTCGCCACCTCGCAGACGCTGCTGGCCGTGGCGGAGCTCTCCGATGGGAGCTTCTGGTCGGACCGCGCGCAGGTGGTCGTCACCCTCGCCGCCTGCGTGGAGGGATGAGAGCCCGTTTGGAAATGGCTGTGGGGCGGTCTGGCGGTCCTTTTCCGCCCCTGCCGCCCCGGCCTCCTTGCCGATGCAACCAGCATCGGCTGCGTCACCCGAGACGGCAGGAACGAAAAATGCCTCGCCAGACCACCTCCACACCATTCCCAAACGGGCTCTGAGAATGGCGCGCGTCCTGCTCAACATCCCCCGCAGCGTCCGGCCCGGTGAGGTCGTCGCCATCCGCACGCTGATCCAGCACGGCATGGAAACCGGCTATCGCCCCGGCGCAGACGGCGAGGTGCTGCCGCGCGACATCATCCGCCGCTTCACCGCCACCTATGACGGCGCCGAGATCTTCGCCGCCGAGCTGTCGCCGGCCATCGCCGCCAATCCCTTCCTCTCCTTCACCCTCGTCGCGACCGTGACCGGCCCGCTGGTGCTGCGTTGGCAGGGCGACAATGGCTTCGACCAGACCGAGACGCGCGAGATCACGGTGGCGGCGTGAGGCGCGCCCTGGCTCTCGTCCTGCTGGCGCCGCTCTGCCTCTCCGCCGGCGCCGAGGAGCGCCGCTCCGGCTTTGCGGACATGGCGCGCGAGACCCAGGCCATGCAGCAGGACGATACAGCCAATCCCGGCATGCTCTGGGTGCTGGAGGGGGAGGCGCTGTGGAACCGCCCCGCCGGCCCGGCCGGGCAATCCTGCGCAGGCTGCCACGGCGACGCCGCGGCGGCGATGCGCGGCGTCGCCGCCCGCTACCCGGCCTGGGACGAGGCCGGCGCCGCGCCGATCGACCTCGCGGGCCGCATCGCGCAGTGCCGGGAAACGCGGCAGCGCGCCCCGCCGCTGGCGCGGGAGAGCGAGGACCTGCTGGCGCTGACCACCTATGTCGGCCACCAGTCGCGGGGGCTGCCGATCAGCCCGCCATCCGATCCACGCCTGGCCGCGGCGCGCGAGCGGGGCCAGGCTCTTTATGCCGAGCGGCGCGGCCAGCTCGATCTCTCCTGCGCGCAATGCCATGACGACCAGGCCGGCCGCCGCCTGGCCGGGAGCACCATCCCGCAGGCGCATCCAACGGGATATCCGCTGTACCGCCTGGAATGGCAGACCATCGGCTCGCTGCAGCGCCGGCTGCGCGGCTGCATGACGGGCGTGCGGGCGGAGCCTTTCAGCTACGGCTCGCCGGAATACGTCGCGATCGAGCTATTCCTCGCCTCCCGCGCCGCAGGATTGGAGGTGGAAACGCCGGCGGTCAGGCCCTGAGGGATTGATCGGCCGCTGCGCAGCGAGGGAAGGCGGCCGTGATTTCCCAGCCCGCCCAGGCGGGCGAGTCGGGACAGGCCGCAGCCCATAACCCATTGAAAAGGAATGCCGACACCCAGGATTGAACTGGGGACCTACTGATTACGAATCAGTTGCTCTACCGCTGAGCTATGTCGGCCCTGTTATGGCTGGCGGCCGGATTAGGCCGGAAAGCCTGACTCACACGAACAAACGAAGTTCCGGCGGCGCCTATACCGTGCACCCGCGCCCACGACAAGCGTTGGCGGCGCGGGCGTGCTACATGCCTCCCGCCATGCGCCGTCGCCTGCTGATCCTCTCATTGCTCGTATCGGCCGTCGGCGCCGCCGCCTTCTGGTGGACCCTGCCGCCCACCGTGGCCATCGCCGTCGCGACGCGCGGGCCGGCGCTCGAAGCCATCTACGCCACCGGCAATGTCGAGCCCGTGCAGTGGGCCCGGGTAGGCCCTGCCATCCGGGGCCGCGTCATGCGGGTGCTGGTCGAGGAAGGGGACCGGGTCACCACCGGCCAGCCCCTCGTGCAGCTCGACGACCGGGAAGCCGCCGCCCGGGTGGCCGAGGCGGAGGCGCGTGCCGCCTTCGCGCAGGAAGACCTGCAGCGCATCCGTACCCTGGTGGCGCGCGACATCGCCGCCCGCGCCCAGCTCGACCGTGCCGAAAGCGAGGCTCGCGCCGCCCGCGCCCTGCTCGATGCCAGCCTCCGCCGCCTCGATGACCTCGTGGTGCGCGCCCATGCCGATGGCACGGTGCTGCGCCGCGATGTCGAACCCGGCCAGATCGCCGATGTCCCCGATGCCCTGTTCTGGGTGGGAGAGCCGCGCCCGCTCCGCATCAATGCCGAGGTGGATGAGGAGGATATCGCGCGCGTCAGCGTCGGCCAGCGCGTCCTGCTCCGCGCCGATGCCTTTCCCGGCCGGGTGCTGCCCGCCACGGTGACGCAGATCACGCCCAAGGGCGACACCACGCGCAAATCCTACCGCGTCCGCATGGCGTTGCCGGACGACACCCCGCTGCATATCGGCATGTCGGTCGAAGCCAATATCGTGCTGCGGGAGGAGACGACCGCGACGCTGATCCCGCCCGCGGCGCTTCGCGACGGCCATGTCTTCGTGATCGAGAAGGAGCTGGTGCGCCGCCGCCCGGTCACCATCGGCGTGCAAGGGGCCCGCGCGGTCGAGATCCGGGATGGGCTGAGCCCCGGCGACTCGGTGGTGCTCGACCCGCCGGCCCGCCTCGCCGATGGCCAGCATGTGAGGCTGCGCGCCGGCGGCGCCGTCGCCGGGCCCGCGCAGCGATGAAGCTGTTGCTCGCCCTTGCGCGCGGGATGCTGGCGCGGCGGCGGCGGCAGACGCTGGTCAGCGTCTCCGGCGTCGCGCTGGGTGTCGCCTTCTTCATCGCCATCGCTTCCCTGATGCGCGGCTTCCAGACCTATTTCGTATCCCAGATCATCGACGTGCAGCCGCACATCACGATCAAGGACGAGCGGCGGAACCCGCTGCCCCAGGCGGTCGAGATCGCCTATCCGGAAGCGGCGATCGCGCTGAACGGCGTGAAGCCGGTAGACCGCATCCGCGGCATCCGCGCCGCCGGCGACAAGATCGCGATCCTCGAAGCCATGCCCGGGGTCGCCGCGGCGCCGATCCTGACCGGCTCGGCGCTGCTGCGCTATGGCTCGCGCGACGTCTCCGCAACCGTCACCGGCATCGATCCGCAGCGCTACGTGCAGGTCGCCAATCTCGGCAAGGACATGACCCAGGGCCGGATCGAGGATCTGCGCAGCACCGCCAATGGCCTCATCATCGGCGTCGGCCTCGCGCAGCGCCTCGGCGTCGTCCTGGGCGATACGGTGAACGCGGTGTCGCCGCGCGGCGTCGCCTTGCAGATGAAGATCGTCGGCATCTTTCGCACTGGCATCGTCGGGCTCGACCAGGGGCAGGGCTATTCGCTGCTCAAGGTGAACCAGATCCTGCAGGACCGATCGAATGTCGTGAACCAGATCGTGCTGCGCCTGGCCGACGTCACCCGCGCCGAGACGCTGGCGCGGGAGATCGAAGCGCGCTTCGGCGACCGCACCGAGAGCTGGGAGGAGCAGAACGCCAATTTCCTGAACATCTTCGTGATCCAGAACGCGATCATGTACAGCGTCACCGGCGCCATCCTGCTGGTCGCGGCCTTTGGCATCTACAACATCATCTCGACCGTGGTGTTCGAGAAGACGCGCGACATCGCGATCCTGAAATCGCTCGGCTTCACCGAACGCGACATCCAGCTTCTCTTCCTGCTGCAGGGGCTGGTCGCCGGCGTGCTGGGGGCGGTGCTCGGCTGTGTGATCGGCACCTTCATGATCGAAGGCCTGGCCCAGGTGCGCTTCGGCGTCGACGCGCCCTCGGGCAATGACCGCTTCATCATGGCGCGGGAGTGGCAGATCTATGCGGTGGCCTCGGGCTTCGCGATCCTGGCCGCCGGGATCGCCGCGGTGATCCCGGCCCGCCGCGCGGCACGGCTCGATCCCGTGCAGGTGGTGCGAGGCGCCGCATGACCCTGTTGGACGCCGAGGATGTCACCCGGAAGCTGCCGGAAGGGCCGGTCCTGGTGCAGGGCGCGACGCTCTCGGTCAGTGGCGGGGAATTCGTCGCGATCACCGGCCCCTCCGGATCGGGCAAATCCTCGCTGCTCTATCTGCTCGGCCTGCTCGATCGGCCGAGCGTCGGACGGGTGCGGCTGGAAGGGCGCGACACCACGGGGCTCTCGGGCGACGCGCTCGCGGCGCTGCGGCTGGCGCGGCTGGGCTTCGTGTTCCAGTTCCATTTCCTGCTGCCGGAATTCTCGGCCCTCGACAACGTGCTGATCCCGATCCGCCGGCGCGGCGTGCTGGACGAGCGCACGGCCCGGGCGCGCGGGATGGAGCTGCTCGGCATGCTCGGCCTCGCGGATGCGGCGGCGAAGCTGCCGGAGCAGCTCTCCGGCGGCATGCGCCAGCGGGTCGCCATCGCGCGCGCGCTCGCCAACGACCCGGCGCTGCTGCTGGCGGATGAGCCGACCGGCAACCTCGATACCAAGAACGCGGCGGCGGTGTTCGACATCTTCGCCGAACTCGCGCGGAGCGGGGAGCGGGCGGTGATCACCGTCACCCACGACGCGGAGCTGGCCGGGCGGGCGACGCGGCGCATCCATCTGGTGGATGGCCGGATCGTCTCGGATGAAGGGCAGGGCGCGGGATAGGACGGCGCCTGCGGCGTCATCGCGCCGGCGAGGAAAGGCCTCCCCGATGCGGCGCGTCCGAGGCCGGCGCGCGCGCATCCTGCCGGCGATACACGGCGACCCCGAGGACGCCGAGCAACAGCGCGGCGCCCAGGAACAGATGCGCCTGCAGGATATTGAGGGGCGTGCCGCTGAGCGCGCCGAGAAGCGGGATCCGGCCGGCCGCCAGCACCCAGGACAGCGCGAGCAGCGTCAGCAGGCGGGGCCGGGACGCAGCGGGTGCCTCGACCAGGGTGAAGCGAAGGGCCAGGACATAGAGGGGCAGCATCACGCCATAGTGGTGCTCCCAGGCGATCGGCGACGCCATGGTGAAGCAGAGCAGGGCGAAGCCGAAATCGAAGACGCGCGGCTGCCCCCTCCGCCACAGCAGCGCCGGCAGCAGCGGCAGCGCCAGGAAGGCGAGGCTGGCCAGCAGCGTCGCGGCGTGGACGACCGGGTGGTAGGGCGCGAAGGCGTTCGGGTCCCAGGTGAGGTTCGGCCCGTTGAACAGCAGCCGGTTGACGATGCCGTTCACCGAATTGTTGGCATGGAAGGATTCGCCATGCCGGGCGATGAAGGAGAGCACCTCGAGATAGGTGAGGTGGTTGTGCCAGCCGAAGCGCAGGACCGAGATCGCCGCGACCGGCAGGGCTGCGGCCAGGAAGCCGGCGACGAAATCCCAGCGGCGCCAGAGCAGGGCCCAGAGCAGCAGCATCCCGAATTGCGGCTTGATGGCGCAGGCGAGGCCGATCAGCACGCCGGCGGCGCCCCGGCGCCCGGTCCACCAGAGCAGGCAGGCCAGCGTCACCGCCAGGTCGATCCAGATCTGGATCTGGCCGAGCACGAAGGCGCGGGTGAAGGGCTGGAACAGCAGGGCTGCGGCGAAGGCCAGGGCCGGCAGCCAGCGCAGGTCGAAAGCGGGCGTCGGCGCGGCGCGGAAGACGAACCGGGTAAGAAGTGCGAGCGCCGCGGCGTTGAGCAGCGCCAGTGCCAGGTTCAGCAGATTCAGGTTCGCCAGGCTGAGCGGCATGATCGCGCCCAGCAGGTCGATCGGCAGCAGGCTGGTCGGCGGGTACTGGAACTTGGTCTGCTCGGCGAAGAAGAGCCGCTCGTAGAGCGCAGCACCTTCCGACCCCCGCAGCAGGTCCAGCGCCCGGATCATCGGCGTCCAGGAATCAAAGGCGGCGGTGAGGACATAACCGAGATCGGCGGCACGGATCAGGTCACGGCCGCCGAGCAGTGCGCCGAGGATCAGGAGCGCGAGCAGCGCCAGGCGCCACGCCCGTGCCGGCGGAGCGCCCGGATCAACTGCGGGCGACAAGGACGATGCCCCCGATGACCAGCAGGATGCCGAACAGCCGCTGTGCGCTCAGCGTATCACCGAACAGCATCGCCCCCAGCACGGCGGTCAGCACGAAGCCGAGCCCGACGAAGGGATAGGCCTGCGACACCTCGACCCGCCCGAGTGCCGTCAGCCAGAGCAGGGTGCCGAGGCCGTAGAGCGCCAGCCCGCCAAGCACGCCCGGGGTCAGCAGGGCGCCGATCAGCCCGGCGGCGGGGCCGCCGCCATTGCCCTGCCCGCCGGCCGCCGTGACGCCAAACTTGAAGGCGATCTGCGCCACCGCCGACAGCGTGACGCTGACGAGGATGAGGATGAGCGTGCCTGTGGTCATGCCGGTCGCGGTCAGAGGATATGCGCGAGATTGGAATCGGCGGCCAGCACCAGCGCGAAGACGCAGCCGGCGACGATCCAGGACACCCAGTCGTGCGCCGCATAGACGATGGGATCGTCATGCATGTGGCCGCGCACCGTCGAGAGCCAGAGCCGGCACTGCCAGAACAGGATCAGCGGCACGATGCCCCAGAGCAGCTCCGGCGAGCCGTATTGCGCGGAGGCCGCTGTGCTGCCGACGAACAGCGCCAGCACCACGGCGGAGGCGAAAGCGGAGGCGCAGCCGAAGGTCTGCAGGATCGGGATGTCGCCCGGGAAATAGCCGCGCCGTGCCGCGGTGCGGTTGCCGCTCGAGCGCGCGACCGCCGTCATCTCCTCCACCCGCTTCACCAGCGCCAGGCTGAGGAAGAGGAAGCCCGAGAAGGCGAGCAGCCAGAGCGAGGCGGTATGGCCCGATGCGACGCCGCCGCCGAGCACGCGCACCGTGTAGAGGCCGGCAAGCATGAAGATGTCGACCAGCGGGAATTCCTTCAGCGCCACGGAATAGCTGACCGAGGCGATGGCGTAGATCGCGATGATCGCGAGCGTCCCCGTCGCCGCCGACAGGCCGATGCCGAGCGCGAGCAGCATCGCCGCCATGGCCACCCCAACGGCGGGGGACAGGGCACCGCTGGCAAAGGGCCGCAGGCGCTTGCGCGGATGCCGGCGATCGGCGGCGAGATCGCTGAGGTCGTTGAGGATGTAGATGCCCGACGCGGTGACGCAGAAAGCGACGAACATGCCGAGGGCGCCGGTCCAGGCCGCGGCTTCGCCGAGCGCATGCGCGGTCACCATCGGCACGAAGACCAGCACGTTCTTGGCCCATTGATGCGGCCGCATGGCCTTGATCATGGAACGCAGCGGGGCGGGGCGGCCGCCGAACTCGGCTTCCACCTCGGCGCCGATCCGCGCCTGCTCCCGCGTGCTGCGCGATGCGTTCACGATGATGATGCTGCGGGCGGCCTTCCAGACCGGCAGGTCGCTGCGGTCGTTGCCGGCATAGGCGAAGCCTTTCTCGCCGAAGCGCTCGACCAGCGCCGCCGCCTTCGCCTCGCCCTTCAGATTCCGTTGCCCGTCCGAGGCGATCACCTCGTCGAACAGGTCGAGATGTCCGGCGATGGCCTGGGCGATCTGCGCGTCGGCCGCGGTGGCGAGCACCAGGTATCGCCCCGCCGCTCTCTGCTCCTTGAGAAAGGCGAGGAATCCCGTGTTGTAGGGCAGCGTCCGCGGATCGACGGGAGCAACCTCGGCGACGCGCCGCTTCAGCGCCGCCCGGTTGCCGGCGAGCATGCGCGGCAATTGCTGCGGATGGGTCAGGCCGCTGAGCAGCCCCTCCACCAGCGTGTCGCTAAAAATGAGAGTTCCATCGAGATCGACACATAGCGGCGTCGCGATTCGAGCGTCGCCGCTGCGAATCAACTCCATAGTATCAGGGGATGCCAGCATTTCCAGGCTTCCTGTCCAGCGGCGCTGGTGGGGGTTGCGGGGTATCAAAGCATGGAAAGTTGCTCTTTTTTTATATTGCGTTGCGGGAAGCGTCAACGGAAACAAATCATACGGGCGCCCTCATCGGGGCTGTCGCGGTGGTTGCAGCGGCCGGCACCGCAGCGCGCCATCGAGGTAGAAATATCCAGGTCCCGCGGCCGAGAACCGCGGCGCGTCGGGGCTGCTTTCGGCGACGGCTTCTCCGCCCGGGCACAGCCGCGCCGCCACGAAGCTCAACTCAGGCTGTCGCGTGATGACCTTCGTGAACCTGCCTCCGCCGGCGGGATACCCCACCGCTTCGATGCGGCTTCCGCGGATCTCCTCGACGGTCAGTTCCCGGTAGAGGGTGCGTTCGATGAAGATCTCGGGCCAGGGGTCATAGGCCGCGGGCATCGCCGCCAGAAGGAGCGCGGCGATGGGCTTCATCACGAGCTGGTCCTCGTAAGGCAGCCCGCCCACGCGCATCACGGTCAGCACGTAGTGGAGCTTCTGGGCCAGGAAGAGCCCGAAATTCGCGGCATAGAAGCCGAAGCCGATGAACCAGGCCCACAACCCGCCGCGGGCGTAGGGGCCCTGGACCTGCAGGCCCGCCCAGATGATGCCTGGCGCCACCAGCCAGGCGAGGTATCGGGACGCATAGTATTGGCCGGCGTTGAAGTTGACCTGCGTCAGCACCGGCAAGGCCATGGCCAGCATGCCGAGAAGCAGCGCATCCTCGGTCCGCAGCAGGCCGCGCCACCCCGCATGCCGCATCCGCAGGACAATCACGCCCACTAGCAGCGTCAGGAGGAAGGGAAAGGCGATGACCAGGCCCTGGTTCCAGTCGAAGATCAGCGACAGCAGCTTGCGCCCGGTCATCTGGCTGAAATCGACATAGCCATTGGCCAGGATCGGGTTGGCGACGCCGAGCACGGCGAGCCCGTAGAGATAGGGCAGCACGGCGATGACCGCGCCGCCCCCGATGCGCAGGCCGGCTTGCAGCAGCGCTCGCGCGATCGGCGCCTGGCGGGCGCCGGCGATGGCATCGGCGATCGCCACCAGGGCGATGGCGCCGAGCAGCAGGATGGCGGAGGGATTCTGCAGCGACGCGATCGCCGCCAACAGCGAGGCGCAGAAGTGGCGCCGCTCCAGGAGCATCAGGGATGCCATGAGCAGCAGGCAGGCGGTGAAGACCTCCGGGTGCGACCAGGCGACATACCAATTGATGGTCGTCGTGGCGAAGGAGGTCAGCACAACGCATTTCCCGGTCAGGTCGAGCCTCGGTGAGCGGTGCAGGACCCAAATGGCCACGCCGAAGCTGGCGGCATTCAGCAATGGGAAGGCGTGGGTCGTCGCGACCCCGGCGAGTTGCAGCAGCAGGGCGAACGGTACCGACAGCAACGGATAGAGCCAGAAATGGACAGCGTAGCGCGCGCCGTCGAGGCCTTGGATGAGGCGGCCTTCACCATCCAGATTCGGGCGGCGCTCCATGCTGGCGACCGCCGTGGCGATGTCGTCGGGAATGCTGAACCAGCCATGCTGGAGCAGCGCCTGCTGCACGCCCCAGTAAAAGGGGCCATCGCCACCGAGCTCCCCGCTCCGCTGCATCCCGATCGCGACCGGCACGAGGAGGACGGTGCAGGCGATGAGCAGGGCCATATAGAGCCGGTGCCCGGGCTGCCGCACAGCCGACCGCATCGTTGCCGCCGGCTCCGCCCGTGCGCGCCGCTTGTCGAGGCGAATACCGTCCACGTTCGGCGCTGCCGTCATCACGCGTCCTTTCCAGCGTGGCTGGACCGAATGTCATTATGACTTGGGAGAGACAAAACGTTACGCTAAGTTTAATAAAGTCGTCAAACACCATGATGGTGCGCGCCATTTTGCACGAACGGCGCTCTTGCGCCGCCCGGTGCTGTATCATATTTTGCTGAATAATCGAATTTGCGACGTGATGGCCGTCACAGACCGGTTGCGGCGATCCCTGCCAAGCTCGCCGGTCAGGGCGTGGCGGCGGGCTGGAGCAGGTCCGCGTGGTGCCGCTGCGCCACATCCGGGTGCGAGCGCAGCCGGCCCTTGAGGTAGTTCTCGCCGACATTGCGGAACAGGGGATTGTCCGGATCCGCGGTCGGTCCGGTCGCCTCCGCCGCCAGGTGCGGCGGCAGCGTCAGCACCGGCACGGTCGCGTCCAGCCGCGCGCCAAGGAAGAAAGCGACCGACAGGCGGTCGCGTCCCTTCGGGCTGACCACGCGATGCACGGTGGCCCGCAGGTAGCCGTTGGAGGCGAGCTCCAGCAGCTCCCCGATATTCACGACGAAAGTGCCCGGAACCGGCACGGCGTCGATCCAGCCATCCCTGCCCTGCACCTGCAGCCCGCCGACCGCATCCTGCAGCAGCAAAGTCAGCAGCCCGCTGTCCTTGTGCGCGCCGACACCCTGGTCGCTCTCCGCGGCGTCACGGCCGGGGTAACGGATGATCTTCATCGTCTGATTGGGGGAGCCGTCATAGATCGCGGCCAGCGCGTCCGGTGATTGCTCCAACGCTTCGGCGAAGGCGCTCACCACCCGGATGGCGACCTGGGTCAGCGCCGCCTGCCAGCCGAGCAGCGCGGTGCGCAGCCCGGGCTGCGCGGCCGGCCACTGGTTCGGGCCCTGCAGCCGCGTCCAGGCCGGTGCGCCCGGCGTCTGCGGCCAGGGCTCGCGCTCGGCGTGGATGTCGAACTGCTCGCGCCAATCCTGCTGGCCGCGGGTGAGCTCCTGACCGGCGCGGTTGTAGCCGCGGAAATGCGGCGAATGGACCATCTGAACGGCAAGCTTGTCGGCTTCCGGCAGGGCGAAGAAGCGGTTCGCCTCGGCCACGACAGCGGCTTCCAGCGCCGGGTCGACACCGTGTCCCGCCAGGTAGAAGAAGCCGACATCGCGCGCCGCCGCCCGAAGCTCGGCGAGGAACCCCGCGCGGGTGGCGGCATCGCCGTCCAGGCGGCGGAGATCGAGAAGCGGCAGGGCGAAACTGATGTCGGCGGACATGCTGGCTCCGATGGTCATTCGGCGGCGATCGGCAGGGTGGCGGCCGCCAGCGCCTGGTCGAGATCCTCGATGATGTCGTCGATATGCTCGAGCCCGATCGAAAGGCGCACATAGCCCGGCGTCACGCCGGTCGCCAACTGGTCCTCGGGCGGGAGCTGGCTGTGTGTGGTGCTGGCCGGATGGATGGCCAGGCTCCTGGCGTCGCCGATATTGGCGACGTGATAGAACAGCTCCAGCGCATCGATGAAGCGGGCGCCGGCCGCGGCGCCGCCGCGCAGCTCGAAGCCGACCAGGCCGCCCTGGCCGCCGCGCAGGTAGCGTTCGGCGCGCGCCCGCGGCTCGCCGATCTGCCGCGATGGATGGATCACCCGCAGCACGTCATTGCGTTCCGCCAGCCAGGCCGCGACGGCCGCGGCATTCTCCGAATGCTGCCGGATGCGGAGCGGCAGCGTCTCGATCCCCTGCAGGATCTGGAAGGCGTTGAAGGGCGAGAGCGGCGCGCCGAGGTCCCGCTGCACGGAGCTCCTGACCGCGGCGATATAGGGCGGTACGCCGAGCTTCGGTGCCGCCTCCGTCCAGACCGCGCCGTGGTAGCTCGGGTCCGGCGTGGTCAGGGCGGGCTGGCGCTCGGGATGCGCGGTCCAGTCGAAGCCGCCGCCATCGATGATGGCGCCGCCGATCGAGGTGCCGTGCCCGCCAAGATACTTGGTCGCGGAATAGACGATGATGGCCGCCCCATGGTCGAAGGGCCGGGCGATCAGCGGTGCCGCCGTGTTGTCCAGGATCAGCGGGATGCCGAGCGGCCGGCCGATAGCCGCCACCTCGGCGATCGGGAAGACCGCGAGCTTCGGGTTCGGCAGCGTCTCCCCGTAATAGGCGCGGGTGCGGGCGTCGGTCGCCTGCGCGAAGCTTTCGGGATCGGCGGGGTCGACGAAGCGCACCTCGATCCCCTGCCGCTTCAGGGTATTGGCGAAGAGGTTCCAGGTGCCGCCATAAAGGTCGGTGGAGGAGACGATGTTATCCCCCGCCTGCGCCAGCCCCAGCACGGAGAAGGCCGAGGCCGCCTGGCCGGAAGCGAGCGCCAGCGCGCCGGCGCCGCCTTCCAGCGCCGCCAGGCGCCGCTCCAGCACATCGACGGTCGGGTTGCCGGTGCGGGAATAGATGAAGCCGAGCCGCTCCAGCCCGAAGAGGCTCCGCGCATGGGCGCTGTCGGCGAACTGATAGGAGGTGGTCTGGTAGATCGGCACCGCGACGGCACCGTTGGTGGCATCCGCGCGCCAGCCGGCATGCAGCGCCAGGGTTTCCGGACGACGGGTCATGACCTGCGCTCCTTAACCGGCATGCTGATGGGTGAAGCCGAGATCGACCGAGCGCGCCACGTCGACGCGGCGCTGTAGCAGGCCGAACTCCAGCGCATTGTCGGCGGCCGCCTGGAATTCCCGCACCAGCGCGGCGTCGAGCGGCGCGGCCGCCGTCGCCTCGATCTCATAGGCGCGGCGCAGCGCCGACTCCGGGATGCGGGTCAGCGCGGAATTGTAGCGGGCATAGTCCGGGATATGGGTCCGCGCCCAGTCCCAGCCCGTCGCGAAGCGGCGGAGGAAATCGGCGAGCAGCGGCCGCTTGTCGCGGATCGCCTGCTCATGCGCGGAGACGAACATGATCGAGGGCGTCAGGCCGCGCCCATCGACCAGGGTGCGCGCCCCGAATTGCTGGATCTCGACGGAGATATAAGGTTCCCAGATCGCCCACGCATCGACGGCACCGGAGCGGAAGGCGAGCAGCGCATCGGTCGGCGGCAGGAAGTTGATCGTCACCTCCTCCGGCAGGATGCCCTCGCGCTTGAGCGCTGCGCGGATCAGGTAATGCCCCCAACCGCCGCGATTGCCGGCGATCCGCTTGCCGCGCAGGTCGGCGAGGCTGCGGATCGCGGCATCGCGCACCAGGATGCCCTGTCCGGCGGGCGAGGGTCGCGCCACCCCGATGCCGCGCAGCGGTGCGCCGGAGGCGAAGACGGTGAGGAAGGCGAGGTCGCCCTGGTAGCCGAGGTCGAGCGCGCCGGCGTTCAACGCCTCCAGCAGCGGTGCCGCCGCCGGGAACTCGCTCCACTCGATGCGATAGGGCAGGCTGTTCGCGGTGCCGGAGGCTTCCAGCAGCGACCGCAGCCCACCCTTCTGGTTGCCGATGCGCAGCACCGGCGGCGCCTGAGCGCGCGCGATGGAGGGTGCCGCGAGCAGGGTGGCGGTGCCGACCGCAAGGCTACGGCGCGTGATGAAGCTGGTCATGGCGTCATGCCCCCAGATCGCGGCTGAAGCTCTGATCGACGGCCTCGGCGACGGTCACGCGCTGCGGCACCACGCCCCAGGCCTGCGCCTGGTCGACCGCCGTCTGGAACTCGCGCACCAGGGCATCGTCGATCGGCACCGCGCGGGTCTGGCTCACCTCATAGGCACGCTGGATCACCGGCACCGGCTGGCGGATGATCTGCGCGGTGAAGCGGGCATATTCGTCCCGGTTGCCCTGGGCCCAGGCCCAGCCGCGCGCATTGCGCCGCACGAAGTCCAGAAGCTGCTCCCGCCGCTGCGTCAGCGCGTCGTTGTGCACCGCCAGCACGCTCGCCGACGGCGTCAGGCCGCGCGCGTCGGCCAGCACCCGGGCGTTGAAGTTCAGGACTTCCAGTGAAGTATAGGGTTCCCAGACCGACCAAGCGTCCACCTCTCCGGTGCGGAAGGCAAGGGCGGCTTCCGCCGGCAACAGCCAGGCAAAGCGCACATCGGAGAAGGGGATCCCCGCCTTGTGCAGGATTGCGAGCAGCGAATAGTGGGTCCAGCCACCGCGCGCCGCGGCGATGCGCTTGCCGCGCAGATCGGCCACGCTGCGGATCGGGCTGTCGCCGCGCACCACAATGTTCTGCGACGCACCGTCGGACCGCGTGGCGGCGATCGCCTTGATCGGCGCACCGGAGGAGTAGACGCTGAAGAAATTCAGGTCGCCCATGCTGCCGAGGTCGACGGCATTGGCGTTCAACGCCTCCAGCAGCGGCTGGGCGGCAGGGAACTCGCTCCATTCGATCCGGTAGGGCAGGTCGCGGGCGAGGCCGGAGACTTCCAGCAGCGACCGCAGCCCGCCGCGCTGGTTGCCGACGCGAAGCGTGCGTGGTGCGGCCTGGGCACGGGCAATGGCGGGGGTGGCGAGCAGCGTGGCGGCGCCGAGCAGCGCACGGCGGGACATGGCGATGGTCATGGCGGTCCTTTCAAGTCAGTGGAGCATCCGATTCAGACCTCCGGGCCTCTCGGCCCTCCGGTCATCGGAGGCTCACTCGGCAGCAGCGTGGATAGCGACGGAGACGCGGCGGCGATCCTCGGCATCGGCCAGCTCACGCAGCAGCGGGATCAGCTCCCGCCCGTATTGCGCGACATCGGGCAGGGGATCCCAGCCGCGCAGGATGAAGTGGGAGATCCCGAGGCCGCGGTAGCGCAGCAGGGACCGCGCCACCTGCTCGGCGGTGCCGACCAGCGCCGTGCTGTTGCCGCGGCCGCCGAGCACGCCGGCCATCGCAGTCCAGAGCCTTTCGTCATGCACCACCCCACGCTGGGACAGGCTGACCAGGCGCTGGGAATTCACCGCCTGGCCGGCGGCGATCAACCCCGTGGTGCCGCTGGCCTTCAGCTTGGCGATGGCGCGGTCTCGGATGTCATGCGCCTTCTCCCAGGCCTGCTTCTCGGTCGCCCCGATGATCGGGCGATTCGACCAGGAGAAGGCGAGCTTCCGCGCCCCAGGCACCGCCGCGCGCATGCGGTCGAGCACGGTGCGGGTCTCGGCCAGCGGTTCGCCGAACAGGGCATAGACATCGGCGTGGCGCGCCGCGACCCGTAGCGCGATGTCGGAGGCGCCGCCGAAGAAGATCGGCAGATAGGGCTTCTGCGCCGGCCGGATGTCCGACCAGGCCTGCTCGAAGCGGTAGAATTCGCCGGCATGGTCGATCGGCGCATCGGCGGTCCAGATGCGGCGCAGGATCTCCAGGAACTCGTCGGTGCGGCGGTAGCGCGCCTCGTGGGTTTCGTAGTCGCCGTCCTTCCGCTGGTCGCCATCCTCGCCGCCGGAGATGACGTGCAGCGCGAGGCGCCCGCCGGTGAGCTGATCGAGCGTCGCGAGCTTGCGCGCGGCGAGCGTCGGCGCGACGAAGCCCGGGCGGTGCGCCAGCAGGAAGTTCAGCCGCGTGGTGACGGCGGCGGCATGGGCGAGGACGAGGAAGCCGTCCGCCGCATTGGTCCAATAGCCGGCGAGGACCCGGTCGAAGCCGCCCTCCTCATGCAGGCGGGTGATGCGGGTGATGTGGTCGGGCTGGAAGGCCGGGCCTTCCTGTACCTCGAGGTCGGAGGTGGGGTGGGCCCAGATCATGCCGGTGATATGCAGGCTCATGGTGGTCATCCCTGATGGTGGCGGTTCGGTGAGGCCAGCCTCCGCGCCGACATCGCTGCGCCGGGAATCCATGCACGCTCATCTCAGGCCGCCTTCGCGGCGTCATTGCCGTCCTCGTCGACGCCGAGCGCGCCGAGCAGGCGGAGCCGCAGCGCGTCGAAGTCCGCGGCGGCGCGGCGGCGCGGGCGCGGCAGCGGCACCGACACATCCTCGATCAGCCGGCCCTGTGCCAGCACCAGAACGCGGTCGGCGAGCAGCAGCGCTTCCTCCACGTCATGGGTGACCAGCAGCACGGCCGGCTGATGTGCCTGCCAAAGCTCACCGACCAGGGACTGCATGCGCAGCCGGGTGAGCGCGTCGAGCGAGGCGAAGGGCTCGTCGAGCAGCAGCAGCTCGGGGTCGCGGACCAGGGCGCGGGCAAGGCCGGTGCGCTGCGCCTCGCCGCCCGACAGGGTCAGCGGCCAGGCCTGCGCGCGGTGCGCCAGTTCTACCTCGCGCAGCGCCCGCAGCGCGTGGCCGCGCGTGGCGCCGAGGCTGCCGGGCAGGCCGAGCGCCACATTCTCCCAGACCGGCTTCCAGGGCAGCAGGCGCGGTTCCTGGAACACGACGGCGCGGCGCTGTGGCAGGCGGGCTTTGCCCTCGGTCACCGGATCGAGGCCCGCGAGGGTGCGCAGCAGCGTGGTCTTGCCGGAGCCGCTGCGCCCGAGCAGCGCCACGAATTCACCGGGCGCGATGGTGAGGTCGATGCGGTCCAGCACGGGCTGCGAGGCAGGGCCGTGGAAGCGGCGCGACAGGGCACGGAGTTCGACGATGGCGTTCATGCTCAGGCCTCGCGGATCAGCGAGGGACGCCAGGCGAGGGTCCGCCGTTCCAGCGCGCGCACGAGCTGATCGGCGCCGAGGCCGAGCAGCGCGTAGACGACGAGGCCCACCAGGATGATGTCGGTGCGCAGGAATTCCCGCGCATCCATCACCAGGAAGCCGATGCCGGCAGTCGCGTTGATCTGCTCGCCGACCACGAGGCTGAGCCAGGCAGTGCCGAGCGCATAGCGCAACCCGACCAGCGCCTGCGGCAGCGCGCCGGGCAGGATGATGTGGCGGATCTGCTCGGCACGGTTGAGGCCGAGGATGCGCCCCGCCTCCAGCAGCTTCGGGTCGACGCCGCGGATGCCGCCGAACAGCGTCAGGTAGATCGGAAAGGTGGCGCCGAGCGCCACCAGCGCGATCTTGGTCGCCTCGCCGATGCCGAGCCAGAGGATGAACAGCGGCACCAGGGCCAGGAAGGGCAGGGCGCGCAGCATCTGCAGCGTGGCGTCCACCGCATCCTCGCCGAGCTTGGAGAGCCCGGCGATCAGCCCGAGCGAGACCCGAGCAGTGAGCGCGATGGCCAGGCCGATCGCCACCCGCTGCAGTGACACCAGCAGGTGATAGGGCAGCTCGCCGGAGGCGATCAGCTCCCAGGCGGCACTCGCGATCGCGGCCGGCGGCGCCAGCAGCCGGGTCGAGATCAGCCCGACATCGGCGGCGAGCTGCCAGAGGATGACGAGCAGCACCGGCACCAGGAAACGGCGGACATTGATCAGCCGGCGATGCAACGGCGGGCCGCGCCGCGGCGCCCTGGCCGGGGTGGCAGATGGGGAGGCGGTGGCGGCGATGGCCTGGCCGGACATGGCGATGCTCCAAGCAGGGCGCGCGGCGAGGGCGGGCCGCGACGGAAACCTAGGGCTGACGGGAAGGCGCTGGCGGCGATCAGGCGGTGCGGCAACACATGGCCGAAGCAGGTTCGCGGAACGCTCCGATGGCCATGGGCGGATTCAGCTTCATCAGAAATCCCGACAGGTGCGCCCGGGCGCGTTCCCTGGCCCTCGATCCGTAAATTACCAAATAAAAATCGTCAAACTTAAAAAATCACATCAATTTTCTGGTTATGGCGTAATGCCCGCCCATCCCTCGCGGGCCGGTACAACGAGAAGGGCAGCGGATGGGCATCTCCGAGTGGCGAACCGGCCGAGGAAAATCTGCGCTCCGCGGCTTCCGCCGACGGCGAGAATGCGAGGCCTGGCACCGTCGGAAAGGAAAACGCGATTCTAGAAAGTGTATTATTGCAAAAGACTTAAAATTATGCGTGATTCCGCGTGACGCATCGGGGGCGCGGCCTCCGCCATCGGAATGCAGGGCACCGGAATGACCACGCTCAACTCCTATCTGCGCCACAAGCAGGACGCCTTCCACGCGCTGAAGGCGCGCGCCGCGGCGCCCGGCTATGCGCCGGCCACCTTGCAGGCGACCGTCACGGCGGAGGGCCGCAGCGGGGTGCGCCGCATCCGGATCCGCGACTTCCAGTTCCTGAGCGACAGCCCACCTGATTTCGTGGGCTATGACCTGGGACCGTCTTCCCCGGAGATCGCGCTCGGCGCGCTCGGGAGCTGGATCACCCATACCTGGCTGATCCAGGCCGCCGCCTTCGGCCTGCCGCTCGATGCGATCGAGGTGGAGGTGCGCGGCCGGATCGACCAGCGCGCCGGGATGCCGGGACATGACGTGATCCCGCGGGAGCCGCATGGCATCGGCTACACCGTGCGCATCCAGACCGACGCGCCGGACGACGCCGTCGCCGAGGTGCGCGACGCGGTCGAGCGCGTCTGTCCCATCCTGAATCTGCTCCGCCACCCGCAGGCGATCTCAGGCGAGGTCACGCGCGCGGACGACATCGCCACGAACCCCATCCCTTCCGCCGTCGGAGGCTGACCATGTCCATGACCACCCGTGATCGCCGCGGCCTGTTGCGCGCCGCCGGCGCCGTCGCCCTGACCCTGCCGCTCGGCGCCATGGCGCCGCGGGCGGCGCGCGTCGCCGATCCCTTCGCCGATCCTTCCGTCATCTGCCGGCCGGCATCGGCGGCGGCCGGCGGCGGCTATGCCGCGCCGGGGCCGCGGCGAAATCTGAAGCTCAGCTTCAACGCCAACTCCATCTGCACCGTCGGCGCCCTCGTCGCCGTGCAGCGCGGCTTCTTCGAGCGCAACAACCTGAATGTGGAGCTGGTCAATTTCGGCGGCTCCACCGACCAGCTCCTGGAAGCGATCGCGACCGGAAAGTCCGATGCCGGCATCGGCATGGCGCTGCGCTGGCTGAAGCCGCTGGAGCAGGGCTTCGACGTGCGCATCTCCACCGCCATCCATGGCGGCTGCATGCGGCTCTTCGCGCTGCGCGGCAGCGGCATCGAGTCGGTGGCCGATCTGCGCGGCAAGACGCTGGGGGTCACCGATATGGGTGCGCCGGACAAGAATTTCTTCGCCATCGTCGCCGCCAAGCTGGGCCTCGATCCCGAGCGCGACATCACCTATCGCGCCTTCCCCGCCGATCTGTTGGGCGAGGCGCTGAAGCGCGGCGACGTCCAGGCCATCACGCTGGGCGACCCCATGGCCTGGATCCTGCGCGAACGGGACGACCTGCATGAGGTCGCGAACAACCTGAACGGCGAATACGCGCACCGCGCCTGCTGCATCCTCGGCCTCCGCGGCAGCCTGCTGCGCGAGGACCGCGCCGCCGCCCGCGCCGTCACCGGCGCGCTGCTGGAGACGCAGGACTGGGTCCACGCCAATCCGGACGAAGCGGCGGAGATCTTCCTGACCAATGCGCGGGGCACCAGCGCGGCGCAGCTCGCCGCCATGCTGCGCAGCCACACCCATGGCGAACATCCGCACAATCACGAGCTGCGCGATCAGCTCGCCGCCTATATCGAGGAGCTGAAGCTGGTGCGGGTGATCCGGCCCAACACCAACCCGCAGCGCCTGGCCGATCGCATCTATGCGGATGTGCTGGGAACTCCGGCATGAACAGCATCGCGCACAGGATCGGGTCGGCCAATCGCCTGGACGGTGCCGCCAGCGCCGCCGGCTTCGCCCGCCCCAGCCCGCCGTTGCCGGTCTGGGCCGGCGGCGTCGTGGCGGCGCTGGTCTGGCTGGCGGCCGCCGGGCTGACGCATTGGCTGCCGGATGACGACGATCTTGGCCGCACCGATCTTCTCGCCCTGGCGGCGGCGGCGATCGGCGTCGTCATCCTGGCGGCCGTTGTGGCGGTCGGGCGGCGGCCGGCGCGGCGCGAGAGCCGCATCGGCCAGCTCCGCGCCGCCGGTCCCTGGCTCGTGGCCCTCGCGCTGGGGCTCGTCGCCTGGGAACTGGTGACGGCGAAGTATGCTGTGCTGCCGCGCCCCTTCTTCGTGGCGCCCCAAAGCATCCTGGAAGTCTTCACCGATGACTGGGCCCGGCTCGGTGAGAGCGTGCTGCGCTCGCTGCTGCTGGTGGTGCCGGGCTATCTGCTCGGCGCGGCGATCGGCTTCCTGACCGGGGTCGCCATGGGCTGGTCGCGCTTCGTCGGCTACTGGGTGCATCCGGTGATCCGGCTGATCGGGCCGTTGCCGGCCACCGCCTGGCTGCCGGTGGCCTTCTTCGCCTTCTCCTCCAGTCGCGGGGCCAGCACCTTCCTGATCGCGCTGGCGAGCTTCTTCCCGGTCGCGGTGCTCACCTGGTCGGGCGTCTCGGCGGTCGGCAAATCCTATTACGACGTGGCCCGCACCATGGGCGCCTCGCCCTGGTTCCTGGTGCGCAAGGTGGCGGTGCCGGCGGCCATGCCCTCGGTCTTCGTCGGCCTCTTCATGGGGCTCGGCGCCTCCTTCTCCGTGCTCGTCGTGGCGGAGATGATGGGGGTCAGGGCCGGGCTCGGCTGGTACATGCAATGGGCCCAGGGCTGGGCCTCCTACGGCAACATGTATGCCGCGCTGCTGGTGCTGGCGGCGCTCTGCTCCGGCGCGGTGACCTTGCTCTTCCGCCTGCGCGACCGGTTGCTTTCTTGGCAGAAGGGGCTGGTGCGGTGGTGAGCGGGAAGCGGGGATTCCGTCTCGAGGTGCGTGGCGTGCGCCACGCCTTCGAGCTGCGCGGGCAGGACCTGCCGGTGCTGGAGGATGTGGATTTCGTGGCCGAGCCGGGCGAGTTCGTGGCGCTCCTCGGCCCCTCCGGCTGCGGCAAATCCACCCTGCTGCGCCTGGTCGCGGGGCTGGAGCCGTCCAGCGAGGGCAGCATCCTGGTCGATGGGCAGCCGATCACCGGCACCGATCCCAGCCGCATCATCATGTTCCAGGATCCGACGCTCTACCCCTGGCGCACGGTCCGCGCCAATGCGGCGGTGGGGCCGGAGGCGCGCGGCACGCTGAAGCGCGATGCGGCACGCATCGATGCGGCGTTGGCGCTGGTCGGGCTCGCCGATTTCGCGGCCGCCTATCCGCACGAGCTCTCGGGCGGCATGGCGCAGCGCGCCTCGCTCGCCCGCGCGCTGGTCAATGATCCGCATCTGCTGATGCTGGACGAGCCGCTCGGCAAGCTCGACAGCCTGACGCGGCTCGCGATGCAGCGGGAGCTCTCCGCACTCTGGCAGCGGGCGGGCTTCACCGCCCTCCTGGTGACCCATGACGTGGAGGAGGCGCTGCTGCTCGCCGACCGCGTGCTGGTGCTGAGCGACCGTCCCGCGCGCATCCTCGCCGACCTCCGCGTGGAGACGCCGCGGCCGCGTCGGCGCGACGATCCGCGGCTGGTGGCGCTGCGGAGCGAGGTGCTGGGGCTGCTCGGGTTGGCGGAAGCCGCCTGAGCGTCAGCCCATTGCTTGGCGAGCAGATTCACGCCTCCGGACGATCCCGCCCTCCGGCGATCTGCTCTAGCCCCGCCGCACATTCAGCGGCAGGGTGACACCGCGGCGGCCGAGTTGCAGGCCGCGGCGATAGCCGCTGTCGAGGAAGTACTGGCCGAGCGGCCAATATGGCAGATCCTCGAAGAACTGCGTTTGGATGTCGCGGCCGATCCGCTGTTGCGCCTCGAGGTCCGCGGCTTCCAGCCAGGCTTCGCGCAGCTCCTCCAGCCGGGCGCTGCTCGGCCAGCCGAACCAGGCGTCACCGCCATTGGCGCGCAGCAGCGGATGGCCGCCGGGATTGGCCAGGTCCTCGCCGCCAAAGAGGACGACGACGGCATTCCAGCCGCCCTGGGTCGGCGGCTCTTTCCGGCTCCGCCGCTGCAGCATGGTGCCCCAGTCGGAGGTCGCGTCGACCGCATCCAGGCCGAGCTTCTTCATCAGGTCGATCGCGACCAGGGTCAGCGCGTTGTTGTTCACCTGATCGCCAGGGTTGAGCACCACAGCGCGGCTGCCGGCCTTGCCGGTGGCGGCGAGCGCCGCCCGGCCGCGGGCCAGGTCGCGCGGCCCCTGCAGCGCCGCGAGACCGGCATCGGAGGCGAGTGTTGATCCCGGCGGGAAGCAGCCGACTCCGTCGCGCCAGCGCGCCCGGTCGGGACCCATGATGGACGCCATGAACTCCGCCTGATCGAGCGCCGGCAGGAAGGCGCGGCGCACCGCGGGATCGTCGAAGGGCGGATGCAGGTGGTTCGGCCGCAGCATGGCGACGGTGCCGTTGGTCTCCAGCCGCTCCACCACGACATCGCGCCGGCGCGCGAGCAGGTCTCGCAGATCAGGCGCGACGCGCTCCCACCAATCGACCTCGCCCGCCTGCAGCGCGGCCGCAGCGGTCGCGGGATCCATGATGATGCGCCATTCGAGGCGCTCGAAATGCGCGAGCTTAGGGCCGGCGGTGCCGCCGGGCGCGCCCTGCGGCGTCGGGCTGTAGCGGTCATAGCGGCGATAGACGACCTGCGCGCCGGAGCGCAGCTCCCCCGCCACGAAGCGATAGGGGCCGGAACCCACGATCTCGGTCAGCGGCGTGGTCGGCGGCGTATTCGCGAAGCGCTCCGGCATGATGAAGCAGGGATAGGAGGAGGATTTGCCGAGCGCATCCAGCATGACGCCGAAGGGGCGCCGCAGCCGCAGCGCGAAGCGCCGGTCGTCCAGCACCCGGATCTCCTCGAGCCGGGCGGCCAGCGTCTGGCCATGGGTGTCGCGCACCATCCAGCGCCGGATGGAGGCGACGGCATCGGCGGCGCGGATCTTCTCGCCGTCATGGAAGGTCGGGCCGTCGCGGAGCGTGAAGACCCAGCGCAGCCCGCCATCCTCGACCTGGTGGCCTTCGGCGAGCTGTGGCTGCGGCCGGAACTCGAGGTCCAGCCCGTAGAGCGTGTCCCAGCAGAGATGCGCATGGTTGCGCACCGCATAGGAGGTGGTCGAGAGCGGATCGAGGGTGGTGACATCCGCCTGCGGGATGAAGCGCAGCACCTGCCCTGCCTCGCCCTGCGCGAGGGCGGGGCGGGCCAGGGCCGCGGCAGCGGCGGTGCCGAGAAGCGTGCGACGGGGGATCATGGGGCTGGCCTCGTGGATGCGGCGAGGGTTTGTTCATCGGCGCGCGCCTCGTAGCGGAAGCCGCGGCGCACCGCCCAGGCATTCTTCAGCAGGAAGAGCGGCAGCATACCGAGATCCTCGGCCGCGGCCTGCACCGCCTCGCGCAGCAGCGTCTCGCGCACTTCATCGTCCATGGTGGCGATGGCACGGCTGGTCATGGCGTCCAGCGCGGGGTTGCTGTAGCGCCCGTAATTCGGCGTGCCCCAGCCGCGCGCGCGATCATAGGTGCCGATAACGTTGCGCAGCAGATAGCTCGCCTCACCGGTGCTGCTGCCCCAGCCGCCCAGGCGGAAGCCGAATTCCTGCTGCCGCCCGCGCGTCTGGTAGCTCGACCAGGGCAGGCTCTCGACCTCGGTGCGCACGCCGATGCGGGTCCAGAACTGCGCCACGGCCTGGGCCGTCGTGGCATCACCGGGATAGCGGTCATTGGGCGTGGTCAGCATCATGCGGAAGCCCTGCGGGAAGCCGGCCTCCGCCAGCAGGCGCCGCGCCTGGCCGGGGTCGAAGGCTGGCACGCCGACCGCCGGGTTATGCGAATAGCTGCCCTCCGGCAGCCACTGCCCGGTCGGGACCGCGGTGCCGGACATGATGCGCTCCGCCAGCGCATGCCGGTCGATCGCGATCGAGAGCGCCCGGCGGACGCGAAGATCAAGGAAGGGGTTGCGCGCCAGGCGCTGGCCATTGTTGTCGGTAACGCCCGGCACGTCGCCGCCCTGTCGGGAGAAATCGGCCTGCAGGTAGATCAGCCTTATGCCGCTGATCTCCGCGATGCTCACCCGTGGGTCGCGCCGGAGCCGCGGCAGGTCGTTGCCCGGCACCTGCTCGATCACGTCGACATCGCCCGCGAGCACCGCCGCGGTGCGGGCGCCGTCATTGGCGATGAAGCGGTAGTTGACGCGTGCCCAGGGCTCGGCGCCGCGCCAATAGGCGTCGTTGCGCTGGAAGGCGGCGCCTTCGCCGGGCCGGTAATGGATGAAGCGATAGGGGCCGGTGCCGATCATCGCCCGACCGCTGTTGTAGTCCGGCGGATTGGCGTCGGTGCCGGCATGGCGAGAGATGATCTGCACCGTGCTCAACTCGTTCGGCAGCAGCGGGTTCGGCTGCGCCGAATGGAAGCGAATGGTCGCGGCGTCGACCACCTCCGCCCGGGTGATCGTGCGCACCGCGCCGCTGTAGCCGCCGGCGCTGCCCTGCACATGCGGCACGCGCGCGATGGTGAAGGCGACATCATCCGCGGTGAAGGGCCGCCCGTCATGCCAGGTGATGCCCGGGCGCAGCCTGAACTCCCAGACCGTCTCGCCGGCCGGCACCCAGCTTTCGGCGAGCCCCGGCACCAGGCGGTTACGGGCGTCGCGGGCGATCAGCGTTTCGAAGACATGGCCGGAGAGCGCGAAGTTCGCGGTGGTGTTGGTGAAATGCGGGTCGACCGTGTTGACCGGATTGGCGAGGCCGATGGTCAGCGTCTGCGCGAGCGCCGTGGAGGTCAGCGCGAGGCCGGCCAGCAAGGCGGCACAGAAGCCGAAGCGATGTCGCGGACGGGCAGAGCGGGGGTCGACATGCGGCATGGCGGGCTCCGGTTCGGCGGCCAAAAGAAGGATGCGCAAGAACGATGCGTCAACGCCATTCACCACCTGGTGCGGCCCGGCGTGGCTCATCTCAGTCCAGCAAACCCAGCGCCTTGCCCCCTGCGCGACAGGCGGCGGCCGGGTGCGGCGCCTCCAACCGGTCCCGCCCGAACAGCTTCCGCCGCAGCGTGCCCGGCGCATAGGCGCGCTTATAGCGGCCGCGTCGCTGCAGCTCCGGCACCAGATGCTCCACAATGGCCTCGAAGGTTTCCGGCATCACCACGGAGCTCAGGTTCAGGCCATCGACGCCGGTCGCCTCCACCCAGGCCTCCACCGCATCGGCGACACCAGCGGCATCGCCGGTGATCACCGGTGCGATGCCGCCGATGGTGGTGAAATCCGCCACCTCCCGCACCGTCCAGGCGCGGCTGGCATCGGTGCGGGCAATATTATCGAAGGCGGTGCGCATGGCGTCGCTTTCGATCCGGCGCACCTCGTCATCCAGGCCGAGCTCGCCGAAATCGAGCCCGGTCCATCCGGACATCAACGCCAGCGCACCCTCCGGGCTGCCATGGCGCAGATACTCGGCATGGCGGTCCTCGGCCTCGCTGCGGGTCGCGGCGACGATCACGGCCATGCCGCTGAACACCCGGAGATCCTCAGGCGCGCGGCCGGCTGCCGCGGCCGCGGCGCGCAATGCCGCGACGCGCGGCGCGATCACCGCGGCCGAAGGGCCGCTGACGAAGACGCACTCCGCATGCCGCCCTGCGAAGCCGCGCCCGGCAGAGGAGGTGCCGGCCTGGTAGAGCACCGGCGTGCGCTGCGGCGAGGGTTCGCAGAGATGGATGGCATCCACGTCGAAATGCGGACCCTGGTGCCGGATGCGATGCACACGTGCGGGATCGACGAAGATGCCCGCCGCGCGGTCGCGCCGCACTGCGCCATCCTCCCAACTGCCTTCCCAGAGCTTGTAGACGACCTGCATGTAGTCCTCGGCCAGGTCGTAACGGGCGTCATGCGCCATCACCCGCGGCAGGCCCATGGCGCGGGCGGCGCTGTCGAGATAGCCGGTGACGATGTTCCACCCGATGCGCCCCTCCGTCAGGTGATCGAGGGTCGACATGCGTCGCGCCAGCAGATAGGGCGCTTCCCAGCTCAGATTGGTGGTGATGCCGAAGCCGAGATGCTCGGTGACCAGCGCCATCGCCGAGACGAGCATGGCCGGATCATTGATCGGCACCTGGGTGGCGTGCCGCAGCGCGGCTTCCGGACCGCCCTGGTGGACGTCATAGATGCCGAGCACATCGGCGATGAAGATCCCGTCGAGCAGCCCGCGTTCGCAGAGCCGCGCGAGCTCGGTCCAGTACCGCAGGCTGCGGTAGTCGGGCGAATGGTCGCGCGGATGCGTCCAGAGCCCGGGCGAGACATGCCCGACCGTGTTCATCGTGAAGGCATTGAGCAGGATCTCCCGCTGGAGTCGCGGGCTGCCGGGATCCGCGGTCATCAGAGCCCTCCCTCACGAGAATCACTGTATCAGACGACGCCTTGCACCCGGCGCATCCGCAGCCACCAGGGCCGACCCGATGTCACGCCGTCGGGATGACGGCGCCCCCAAAACTCTGCTCGACGAAGGCCTTCACCTCCGGATGCGCATAGCCGGCAGCCAGGCGCCGCGCCCAGGGCGCCTCGGCATCGGCGCGGCGCACCACGACCAGCACGGAATAGACGCTGTCGGCGCCTTCCGCGATCAGCCCGTCGCGCAGCGGGTTCAGCCCGGCCGGCACCGCGTAGTTGCCGGTGATGGCGGCGGCGTCCACATCGGCGACCGAACGCGCGATCTGCGCCGCCTCCAGCTCCAGGATGCGCACCCGCTTCGGATTCTCCGCGATGTCGGCGACCGTCGCGCGGTAGTCGACGCCCGGGCGCAAGGTGATGACGCCGGCGCGCGCCAGCAGCAGCAGCGCCCGGCCGCCATTGGTGGGATCGTTCGGGATGGCGATGCGCGCCCCCTGTGGCAGCGCATCCAGGCTGCGGTGCCGGCGGGAGAAGATCGCGAGCAGGGTCAGCACGGTGCGGCCTACGGGCACGAAGTCATAGCCGCGCTGGGCCTTCTGCGCTTCCAGGAAAGGCAGGTGCTGATAGGTATTGACGTCGATCTCGCCGGCCGCCAGCGCCGCGTTCGGCTGGATGAAGTCGCCGAACTCGATGATGCGCATGGTGAAGCCGTCGCGCGCCAGCACGTCACGCACCTTCTCCAGCACCTGGGCATGCACGCCGCTGGTGACGCCGACGCGGGGCGGTCGCGCGGCGGAGCCGAATTCCTGGGCGCGCGCCGCGGCCGGCAGCAGCAGCGCGGCGGCGGTGAAGCCGCGTCGGGTGAGAAGCATCGCTCGGATCCTCATAAGAAGCGGAGCGTTCGAGTCAGACCTTCCGGCCATCAAACGCTCAGAAAGCAGGCACCACGGCGCCCTGGAAGGTGGTGCGGACGAAGTCGCTGACAGCATCGGTCTGATAGGCCCCGACCAGACGCCGCACCCAGGGCGCCTCCCGGTCCTGCTCGCGCACCGCGATCAGGTTGGCATAGGGGCTGTCCGCGCTCTCCAGCCGGATCGCATCGCGCACCGGGTTGAGCCCGGCGGGGATCGCGAAATTGGTGTTGATGGCCGCCGCGTCCACCTCCTCCAGCGCGCGGGGGATCTGCGCCGCTTCCAGCTCCAGGATGCGGATGCGCTTCGGGTTGGCGGCGATGTCGGCGACGGTCGCACGGAAATCGGCGCCGGGGCGCAGCGTGAAGAGACCGCCCCCGGCCAGCAGCACCAGGGCGCGGCCGCCATTGGTCGGGTCGTTCGGGATGGCGACGCGGGCGCCTTCCGGCACGGCATCGAGCGTGCGGAAGCGGCGCGAATAGACGCCCATCGGGAAGACCAGCGTCCTGCCGGCGATGGCCAGCCGGTAGCCGCGGTCGCGGATCTGCTGATCAAGGAAGGGCTGATGCTGGTAGGAATTCGCATCCAGCTCACCGGCGGCGAGCGCCGCATTGGGCTGGATGTAGTCGGTGAACTCGACGATCCGGATGACGAGGCCGGCACCCGGCCCGTCCGGACGCGCCGCGATCTCCCGCACCTGTTCCAGCACCTGGGAATGCGGGCCGGCGGTGGCGCCGATGCGCAGCGGCCGCGCCGCGGTGCCGATGGCATTCGCCTGCGCCCGCGCCGCGATCGGGGCGAGAAGGGAAGCGGCCAGGGCGGCGCGGCGGGTGGTGGTGATCATTCCGGCATCTCCGATCAACGATGGGTGGCGCGCCGCACCAGGCGGTCGCCGAGGCTCTGCAGGGCCTGCACGAGAAGGATGAGCAGCACCACGACGGTCGCCATCACCTCCGGCATGAAGCGCTGGTAGCCGAAGCGGATGCCGAGATCGCCGAGCCCGCCGCCGCCGACTGCACCCGCCATGGCCGAATAGCCGACCAGCGAGACCAGGGTGACGGTGACCGCCGCGATCAGCCCCGGCATGGCTTCCGGCACCAGCACCTTCAGCACGATCTGGGTGCGCGTCGCGCCCATGGCGCGCGCTGCCTCGATGACGCCGCGATCGACTTCGCGGAGCGCATTCTCGAAGAGGCGCGCGATGAAGGCGGTGGCAGCCAGCGCCAGCGGCACGATGGCCGCACCGGTGCCGATCGAGGTGCCGGCGACCAGCCGCGTGAAGGGCACGATCGCGACCATCAGGATGATGAAGGGCGTCGAGCGCACCGCATTGACGATGAGGCCGAGCGGCCGGTTCAGCACCGGCCGCGGGCTGAGTCCGTCTGTGGCCGTGACATGCAGCAGCAGCGCGATCGGCAGGCCAACGAGGAGAGAGACGGCGGCCGCGCCGCCGACCATGATCGCGGTCTGCCAGGCGGCCTCGATCAGCAGGTCCTGCAGGGTGGGGGTGAGCCAGGGCAGCATGGGTCAGGCCTCCTCCGCCGCGAGGTCGCCGACATGCAGGCCGAGCCCGCGCATCCAGGCGGCTGCGCCTTCGACCGCGCCCGGCGCGCCATAGGCGGCCAGCGCCAGGATGCCGAAGGGCGCGTCGCCGATCGCATCGATCCGGCCGGAGACGATGTTGAGGTCGATCCCGAAGCGCCGGCTCGCCTCGCTCACCACCGCGCGGGTCGCGGCGGTGCCGGTGAAGAGCACGCGCAGCAGCCGGCGCGTCTCACCGGCGTTCGGCGCCGGCAGGGCGGCCAGCGTTGCCGCCGGCACCGCGGTGCCGATCACCTCGGCCACGAAGCGCCGCGTGGTCGGTGCCTGCGGATCGGTGAAGACGTCGAAGACGCGCCCCTGTTCGATGACGCGCCCGGCCTCCAGCACCGCAACGCGGTCGCAGAGTGTCTTCACCACCGCCATCTCATGGGTGATGAGCAGGATGGTCAGGTTCAACCGCGTGCGGAGATCGCCGAGCAGCGCCAGGATCTCGGTCGTGGTCTCGGGGTCGAGGGCGGAGGTCGCCTCGTCGCAGAGCAGCAGGCCGGGGGCGGAGGCGAGCGCGCGGGCGATGCCGACGCGCTGCTTCTGCCCGCCCGAGAGCTGCGCCGGATAGGCATCCCGCTTCTCGGCGAGACCCACCAGCGGCAGCAACTCCTCGACACGGGTGCGGCGCGCGGCGCGCGGAACACCGGCGATCTCCAGCGGGAAGGCGATGTTCTCCGCGACGGTGCGGGAGGAGAGCAGGTTGAAGTGCTGGAACACCATGCCGATACGGCGGCGCGCGGCGCGGAGGCCGGCTTCATCGAGACCGGTGAGCAGGGTGCCTTCCACCTCCACGCTGCCGGCATCCGGGCGTTCCAGCAGGTTCACGCAGCGGATCAGCGTCGATTTGCCGGCGCCGGATCGTCCGACGATGCCGAAGACCTCACCGGGCGCGACCTCGAGCGAGACATCATCGAGCGCCGGCTTGAGGGCGCCGGGGAAGCGCTTCGACAGGTTTTGCAGGCGCACCGCCGGAGGGCGGAGCCCAGCCGCTTGCCCCGGTTCCGCTGCTGCGTCGCGCGGCATCAGAGGGCGGCCCCTCCGGCGGCGGAGGTGAGAGGTCGGGGCAAGGCGGGGCTCATTGGCGGCAGTCCGGGGCAAGGAAAGGGGAGGCGATTATGGCGCGGATCGGGGCGCCTCGCCGATGGCGCCGGGTCAGGCCGCGGGACGGCGGCGGCGCATGGCGCGCCGACAGGGCAACAAGCTGCGCGCCGGCATGGCGCCACCCTCCGGTCAGGGATAGGAACGCGACGCAACGTAAAAACCAGCTAATCGCATTGCAACATGAGATTTGCGGAACGCAGGGGTGGCAGCCATGCAAGCCTGCCGTGATTCGGGGCGGAATGAAGCTTGACGCCGAGCGAGGTGGGATATCACATACATAATAGAGTGGAATTTACCTGTTCCACTCCGACATATCGTTTAAAACCACCCTCATACCCGACGGAAGATCCATGGCCATCGCCGGCGCCTTGTCCCTGCTCTCGCCCCTCCTGGCCTCGGCCGAGGGTTGTGGGCTCGGCATGGCTGTCACCGCGGCCGCGGTCGGCGCTGCCTTGCACAGCAGCCTGCCCCCGGCGTCCGGCACCGTTCAGGAAGCGCTGCTGCGCGCCGCCGTCGCGCTCTGAGCGCAGGATTCACCATTTCTTCGGGCCGGGGCGCGCAGCCTGACGCCTCGTTACCCGAGCTTCTCCGCCCGCAGCCGGCGGAGTGCCCCGGAATGGTCCGGGGACGACTAGGCTGCTCTTGTGACGGATGTTTCCTCCTGAAACTCAGGGCCGGGGCGCAAGCTCCGGCCCTTTTTTCATCCCGTCCGGGCGCATCATATGACGCGGATGCGCTGGCTGTTCGGCTTCCTGTTCCTGGCATTGGTCATTGGCCTGGCGCTGCGCCACCTGCCGCCCACATGGGATCCGCGTACGCCGCTCGACCTCGCCGCGCCGCCCAATCTGCTGACCGGCTGGAAGCTGACGCGCATGGCCTGGCAGCCGGAGCAGTGCCGGGCCGCCTTCGCGGCCTCCCGCATCGCGCTCTTCCCCGTGCCGGACCGGGCTTCCGAGGATGGCTGTGCACTGCGGGACGCGGTGCGCCTGCCGGCGGCGCTGCGCCTCTCCCCAGGCGGGCCGGTCGTGAGCTGCCCCATGGCGGCGGCCTGGGCCTTGTTCGAACGGCACACGCTGCAGCAGGCCGCCCGTGCGCATCTCGGGAGTGAAGTCGCGGCGGTGCGGCAGCTCGGGGCCTATGCCTGCCGCAACGTGAACCACGCCGCGGCCGGGCGCCGCAGCCAGCACGCGACCGCGAATGCGATCGACATCGCCGGCTTCACCCTCCGCGACGGGCGGGAGATCACCGTGCTGCGGCACTGGAATGGGCAGGGGCCGGAAGCGGCTTTCCTCCGCGATGTCCGCGACGGCGCCTGCCGCTGGTTCCGTGCCGTGCTGAGCCCCGACTACAACGCCGCGCACCGCGATCACTTCCACCTCGATCGCGGTCCCTGGATCGCGTGCCGATGAGCGCAAGCGTCAGACCAGCGCGTCGATCGCCTTCGCCAGCCGAAGGTCGCGCTCCGACAGCCCGCCCGCGTCATGGGTGCTGAGCAGGATCTCGACCCGGTTCCAGACATTCGACCATTCGGGATGATGGTCCTGCGTCTCGGCCAGCAGCGCGACCCGTGTCATGAAGCCCCAGGCCTCCGAGAAGTCCCGGAAGCGGAAGCCACGGGTGATCGCATCGCGCCCCTCCGCCAGCCGCCACGCCGGCAGCGCCGTCGCCAGCCCCGCCCGGGCCGTGTCATCCAGCTTCTGCACCATCGCTGCTTCCTCCCTTGACCACACTGGCGGCGGCGCCCCATTTGCGGTCCATGCGCCACGGCACGCCGCCCACCACCGAAGAGATCCTGGATATGGCGGAGACGGCGCTCGGCGCCATCCCCGCGGCGCTGCGCCGCATGGTGCAGGGCATCGCCATCCTGGTCGAGGAGGTGCCGGATGACGAGACGGTGCGGGAGATGGGCCTCGAGAGCCCGTGGGAGCTGACCGGCCTCTACCGCGGCGTGCCGCTGACCGAGAAGACTGGCGCCGATGTGCCGATGATGCCGGACACCGTGCTGCTCTACCGCGAGCCGATCCTGCTGGAATGGATCGAGACCGGGGTGGATCTGTTCCGCCTGGTCCGCAACGTGCTGATCCATGAGATCGGCCACCACTTCGGCCTCTCCGATGCCGAGATCGAGCGGCTGGAGAGCGAGGACTAGAGCGTGATGACTTGAGGCGGAATCGCCGAAAAGTCTGAATCACGCGATCAAACAATGGGCCAGAGCATGATGCGTGAGCGCTTGCGAGCGCATCATGCTCTGGCCTGCCGGGGCTTTTCCGCCCCTGGCACGCCGGCCAGCTTGTTTTGCCAAGCATCTTTCACCCGCTCGGGCTGTGCCCGAACGGGATCTGCTTGGGCCGAGTGCCGCCAGCATCGGCTGCGACGGCCGACGCACCAGGGACGGAAATCCCTCGGCAGGCCTCCATGGGCCGTTCTTCGTCAGGACCCTGGCCGGGCCGCTGCGCGGGACTAAGCTTCCCGCCGCTGCCCGCGAGTCGCGTGTAGCGCGTCGGGAGGGGCCCGCATGACCTGTCCGAATTGGAATGCCGCCGAAGCCGCCGCGGCAGCGGTCGTGGCGGAATGGGCGCCTCCCGGTGCGGCGGCGCCCGGCGGCACCGTGCTGCTCTTCGACCGCGACGGCATCCGGGGCGAGGCCAGCGCCGGGCTCGCGAGCCTGGTGCACGGCATTCCCTTCACCGCCGCCACCCCGACGCGTTTCGCCTCGCTCACCAAGCATGTCTTCTGCGCCTTCGCCCTGCGTAGCGGCCTGAATCTCGACGCACCGCTTGGCAGCCTGCTGCCGGGGTTGCCGGAACCCATCGCGGGCGTGCCGGTGTTCCGCGCGCTCTCCATGACCGGCGGCATTCCCGACCTGATGCAGAGCTATGTGCTCTGTGGCGTTCCCTCCACGGCGGCGCTGGATGGGCCTGCGCTCGATGCCTTCACCAATGCGCTGCCCGGCCTCGATACCGCGCCGGGCAGCGAGGTCTCCTACAGCAACACCGGCTACCGCCTCGCCGAACAGGCGCTCGCGCGGCGCGGTACGGGGTTCGGCGCCTGGGTGGAAGGGGCGCTGAACGCAGGGCTCGGCACCGGCTTCCGCTTCCCCGCCGCATGGGACCAGCCGGTGCCGGGCCTCGCCGATGGCTATTGGCGATCCGGCCCGGATGCGGCCTGGCGCATCGGCGCCTATGGCATGGCGCTCTCCGCCTCCGGCGCGCTCTGCGGCGGCGCCCGCGACCTCGCCACCTGGCTCGGCGCGCTGCTGCACGGCGACGGCCCGGCGGGCGATGTGCTGGGGCGCCTTGCGACGCCGGTCACGCTCGGCGATGGGCGGCCGGTCGGCTATGGGCTCGGCCTCGCGCTCTCCAGCCTCGGAGGGCATCCGCTGATCGGCCATGGCGGGCATCTGCCAGGCTTCAAGAACCACTTTCTGCTCGATGCCGCGCGCGGCATCGGCGTCCTGCTGCTCTCCAACCGGGAGGAGACGGAGCCCTATGCCGGGGCGCTGCGCGTCATGGCCGCCCTGCTCGGCGCGACGCTGCCCGAGCCGGCACAGCACATGCTGCCGGACGGACTCTTCGTGGAGGAAGGCGGACCGGCCTGGATCGAGCATCGCGGCGGCGCCCTGACCTTCCTCGGCGCGCGGGAAGCGCTCCATGTCGGCGAGGCGCCGGAGGAGGCCGTGTCCCTTTCGCCCTACCTGCCGATCCGCCTGCGCCGCGATGGCGAGGGGATCGCCGGCGAGATCGGGCATGCATCGCGCCGCTTCCGGCCGGTGCGGCCCGATGCTGCGCTGTCGCGGGATTTCGCGGGGATATGGCGTGCCGATGCGCAGCATGCAGAGCTGATGCTGGAGGTCGCGGGCGACGGCAGCGGGCAGGCCAGCTATGGCGTGGGGCCGCTGCATCGTCGCGTGGCGCTGACGCCGCTCGATGCCACGCGGGCGCTGATGCCGGTTGGCGGTCCGCCCTGGCCCGGACGTGCCTGCCTCTGGCTGCACGCGCCCGACACGCTGCGCCTTGTCACCAATCGGAGCCGCGTGCTGGACTTCCACCGCGCCTAGTATCGCTCTCGGGAGCCGTCCATGAACCATCGCAGCCTGTTCCGCCGCCTCCTTCTCGCGGCCGCCGCGGCGCTGCCCTTCGCGCTGTCGGTCGGCGATGCGGCGGCGCAGGCCGCGCTACCATCGGATCGCGTGCTGCGCGTGGTGCCGCATGCTGATCTGCGCACCCTCGATCCCGTCGCGGTCTCCGTCACCATCACCCGCATGCACGGGCTGATGATCTATGAGACGCTCTTCGCCTGGGACAGCCAGCTCCGCCCGCAGCCGCAGATGGTCGAGAGCACGACGACCAGCTCGGATGGGCTCACCTGGCGCTTCACCCTGCGCGAGGGCCTGCGCTTCCATGACGGCCAGCCGGTGACCACGCGCGACGTGATCGCGAGCCTCCGGCGCTGGATGGCGCGCGACGTCGTCGGCAACCATCTCGGCGCCCGCGTCACCGCGTTGGAGGCGACCGATGCCCGCAGCTTCGAGATGCGGCTGTCGCGCCCGCATGGCTTCGTGACCTATGCGCTCGGCTCCGCGGTCGGACAGATCCCGGCGATCATGCGCGCCGAGGATGCGGAGACCGATCCGTCGCGGCCAATCACCACCACCATCGGCTCCGGCCCCTTCCGCTTCAATCGCGACCTCTGGCTCTCCGGCCAGCGGGTCGTCTACGACCGCAACCCGGACTACGTGCCGCGCCGCGAGCCGGCGGATGGGCTCGCCGGCGGCCGCGTGGTGCGCGTCGACCGCGTCGAGTGGCAGATCATGCCGGATGCGGCGACGGCGGCCGCGGCGCTGCAGACCGGCGAGATCGACATCTGGGAACAGCCGGCGCTGGACCTGGTGCCGGTGCTGTCGCGGCGGCGCGACATCCAGGTCGATCGGCTGAACACCATCAGCACCCAGGCGATGCTGCGGCCGAACTCTCTCTTCCCGCCCTTCAACGATCCGCGCGCCCGTCTCGCGCTTGCCTATGCGACCGACCAGGCGGAGGCGATGGCCGGCGGCTGGGGCGATGAGCGCTGGTGGCGGCGCTGCGAGGCCTATTTCGTCTGCGGCGCGCCCTTCGGCACCGAAGCCGGGGCGGAGGGCTATGCCCGGCCGAATCTCGACCGTGCCCGTGAATTGCTGCGCGAGGCCGGCTACAACGGGGAGCGGATCGTCTTCATCACCAGCACCGATATCGCGCCGATCGGCCGCATGGCGGAGGTGGCGGCGGCCAGCCTGCGGCGCATCGGCATGAACATCGACCTGCAGGTGAACGACTGGGGCACCGTCATCACGCGCCAGCCGCGGCGCGATCCGCCGGACCAGGGCGGGTGGAACCTCTTCGTGACCTTCGCCTCCGGCCCGACCATGCAGCACCCGCTGACCAATATCGGGACCAACATGGCCTGCGATGGCCGCAACTGGTCGGGCTGGCCCTGCGATGAAGAGGCGGAGCGGCTGCGCAACGCGGTTCTGGACGCGCCGGAAGGCCCGGAGCGCATCCGGCTGCTGGACGCGCTGCACCGCCGCCTGGCGGAGACCCAGCCCTATCGGGTGCTGGGCCAGGTGGATCAGCCCTATGCCCGGCGCAGCAGCGTCCGCGGCATGCTGAACGCGCCGGTCATGGTATTCTGGAACATCGAGAAGAGCGCGCGCTAGGCATGGCTCCGAAGTCTCCGTCCTGGGTCGGCCTCTTCGCCCGTGGCCTGGTGCTCACCATCGGCGCGGCGGCGGCCGGCACGGCTGCCATGCTGCCCTTTGCCGCCATGCTGTTGCGCCCCATGGCGAAGTACATGGGGGTCTATCTGACGCTCGGGCCCATCATCGGCCTGTTCTTCGCGGCGCCCATCACGCTGGTCCTGCTGCCGATCCTGCGCCGGCGCGGCGCGCCCCTGCTGCTGCCGGCCGCTGTGGCCAGCGCCCTCTGGATGATCGCCGCGCCGCGGCTGACCGGTGTCATCGGCCTCACCGCGGCGCCGCGGATCAATCCGGATCTGGTGGTGATCCTGGTGGGCACCGGCGCCGGCCTGGCCTCCGCCTGGCTCTTCGCCGCCTGGACCAGGCCGGCCGAAGCTATGCACCCGCGGCCTTGAGCAACCGGTCCACGAAGGCCGGGACGATGGCGGTCGCCGGCCCGTGGATCGCTTCGTCGAACAGCGCGCTGCCCTGGCTCGGCTCCAGGTTCAGCTCCACCGTGCGGGCATGCCCGCGCACCTCCGCCACGAAGCCCGCCGCCGGATAGACATGGCCGGAGGTGCCGATCGAGAGGAACAGCCCGCAATCGCCGAGTGCTGTCTCGATCGCGTCCATGTGCATCGGCATCTCCCCGAACCAGACGATGTCCGGCCGCAGCCCGCCGGCCTCGGCGCAGAGCGGGCAGGGCGTCGCGGTCGAGAGATCCTCCTCCCAGGGCATCGCCGCGGCACAGCGCAGGCAGCGCGCCCGCCCCAGCGCACCATGCATCTGCAGCAGCCGCACCGATCCGGCGCGGGCATGCAGATCATCCACATTCTGGGTGACGATCAGCACCTCGGCCGGCCAGCGCCGTTCAAGTTCCGCCAGCGCCAAATGCGCGGCGTTCGGCACCACGGCGGGGTCACGGAGCTGGGCGCGGCGTGCATTGTAGAAGCCATGCACGCGCGCGGGATCGCGTGCGAAGGCCTCTGGCGTCGCGACATCCTCGATCCGCACCTGCGCCCAGATCCCGTCCGGGTCGCGGAAGGTGGAGAGCCCGGATTCCCGGCTGATGCCGGCCCCGGTCAGTACGACGATCGGATCGACGAGAGGGGTCATGCCCAAAGGCTAATACCCACCTCGCGCGGCCTCAATGCGCGTGCTGCGGCGCACGGGCGCCGGCGGCTTCCACCGAGAGCTCCACCTGCACTTCGCCCGCCCGCTCGAAGCGCAAGGTCAGGGGGGCGCGGCCGCCCTGCGCCAGCGGCTGGGTCAGCCCGATCAGCATGATGTGCAGGCCGCCCGGCGCGAGCTGCACGGTGCCGCCGGCCGGCACCGCGATATCCTCGACCGGCCGCATGCGCATCACCGCGCCGTCCATCGACATGGTGTGCAATTCGACCCGCCGCGCGATCGGGGAGCTGGCGGAGAGCAGCCGATCGGGCGCGGCGCCGGTGTTGCGGATGGTGAGGAAGCCGACGCCGGTCGCATTGGCACCGGCGGCGCGCGACCATGGGCGTTCGATGACGAGGTCGCCGGCGCGACGGTCCTGCGCGGCGGCCGGCAGCGCGGCCAGCAGGGCGGCGCCGATGAGGAGGCTACGGCGTGTGGCGGTCATGGCGTGATCCTTTGCATGTGTACTCAGCGGGTAGCCAGTCGATCCGGCCAGATCGGCGCGGCCTCGCCGAGCCGTGCCTCGATGCGGCCGGCGAGCCGTGCCAGCCGGACGGATTCGCGCGCCCCGGCGGTCGGGTCACCGGAATCGCAGGCCTCCTCGGCGTTGCGCAGCGCGGCATCGATGGCACCGCGTTCGGCTGCCGTCGCGCGGTCGCGCAGCGTGCCCACCCAGGCCGCGGCGGGATCGAACGCCCCGCGGCAGACGATGGTGAGCTGCCGGCTCATCTCCTCCGGATCGCAGGCACGCGCCAGCGGGGGTGCTGCGAGGGTGAGCGCCGCCAGCAGGGCGGCATGGCGGATGTGGCGCATGTCAATTGCTCCCGGGAATGCGTGGCGGGGTGACGCGGAGTGCGGGGGCGGGATGGCGGTAGTCGGTCGCGCGGCGGCCGGTCTCCGGGACCTCGGTCCAGGCGGCGGTGGCGCCGCCGCTGCAATGCTGCACGGTCGGGAGATGCAGTACCTCGCCGCCATGGCCCGGGACGCGGAACATCACGGTGAATTCGTCGTACTGCTCGTCGGGCAGCGGTCCACCTTCCCAGGCGATGCTGGTGACGCGTTCGCGGATCTGCCCGCCATGGCCATTGTCGATCGGCGGATCGAGCGGCGCGCGCGTGATGGTCAGGCGCCAGCCGGGCTTCGGCATCGGGCGCGCGATGGTGACGCCTTCGGGGAAACTCACCACCAGGCGTTCGGTTGCGGCACCGTCACAGCCATGCGGCACCCGGAAGGTGGCGCGGAGATAGCCACCCGCCACGGCTTGCGGCGGATCGATCGTGACATGCGCGGCCGCGGGCATCGCTAGGGCCAGCGCAGCAAGGGGAAGCAGCAGGCGCTTCATGGGCTTGTCCCTCTCAGAATGTGAATTGCATGCCGGCATAGACCGAGCGGCCGAAGCCCGGCTCGAACAGCAGCGCGCTGGCATTGGCGACCGGCGCCACGCTGGCGCTCGCGATGTAACGCTTGTCGGTCAGGTTGCGGGCGTCGACGAAGACACTGATGCCGCGGTCGAAATTCCATCCGGCGCGCAGCCCGAGCAAGGCGTAGCCGCTGGTGCGGGTGGTGTTTGCATTATCGACATAGAAGGCCTGCGGTACCCATTCGAGATTGGGTGCGATCCAGCCGCCCGCCGGATGCGCATAGCGCAGCTCGGCGCGCAGCAAGTGGCGCGGTGCGCCGGGCAATTGGTTGTTGCCGTAGACGGCATCGCCGTCGAAGCGGAAATCGCTGAAGGTGTAGGCGCCGCGCAAGGTCAGGCTGTCGCCCTCCGTGATTGCGTTGCGCGCCGCCGTCCAATCGACACCGAGCTCCAGCCCCTGATGGATGGTGCGGTCGGTGTTCAGCGCCAGCGAGGTCGAAGGCCCGGTGCTGATGAGCTGGATCTCGTCGCGCAGCCAGGCGCGGTAGATCGCGGCCTCGAAGCGGAGGTCCCCGATGCTGCCGCGGGTGCCCAGTTCGAGCGTCGTCGCGCGCTGCGCCTTCAGTCGGGTGAAGCCGCCCGCGACCACCAGCGGCGTCAGGTCCGAGAGTGTCGGCGGCTCCGTGCTCCAGGAGAGGTTGGCGAAGAGCTGCGTGGAAGGCGTGGTGTCCCAGAGCAGGCCGATGCGTGGGTTCACCCATTGCCAGCGTCCGCTGCCGCTATCGTCCGGCCGCCCGTCCCTATCGGTCAGCAGCCGGTCGCGGCTGGCGCGATAGGCCTCGCCCGCCTGCAGCCCGGCGATGACTGCGAAGCGGTCGGTGAGAGAGAGGGTATTCTCTAGATAGACATCGTTGGTGCGTGCGCGATCGAGCGAGCTTGCGGTGAGCGTTGGTCCGGCATGGCCGCTGATGTTGGGATAGCGGTTGCTTTCCGTGCTGCCGATCGCCGCGTTCGCGCCGATCACCAACCGGTTCTGCAGGCCGAAGACGCGCCCTTCCAGGGTTGCACGCAGAAAAAGGTTCAGGTCTTCGCTGCGCTGGTCGATGTACTGGAAGATCGGGTGATCCAGCTCCCGCTGCACGAAGCTGATCCCGCCTTCGACCAGCACGCCCTCCAGCGGCCGCCAGGCGGTGCGGGTGCCGAGGCGCAGGCTCTCGATGTTGCGCTGGTAGTCGCCGGTGAGATTGGCCGTCGCGGCGCGACGCGGCGCATTCAGCGCGGCATCGCGGGACACGGCGCCCGGGATCTGCTGGAAGATGGTGTTGTAGGTGACGTAGACCCGGGTCTCGAGCTGGTCGGTCCAGCGGTAGCCGGCATTGGCGTTGAAGCGGGTGCTGCGGCCGGAGGCATGGTCGCGGTAGCCGTCATCGGTCAGGCCGGTATAGCTGAACCAGGCATCGAAGGGTCCGCTCGCCGCGCCATAGCTCGCCTGCCAGCGGGCGAAGCCGTCGGCGCCGAACTCGAAGCGCAGCAGCCCGCCGGGTGCTGTACGGCCGGTCGGCGTCACCGCGTTGATGGCGCCGCCCAGCGTATTGGCGCCGAGCGTGAAGGCATTGGCCCCGCGCAGCACCTCGAGCCGCTGCAGCGTCAGCGGATCGAGCTCCTGGAAATCGCCGCTGCCATCCGCCTGGTTGATCGGGATGCCGTCCTGGAGCAGCCGGACGCCGCGCAGGTGGAAGTTCCGCGCAAGGCCGGAGCCGCGGATCGACAGCCGCGTATCCTGGCCCCATTTGGGCGGCGCGAAAACGCCGGGGGTGAGGGCCAGCGCGTCGTGCAAGGTCGTCGCACTCGCCTGGTCGCGGTAGCTCTCGGCCGGCACCACGGTGACGTTGCCGGGGTTGCGCCGCGCGAGATCGGCGGCTTCGGCGTTGTCGGGGACGGTCAGCGGAACCGGGGTCGCGGTGACGCTGATCGGCGGCACCTCGGCCGCGCCCTGCGCGAGGGCGGCGCCGGGGGCGAGCAATGCGGCGCCGGCCAGCAGGCGCGCGCGGAATCGGGGCAACATGGTGAAGATACTTTCCTGATCGTCGGAACGGCGGGCGGGATCGATCCCGCGCTGCCGCGCGGGACGTCAGGAAAGCTGTGGTGGTGCCTGGGCGCCGAGCGGCGGCCCGCGGATCGCCGGCCGCAGGCTCGCCAGGCTCCGGATGGGGGCCGCGATTGCCACCATGACCCAGCCCGGCTGCGCCAGCATCGGCTCGGGCGGCGTCAGCGCCTGGGGCAGGGCGTGGCAGGCGAGGCAGAAGCCGCCCTGCGCGGCGAGGTCGGGCGACTGCTTCTGCCCGTCCTCAGTGACCTGGATGCTGCGCAGCCCTTCCGGGCCGCAGATCTCGACGCTGTGGCCATTGCTTGCGGCCAGCATGGCCGCGGCATGCGCCAGGCACAACGACGGCGCGACCATCGCCTGCAGGATCAGCAGGATGGCGACGAGCTTCGCGATGCGGGCGCGCAAACCGGTCATGAGCAGACCGAGCCTAATGCACCGGACGCGAAAGTTACGCAATATTGCGTGCTTCGGCCCTCACGTCCCGACCCGCGACCGAGGGTGAGGGCCACGCGCCGTAGGCCGCTACTGGCTTCTGCGGAGCGAGGCGAAGCCGATGCTCCGGGGCCGCGAATGCGGCCCGCGCGCGACCAACCTCAGCCGCCAATGCGGCCCTGACAGCGCGCTAGCCAAGCCGGCGGATGCCGGCGCCGGCGCCTGAGGACCCAATAAACTTACACCAACTCATATTCCACTTCCGGGACATAGACCGCCTGTTCCTTCCCGAGCTTGGAGGAGAACAGGGTGAAGTGCTCCACCGCCACCGGTGGTGCCCGGAACAGGTTGTGGGCCTGCACGAAGGCGATGAGCTTCTCCGGCGCCGCGCGATCGGTCCGTGCCAGCGTCACATGCGGGGCGAAGCGCCGGCGCTCCGGCTCCAGCCCCACGCGCTGCAGCGCGGTCTCCACCTTCGCCTGCAGATGCGCCAGGCTGTCGCTGCGCTCGACCCCGGCCCAGAGCGCGGTGACCCGGCCGCCCTTCTCGAACAGCCCGACCCCCTTCAGCGACAGCTCGAACGGCTTGGCGCGGATGGCGGCGAGCGCCTCATCCACCTCCTCGGCCTGCCAGGGCTCCACCTCGCCGATGAAACGGAGCGTCAGGTGGTAGTTCTCGGGCGGCACCCAGCGGGCACCCTGGATGCCGCCGATCAGGCCGGAGAGTTGGGCGGAGATCATGCCGGGCAAAGCGAGGGCGACGAACAGGCGCATCAACGGGCCCTCCGCGAAGTCCTGAGCGTGATGACTTGAGGCCGACAGGCCGAAAAGTCTGAATCACGCGATCAACCAAAGTTCCGCTTCAACCAGCCGTGGCGGGCCGAGCGCGGTCCAGCAGCGAATCGACAATGGGAAGCATGCGACGAACCAGCTCGTCCACGCCACGGTCATTTGGGTGAATACGATCCGCCTGGTTGAGCGCGGGGTCCCCCGCCACGCCGTCGAGCAGGAAGGGATAGAAAAGGACATCGGGATGCGCCGCCGCCGCCTGCGCGAAGGCCGCCGTGAAATCCCGCCCGTAATCGGCGCCGAGATTGGGCGGCGCCAGCATGCCGGTGAACAGGGTCGGCAGGCGCCGCGCCGCCAGCCCGTCCAGGATCGCCTGGAGATTCTGCGCCGTGGCCCGAGGATCGAGCCCGCGCAGCCCGTCATTGCCGCCGAGCGCCACGATCACCGCATCCGGCCGCTCGGCCAGCGCCCAGGCCAGCCGTGCCCGGCCACCCGCCGTGGTGTCGCCGGAGACGCCGGCATCGATGACCCGCACCGCGCGGCCCTGGGCGCGCAGCGCCGCCTCCAGCCGGACCGGCAGCGCCTGGTCCCGGTTGGGCAGGCCGTAGCCGGCGGTGATCGAATCGCCCAGCATCAGCAGCCGCAGCTCCTGGGCGCCGGCGGGCGCCGCCAGGGCCAGCAACACTGCGAAACAGGCCAGGAACTGGCAGGCGGCCCGCCGCGCACCATATCCGTTCTGTAATCCAACACGAACGAAGCGAAGCATGGACGCACCCATCCCGGACGCGCGCGCGCGCCTGATGACCGCCGACGCGCCGCTGGTCGCGGCGTACGACCTCGCCTTCAGCGTCCCCGCGGCCGAGGGGCGGCTCGCCATCCTCAAGGGGGTGTCGCTGGAGGTCGCGGCGGGGGAGGCGGTGGGCATCGTGGGTCCGTCGGGCTCCGGCAAGACATCGCTCCTCATGCTGCTGGCCGGGCTGGAACGCCCGACCGGCGGGGATCTTTCGGTGGCGGGGCACGATCTCGCCGGTCTCGACGAGGATGCGCTGGCCCGCTTCCGCCGCGACCATGTGGGCATCGTCTTCCAGGCCTTCCACCTCATCCCGACCATGAGCGCGCTCGAGAATGTGGCGGTGCCGCTGGAGTTCGCCGGCCGCCGGGACGCCTTCCCCCGCGCCGAGGAGGCATTGCGCCGCGTCGGCCTCGGCCACCGCCTGACCCATTACCCTGGCCAGCTCTCGGGCGGCGAGCAGCAGCGCGTTGCGCTGGCCCGCGCCATGGTGGCCGGCCCGAAGCTGATCCTGGCCGATGAGCCGACCGGGAATCTCGACCGCGGCACCGGCACCCAGGTGATGGACCTGCTGTTCTCGCTCCGCGACGCCGGCACCACCCTGGTGCTGATCACCCATGACCCGAGCCTCGCGGAACGCTGCGACCGGCAGGTGCGGATCGAGGATGGGCTCATCGTCGCATGAACAACCTGCGGCTCGGCTTCCGTCTCGCCCGCCGCGAATTGCGCGGCGGCGTGCGCGGCCTGCGCATCGTGCTCGCCTGCCTGGCGCTCGGCGTCGCCGCCATCGCGGCGGTCGGCACCCTGCGCGCGGCGACGGACGCCGCCTTCGTCGCCGATGGTGCGCGCATCCTCGGCGGGGATGCCGAGGTCCATATAACCCAGCGCCGGTTGCCGGATGCCGCGCGCGCCTGGATCGCGGCGCGCGGCGGCACCCTCTCCGAGGTGGTGGAGATGCGCGCCATGGCGATCGCGCCCTCCGGCGAGCGCATGCTGGTCGAGCTCAAGGCGGTGGACGACCGTTATCCGCTCTATGGCGACCTGGTCCTCGATCCGCCGCAGCCGCTGGCGCCAGGGGGCATCGCGCTCGACCCGACGGTCGCCGAACGGCTGGGTCTGGCGCCGGGCGACACGGTCAGGATCGGGGAATCGCGCTTCCGCTACCTCGGCGCCGTGGCGCAGGAGCCTGACAAGGTCGCCTCCCCCACCATTCTTGGTCCGCGCGCGATGATCCTCTCCGCCGATCTCGCCGCCACCCGGCTCATCCAGCCCGGCTCGCTCTTCGCCTATGACTATCGCATCCGGCTGCCGGCGGGTGCCGACGCCGGGCGCTTCATCGCCGATCTGCGCGCAGCCTTCGCCGGCGAGGGCTGGCGGGTCCGGGGCGCCGGGGACGCGGCGCCCGGGGTGAACCGCTTCCTCGATCGTGCCGCCTTCTTCCTGACCCTCGCTTCGCTGACCGCGCTGCTGGTCGGCGGCATCGGCGTCGCGACCGGGGTGCGCGCCTGGCTCGACCAGCGGGCGCGGACCATCGCGACGCTCCGCTGCCTCGGCGCGCCGGCGGGCGCGATCTTCGCGACCTATCTGATCCAGGTCATGGCGCTGGCGCTGCTCGGCGTCGCGATCGGACTGGTGGCGGGCTTCGGCCTGACCTGGGTGGGCGCCGGCCTGCTGGCGGATGCGCTGCCGGTGCCGCCACGGCCCGGGCTCTATGTCGCGCCGCTCGCCATGGCGGCGCTCTATGGGCTGCTGACCGCGCTCGCCTTCGCGCTCTGGCCGCTCGGCCGGGCGCGGGAGATCCCGGGTGCGGCGCTGTTCCGGGACGCGGTGCAGCCGGTCTCGGCACGACCGCGGCTGACCTTGCTCGCCGCCGTCGCGGCAGCCGGCGGGGCGCTGGCGGCGCTGGTGATCGCGACCGCCGAGAACCGCCTCTTCGCCCTCGGCTTCGTCGGCGGCGCGATCGGCACGCTGCTGCTGTTCCGGCTCGGCGCCGGCGCGCTGATGGCGGTGGCACGGCGCATCCGCACGCCTGGCCGCCCGACCTGGCGCCTCGGCCTCGCGAACCTGCACCGGCCCGGCGCGCCGACGCCGCTGATGCTGGTCTCGCTCGGCATCGGGCTGACCACGCTGGCGGCGATCGCGCTGATCGAGGGCAATCTGCGCCTGCAGATCAATGACCAGATGCCGGCCGCGGCGCCGAATTTCTACTTCATCGACATCCAGTCCGATCAGGCCCAGGCCTTCGATACCCTGGCGCGCGGCCTGCCCGGCGTCGCCGAGCTGCACCGGGTGCCGAGCCTGCGCGCCCGCGTCACCGCGGTGAACGGCGTGCCGGCGGACCGGGTGCGGACCACGGAGGACACCGCCTGGGCGCTGCGCGGCGACCGCGGCCTGACCTATGCGGCGACACCGCCGGAAGGCACCCGTGTCGTCGCCGGGCAATGGTGGCCCGCCGATTATGCCGGGCCGCCGCTGATCTCCTTCGACGTCAACCTGGCGCGTGGCTGGGGCGTGGGGATCGGCGATACCGTCACACTGAACGTGCTGGGCCGCGACATCGACTTCCGCATCGCCAGCCTGCGCGACATCCAATGGCGGGCGCTCGGCATCAATTTCGTCTTCGTGGCCTCGCCCGGGCTGCTGGAGGCGGCGCCGCACACCAACATCGCGACCTTGCGCGGCGATGTGGCGCAGGAGGGTGCGATGCTGCGCGCCATCACGGACGCCTTCCCGAACGTCTCCGGCATCCGGGTCCGGGATGCGCTGGAGGCGGTGGCGGGGCTGCTCGGCAAGATCGGCGCCGCGCTTTCGGGCACCGCCGGGGTCACGCTCGCCGCCGGGGCGCTGGTGCTGGCCGGCGCGGTCGCGGCCGGGCAGCGACGCCGCATCCGGGACGCCGTGGTGCTGAAGACCATCGGTGCCAGCCGCGCCCAGATTCGCAACGCCTTCCTGGTGGAGTTCGGGTTGCTCGGGCTGACCGCCGGCCTGATCGCAGCGGCGGCGGGCACGGCGGCGGCCTGGGGCGTGGTGCGCTTCGTGATGGGGGCGGACTGGGCCTTCCTGCCGGGGACGCTGGCCGCGACCATCGCCTTCTGCACCGCTCTGACGCTCGCCTTCGGCTATGCCGGGACGGCGCTGGCGCTCCGCGTCAGGCCCGCGCCGCTGCTGCGGAACGAATAGAACCGGGCTGACGCAGTTCGTTAAACAAAAGCTCGGCGACGTTACGCATTTTCAGGCTATGCTTTGTCACCCGATGGACCGCGGAAACCCGTTGAACCCGGATTACGCAATGTCCATATTCGCGCGGATGGGGAATGGTCCCCGCTATCCCGCTTTGGGAGGAGTCCCTCGTTTCATGGCCCTTCAACCCGACAATCGATATGCGACGGGTGCGCCAGGCTGGGGTCGTACGGCGACCGCCGACGCGGCCGCCGTCGATGCCGGGCTGCGCGCCTACATGCTCCGCGTCTTCAACTGGATGGCGTCGGGGCTGCTGCTGACCGGTATCGTGGCCCTCGGCATCGCCAGCTCGCCCGAGATCCAGGCGCTGTTCTGGCAGGCGGGGCGCAGTGCCGCCGGCTATGTCGTGGTGTCGCCGACGCTGCTCGGCTGGGCGGCGATGCTCTCCCCGCTCGCCTTCGTGCTGGTGCTGAGCTTCGGCATCAACCGGCTGTCGAAGACGGCGGTGCAGGCGCTGTTCTGGCTGTTCGCGGCCGCGATGGGCGCCAGCCTCAGCAACATCTTCCTGCGCTACACCGGCACCTCGATCGCCAGCACCTTCTTCATCACCGCCGGCATGTTCGCGGCCGTGAGCCTCTATGGCTACACGACCAAGGCCGACCTGACGAAGATGGGCAGCATCATGATGATGGGCGTCTTCGGCCTGATCATCGCGGGGCTGGTCAACATCTTCCTCCAGTCGCCGGCGCTGCAGTTCGCGATCAGCGTGATCGGCGTGGTCGTCTTCGTGGCGCTGACCGCCTATGACACCCAGCGCATCAAGGCCGACTACATCGAATACGCCTATGCGGAAGGCACGGCGGAGGCAGGCAAGCGCAGCGTGATGGACGCGCTGTCGCTCTACCTGAACTTCATCAACATCTTCCAGTTCCTGCTGTCCCTGATGGGCCAGCGCCAGAGCAACTGATGCTGTCCCGGGGCGCTTGCCCCGGGTCACGAACGGGAAACCCCCGGAGGCGCAACCTCCGGGGGTTTTTTCGTGTCCTGCAGCCGGGTCATCCCGGCCTGTGGTCGCTCAGTAGCGGTCGCGGTAGCGCCGGCCACCGCCGCGATAGCCACGATCCTGCACCGACTGGTCGTAGAGGTAGCCGCCGACGCCACCGGCGCCGGCGCCGAGCAGCGCGCCGAGGCCGGCATTGCCGCTGAAGGAGCCGATGACGCCGCCGAGCGCCGCGCCGCCCAGGGCGCCGGTTGCGGTGCGCTGTTCGGTGGGGTTCAGCCCGGCGCAGGCAGAGAGGCCGAGTGCCGCCAGCAGGGGAAGCGCGAGGCGCGTTGTGCGCAGGGTCATGGGACGTCTCCCTCTCAGCGTGCGGCGCGCGGCGCGCGGGCGGGCGCGGCAGCGTTGCGGTTGCAGGGATAGGTCGTGCCGGCCCAGCGCATCAGGCCGTCGACCGCCGGGTCATTGGCGTGCTGCGGGTTCTGGCGTGCCCAGGTCGCGAAGGCGACGCCCGATTCGGCGACGGTCGGTCCAGGCGAGGGAACGCAATAGACCGGCCGCGAGGTCGCCGTGCCGGTCGGATGCAGCAGTGTGTGGAACTGGCCGGCGCCGGTCAGAAAGCCCTGGCAATAGGCGATCGCCTCGAGCCGCGAGACGCCGGTCCAGCGGGGATCGCAGACCGCGGCAAGGTCGGCCACCGTGCGGACCTGGGTCACCGGGGTCGGTGCTGGCGCGGAAGCGCTTGGCGCCTGGGCCAGGACGGGTGTGGTGACAAGCGCAGCCAGGACGGCGGCGACGGGTACGCGCATGGCGATAACCTCCCCAATGGAGCCGGAAGCCCGGAGCGCGATCGCTTGAGGCGGAATCGCCGAAAAGCGTGAACCATGCGACCGGACAACGCGGCTAGACCATGACCGCTTCAGCTTGAAGCGGTCATGGTCTAGCGCGAACGCGGTGGTTGGTCGCGGGTTGCGTTGTTCGCTTGCAGTCAAGAACGCGCCAGGAGCGATGGGACACAACATCGGGCAACAAAAAGCCGTCCGCGTGACGGACACGCGGACGGCTGATGCAAGACAGGGCGCTGCAGAAGATGCTGCGCCTCAGCTTTTCAGATGCACCTGCAGGCGTTCGATCGTCGCCATCTTGTCGGTCTTCTCGATGGCGCCGACCTCGGAGGCCAGCCGGTCGAGCGCCTGTTCATAGATCTGGCGCTCGGAGAAGGACTGGTCGGGCTGGCCGGCATTGCGGTGCAGGTCGCGCACGACCTCGGCGATCTGGACCAGATCGCCGGAATTGATCTTCGCCTCGTATTCCTGGGCGCGGCGCGACCACATCGTGCGCTTGATGCGGGCCCGGCCCTTCAGCGTGTCCAGCGCTTCCTTCAGATTATCGGCGCTGGCGAGCTTGCGCAGGCCGGACGAGGCCGCCTTGTTGACCGGGACGCGCAGCGTCATCCGGTTCTCCTCGAAGGTGACCACGATCACCTGCAGGGAATAGCCGGCGGCCTCCATGCTCTCGATGCCCTGGACCTGGCCGACGCCATGGGTCGGATAGACGACATGGTCGCCGGTCTTGAAATCCTCCTTCGGGCGGGCCGGCGGCTTGGGCGCGGGCGTGAAGCCGCCGGGCGCGCCCGTGGTGGCCGGTCGCGGGGGCAGTCCAGGGCGTTGGTTCGGGGCGGCCGCGATCAGCGGACGCTCTGGGGTGCTGGGATGGGACATGATCTCCGGGGCAGTCGTGACGGGCCTGGGGCGTGGTATAGAAGCGGCCAGGGCCGGTGCAGGTTTCGGTGCCGGCACCGCGGCGGCGGTGACGGCTGGCGGCGGCGCGCTCGGCACCGCTATCTTGGACGTGCCTGTCGCCGCATCCTTCGCCGGACCCGGTGCGGGCGGGCGAGGCGGTGCGGCCCCGCTGGCGGGCGCCGGGGCCTTCGCCTTGGGCGCCGGCTTGGACAGCGCCGGCGCCTTGGCCTTCGGCGCCGGCTTTACGGCGGCCTTGGTCTTGGTTGCGGGAGCCTTCGCCTTGCTCGCAGGCTTGACGGCCTTGGGCTTGGCCTTCGGTACCGGCTTCGCGACGGGCTTGGGTTTTGCCGCCTTCGGCTTGGCGGCTGGCGCCTTCGCTGGCTTTGGCCGCGCCGGAGACGATTTCCTGGCCTGGGTGACGGATTTGGCCTTGGCCGCCTTCTTGCGGCGCTCGGCCTCCGTCGTCGCAGCCTTCTTCGCCGTGGCCTTGCTCCCCGACTTGCTTCCCGTCTTGCCGCGGCTTGCAGTCCTCATCGCGAAACCACTCCCGCCTCTGCCCTGGTGGCCGGCAAGGGCGTCGCCCGGTTCCGGGAAACGCCCCGCGACGCCATGTCACGGCATGCGTGCCTCACCGCCCGCAGCGGCGGTGCCATGGGTCCCGTTTCCTGGTCCAGGTCTCGCGGCGCGAGGCCTGGAACGTGGCTCACCCTCTCCATATCCTTGAAACATAGCAGAAATTTCGCCCCCCGTCACCCGCAGAGCGCGATTGTCAGGGCGTGCCGGGGTTGGGGCTCAGCAAGGCCTTCTTGTCGGGCTTGTCCTTCCATTCCTCGGCATCCGCCGGCGGCTCCCCTTTGCGGGTGATGTTCGGCCACTGCGTGGAGAAATCGCGATTGATCTCGACCCAGGGCGTCGCCTTGTCGTCGCTGTCGGGCACGATCGCCTCGGCCGGGCATTCCGGCTCGCAGACCCCGCAATCGATGCATTCGTCGGGGTGGATGACCAGGAAGTTCTCGCCGACATAGAAACAGTCCACCGGACAGACCTCGACGCAGTCCATGAACTTGCACTTGATGCAGTTCTCGGTGACGACATAGGTCACGGCGCATGCTCCTCGCCGGCGCGGCTCAGGCTGTGAATGGGCGAAGCCGCTAGATGGCCCGGACGGGACGGGGAGGCAAGGTGCAGTGCATCATGTCTCCCCCGCGTCGATCTCTTCATAGAGGCCGCGCGCCTCGGCCGGCGGGCCGCGGCGCGCCGCGAGCGCCACCACCCGCCAGACGCGCACCCGGCCGCGCTCGCCCTGGCCCTGCGCGATGGTGAGCACGTCGCCCGGGCGCAACCGCGCATGTGGCTTCTCCGTGGGCTGGCGGTTCACCCGCACCCCGCCGGCGGCGACGATGCGGCTGCAATCGGCGCGCGTCTTCGCCAGGCGCGCGCACCAGAGCCATTTGTCCAGGCGTTGCCAATCGCGGTCCTCGGTCCCGTCCGGCGCCGCGCCTGCCGCCATTCACGCCGGCCGCATGACGGGCTGATGGATACCGGCGGTCATGCGGCCGGCGTGAGTCGTTGGCTTCGCGCGCAGCCGCCACGCCAACCCTGCGCGCTGATATCCGGCTCCGAAAGCCAGGGCTTTCTCCACCGGCTATCAATCCTTCCGCAGCAGCTTGGCGAGCACCGCGAAGGGGCTGTCGGCCTTGGGCATCGGCGGCAGCGATGCGCGCTCCTCCCGCGGGCGGCGCGGACCGCGATCGTCGCGGCGCGGGCCCTCGCCCTCCTGTCGCGGCCGGTCGGGGCGCTTGCCCTGCCACTGGCCGCCGCCGGGCCGCGCGCCGTGGCGCTGCTGATCGCGCCGGTCATCCCGGCGCGGTGCCTCCTGCCGCTCGGCGGGCGCCGCG
>NZ_JAAGBB010000036.1 GCF_018129085.1 Plastoroseomonas hellenica
GAGCGTGACCCGCCCGCAGACCACCGCGCCGGCCACCGCGCCCCAGACCCAGGCGCGGCCGGCGACGCCCGCGACCCCGGCCAGCCCGGGCACCCGCGTCAACTGAACGGAGCCGGCGGCGGGGCCCACTTCCTGCACAGGACTTTGTTGATCGCGTGATTCAGACTTTTCGGCCGAACCGGCCTCAAGTCATCACGCTCAGGTCCCGCCGCCACCCTGTGACCCGCCCGGCCGCGAGGCCGGGCGGTTTTCGTTCGGCCCGGCCGCGCCTCCCGCTCTTCGACGGCGCCCATATGGGCTGCATGATCCCGCTCTCGGTCCTCGACCTCTCCCCCGTGCCGGACGGCAGCGATGCCGGCCAGGCCCTCCGCAACTCCCTCGACCTCGCGCGCCATGCCGAGGCCCTGGGCTATGCCCGCTACTGGATGGCGGAGCATCACAACATGCCCGGCATCGCCAGTGCCGCGACCGCGGTCGCGCTGGCGCATGTCGCGGCCGGCACCAGCCGCATTCGCATCGGTGCCGGCGGCGTCATGCTGCCGAACCATGCGCCGCTGCTGATCGCCGAGCAGTTCGGCACGCTGGCCGCGCTGCATCCCGGCCGCGTCGATCTTGGCCTCGGTCGCGCGCCGGGATCGGATCAGATCACCGCCCGCGCCATGCGCCGCAACCTGGCGGGCGATGCCGACGACTTCCCGCGCGACGTCATGGAGCTGATGGCCTATTTCCGCCCGGTGCAACCGGGCCAGGCCGTGCAGGCGGTGCCGGGCGCCGGGCTCGCGGTGCCGGTCTGGATCCTGGGATCCTCCACCTTCGGCGCCCAGCTCGCGGCGGCGCTCGGGCTGCCCTATGCCTTCGCGTCGCATTTCGCGCCCGCCCAGATGGCGGAGGCGGTCCAGGTCTACCGCGCGCAGTTCCGCCCATCCGAGCAGCTCGCGGCGCCGCATGTGATGCTCGGCGTCAATATCTTCGCGGCGGAGACGGATGCGGAGGCGCGCTTCCTGTTCTCATCCCTGCAGCAGGCCTTCATCAACCTGCGCACCGGCCGCCCGGGCAAGCTGCCGCCGCCGGCCCCGGATTTCGATGCCGGGCTCGACCCTTATGCGCGGGCGATGCTGGACAATGCGTTGTCGTGCTCGATCGTCGGCGGACCGGAGACCGTGCGCAGCGGCCTCAAGGACTTCATCGCCCGCACCGGCGCCGATGAATTGATGGTGACCGCCCAGATCTTCGACCACACCGCCCGCCGCCGCTCCTTCGCCATCCTGGCCGAAGCGCATGGCGAGATGGCGAAGGCGGCGTAGCTAGCCAGTCCACCCGGCATTCGCTCCGCGGCCGCAGGCCGCTACCCGTCCCGGCGGGCTGCGAGGCGAAGCCGATGCAGACCGGGGCCGCGAATGCGGCCCCGCGCGCGAGCAACAGCCGCCGTCAGTGCTCCGCCGACAGCGCGAAAGCCAAGCAGCCGGAGGCTGCGCCGGCGCCTGAGGCCTACAATAAGTGTCCGAAGCGCCGGGCCTTGGTTTCCAGATAGTGGTCGTTGACGCCATTGGCCTCGAACTGATGGGCTTCGCGGCCCTCGATCTCGATGCCGCAGGCGGCGAGGCCGGCGAGCTTGTCGGGGTTGTTCGTCAGCAGCCGCACCTTCGGCACGCCGAGTTCCCGCAGCATGGTGGCGGCGACCAGGAAGTTGCGCTCGTCGGCGCCGTAGCCGAGGGCGCGATTGGCGTCGAGCGTGTCGAGCCCCTGGTCCTGCAGGGTATAGGCGCGCAGCTTGTTGACCAGGCCGATGCCGCGCCCCTCCTGCGCCAGGTAGAGCAGCACGCCGGCACCATCGGCGGCCATGCGCTTGATGGCGCCGCGGAGCTGCGGGCCGCAATCGCAGCGGAGCGAGCCGAGCAGGTCGCCGGTGAAGCATTCGGAATGCGCACGCACCAGCGGCGCGCCGCCCGCGGCGGCCACCTCCTCGACCCGGCCGATCAGGATCGCGAGATGCTCGATGCCACCATCGGCGGCGCGGAAGGCGACGATGCGCGCATCCGGCGCATCCTCGAGCGGCACCTGCGCCGAGGCAACGTGCCTGAGCGAGCTGGCCGCGGAGGCCGGATAGTCGAGCACGTCGGCGACCGACACGGTCAGCAGGGACAGGCGCTGGGCGATGCCTTCCGGTACCGGCGCAGCGATGAGCGCCGGCAGCAGCCGGCCGAGCTTGCCCAGCGCCAGGGCGGCGCGGGCGAGCGGCGGCAGCGGCGCCCGCTCTGGCGCTTCCGGCAGCAGGTCCTCGACCACTGGGTCGGCCAGCCGCCGCAACGAAACCGGGTCGAACAGCGCCGGCGGCAGGCGGATCGCCACCGCGCCGACCTCTTCAGCCTTGTCGGCCTGGGCCTGCGGCACCGGCCGGTGCAGGACCGCGGCCGCGCGCGCGGGCGCCAGCAACAGCACTGGCGGCGTCAATGCCGCCTCCGAGAGCGTCGCCAGGCCAAGGGCGCCGACGGTCTCCGCTGCCGCGACGAGCAGGGCGCCCTCGGCGCCGTGGATCAGCACAGGCGTGCCGCGTCGCAGGTCGGAAACCGCCCGATGCACTCCCCGGAGGGCCAGGATCTGGGGGTCCGGGCCCGTGGAATCAGCGTCACGCCGGGACGCGGCAAGGCTGCTGGAGGCGAGGTTGCCGGGGCTGGTCATGGTTATTTATGGCGTTCCATTCTGCACTATGCCGCTCCGCGAATGTGGCATCGCAACGGCAGAGGCCCAGGGGGGCGGGTGAAATATCGGGATGCCGCGGCGGCTCACGGTGGCGTGGGCCTTGCCCTGGCTTCTGCCGCAATGGCACCATTTTGCGGGGGCACCATATCTCTGCCCTGTCGCAACTCTGTGAGCGGCAGTCGCGTTGCGTTCGCATCGTTTGTGAAGCATGCCCGTCCGAGGCGCGTTAGCGTCGGGCCGGTGCACGCCGATCGCCGCTGAGGTAAGGAGTTCCAATGCCGGGTCCGAGGCCAGTCCTGATCGTGGATGACGATGAAGCGTTGCGCGGCACGCTCGCGGAGCAGCTCGCCATCGACCAGGAGTTCCACACGGCCGAGGCCGGCACCGCCGCGGAGGCGGAGGCCATGCTGACTGCGGCCGATCGCCGGTTCGACGCCGTGCTGCTCGATATCGGCCTGCCGGACGGCGACGGGCGGGAGCTCTGCACCCGGCTCCGCCGGCACGGGCTCAGGATGCCGGTCATCATGCTGACCGGTGCGGATGCCGAGGCGGATGTCGTCCGCGGCCTCGATGCCGGGGCGAATGACTATATCGCCAAGCCGTTCCGCCTGAACGAGCTGCTGGCCCGGCTGCGTGCGCAGCTTCGCGTCTTCGACAATTCGGAGGATGCGGTCTTCACCATCGGCCCCTATGTCTTCCGCCCCTCCGCGAAGATGCTTCTGGAACAGGCGCGCAACCGCAAGATCCGGCTGACCGAGAAGGAAGCCGCGATCCTGAAGTACCTCTATCGCGCGGGCGGCCGGCCGGTGCCGCGCCAGATCCTGCTGAACGAGGTATGGGGTTACAACTCCGCCGTCACCACGCACACGCTGGAGACGCATATCTATCGCCTGCGCCAGAAGGTGGAGCCGGATCCGACCGCGGCGCGCCTGCTGCTGACCGAAGGCGGTGGCTACCGCCTGGATCCGACCCCGGCCGAGTAGGACCCGCGTACCTATCAGTCTCGGAGACCGTTTGGAAATGGCGGCCGCTGTTTCCAAACGGCTTCTCAGCGCAATTGCGGGTTGTCGAAGTCTGGCCGCCGCCAGCGTGCCAGCGCCGCTGCCAGGGCATCGGCCAGTGCTTCGCGCTCCTCCTCCGCCAAAGGAAGCCCGATCGCCGTGCTGCGGTCCCGCTGCAGCAGGGCGGGGCGTCCGCCGGCATCGCGGCCGAGCCTTGCCCAATAAGGGTCGATGCGGATCGTCTGGCGCCGTCCCCGATGGTCGGTCCTGCTGATCGTCAGCCCGCCCCGGGTCAATACCAGCGTCTCGCTCACCCGGCGCGCCCCGCGGGCCTGCAGCGCGACGAGGCTCAGCACCAGCGCCACCTCGCCGCCCAGGAAGCCCAGCACCGGCCAGGCACCGAGCAGCAGGAACAGCAATGCCGGCACAGCGGCGCAAGCGATCAGCAGCACGGCCAGCACACGAAAGGCGCGCGGCGTCAGGCTGCGTGGCGGCGTGCAGACCGCCTCGAACAGGACCGGTTCCGGGCTGGCTGACATCGACCCCCATTCTAGGCTAGCTCCTGGATCACGCCACCATGTCGGTACCCCCAGCCCCAAGCCAGGTCCGCAAGCGCGCGAAGCCGCTCCATGGCAGTGCCGCCGCACCCCGCCGAGCCCGGATGATGGGGACGGAGCAGGCGGCCGCCTTCATCCGCGCCCTCGCCGACGCCAACCCGGCGCCGGAAACGGAGCTGCTCTACACCGATCCCTTCACGCTGCTGGTCGCCGTGGTGCTTTCGGCGCAGGCGACGGACGCTTCGGTGAACCGCGCGACGCCCGACCTCTTCGCCGCGGCGCCGACGCCGGACGCGATGGCGGCGCTCGGCGCCGAGGGCATCGGCCCCTACATCCGCCGCATCGGCCTCTGGCAGGGCAAGGCGCGCAACGTCGCGGCCCTGTCGCGCCTGCTGGTCGAACGTCATGGCGGGCAGGTGCCGGCCGATCGCGCCGCGCTGGAGGCCCTGCCAGGCGTCGGCCGCAAGACCGCCAATGTCGTGCTCAACGTCGCCTTCGGGGAGGAGGCGATGGCCGTGGACACGCATATCTTCCGGATCGGCAACCGCACCGGGCTCGCGCCCGGCAAGACGGTGCGCGAGGTGGAGGACCGGCTGGTCGCCCGCTGCCCGCCTGAGTTGCTGCGGGATGCGCATCACTGGCTGATCCTGCACGGGCGCTACACCTGCAAGGCGCGGACGCCGGAATGCTGGCGCTGCCCGGCGATCGCCTTCTGCAATTACCGCGACAAGGTGCTGAAGCCGGGCGGCTGAGCGACCGTCTGGAAACAGCGGCGGGTCGGTCTGGCGAGCGTTGCGCCGGATGACGATCATGAGAGACGCAACTCCCCGGTGATGCTCCCGCGCTACGGAGAAGCGCGCACTCCGGATGCAGCACGCAGCAACAATTTTTTCGCGTCACCGGGTTCCGCATCGGGTTGCGCCGCAGCGCCGACCGGTCCAAACCGGCCTCTTAGCTTACTCTAGACCCGAGCCGCACGCCCGCGATGCAGGTCTACCTGCCTATCGCTGAAATGACCGTCGATGCCCTGCTGCTGCTTGGCATCGGTTTTGGCGTGGGCTGGCTCTCGGGCCTGTTCGGCGTCGGCGGCGGCTTCCTGCTCACGCCGCTGCTGATCCTGATCGGCATCCCCGCGCCGGTCGCGGTCGCTTCCGGCGCCAACCAGACCCTCGGCGCATCGGTGTCCGGCCTGATCGCCCAGTGGCGGCGGGGCAATGTCGACCCGCGCGTGGGGGTCGTGCTGCTGTGCGGCGGGTTGCTTGGCTCGCTCTCCGGCGTGCAACTCTTCGCGGCACTCAGGCGGATGGGGCAGGTCGATCTGGCCGTGGCGCTGTTCTACGTCGTCGTGCTCGGCACCGTCGGCATGCTGATGGTGCGCGAAAGCGTGCGCGCCATCATCCGCCGCCGGCGGGGCACCGCGCAGAAGGCGCGCGAGCACACCTGGTTGCACGGCCTGCCCTTCAAGATGCGCTTCCGCAAGTCGCGCCTCTACATCTCCGTCATTCCCGTCGTGCTGGTCGGCTTCTCGATCGGCGTGCTCTCGGCGGTGATGGGCGTCGGCGGCGGCTTCATGCTGGTGCCGGCGATGATCTACCTCCTCGGCATCCCGACCGCGGTCGTGATCGGCACATCGCTGTTCCAGGTGGTCTTCGTGTCGGCCAACGTCACGCTGCTGCAGGCCTGGCAGGTCGGCAGCGTCGACATCGTGCTGACCATGCTGCTGCTGGCCGGCGGCGTCGCCGGCGCGCAGTTCGGCGCCGCGATGGGCCAGAAGCTGCGCGGCGAGGAGACGCGCGTGCTGCTCGGCCTGCTGGTGCTTGGCGTCGCGGCCGCGCTGCTGATCGATCTGGTGCGGGTGCCGGCGCACCTCTTCGTCATCGGGCCGCTGCCGTGAGGGGGCTTTTCGCACTGCTCCTGCTGCTGCTCCTGCCCGGGCTCGCCGCCGCGCAGGCGCTCGAGGCCCCGCAAGTGCCCGACACTGCGCGCCCGACCCTCGCGGCCGGCATCTCGACCCGCCTGGTCGAGGTCACGACCGGCTTCACCGGCGCCTCGATCCTGGTCTTCGGCGCGGCCGAACGGCCGCTCGGCGGCGAGACGGGCGATGACGTGCTGGTGGCGGTGCGGGGCCCGCGCCAGCCCCTGGTGGTGCGCCGCAAGGTCGAGGTGCTGGGCGTTTGGATCAACGGCCCCTCGGCCCGCTTTCGCGACATCCCCGGCTTCTATGCCATCGCCGGCACCCGCCCGGTCTGGGAATTGCTGCCGGAGGAGGACCGGCAGCGCGGCATGCTCGGCCTCGATACCCTCCAACTGATCCCGAGCGGTGACCGCAACCCCGCCTTCCGGGCCGCACTGCTCGAGCTGAAGCAGGCGGATGGGCGCTGGCAGGAGCATGCGGTGCCGGTCGAGGTGAATGGCGGCCGGCTGTTCCACACCCGCATCCCGTTGCCTGCCACCGTGCCGACCGGGGATTACCTGGTCGAGGTGCTGCTGGTGCGGGAGCGGCGGGTGGTCGCGCAGCAGACGCTGAACCTCAGGGTGGAACGGGTGGGTACCGCGGCATCCATCGCGACCGTCGCGCGGGACGCGCCGCTTCTCTACGGTGTAGGCTGCATTATCCTGGCGGCGGTGGCCGGCTGGCTCGGCAGCGTCGTGTTCCGGCGGGGCTGAGCGGAGAACAGGGGGTACCCCATGCCGAATTCGGAGGAGGCCGCGGCCGCGGCCACCCAGGCGAAGCGCGACCGCGTCTTTCTCGTGGTCGTGGACGACAGCCCGGAACGGGCGGTGGCGCTGCGCTATGCCTGCCTCAGGGCCCGCAAGGGCGGTGGGCGTGTGGCGCTGCTCAGGGTGATCGAGCCTGCCGGGATCGTCGAATGGGCGGGCGTCGGCGCCATGATGGCCGAGGAAGCGCGGGAGGATGCCGAGAAGCTGCTCTCCTCCCTCGCAATCGAGGTCAACGCCATCACCGGCGGCCTGCCGATCCTGCTGATCCGGGAGGGCAATGCGCGCGACGCGCTGCTGGCCCTGCTGGAGGAGGAGGCACGGATCTCGATCCTCGTGCTGGCATCCTCGACGGGAAGCTCCGGTCCCGGACCACTGATCTCGGCGCTGACCGGGCGCTATGCGTCGCGGCTCAGGGTGCCGATGACGATCGTGCCTGGCAATCTGGATGATGCGGAGCTGGAGCGTGTGACCTGATCCCGGTGCGTAGCGCCGGGGATCAGATTTTGTTTGCCTCAGGCGCCGGCGCGGCCTCCGGCCGCTTGGCTTGCGCGCTGTCAGGGCGCGCCCGGCGCGGCTGATAGTCGTGCGCGGGGCCGCATTCGGAGGCGGCCTGCGGCCGCGGGGTCGCGGCTGCGGGGAGTGACGCCGAACTATTCGGCCTTGCCGGCGACAACGACCATGGCGGGCTTCAGCAGGCGGCCGTTGAGGGTCCAGGCGGGGGTCCAGGCCTGGATCACGGTGCCGGGCGCGACGCCTTCCGGCGCCGGCTGCTCCGCCATCGCCTGGTGCAGCTCAGGGTCGAAGGGCTTGCCGGTCGCATCCTGCCTCTGGATGCCGTGGCGCTCCAGGATACCGAGGAAGGCGCGCTCCACCCCCTCGAAGCCGCCGCGCAGCTTGCCGAACAGCTCCGGCTCCTGCTCCGCCGCTGCAGGGATGGCAGCCAGGCCGCGGGCCAGGTTGTCGGCCGCCTCGACCACATCCTTGGCGAAGCGCTGGATGGCGAAGTTGCGCGCATCCGCGACCTCGCGCTGGGTGCGGGCGCGCAGGTTCTGCATCTCGGCCTCGGCGCGCAGCCATTTGTCGCGCATCAACGCGACCTCGGCCTCCAGCGCCGCGATGCTCTCCTCCGCGGTCGGCTCGGGCCGGGTCTCGGGGGTCGCCGCCGTCTCCGTGCTCTCCGGGGCAGGGGTTTCCGCCGCCGGCTTGATCTCGTTCTGTTCGGTCATGCCCAATCGGATGCTGGTTGTGCGGCCATGCCGCGCGTGGCCCTTCACCTAAGGGGCCGACGCGGCCGGGGCAAGCCGCCACAAGGCTGGCATGCCATGAGAGACACGCTTGCCGGCATTTTAGCCCCTGTCCAGGCAAGGCTGCCTGACACCAGATAGAGCGGATTCGCGCCTCCGGGCGATTCCGCCCTTCAAAGGATCCGCAGCTTTGGCTTGGCCAGAGCGGATTCACGCTTCCGGGCGATTCCGCCCTTCAGCGATCCGCTCTATGGAGGCGCATGCTCCGTTCCGTCCTGACCGTCGGTGGCTGGACCATGGCCAGCCGCATCCTCGGCTTCGCGCGCGATATGCTGATCGCCGCCAGGCTCGGGACGGGGCCGGTGGCCGACGCCTTCTTCGTGGCGCTCCGCCTGCCCAACCTGTTCCGACGCCTGTTCGGCGAAGGCGCCTTCAACGCCGCCTTCATCCCCGCCTTCTCCGGCACCCTCGTCACCGAAGGCCGCGTCAGCGCCAAGGAACTCGCCGAGCGTCTGGCCTGCCTCATGACCCTCTGGCTCTCGACGCTGGCGATCCTCGGCATCGCCTTCATGCCGCAGGTGATCGGCGTGCTGGCGCCCGGCTTCGGGCGGGAGCCCGAGAAATTCGCCCTCGCCGTCGAGATGACGCGGATCGTCTTCCCCTACCTGGTCTTCATCTGCCTCGCCGCCCTGGTCTCCGGCGTGCTGAATGGGCTCGACCGCTTCGCCGCCGCCGCGGCGACGCCGATCCTGTTCAACCTGCTCTCGATGATCTCGCTGCTGACCCTGACGCCCTATGTCGCGACCCCGGGCCATGCGCTCGCCTGGGGCGTGGTGATCTCCGGCGTCGCCCAGCTCGGCCTGGTCTGGCTGGCCGCCGCCCAGGCGGGGATGGCGCTGAACCTGTTTCGCCCGCCGCGGCTCACGCCGCCGGTGCGGATGGTGCTGCGGCGGATGCTGCCGGGGATGCTCGGCGCCGGGGTCACCCAGATCAACCTCGCGATGGACACCATCATCGCGAGCTTCCTGGTCTCCGGCTCGGTCTCCTATCTCTATTACGCTGATCGCGTCGGGCAATTGCCGCTCGGCGTCATCGGGGCCGCGGTCGGTACCGCGCTGCTGCCGCTGCTCTCGCGTCAGCTTCGCGCCGGGCAGCGCCTGCAGGCGCACCGCTCCGTCAACCGCGCGATCGAAATGGCGCTGCTGCTGACGCTCCCCTGCGCCGTCGGCCTCGCAGTCACCGCGGAGCCGATCGTCGCCGCCCTGTTCCAGCGCGGCGCCTTCGGGCCGGACGCCACCATCAAGACCGCGCTCGCGCTCGTCGCCTATGCCGCCGGCCTGCCGGCCTTCGTTCTCATCAAGGTCGCCGCCCCCGGCTTCTTCGCCCGCGGCGACACCACGACCCCGGTCCGCATCGGCATCGCCTCGGTCGCGCTGAACCTCGGTCTCAACCTGGCGCTGATGGGCCCCCTCGGCCATGTCGGCGTGGCGCTCTCCACCACCCTCTCCGCCTGGTTCAACCTGACCCTGCTCGCCGTTCTGCTGGCGCGCCGCGGCCACCTCCACCTCGACCGCCGCTGCCGCCGGCGCCTGCCCCGCTTGCTGCTCGCCAGCATGGCCATGGGCGCCGCCGTCGCACTGCTCCTGGCCATCGCCCCCGAACCCACCGGCGGCAGCGGCCGCGCCCTGCTGGTCGCTACCCTCATCGGCACCGGCGCCCTGGTCTTCGCCAGCGTCGCCCTGGCGCTGCGGGCGGTGGAGCCCGGGGAGATGCGGACGCTCTTGCGGCGGCGGCGGTAGCTGGGAAAGGCTCCGCCCTTCCCAGACCCCACCCGCAAGGAGCCTGGAGGCTCCTTGACCTGCTTCACTTGGTGCCCTGATTGCGAAGGGGGCTTCCCGGCGGACAACGCCGGGAAGCCCCCTTCGCAATCAGGGCTCTAAAAATGATCGGGGTCCAGGGGTCCTAGGCTCCTGGTGGGGTGGTCCGGGAGGGGCAAAGCCCCTTCCGGCTATCTCTCCACCGCGAGTGCCTCCACCCCGAGGCTCAGCACCCGCCGCAGGTCCACGAGTGACAGGGCGACGCAGCCTTCGGTGGGAGCGTAGTCGGGTCGGGCCAGGTGCAGGAAGATGGCGCTGCCGCGGCCGCGGACCACCGGGGCGTCGTTCCAGCCGAGCGGCACGACGACGTCATAGAGCGCGTCGCCGCGCCAGAGGCGTTCGTGGCGGGCGGGGTGCGGCAGGGTGATCTGCCGGTTGTAGTCGGGGTGGGCCGGGTCGTCGCACCAGCCGTCCTCGGCGCCGATCGGTTCGCGCCGCAGGGCACATTCGGGCGCGGCGACGCGGTCGGCGCGGTAGAGCAAGCGTCGCAGCGGCAGCAGGCCTGTCGGGGTCGCGCCGTCGCCTTCGCTCTTGTCGGCACGGACGCCCCCCTTGCCGAGGGCGCAGCGGAAGACCTCGCCGCGGAAGATCAGGCGCCCTTCGGGCAGCACGCGCGCCGTTGCGGTCATCGGCGGTCCCGGACGTAGTCCCAGAAGTTGAAGGCGAAATCCTGCTGCGCGCGGGTGCCGAGGTGGCAGGTGAAGCAGGCCTCGACGGGGGCGTTGTTGCGGCTGCCGTCGCCGTTGAAGCGTGCGTATTCCCATTCGCCGTTGCGGATATTGGCCGCATAGCCCTCGCCCCAGCCCTGGCGCTTTTCCTGGGCCGCGATCGCGATCCAACCCGGCTCGGGGATGAAGCGACCGCTCTGGTCGAGGAGCGGGTTGCCGTCGGCGCCGAGGCGCGCGCGCTGATCCGCCATGACGATCAGCGTGCCATAGGGCAGCGGTTGGCCGGGCCGGGCGGCAGCGAGCGCGTCCGGATTGACGTAGAGGTTGCGGATGATCTTGCGCGCCGCATTGTCCACGGTGGCGTAGCGGATGAAGCGTTGTTGCCAGTCGGCCGGCAGGTCGATGTTCTGCGGGCCGGGCATGTAGTGGGTCTGCGCCACGGCGGCAGCGCCGATTGCGCCGGCGACCGCGGCCGCCAGCAGGTACCTGGTCCAGGACATTGGTCCCTCCCCCATCCCGTGGCGGGATGAAGGCACGCGGCGCGGGTGCGGTTCAAGCGGCTTCCTGGGCGGGCACCTCGCGTGCCATGCCGCCGAAGAGGTCGAGCATCCGCGCCCGCCAGGCATGCACGACATCATCCGGCTCCAGCAGCGTGAAATTGCTGACGCAGCGCGCCCACTGGAAGGCACCGAAGACCGTGTAATCGGCATAGGTCGGCGCCGGGCCGCCCAGGAAAGGCCGCTCCTTCAGGGTGGTGCGCAGCGGGTAGAGGGCGCGGCGGAACTCCGCCACCCGCTCCTCCCGCCCCGCCACCACCTCGGCGAGCGGCTTGCCGAAGCGCTTCTCGCGGGAGGCGATGAAATAGGCGTGGTCCTCCGGCCCGAGATGGGTCGCGATATCGGCGACGACGAAGCCGACGATCCCCGCTTGCACCACGCTGTCCGTCCAATGGCCGAGGAAGCGGCAGAGCGCCCGCCCGCCGGCGCCGCCGAAGAGGGAGGGCGCGTCGGGATAGGTGTCTTCCAGGTATTCGGCGATCGCCCAGCTATCGGCCACCACCCGGTCGCCATCGACCAGCACCGGCACCTTGTCGGACCCCGCGAAGGCGATGCGGTCCTTCTCGGTGAAGCGCCAGGGCAGGGTTTCGTGCTCCAGCCCCTTGTGCGCCAGCGCCATGCGCGTGCGCCAGCAATAGGGGCTGAACAGCCGTGCCGGGTCCGCGCCGCAGAGTTCGAAAAGCTGTCGTGCCATTTCCGGGCCCTCCTGGCCCGAGTATCCTCGGGGTCGAAGAAGGACGCCAGGGCATGACCGACGCGCTGCTGGTCGCGATCGACCAGGGAACGACCTCGACCCGCAGCATCCTCTACGATACGGGGCTGGTGCCGCGCGCGACGGCACAGCAGGAACTGCCACAGCATTTCCCGAGTCCGGGCTGGGTCGAGCATGAGCCGGAGGATATCTGGGCCGGCACCCTCGCCACTCTGCGGCAGGTACTGTCCGGGGTTGATGCGGCTGAGGTCGCGGGCATCGGCATCACCAACCAGCGCGAGACGACCCTGCTCTGGGACCGCGCGACCGGGCGGGCGCTGCACCGCGCGATCGTCTGGCAGGACCGGCGGACGGCCGAGCACTGCGCGCGGCTGGCGGCCGAGGGCGCCGGTGACCTGATCGCGGCGCGCACCGGGCTGCTTCCGGACCCTTATTTCTCGGCGACCAAGCTCGCCTGGATGCTGGATGCGGTCCCCGGCGCGCGGGCGGCGGCGGAGCGGGGTGCGCTCTGCTTCGGCACCGTCGACAGCTTCCTGCTGTTCCGCCTGACCGGGGGACGGGTGCATGCGACGGATGCGGCGAATGCCGCGCGCACCCTGCTCTTCGACATCCATCGCGGCGCCTGGGACGAGGAGCTGCTGCGCCTGTTCGGGATTCCCGCGGCGCTGCTGCCGGAGGTCAGGGACAATGTCAGCGCCTTCGGCACGACGGAGCCGGCGCTGCTCGGCGCCGCGATCCCGGTGCGCGGCATGGCCGGCGACCAGCAGGCGGCGATGATGGGCCAGGCCTGCTTCGCACCGGGCATGGTGAAATCCACCTACGGTACCGGCTGCTTCGCGCTGGTGAACACCGGCGCGGTCGCGGTCGCCTCGCGCAACCGGCTGCTGACGACCATCGCCTGGCAGCTCGAGGGCCGCCGCGCCTATGCCCTGGAGGGAGCGATCTTCACGGCCGGCGCGGCGTTGCAATGGCTGCGCGATGGGCTCGGCATCATCAGCCATGCCTCGGAAGCGGATGGGCTGGCGCGGGCAGCGGACCCGGCGCAGAGCGTGCACTTGGTGCCGGCCTTCACCGGCCTCGGGGCGCCGCATTGGGATGCGGCGGCGCGCGCGGCCATCTTCGGGCTGACCCGCGGCACCGGCCGGGCGGAGATCGTGCGGGCGGCGCTGGAGAGCGTCGCGTTCCAGACGCGCGACCTAATCGAGGCGATGGAGGCGGATATGGCGGCGGCGGGCGCCAGCGGAGCGCCGGGCCGGGTGCTGCGCGTCGATGGCGGGATGGTCGCGAGCGACTGGACCATGCAGTTCCTCTCGGACCTGCTCGGCGCGCCGGTCGATCGGCCGGCGGTGATGGAAACGACGGCGCTCGGCGCCGCCTGGCTGGCCGGGGTGGGCGCGGGCCTCACCGCGCCGCCCGGGGGCACCGCCTCGCATTGGCGGCTCGACCGCCGCTTCCAGCCGGTGATGGAGCGCGCGGAGGCGGACCGGCGCCAGGCGGGCTGGCGCGATGCGCTGCGCCGGACCCTGGGGGCGGCGCCATGAGCAGCCGGCGGGCCTATCCGCAGACCGTGCCGGCGGTGTCGCGCCGGGGGGAACCGCCGCGGCCGGCGCGCCGGCCGCGTGCGGGCGCCATCCTGGCGATGCTGCTCGGCATCGGCGGCTTCCTGGCCGTCTTCGCGGCGCGGCGCGGCGGCGATGCCCTGTACTGGAACAAGTGGCTGATCGCCGAGCTCGCGCGCGAGGTCGAGCGGCTCCCGGCCTGGGCGCCCGAGGCGGTGCGCGACATCGCCGGCCTCGGCTCGCCGGCGGTGCTGGCGGTGGTGGCCGCCGCGATCTTCCTCGCGGTCATGGCGCGGGACGGGCTGGGCCCGGCGATCGGCGTGCCGCTGATGCTAGGCTTCCTGGCGGTGGCGGCCGCGCTGCTGAAGCTCGGCTTCGTCCATTCGGGGCCGGCGGCGCCCGACCTGACGACGCAACTCCTGCAGGCCGGCTTCCCCTCGGCTAATGCGCTGTTCGCGGGCGTGCTCTGGGCGCGGCTGTTCCGGCTGCTGGGGGAAGGCGCCTTCCTGCCCTTTGTCGGCTGGCTGCTGGCGGGCGTCGTCTGTCTCGCGCGGATCAGCCTCGGCCAGCATGCGCCGGCCGATGTGGCGGCGGGGCTCTGCGCAGCCCTCGTCGTGCTGGGCGCGCTCGCCTGGGCGGGCGCGGCGGGTAAGCGTTGAGGGGCAGGCGGGCGGGAAGACCCGCCCGCCCGCAGAGACGTCTCAGACCAGCTTCACGGCCTCGTCGAAGGGCAGGCGGGGCAGGCGCTCCTGCACGCCGGCCGGGTCGCCATAGCCGATGTTGACCAGGAAATTCGACTTCCAGCCGCTCTCGGCCAGGAAGAGCTCATCGACCTTTGCATTGTCGAAGCCGCTCATGGCGCCGACGTCGAGGCCGATGGCGCGCGCCGCGATCATCAGATAGGCGCCCTGCAGGCTGCCATTGCGGAAGGCCGTGGTCTCGGCCAGCGCGGCGCTGCCGGCGAACCAGGACCGGGCATCGGCATGCGGGAAGAGGAAGGGCAGGCGGTCGTAGAATTTCGGGTCGTAGGCGACGATGGCGGTCACCGGGGCGGTCATGGTCTTCTCGGTGTTGCCGGCCGAGAGCGCCTGCTTGAGCTTCGCCTTGCCCTCCGAGGTGCGCACGAAGACGAAGCGCGCGGGGGAACCGTTGGCCGAGGTCGGGCCCCACTTCAGCAGCTCGTACAGCTCCTCGAGCTTGCTGTCCGGCACCGGGCGGTCCTGCCATTTGTTCTGGGTGCGGGCGACCCGGAAGATCTGGTCGAGGGCGCCATCGGCGAGGGCGGCGTGATCGGTCATGGGCGTCGGTCTCCGCGTGCGGACAGGATTGCTGCACCGCATATGAGACCATTCCGACGATGCCGCAAACGCCGGCGCCGGTGATCGCCGCCATCACCGATGGCAATGATGGCCGCCGAGCTCCGCGCCGTGACGGAGCGTCAGGCCTCGACCTGCTCCACCGCCACGACCTCGGGGATGTAGTGGCGCAGCATGTTCTCGACGCCGTGCTTCAGCGTAGCGCGGGAGGAAGGGCAGCCGGAGCAGGCGCCCTGCATGCGCAACCGCACGATGCCGTCCCGAAAGCCCCGGAACACGATGTCGCCGCCGTCGCCGGCCACTGCCGGGCGCACGCGGGTATCCAGCAATTCCTTGATCTGCAGGGCGATTTCGGCGTCGGCCGGATCCACGTCCTCAGCCTCGTCATCCGCCTCCACGCCTTCCATCACCGGCAGGCCGGCGGTGAAATGCTCCATGATGGCGCCGAGCACCCGCGGGCGCAGCATCTGCCAATCGGTCTCGTCGGTCTTGGTCACGGTCACGAAGTCGGTGCCCAGGAAGACGCGGGCCACGTCGCCGGCGGCGAAGACCCGGGCGGCCAGCGGGCTGCGATCCGTCGCGTCCTCGGCGGTCGTGAAGTCGGCCGTGCCACGGGCACCCATCACGTCCCGGCCAGGCAGGAACTTCAGCGTGGCGGGGTTCGGGGTGGCTTCCGTTTCGATGAACATGCGTGTTTCCAGGGCTTCGCCAGGGGCTTCGAACAGGGGGTGGGCGCCCATACCCGACTGCCCCGGTCCGGTTCGCGGCGTATGTGGGCCCGTCCGGGCGCCGGCGCAACAGGAACCAGGAGACCGGTCGGAACGTAACCCTTCCTGTCACACGGGGACTTGTCCTCCGCCGCGCCGCTGAATACATGCGCGGTATCGAAAATCACCCCATCCGCAGTGAAGGGGGCGGGAGCGGTGCCGCGATCTGGGCCGCACCCGTCAGCCAAAGGAGAGTACCCCCGGATGAGCAAGGTCATCGGCATCGACCTCGGCACCACCAATTCCTGCGTCGCCGTCCTGGAAGACAAGGACGTCCGCGTCATCGAGAACGCGGAAGGCGCCCGCACCACCCCCTCCATGGTCGCCTTCGCCAAGAATGGCGAAAGGCTGGTCGGCCAGTCGGCCAAGCGCCAGGCGGTCACCAACCCGACCAACACCCTCTATGCCGTGAAGCGCCTGATCGGGCGCCGCTTCGAAGACCCGATGGTCAAGAAGGACATCGGCCTGGTCCCCTACAACATCGCCCGGGCCGACAACGGCGATGCCTGGGTCGAGGTGGACGGCCAGAAATACGCGCCGCAGCAGATCAGCGCCAATATCCTCACCAAGATGAAGGAGACCGCCGAGGCCTATCTCGGCGAGAAGGTGACCCAGGCGGTCATCACCGTCCCCGCCTACTTCAACGACGCCCAGCGCCAGGCGACGAAGGAGGCCGGCGCCATCGCGGGCCTCGAGGTGCTGCGCATCATCAATGAGCCGACGGCGGCCGCCCTCGCCTACGGCATGGACAAGAAGAACACCGGCACGATCGCGGTCTACGACCTCGGCGGCGGCACCTTCGACATCTCCATCCTCGAGATCGGCGACGGCGTCTTCGAGGTGAAGTCGACCAACGGCGACACCTTCCTGGGCGGCGAGGATTTCGACCAGCGGGTGATCGACTACCTGGCGGACGAGTTCAAGCGCGAGAACGGCATCGACCTGCGCGGCGACAAGCTGGCGCTGCAGCGCCTGAAGGAAGCCGCCGAGAAGGCGAAGATCGAGCTCTCCTCCTCGAAGCAGACCGAGATCAACCTGCCCTTCATCACCGCCGACGCGTCGGGCCCGAAGCACCTGGTGCTGCAGCTCACCCGCGCGAAGCTGGAAGCGCTGGTCGACGACCTGATCGCCCGCACGATGGAACCCTGCCGCTCCGCGCTGAAGGATGCCGGCCTCTCCGCCGGCGAGATCGACGAAGTGATCCTGGTCGGCGGCATGACCCGCATGCCCAAGGTCATCGAGGCGGTGAAGCAGTTCTTCGGCCGTGAGCCCGCCCGCAACGTCAACCCGGACGAGGTCGTGGCGATCGGCGCCGCGATCCAGGGTGGCGTGCTGAAGGGCGACGTGAAGGACGTGCTGCTGCTCGACGTCACGCCGCTGTCGCTCGGCATCGAGACGCTGGGCGGCGTGTTCACGCGCCTGATCGACCGCAACACCACGATCCCGACCAAGAAGTCCCAGGTCTTCTCGACCGCCGACGACAACCAGACGGCGGTGACGATCAAGGTCTTCCAGGGTGAGCGGGAGATGGCGGCCGACAACAAGCTGCTTGGCAACTTCGACCTGCAGGGCATCCCGCCGGCGCCGCGCGGCGTGCCGCAGGTGGAGGTGACCTTCGACATCGACGCGAACGGCATCGTCAGCGTCTCGGCGAAGGACAAGGCCACCGGCAAGGAGACCCAGATCAAGATCCAGGCGAAGTCGGGCCTCTCGGATGCCGATATCGAACGGATGGTACGCGAGGCGGAGGCCAATGCCGATGCCGACAAGAGGCGGCGCGAGGCGGTGGAGGCGCGCAACCAGCTCGATGCGCTGGTGCATTCCACCGACAAGACGCTGAAGGAGAATGCGGAGAAGGTCCCGGCCGGCGAGAAGGCCGAGGTCGAAGCCGCCCTCGCCACCGCGCGGAGTGCCGTCGAGGGCCAGGACATCGATGCCATCAAGACCGCGACCGAGGCGCTGTCCCAGGCGGCGATGAAGATGGGCGAGGCGCTCTACAAGACAGGCCAGGCGGCGGAAGCGGCGCCGGATGCCGCCGGCGCCAAGCCTGCCGATGGCAAGGTGGTGGACGCCGAGTTCGAGGAAGTGGACCCGACCAAGAAGAAGCCGTCCTGAGCCGGCACCTGGTGATGCCCGCCCGGCGCCCCGGCCCGGGCGGGCCTGTCTTGATCGCTTGAGAGGATCATCCCGACGATGGCGAAGCGGGATTACTACGAGGTCCTCGGCGTTTCACGCGACGCGAGCGAGGAGGACCTGAAAAGGGCCTACCGCAAGCTCGCGATGCAGCACCACCCGGATCGGAACCAGGGGAATGCGGCGGCCGAGGCCAAGTTCAAGGAGGCCGGCGAGGCCTACGAGGCGCTCAAGGATGCGGAGAAGCGCGCGGCCTATGACCGCTTCGGCCATGCCGCCTTCGAGGGCGGCCAGGGTGGCGCCGGCGGCGGCAGCCCCTTCGGCGGCGGTTTCGAGGATATCTTCGAGGAGATGTTCGGCCGCTTCGGCGGCGGCGGCCGCCAGCGCGCGGCGGCCGGCCGCGGCTCCGACCTCCGCACCCAGGTCGAGGTGACGCTGGAGGAGGCCTTCGCCGGCACCAAGAAGACGATCCGCGTCCCCTCCTCGGTCTCCTGCGATGCCTGCAAGGGCTCGGGCGCCGAAGGCGGCACCGCGTCGGCCAGCACCTGCACGACCTGCAACGGCCAGGGCAAGGTGCGGGCGCAGCAGGGCTTCTTCCTGATCGAGCGCACCTGCCCGACCTGCAACGGCACCGGGCGGATCATCAAGAACCCCTGCAAGGTCTGCCACGGCGCCGGCCGCGTGCACCGCGACCGCAACCTCGCCGTGACGATCCCGGCCGGGGTCGAGGACGGCACCCGCATCCGCCTGGCCGGCGAGGGCGAGGCGGGGCTGCGGGGCGCGCCGGCGGGCGACCTCTATGTCGATATCGCGGTGAAACCGCACCCGATCTTCCAGCGCGACGGCGCCTCCATCCTGGTGCAGGTGCCGCTGCGCATGACCCAGGCGGCCCTCGGCGGCCATGTCGAGGTGCCGACCGTCGATGGCGGGCGCGCGCGCGTGACGATCCCCGCCGGCACCGGCACCGGCGAGCAGTTCCGCTTGCGCGGCAAGGGCTTCTCCGTGCTGCGCTCGGCGGCGCGGGGCGACATGTACGTGCAGGTGGCCGTCGAGACGCCGCAGAACCTGACCGCCAAGCAGCGCGAGCTGCTCGAGCAGTTCGAGGCGGAGGCGGAGAAGTCGGGCCGCTCGAGCCCCGAGAGCGAAGGCTTCTTCGCGCGGGTGAAGGAATTCTGGGACGGCCTCGGCCGGTAGAGCGTGATGACTTGAGGCGGAATCGCCGAAAAGTCTGAATCACGCGATCAAACAAGGGGCTGGAGCATGATCCGTGAGCGCTTGCGAACGCATCATGCTCCAGCCGGGTTCCCGTTGCCCATTCGGCCGCGCGCGCCCGAGCGGGCGATGCTCCGACATCACTTGCCCGTGGGTGGCCCGCGGGTGGAGACTGCGCCCCTCTGACGAATCCCAAGGGGGGAAACATGATCCGGAAATTCGCGGTCGCGGCGCTCGCCGCGATCGGCGTCGTCGTCGCCGGCACCGCCGCTCAGGCGGGTGCGACACTCGATGGCGTCAAGCAGCGCGGCATCCTGGCCTGCGGGGTCAATGTCGGCGTCGCCGGCTTCTCCTTGCCGGACAGCCAGGGCGTCTGGCGCGGGATGGACACCGACCTCTGCCGCGCGGTCGCCGCCGCCGTGCTCGGCGATCCCACAAAGGTCCGCTTCGTGCCGCTCACCGCCGTACAGCGCTTCACCGCATTGCAGTCGGGCGAGATCGACGTGCTGATCCGCCAGACCACGCTGTCGATGACGCGCGACACCAATCTCGGCCTGCGCCTGACCATCGCGAACCTCTATGACGGTCACGGCTTCATGGTGCGTCGCGATTCCGGCGTCACCAACCTGCGCGGCATGGATGGGATGACGATCTGCCTGTCGCCGGGCACCACGAACGAGGTGGTGACCGCCGACTATTTCCGCACCAACAACCTGCGCTTCACGCCGCTGCTGCAGGAGCGGATGCAGGACAACGCCACGTCCCTCCAGGCCGGGCGCTGTGACGCGATCGGCACGGATGCGACGCAGCTCGCGGCGCTGCGCAGCCAGTTCACCGCGCCGGGCGACTTCGTCATCCTGCCCGAGCGCATCAGCAAGGAGCCTTACGGACCCGTGGTGCGCCGCGACGATCAGGAATGGTTCGACGTGGTCCGCTGGACGATCAATGCGCTGATCCAGGCGGAGGAGCTCGGCGTCACCGCCGCCAATGCCGAGGAACAGCGCCGCACCGCGCAGAACCCTGACATCCGCCGCCTGCTCGGCGCCGATCCGGTGCTCGGCCAGGCGCTGAAGCTCGACCCGGCTTGGGCCTACAACGCGATCCGGGCGGTTGGGAACTATGGGGAACTCTACAACCGCACCCTCGGCCCCGACACCCCGATCGCCTTGCCGCGCGGCGCCAACGACCTCTGGACCCGCGGCGGCCTGATGTACGCTTGGCCGATGCGGTGATGCTATGACAGCCGGTGCCGCGCCCTTGGCGCGGCACCGTTGATGGGAGCGGGTGGCATGGACCTTGACCTCGAATTCGCCCCGCGCGATGCGGCCGCGCATCCGCCGGCGCTCGCGCCGATCTATCGCAGCACGCTGCTGCGCGCGCCGCGCCAGCCCCTGCTCTCCCTCCGCAGCACGCTCACGGAGATCACCGGGCCGATCTTCGGGGAGAGCGAGCTCGATCCGATCGACGCGGACCTCACCCGCAACCATGCCCGGGACGGCGATCCGATCGGGGAGCGCATCACCCTGCATGGCCGGGTGCTGGACGGCGATGCGCGGGCGGTGCCGGGGGTGCTGGTCGAGATCTGGCAGGCCAATGCCGGCGGTCGCTACCGGCATACCAATGACAGTTTCACCGCCGCGATCGACCCCAATTTCGGCGGCTGCGGTCGCGTCATCACCGATGCCGAAGGCCGCTACCGCTTCCGCACCATCCGCCCGGGCCCCTATCCTTTTCCGAACCGGGAGAATGACTGGCGCCCGGCGCATATCCACTACTCGGTCTTCGGCCAGGGTTTCTCCCAGCGCCTGATCACCCAGTCCTATTTCGAGGGCGACCCGCTGATCGCCCGCGACGCCATCCTCGGCACCATGCCGGATGTGGCGGCGCGGCAACGGCTGGTGGCGACGCTCGACATGGAGGCCTCCGCGCCCTTCGAGGCGCTGGCTTGGCGCTTCGATATCGTGTTGCGCGGCCGCGGCGCCTCCCGCTTCGAGAGCGTGGCATGAGCAAGCTGCCTGAGACACCCTCCCAGACCGCTGGCCCCTACGTGCATATCGGCCTGATCCCGCGCCAGGCCGGCTTCGACATCTTCGAGAACAACCTCGGCGCCGCGATGCTGACGCCAGAGACGAAGGGCGAGCGCATCCGCATCGAAGGCCGCATCTTCGATGGCGCCGACGCGCTGGTGCGTGACGCGCTGGTCGAGATCTGGCAGGCCGATGCGGGCGGGCGCTTCGCGCATCCGGCCGACCGCCAGAACGGGCCACCGCCCGACCCGCATTTCCGCGGCTGGGGTCGATCGGGGACCGATTTCGCGACCGGGGTCTGGGGCTTCGACACCATCAAGCCGGGGCGGGTGGGCCCGATGGCGCCGCATGCCAGCCTCTGGATCGTCGCGCGCGGCATCAACACCGGCCTCGCGACGCGGGTCTACTTCGCGGATGAGGACGCGGCGAATGCCGAGGATCCGGTGCTGCGCATGGTCGAGCCGGCGCGCCGCTTCACGCTGATCGCGCCGCGCGCGCTGCGCGGCGGGATACCCGTCTACAGCTTCGACATCCGCCTGCAGGGCGACGGCGAGACGGTCTTCCTCGACGTGTAGCGAGCGCTTCGCGGCGCGAAGGTGGACGGGCTGTCATCGCGCTCCGCGGCGCACCGGCTTGCCGGAATGCAGGCCACGGCTATCCTGGCGGCAAGCAACCCCAGGGACGAGACGCATGGCCCCCCGCATCCTCATGATGGACAGCCCGTTGAGCGCGATGGAAATCGCGCGCGAACTCGTGCCCTCGGGCATGGAGATGGTGGTGGCCCCGCTCGGCAGCGCCGAGTTCAAGGCCGCGGCGCCGACGGCGGATTTCCTGGTCGGCTTCGGCAATCGCGCGATCGATGCCGGGTTCTTCAGGACGGCGCCGCAGCTCAAGCTGTTCCAGCTTCTCTCCGCCGGCTACGACACGGTCGATATCGAAGCGGCGCGCGGCGCCGGCGTCCCGGTCTGTAACAATGGTGGTGCCAATTCCACCGCCGTCTCCGAACACACCATGCTGCTGATGATGGCGGTCTGCCGGCGCCTGGTCTGGCAGCATGAGAGCGTGGTGACCGGCCGCTGGCGCGGCAACAACCCGGGCTCCGTCAAGCTGTTCGAGTTGCGCGACAAGGTGCTCGGTCTCGTCGGCCTCGGCGCCATCGGCAAGAAGGTGGCCCGCCTTGCCAATGCCTTCGGCATGCGGGTGCAGTATTACGACATCCGCCGCGTCTCGGAAGCGGAGGAGGATGCGCTGAGCGTCCGCTTCCGCCTGCTGAACGAGATCCTCCGGACCTCCGACATCGTCTCCCTGCACGTGCCGCTGACGCCGGCATCGAAGCACATGATCGGTGCGGCGGAGCTGGCGTCGATGAAGCCCAGCGCCTTCCTGGTCAACACCTGCCGTGGGCCGGTGATCGACGAGCGCGCACTGACCGCGGCGCTGGAAGGCGGCACCATTGCCGGCGCCGGCCTCGACGTCTTCGACCAGGAGCCGCCGCCGGCCGACAACCCGCTGTTCAAGCTGCCGAATGTGATCCTGAGCCCGCACTATGCCGGCCCGACCTGGGACAATCAGCAGGCGCGCTTCCGCAACGCCTTCGACAATTGCCAGCGCGTCGCCCGCGGCGAGAAGCCGCTCTGGGTCATCCCGGAGCTGCAGTAAGCGCCGGCCTCCTCGCCGATGCCACCAGCATCGGCGAGGAGGCCGCCACATCAGGGACGAAAAATCCCTCGACAGCCCTCCGCGCATCTCTCTCGGACAGGTTCCTAGTGCCTGGTCGACAGACCGCGCAGTGGCTCCCAGAGCGATAGCTGGCGGCCGTGAGTGTCATAGGCGATGGCGCAGGCCGCCCAGATGCGGGTGACGAATTCCTCCACGCCCTTCTGCTCCCATTCGTCCGAACAGGGCACCATCTCGCGAAGGGCATCCACGCCCGCCTTCAGCATGTCGGGCGTCAGCTCTGTGGGGATGAAGTCAGCCATGCGCCTCTCTCCGCCTCGCTGCGGACGTTCGGGCAGCTGACGTGCCGGCAGCATAGGCAGAGAGATCGCTAACACAGGGTGAACTGGAGAGCGGCCTCTAGGACTTCCCCGGCCAGACGCCTGGCCGGACGGCGGCGGCCGTGACCAGCCCATAGGCGGTGATGCCGAGCGCGACGCCGAGGAAATGGCCCTCCAGCCCGAAGCCGAGGGGCACGCCCAGCACCCAGCCGAGCCCGACCGCAAGCCCGATGCGCGATAGCGCGGCGGCCACCGGCCAGCGCATCCGTCCCGCACCCATGGATGCGAAGTAGAGCGCCATGCCAAGCCCGAAGCCGCCGAGCGCGGGCCCGATGATCGCGATCGCGCGGGTCGCGATCGCGGCGACCTCCGGATCGCGGGTGAAGGCGCCGGCGACCAGCGCCGGCTGCAGCCCGACGAAGGCGCCGACGCCGCCCGCGACGGCGAGCGCCAGCAGCCCGCCGGCCCAGGCGATGCGGCGCGCGGTCGCCCAGTCCCCGGCGCCGACCGCACGCCCGACGAGCGCCGTCAGCGCCGAGCCGATGCCGAAGGCGAGCGGGATCATCAGGAATTCCAGTCGTGCCGAGATGCCATAGGCGGCGACCGCGGCGGCGCCATGGCTCGCGATCTGGATCGTCACCATGATGGTGGTGAGGTTCGCGATGGAGGCCAGCAGGCAGGCGACCAGCCCGACCGACAGGATGCGCTTGAACAGCGCGCCGGAAATGCGGGCGCGCCGGTCAGGCACGAAGCCGGCGCCGCCGCGCAGCACCACCATCGCCATGATGAGGGAGGCGACCCAGAAGACCAGGGCGAAGGCGATGCCGATGCCGGTCAGGCCGAGACCCGCCGGCTCCGCCAGCAGCCAGGAGATGGCCGGGATGGCGATCCAGACGCCGGCCATCACCCGCGCCGCCAGCCCGTGCCGTCCGCCGCCGCGCAGCACGGAGGCCAGCGTGTTCGCGAGCCAGGCGGGCAGCGCGCCGGCGCCGAACAGCCAGATGGCATAGGGCGCCGCCGCCACGGCTGCGGCCTCGCCGGCGATGGCGCCGAGGATGCTCCGCGGAAAGCCGGCGAGCGCGATCGCGAAGACCAGCGCCGCGGCGGTCGCGATCAGCACCGCATGCACCACGAGGGCGGAGGCCTCCGCGTCCCGCCGGCCGCCGAGGGCGCGGGCGATCGCGGAGACGACGCCGCCGCCCATGGCGCCCGCCGACATCTGCTGGAGCAGCAGCGCGAAGGGCAGCACCACCGCCCAGCCTGCCAGCGCTGCGGTGCCCTGGCGTGCGGCCAGCCAGGTCTCGAAGAGCTGGGCCGCGGCCTGCAGCAGCGACATCAGCATGGTCGGCGCGGCGAGCGCGCCGATGCGGCGCAGCAGCTCCGACGGCGCAGGCGCCGTGGTCGCGCTCATGCCGGCGCCGCTTCCAGGATCAGGCAGGTCTCGCTGCCATGCGCGACCAGACGGCCCTCGGCGTCGAAGACCTTACCTTCGGCGCGCGCGACGCGGCGGCCCATATGCACCAGCCGCCCCTCGCAGCGGAGCGCCCCGGTATCCTCGACCACGGCGCGGACATAGCCGGTTGTCATGTCGATGGTGGTGTAGCTCTGGCCGGGCCGCAGCGCCGAATGCACGGCGCAGCCCATGGCGCTGTCGAGCAGCCCGGCGATCCAGCCGCCATGCACGGTGCCCTGCGGGTTGTAGTAGCGGCGGGAGGGTTCGCCGATGAACACCACCTGCCCATGCGCGACCTCGGTCAGGCAGATGCCGGTGGCCTCGGCGAAGGGCGGCGGCGGGCGGGCGCCCGACAGCAGCGCGCGCAGTTGTTCGAGCCCGTCGAGCGGCATCGGCGGCGTTCCCCGTTGAGGCGGTTAATCATGATGAGTATAATTTAAGCGGTCAAGCGCAGGAGCGGACGATGAAGGTGTCCCGCGAAGTGGCGGCAGCGAACCGCGAACGCGTGCTGAAGGCGGCGGCACGTCTGTTCCGAGAGCACGGCATCGACGGTGTCGCGCTCACGGACGTGATGCGCGAGGCCGGGCTGACCCATGGCGCTTTCTACGGTCAGTTCGCCTCGAAGGAGGCGCTGGCGGCGGAGGCGGCGCGCCATGCGATGGAAGCGTCCGCCGCGCGTTGGGCGCGGCGCGAACCCGTCGATCTCCCGACCTTCGCCGCGGCCTATCTCTCCGCCGAGCATCGCGATCGGCCGGACCGCGGCTGTCCCTTGCCGACGCTCGCCGTGGAGGCGGCGCGGCGGGGTGGTCCGGTCGGAGAGGCCATCGCGGAAGCTGTACAGGGCGCTGCGACGCGGCTTGCGGCGCGGATGGCAACGACACCGCCCGAGGACCGGCCCGATGCCGCGCTGGCCGCGCTCTCGACCCTGGTCGGCGCCGTGGTGCTTTCCCGCGCTGTGGGTGACCGGTCACTCTCCGACCGCATCCTCGCGGCAGCGCGGGCCGCGGTCGAAGAAGCGGAGGCGCGCCGTGCGGGGAGTTTGCCCAACGGCGCGTAAACCCTGATGGTGCAATGCAAGCGGCCGCAGGCCGCCATAGGTTTCTGCGGCGGCGAGCGCAGCCGATGCCCAGCGGCCGCGGGTGTGGCCGCCGGCGTTTGAGGTCCAGCGTGACGCTTTCCGCCTTGCGTCCAGGCCCGTGCAGCGCATCTATGGGATGATTGAGTCCGCCGGGCGGGCCGGTGCCGGTCCTTGGTGCCGTGCGCGATCCGGGCGGCCTCGAACCACCGAGGAATGCTGGCCCCATGGATGTGATCTTCGACCCGAACCGCCAGGCTGCCCCCACTGGCGGCCCCGATCCGGTGAAGGACGGCGACCAGAAGACCTTCATGCAGGACGTGATCAACGCCAGCCGCGAGGTCCCCGTCCTCGTGGATTTCTGGGCGACCTGGTGCGGCCCCTGCAAGCAGCTCACGCCCACGCTCGAGAAGGTGGTTCGCGCTGCGCAGGGCCGGGTGCGGCTGGTCAAGATCGACATCGACCAGAACCGCGCCCTGGTGCAGCAGCTCAGCCAGATGGGGCTGCCGCTGCAATCGGTACCGACCGTCGTCGCCTTCTGGCAGGGCCAGATCGCCGATCTCTTCCAGGGTGCACTGCCCGAGGGCGAGGTGAAGAAGTTCATCGAGCAGCTCCTGAAGACGGCCGGCGGCCAGATGCCCGCCGCCGATCTGCTGGCCGAGGCCAAGGCGGCTGCCGAGGAGGGCGACCACCAGGGCGCGCTGGAGCTCTTTGGCGCCCTTGCCCAGGCCGAGCCCGAGAATGCCGAAGCGCTCGCCGGCGTCGCCCGCAGCCTGATGGCGCTCGGCGAGGAGGAGCAGGCGCTCGCCGTCCTCGGGAACGTGCCCGCCAAGCTGCACGACCATGCCGAGATCGCCTCGGTCCGCTCCGCGCTGGAGCTCGCGGCCGAGGGTCGCCGGGCGCGGGAGAAGTTCGGCGAGTTCGAGGCGCGGCTTGCCGCCGATCCGAATGATCACCAGGCCCGCATCGACCTCGCGGTGGCGCTCAACGCCGCTGATGAGCGCGAGAAGGCGGTGGATGCCCTGCTCGAAGCCTTCAAGCGCGACCGCGCCTGGAACGAGGAAGCGGCGCGCAAGCAATTGCTGAAATTCTTCGAGGCCTGGGGCTTCTCAGATCCCGCCTCGGTCGCCGGCCGGCGCAAGTTGTCGTCGCTGTTGTTCCGCTGAGGAGAGCATGCCCGCCTTCCATCCCCGGCTCGAGGCGCTGCCATCGGAGATCGCGGTCTTCCCGCTCTCCGGCGCGCTGCTGCTGCCGGACGGGAAGCTGCCGCTGAACATCTTCGAGCCGCGCTACGTGGCGATGGTCGAGGACAGCCTGGCGAATGGACGCATGTTCGGCATGGTTCAGCCGGATCCGGCCGCCGGGGGCTGCGGGAACGGGCCTTGCCTCTACGAAGTCGGATGTCTCGGACGCCTGTCCTCCTTCAGCGAGACGGAGGACGGGCGATTCCTGGTCACGCTGTCCGGTCTGATCCGCTTCAAGGTGGCCGAGGAACTGGCGATGCGCCGCGGCTACCGGATGGTGCGGCCGGACTATGCCGGCTTCGAGGCGGATCTGGCACAGGGCGCCAAGCTGCCGCCGGTCGACCGGCCGGCGCTGATGGGAGCGCTGCGGCCCTATTTCCGGGCCCGCGGCATCGAGGCGAACTGGGATGCGGTGGAGCAGACGGCGGACGCCATGTTGGTAACGACGCTCTCCATGGTCTGCCCCTTCGAGGTGCCGGAGAAGCAGGCCCTGCTGGAGGCGCCGGACGCCTGCAGCCGCGCCGCCATGCTGATCGCGCTGATGCGCATGGGGGCAGCCGGCTGCGCATCGACGGAAGGGCGGCCGAGTTGAACGGAAGGTGCGTGCGATGAGCGGCGATGGGACGGTCGCGGTCGATCCGCGGTTGCTGGAGATCCTGGTCTGCCCGGTGACCAAGGGGCCGCTGCGCTATGACCGTGAGGCCGGGGAGCTGATCAGCGACAAGGCGGGCCTCGCCTTCCCGATCCGCGACGGCATCCCGATCATGCTCCCCGACGAGGCCAGAAAGCTTGATTGAGCCTCAGTCGCCGGCGCCGGCATCCGCCGGCTTGGCTGACGCGCTGTCAGGCCGCACCCGGCGCGGCTGATGGTCGCGCGCGGGGCCGCATTCGCGGCCCCGGAGCATCGGCTTCGCCTCGCTCCGCAGGAACCGGTGGCGGCCTGCGGCCGCAAGAGATCCGAGGATGGGAAGGGAGGTTCCCGACGCATGCCCAATGCCACGGAGATCCGTCTCCGGCGTGCCGAAAATATCTTGGACGTCGCCTTCGACGACGGCAGCCGCTTTGCGCTGCCGGCCGAGTATCTGCGCGTCGAGAGTCCTTCGGCCGAGGTGCAGGGGCACGGGCCGGGGCAGAAGGTGATCCTGGCCGGGCGGCGGCATGTCGGCATCATCAGAGTGGAGCCGGTCGGGCACTATGCGGTGCGGATCGCCTTCGACGACCTGCACGATACCGGCATCTACTCCTGGGATTATCTCCACCAGCTCGGCCGCGACCAGGCGCGGATCTGGACGGAGTACGAAGCGGCGCTGGCGGCCCGTGGCCTTTCGCGCGATCCGCCGGTCCGCGGCCGGCACCCTTGATCCACTACTCGGCGGCAGGCTTGCCCGCGAGCGCATGCGCCTGGCAGCCGCGATGGAAGATGCGGTCGCCCTCCACTATGGCGTCGGTCGCAATGTCCGGGGCGGTGTCGAGCGCGCGGTAGAGCGGCGCGAAATCGGTGTCGAGCGTCTCCCGCAGCAGCGCCTCGAAGCTGTCGATGACGAAGTAGGTCTGCTGGTAGTCATCGATGCGGTAGCGGGTTCGCATCACGCGCTGCAGGTCGAAGCCGATGCGGTTCGGCGAAGGATCGTCCAGCGCGAAGAGTGACTCGCCGTGGCTGGAGGCGATGCCGGCGCCATAGATCCTGAGCGCGTCGCCGTCGCGGATGAGGCCGAACTCGACCGTGTACCAGTAGAGGCGCGCCAGCCGGTGCATGGCGCCGAGTTCCAGGGAACGCAGGCCGCCTGCGCCATAGGCTTGCATGTAGTCGGCGAAGACCGGGTTGGCGAGCAGCGGCACATGGCCGAACACGTCGTGGAAAACGTCGGGCTCCTCCAGATAGTCGATCTGGTCCGGCCGCCGGATGAAGCGCCCGGCGACGAAGGTGCGGTTGGCCAGGTGGCGGAAGAAGACGTCGTCAGGCACCAGCCCCGGGACGGCGACGACCTTCCAGCCGGTCAGGCCGGTCAGGCGCTCGGACAATTCGCCAAAATCGGGAATGCCGGGCTTGGACATCCGCAGCACATCGAGCCCGTCCAGGAAGGCCGGCACGACCCGGCCGGGCAGCATGGCGGACTGCCGCTCAAAAAGGCGGTCCCACATCGCGTGTTCGGCCGGGGTGTAATCGCTCCAGGCTTGCGGGATCGTCCAGTCCGCCGCCGCGCCGGGCGGAGGGGTTGCGGGCAGGGTCGCCTTGGCGTCGCTCATGGAAACAGCCTGCGCGCAACCTGGCGGAAATTTGGTTCCAAACTCGCGCCCATATGCGCATTGTTTGGATGCTTGTTTCGAGATTTCCCCTAAAGATGAACCCAGCATTCCAGATGGACGAGGTCGATCGCAAGATCCTCCGGGCGCTGCAGGAAGATGCGGGCCTCAGCCATGCCGCGCTGGCCGAACGCGTCGGCGCCTCGCCCACCTCGTGCTGGCGACGGATCAAGGCGTTGGAGGAAGCGGGCGTGCTGCGCGGCGCGGTGCGGCTGGTCGATCCGCGGAGCGTCGGGCGCGGGGTGAACGTCATGCTCCAGGTCCGCATGAAATCGCACGCGCCGGAGATGCGCCAGGCGTTCGAGACTTTCCTTCGGGCGCGGCCGGAGATCATGGAATGCTACTCCATGTCCGGCGAATGGGATTATCTGCTGCGCATCGTCGTGGCCGACGTCGCGGATTACGAGCGCTTCCTCATGCGCGAGCTGCTGAACCATCCCAACGTGGCGGTATCCGCCTCGCACTTCGCCTTGAGCCAGGTGAAGTACACGACGGCCGTGCCGGTCTGATGCCACGGACCGGTTGCTTGACCGGTCCGTGGCCGCGAATGCGGTGCCCGGTGTTTGAGGCCGCTGGTATGATCAGGTCACGCCCATCGCTTGGCGGATGAAGAAGCGCTTCAGCGGCGGTATGCGCCCGACCGCCGCGATGCCGAGCCGGCGCGCGATGCGGAGCGGCCCGAAATCATTGCCGAACAGCCGCTCCAGCGCATGGGTGGCGCCGAGCATCATCAGCGCGTCCGGCCGCCGCTTCGCTTGGTAGCGCGCGAGCAGCGCGGCGCCGCCGGGATCCTCGCCGCGCGCCAGCGCTTCGGCGATCAGCGCCGCCAGGGCACCGACATCGCGGAAGCCGAGGTTGAGACCCTGGCCGGCGATCGGGTGGATGCCATGCGCCGCATCGCCCACCAACGCCAGGCGCGTGTCGGTGTAGCGATGCGCATGCAGCGCCGAGAGCGGGTAGGACCAGCGGCGGCCGATGGGCGTGACGCGGCCCAGGTGATCGCCGAGGCGCCGGGCGATCTCCCGCCCATAGGCGGCGTCATCCATGGCGAGTGCGCGCTTCGCGATCGCGGTGCGCTCCGACCAGACGATGGCGCTGGCATGCGGATGCTCCGGCGTGCCGGCGATCGGCAGTTGCGCGAAAGGGCCGTTGGGCAGGAACTGCTCGAGCGCGGTGTTGTGGTGCGGCTTCTCATGCGCGATCGCGCCGACCATGCCGAGGCAGCCATAGTCGAGCGTGGAGACGCGGATGCCGGCCTGGTTGCGCAGCGGGCTGTTGCGGCCCTCGGCGGCGACGACCAGCCGGGCGCGCAGATGGGTGCCGTCCGACAGCGCGATGCGGGCGCCATCCGGCGTGCGGGTGACCTCGGCCCGGGCCGGGGCGTGGATGCTGAGGTTGGGGAGGGAGGGCAGGCGCGCGTTCAGCGCGACGCGGAGCGCGCGGGCCTCCACCATCCAGCCGAAGGGCGTGTCCCCCGCCTCCGCGTGGTCGAAATGCAGCGAGAGGGGGGAGGCGGGCTCGCCCGGGCGGCCATCGGCCACGCGGATGTCGAGGATCGGGCAGGGCGGCTCCGGCAGCCGGTCCCAGACGCCGGCGCGGGCGAGGATGCGCTGCGAGGCGGCCGCGATCGCGTAGCACCGCCCGTCGAAGGCCGGCAGCTCCATCGGCGGCAGCGGCGCGGCGTCGACGACCGCGGCGGCCACGCCCTCGGCAGCCAGCAGCGCCGCCAGCGTGGCGCCGACCGGCCCGGCGCCCACGATGCAGACGGCGACCTCATTCTCCTGCTCCGACATGGCGTCCCGGTGAGCTGTTGCTGCGCGAGGATATAGCGCGCCCGGCTGTGCGCGGCAGGGGCGCCGAACTGCTCCATTCTTGGGCAGTCAAATTGCACAAAACTTGTGCTGTTTGTTGTGCCGGAAGCGATTCCACCCGCAAAGGGGCATGGCACGGCTCTTGGATAGTCCAAGCCCCGACGGCCGCAGAGAAGGAACGACGGCGCCATGAAGATGGTCATTGCCATCATCAAACCCTTCAAGCTCGACGAGGTGCGCGAAGCGCTCACCCCGCTCGGCGTGCAGGGCCTGACCGTGACCGAGGTGAAGGGCTTCGGTCGCCAGAAGGGTCAGACCGAGATCTATCGCGGGGCGGAGTACCAGGTGAGCTTCCTCCCCAAGGTGAAGATCGAGGTCGCCGTCGCGGACGAACTGGTGGATGCAGTGGTCGAGGCCATCGCGAACACCGCTCGCACCGGCAAGATCGGCGACGGCAAGATCTTCGTGATGGACGTGGAGCGCGCGCTCCGCATCCGCACCGGTGAAACCGACGGCTCCGCGCTCTGACGCAGCCGGAATGACGAACGAGAGATGGGGGAACTGAAAGCATGAAGATGCTTGCGCGCGGCGCGCTGGCCACGGCGTTGCTGGCTTCCGGGCCGGCCTTCGCCCAGGCGGAGGCGCCTAAGATCGACACCGGCGACACGGCATGGATGCTGGCGTCCACCGCCCTGGTGCTGATGATGACCGTTCCGGGCCTCGCGCTCTTCTATGCCGGCATGGTCCGCAAGAAGAACGTGCTGGCGACGATGATGCAGTCCTTCGCCATTGCCGCCCTCGTCTCGGTGGTCTGGTGCGTGATCGGCTACTCCATCGCCTTCGGTGAGGGCGGGGCCTATTTCGGCGACCTCTCGAGGTTCCTGCTGAGCGGCATCGCGGAGAACTGGGACAAGCCGTTCACGCTCGGCAGCGGCGATGCCGCCGTCGCGACGACGATCCCCGAGACCGTCTTCGTGATGTTCCAGATGACCTTCGCCATCATCACCCCGGCGCTGATCACCGGCGCCGTCGCCGACCGTATGAAGTTCTCGGCCCTGCTGGTCTTCACGACCCTCTGGTCGGTGCTGATCTATGCGCCGATCGCGCATTGGGTCTGGCACCCGAACGGCTGGATCTTCGCCCTCGGCGCGCTCGACTTCGCCGGCGGCACGGTGGTGCACATCAATGCGGGTGTCGCCGGCTTGGTGGCCGCGATGGTCCTCGGCAAGCGTGTGGGCTACGGCAGCGAGAATCTCTCGCCCTTCAACCTCGGCCTCGCGGTCATCGGCGCGGCGCTGCTCTGGGTGGGCTGGTTCGGCTTCAACGCGGGCTCGGCGGTCGGTGCGAATGGCCGCGCCGGCATGGCGATGCTCGTGACGCAGCTCGCAGCGGCCGCGGCGGCCCTCGCCTGGGTGTTCGGCGAATGGGCGACCAAGGGCAAGCCCTCGGTGCTGGGGGCGATCTCCGGCGCGGTGGCGGGCCTCGTCGCCATCACCCCGGCGGCAGGCTTCGTGCTGCCCGGACCGGCGCTGATCATCGGTATCGTCGCGGGCCTCGCCGGCTTCTGGGGCGCGACCGGCCTCAAGCATGCGCTCGGCTATGACGACAGCCTGGACGCCTTCGGCGTGCACGGCATCTGCGGCATCGTCGGCGCGCTGCTGACCGGCGTCTTCGCCTATGGCCCGCTCTCCGCGACGACGGCGTCGCCGGCCGGCACCTCGGGCGGCATGGATACGCTGCTCATCCAGGTCTATGCGGTGGGGGCGACGCTGGTCTTCTGCGCCGTCGGCACCTTCATCCTGCTCAAGATCGTGGATGCCATCGTCGGCCTCCGCGTCGCCGAGGAGGAGGAGCGCGAGGGCCTCGACGTCTCGCTGCACGGCGAGCGCATCGCCTGATAGCGTTCTATCGCGGCCTTGATCGCTGCGGCGATCAAGGCCCCCTCAGGCGCCGGGCGGCCGGCATCCGCCGGCCTTGGCGTCGTGCGAGGAGCACGCTCTTCGCGTGGCGCCGGACTACCGGCGGCGCCCATTCGGGCGCTCGGCACGAGCGAAGTGCTCGTGCCGCTGAGTATGATATCTGTGCGGCGGGCGCGGGGGGAGACCTCCGCGCCCGTTGCGTTTTGCGGTGCGCTGGCGGAGGAATGCGCGCGGTCGGTGGGGGCTGGGCGGCATGGCGATGCGCGTGATGGCGGTGTGTTGGGGTGTCGCACTCTGCGGCGCCGCCTTGGCGCAAGGTGCGCCGACACCGGTCTGGGAACGGCGGCAGGGTGACTGGACCGTGGCGCTCACCGGCGGCGATCGGCGCTGCCTGATCGCGGGCGTGACCGAGGCGCCGGTGCATCAGGTGCGGATCCTGGCCCGCCCAGCCGCGGCGGCGCCTCCACCGGCACGCCCGGGCGCACGTCCTTCGGCGGCACCCGCGGCGCGGCCGGCGGAGCGCCCGACGCTCGAACTGGCCGAACATATCGGCGGCGCCAATGTCAGCCTGCAGCCCGGACAGCCCGTCGCCCTGCTGGCGGGTGGCCAGGCCTATGGGCTGGAAGTGACCACCGCCTTCCCGGGTGGCGTGCAGGCGGTGTTCACCACGCCCTTCAACATCGACTGGACCCGTTCGCGGGAGATCTACCTGGATACCGGGCGGGCATCGCCGCTGCGGCTGGCGACGACGGGCCTCGCACAGGCCGGGGCGGTGATGGCGGAGTGCCTGGCCGGGCGGGCACCGGCGCGGTAGCCGCCGGACATCACGCCATATTCTCCTGCCTTTCCAGGGCCGTCCGCTGTAGATTTCGCGCGCCATATCAGCGACCCTGGCCGAACCATGCCCCGTGCTGCCTCCAATGCCGATCCCCGTCCCGCCGCCAATGGGCGGCTCGACCCGCGCCGCTTCGCCTCGCCGGCGGTGCGCGCCGTGCTGCGGCGCCGGATGGGGGAGCTTGTCGGGGTGCTCTTTGCGCTGATGGCGCTGGCGCTGGCGGTCGCGTTGCTGACCTATGATCCGGCGGACCCCTCGCTCAACACGGCGACCTTCCACGCCACGCGCAACCTGGTCGGGCCGGCGGGCGCGATCACCGCCGACCTGATGCTCCAGGGCTTCGGCCTGGCCGCCGGCCTGCCGGTGCTCTGCCTGCTCGCCTGGGCCTGGCGGCTGGCGACGCAGCGCGGGCTCGGCACCTTCCCGCTGCGGTTGATCGGCTTCCTGGCCGGGCTGCCGCTGGTGGCCGCCGCGGTCGCGCTGCTGCCCCTGCCGGGCCATTTTCTGGTGCAGGCCGGCCCGGGCGGCGCGATCGGCTCGCCCGTCGCCGCAGCGGTCGTGAACGGGCTCACGGCCGCGCTCGGCCCCTTCGGCACCCTGATCGGGAACGGGCTGATCGCGATCCTGGCGCTGCTCGCGGTCTTCCTGGCCTGCGGCCTCAGCGGCGGCGAATGGCGGGGCGCCGGGCGGGCTGCGCTGGGCGGTGCCCGCGTGGCGGCCGGGGCCGGGGTGATGGCCGCCGGCGCGGCCGGGCGGCTCGCGCGCGCCTCCGCACGCGGGATCGGTGATCTACGCGGCCCTGGCCATGAGGATGACCGGCCCGAGCCGGAAGCGGCATCCTACCGCGCCGCGCCGCCGCCCGAGGCACCGGCCGTCCAGCCGCGCCGGTCCGGCTTCTTCCGCCGCGGCCTCGATGCGCTGCTGAGCCGCCGCGCACGTCCCGCCCAGGTGCCGCTGCACGAAATGCTGCGCAATGCCGATGCCGCCGCGCGCGTGATCCCGCCCGATGCGCAGGAGCCGCCCCTCTCCGCGCATCGCGGCCGGCCGCCCAGCATGCCGGATGAGGAAGAGGATGAGGCGCCGCCGCCGCGGCTGCCGCCCGCGTCCCGCCCCAAGGTCGCACCGCCGGTCGAGGCGCGGCGCAGCAAGGCAGTGCAGCCGGCGCTCGATCTCGGCGAAGAGGGCTTCCGCCTGCCGCCGGTCGATCTGCTGGTCGCCGCACCTGCGCGCCGCTCCGGCGGGCCTTCGGAGGAATCGCTGCAGGCCAATGCGCGGCTGCTCGAGAGCGTGCTGGATGATTACGGCGTCCGCGGCCGCATCGCCGAGATCCGGCCCGGGCCGGTGGTGACGCTCTATGAGCTGGAGCCGGCGCCGGGCACCAAGTCGGCGCGCGTGATCGGCCTGGCGGACGACATTGCGCGGTCGATGTCGGTGGTCGCAGTGCGCATCGCGACCGTGCCGGGGCGCAACGTCATCGGCATCGAGATGCCGAACGCCAAGCGCGAGACGGTCTTCTTCTCCGAGATGATGCTGGCCGAGGACTGGGCCCGCACCCCAGGCAAGCTGAACCTCGCTCTCGGCAAGGATATCGGCGGTGCGCCCGTGGTGGCCGACCTCGCGCGGATGCCGCATCTGCTGATTGCCGGCACCACCGGCTCAGGCAAGTCGGTCGCGGTCAACACCATGATCCTGTCGCTGCTCTTCCGGATGACCCCGGACGAGTGCCGCTTCATCATGATCGACCCGAAGATGCTGGAGCTCAGCGTCTACGACCGCATCCCGCATCTGCTGGCCCCGGTCGTCACCGAGCCTGCCAAGGCGATCGGCGCGCTGAAGTGGACCGTGCGGGAGATGGAGCGCCGCTACCGGCTGATGAGCCAGCTCGGGGTGCGCAACATCGGCGGCTACAACGACAAGGTCGGCGCCGCGCGCATCAAGGGCGAGACGCTGACGCGGCGCGTGCAGGTGGGCTTCGACCCGGAGACCGGCAAGCCGGTCTTCGAGGACCAGCCGCTGGCGCTGGAACCGCTGCCGATGATCGTCGTCATCATCGACGAAGTGGCGGACCTGATGATGGTCGCCGGCAAGGATATCGAAGCCGCGGTGCAGCGCCTGGCGCAGATGGCGCGCGCTGCCGGGATCCATGTGGTGATGGCGACGCAGCGGCCCTCGGTCGACGTCATCACCGGCACCATCAAGGCGAATTTCCCGACCCGCATCAGCTTCCAGGTCACCTCCAAGATCGACAGCCGCACCATCCTCGGCGAACAGGGGGCGGAGCAGCTTCTGGGCCAGGGCGACATGCTGCACATGGCGGGCGGCGGCCGGGTGACGCGCGTGCACGGCCCCTTCGTCTCGGATGCCGAGGTCGAGCGCGTGGTCGAGTTCCTGCGCGAGCAGGGCGAGCCCGCCTATGTCGAGGAAGTCACCGAGGTCGCCGAGGATGAGGACGGCGCCGCGGCCGGCCTGCTCGGCGGCAACACCGATGCCGAGGCCTCGCTCTTCGACCAGGCGGTGGCGCTGGTCTCCCGCGAAGGCAAGGCGAGCACCAGCTTCATCCAGCGGCACCTGTCGATCGGCTACAACCGCGCCGCCAAGCTGATCGAGCAGATGGAGAAGGAAGGCATCGTCGGCCCGGCCAACCATGTCGGCAAGCGCGAGGTGCTGACCCGCAGGAGCGGTGACGAATAGGGCCGCGGCCTGACCGCGCCGGCGCCTATTAAAAGGCCTTGCGCGTCATGCGCAGCGCATAGCCGCGGACGAAGTCGAGGTTGTCGGCCTGCCTGTAGCAGGACAGCAGCCGCGCGAAGCTCCAGCGGAACTCGGTCGAGTTCTTGTAGTGCAGGTGCCCGATATTGGGGTCGAAGAAATCCACCCCCGAAGTGAAGGCGCTGCTGAGCACGTGGATGGCGACCGCATGCGAGCCGCCCGACGGTATCGCGATGGAGAGGTAGTAGAGGCCGTATCCGCGCACCGCGACTTCATGGGCGAAGTCTTCGCCGCGCTGGTCGGACCAGGTCATCGCCTCCATGCCCGGATCGAGGATCAGGTTGAATGCCGGGGCCGTCGCGTTGAGCGCGCCCCGGATCTGCATCAGGTTGTTGGACTGGACGCCCAGCTTATCGCCCATGATGCCGCGCCCGATGGTGGCGAAGACGTTGGACTCGCCCATCGCCTTCTCGTTGCCGGCCACGTATTTGCCGTAGGTGTCGGAGGCCTTCACGGCCAGCGCCACGCCGTCCGCGCTGGCTTGATCCTTGGGCCAGGGCTGGTTGGTCAGGCGCAGCGAGAGCCAATGCAGGGTCAGCCCGGCGCAGTAGCCGTTCTTGTTGAGCGCCACCGTCTTGAAGGGCACCGTCTCGGCCTGCGCGAATTCGGCGACGACCTGGCCGTTGCGGCGGGCATCGGGCAGGAACAGGTTCTGCAGCGGGGTTGTCATTGATCGGCCTCCTCGCCTGATCCCATAGTCCGTCCGGTGGAAAACCGATACGATAAAAGAACGCTCGCGGCGACTTGACCCTTCGCAGGTGCGGTACTGTGATGATGACCTCCGCGTGACGAAAGGCTCCTCCGCATGACGACCCCCGCCATCACGCGCCGCGCGCTCGGCGCCCTTGGCCTCGGTCTCGCAGCGCCCGCCGTCGCGCAGCAGCCGGCACGGAGCATCCGCTTCGTGGTGCCCTGGCCGCCCGGCGGGCTGAACGACGTGATCGCGCGCACCTTCAACGACCGGGTGTCGCGCCTGCTCGGCCAGACCATCGTGAACGACTTCAAGGCCGGCGCCGGCGGGCGGATCGGGGTCGCGGAGGTGGCACGTGCGGCGCCGGACGGGCTGACCATCGGCATGGGCAATCTCGGCCCGCTGACGATCTTCCCGAACCTCTACCGCGACATGCCCTTCGACGTGGCCCGCGACCTGGCGCCGATCACCATGTTCGCGGCCTCCCCCCTGGTGCTGGTGGTCGCGAAGGATGCCCCGGCGCAGACCATCGGCGAGCTCGTCGCGCTGGCCCGCGCGCAGCCGGGGCGGCTGAACTATGCCTCGGTCGGCGTCGGCACCGCGCAGCATCTGATCTTCGAGATGCTGCGCGGGCAGGATGGGGTGCAGATGGAGCATGTGCCCTACCGCGGCAATGCCGACAGCCTGATCGCGCTGCTGCAGAACGACGTGCAGGCGATGTTCGACACGCTTCCCACCATGCTGCCGCCGCTCCGCGACGGCCGCGTGCGGGCACTAGCGGTGACGACGCCGACCCGGGTGCCGCAGCTCCCGGACGTGCCGACATTGAAGGAGAGCGGCCTCGATATCGATGTCGCCACCTGGTACGCGGTCATCGCCCCGGCCCGCACGCCGGAGCCGGTGCTGACGACGCTCTACGACACCTATACCCGGGTGTCGCTGATGCCGGAGGTGCAGGCTTTCCTGGCCGAGCAGGGCCTGATCTACCTGCCGAACACCCGCGCCGAATTCGCTGCCCGCATCGCGGCCGAGACCGCCCGTTGGGGCCAGATCATTCGTGACCGAGGGATCAGCGTAACCTGACGGACACGCGCAGCGCGTCCGTCAGTTTTGCCTGCCTCAGTCGCCGGCGCCGGAGTTTTCATCGCCCTCAAGCGCCGGCGGCCGCATCCGCGGCCTTGGCTTTCGCGCTGTCAGGTGTGTGCCGGGCGCCGCTGATGGTCGCGCGCGGGCCGCATTCGCGGCCTCGGGGCATCGGCTTCGCCTCGCCGCCGCAGGGACCGATGGCGGCCTGCGGCCGCGGAGAGGTTTGATGTCGCGGCTCGCGCCGAGCGTTCGGCGCGCTATGCTGCGCTCCTCTTGCCGAGGAAACGCACATGGAACCGGACATGACCCCGATCGGCGGCCGCGCTGCCTGGCGCGGTGAGGAATTGGCGCGGAGCCCCTATTGGGGCCGCCGCTTCACCGGCGACGAGATCGCGGCCCTCGATGCCGCGCTGGACGCGGCCCGGGCGCGTGGCATCGCGCCGCCGCGCATCGCTGCCGCGGATTTCGCCATCCCGACGCTGCGGCCGCTGCTCGACGGCATCGCGGATGAGCTGGAGCAGGGCGCCGGCGTGGTGCGGCTCTCCGGCCTGCCGGTCGATCGCTGGGACGCGGCGGCGCTGCGCACGGTGTTCTGGGGCATCGCCGCCAATCTCGGCACGCCGCTGTTCCAGAACACCACCGGCGAGGTGCTGGCCGAGGTGAAGGATGAGACCGGCACCGGCGCCGCGATCACCGGCGCCACGGCGGATGGCGCGGTGCCTTCGGCACGGGCGCGGTCGCGCTCCACCGGGCCGCTGCGCTTCCATACCGACAAATGCGACGTGCTGGCGCTGCTCTGCGCCTCGAACGGCATCGCGGGCGGAGTGTCGCGGGTGGTCTCCACGGTCGCGATCCACGACGAGATCGCGCGCCGCGACCCTGCGCTGCTGCGCGTGCTCTACGAGGATTTCTGGCGCATGCGCCCGGCCGACGAGGAAGGCGACCAGCACGCCGACCGGGTCTTCCGCATGCCGGTCTTCGCACGCGGGCCGGGCGGGGAATTCACCAGCCAGTACAGCCGCACCTATGTCGAGATGGCGCATGCCGAGCCGGGCGTGCCGCCGCTCACGCCGCAGCAGCTCGCGGCGATGGACCTGCTGGCGGCGGTAGCCGATGAGGTCTGCCTGGAAGCGCCCTTCACGCCGGGCGACCTGCAGCTCCTGAACCAGCATGTCAGCTACCATGGCCGCACCGCCTATCAGGATGGCGCCGAAGGCCGGCGGGTGCTGCTGCGCATCTGGCTGGCGACGCCCTTCAGCCGCGCGCTGCCGGAGGGCCATGCGGTGCAATGGGGCGATTCCCGTCCCGGTGCGCTGCGCGGCGGCGCCATCCTGGGGCGAAGCGCCATCGCGGCGTGATGATTGGCCAAGCCCGGCGCGCGCGCTTGACCGCCGGCCGCTGGGCTGGTGAAGCTCCGCGCCCGCTGGAGCACGATTCGTCCGCTGACGCTCACGGATAGGCTCCAGCGACCTTGATCATCACGCTCGACCGGAGATGACGCCATGCGCCACGCCCTCGCCGCGCTTCTGCTCGGGCTGCCTGTGGCTGCCCTCGCGCAGCCATCCCAGCCACCGCTCTTCCCGACGCGCGACGTGGCGGTGACCTACCGGACGTCCGGCGGCCCGCAGGGCGCGCCGCAGGACGTGCAGATGTCCTGGCTGGTGTCGCAGCGCCTGATGCGCGTCGATCTGCCGGCCGGCGCCCAGGCTGGGCCGATGTCGGGGGGCTGGATGCTGCTCGACCAGCGCAACAACCGCGCGCAGGTGGTGATGGAGCAGCAGCGCATGGTGATGAATGTCGACGGCCATGCCGTGCCGGGCGGGCAGGGCTTCAACCCCTCGCCCAATGCCCGCTTCGCGCGGGAAGGCAGTGAGCGCATCGCCGGCACCGCCTGCACCGTCTGGCGGGTCGAGGATGGGTCGAACCGGGCGCGGGCCTGCCTTACCGATGATGGCGTGCTGCTGCGGGCCCAGAACGACGCGCAGCCGGGGCAGGTCCTGGAAGCGACGCGCGTCGCCTATGGGGCGCAGGACCCGGCGCGGTTCCAGGTGCCGGCGGGCTTCCAGCCGCTCGACATGCAGCGGATGATGCAGGGCATCCAGCGGGGCGCGCCGCCGACCCCGCCGGCCCGCTGAGCGCCTCCGTCCCGCATCCCTTGCGCCGGACGATCCGCCCTTTTCGTCCGGGCCGCGCGCTGCCACATCTCGGCCCATGCACCGTCGCGCCCTGATCGCCCTCGCCGCCGCCCTGCCGGCGTTGCCCGCCACCGCGCAGTCCCAGCGCGGGCGCGCCCCGCGGCAGGAGGCGCCGCCGCCACTCGGCGGTGCGGAGGTCGCGGAGCCCGAGCGCGCCCAGGCGCTGGCGCGGGTCGAGGCCTATCTGAACGGGCTGCGCACCCTGAAGGCGCGCTTCCTGCAGACCGCGCAGAACGGTCAGACCGCCCAGGGCACGGCCTGGATCGCGCGGCCCGGGCGCATGCGCTTCGACTACGACCCGCCGGTGCCGCTGCTCCTGGTCGCCTCCTATGGCCAGTTCATCCTCTATGACCGCGACCTGCGCAGCCCGAGCACGGTGCCGACCAGCGCGACGCCGCTCGGCGTGCTGCTGCAGGAGAATTTCCGCTTCGCCAACGCGATCACGGTGACCTCCGTGATCCGCGATGGCGGCTTCCTGCGGGTGACGCTGTTCCGCAACTCCCAGCCCGGCGAGGGGCGGCTGACCCTGATCCTGCAGGAGAATCCGATGGAACTGCGCCAATGGGTGGTGCTGGACGCGCAGGGGCGGCAGACCCGGGTGACCTTGTCCGCCATCGAGGTCGGCGGCCGTTTCGACGACCGGATCTTCGCCTTCAACAACCCGACCTTCTTCGAGCCTGGCGGCTTCGGCCAGCCGCAGAGATAGAGGCCTCAAGCGCCGGCGGTGAAGTTTTTCATTGTCCTCAGACGCCGGCGCGCGCGTCCGCGCGCTTGGCTTCCGCGCTGTCAGGGCTGCATCGGCGGCCACGGTCGGTCGCGCGCGGGCCGCATCGCGGCCTCGGGGCATCGCTGCGCTCGCCCCGCAGAAGCCAGTGGCGGCCTGTGGCCGCGTGGTACGCGCCCGCCGAAGCCTTGGTGAAGGCAGGGCCAGGGGCCACTTCGCTCGCCCTACAGACCGTTGGTGCCCAGGACGCAGGGCTGGCTGGGCGAAAAAGCAGCGCTTGAGCCTTGATCCTGCCGCACGGGCGCGCGAGCATCGGTACTCATGCGGCCCCTTATCGGCATCTCCTGCTGCGTCAAGGCTTTCGGCGTCTTCGCGACCCCGAATCACGCCGCCTCCGGCACCTATGTGCGGGCGGTCATGGGGCCGATCGGCGGGCTGCCCGTCCTGCTGCCGGCCGCCGGCGCGGATATCGTCGCCGAGCTGGTGCCCCGGCTGGACGGGCTGATCCTGACCGGCAGCCGCAGCAACGTCTGGCCCGGTCATTACGAGGGTCCCGATCACGCACCGGGCACGCCCGAGGATCAGGAGCGCGACGCGACCACGCTGCCGCTGATCCGCGCCACGGTCGCCGCCGGCGTTCCTCTGCTCGCGATCTGCCGCGGCATGCAGGAACTGAACGTCGCCCTCGGCGGCAGCCTGGACCAGCGTATCCAGGACCTGCCGGGGCGCATGGACCATTCGACGCCATCGGACCAGCCGATCTCCGCCGTGCGCACCGGCAAGGCGCATGCGGTGCGGCTGGCGGAAGGCGGCAGGCTCGCGGCCATGCTCGGTGTCGGTGGCGAGATTCCGGTGAACTCCCTGCACAACCAGGGCGTGCGGCGCCTGGCCCCGCGGTTGCGGGTGGAGGCGCTGGCGCCGGATGGCACCATCGAGGCGGTCTCCGCGCCGGATGCCCCCGGCTTCCTGCTCGGCGTGCAGTGGCATCCCGAATATGACTGGGAACAGGATCTGCGCAGCCGGCGCATTTTCGAAGTGTTCGGCGAGGCGTGCGACGGTTGGGCGGCGCAGCGCCGGGCGAAGGCGCCGAAGTTGAAATCGGATTTGCAGGTCGCCGCCGAATAGGAATGCCGAAGGGATGGTGGCGCCAGCCAGGCCGCCATCACGCCCGCGTGCAGTGAATGGCACGCCTGCGTTTGCGCATGGAAGTCACGCAATCGCTTTTTGATTCGGCGGTCTTCAACCGCTATTATCTGCGTACCGGCAATCTCAACGCCGGAGGTCGAGTCCCGGTGTCCCCTGCCGGCTCGCCCGACCATTCCGATCGGAAATACGGTACGGCGCCCGGTCACCCCCCTGACCGGGCGTCTTTTTTGCCGATCCCGGCCCGCCAGGCGGGCGGTTCCGCCTTTCCGCGATCCACGCTGCTGTTGATTTGACGAGCAGATTCACGCCTGTGGGCGATTCCGCCCTTCGGCGATCTGCTCTATCGTCCGCGCCTCTCAGCTCCGGAGCGTCCCCGGCCCATGCCGAACTACGTCCTTTCGCCGCCCCCCGTCGCCGCCCTGCCGATCAAGGGCAGCGATGCGCTGTTCCCGGTCAGGCGCATTTTCTGCGTCGGCCGCAATTACGCCGAGCATGCGATCGAAATGGGCAGCGACCCGACGCGCGAGCCGCCCTTCTACTTCGCGAAGCCGGCCGATGCGCTGGTCACCGGCGGCGCCGACATGCCCTACCCGCCGGCCTCGAAGCAGCTCCACCACGAGATGGAGCTGGTGGTCGCGATCGGCGTGGGCGGCAGCAACATCGCCGTCGGCGATGCGCTGAAGCATGTCTGGGGCTATTGCGCCGGCCTCGACATGACGCGGCGCGACCTGCAGAACGAGGCGAAGAAGACCGGCCGCCCCTGGGACATGGGCAAGGGCTTCGACCATTCCGCGCCGATGGGCGCGCTGGTGCCGGCCGCCGGCATCGACGTCTCCAAGGGCGTGATCGAGCTCAAGGTGAACGGCAAGGTCCGCCAGACCTCGGACCTGTCGAAGCTGATCTGGTCGGTGCCGGAGGTGATCGCGAACCTCTCCGGCCTGGTCGAGCTCGCCCCGGGCGACCTCATCATGACCGGGACGCCCGAGAATGTGGCGGCCGTCGAACGCGGCGACCTGCTGGAAGGCGTGGTCGAAGGCGTCGGCACCGTCACGGTGAAGATCGTCTGACGGGGACAGCGAGCCGCGCTGGCGCATTTTCCGCTCGACACGGCTCACTCCGAATGCGCCAGCCCTTTGTTTTTACCGAGCATCTTCACCTGTTCAGATGATTCCATCTGAACAGGATCTGCTCTAACGGCCCCTCGATCACCATGGCATCGCTCCGCATCGCGACCTGGAACATCAACTCCGTCCGGCTGCGCTTGCCGCTGCTGGGCGAGGTGGCGCGCAGCCTCGAACCCGACATCATCTGCCTGCAGGAGACCAAGTGCCCGGATGAGCTGCTGCCGCTCGACGGGCTGAAGGCGCTCGGCTTCCCCTATGTCGCGGCGCGGGGGATGAAGGGCTATAACGGCGTCGCCATCCTCTCGCGCATTCCCTTCGAGACCCGGACGAATGATCCCGACTGGTGCCTGAAGGGCGATTGCCGGCATCTCGGCATCACGCTCGACGCGCCGGGCGGGCCGATCGAGCTGCACGACTTCTACGTGCCGGCCGGCGGCGATATCCCGGACCGGGCGGCCAATCCGAAATTCGGCCACAAGCTCGACTTCGTGGCCGAGGCCACGACCTGGAGCGTGGCGCGCGGGGAGAATCGGCGCAGCGTCATGGTGGGCGACCTGAACATCGCGCCCCTGGAGCAGGATGTCTGGTCGCACAAGCAGTTGCTCGATGTGGTGTCGCACACGCCGGTGGAGGTGGCGGCACTCGGCGCCTGGCAGCGCGCCGGCGCCTGGCACGATGCGGTGCGCCACTTCGTGCCGGAGGACCAGAAGCTCTACACATGGTGGTCCTACCGTGCACGGGACTGGCTGGCGGCGGATCGGGGCCGGCGGCTTGACCATGTCTGGGTCAGCCCCGACCTGGCGGGCACGCTCCGCTCCCACGCCATCCTGAAGGCCGCGCGCGGCTGGGAGAAGGCCTCGGACCACGTCCCGGTCATGATCGAGCTGGCGCTGTAGGGCTTGCCTGGAGTGTGATGACTTGAGGCCGGTTCGGCCGAAAAGTCTGAATCACGCGATCAAACAAAACCCTCGAGCATGATGCGTGAGCGCATGCGAACGCATCATGCTCGAGGGGACGCTACAGTCACCGGACATCGGGATGGGCGAAGCCCGTTCCCACCGCGCAGCTTCCCCTGGAGTGGCCATGATCATTCTTGCCCTGGATGGCGCCCTCGCCCGCTGCTCGGCGGCGGTGCTCGCCGATGGTGCGGTGCTCGCGGAAGCGCGGGAGGACGCGGCCCGTGGCCAGGCCGCGCTGCTGCCGCCTATGGTGGACGCGGTGCTGGCGCGCGCCGGGGTCGCGGCCCCGGCGCTGTCCGCGGTCGCCGTCGGTGTCGGTCCCGGTGGCTTCACCGGGCTCCGCGCCGCGCTCGCCCTGGCGGAAGGCATCGCACTCGGGGCGGCCGTGCCGTTGATCGGCGTGACCACAGGGGAAGCCCTGGCCGCGGCCATTCCTGCCGAGCGGCGCCTGGGACGGGCGCTCTGGTCCGTGGTGGACAACCGCCGCGGGCGCGTGGTGCTGGAGCGTTTCGCGCCGGGCGCCATGGTGCCGGACGGTCCGCCGGAGGCTTTCGAGGAAGCTGCGCTGCCGGCGCCGCCGGGCCCGGTCGTGATCGCCGGCGACGCGGCGGCAGCGGTCGCTGCGCGGCTGGCCGCGCAGGAACGCGACGTGCTGTTGAGCGATGCGCGCCTGCCCGAGGCGGCGGCGCTGGCCAGGGTCGCGGCGGCGCGGCTGGCCGGCGCGCTGCCGCCGCGGGACGCGGTGCCGCTCTATGTCGAGCCCCCGGCGGTGCGGGCCTCGGCGCCGTGATTCTGCGGGCCGCGCTGGCGCATGAAGCGGTGGTGCTGGCTGCCATCCATGCCGAGGCTTTCGCGCCGTCGGATCGCTGGGGGGCTGACGCCATTGCACTGATGCTGGATGCGGCGGGGGGCTTCGGCGTGCTGGCGCTCGACGGCGCGCCACCCTTCGGAGAAGAGCCGCTGGGCTTCGGCCTGGCCCGCGCCATGGCCGGTGAAGCGGAACTGCTGACGCTCGCCGTGCGCCCCGCGGCGCAGCGCCGCGGCATCGGCCGCGCACTGTTCGGCGCGCTGGCCGGGCAGGCCAAGACCTTCGGCGCGGACATGCTGTTCCTTGAAGTCGCGGAGGGCAATCTGGCGGCGCACAGGCTTTACACAACGGCAGGTGCCATGGAAGTCGGGCGCCGCCGCCGCTACTACACCGATGGCAGCGACGCCTTGGTGCTGCGGCTGGCACTACGCCCCTGACCCTCTCCGGCGGAATTCCATGCAGCCAAGAAAAGATTCACGCCTTCTTGCGGATGACGAGGTGCAGGATCCCATCGCCACGCTCTTCTTGCTGTAGCACCGTGTGCCCCTGCTCGGTGGCCGTGCGGGGAACATTCAAGCGCGGCTCCTCGCCTTTCAGCAGCACCCCCAGTTCGGCGCCCGGTTGCAGACGGTCCAGGGCGAGACGCACCCGCACGAAGGTCATCGGGCAGGTTTCTAGTGTTATGTCGATTTCTCGCCTGGCGAATGCGGCTTCTGGTGAGGATGAATTCACGGAAACGTTCCCATTTTACTTAAGTCGCTGTTGCGAAACGGGCACAAGCATGCGTATACCACGCCTGTTATCGCAGGGATGGACAATCAATCATGGCTGACAACGCCGCCAGCGCGGATCTCCTTGGGCTCACTGCTGAAATCGTCGCCGCGCATGTCTCGAACAACGCCGTCGCGCTGCCTGATCTCGCTGGGCTGATCCAGGATGTCTATCGCACGCTGTCGAATGTCGGCGCCCCGCCCGCACCAGCCGCGGAAAAGCCGCAGCCGGCGGTGCCGGTGAAGAAGTCGATCACCCCCGAATACCTGATCTGCCTTGAAGATGGGAAGAAGCTGAAGATGCTGAAGCGGCATCTGAAGACGGCTTACAACCTGACGCCGGAACAATACCGTGAGCGCTGGGGCCTGCAGTCCGACTATCCCATGGTGGCACCGAATTACGCCAAGCATCGCTCCACCCTGGCGAAGAAGATCGGGCTTGGCACCAAGCCGCGCGGGCGCCCGGCGCGGGGCGGCCGGCAGGCGGTCGGCAAGTCGGCCTGAAACGGCCCGGGAGCGTGATCGTCGCCGGCTGAAAATGGCCCACGACGGGAACCGCGCTCCCAAGCAGGGACGCTGGACCTTGCCCGGTTCAGCCTAAACCGGTCGCGGCCAGCGTGGAGAAGGTTTGCCGGGGCGCGGCGCGGGGCTATGGTCCCGATCCGCGCTCCGCGCCGACCACGAGGAAACCGTTCGCTCCGCATGGACACACGTCCGCCACCCCGCCGATCGGAACCCCGCGCCGAGGCTTCCCGCCCCGAACCGGCGCGATCCGAACCTTCGCGCATTGAGCGTCTCTGCATCGAGCGCGGCCTGAAGATGACCGGCCAGCGCCGGCTGATCGCTCGCGTGCTGTCGGAGTCCGAGGACCATCCCGACGTCGAGGAGCTGTATCGCCGCGCGCTCGCGCTCGACAGCAAGATCTCGGTCGCCACCGTCTACCGGACGGTCCGGCTGCTGGAGGAGAAGGGCATCCTGGAGCGCCGCGACTTCGGCGGGGGCCGGGCCCGTTACGAGCCGACCGAGCACGGTCACCACCACCATCTCATCGACGTGGACACCGGCCGGGTCATCGAGTTCGCGGACGAGGAATACGAGCGGCTGGCGCAGGCGATCGCCGAGCGGCTGGGCTTCACGCTGGTGGATTTCCGCCTGGAGATCTTCGGCCGTCGTCCTGCCGTGGAGGAGAAGCCTGCCCCCCGCAAGGCCAAGCGCTGATGCTGGACGAAGGCTCGGGTTTCGGCGAGCTGCGCTCGCTCAATCTCGGGGTGCGCCTGGCCGAGACCGCCGCCGAGATCGACGCTGCCCAGGCGCTGCGGTATCGAATCTTCTATGAGGAGATGGGCGCCCATGCCGATGCCGCGACCGCGGCTTCGCGGCGCGACACCGACGAATTCGACGCTGTCGCCGACCATCTGCTGGTCCTCGACCACGATCGCGGCGAAGGCGCCTCGGGCGTCGTTGGCACCTATCGGCTGATCCGCCGCGAAGGCGCGGCGCGAATCGGGCGCTTCTACACCCAGGCGGAATACGATATCGGGCCGCTCGCCGCCTTGCCCGGCCAGATCATGGAACTCGGCCGGTCCTGCGTGGATGAGGACTACCGCACCCGCGCCGTGTTGCAACTGCTGTGGCGCGGCATCGCCGCCTATGTCTTCAAGAACGAGGTCGAGATCATGTTCGGCTGCGCCTCCCTGCCGGGAATCGACCTCGATGCGCTGGCGCCGCAGCTCACCTATCTCCATGCCAATCACCTGGCGCCGGAGGGTCTTCGGCCCCGCGCGGTGCCGGAGCGCTTCGTGGAGATGCGCCGGCTCGACCCGGCCGCGATCGACACCCGCAGCGCGGCACTCTCGCTGCCGCCGCTCGTGAAGGGTTATCTGCGGCTGGGCGGCTATGTCGGGGACGGGGCCGTCGTCGATCCGCAGTTCAACACCACCGATGTCTGCATCGTGGTGAAGACCGACAAGATCACCGACAAGTATTACCGCCACTACGAGCGCACCACCGGCGAACGCGACTGAGGACACGGGGCCGGCGCCGGTCGGGATGGCCAGCGCTTCGCCCATTATTCCACCAAACGGAAGACCGCTCCGTAACGCTTCCGGGGAATGAGCTGGCCGGCCGCGCAATGCCTTTGCAAAAGGGCTGCGTGATCCTCAATCCGCGGCGAAGCGGTTTGGCGGCACCGGGATGCCGAGGTGTTCGCGCAGGGTGTGCCCCCGGTACTCGGTGCGGAACAGGCCGCGGCGCTGCAGCTCCGGCACCACCAGCGCCACGAAGTCCTCGAGCGGCGTCGGGTAGTAGGGGAACATCAGGGTGAAGCCGTCGCAGGCGCCTTCGCGCAGCCAGGCCTCCATGCTGTCCGCGATGCGTGCGGGCGTGCCGACCAGAAGCTGGTGGCCGAGCGAGGTGCCGAGGTAGCGCGCCACCTGGATGATACTGAGGTCTTCCCGCTTCGCCTTCTCCATCAGGTGCCGTTGCCGCGCCTTGGCGGCGTTGCTCGGCGGCAGCTCCGGCAGGGGCGCGTCGGGCGGCAGGCTGTGGATGTCGAGATCGCCGCAGAGCCGCGCCAGCAGGCGCATGGCGTTGGCGTCGTCGAGCAGGCGCTGGAGCGCCTCATACTTCTGCTGCGCCTCGGCTTCGGTGCGACCGATGATGGTCATCAGCCCGGGCATGACCTTCACATGCGCGGGGTCGCGGCCGTGCCGCGCCGCGCGTGCCTTGAGGTCCGCGGCGAAGGCTTGGGCTTCGGACATGTCGCTCTGCGCGGTGAAGACGAGGTCGGCGGTGCGGGCGGCGAGCTCCATCCCCGCATCGGAGGAGCCGGCTTGGGACACTATCGGGCGCCCCTGCGGGCAGCGCGCCATGTTCAGCGGACCGCGCACCGTGAAATGCCTGCCGCGATGGTCGAGGAAATGCAGCTTCGCGGGGTCGATATAGTCGCCGCTCGCCTTGTCACGGATCAGCGCGCCATCCTCGAAGCTGTCCCAGAGGCCGGCCACCACGTCGTAGAATTCCTCGGCGCGCTCGTAGCGCAGCGCATGCTGCATGTGGTGGTCGGCGCCGAAATTGCCGGCCTCGTCCTCGATCTGGGAGGTGACCAGGTTCCACCCGGCCCGGCCGCCGCTGATATGGTCGATCGAGGCGAAGCGGCGGGCGATGTTGTAGGGCTCGTTGTAGGTGGTGGTCGCCGTCGCGATCAGGCCGATGCGCGATGTGACGGTGGCGAGCGCCGCCAGCAGCGTGGTCGGTTCCAGATAGGCTTGGCGGCCCTGCTTCGGGCGGAAGCGGCTGACGCCGTCGAGTGCCGCGCTGCCGTTCACCGCGACGGTGTCCTGGAAGAAGATGGTGTCCAGCTTCCCGCGCTCGGCTGCCTGCGCGATGCGGACATATTGGGCGAAATCCATGTCGCATTCGGGAATGGCGTCGGGATGGCGCCAGCCGGAGGAATGGCTGCCGGGCGTGAACAGGAAGGCGGCGAGGTGCATCATGAAGGCCTCTCCTACGAACGGCGCGAGCACTTACTCGCGCCGAGCGCCCGAATGGGCGCCGCCGGGAGTCCGGCGAAGCCAAGTGCGCGGAGCGCGCGCCCGGCGTTTGAGGGCAACGAAAATTACTGCGCCAAGCGGGTTTCGGTCGCCATGGTGTACTGATCGCCGCGCGGTGTCAGCGTCAGGGAACGCCGCAGGCCCCAGCTCGAGCGCATGAAGAAGATCGGCAGCAGTGCCTGGTCGTCGACCGCGAAGCGCACCGCGCGGCGCGTCGCCGCCTCCCGCTCCGCGTCGTCGAAGGTGCCATCGGCGAGATCGAGCAGCCGGTCCAGCGCCGGATGAGAGTAGCGGGAGCGGTTCCAGCCGCCATGCGCGCGCGCCGCATTGACCGTGCGCACCAGCGAGGTCAGCCCTTCGCTGGCGAGCCCGCTGGAGGAGCCGAAGATCGAGAGATGGGCGCTGAGTTCCGGCGCGCCCGCCGGCGTCAGGGTGGCGCTGCGGCGGAGATAGACCGGCATCGGCAGCGCCTCGATCGCGGTGCGGATGCCGATGGCAGTGAGCATCTGACCGATCGACTGGCAGGTGCGGGCATCGCCCGCGAAGCGGTCCAGCGTGCAATGGACCGTGAGGTTGAAGCCCTGCGGATAGCCGGCCTCGGCCAGCAGCCGGCGGGACAGGGCCGGATCATAGGCCGGCACGCCGAGATCGGGGTCGTGCCCGCTGAAGCCCGCCGCCGCGACCTGCCCCGCCGGCGTCGCGCCACCTTCCATGGCGCGCTCGGCCAGCGCCACGCGGTTGAGCGCATGCGTCATCGCCTGGCGCACCCGCTGGTCGCGCAGCGGGTTCTGCGGCAGCGGCTGCCCATCCGCGCCGGTCGCGTTCGGAATCTGCGTGCTCATGCTGTCGAGGTAGAAGTAGTGGGTGAAGACCGAATCGCCGGAGACGAGCTGGGTCTGCGCATGGGCGCGGATGCGCTCGTGCAGGCCGGACGGCACGGTGTCGATCACGTCCACGTCGCTGGCGAGCAATGCCGCGACCCGGGCGCTGTCGTTCGGGATGAAGCGGAAGGTGACGCGGGCCCAGGGTTCGGCCGACCCGCGCCAGTTCGCGCTGCGCTCCAGCAGCACGTCCTGGTTGGGTGTCCAGCGGATCCAGCGATAGGGCCCGGTGCCGATCGCCGCGCGGCCGCCATTGAAGTCGGCGTCGGCGGCATCGGTCGCCGCGCGTTCGGACAGGATCGCGATCGCCACCAGATAGTGGGGCTGCAGCGGTGTCGGCACGCCGGTACGAACGATCAGCCTGCGCTGGTCGACCACCTCGATACCCGTGATGTTGCGCACCGCGCTGGCATAGGTGCGGGGACCCTGCGCGGCCTGGGCGCGGCGGATCGAGAAGGCGACATCATCAGCGGTCAGCGGCGATCCGTCATGGAAGAAGACGCCCTCGCGCAACCGGAACTCCCAGGTCAGCGGATCGACCGCCCGCCAGGATTCCGCAAGGCCGGGCTGGGCGCGCAAGGTCGCGTCCTGGGTGAGCAGCGTCTCGAACACATGCAACTGCACATTGCGGTTCGGCGTGAAAGTCAGATGCGGGTCGGCGCTGTCCACCGCTGCCTTCATCGCGATGCGCAGGTGCTGCGCCTGGGCGATGGGTGCCATGGCCAGGCAGGCGATGGCAAGCAGCAGGGGGCGGAAGGCCGGCATGGCGTTCGGATCCTGTGATCGCCGGCGGTGCGCTCGGCTGCGGCGATGCAACCAGCGCGGATTTTGCACTGCAATCGGCTGCGTGCCGGAAACCATGGGCTTCGCGCGCGATCTGCTTAGGATGTGGGCGGCGGCGCCCGAGAGGAGACGATTTTCATGCAGTCGATGGAACGGCAGATGCCCGCACCTGAACGCCAGATGCATATGGGCGTCTTCGTCCTCGGGACCGGCAACCACATCGCCGGCTGGCGCTACCCGGGTGCCGCGGACAGCTTCCAGAGCCTGGCGGTGATCCAGGAGATCGCGCGCATCGCCGAACGGGGGAAGTTCGACCTGCTGTTCCTCGGCGACAGCCTGACCGCCGGCGTGAACGACCACCCTTCCTTCACCGCGCGGTTCGAACCGTTGACCATGCTGGCGGCATTGGCCGCGACGACGACCCATGTCGGTCTCGGCGCCACTTCCTCGACCACCTATGGCGAGCCTTTCCTGGTGGCGCGCGCCTTCGCCTCCCTCGATCACCTCAGCGGCGGTCGTGCGGCCTGGAACGCGGTCACCAGCTCCGGCCCGAAGGCGGCGGCGAATTTCGGGCGCGAGCATCCGCGCCACGATGCCCGCTACGAGGTGGCGGAGGAATTCGTCGATGTGGTGCGCGGGCTCTGGGATTGCTGGGATGATGGGGCGATCATCGCCGACCGGGAGACAGGCCAGTACATCGATCCCGCCAAGGTGCGCACGCTCGATCACGAAGGGCGCTTCTTCAAGGTGAAGGGACCGCTCAATATCGGCCGCTGCCCGCAGGGACAGCCGATCATCCTGCAGGCGGGTTCCTCGGAGGTCGGGCTCGAGCTCGCGGCGCGCACCGCCGACGTGGTGTTCTCGGTGGTGCAGGATTTTTCCGAGGCGAAGGCGGCCTATCGGGCGCTGAAGGACCGGCTGCCGCGCTTCGGCCGCCAGCCTTCGGATGTCGCGGTGCTGCCGGGCGTGATGCCGGTGATCGGCGCGACCGATGCCGAGGCGCGCGAGAAGCTCAATACGCTGCAGAGCTTCGTCACCGGCAGCAATGCGGCGACGCTGCTCTCGAACCGGCTCGGCATGGATGTCTCCGGCTTCCCGATGGATGCGCTGGTGCCGGAGCTGCCGCTGCCCGACACCTCGCATGGCTTCGCGCGCGCGATGCTCGCCAAGGCGAAGCGGGAGCGCATGACTTGGCGCGACCTGCACAACCTGACCGGCGCGGCCCGCGGCCATTGGGTCATCTGCGGCACGCCCGCCGGGATCGCGGACACGCTGGAGGAATGGTTCCGCGGCTTCGCGGCCGATGGCTTCAACATCCTGCCGCCCTACTTCCCCGGCGGCTTCGACGACTTCGTCGATCAGGTGGTGCCGATCCTGCAGGCGCGTGGGCTGTTCCGGCGCGACTATACCGGCACCACGCTGCGCGAGCATCTCGGCCTGGCGCGGCCATCGAGCCGCTTCTTCAGTTAGCGCGGGCGTTGCGGCCGCCGGAATCGGCCGGCACAGGCGCATCGCTGCAACTGCCGTGCATATTCGCCCAGGCGCGGGTGAACTCCGCGCCCAGCAGGAAGATCACCGCGGAATAATTCACCCAGACGAGCAGCACGACCAGCGCACCCGCCGCGCCGAAGCTGGTGCCGATGCTGCTGCTGCCGAGATAGAGGCCGATCGCCGTCTTGCCGATGCTGAACAGCAGTGCGGTCGCGAAGGCGCCGACCAGCACGTCGCGCCAGGCGATGTCGCGATCCGGCAGCACCTTGTAGATGGCGCCGAACAGGAGGGTGAGGATCGCGAGCGGCACGAAAAAAGCGATCCATTGCAGCAGCACGACGGTTTCCGGCAGCACGCCGCCGATCCAGGAGCCGAGCGCCTTGATCGCCGCACTGACGATCAGGGAGACGAGCAGCAGGAATCCGGTCGCCGCGACCAGGCCGATCGCCGCCGCCTTGGCGCGCAGGAAGCGGGAGATCTGGGTGCCGGCCGGAGGTCCCGTGGTCTTCCAGATGGCGTTCAGGGCGGATTGCAGCTCCCCGAAGGCGCCACTGGCCGCGAGCAGCAACATGGTGATGCCGATCGCGGCCGCGATGCCGCCCTCCGTCGCGTCGCTCGCACCGCGCACCATCTCCTGCACCGCGACCGCGGCATCGCGCCCGACCGTACCTTCGAGCTGCCCGGCGACTGCGCCCTGCACGGCATCCTCGCCGAAGGCGAAGCCGGCGATCGCGGTCGCGATCACCAGCAGCGGCGCGATGGAGAACAAGGTGTAGTAAGCGATGGCGGCAGCCCGGCTCAGGCATTCATCCGCGATGAAGCCCATCACGGTGTCGACCGCGAGCGTCCTGATCCTGCCGAGCATGGTGCCGTCCCTTCGGCGGCAGAACGGGCCGGCGCCGCGACGGTTGCGTGGCTACTCGACAACGATCCGCACCGGGCGCGAGACCGCTTCGTCCGAAGGCAGCCGGACCTGGAAGCGATGCACGCCGGGGGCCATCGGCCAATAGACGGTCTCGTTCGGATCGGCGACGGCGAAGGGCTCGCCGTCGACATACCAGACCACCTGCGCGGCCTGCGGCCGCACCGCGGCGCGCAACGCGATGCGGTTGAGCCGCGCCGGCGCTTCCGGATTGCGCCAGAGCCGGCTGTTGTGCTCCGGCGTGACGACCGACAGGCGCGACGCGGTCGCGGCCAGTGCATCCGCGGGCGGTGCGGGCTCCGCTGTCGCGGCCAGCGCGCTTCCTGCCGGCAGCCATTCCAGCAAGGTGGGGCCACAGGCGCCGTCATCCGGCCGCCCGGTGCGGGCGCAGAGTGCGACCGGCGCCGTGCCCTCCGGTGCCGGAAAGCCGCCGGCGGTCAGCGCATCGGCCGAGGTGCCGTGCAGGTCGAGCAGGACGGCCTGGGCCAGCGCCCCCGCCCCGAGCCCGCCGGTGATGCCGGCCATGGTCGCGGCATCGTCACGCCCGATCCAGACGCCGACCAGGTAGTCGCGCGACCAGGCGACGATCCAGGCATCGCGATACCCTTGGGAGGTGCCGGTCTTCAGCGCCACGGCGAAGGGATATTCGGTGGTGCCGTGCCGCGGGAAGCTCGGCAGCCGCGCCTGCGGATCGGCCAGGAACAGCGTCACCTGCCGCGCCGCCCATTCCGGCAGCACCCGGTGCGGCGGCGCGGCGGGCTGCCCCTCATACCAGAGCAGGTCGCCCAGCATGCCGTCCCCGGCCAGCGCGCCATAGGCGCGCAGCAGCCGATCGAGGCTGGTCGGCAGCGACCCCACCGCCATCGATAGCCCGAAATAGGCGGCGGGCTCGGCGCTGTCGTGCAGGCCGAGGTCGCGCAGGCTGCGGAAGGCAGTCTCCAGCCCGATGCGCCGCAGCAGGGCCGCGGCCGGGATGTTGCGCGAATTGGCCAGCGCCTGCCGCGGCAGCACGGGCCCGAGGAAGCCGCCATCCGCATTGCCGATGCCGAGCGAGCGATCGGGCAGGTCGGCGATGACCTCGTCCGGCCGCAACACCTCGCGCTGCAAAGCCAGGGCGTAGAGGAAGGGCTTCAGCGTGCTGCCGGGGGACCGGGCCGCGGCGGTATAGTCGAAGGCGCCGCCGGGTGTATCGGCGTAGCCGGCGGAGCCGATGGCGGCCAGCACCTCCCGCGTGCCGCGGCCCACCACCATCACCGCCATCTGGCGCGCGCCGTCCTGGTGCAGCGCGGCGAAGCGCGCCTCGGCCAGCCGTGCCACGCGGCGCTGCAGGCCGAGGTCGATATGGGTGCGCAGGCGCGCATCGGTGGGGTCGAGCCCCGCGATGCCCTGCCGTGCGACCATGTCGCGCAGCCGCAGCACCAGGTGCAGCGCGTCCGGGCGCAGCGGCAGCGGCGGCAGGGTCATGGCGGCGAGCTGCGCAATCGCGGTCGCGTATTCCTCGGGCCCGATCGCACCCTGCGCGGCGAGCGTCGCCAGCGCCCGCTGCCCGCGCGCCTTGGCCCGCGCCAGCCCTGCCGGGTTGCGCGGGTTGTGCAGCGCCGGCGCCTGCGGAATGGCTGACAGCAGCGCGATCTCCGCCCAGCTCAGATCGCCTGCCGGCTTGTCGAAGTAGAAGCGCGCGGCGTGGCCTATGCCATGGCTGCCGTTGCCGTAGGGCACCAGCCGCAGATACTGCGCCAGCACCGCATCGCGGCCGTAGCGCAGGGTCAGCGCGACGGCGGTGCCGGCCTCCACCGCCTTGACCCAGAGCGTGCGCGGTGCCGGATCCTGCATGCGCGCCACCTGCATCGCGATAGTCGAGGCGCCGGAGCGGCGGCGGAGGCTCGCCAGATTCTGCCAGGCGGCGCGCAGCAGAGCGACGGGATCGACGCCGGGATGGCTGCGGAAGCGCCGATCCTCGAGCGCCAGCATGGCGCGCGCGACGCGCTCCGGCGGCGTCACCGGCCAATAGCCGTAGTCGACATGCCGGCCATCGGGCGCGCCGCTTTCATGCCCGAGTTGGGTGAGGAAGGCGCCGTGGCGATCGGTCAGGACCGGTGTCGGCGCCGGCGCGCGCAGCTCCGCGCGCCCGGCCACCTGGGCGGCATAGACCGCCAACACGGCCAGCGCCGGCACCGCCATAGCGATGCGGCGCCACGGCTTCACGGCGCGATCACCACGCGTGCACCGGCGCTCGCCCCATACACACCGGGCCGATACAGCATCTCCGCCTCGCCCGGCGGCTGGGTGAAGCTGCCGGCGACATTGGCGCGCATGCGGAAGGTGATGCTGCTGTTGCCGCGCGGCAGGGTGGTGAAGACGGCGACCAGCCGGTCATCGCCATAGGAGGTCCAGTCCGGCTGCGCGCCGCTGCCGGGGGACGGTATGGCCTCGGCCGGCGCGGTGGCGAGCGCGGGGTTCAGCGGCTCCATCCCGGCGGCCAGCGGCAGGGTCAGCGCGACATGCACGCGATCCTCCGGGTTCACGAGCTCGGCGACCTCTTCGACGATGTCGCCGGTGGCGATCCGGATCGTCCCATCGGCGCCGGGCGTCAGCCGCTCCGGCGCGCCGCCGCCTGGGGGGATGCGGAACAGCGTGCGGGTCAGGATGAAGCCATCCTGCACGGCCGGCGCCTCCGCCCCCGGTGGCACCGGCAGGTAGCGCCGCTCGGCCAGCGCCAGCACCGCCACGGTGCCACGGTTCTCGACCCGCACCGCGCCGCTGCCGTCGGTGGGCCAGCCCAGCACCGGCGCGTCGGTGCCGAGCGTCCCGGCCTGCGGTCCCTGCGGCAGGACGACCTGCACGGCGGCGGCGCCGGCGGGTGGCGCCCAGCCGGCGGCGAGTGCCCGCAATGCCGCGGCATCGGCATTGGTGTTGCCCCAGCCATTCGGGCCACCGAGGCGCAGCAAGCCATCGCGCAGCAGCGCGAGCCGCGGCTCCTGCGGCGCGGCACGGGTAACCGCGAGCATCACCTCCGCCAGGCTCCGCGTCTCCGAAGGCAGGATCAGCGGATTGCCGCCGGTCTCGGACAGGCCGGCATAGGCCGGCCGGCCGTCCCGGTTCAGCACCCGCACCCGGCCCCAGAGCGTTTCCAACAACCCCGGCAGCATCGCCTGGTTGTCGGGCGGCAGCAGCGCAATGGCCGCCGCCGCCTGGGCGAGCGTCTCGGTCGGCATCTGCGCCGCTCGCCGCGCCAGCTCCGCAGCATAAGCGGGTTCCAGCTTGCCGGCCTCGGCGAGGGCGGAGAGCGCCGCCACGCGTTCCCGCAATTCCTCGCCGCGCATCAGGCGGGGATCGTCGGAACGCAATGCGCGGGTCAGCACCTCGGCCAGCCGGTCGAGCATGGGTTGCTCCACCGTCTGCCCGGCGCGGGCCGCCGCGGTCAGGAAGCGATAGGCGCTCGCGGTCAACCAGACCGAGCCGCGCTGACGCGGCCAGAAGGCGACTAGCCCGTCGGCGTCGGTCGCCTGCTGGATGGCGCGCGTGGTGGCGCGCACATCCGCGGCGATCCGGTCCTGCAGCCCGGCCGCAGTCTGCAGCGGCGCGAAGGGCGCCAGCGCGACCTCGGCGGCGGCGAGCGCGATGCGCTGCTCGGTGCCGCCGTAAGGATTGGCCAGCAGCAGGTTCATGGCACCCAGCATCTGCACCGCGGCCGCATCGGCGGTGACGCTGATCCGGCCGCTGCCGCTGCCTGGCCGCATCGGCTGCGCCGGCGGCGGCCAGGTCCCGGCCTCGCCCGGTGCGACCGTCAGGATGCTGCGCTCGCGCAGCGGCGGACGGTCCGGCTGGATCGGCAGGGTCAGCTCCACCGCATCGCCCGCGCCATCGGCGGCGCGGCGCACCAGGAAGCGCAGCCGTGCGGCATCGCTGGCCGCCGCCGGCACGCTGACCGGGAAGCCGATCCGCGCCGGGCGGTTCGGCGCCCAGGCGATGGCCTGCTCGGCGGGGCCGCCGAGCGTGAGGCCGGGGGCGGAGAGGGAGGCGCGGCCATTGCCGCCGGGACCTTCGACGATGCGGGCGATCACCGTCGCGTCGAAGCGGTCGCCCGGCCGCAGGAAGCGCGGCAGCGCCGGCTGCGCGATCACCGGCTGGCGCACCCGCACCTCGCCGACGCCGAAGCCGAAGCGCATCGGCCCGCTGATCGCCTTCGCCCGCAGGCGATAGACGGTCAGCGTGTCCGGCATGCGCACCCGGACGCGCGCGATGCCGTCGGCACCGACACGCACCCGCGGCAGGTAGACCGGCACCGGCGTGAAGTTGCGGCGGACCGAGATATTCTCCTGCGCCCAGGGTTCCTCGCCCTCGTCGCCGCCCGGGTTCTCGTCGAGCGGGATGATGCCGAAGGCCATGCTGCGCGTATCCCGCGCCGCCATGCGCGTCGGGCGATCGACGATGAAGTTGCGCAGCGGATCGAGCGGCTGCTCGCGTGCGAGCGACAGCACGGCCTGGTCGACCATCCAGAAGGCCGCCTCACCGGCGATCGGGCGTCCGCCCTCGTCAGAGAGCCGCAACGTCACCTCGATCTCCTCGCCAGGGCGCACGCTCTGCGGTGCGTTCAATGCGACCTGCACGCGATGCTGCACCGGCGTCACCGTCACCCAGGCGGTTGCCGCTGATGTCACCGGCTTGCCTTGGTCGAAGGGTGCGGTCGCTGCCTGGGGTGGACCCGCCAGGCGGCCGCGCATCAGCAGGAAATGTACCGCGATCCGCGGCATCTGCTCCCGCCGCACCGGCAGCGTGTAGCGGCCGAAGCCATTGGCGATCTCGACCCAGTCGTAGCGGAAGCGGCCCTCCGGCTCCTCCACGACCGCCAATGCGCGGGCGGTCTGAAAGGGGCTCTGGATCAACAGCGTTGCGCTCTCGCCCGGCGCATAGGCATCGCGCTCCGGCGTCACTGTGACGGTCTGCGCCGGCGGGCGTGCCCAGGTGACCGGCGTGTCGCCGGCCATGAAGAGATCGACGCGCACCGTCTGGCGGCGGCCGAAGCGATCCTCCGCCTCGAGCTGCACCAGGTAGACGCCGGCCTCCCGCGCTTCGAAGCGCAGCGCCTGCACATCGTCCGTGCTGGTCAGGCGGCGCTCCTCGACGGTCTCGTCCACCACCTCGGTCTGGTAGCGCGCCGCGCCCTGGCTGAAGTCGCTCGCCTGCAGGATGGAGACCCAGTTGCGCCGGATCAGCCGCGCGGTGACGGCGATGCCGGCCAGGGCCTTGCCTTCGGCATCCGCCACCAGCATCTCGCCCTCGATGGCGCCAAGCGTCGGGATATAGCGCGGCAGCTTCAGCCCGAGCACGAAGGGCGGCAGCGCGACGACGGTCTGGCTGCTGCGCACCTGGATGTCGTCATCGCCGGTCACCGTCGCCTCGATCACGTAGCGGCGCGGTTGCGCGGTGGGCTCCACGGTCGGGTCGAGCGTCAGCCGCGCGGCGCCGCCATCATCGGTGCGCGTCTCCCGGTTCATCACCGGGGAGGAGCGGAATTCGCGCTGCGCCGAGAAGCGGCTGTCGCTACCGAACAGGAAACCCTCCCGCTGCGGTGGCGACCAGGCCTGCGGGAATTGCGTCACGCGCCAGGTGACTGGACGATCGGCGGCAAGGCCGCCCGCGAAGTAGCGCGCCAGCAGGTCGATGGAGAAGGGCGCGTCGAGCGGCACGCGGGCCGCACCGTTCAGCAGCACCTCGAAGGTCGGAAGGCGATAGGCTTCTTTCTTGAAGCTCGTCTCGCCGCAACTGGTGCCGTCCTCCGCCTCGAAGCGCACCGTGTAGTCGCCGGTGGCGTCGGTCCGCTCCGCGAAGAGATGGTGGAAGCCGCCGGCATCGTCCGGCGTCACCGGGATACGCCATTCCTGATCGGAGGGGCCGGAGACCACCAGTGTCCCGGCGGGGCGCCAGAAGCTCAGCGTGCCGCCGACATAGCGGCGCAGGAAGGCCTGGATATGGACCGGATCCTCCGGCCGGTAGATCGGGCGCTCGGTGAAGATGTGGCAGAGGAGCTGCGGCGCCGGCCGCCGCTCCGCGACGTCGCCCTGCGTCCAGCCGAGCCAGCGGCCCTCGCCCCCCGTCCAATTGCCATTGGCGTATTGCCGCGGCGGCCGCGCGGGGTCCAGCACCAGCGTGTCGTTGCCCTTGGTGATGGTGATGCGCCGAAGCTCGCGGCGCAGCGTGTCCGGCCGCGTGCCGGCGGCGGGCGCGGTCCAGAGGAAGGCGCCGTCCGCGCCGGTGACGCCGCGCGCGAGCGCGGCATAGGCATCGCCGCGTTCGCCGTCGAGCGTGATCTCGGCACCCTCCACCGGGCGTGCGGTGCTGAGCGAGGTGACATGGAACCGCACCCGGTCCGCTTCCTCGACCGTGGTCAGCACCAGGTCGGTGACCTGCACGCGCATCCAGCGCCGCGTGCCGCCATCCACGGGCCGGAGCCCGACCAGGTAGGTGCCGGGCTGCTGCGGGCCCGCGATGCGCGCCAGCAGCGGCGCGACATCCAGGCCGAAGCGCGCCGAGGCGCCCCCACGCTGGGTCGGCAAACTCACCAGCTCCGACACCGCCGGCGAGCCGAGGGACCGGATGCGCTCGGCAAGCGCGCGGCGGTTGAGCGCGGCGGTGCCGGTCCAGGGCGTGGGCTCATTGCCGGCAAGCGGTGGTGCGGCGCCGTCATCGGTCTCCAACCCGCTCGCCGGGAAGGGCCAGAAATCACGCCCGAGCGGAGGGATGGCATGGATGCGGAGATCAGCGCGCTCATAGCCCTGGCCGCGCAGCGGCAGCATCTGCTGGCCGAGCCGTTCGACCAACCCCTGCCCGGCATCCCAGACGAGGTTCGGCTGATCGGGCTGAAAGGCGAAGCGCGCGGTGATGGGGGCGCCGGACAGCGTCCGGCCGCGGGTGTCGCTGATGCTGCCGGGTTCGACGCGGAGCTCATAGGCGGCGTCGGCCTGGAAGCGGCCGGTCACTGCCCAGCTCCGCCCGCTGACCGCGACGGCGAGGTCGTCGACCGGCGGCGTGATGCGCAGCACCTGCCGCGCCCGCACCGCGTCCACCGCTTCCGGCTCCTCGGAGAAGCGCAGCGTCAGCCCGCGGCGACGGCCCGATGATCCGTCCTGCGGGCTGCATTGCAGCAGCCCGTCCCGGATGTCGCGGCCGAAGCCGCGCGCGCAGCCGGTGTCGGTCAGCGCGAAGGGGGAGGCGCTGCGCAGCCTGAGCTCGAAGGCCTGGTCGTCGAGGCCGGGCTCGTCCGACAGGTTCAGCCGCAGCAGCGCCACATGGCCGTCCGGGATCGGGCGGTGCAGCACCACGAGATAGCTCGCCGGCGCATCGCGCGCCTCGCGGTCCACGGCGCGGATGGTGAAATCCTGCCCGGTCAGGATCTGCGCGCCGGGCGCCGCGGTGCCGGGCGCGCGGCGCAACTCGATTGTCAGCAGCCGGGCCAGCGCCGCGGGATCGACCGGGTCGGCGAAGGTCAGGGTGATAGTGTCGAGATTGGCGACGCCCTCGCTCTCGGCCGTCGGAATGGTGCGGATCGGCGCCGGCAGCAGCGGCACCAGCCGGGTGGTGCGGCCGGCGGCCGCGATCTCCACCCGGCGCAGCGGCTGCCAGGGCTCGGCCGGGCGGAACTGCAGGGCGCGCGGGCCGAGCCACTGCCAGGCGCCGGGGATCGCCGGGGTCAGGCGCACCAGCCGCTCTGGCGCATCCTCCGGCCCGCCCTGGGCCGGGCCCTGGTCGCTGTCGAACAGCACCGTCACCGGGTCCCAGCGGCGCAGGAAACGGTCCGGCACCACGCTCGCGCCATCGGCGCGGAGCGTGCGGTCGAGCGGTTGCGCGTAGATCGGGGCCGAGGCCAGCAGCGCGAGGAACAGGCCGAGGATCAGACGGGTCATGTTGGTGCTTCCTCAGCGCGCGGCGGCCGGCATGACGCCGGTCATGGCCTGGTATTCGCGGGCGATTTCGGCGGGCGGACCGCTCGGGCGCGGTTCCAGCCCGATCACGGCCGGGCGGACGGTGGCGGGGCCGGCATCGGCGGGCAGCCGCGCCTCGATGATGTAGCGGCCGGGCGGCAGCCGGCGGAGCTGCGCGACGCCTTCCCCGATCGGTGCGCCATCGGCGCCGAGCAGCCGCACCGCCACCCGGTCGGGCTCGGCGCGCACGCCGACGCCGACGATGGCGGCGCGCGCGAGCTCGAAGCCGAACAGCGCGCTGCCGCCGGGTGCGACCATCACCGGCGCGCCGACGCCTTCGGCGACCGGCAGCACGGGCAGCGCGTCGAGCTCCAGCGCGCCGCTCAGCGGCCCCTCCTGCGGCGCCATCACGCGCAGCACCGTGGCGCCGGCGGGCAGATAGCGCTGGAACTCGGCGCCGGCGGCGAAGACCTCCGGCGCCGCATCGCCGAGCGCCAGCACCACAGGCGCGGTGGTCCGCGCCTGCAGCAGCACGGGTGTTGTGGACGAGAGCGTCAGCGCCATCGCCGGCCCGGCGAGCGGCATCTGCCCCGGCAGCGGCGCTGATAGCGCCGGGACATCCGGGAAGGGTGCCGCATCGCCGATCCAGGCAAGGACCGGCCCCGACCCGTGCTCCAGCACCAGCAGCCCAGGCCCGGTAAGGCGGAGATCGGTGCCGCGCCGCACCGCGCCGTCGCGGGTGATCACATGGGCGTCGCGCCCGCCTGCGATGCGCAGGCGCTGGCCCGCCGCCGCGTCCAGCGGCAGCGCGACGGAGCCGGCGGCGCCGAAGAAGCGGCGCAGCGGTCGGGTGGCGCCGAGCGCCGGCGTGGCGGACGGGAGGCGCGCAACCTGCACCATGGCGGGCGCCGGCGCCCGGCCGGTATTGACCAGCAGCAGTTCGGTCCAGTCCCCGTCCAGCAGGCGGCTGACCGGCGAATCGCCGGCCCAGACCGTGACCGCATCGGCACTCCGCCATCCCAGCACCGCGGCGGTGCCGGAGGGGAGGTCGAGCCGCAGCCGCTTCGGCCCCTCCGGCAGCAGCAGCGGCTGCGCGCCATTGGCGGCCAGCGTGTCGCGGAAGGCATTGGCGATCGCGCGCTCTGGCGCCAGCGACGGATCGATGGCGCGGAGCGCCGTGCGGATCGGCGTCGCACCGTCCGCATTGCGCAGCCGCAGCCAGGGGCCGCCGGCGAGCGCGATGCTCGATCCCCGCGCCAGGCCCATGCCGCGCCCGGCCTCCAGCGCCGCGATGTCGGCGCCGCTCTCGGCCAGCCAGAGCCGGGCCGGGCCGTCGCCGGCGGGCAGGGTTGCGGTCTCGCCGGCCGCGAGGGTCAGGATCAGCGGCCGGGCGATGGCGGCGGCGCTGACCTGCAGGGGCGCCGGGCCCGACGCCAGCAGCCAGAGCCGCTGGGATTGCGGGGCGATGAGGCCGCCTGCCACCGGCGCCAGCCCGCGCCCAGGGGCGCTGACCTGGGACAGCGCCGCACCCGTCACCGCCACCAGCGCCGCATCCGGCACCGCGACCAGCGCGACATGAAGGTCGCCGCTGAGCCCAGCCGGCACCGGCGTTACCGTCCCGAGCGGCTGCGCGGGAAGGGAGGGCGTGCGCAGCGCGAAGCGGATCGGTGCGAGGCCGCCATCCACGCGCCAGGCGGAGGCGCGCCAGGCAGCGCCGGGCTCGGCCGGCACCGCCGCGACCGCCCGGGTGCCGCGCTGGGCGGTGACCGGCTGCCAGGTGCCGTCCGGCGCCTGGCGATCGAGGCTCAGCACCAGCTCCTCCGCTGCTTCGGCGCTGGCAAGGATCAGGCTGCCCGCCGGCGCGACCGGCAGGGTCAGATGGTGCACGCCGGCGTCGGCCAGCACCGCCTCGCCTTCCGCCGCGACCGGCCGCGCCGGCATCGCCTCCGGCAGGGAGAGGCGGATCGTGGTGCTGGCGGCCTCACCCTCCGGCGCTTCGGATTCCGGATCGTCGGCGTAGCGGCGGGGACGGCGAACCTCCTCGGAGTCGTCATCCTCGTCGCTCGCTTCGCCCTGCGATGGGCGCAGCGCCGCGACCGGTGCTGGCTGCGTCAGCTCCAGCACATAGCGGCCGGCCGGCAATTGACGGGAGATCGCGATGTTCCAGTCATCCGTCCGCTCGCCCTCACGCAGCAGCACGCGTCCTGCGGCATCGCGCAGCGTGGCGCGCAGCAAGGCCGGGCCGAAGCTCGTCAGGTTCACGACACGGTCGGTCGCGATGGCGAAGGGCAGGCTCGCCGGCAGCGACACCGTCCGCGCCACGTCCGGCTGCAGCTCGGCGCTCCGCAGGGTCAGGCGATAGGGCAGCCGGTCGTTGCGGCCGAGGGCGCGGGCGCTGACCCGGTAGCGCCCGGCCGGCAGGGCGCCGGTGAACCCCGCGCTGTCGGCGAAGGATGCGATCCGCTCCGGCGCATCGGCGCGGTGCAGCTCGGCGCCCATGCCATCGGAGATGGAGAGCGTGATCTCCGCCGAACCGGCAAGGCTGAAATCCCATAGATCCGGGTCGCGCGTCGCGTCGCGCGTGGCGGGTTCCCGCCACTCGTTTCGCGCGATGGTGCCGAAGGTCAGCGGATGCGGGCCGTGGCCCGCAGTTTCCGGCGGCGCGCGCAGCGCGGTCAGGCGCGCGACGACGCGGCTGTCGACATCGGCCGGCAGCACCACCAGTCGATAGCGCCCAGCCGGAAAATCCTGCTCCAGCCCATCGATCGGGCCGGGCGCCCAGAGCGGCCAGCCCTCGGCATCCTCCAGCCGCGCCGGCACCTCGCGCCCGAGCGACAGCAGGTTCAGCCGCTGGCGCCCGCCTTCGGCGATCTCGATGGGGATAATAAGGCCGCTGCCGGCCGGCAGGCTGGCGCGCACGGCACTGTCCGGCCGCAGCACGGGCGCGTCCCGCGTCGGCGCCGGACGGGCCAGCAGGCCGAGCCGGCCGTTCGACGCTTCCGCCGTCACCGTCAGCCGATAGGCGCCGGCGCGGAGGTGACGCTGGATCAGCATGTTCTGGCCGGTGCCGTTGCCGACGGCCTCTTCCAGCGGCGCGATGAAGGCGGTGCCGAGGCTGCCGCGGGTGCGCAGCCGGCCCAGCGTCTCGACCCGGTAGAGTCCGCCCTCCGGCAAGGTCAGCGCAAAACTGCGCGCCTGGTCGCGTGCCAGGTCGAAGAAGAGCGGCCGTCCGGCGGCGAGCGCCGGCAGCGCCGGCAACGGACGCGGCGTCGGCAGTGTCGCCGCCGGCACCGGCGTGCGCCGGGCCACCACCAGGCTGCGCGGCGCGGCGGGGG
>NZ_JAAGBB010000037.1 GCF_018129085.1 Plastoroseomonas hellenica
ACACCCGCTCCACCGTGAGCCGCCCGACCGGCGCCGGCAGCTTCATGCCCTGCGGCCGGATCCGCGGCAGCGCCAGGAAGCCCTTCAGCCGCTTCCAGCTCTGCCGCGCCTGCACCAGCTGCTTCCAGCCGCCGATGAGCTGCTCCACCGGCGCCAGCGCGCGGCCCATGATGATCGAGCCGGCGATCGAGGCGCCCGAGGTCAGCTCCTGCTGCAGCACCAGATAGGCGCCGGCACCGAGGATGCCGACCTGCACGGCGAGGCGGAAGAACTTGGTCAGCGCCAGCAGCACCGCGGCGCGGTCGGTGGCCTTGGCGGTGGCCGGTGCGAGCTCCGCCTGGCTTTCCTGCCAGCGCTTCATCACCGCCGGCAGCATGCCCATGCTGTCGATCACCTCGGCGTTGCGCATCATCGCCTCGGCCCGGCGCTGGCTCGCCATCGCGGCACTGCCGGCGCGGCGGAGCAGCGCGGAGGTGATCAGCTCCGACAACAGGGTCAGTGCGAACAGGATCACCGCGCCGCCGAGCGCGATGCAGCCGAGCACCGGGTGCAGCAGGAAGATGACGGCGAGGAACACCGGCACCCAGGGCACGTCATAGAGCGCGAGCGCGCCAGGCGAGCCGAGATAGCCGCGCACCACCGCGAGGTCGCGCAGCGCTTCCATCCGATAGGGGCGGCCGCGGAGCTGCGCTTCCAACGCGCGGGTGAAGCCCTCCGGCGCGACGCGCCGCTCCACCCATTGCCCGAGGCGCTGCATGACCAGGCTGCGCACCGCCTCCAGCAGCGCCAGCAACCCGATCGCCGCAATGGTGATCAGCGTGAGATACAGCAGCGTGTCGAGGTTGCGCGTCGCCAGCACGCGGTCGAACACCTGCATCATGTAGATCGACACGGTGAGCTGCAGCAGGTTCGCGACACCGCTGAACACACCGACCGTCACGAACTCGGAGCGGCACGCGCCGACCGCCGCATCAAGCGGCGTGCGCGAAGGCGAGGCAGGGGCTGGCTGCGACATAGGCATCCTTTTTGGGCGCCGTCGAAGAGGTACGAGAAGAAGTCACCGAGACGCGGGCCCAGCGGCGGCGCGCTGGATGAATCGTCGTCAGGGGAGCAGAGATGCCGGCTTTTAGGGCCGGCATCGGTCAGACGCAGAGGCTCCGGGAAGCCGGAGCGTCTGCTATTCTCTCAGAGCACCTGGTCAGTGTGCGCGCTGGTGAAGTCGAGCTGGACGATCAGGTCATTGAAGTCGCGGTCGCCACCTCCGGCCAGATCTTCCCAGCCCCAGGTGTTCAGGCCGTAACTCCAGAGATGGCCGACAGCTTGGCCATTCACCGTCTCGTTGGCCTGGGCGAAGGCGAAGAACTCCTGCGTCCCATTCGACAGCCGCATCGCGATCAGGTCGTCGTGATCGATGCCGACCACCGCCCCTTCGCTGTACTTGCCGAACCCGCCACCCGACAGCCAGGTCGAGCCGTTGCCGGTCTGATACGCACGAGCGGACGCCGCCGCCGCGTAGCCCGCATCACCCGGACGCAGGCCGCCGATCGCCCCAGTGAAGTCGTCCACCTCATAGAACTGCAGGCGCAGATCCAGGGTGCCACCCTGGCGCATCCGGACGATCGCGGTCTGGTCGTCCGAGCCATCCACCGTCGCCGCCACGGCGACCGCGCGCGCCACCTCGACCGCGCTGTTCCCGTCCGCGGTGACGAAGTCCGCCATGCCGAAGCCGTTCGACAGCACCGCCTGCGGCGCGCCCGCCGCCTGTCCGCCGATGTTGACGGAGAGCGCCGCGCCCTGGCCCACGGTGACCTGGTGCAGCTGCCCCTGGGCCCGGGCATCGGCCTGGATCACCATGTCCTCCGAGAAATCCGCACGCAGCGCCATTTGGGCGAATTGCCGCGACCAGCCCTGCGAGGCGAGATCGGAGAACGCCGCTCCACCCCCCGTGTAGTCGATATCCACGGCCGTGCTGGTTGCGAGCTTCGACTGGAACAGCAGGCTCTGGTCGACCGCGCTGCTCCAGCCGCTGCCATCGTCGCCTGCCAGCAGTCCGGGGGCATTCGACCCCTGTTGTGCTTCGATCAGGGCTGCCAGCGACCGCGACAGGGCTGCCAGGTCCGGCGTCGCGGCGCTCGGCGTGAGGTCGTAGCCGAGACCCATATGATAGCCAGCGCCGGTGCCGTTGCTGCCATCGGCCAGGTTGAAGGCACCCGGCGACACCACGGAGGCGATGTAGAGCAGGTTGTTCACATAGTTGGGCTGCGTGATCCCTTGCTCACCCAGGAGGGCGTCGAGCTGATCGCCGACCTCACCCCAGGTGCCGGTCGCCGTGACATCGCCGGTGACGGTGCCGGTCGCCGTTCCGCCATGGCCGTCATCGACGGTGTAGGTGAACTGCGCGGTGCCATCGAACGTCATGGACGCCGTGAACACCAGGTCGCCATCGGCATTCAGGGTCACCAGACCGCCGACAACCTCGAGCGAACCGCCCGGCGCAATGGCCCGGCCGTCGATCTGGGTGATCCGCGGCAGGTCGCCATCCGAATCGACGTCATTGGCCAGGACGTCGAGCGTGACCGAGCTGCCATCCGCGGTTGCCGTGAAGCTGTCATCCGCCGAGACCGGGACATCGTTGACCGCGGTGACATTGAGATCGACGGTGCCGATCGAGGTCTCGCCGTTCCCGTCGTCAATCGTGTAGTCGAACGACACCGGGCCGTTGAACTCGGCATCCGGGGTGAAGAGCAGCTTGCCCTCGTCGTTCAGGGTCACGGTACCACCGGCAAGCATGATGGGGACGCCCGCCGTGATCGCCACGCCATTCACATGCGTGATCTGGCGGGTGTCGCCATCGATATCGACGTCATTGGCCAGGACGTCGAGGACAGTGGCCGTGTCCTCAGCGACATTGAAGCTGTCATCCCCAGCCACCGGCGTGTCGTTGACATTCGCCACGGCCGTCGTCGGCAGGCTCGGGAGTTCTTCCGCCGCCCCGAGATCATCGGTGTAGTGAGCGACGGCGCGAACGGCGTGCCCGACGTCATCCTGGGACAGGGTGTAGGTCGCTCCCGTCGCACCGGTGATGTCCGCCCAGTTGCCGTCGGCGTCCTGACGCTGCCACTTGTAGGCGATGTCGGCGGGGTCGACGCCGTCGAGATCGTCGATGGTGTTGGAAGCGGTCAGGACCTCGCCCTGCGTTGGATCACCCGCTACCGAGACGGCGCCGGTCGGATCGTCATCAACGTTCCCGACTGCTGCGGTTTCGTTGCTGTTGAACGACTCTGACTGCCCCCCGGCATCAGTGTAGCTCGCGACTGTGCGGACCGCGTGCCCGACATCATCCTGGGTCAGCGTGTAGGTCGTGCCCGTCGCGCCGCTGATATTCACCCAGTTGCCCTGGTCGTCCTGGCGCTGCCATTGATAGGAAATGGTCAGCGGATTCGGGCCATCCGGATCGGTGAGGTCGTTTGCGGCGGTGAGCACGGCGCCCTGCTCGGCGTCGCCGACCACCGTGACGTCGCCAGCCGGCGCATCGTCGACGTTCCCCACCGGCGTCGTCGGGGTGCTCGCCAGTTCCTCCGCCGTGCCCTGGCCATCGGTGTACTGGGCAACCGCGCGCACGGGGTGGCCGACATCGTCCTGGGTTAGAGTATAGGTGGGATCAGTCGCATCCGCGATGTCGACCCAGTTGCCGTCCCCGTCTTGGCGCTGCCACTTGTAGGTGATGCTGGCAGGATCGACGCCGTCCAAGTCGTCGATAGTGTTGGATGCGGTCAGCACCTCGCCCTGCGTAGGATCGCCTGCCACCGAGACGGCACCGGTTGGATCGTCATCGACGTTCGCGACCGCCGCGGTCTCGTTGCTGTTGAGGGAGGTGGGCGTGCCGCCGGCATCGGTGTAGCTCGCCACCGCGCGGACCTCTTGCCCGACATCGTCCTGGGTCAGCGTGTAGGTCGCGGCCGTCGCACCGCCGATGTTCACCCAGTTGCCGTCGGCATCCTGGCGCTGCCACTGATAGGCGATGGTCAGCGGATCCGGGCCGTCGGGATCGGCGATGTTGTTGGACGCTGTGAGCACGGCGCCCTGCTCGGCGGTGCCCGTCACCGTGACGCCGCCGGTCGGCGCGTCATCGACATTGGTCACGTCGAGATCGGTGTCCGCGTTCTGCTGAGAGCCCGTGCCGTCAGTGACACCAATCGTGAGGGTGCGGTCCTCAAGGGGGGCATCCCCAGTATTTTGGTACGTCACCTGGTTGGCGATGCTCTGCAGGACAGAGTCGGTGACGCTCGACCGTGTCACTGAGAAGTTGTCGATGTAGAGCGAGCCGCCCACGCCCATAAGGCCCGTGAAGTCGTAAGTGCCGGCGACGAAAACAAAATACCAGTTGCCGGTGGACGGCACCACCACGCTGGCCGTCGTCCAGTCCTTGACGCCAGTGTCATCTGCGCCGGTTTCGTCCAGCACCGTGATGGCCTGGCCGGTATCCGCATTCATCAGGTAACCGAAGGCGTCGTAGGCGTCACCGCCAGCCGCTGCCTTCCAATCGAATTTCAGGATGTCGCCAGCCTGCGACGCGAAGGTCTCGGAATAGGCGGTGGGGCCATGAACGACATCGAAACCCGCGCTGGTGGTGCCGCTGTTGAACAGGCGAAGCGATGACGTTCCTTCGCTGTGCTCAGCAGTGCTGACCTCCGAATCGTAGGTCATCTCATCGACAGCACCGGCATCATCGCCGGAGTTTGCAGGGTCGGTCAGATCGTCCGGAGACACCTGCCCATTGACTACGGTGGTGCCGAGGATCACGCGGTCCTCGACGATCGTCCAACCCGCAGTGCCGCCCTCAAACCCCGGGTTGCTCAGCAGGCTGGTATCGTTCGCAGCGAAGTTAATCGTCAGCGGCTGACCGTTTTGGCCGTTCTGGATCGCGTCCACGGTGCCGATCAGGTCGCGGCTGGCCCCGTTGCCGAGATAGACGCTGCCATCCGGGTCGACGGAGATAGCGCCGGAAGCGATGCCATCCGCAGCGCTGGTCAGCGTCAGGACGTCATTCGTGTCGGGACTGCTCAGATCGAAGGTGATCGAGCCGCCGGGATAGCCGAGCCCCCCGGTGAAAGTGGCGCCGCTGCCGACATTCACCGGCGCGGCGCCCTCGCCGTACGTGATGGGATTAAGACCACCTATGGTTGGTGCAGTCATTGTGTTCCCTTCCGCCTGCATTCGAATCATGGCCCGGATACAACCGCCGGTGCCGCAAAGCAGAGGGGTAAGCGAGAGCTGTAGGGACCATCAATCCCGGTCACGAAAGTCTCGGACCGTGTGTCCCCCGGAACATATGAATTCTGCTAAATTGCAGCATGTGATTCACTGCTCAATCCTGAGAAGCTTATTGGAGCGCAGCGATAATCCCGCGACGCGCGAGTATGTCCTTCGCGTGACGCGTTCACTCTGAACTACCAGGCATGCCTATGGATGACCGATGAGAACTCGAGGCCGCTGGCGACGATGAGTTGCTCAGTGCATGACACAAGCTGGGGGAGCCGCCGGCCGCGCAGCCACTGACCGACGCGCCTGATCTGACGCGGCGCCTTGTCCAGACGCGCAATTCTGAAGCGGTGGTCGCCAGTGCTCCCGACGAGAGTACAGCGCCTCAGTTGTGAACCCTCTTCATCTCTGCTTAGCGTCCGTGCTCCATGCCGGATGCTGCGCAGAAGCTCTCGAGAGATGGACGGGATGGCAGTTCGAGGCCGCGAATCAGTGATCTCAGGACGGACGGAGGCATGTCGCGCCGGCCTTAGGTCTCGGGACGACGTAGGTGGCGGGTGCACCGGGCGGGTGGCGGAAGACACATGTTAGGACAAGGCGGCGCTTGTCCGAGGCCATTGCCACGCGAAGGCGCATCGTTCCATACGCCTCGCACCGCGTTTCGATGATCGCAGATTCGTAGAAGCAGCCGTTGCGGCATTGAGCACACCAATGCAGCGCACCTTATTGCGATGCGTTTTCCGGCAACGTGAAATCGGCGGCTTCTGCAAGCTCTACGTGCCGCACCCCCGTGCTATCAAGAAACTCTATTCCTTCTGCCTCTAACGCTCGGCGGATGCGCTGCTGGGTCGCAGGCTTGACTTGACGCCCGCCTTCGAACGCGAAAATCGTCGCGTGAGAGATCCCGGACAATTCTGCGAGCCGTGGCCGCGGCATGTCGAGCAACGCCCTTGCCGCTCGAGTCTGAGCTGGCGTGAGGAAAGTGCTCGCCGAGGTCCGATGTCTCGCGCTTGCCACTAGTATCCCTCCGTGGGCCGGAAGCACTCACGAAAAGCCACAGCCAGAGGTTGGTTGCACGCTAAGCGTGTAGAAAGATGCGAGCCGCGAGCCAGGGTCCCGATTTTCGGCGAGGGCACGCCCGCATTCCACATCGAGTCAAATATCGAAGCAGTGCGATGCTCATATCGCGCGTTCGGAGATCTGCTGGATAAAAAAAGCGTCCCAACTTTAGCGACGAGCGCAGACGACAATTGCCTCCTGACCCGAGTGACACGGGCGCGGCACGAAGCGGGTGCATGCATGCGGCCGTAAGCCGGACTGGCTCTGGCCCGCGACAGCGGCCTCGCAGATCCGGCGCAGCGACGCACAATGCAGCGCGTAGCCCTGGAGCTAGCGCTCCTACCAACGCGGACGCAAGCTCCGAGATCACGCCCGGCGTCAGCCGAGCTGAGAGCGCTGCTGCCTAAAGGTGCGGATGGACCAGCGTCGCGTCCACGCGCTCGGCTAGTGCATGGCTTCCGGCTGCGTCGGCACGCGCGGCTTGCTGATCATGTCCTTGACCTCCGCGGCCGTCTTCATCGTCACCATTTCCTTCATCGCCGCGACCCCTCGCTGAATCAGGTCGCGGCCCTGCATGGCCTCACGGACAATCTCCGCCGCGGGTAGTGTGGTGGAGCCGTTGAAGAGGCCCTTGTCGTCGCGCAGCACGACGAGAACACCACCGCTCACAGTGCAATGCCCCACGCTGAAGTTGTGGCCGCGATGGCGGAAGGTCTCGTCGGGCTGATCCCAGTCGATGCCCCGCACCGCATCCAGCGTTTCGTGGGACCAGCGAAACTCCGGCCGATGGCGCGGCGTGTTGAGGAGACGTTGGAACGTCTCCTCGTCCAAGCCCATGACGTGCTTCTGCAGCCAGTCGCGTAGCTTCAAAAGCGGCACCTTGACCTCCTCGTCCAGCGGCAGCGCCGTCTCCGGGACGAACGTATTCTCGAGGCCCTGCATCAAGATGACGCCGAGCCTGTCCGTGAGGAGGATTTCGAATCCCGGGCCATAGGGCGACGGAAACAGCCCCACCTCGAATTCATGACCGCGGTGCGTGAAGCGGCTCGCCGGAATCTCGACGGACTCGATGCTCACTAGGTGCTCGGCTGCCATCCGGACCTCCTGATCCATCTGACGGAACATTGGGAGAACCTGAGGCAGCCAAGTCAGAAGAGTCGAGGGGAATTTGGGACAGGTGCGTTTCCCCTGCATGGCTCAGTCGACAGCAGTACCCGCTCGCGCATCTTGGCCTGCACGCAGCCCCACTGCACGCAGCCCCACTCAGTCCCACGCGGCCGCGCGGGCTACAAACTATGCACGTATGGGCATCAGCTTGGCATCCACGCCCTGAGCCGAAACAAGCGCTCGCCAGCGTTAAGCAACCATCCAACATCCTCGGGCAGAAACTTGAGGCAGGCGCGGTTCGTTTGTGAAGAAGGCAAATTTCGTCGCACGGACGAGAACTCGGATGACGCTGAGGAGGCTCGGCATGCGCTACATTGTTTGTGCGCTCTTTACCCTCGCAGCCACCCCACTTATGGCTGGATCGCCAACAATCCCCCAATACGACTCCGACCGCTACTGTCGCCAAGTCGAGAGACGCACCGGACTACAGGCCAGTTCGATCGTACCGAGTTGCATCACTAGCGAGCAGGAGAGCCTCGATGCGCTCCGTATTTCATGGACACAGGTACCGGGCCCGGTCCGCGGTTACTGCGAACGGAGAGTTCGTGCCACCACCACTGGCTCGTACGCAGCGCTCCAGGGCTGCGTCGATACGGAGGAGGAGACGGCGGCAACCGTAAGCCGGCGCGCAATGCCTTAGCCAATGAGGTGGAACCCGCCGACAAGTCGCCCTGAAGGATGCCATGCCGCGTCGGCAGTCCGGACCTGTGGAACACCGCCAGGACGGCTCTCGCCCGGCGCTCCGCTGCGGGCATGCCGTTCGGCTCGTGCGGCTTGCCTTCGCGGGACACCCGCAGCGGGTGCCGAACAGCGGTATGCCGATGAACGTCGCCGCGGCTCCACTTACGCATCCTTCGACCGCCGTCACCGGCTTGCAGGACAAAGATCGCCGCCCTGCGCCAGATGTTGTGGAGCGCGGCGAGGGCTTCAGCCATGCGGCGACGGTACAGGCGTTAGAGATCGCCGCAGCCAAGCGGCAAGCTGCCGGACGGCTGGCGATGGATTCTGGTCCGATCGGACGCAGAGATAGTAGTCCTGGCCGTCGTCGACCCCGCGTTCAGACACCACCAGGAGCCGGCCGTCCTGAAGCTCCGCTTCCAGCAGATCGGGTCTGGTGAGCGCGACGCCGATGCCGGCCAGCATGGCACTGCGCGTCAGCATCCCATCCTCGCAGACCATGCCCTTGAGCGCGGCGGAAGGCGCCAGTCCTGCATCGCTAAGCCAGCGGGTCCATTGCTCGGAGGTGCCATCATGGATCAGAGGCGCCGCCAGGAAATCCGTCAGCGTGGCGAACGGTCCGTGCCGCGCGACGAAGGTCCGGCTGGCGACTGGATAGGCGGTGCCGGACAGCAGCTTCTCACTGGCGTAGCCGGGCCAGTCGCCAGTGCCGAAGCGGAGCGAGACATCCGCTGCATCGCTCGAGTAGTTCCGGTACCGGGCATACTGCACCTGGATCGCCACGTCGGAATGGGCCGCCAGGAAGCGCTCCAGCCGCGGCACCAGCCAGCCTGTCGCCAGTAGCGGCAGTGCGCTGATGGTGATGCGCGGTGGCAGCGTGTTCTGCCGGATCTGGGCGGTCGCGCTGGTCAGCAGGATAAAGGCCGGACGCACGGCTTCGAAGTAGCGCCGGCCTTCGTCGCTGAGCCCGAGGCGGCGACCACGGCGCTCGGTGACGGCCATGCCCAGCGCGGTCTCCAGCGCATGCAGCTGGTGGCTGACGGCCGAGGGCGTGATGCCGAGCTCCGACGCGGCTGCTGCGATATCGCCCAGTCGCGCGAAGCTCTCGAAGCTGCGGAGCGCCACCAGGGGAAGCCGCTCGAACGACTGAATGGAATTCATATGAGTAGCAATAATTCATTCATCTTACGCACGGCAATCGTTTAACGATCGATCTCACGCTCCTCACTTTCGATCCTGCACGCGAGGGAAATGCATCCCATGGCTTTGCATGTCGCCCCGGACGAGCATCGCGCGCGCATCGTCCGCGCCACCGCCCGGCTGCAGGAGCAAGGGCTGGCCGGGCTGCTCGTGTTCCGCCAGGAGAGCATGTACTGGCTGACCGGCTACGACACCGCCGGCTACTCCCAGTTCCAGGGCCTCTGGCTCGGCGCCGATGGCGGCCTGATGCTGCTGACCCGATCCTCCGATGTGCGGCAGGCGAAGCTGACCTCGATCATCGAGGATGTGCGCCTCTGGGTGGATGCCGCTGGCGCCAATCCGGCGGCGACACTGCGCGAGGCGATCGAGACGCGCATCCGGCCGGGCGATCGCATCGGCGTCGAATACGCCTCCGTCACGCTCAACGCGCAGCGCGGCAAGCTGCTGGACGCGGCCTTCGGTGCCGACGCCGTGCTGGAAGATGCCTCCACCCTGATCGCCGCGCTGGCGGTGGTGAAGTCCCCGGCCGAGCTCGCCCATGTGCGGCAGGCGGGGCGCATCGCTGACGAGGCCTGGCGCCGGGCCTTCGCCGCCTGCCGGCCCGGCGCGTCCGAATCCGACATCCTGGCCGAGATCTACGCCACGGTGATCCGGGCCGGGGGCGACCCGGCGGCGGGTCGCTTCGTCTGCGGCGCCGGCGACAACGCCTTGCTCTGCCGCTACTTCACGGGCAAGGGCCGGATCGGCGAGACCGATCAGGTGAACATCGAATTCGCCGCCGCCTACCGGCACTACCATGTCGCGCTGATGCGCACCGCCCTGACCGGCAGCGCCACGCCGTCGCAGCGCCGCATGCACGATGCCAATATCGAGGCGCTGGAGGCTTGCCGGCGGAAGCTGCGGCCCGGGTACACCTATGGCGACCTGTTCGACGCCCATGCCGCGGTGCTGGATCGCCATGGCTATCGGCATGCGCGGCTGAATGCCTGCGGCTACAGCCTCGGCATCTCCTATCCTCCGACCTGGATGGAGTGGCCCATGATCTATGCCGGCAACCCGGTGCCGCTGGAGCCGAACATGGTGGTGTTCATGCACATGATCCTGCTGGACAGCGAGACCAACCTCGCTATGTGCCTGGGCGAGACCTTCATTGTCACGGAAGGCGAGCCGGAGCGCCTGTCGGCGCTCAGCCACGACCTGCCGCTGGTGGCCTGACCGCGGCGATGATGGAAGGCGGGCAGGCGGTCGAGATCCAGGCGCTGCGCAAGCGCTTCGGTGCCGTGGTCGCGCTGGATGGCGTCTCGCTCACGGTACGGCCTGGTGAGTTCATGGCGCTGCTGGGGCCGAGCGGCTCCGGCAAGACGACCATCCTGATGGCCGTGGCGGGATTCGAACGTGCGGACTCCGGCCATATCCTGATCGGCGGCCGCGCCATCGACCGGCTGCCGCCGCATCGGCGCGACATCGGCATGGTGTTCCAGCGCTACGCGCTGTTCCCGCATATGAGTGTCGCCGAGAACCTGGCCTACCCGTTGCGCCGCCGCGGTGTCGCGTCGTCCGAGCTCGCCCGGCGCGTCGAGGAGACGCTGTCGCTGGTGAAGCTTGAAGGCTATGGCGGGCGCGGCATTGACCAGCTCTCCGGCGGCCAGCAGCAGCGGGTCGCCATCGCCCGCGCTCTGATCTTCCGCCCGGCCGTCCTGCTGATGGACGAGCCGATGAGCGCGCTCGACAAGAAGCTGCGCGAGCACATGCAGATGGAGCTGCGCCTGCTGCACCGCGAACTCGGCGCCACCATCATCCTGGTGACCCATGACCAGGAGGAGGCGCTGTCGATGGCCGACCGCGTCGCGCTACTGCATGAAGGGCGGATGCGCCAGGTCGGCACGCCGGCCGAACTCTATCGGAATCCCGCGGACGCCTTCGTCGCCGGCTTCATCGGGCGCAACAACTTCCTGCCGATCGCGGACGGCGCGCCGCCGCGCGTGCAAGGCTTTGCCGGCCCACTGGGCGCCGCCCTGGCCGAGGGCAGCGCGCCGCCGGTCGGGGGGCATCTGCTGGCCATCCGGCCCGAGCATCTCGCGCTGCGGGCGCCAGACGCGGAGGGCGAGCCCTGCCGCATCGTCGAAGTCGCCTTCGGTGGTGCCCGGCAATCGGTGCTGGCCGAGGTGGCCGGGCACCGCGTGACGATCGAGGCGCCGGCCACGGAGCGCCTCTGGCGGCCGGGCGAGGCGGCCTCCCTCGGCTTCCATCCGCGGACCGCCCGGATCTTCCCACCATCCGACCAACACTGACTACGCCCACATCGACCACGCCGACATCGACCACGAAGGAGCGACGACGATGCGCCTCGATCTCAGCCGCCGGCGGCTTCTGGCAACCGCAGCCCTCAGCGGTGCCGTGGCCGGCCTCGCCCGCCCCGCCATCGCCCAGAACAGCCTGCGCGGCACCGGCAGCGTGATCGTGCATTTCGGCGGCGGCAGCATGGGCGAAGCGCAGCGCATCGCCTATTCAGAACCCTTCCAGGCCGAGACCGGCATCCGCGTCATCCACCAGGCGGGCGTCGCCGCCGGCGTGCAGCGCGCCGCCATCCTGGCCGGCGCGCCGAAGCATGACGTCGCCAACATCTCCGGCGGATCCATGGCGGCCTTCGAACAGGATGGGCTGCTGCAGCCGGTCGACTACGGCTATTGGGCCCCGCAGAACCGCGCCGGCTATGACCTCGTTCCCGCCTCGCAGTTCAACGTGCCGGCGATGCTCTATTCGATGGTCGTCGCCTTCGACCAGCAGCGCTACGCCAGCCGCGCACCCGAGAGCTGGGCGGATCTCTGGAACCTGCGGGACTTCCCCGGCCGGCGCACGCTCGCCGCCGGCACCAACGCCGCCGATGGCGCGAGCTATGAGATCGCGTTGCTGGCCGATGGCGTGAAGCCGGAAGATCTCTACCCGATCGACTGGGAACGGGCGCTGCGCAGCCTGGACCGGCTGCGCGCCGATGTCGTGAAGTGGTGGGCGAACGGGGCGGAATCCGTGCAGCTCCAGGTGGACCGGCAGGCGACGATCGGCAGCGCCTGGAACGGCCGCATCGACGGCGCCAACGAACAGGGCGCCCGCATCGGTAAGAGCTGGAACCAGGGCATCCTGCAATGGGCGGGATGGGCGATCCCGCGCGGCGCCACGAACAGCGAGAACGCACAGAAGTACATCGCCTTCATGAGCCGGCCGGAGCCGCAGGCGCGCTTTTCCGAGATCATCACCTATGGCCCGACCAATGCGCTGGCGTTCAACCACATCCCGGCCGAGCGCGCCGCGCTACTGCCGACCGCGCCGGCGGTGAAGGACCGGCAGATCGTGCAGAACTACACCTTCTGGAACACCGTCGACGCCAGCGGCCAGACCGGGCTCCGCCGCGCCATCGCGGAGTGGGAGCGCTGGATCGCCGCACGGCGTTGAGCGCGGGGCCGGTCGCGTGATGGGCGGAATGACAGGGCGGGATCGACAACGGGCGGCGCTGCTGCTGCCTGCCCTGCTGCTGCTCGCCCTCGGATTCCTGGCGCCGCTGGCGACGGTGGCGTGGACCAGCCTGCGGCGTGCCGGGCATTTCAGCCTCGCGGCCTATGCCGAGATCCTGGCCTCGCCGGTCTTCCTCGACATCCTGCTGCGCACCCTCTGGATGGCGGTGCTGGTCACGGCACTCTGCGCGGCACTCGGCTACCCCTTCGCCTATTGTGTCGCCACCCGGGCGCGGCGGCACGCCGGGCTGATCATGGCGCTGGTCACGGTGCCCTACCTGACCAGCATCCTCATCCGCTCCTATGCCTGGGTTGCCATCCTCGGCGGCGGCGGGCTGGTGAACCGCACGCTGATCGCGCTTGGGTTGATCGAGGACCCGCTGCAACTCGTCTTCAACAGCTTCGGCAGCTATGTGGGGATGGTGCATATCCTGCTGCCGATGATGGTGCTGCCACTCTATGCGGCGATGCGTCGCATCGACGGGGCGCTGCTGCTGGCCGGGCGCGGTCTGGGCGGCGGGCCGATGCCCGTCTTCGTGACGGTCTTCCTGCCGTTGTCGCTGCCGGGCCTCGCGGCGGGCTCGGCGCTGGTCTTCCTCAGCGCGCTCGGATTCTACATCGCGCCGGCGCTGCTGGGCGCGCCGGGCGACTACATGCTAGCCCAGGCGATCGAGGTGCGCGTCGCGACACTCGCGGAATTTGACGTCGCCGCCGGGCTGTCCTGCATCCTGCTGGTGCTGGTGGGCGGCTTCCTGATGCTCTTCCGCCGCCGCATCGTCTCGCTCGCCGATGACCCCGCGTCGACGCCCGCGCGCGTTGTCGGGGTCGCCGGGCTGCGGCCCGCATGCGCCGCCAGCGCGATCGGCGCCGTCCCGGGCCTGCGTGCGGCACTGAACGCGATGGGCGATGCCGTCGCGCCGCTGGCGGGGCCGCTGCTCCATCTCCATGGCGCGGCGCTGCTCGTCTTCATGCTCGCACCGATGCTGGTAGTCGTGCTGATCGCCTGCAGCAGCGCGCCCTATCTGACCTTCCCGCCCCCCGGCTATTCCTGGCGCTGGTTCATGGCGTTGCTCGACGATGCGAACTGGCTGGAAGCGGCCTGGTTCAGCCTCACGGTCTCCACGGCCGCGGCGGTCGCGGCGCTGGCGATCGGCACCCCCTTCGCCTTCGGGCTGGCCCGCGGGCGCTTCGGTGGGCGGCGGCTGCTCTGGCTGCTGGCGGTGTCGCCCATGATCCTGCCGCACATCGTCATCGGCCTCGGGCTGTTCTTCACCTTCGTGGCGCTCGGCCTCAACGGTCATCCCGTGAGTTTCTGGCTCGCTTACACCGTCATCGGGCTCCCCTATGTGGTGATCATCCTGCTCTCGGCGCTCGGCCGTTTCGATGTCGACCTGGAGCGCGCGGCCGCCAATCTCGGCGCGGCGCCGATGACCGCCTTCCGCACCGTGACGCTGCCGCTGCTCGCCGCGTCCTTCGTGACCGCCTTCCTCTTCGCCTTCCTCAGCGGCTTCGACGACCTGATCATCGGCCTGTTCCTCAGCTCGCCGCGCGGCACCACGCTGGCGATCCGTATGTGGGAGGATATCCGGCTGGAGATCAGCCCGAAGACGGCGGTCGTCGGCGTGGTGCAACTCGGGGTGCTGCTGGTCGCGATGACCTTGCCAATGCTGCGGACCATGCTGCCGCGTCGGAGGGTGCGAACGGAGGCGTGATGGTGCTGCCGCGCGTCAGGCGGCCGCCGTCAGCGCCGGGCGCCGCCCCCGCCATGGCGCCGCACGCTCATAGGCATCCCCGGCGCGCAGCACGGCCGCCGCATCGAACAATCGGCCCACGATCTACAGCGACAAACGCATGCAATCGGCGTCGAAGCCCGTGCAGCGCGCGAGGGCCGGGTTGCCCGAGACATCGGGCGCACGGCAGGAGGTGCGGCGGCGACAGCTTTGGCTGCAGACAGGGCGTGAAATGCGGGTCTTCGCGATTGAACCGATCGTCGCCCTCAGGTTCGCGCTAACGGCGGCGGGACAGGCGCCGCGTCGAGCGGCCTTCTGCGGCGGCGCATGCCCGACGGCTTTCGAAGAGCTCATCTAAGGCGTCGAGTGCCAGGCCATTGCTGCGAGGTTGCCGTCAATTGACGAACACCGTCGGACCGACGTCGCCTTGCTCTCGACCCGATATTAGCGCCGCCTCATCAGCGCAGCGGAAAGCGTCGCCGCGAAGGACTCAACCGCCGGAGGCAATCGACGCCCACGTCGCGCCAGCAGCGCGATATGTCCCTGGCGGAAGCGCGGCAGCAGGAGCGGCACCACCACGAGCTGGCCGGATCGCACCTGTGCCGACGCACGCTGACCTGAGAAGAGCGCGACGCCGCCCCGGGTCGCCACGAACGCGCCCACGAGCGTGGCGGAGTTCGTCTCGAGCGACGGCCGCAGGGTCAGCCCCGCTGCGTGACATGCGGCGTCGATCAGGCGCCGGCTGCCACCATTGGGCATCGGCAGGGCGAGCGGCCAGTTCAGCAGGTCAGAAAGCTTCGCGCCGGGCGATGTCGTGAGAGGGTGGTCCGGACTGCAGAGCACCTCCAGCGGCTGTGGCGCGGAGGCCAGCACCGCCACATCCGGATCCGGCAGCTGATTGAAGGCAATGCCGAGGTGGCAAAGCCCGTCGCGAACCGCCGGCAGTATTGTCTCCGACCCCGCAATGCTGATGTCCATCGTGATGCCGGGATAGCGCTGCATGAACCCCGTATAGACCTCCGGCAGCGAGGACACCGCGAACCCTTCGATGGTGCGTAGGACCACATGGCCGCGCTTCAGGCCACGCAGGGAGGCCATGTCGGCATCGAGCCGCTGCTCCTGCAACGCCGCCTCTCGAGCGTGGCTCAACAGGATCTCACCCGCCGAGCTCAACGCCATGCCGCGCGGCCCGCGGATGAACAGCTGGGCGCCGAGCCGCTGCTCCAACTTCAGGATCTGCCGGCTGACCGCCGACTGCGCGACATGCAGCTGCTCGCACGCCTCCCGGATGGAGCCCGTCTGCGCGACGGCGAGAAAGTAGCGAAGACCAGGCGGGAGCATTCAGCTGCCTTGCCGAAATGGCATGTTGCACTGCGATAATCGGCACTTGTTCGCAGGCTGTCAAAGACGGCTCGATGTCGGGGACAGGCATGGGGCAGTGGCATGCGCATGGGTCGACGAGGCCTTCTGAGCACGGGGTTGACACTGACCATGCCCAGCCTGGCGGCCGCCGAGGCATTCCCCGAGCGTCCCATGCGAATGATCGTCCCCTCGGCGCCAGGGGGCAGTCTCGACATGCTCGCGCGCGCCATCTCCAGGAAGCTCGGCGAAATGCGGGGCTGGTCAATGGTGGTGGAAAACCGGAGTGGCGGGGGCGGAAGCATCGGCATGGATGCCGTCGCCAAGGCACGACCCGATGGCTACACCCTTCTGATCGCCAGCGAGCCGCTCACGGTCAACCCGAGCGTCATGCCGAACCTGCCGTTCGATCCCGTCCGCGATCTCGCGCCGCTCACGCTTGTGGCCACACTGTCGCAAGTCCTGGCCGTCGGAAGGGACAGCCCCCTGCGCAGCTTTGCGGATTTCATTGCGGCGGCCACCGGTGGTCGCGACATCACCATCGGCCATTCCGGCGCGACCTCGCCTGGGCGCATGACGACGGCACTGCTGGAGCTGGCCGGAGTGAAGGTCACGCCGGTCACCTATCGCGGTGGGGGGCACGCGGTGCAGGACGCGGTCGCTGGAACGCTCGACGGCACGATCGTCACCCTGCCGGCCACGCTGCCATTTCTCGCCGATGGATCGCTGCGGGCGCTGGCGATCACCAGCGCAGCGCGCAGCCCCTTCGTACCCGAGGTTCCAACCATGTCGGAAACCCTGCCGGAGGTGATCGTCAACAGCTGGCAGGCCCTGTTCGTGCCGAGCGGCGTACCGGCGGACATCATGACCAGGCTGCACAGCGCGATCACCGCGGCGATCCGGTCACCCGAACTCGACAAGCTCCTCAAGGATCAGGCCTTCGAGCCGGTTGCCGGCCCTCCGGAGGAGCTCGGCGCGATGGTGCTCGAGGAGATCCCGAAGTGGCGCCGCGTCGTCCAACAAACCGGGATGCGGGTCGACTAGTGCATCGCCGCACGCTGGCGGCCAAACACCTGCTTGGGAAGACGCTATGAGCAGCTCGCCTTTTCATCTCGCATGGTTCCTTTCGCGCGGCTACGGGCCGAAAGGTTGGCGCCACGACTGGGCGGGCGATCAGCGACGCTGGATGATGCCGGACCTCTTCCAGGATCTGGCGCGCAGCATGGAGCGCGCCTGCTTCGACTACATGATCATCGAGGACAGCTGCAACGTCCCCTACACCTACCAAGGGACCCACGACACGTATCTGAAGTACGCAGCGGGAGCGCCTAAGCTGGACCCCGCCGTGCTCGTTCCCTGGCTGACGATGGCAACCAAGAAGCTCGGTATCATTCCCACGCTCTCTACCAGCGAGTACCCGCCGTTTCTTCTGGCGCGCCTGGTGAACTCCCTCGATCACGTGACGGAAGGCCGCGTTGGCTGGAACATCGTCACGGGCAGCAATGATGGCGGAGCGCAGAACTACGGGCGCGACAAGCACCACCTCCACGATGAGCGTTACGAAATCGCCGATGAGTTCACGTCGATCGTCACGCAGCTCTGGGAGGGCTGGGAGCCGGACGCCGTTGTGCTCGATCGTGATCGCCATCTCTTCGCCGACGGCAGCAAGGTCCGCGCTCTCGATCATAAGGGGAAGTATTTCAGCGTCCGCGGCCCACTCAGCGCACCACGCTCGCCGCAGGGCCGGCCGGTGCTATGCCAGGCCGGCGGATCGCCGCGCGGCCAGCGCTTCGCCGCACGATGGGCCGACACCATCATCACCAACGCGACGAGCGTCTCGGCGATGAAGGCGTATCGGCAGGAAATCCACCACCTCGCCGAGGCTGAAGGGCGTGACCCGCGATCCATCAAGGTCCTCTTCCTGGCCTACCCGATCATCGACGTTTCCATCGAGGCCGCGCGCGATCGACGCAATCGCGAGCTTGCGGATGCGGCGGCGCATCTGGATATGAGCCTCGCCATGATGGCCCGCATCAGTGGCATTGACTTTTCAAAGTTCGACCTGGACGAGCCACTGCCCGATCTGACCTCAAACGGCCATCAGTCGAGCACCGCCGCGTATGCCGGCCGGACGCCGCGCGAGATCGCTCTGGGATACGCCACAAAGTCAGGGATCGACTACACTGGTACGGTCGACCACGTCGCAGGCATGATGGCGGAAATCATGCAGGAAGTCGGAGGCGACGGCTTTCTGATCTTCAACGGCGAGTTCACCCGCCGCTACGTCGCCGAAATTTGCGACGGCCTGGTACCAGAGCTGCAGCGGCGCGGTCTCGTGAAGCGGCGCTACGCCCACGACACGTTTCGCGAGAATCTCCTGGAGTTCTGACGCCCCTGCACCGCGCGGTGCGCGAGCGTGCCGAGACGCGATTGTACGCTGGAAGTTGCCCACCGCTGTCGAGTGCTCGCGACGCCGTCCGTGCGGTAGGCTCCGCTGTCCGGGTGGCGGCGCGCCTCAGGCAGCGGCGCGGGCGACGGCCGGCGCGGTGGCGGTGCGGCGGCGGGCACCTCGGCGGTCTCGCGCAGTACATAGCCGCGGCCCCAGACCGTCGCGATCGCGCCGGTGAAGCCGGCCTCGGTCAGCTTGTGCCGCAGCCTTCAAGCCGCGATTCGGTACTCCGGTGCGCCCCATGCTCAAAGCCACGGGCGTGCCGCCCACAACGCGCGGAACGTCCGGTCTGCATCGAGAAGATGTCGAGCATAGGCCGTCTGATCGAGCAGGCGGAGCGGTTGCTGCGTGCGCCGGGCAAGGGCGAGGAACTCCGGGTCCGCAAAGATGGTCGCGATCGCAGAGCCGAGGCGCGCCGATATCTCCTCGGGGACTCCTCGCGGGCCGACGAAGCCGCGCAGGCTGCCGATGGTCACATCGCAGCCCTGCTCCCTGAAGGTTGGTACCTCCGGTGCAAGCGGCGAGCGCGTTTCGGCCATCACGCCCACCAGCCGCCATGGCCGACCTTCGGCCATGACCTGGCCCTCGCCCAGATTGGCGGCGGCGCCGCGGACCTCCTTTTGCCCCAGCGCCAGCACGCATTGCGGCAACGAGGGATAGATGACCGGCTCGAAGCGAACGCCGGCGACCTGTTCGAGCATGCGCACCGAGAGAAAGCTCGTTGAGCCGCGCCCCTGCGCCGCGATGGTGAAGCCGTCCTCCCGCCGCGCGGCGGCGACCAGTTGCGCCACCGTCGTGATGCCGCTGTCGGGATGCACGGCGATGGTGCCCGGATCCTCGACCAAGCCGGCGACGAAGGCGAAGCTGTCAAGCGACCATCGCGGCTGGCGCTCGATCGGGATCGTCACCAGCCCAGGCGTGTTCAAGATGCCAAACGTATAGCCATCCGGCCGGGCATCCGCGACGGCGTTTATGCCGACTTCGCCGCCGGCGCCAGGACGGTTCTGCACCACGATGGGCTGCCCGAGCACCTTTTCGAGGAACTGGCCGAGCGTGCGCGCCGTCACATCATTCCCGCCGCCTGGGCCAAAGGGAACGATCAGCGTCAGCGGGCGAGACGGATAGTCGCTGCCTCGCGCCGTCACGGGCGCGGCAAGCGCGCCCAGCGCGGCGGTTAGGATCCTGCGGCGATGATGGGCGAAGATCGGCGGCATGGCGGCGCTCCCGGAATATCAGCGCCGGTGCGGCGCCCATGTTTGGGCCGTTCGTGAGGCGTTGCCGTATCGGTCTGGCGCCGATTGCCGAGTGGAGTACAGGTGGTATAATGATTGTATATCGTCCTGCCAAGCCCACGCGCAGCGATCGCGCGGCGCTACCCCGGAGCGCCATGGACCACCTCGCGCCGCACGCAGCGCCGACTAGCTCGCCCAGGCGCAACGTCGCAGACAGCGCCTACGCGCATTTGCACGAATTGCTGCTGACCCACGGGCTGCCGCTCGACCAGCCGATCTCGGAGCGGGCGGTCGCGGCCGCGCTCGGCATCTCCCGCACGCCCCTGCGCGAGGCCCTGCGGCGCATGGAAGGCGAGGGCCTGCTGGAACGCCTGCCAGGCGGTGTTCTGCGGGTACGCCGAATCTCCGTCGAAGAGTTCCTCGAGATCCTTCATCTGCGCCGCCTGATCGAAGGCGAGGCGGCTGCCCTCGCGGCAGCCCGCATCGACCCAGCGCTTCTACGGGCATTGGACGAGCGGGTGGCAGCGCTGCTCGACGTCGGTCGGCCTCTGGCGGACCGGCAGGCAGAACGGCTGGAGGTCGACATCGCGCTGCACCGCGCCATTGCCGCCGCCGCCGGCAGCGGCAATCTCACCCGCCTGCTCGAGGATCTGCGGCGTCGGATGCTGCTGTTCGCGACACCGCCGCAGCCGGGTCGGCTCGAGGAGGCGTGTGCGCAGTATCGCCGCGTCATCGCGGCGCTGCTGGCCGGCGATGCCGAAGCTGCTCGCGCCGCGATGGCGGCGCATGTCGATTCCCTGCGGACCGTCATCCTCCAGCGGCTGGCAGCGCTGTGACGGCTCCAGCCACCCTGGTGCTCGGGGGCGGTGTGGCCGGATTGACGGCGGCGCTGTCGCTGCGCCGGGTGGGCGTTCCAGTCACGGTGATCGAGCGCCTGCCCCCGGGCACCGGCGGCGCCTCCTTCGGCAATGCGGGGATGATCAGCGCAGCAATCGTCGCGCCCTCCTCCCTGCCTGGGATGTGGCGGCAGGTGCCGCGCTGGCTGCTGGACCCGATGGGCCCGCTGGCCATCCGGCCAGGCTACCTCCCCTGGGCGCTACCTTGGCTGCTGCGCTGGCTGGAAGCCGGGCGGGAGACGCGGGTCCGACCGATCTCGCTGGCCCTGCACGCCCTGCTGCGGGACGCGTTCGCCGGCTGGCGCGCACTACTGGGCCCGGCGCAGGCCGACGCGCTGCTCCGCGAGAGCGGCCAAGTGCTGGCCAGCGAGGCGCCCCCCAGCCCTGCCCAGGCCGCTCTCGACCGCAGCCTGCGGGAGGCGGCTGGCATCGCGAGCGAGCGGCTCGACCGCGCGGCGCTCAAGGCCCTGTTTCCAGGCCTCGCACCCTCTGTGCAAAGCGGCCTGCTGCTGCCGGGCAACGGCTTCTGCGTCGATCCTGGCCGGCTGGTCGCCACACTGGCCGATACGCTGCGTGCCGAAGGCGGTGCGATCCTCCTGGAGGGGGTGCAGAAGCTGGTCCCGGAACGCGACGGGTGGATGGTGATGACCGGCATCGCCAATCACCGGGCCGCGCGCGTGGTGATGGCCGCCGGCGCTTGGTCGCGCCCGTTATTGGCGCCCCTCGGCCTCAGCCTGCCGCTGGAGGCCGAGCGCGGTTACCACGCGATGCTGCCCGCGCCATCGATCACCCTCCCCATGCCGATCTCGGTGCGCAGCCGCGGGGTGGGACTCGCGCCGATGTCCGATGGCCTGCGCGTCGCCGGGACCGTCGAGATCGCCGGCCTGGACGCCCCGCCCGAGGAGGCCCGCGCGCTGCGTCTGGCCGCGCAGGCGCGCGCCCTCTTTCCCGGCCTCACGCATGGGCCGCCGCGCCTCTGGATGGGCCCGCGGCCTGGCACCCCCGACAGTTTGCCATTGATCGGCGCGGCAGGGCGACGCCCAGGCCTCTTCCTATGCTGCGGCCATGGCCATCTCGGCCTCACCAGCGCCCCGGCGACGGGCCGGCTGCTCGCCGCACTGATGACCGGCGCGCCGCCGTCGCTCGATCCCACCCCCTATGCGCCCGGCCGCTTCGCCGCGTTGCGCACCGCCTGACCTGGTTCCGCTGGAGGATCGCCCAATGCCCGAGAACGCACCGCCGCTGCTCTTCACACCCCTTACCCTGCGCGGGTTGACCCTGCGCAACCGCGTCGTGGTCTCGCCCATGTCGCAGTATGCGGCGGTGGATGGCGCGCCGACCGACTGGCACTTGGTCCATCTCGGCAAATTCGCCATGGGCGGCGCCGGCGTGGTGTTCTGCGAGGAGACCTCGGTCTCCGAACGCTCCCGCAAGACCTATGACTGCCCGGGCATCTACACGGATGCGCAGGTGAAGGCCTGGCGGCGAGTCACCGACTTCATCCGCGGTCAGGGCGCGGCGGCGGCGATCCAGCTCGGCCATGCCGGGCGCAAGGTCGCGACGCGCGCACCATGGGACGGCTTCGCGCCCCTCGGCGCGGAAGATGCTGCGAAGGGCCGCGCCCCCTGGGCCGGCATCGCGCCCAGCCCCATCCCCTTCAAGGAAGGCGCAACGGTACCGAAGGAGATGGACCGCGACGACATCCGTGCCGTCATCCAGCTCCACGTCGACGCCGCGCGGCGCTCCCTCGATGCCGGCTTCGACATCTGCGAGATCCACGGCGCGCATGGCTACATCATCCAGCAGTTCCTTTCCCCCATCACCAACAAGCGCACCGACGGCTACGGTGGCGACATCCGCGGCCGGATGCGGTTTGGGCTGGAGCTGGTCGAAGCCGTGCGGGCGGCCTGGCCAGCTGATCGGCCGCTCTTCTTCCGCGTCTCCTGCGTCGACGGCCGGGGCGGCATCTGGAGCCTGGAAGACACGGTGCTGTTCGCTGGCGAGCTCAAAACGCTCGGCGTCGACATGCTCGATTGCTCTTCAGGCGGCATCGAGGGGCCGCTGACGCTGCACATCGTGCCGCGCGTGCCGGGGTATCACGTCCCCTTCGCCGAACGCATCAGGCGCGAGACGGGTATTCCCACCATGGCGGTCGGCCTGATTACCGATGCGCATCAAGCCCAGGGGTATCTCGAGGCCGGCCAATGCGACCTGGTCGCCCTGGCGCGCGAGATGATGTGGAACCCGAATTGGCCAGTGCATGCGGCGGCGGCGCTCGGCGTGCCCGCGCCGCACAGTCTGTTGCCGCGTCCCTACGCCTGGTGGCTCGAACGGCGCGAGGAAGTGCGCCGCGCATATCCGACCGGTCGGGAAGAGGCGCAGGCGGTCTAGACGGCTCCCAGGCGCCGCATGATGCCGGCCCGCGTGGCGTCGATGTGCTCGGCCATGGCTTTTCGTGCCGCCTCGGCGTCGTCGGCTTCGAGCGCACGCAGAATCTTCAGATGCTCGGCGCAGATCGGCTCGAGCCGCTCCGGCGTCCGGCGCGTCGCGAAGAGCTGCGTACGGCGGCGCATATCCGCGATCATGCGCGCCAGGCACCGGTTCCCGCAGGCCTCGCCGATGGCGCGGTGCAGATCGAGGTCCAGCAGCAGCCGCTCGGGGCTCGCCGGATCGCCGGTAGCGGCCAGCGCCTGCACGCGACGGCGCAGGGCCTCGATCACCGCGGACGGCACCTTGCCGGCGGCGGCGCCGGCGGCTTCGACTTCAAGCAGGCGGCGGACGCTCAGGACTTCGAGGGTCTCCTCGGCGTCGAGGCGCGGGACGACCAGCGCGCCGTCCGAGCGCCGTGCCAGAATGCCCTCCCCTTCCAGCCGGTGCATTGCCTCTCGCAGCGGGGTGCGGGAGACGCCGAGTTCGGCCGCCAGGCGCCGTTCCTGGACGACGTCATCGGGTTCGAGACGCCGGGAGAGCAGCATTTCGACGAGCTGGTCGTAGGCGTGCCCAGCCGCGCTGCGGCCCTGGTGCAAGAGCTCCTCGCCCGGTCGTCCGCTATCGTCATGCATCATCGTTGAGTCTTGTCGCCTGAAACTGCGTTGCCGGGCAGGTGTTCTGCCGGTATACCACCCACAGACCGCATGCACGAGGGATCGTGCTGGCAGCCGCCGGCCTCCGGGCCAGGCCGGCTGAACCAGCGGCAGGGGAGATTGCGACGGTACACGGCGTTCGACACGGTCTGAGGAGCCCTCATGCTGCGGCGATCGCCAGTTCTACGGGGCATGGCCAGGCTGGCCAATGCCCCGTCCGGGTTGCCTCCGACCCAGAGCCCTGGATGTGCTGCGACCACGACGCAGACCATCCCGCGTCGGATGGTGCTTGGCCTCTTTGCGAGCGGCGCGCTCGCAGCCCCTTCCCCCGCGCGCGCGGCTTGGCCCGACCGGCCGATCCAGATGATCGTGCCCTTCGCGGCCGGCGGGGGCACCGACATTTCCGCGCGCACCCTCGCGCGGTATCTCGAGGCCGAGCTCGGCCAGCCGATCGTCGTGGTGAACCGAGGCGGCGCGGGCGGCGAGATCGGATTGTCGGCCATCGCGGACGCACGGCCTGACGGCTATACGCTCGGCATCATCAACACGCCTGGCGTCGTGACCATCCCGATCGAGCGCTCGCCGCGCTGGTCGATGGACAGCTTCGCCTTCATCGCCGGCGTGGTCGAGGATCCGGCCACCTTCGCCGTGCATCCAGACAGCCCGATCAGGACCATCGCCGATCTTGTCGCCGCGGCACGGGCGGCGCCCGGCCAAGTGACGCTTGGTACGCAGGGCGTTGGCTCGGCCGGCCACATCGCCATGCTGCTGCTGGAGCAGGCGGCGGGCGTGCGCTTCGAGCCAGTGGCCTATGCCGGCGCGGCGCCGGCCGCGCTCGCGATGCTGCAGAAGCAAATTCAGGTGACCACCGCCAATCTCGGCGAGAGCCTCACATTCGCCCAGCAGCAGCCCTATCGCACCCTTGGCGTGATGGCCGCGGAACGCTCCTCCATGGCGCCGGACGTGCCGAGCTTCAAGGAAGCGGGGTATGACCTGCGCGGCGGCTCCCTGCGCGGGATCGGCGCGCCGAGGGGACTGCCGCCCGAGGTTGCGCAGAAGCTCTCCGGCGCGGTCAGCCGCGTGCTGGCCAATGCGGACTTCGTCGCCACCAGCGAGCGAACCTTCCAGCCGCTGCGTTTCCTGCCCCCGGTCGACTATGTCGCCTATCTCAGGGAGGTGGATGCCGCGCATCGCGCGCTCTGGCGCATTCGCCCCTGGAACGGGTGAACGGCCAGTATCCATGATCGGGGCGCGAAGATTTAAGTCAGGATCTCGGCGCCGAGAAGAAAAGGTTCGTCCGGGGGATCGGCTGGATGCCTTTCGCCAACCAGGCCGCGATCCTGTCCATGCGCTTTCCGGCGCAGCCCCACGGCTGCGTTCGCTTGCCGGCCATGCCTGACGTAACAAGGGAGATCACGCAATGAAGGCTGTCGCTGACTATCGCCCCTATGGCTGGCGCGGAAAGATCGGACTGATCGTTCCCTCGACCAACACCATCAATGAGCCCGAGTTCTGGCGCCTGGCGCCCAAGGGCGTGACCATCCACACCGGGCGCGCCACATTGCTCGGCAAGGCGACCGAGGAAAGCTATTTCCGCATGGCCGAGGCTGTGAAGGTCGCGGCCGACGACCTCGCGACGGCCGAGGTCGATGTCGTCGCCTATGGCTGCACCTCGGGGTCGATCGTCTGCTCGCTGCAGGACATCGTGGCGGACCTGCAGCAGCGCACGAAGGTGCCGGCGATCGCGACCGCGGGCGCCGTGGTCGCCGCTCTGCGCGCGCTCGGCGCGCGCAAGGTCGCCGTGGCGACGCCCTATGTCGACTTCGTCAACGACAGTGAGATCAAGTTCCTGAAGGACTACGGCTTCGAGGTGACCTCGATGCACGGTCTGCGCCTGGGCGAGACACAGGAGGAGCGCCGCGGCATCGGCCGCGTGCCGCCCGAGCACGTCTACCGCATGGCGCTCGCCACCGACCGGCCGGATGCGGACACCATCTTCATATCTTGCACCAACCTCGCGACCATCGATGTGATCCAGCAGATCGAGACGGATCTGGGCAAGCCGGTCGTGACCAGCAACCAGTCCTGCTTCTGGGCGTGCTTGCGCATGCTGGGGCTGCGCGACAGGATCGAGGGTCACGGCAGGCTGTTGAGCGAGTGCCTCGACCCGATCACGATGGAGAGCTTCGCGCCGCCTGCGGCGGCCAAGGCCGCCTGAACCCTGTCGGAGGGGGTGCGCTTCCCTCCGGTTCCTCCGCGACGCGCGCCTTCTCCCGCCCGCTGTCAGGACGGCGCACGGATGTTGCGCTCGGTGATGATCCGGCCCCAGCGGGCGACTTCCTGTGCGCGATAGCGCCTGAATTCCGACGGCGTGCTGCCAATCACGTTCACGCCCTGCTGCTCAAGCTTGCCCTTTAGCACCGGATCCGCCAGCACCGCCGTCAGTGCGCGATGGAGTTGCTGCCGAACTGGTTCGGGCGTGCCGGCCGGCGCGAGCAAGGCGAAATCCGTCGAGGATTCGAAGCCCGGAAGCGACTCGCTGATGCTCCGTACATCCGACAACAGCGGCGAGCGCTGCAGACTGCTAATACCGAGCGCCCGCACCTTGCCATCCGCCGCCAGCGGTGCCGCCGTCGCCACATCGACGAAGCAGGCGCCAACTTCGCCCGTCATCAGTGCCTGCGCCGCCGGGCCGCCGCCGCGATAGGGCACATGCGTCATGCTCGCGCCCGACATCGACATGAAGAGCTCGGTCGCCATGTGGCTGGTGCCGGCGACGCCCGAGGTGGAGAAGTTCACCTGCCCGGGGCGCGTCTTGAGGTAGTCGACCAGTCCCGCGATATCCCGGACGGGCAGCGCGGGATGTACGCTCAGCACCTGCCCATTGTTCCCGACCAGCGAAATTGGCGCAAAGGCGGTTTCGCTGTCGTAGGGAATGTTGCCGTAGAGGAACGGGGCCATGACATAGGTGCTGTTCGTCGCCATCAGCAGCGTGTAGCCGTCCGGCCTGGCGCGGGCGACGGCGGTATGGCCGACCACGCCCGCCGCGCCCGTGCGGTTGTCGACGACGAAGCTCTGCTTCAACGCCTCGCTCAGAGATTGGGCAATCAGCCGTGCGACGAGGTCGGTCGAACCACCGGCGGCGAAGCCGACGACGATGGTCACCGGACGGTCAGGATAGGTTTCCGACGCGCGCGCGGCGCGCTGCTGCCCGCCCGCGGCGGCGAGCAGTGCCGGCAGGGCAAGGATGGATCGACGGGAAGGCAATGTCCCACACTCCTTGACAGGGTGCGCACGGTGGCGCGGCGTTTTGTCGTGCCGCGGCGTTCTCCCGATCATCTTGCAGGGGGCGTGTCCCCCCTTTTCAGCCTGCGGCGGTGATGCCGAATTCCTGCACCAGCGCGGAGAAGCGCGTAGCCTCGGTCTGCAGAACACGTCCGAAATCGGCGCGGCTGCCGGCGGTGACGTCGGCACCCAGCTCGATTGTCCGCCGCTGCACCTCCGCTTCCTGCATCACCGCGACGACGGCCGCGTTCATGATGTCCAGGATCGGTCCGGGCGTGCGTGCCGGCGCGATGACGCCAGCCCAGGAGCCGGCTTCGAAACCGTCAATGCCGGCGGCCTCCGCGATCGTCGGCACGTCGGGCCGCTGGCTGAAGCGGCTCGGCCCGCCCATCGCGAGCAGCTTCAGGGCACCGCTCTGAAAGTGCTGGGCAAAGGAGGCATAGCCGTCGATCGTGAACTGCACCCGGCCAGCCAGCAGATCGGTGTGGTATGATCCGCTGCCGCGATAGGGCACATGCGTCGCCTCGATTCCCGCGCGACGGCAGAACCATTCGAGGAAGACGTGCACATTGCTGCCCGAGCCTGCCGAAGCGAAGGAAAGCTGGCCCGGACGGGCTCGCGCATAGTCGATGAAGTCGCGTGTCGTGGCCGCCGGTATATTGCCCGTGATGGTCAGTGCGAATTGCGTGCGCACGGCCAGGCAGACCGGCTCAAAATCCGTCACCGGATCGAAAGGCATGTCGCCGCGCACCGCCTTGTTGATGGTGTGTGACGACACGACCACGCCATAGGTATATCCGTCGGGCGCGGCCTTAGCGACCGCATCCGCGCCGATTACGCCATTGGCGCCCGGGCGGTTCTCCACCACGACGGGCTGATGCAGCTTCGCCGATACGCCGGTGGCGATCAGCCGCGCCATGATGTCGCCGGTCCCGCCAGGGGCGTAGGGCGAGATGAAGCGGATCGGGCGCGTGGGGTAGGGTTGCGCGCGGACGATCGTCGGTGTCGCAATGGCCAGCGCGAAGGTCGCTCGGCGGGAAAGAGCTTTGAGCATCTCGTCTCCATCGCCCTGTCGGGCGTCTGCGGCACTCCCTCTCCAGCGCCTAGCCGGTCTATGCCGGCGTTACGGCAAATCGGTCGTTCAGCTCAGGGCGGCGGCCACAGCGCTCCGCCCGCACGCAGCACCCTCCCACCGACTGCGCTCGTGCAAGTGTGCTGCCACATGCAAATGTGTTGCCACGCGATGCAAACGCGTCGCCGCGCCGCGACCCGCGCGGTGCCGGCGCACGCGTGCGCCCGAAGCAGCCGGTGTGACGAGGGGGCAGCAGCACACGGGTCAGCCCAACCCGGCGGGAGCAGATGCCGCTTCCCGCGCCAGCTCCCAATGCGTGCGGTGCTTGGCCAGGCCGAGCTGGTCGCGGAGCGTCCGGCCGTCATAGCTTGTCCGGAACAGGCCGCGGCGCTGCAGCTCCGGCACCACCAGTTCGGCGAAGTCCTGGATCTGGTGCGGCAGCCAGCCAGGGGTCAGGTTGAAGCCGTCGGCAACGCCCGCCGTGAACCACTCTTCCATATGGTCCGCGACGTCCTTCGCCGTGCCCATCACCGGCGGCCGTCCCCAGGTGCCAGCGCCAAGCCGGCGCCCGAGTTGGCGGATGGTGAGGTTGTCCCGCTGCGCCATGTCATAAAAGCGGCGTGCGCCACTCTGCATCATGGAGTTCGAGTATTTCGGCTCCGGCACCGGGCCATCGAGGGGATAGTCGGACATGTCGCCCATGCGGGAGTAGACCAGTGCCAGGCCGGTCTGTTCGTGCACCAGGTCCTGCATCAGCTCGTACTTGCCTTCCGCGTCGGCGCGCGTACGGCCGACGAAGACGGAGGCGGCAGGCATGATCCGCACGGCATGGGAATCCCGCCCCTTCTCCGCCAACATGCCGCGCAAGGAGGCAGCGTAGTCCTTGGCAGCCTGCAGGCTGACCGCGGCCGTGTAGACCAGGTCGGCATGGGCCGAGGCGATGCGCCGTGCCGGTTCGCCGTCGCCGGCCTGCACCAACACCGGCCGGCCCTGCGGCGAGCGCGGACAGGTCAGTGGCCCCATCACCTTGAAGAATTTCCCGGCATGGTTCAGCACATGCATCTTGGCAGGGTCGACGAATTGCCCGGAGACCTTGTCCAGCACCAGCGCGTCATTCTCCCACCCATCCCACAGGCCTTTGACGACCTGGACGAATTCCTCGGCGCGCTCGTGGCGCTCGTCATAGGACGGCATGTGCTCGAGGCCGAAGTTGCGCGCCTCCGCATCGTTGAAGGAGGTCACGACATTCCAGCCGGCGCGGCCGCCACTGACATGATCCAACGAAGAGAAGCGGCGCGCGATCTGGTAAGGGTCGTTGAAGGTGGTCGAGGCGGTGGCAACGAGGCCGATGTTGCGCGTATTCGCGGCAATAGCCGAGAGCAGGATGAGCGGGTCGAGCTCCACGACACGATTGGTGTAGGCGATGGAGCCGGCAGGCGTATCGCCGCCGATATAGCCGACGTTGTCGGCGAAAAAGATCATGTCGAAGCAGGCGCTCTCCGCGATCTTCGCGACCTTGAGGAAGCTGTCGTAGTCGAGCTGGCCGTCGGCCTTCACCTCGGGGTGCCGCCAGGGCGCCTGCGCATAGCCCAGCGCACGGATGGAGAGGCCGAGATGCATCTTGCGCGTCGTCATCACTGCTCCCGAGAGGCGGATGGCCGCCGTTGCGGTCCCTCCCGGACTGGTATACCAGTCGTATTCCTCTTCGCAAGGTGCCGAAGAGGCCGTCGGACAGAGCAGCGAGCGAGGCCGGACTTTGGTGAAGAACGGGATGAAGGTGCGGCTTGCCGAAGGCGGTGTGGCGCTCGTCGTCACCACGCAGCTGGCGCGGGACGGCGACGTCGCGCGCATCCTGGGCGTCGCCGGTTACGACGTCATGGTCATTGATCGCGAGCACAACCAGATCCCGGAAGACGCGGTGAATGCGCTGGTCATGGCCGCGCTCGAATGCGGCATCACGCCGCTGATCCGACTGCCCGACAGCGCTCACGGCCCGATCGGTCAGGCGCTTTCCGCGGGCGCGCTCGGCGTGGTGATTCCGCGTGTGGAGAGCGTCGAAATCGCGCGCGCCATCGTGCATGCGGCGACCTTCCCGCCCGCCGGCCGCCGCCCAGTGCCGCCGGTCTTCCCGCATTTCCGCCGGCGGCCAATCTCGCAAGGTGACGCGACCGCAGCGCTGACGGCAGAGACGAGCGTCGTTGGCATCATCGAAACCAGGCGTGCGATGGAGGCGATCGACGAGATAGCGGCCGTGCCGGGGCTGGATGTGCTGTTCCTGGGCGCGTCAGACCTGATGGCGGATCTCGGCCGGCCTGGACGAAAGGACGATCCGGCATTGTGGGAGAGCGCGGCGGCGGTCGTTGCAGCCTGCCGACGTCACGGCAAGACGCCAGGTATCGGCGGCTTGCCCGACGACAGCCAGCTCCAGCGCGCACAGGCGATGGGGATGCGCTACCTCTCCGCAGGGCATGACGCGGCTTTGCTGCAGAGCGCCGCTTCGACACGGGTTCGTTTGCTTCGCGGCGGCGAATGACGAGTTGCCGCGAAAGGCCATCTGCCGCCGGCTGATGGAGCGACCGACATCCAGCCGGCATCTCGATGACGCAGTTGCCGGTTGCAACGCCACGTTGGGGATCACGCCAGCGGGTCGGACTGCTTCGGCTCAATCCAGTGATGAGCGCTGGCCTCGACTAGCCAATCGGAAGCGCTCCGACGCCGATCACGAGCCGCGCGAAACCTCGATTCGCCGCAACATTGGCCTCGCTCCTGTATCGTCGGCGCCACCGTGGAGCCCTCCCCTTTCGAAGGCGGGAGCGCTCGTTTGGCAGCGCCGCCTTGCTTCGGCCATCTACCGCCGCCGTCAGACCAATTGGGCAGCGTGTGGCGGCCGACCTGTATCGCCCGCGCTCTTCGAGATACGCCAGGGGAGATGCGCGGATCATTTCGTCCCTTCCGCCGGCTTCCCGGGTTCCCATGCTCATGTGTGGCGCGGCGCATTCTGCTTTCGTGCGACTAACTCAGCGCGTGACGCACCCATTCGGCCCATTGGAGAGCCTCTCTGTCCTTTCCTGGCGCGGCGACGATCTGCACACCAAGGGGAAGCCCGTTGGGTCCTGAACCGGCAGGCACGCTCACGCACGGTGCGTGCAGTGCCGTCCACAACAGGTTGAAGGCCGGATCTCCCGTCCAGTCGAGCCGCCGCGGCGCTTCGCCGACCGCCGCCGGTGTCAGCACGGCATCGTAGTCCGCGATGACGCCTGGAAAGGCGGCGCGCGCGGCGACGAACGTGTCTCGGGCTTCGCGAAGCGCATCCGCTGGAAGCGCCCGGGCAGTCTCAAGCTTCTCACGAAGCACATTGGAGACCTGCTCGCGATGCTGCGTCAGTTCCCAGGCAAGGGCCTGCGCGCCCTCCATGTTCATGACCACCGGGTGCGCCTTGGCCGCGGAGGTGACGATCGAGGGCATCTCCCTCCGGGTCACCTTTGCACCCGCGCGGACGACGAGCTCCGCGACATGCTCCATAAGGGCCAGCGTCTCCGGCGCAGCTTGCTCCGCAGTGGGGCCGAGGCAGAGTAGCAGATGCGGCGCCCGATCTGGCTTCACGGCCGGGTCACCGAGGCTTCGTCCCGTCGCCCCGGCGATCATCAGGGCACAGTCGGGAACTGTTCGGGCCAGCGCACCGATCGTGTCGAGGGATTCGCTCATTACCTTCATGCCGGCGCGGTGGATCGCGCCATGCGTCGGCATGTATCCGACCACGCCACAGAAGGCTGCCGGGCGCAGGATGCTGCCAGCCGTCTGCGTGCCGTAGGCCAGCGGGAAAAAATGCGCGGCCACCCCTGCTGCCGAGCCGGACGAGGAACCGCCGGGCGTATGCGCCGGGTTCGCGGGGTTCACCGTCGGACCCGGTTCGCGTGTGGCAAACTCCGTCGTCACCGTCTTGCCGATGACGACGGCACCGGCGGCCCGGGCCATGGCCACCGAAGCCGCATCAGCGCGGGGCACATGGTCGGCCCAGATGGGCGAGCCGTAGCCGCTCGGCATCGCGGCGACGTCGAGTACATCTTTCACGCCGATAGGAAGCCCATGGAGCGGTCCCGGCTCGGTACCAGATCGACGCCGCGCATCCGCTGCGCGCGCCTCCGCGAGCGCGACCTTCTCGTCCAGATAGACGAAGGCGCGCAGCTGCGGCTCCCGCATGCGGATTCGCTCGAGATGGGCCTCCATAATCGCGGTCGCCGACGTCTCGCCCGTCCGCAGGCGGCGCGCCAGCTCGGTCGCAGGAAGAAGGGTCACGTCCGTCATGCGTGTGGGGATCCGGCAATGGGGTTGGTGCATTCGCTCAGAAGGCGGCCATAGCCCTCGATACGGTCGGGAATCCCGGCCAATCGCAGGCAGTTCCAGAAGCAGGCTTGGTTGCTGGTGACAACCGGCTTGCCAAGGTCGGTCTCAATGGCCGCGATCACATCGAGCGTGGCTAGGTTCGTGCAGGAGATGAAGATGGCCTGCGCCTCCGGTCGGTCCACTTGGCGTGCCATACGGTAGACGTGCTCCGGCGGTACGCGCCCGATGGCGCGGCGCTCAGCCTCCGTCCCGCCGAGCCCGAGACCGTGCAAAGAGGTCACCTCGAAGCGGTGGAGCGCGAGGAACTTCCGCTCCGCTTCGTTGATGAAGTCGACGTAAGGCGTCGCAACGGCGACACGGGATATGCCGAGCGCCCGCAACGCCGCGATCACCGCACCGGCAGTGGCGATGGCCGGGACACCAGCCCGTGTTCCAATCCCACTCACGATCTCATCGAGCGGCTGAACGATGGAGCCGGAGGTGCAGCCATAGGCGATCACATCGACCTCTGCCGTTGCCAGGTCGTCGGCGCCGTGCATCCCGGCCTCGCGCAGGCGCTGAAAGTAGGCTTCGCTGAATTCGCCTGTCGACGTGGCGCGCGCCGTATGGATGGTGACGCCGCGCGGCGCGAGGCGGCAGAACTCCACCTCATTGATGGTATTGGTAGAGGGGATGATCAGGCCGATCTTCGCGCGCCAGCCGTATGGCGCATAGCCCGCGACGGCCTTCATGCCGGCGCGCCGGTCGGCGGAGTCATCGTGGCATAGATTCCGACTGCCTCAGCGCCATAAGCAACGGCGTTCTCCCAGATGCGCTCGCCTTTCGCGGCAGTAGCGGGCAACGGATCGTCGCGCAGGCCCATGGGGGAGTCATCCGCCATGTTGGCGAAATTGATGAAGTGCGATCCTCCGAAAGCGATCTTGTTGCCGGAGAGCGCCTTCACCTTCGGCGAAGGCGGTGGTGAGATGAGCGGTGGCTTCGCGCGATCCATGAACACCAGTTCCGGGCACAGGTGCAACGCGACGGAGGTGACCATTTCCGCTGCATGGGCGGTCGGCGCGGAGTTCGTCTCGAAGGCCACGCCTCCCACGTCGCGCATCACCGAGAACACGTCGATCAATGCTCCCATGCTGCCATGCCGCCGTCGGAGCGTCCGACACACGCCCTCCAGGGGGCCAAGTGAGCCATTATGCACATTGACGAAGAAGAACCGGCGAAATCCCTGCGCCGCGAGCCCGTCGCAGGCGTCCAGCACATAGGCTTCAAGCGTGGCCATTTCGACAGAGCAGGTTCCCGGGTAGTCCAGGAACATGTGGGAGTAGTTGAACGGGACGACCGGCACGACCGCAATGCCGGCGCGCTCACCAATCTCCGTGGCGTAAGCCTCGCAGATGCGAAGTTCTGTGCCTGTCGCCAGATGCGGCCCGTAGCATTCGGTCGCGCCGATCGGTACGATCACCGTCTCGTGGATCTCGAGGTAGGCGCGGATGTCGGCATAGGGTACGCGGTCGGTGCGCATGGTGTCTCCTTGATGTCGCACGGGGTGGCTCTGGGTAGGCGCTACCGCCAGGGATGGGTCGCCCAGAGCGAACGCAGATCGGCCTCCAGATTCGTCAGATGCGCGGTATAAGCATTCGCCTTCATGACCCGCATCGGCAGGGAGGAGGCTGCCATGGCAACGGCGAAATCGGGGTCCGCTACCATCTTGTCGACCGCCGCCTCGATGGCAGCGATCACCTCGGGCGGGGTTGCGCGCGGAGCGCCGAGGCCCCGCTGCGAGCCGACCTCGACCTGGATGCCCGCCTCAGCGAGCGTCGGCAGGTCCGGCATCGCCGTCAGGCGGCGCGGTGACATGACGCCCAGGATGCGCCAGTCGCTCTGTCCTCGCGCGAAGCCGAGGGATTCGGCGAAGGTGGTTGTCGCGATGTCGATCTGCCGCCCGAGAAGCGCGCTCGCGACGCCGGAGGCACCCTGGAATGGGATGTGCTCCGCGGCGATGCCGGTCGCCCGCGTCAGCGACATCATGGCAATGTGGCCGACGGCCCCGATGCCGGCGGTGCCATAGGTCAGGTGTCCGGGCCGAGCACGGGCGGCGGCCACAAGATCCTCGATGGTCCGGATGGGGCTGGAGGCGTGAACCGACAGGGTGACGGGATCGTCCGCAATATTCGCGATGAGCGCGAAGCTATCGAGGCGAAAACGTGGGGATGCGCGTTCGATTGGAAGCGTGAGGATATTGGGCGCATTCAGAAGGCCCAGGGTATGGCCGTCCGGACGCGCATCCGCGACGGCGCCCCACCCGACCTCTCCGCCTGCCCCTGGGCGGTTCAACACGACAAAGCCCCTGCCGCCAGCGTGCTTGTCCAGAAAGCGAGCGGCGATACGCGCCGTCAGGTCCACGCCACCACCGGGCGTGAAAGGAACGATGATCTCGACGGGACGCTCTGGCCATGCGGCCGCAAGCGACCCTCGAGACAGGAACGGTGTGGCCAATAGAGCAGCCACGGTGCGCCGGGTGATCGGCGTCGCTTGGCGGCGAACAGGCTGGGACGGGCTCAACATCGCGGCTCCTTCAGCGCAGGGCGCCATGGTGCGGATGAACCGTGTCGGCGTTGTCTTCTTGCTTCCGATAAGCGGGCCGACTGCGAGGATCGCCGGCCCGGGTACAGGATTGAGCGGCGCGACCATTCTCACAAATGATAATATCTTCTACTTCCATGCCATTCTGTCATGGAGTTCTTGAATGAAGCTGCAGAACCTCCGTGCGTTGCGGGCGCTGATGCGGACCGGTTCCGTCACCAAGGCGGCGGACGCCATCGGCTTGACCCAGCCCGCGGTGAGCCGGCTGATCAGCACTCTTGAGCAGGAGGTCGGGTTTTCACTTTTTGCGCGGGAACAGGGGCGGCTCCTCCCAACCCGTCAGGCCGAGCTGTTCTATCGTCGCGTCGAGCGCGTCCTCGACGGCGTGGACGATCTCTCGCGTGTTGCTCGCGAGATCGCATCCCATCGCGAGGGATCATTGGTGCTGCTGTGCACGCCCCAGGCCGGCTATACTGTCTTCCCCGAAGCAATCGCCGCGTTCACGCGCCAGTACCCGAACATCCGGATCAGCCTCGAGATCGTGGAGCGTCGGGACGTGGCGCGATCCGCGCAATCCCTCCACTACGATATGGGCTTCACTGCGGTTCCTTTCGATGCCCCCGGGCCGAGTGTCCGGCAGCTCTTCACCCTCCCCGCACGTCTGCTATTGCCACCTGCGCATCGCTTGGCGCGACGGAGAAAAGTGGAGATCCGCGACCTGCAAGGTGAGAACATCATCATGCTGACGAAGGAGAATTCCATCCGGCCGAAGATGGAACTCGAGCTCGCCAAGGCAGGTATCTCCTACCGCTCAGGCCTCGAAACCTCCTCGCCGTTCGTTGCGTCACGCTTTGTCGCATTGGGGCTCGGCATTGCGGTGGCTGATCCCTTCAGTCCTCTGATGATCGGACCGAAGCAATTGGCAAATCGTCCGATGTCAGGCGATATCACCCTCACCTATGGCTTCTTCTTCCCGGAGAGCCGGCCCGTACCCCAGCTTTGCGAAGAGTTCGTGACGACACTCGGACATGTCGTTTCACGTCACCGGCTTGGTCCGGTCGCTACGCGATGAGAAACGGCCGACAGTTTCAACGCGGTGGTCGTATGGAATAGATGGCCCCGCCCGGTCGCTTGGCCGGCGTGGGGAAGCGAAGGCGCCAGCACGCTGCTCCGCTGGATGCTTACTGGGCGAGCCGGCCCCTTGCTCGCCAGTGCGCGCCGATGGCAGGCCGGAGCCCGATCCCATCAGTCGCGAAAAGGACTCTCCGGTTCCAGACGTTGGCGCCGACGAATACCGCGTCAGAGCCAGCCATCAATGGATGTGCCTATGCACCACTACCTCAGCCCTCTTCCTCCTGAAGCTCCAGGTAGGCCGCTGCCGCACCACCACCGATCCCGTCGTCGAAACGCTGCTTTGCGGCCGAGATCTCATCGGGGCCAAACGACCGCTGCTCGATATCCATCGACACCGCGAGGTAATTCTCTTGCATGATCTGATGGAAGCGGGACTGAGCGATGTAGAGGTCCGGTCTAGGCTGAACGCACCAGCAGCGCGAATGGCGGCAAGCGGGTAGGGAGATGCCGATGCTGGCGGAGACAGGCCGCTGGTGCGACACCGGCTGTCGGCCATCGGCGCGCCTCTCGACGAAACAGGAGATCGGCAATGACCGTCATCGTTTCGGTGAAAATCAATGACGGCGTGGTCATGGCGGCTGACAGCGCCGGCTCCATGGCGAGCGGCCAGATCTACGCGCACGCCAACAAGATCACCAACATCTGCGAAGGACTGCCGGTCGGGGCGATGTCGACGGGCTCGGGCGGCATCGGCAATGAGTCGATCGAGACCCTGCTGAAGGACCTCCGCCGTCGCTTCGCGGGCCGCAGCGCGTCGCATTCCGGCTGGAAACTGGATCCCAACGCCTACACGATCGAGCAGGTCGCCGGGCGGCTCCGCAGCTTCCTGTTCGAGGAGAAGGCCGCGATCAACGAAGCCGAGACCAGCATTCAGCTGCGCGTGTGCGGCTACTCCGCGGGCCGGCCGCTGGCCGAGATCTGGGAGGTGGACCTCAAGCGGCATGCCTGCCCGCCGCCGCGCTGCGTCATGGAGGAGAGCGGCTTCGGGGTGCTGTGGAATGGCCAGTACGAAGCCCTGAATCGCCTGGTCCTCGGCCTTGGAAACGACGCGCAGGCAGTGATCGTCGCGTCCGGATTGTCGGAGGCGAAGGCGGCCGAACTGCAGGCCAGGCTGGTCAAGGACCTCTATGTCACCCTCGCCGTGCCGGCGATGCCGATCCAGGACGCCATCAACCTCGCACGGTTCCTGGTCGAGACGACGATCGGCTTCATCCAGTTCGCGGTGTTCCTGCCCAAGTCAGTGGGCGGCGCGGTCGAGATCGCTGCGATCACCAAGCATGAGGGATTTCGCTGGGTGCAGACCAAAAGCCCGCAGCCCGACGCTGTGGGCGGTCGATAGCTCAACTCCGTTGGGCGATGTGAGTGGCGGTTGCCACACCACACGCCGCCAGCCCCATGCCAATAAATGAAGTCAGTTGCGGCCCGGCAAATGGAGCCAGATCGAGAGTTGGGCGTAGGCCCATAGCGGTGAGATTGGCCAACAGCCATCCTGCCCCCCGCGAGTCCGGGGACTCTTGCTCCGCGCCGATCACGTGCAGCCTGGCATTGGCGGCGGCGCCGCGCTGGGCACCTCAGCGAAGACCACCCAGGATCAGCGTGCAGCCGTGCGGCTGACCGATGGTTTGCCGGCCAGTCGAGCTGGGGACACTGCGCCCGGCCTGGGCAATGCCTCGGCCGCTTTCATTCTCAATAAATTGAGGAAGTATTCCGGCATATTTGAAATGACCGTGTTACCGTCAATATTATTCACTCGTCGCGCGTCTCAAACAATTAAGGAAAAGAGCATGATCGCCGATGTTTATCAGCAGATAAATTCTCTATTTTATATGGCAGGAAAATGCGAAATCTCCGACCTTTCCAATGGGATCGTGGAAGTTCTGGATGTGGTGCCGGAGGAAGTCTGGTCCCCGCTACGAAGCTATGGCTGGCTCGACAGCCATCAGTTCGACGTGGTCCGCATGGCCGGCGCCAGTGGTGAACGGATGGCGCTAATCGCACACTCTGGTGCATGCCCAGCCGTCCTGCCGGGTTGGATCGCTACCGCGGCCTCCGCCCCGCACTAGCGGAGGCAATAAGTGATTAGGGAGGAGACTCCACGCGCTTCAAGCAATCGCGTCTGCTTCATGAGAACGCTATCCGCAGGTGCATCGACGATGATGGAAGCGGAGGCGCGCGAGGTGCACCGCCTCCGTGCCCGTCGGAAGACTCTGCGTGCACAGATGAAATCATCCCGGCCCCCAAGGCCACCCGCGAGAAGCTGAAGGTGGTGCGGGGGGACTGACGCGGCCGCCGCCGGGCGCCCAGCCGGCACCGCCCAGACGGCTCGCGTCCATGCTCCGCGCCCTAATCATGCTCGGAGGCAGTTGAAGGGCGCCGTGGACTTATGCGGCCATACTGGCCCGCCAGATCGACGTGACGCTCAGCATCGATCCCGCCGGGGTGTGCACCGCACGAGCTTCGAGCGGCTGGCGTTGGATACCCGCGATTGGGCGGTCGCGCAGGGTCTCGTCTTCGGCTTGCCGGAGATCGTGGAAGACGCCTTCTCCCCGCATGTCCGGGAGGTCGAGACGGAGGGACGGGCTACGCCACCAGGCCTGCTCTGGCGCTGTACGGAGTGGGAAGCGCAGTACCCGGCTTGCCGCGAGGGCTTGCGCGTCGATGCCCTACCACGCGCTCGAACACTCGCCCGGGAATGGGTACAGAAGGGCTGACGTCGAACGACGGACTCGACGCACGGCTGTCCTGCAGCGTCAGTCGGCTGACCAGAGCGCCACTGCATCGCTTTCCCGCGACGGGCTCAACGGGGCTGAGGCTGGCAGTTCATGCTGCGCGCCGGCCGCGGCCGCGGCAGCGGCAGCGGCCGACCATTTTTACAAGAAGATGGGTCGGGAGCGGCTCATCCTTATGGGGTTTTTCTCTCGGGCGACGCGTCAGGCGGCGCGGATACCACCGAGGAAGCCGTCGACCCGGCCGCGCAGGGTCTGGGCCTAACGGAGGAGCGGGACAAGGCGATCGCCAAGTCGAGACGCTGGCGCCGCGCCGGATGGCTCCTTGCGGGTTCGTAAGAGTCAGTCTTCAATGCGCCGGATCGGACAGATTACAGCGAGGACTGTTGGAATGACGCTTCGGTCGATCGTACGGGGCTGCGCATTAGCCGCGGCATTGTGGACAGCCGGCTCACATGACCGGCGAGCAGTGGCCGACATCCGGGTGTTCATATGCTTCGACTTCGAGTTGGACAGCGCGGACCTGCCGCCGGGCTGCTCCGAGACCTTGGCTGAATTCGCAAGCTACTGGCAGGACAGCCTGGCGGGCCGCCTCGCTCCTGCGACTGCGGAGCGCGCAGAGCCGTTCCCCGCCCGAGCTTGGCGCGTCGAGATCGTCGGGCGCTCCGGGGGGGAGCGTGATGGAAACAACTTGGCGTTCCTGCGAGCCGCCCGGGTAGCGCGCGAACTTGCCAGGTTGGGTGTTCCCGCGAGCGTCATCGAGTTGAAGGGGAGCAGTGACCGCGAACTCGTGGATGCTTCGAACCCGCGCTCTGGCGCTAACAGGCGCGTCGGGATCAATCGGATTTAAGCGGCGACGCGATCTTCGCCAGTGCCTCCACCAAGAGGTTCGGCGGGCCTGTCAAGCATCCTCGTACTTGTGCGCCGCGTCGCGTCCGAGCGACATCCAGCGCCTTACCTTCGAGATTTGTCGTGCACTGCTCGCGCTACCTGGCGCCGAGGTCGGCTTTTGATCTGTTCCGCCGGCGCCGCGACCTGGAGCGCGCGGCCGCCAATCTCGGCGCGGCGCCGCTGACCGTCTTCCGCACCGTGACGCTGCCGCTGCTCGCCGCGTCCTTCGTGACCGCCTTCCTCTTCGCCTTCCTCAGCGGCTTCGACGACCTGATCATCGCCCTGTTCCTGAGCTCGCCGCGCGGCACCACGCTGGCGATCCGCATGTGGGAGGATATCCGGCTGGAGATCAGCCCGAAGACGGCGGTGGTCGGCGTGGTGCAGCTCGGGGTGCTGCTGGTCGCAATGACCTTGCCAATGCTGCGGACCCTGCTGCCGCATCGGAGGGTGCGAACGGACGCCTGATGGTGCTGCCGCGCGTCAGGCGGCCGCCATCGGCGCCGGGCACCGCCCCCGCCATGGCGCCGCACGCTCATAGGCATCCCCGGCACGGAGCGCTGTCGCCTGAAGAGGATCTCCGGCGGTACCGGCTGCAAGGTCTTCGCCGGCTCCCGGTGGGCAGCATGATGAGATCGACCTCGCGCAGCACCGCCTGCATACGCGACGCAAGTCCCACCCATATGCGCATCGCCTGCACATAGTCCTCGGCCCGAATCAGCCCGCCAGCGATGATGCGGTAGCGCAGGCTGGCACCCAAACAGGTCCGGCCGGTCGCGGAGGTTGGGGCCGTGGATCGAGAACAGCTTCGACAATTGGCGAGCCCCTGCGGTCGGAGCTTTCTGCAATAGATTCCACCTGTGTCCAGCGATCCGCGCCCCGTTGCAGCGCGACGGGCAGCGATCGGTCTCGTCGCCGAGATCATGGCGATAGCTGCCCCAGGATGCGCCGCTGGACAGAAGGGAAGATATCCGCCGAGGGCCGGCGAGCCACCTGCGCGCCCGGTATCGACATTAGCTCAGACGATCGTGGGCTCTTGCTGAAACACGGTCACGGGTGAGGGCTTTCGCCGCGGTTCCCCAGGATCGGCGAGGTTTGGCCATATCCCCTCGAGCGCAGCGGTGCTCTTTGCCGATTAATCTTGGCGTATACGATTGCCTTCAGCTCTCCTTAAGGCACTCCACCATATTCCGTTGTCGTGCCGATACCACGGAACATGGCCGCGCGCTGGCGCGTGCGAGCGGAGGCGGGGATGCTTGGACTTTCTGGTGTACGCACCGCGGCTGCGACGGTGGCCGCGCTTCATAAGTCGCAGGCGATTATCGAATTCGCCATGGATGGCACGATCCTGACCGCCAATGGCAACTTCCTGAAGGCCATGGGGTACACGCTGTCCGAAATCCAGGGGAAGCATCACGGTATATTCGTGGCCCCCGACTTCCGCGACAGCGCCGAATACCGTCAGTTCTGGGCCGATCTGAACAAAGGCGAATATCGGGCCGCGCAGTACAAGCGGATCGGCAAGGGCGGCAAGGAAGTCTGGATCGAGGCGTCCTACAACCCGATCTTGGATCGCCGCGGGAGTCCCTACAAGGTCGTCAAATTCGCCACCGACGTCTCCGCGCAGAAGGCGATTTTCGCCGACCTGCTCGGAAAGACCGATGCCATAAACCGCTCGCAGGGGATGATCGAGTTCAATCTCGACGGCACGGTCATCACGGCCAACGACAACTTCCTTCGTCTCCTCGGCTATACGCTCGAGGAGATCCGGGGGAAGCATCACCGCCTCTTCGTCGATCGCGCTTTCGCCGACAGCGCGGAATACCGGCAGTTCTGGGCCGACCTGAACAACGGCGAATACCGGGCCGCGCAGTACCGGCGGATCGGCAAGAGCGGCAAGGAAGTCTGGATCGAGGCGTCCTACAATCCGGTGATGGACCTGAATGGCCGCCCGTGGAAGGTCGTCAAGATCGCGACCGACCTCTCGCCGCGCAAGGCGGAGAACGCGGCGCTGGCGCATGAGTTCGAGACCGGGGTGAAGACCCTGGTGAATGCGGTCGCCACCTCCGCGGAGGACATGCAAGGCACCGCCCAGACACTCGCCGCCTCGGCCGAGCAGACGAACCAGCAGTCCAACACCGTCTCGGCTGCGGCGGAGGAACTGGCGGCCTCGGTGAACGAGATCTCACGCCAACTCGCGGTCGCGACTGAGGTCATCCGCAACGCGGTCGGTCAAGCACGGACGTCGGAGCGGATGGTGGGCGAGCTGGTGAGCGCCGCGGTCAAGATCGGCGACGTGACGCAGATGATCACGGACATCGCCAGCCAGACCAACCTGCTCGCCCTCAATGCCACCATTGAGGCCGCGCGCGCAGGCGAAGCGGGCAAGGGCTTCGCGGTGGTCGCGTCCGAAGTGAAGACGCTCGCGACCCAGACCGCGAGCGCGACTGAGGAGATCGGGAAGCAGATCAACGGCATTCAACAGGTCAGCCAGTCAACGGCGCACGCCATCGATGAGATCGTGAAGATTGTGAGCCAGATCAGCGAGATCAGCGTGTCGATCGCAGGTGCCGTCGAGGAGCAGTCGGCAGCGACGCGAGAGGTGTCGTCCAACATAAGCTCTGTCACGAGTGCCGCCGAAGCGACGGGCCGGTCCTCGGCCGCGGTCCTAAACACCGCGCAGTCGCTGTCGCAGCAGGCCGATGGGCTCGAGCAGCGCGTCGACGGCTTCCTGAAGAGCGTCCGTGCGATGTGACGAAGCCTGCCGGTCGCATGGACGTACCAGCCGCAGCGGCTCACCGACCAACCCGCCTCTAGTCAACGAATGCAAAGGGACGGCAGAGAATTCTCCGAGTACTGGAGCGCGGACGGGGGGCGCTAATCGGTCCGCGCCAAGACATCTGTGAGGATCGATTCGATCGCCTGCTGCGCTGCCTGCGTGTCTTCCGGGGCGATCGCCATCGGCAAGGCTCTTCAGGGCGCCGTCACGCGGGTCGCGCGAAAGGTGACGTTGTCCGTCGTGCCGTGAATGGTCGCTCGCATGCCGACATGCAGCCCGGGGCGGCGTTCGGCGAAGACATAGATTTCGCTCAGCGGCGGCGCGCGATCAGGATGAAACCGTAGGCCATCCACCAGCAGCTCTGTGACCGTGCCGCTGATTGAATGAGTGGCGGAGCCATGATGGCCGGGCTCCGCCAGCCGATAGAACACTGTCATGGCCGGTGTCCCTGTCGCAGGTCGCGAGGCAACGAGCGTGAGATAGAGGTTGTCACGCCAGGTCCCCATCACGTCGCCATAGACCCAGTGGCACGTCTTGGCCCCGCCATCCGGCTGCGTGCAGAGCTCACCGTTCTCGTTGGTCCAGCGGCCGACATAGCTTTGGCCGCGATAGCGGCCGCGCAGCGTGCCGTCAGCGGCGTAGCGCTCAGTCCAGATGAAGCCCTCAGCGGCGGCAACGAGGGTCGCGCCTTGATGAAAGGCATTGCCCAGGGCGAGGCCGGTGGCGGGCGGCGGCGGCGCCGCGGTGGGCTGCGCTTCCGCGCCGGCCGTTAGCAGGACACAGAGCGTCGCCATCCACGAAAGCCTGCGCACCAATACTCTCCCCATCTGCGGTACAAGTATAGACGGACTGCACGCACGGCGCCCGCAGCGGAGGCGAGAACAGCCCGGCGACCATCATCAAGCTCGCCCAATAAACAGATAAATGACTGTCAACGCGACCATCGGCACCTTCACCAAGACCACGGCGGCTACACCGGCACGGTCTCGACCCTCGCCCTCGACGCAAAGGTCCAGGTCCGGCCGGCAGAGAAGTCCAGCGAGAAGGCCCCCGACTTCCGCATCCTCGCCGGCCGCGCCGAGATCGGGGCGGCCTGGAAGACGACCGCGAACGACGGCCGCGATTAGCTCTCGGTCAAGCTCAGCGATTCCCACCCTGCCGGCGCCGATCCTCGCAAACCTCCTTGAGATGGAGAATGGCGAGCACGAGTTGATCTGGTCCCGGCCGAACGGCTCCCGCAGCAGGGACTAAGTGACCGAGGGTGCCCTCGCTACTAGGCAGGGGCACCGCCGAACCTCCTCGATGGCGCTGGCGCACGCGTGCGGAGGTCAGTCACCGACCAGGGAGTGTCCGCTTCGCGCCAAAGCTGTCGTCGCAAGCCGTTGCAGAAGCGGACATTCGTTAAGCCTGATAGCGGGGCCTAAATCGAAGGAGACAAGGAGCCCTTCTCAAGCACCTGCTGTCACGACATCCAAGCCGTGTGCCCATCAAGATAAGACCTACGCGTCCTGAAGGGGGGGCTGGTCAACCGCGATGTTCAATATAATATGGAGCCGTTCACTCCGCTCCCTGCTGCAAGGCGTCGTCTGATGAAGGTCGCTGTCATCGGCGCCGGCATTGCCGGCCTTTCCACCGCCTGGTCGCTGGTGAAGCAGGGCGTCGAGGTCACGCTCTTCGAGCAGGGGAGCATCCCCAACCCGCTCTCCGCCTCGGGCGACCAGCACCGGCTGATCCGCCGCGCCTATGGGGGCATGGACGGCTACGCGACACTGATCAACGAGGCCTTCGCGGCCTGGGACGAGCTTTGGGAGGATCTGGGCGAGTCGCATCTCGCGAACCGCGGCGTCATCGCGATCAACCAGTATCCGAACGACCTGGGCCTCGCATTTGTCGGCAGCATGCGGCGGCACGGCCATCCCTTCACGACGCTGCGGCCGGAAGAAGCGGCGGAACGCTACCCCTTCCTCGACGCCGGCACCTTCCGCGAGGCCTATCACAGCCCCGACGGCGGTCCCCTGCTCTGCCAGAAGATCGGCGCCGGCCTCGCCGCCTGGCTCGAACGCCATGGCGCCACGCTGCGCCCGAACACGCGCGTCGCGGCGGTGGATGGCACGGCCGGCACCGTGACACTGGCGGGCGGCGAAGCGCTGGCCTTCGACAAGACGGTGGTCACCGCCGGCGCCTGGGTGCTTCAGCTCTTCCCCGAGTTGGCGGACCGCCTCACCGTCTGCCGCACTATCGCCGTCTATGTCGCGCCACCCGAGGATCTCCGTGCGGCCTGGGACGTGGCGCCGGCGGTACAGTCCATCGGCGGCATCCTTTCCGGCTACATCCTGCCGCCGGCCGGCGGCACCGAGCTGAAATTCGCCGCGGGCTCGCTGCGGCGGCTGGCGCGCAACGGCGATGCAGACGCCGATCGCGAGGCGCTGCCAGAGGAGGGCGAGACCATGCGCAACCTCTTCGCGCCGCCGCTCGCCCGCGTGAAGGACTATGCGATCCTGCGCACGATCACCTGCGCCTATACCTTCACCGAGGACCTGCGCTTCCTGAGCCAGCCGGCTGGCAAGGCGCTGATCGTCTCGCCCTGCTCGGGCCATGGCTACAAGTTTGGCGCCGCCGTGGGCCGGCGCGTCGCCGATGCGGTGCTTGACGGCGATGCCGACCGGCTGAGCCGCTGGCTCCGCGCCGAGGATTTCTCGCCCCGCAAGGCCGCCTGAGAGGAAACGCCCCATGTCCCGCCGCATGCGCCTCGTCGCCTACCTAAAGACAGGCCCGACCGCCAATCACGGCGGCGGATGGCGCCACCCGGCCGCCAGGCTTGACGACATCTTCAACCCGGAGAGGTACGAGGACGTGGCGCGGCTGCTGGAGGCCGCCCGCTTCGACGCGGCCTTCTTCGCCGACACGGTGGGCGTGCCGGACATCCACAAGGGCGCCTTCGACACCTATCTCGGGCTCGGCGGCCAGATCAGTTACCTGGAGCCGCTCGCGGTGCTGCCCTTCATGATGCGGGTGACCAAGCATCTCGGCCTCGGCACCACCCTGTCGACCACCTTCTACCAACCCTATCACCTGGCCCGAATTCTGGGCTCGATGGATCTGCTCAGCGGCGGCCGCATGTGCTGGAACATCGTCACCTCCGCCACGGATTTCGAGGCGCGCAACTTCGGCAGCGAGCGCCTGCCGCCGAAGGAGGAGCGCTATGACCAGGCCGACGAGGTGGTGGAGGCCTGCCTGGCCCTCTGGCACGGCTGGGATGCCGACGCGATGGTGATGGACAAGGCATCCGGCCAGTTCGTCAATACCAGCAAGGTCCGCTACGCCGACTACAAGGGGAAGTATGTCAGCACCAAGGGCCCGCTCGGGGTGCCGCGCAGCCCGCAGGACCATCCGGTGTTCATGCAGGCCGGCTCCTCGCCGCGCGGTCGCGAATTCGCCGCGCGCTGGGCGGAGCTGATCTTCAGCACCCCCGCCTTCAAGGACAATTCCCAGGCCTACTACGCCGACATCAAGCAGCGCGTCGCCAAGGCGGGACGCGACCCGGAGAACTGCGCCATCCTGCCCTCCCTCGGCGTGGTGGTGGGCGAGACCGAGAGCATCGCGAAGGAAAAGCTGGACTACCTGCACAGCCTGCTGAACCCGGAGTTGCAGCAGGCCTCGATCTCCAACACCGTCGGCCTCGACCTCAGCAAGCCGCTGCCGGATGACGACACCTCTTCCGCGCGCGGCATCCAGGGCTCACTCGATCGCGTTGTGCTGAAGGCGAAGCGCGAAGGCGTCAGCCTCCAGGAGGCCGCGAAGAAACCGCGCAGCCTGATGGTCGGCACGCCGGACAGCATCGCCGACCAGATGGAGGACTGGTTCCGGGACCGCGCCTGCGACGGCTTCGTGCTCTGGCCCACCACCAGCCCCGGCATGTTCGAGGATTTCTGCCGCATGGTCGTGCCGGTGCTGCAGAAGCGTGGGCTCATGCAGAAGGAATACGCCGCCGCCACGCTGCGGGAGAATCTGCGGAGATAACGGGAGCGGCGCGTCAGAGCGGGCGGATGTTTCGCTCCACATAGCGGGCACCGCGGCCGATGATGATGCTGTAGACCAGGAACAGCAGGCCTGCCGCCGTCAGCGGCTCGACATAGCGGAAGCTGTCCGAGGCCTTGTCGAAGGCTACGCCCAGCATCTCTGGCACGCCGACCACGGCGAGATACGGCGTCGTCTTCAGCAGCGATATCATGTAGTTCGCAGTCGGTGCCGCGACGAAGCGCAGCATCTGCGGCAGCACGATGAGAAAGCTGATCTGTCGCCCCCGCAGGCCGAGCGCGCGCGCCGCCTCCACCTGCCCGCGCGGCACGGCGTCGATCCCCGCGCCGAACACCTCGCCCAGGAAGGCGCCGAAATGCAGGGAGAGGGTGAGGATGCCCACGGTGAGCGCGGACATTGTCAGCCCCCAGACCGGCAGCACATAGTAGAGGAAGTAGAGCTGGACCAGGAAAGGGCTCAGCCGGATCGCCTCGGTGAAGCCAGCACAGAGGATCCGACCCACCGTTCCGCTCCGGCGCCCGAGCGCCAGCGCCATGCCCACGAGGATGGCGCCGACCGAGCCCGCCGCAGCCGCCCCCAGCGTCATCAGCGAGCCTTCCAAAATGGCGGGCCAGAGCGACCAGAAATACTCGAAATCGAAGCCCATCTCAGGCCCGCTGCCTCTGGCCCCGGCGCACCAGGGCGTGGATGGCGAGCGCCATGGGCAGGCAGATGGCGATGTAGACGCCAAGCAGCGCCGAGTAGATCTCGGCCGGCTGGTGCGTCGCCTGCATGACCTCCTTCGCCTTGAAGGTCACGTCGGCGAGGCCAATCAGCGAGACGTTGGCGGAGGTCTTTACGATCTCGATGATCTCGTTGCCGGCGATCGGGATGACCTTGCGCAGCGCCTGGGGCAACTCGATCAAGAAGAGGACGCGGTTCCGCGAGAGGCCCAGGGCGCTGCCGGCCTCCCGCTGGCCCGGGCCGATGGATTCCAGCGCCGCCCGCAGCGCCTGGGAACCATAGGCGCCGATGTTGCAGCCGATCACCAGCGCGCCCACCGCATAGGCGCTTAGGAAGATGTCGAAGGCCGGGCCCACGTAGAAGAAGAAGAACAGCAGGATGATGACGGAGGAGCTGCGCCAGAAATCGATGAAGATGGTCAGCAGCAGGCGCGGAAAGCCGCGCAGCCGGTATTCCAGCACGCCGAAGACCAGCGCGAAGGGGAAGACCACCAGCGCCGACAGCGCCGTCACCGCCATGGTGACGCTGATTCCCTGCAGCAGCCAGAGCAGGATCGCGGTGAAGCTCATTGCCGGTGGGTCAGCCTTCTGTGCAGAGCCGCTCGGTGGAGATGTCCCGCGGCACGTCGCTCTCGGAGAAGCCATAGCGGCCGAGGATGGTGGCGAGCGTGCCGTCCGCGGTCAGCGCCGCGATGCCCTCGTCGAAGACGCGCTTCAGCTCGGTGTCCGGGCGGCGAAAGGCGAAGGCCGCAAAGCCCAGCTTCTCCTCGCCATTGGGCATGATGTAGCCAGTGAAGGGCACCGCGCGCTGCAGGCCGCGGATGTTCGAATCCTGCAGCATGGCGAGCGCCAGGCCGAGCGAGAAGGAGCCGGCATCGAGGCGGCCGGCCATCAGCGCGCTGATCACGCCTTGCGAATCCGGCAGCAGCAGTTGCCGCCCGGCGGGCACGCCCGCGAGCTCGGCGTTCTGGGCGTTGATGCTGCCGCGCACGGTGCCCAGGCGCAGGTTGGGGTTGTCCACGAAGTCGCGGTAGCTGCGGATGTTGAGCGGGTTGCCCTCGCGCACGAGGATGCCGTCGGAGACGCGCAGATAGGGGCTGCTGAAGGCGACCAGCCGGCAGCGCTGCGGGGTGATGTAGAGGCCGCCATTGCTCATGTCGAAGCGGCGGGCCTGCAAACCGGGGATGATGCCGTTGAACTCGACCGGCGCCGTCTCGATCGTGGCCACGCCATGGCGCGCGAAGACGGCGCGCATGATGTCGGGTTCGATGCCGGCATGGTTGCCGCCTTGGTCGCGGAAGGACCAGGGGCGGTTGTTCACGAAGCCGACCGTCACGCTCTTGCTGGAGCGGATGCGGTCCCAGGTGGCATCAGCGCGCGCGGGGCGCGTGGAGAGGATCGCCGCCGCAGAAAGCGACATGCCAAGCGCGCGCCGCGACAGGGGAGCCGCCATGAGGGTACGGGCAGGCTGCGACGTCATGGCGGAATCCCCGGATGGATGGGCTCAACCGGCCCAGGCGGGGCACCGATTGAAGAGGCGTTCATTATTTTGCACGCCCCCCCTACCGTCAAGCGTTCCTATGTCATAAGGAGCAGCGAAATCATGCGGCACCCGGAGGAAGGGTCTTTGGAAACAGCCATGACGGCGCCCGGCCGCCTGTCCAACCTGATCGGCGCGCGGGTGCGCTCCCTGCGGATGGCGCGCGGGATGAGCGTCAATGCGCTTGCCGCCGCCGCGGGCGTATCGGCCGGGATCGTCAGCCAGATCGAGCGTGATCGGGCCAATCCCTCGCTCAACACCATCGAGAAGATCTGCGCGGCGCTCGGCGTGGCGACGGACGCGATCCTGGCGACGGAGCCCACGGCCAACGACCCGGCCTTTGTCGCACGGGCCGGCAGCCATCAGCGGATCCTGGTGGGCACCGCGCCGATCTTGAAGGAGATGCTCTCGCCGCCCGGCAACCGCAGCCTGCGGATGATGCACATCGCACTGCCGCCGAGATCGGAGAATCTCGATGTCGTCACGGGGGTCGGCCAGAAGGCCGGCTGGGTCATGGAGGGCGAGATCCGCATCGTGGTGGATGGGCAGCCTGCGCGGCTGCTGCCCGGCGACAGCTTCCAGTTCAGCAGCATGCTGGCGCACAGCCTCCACAATGACGGCGACGCGCCGGCCAAGGTGTTCTGGATCATCGTCGAAGGCATTGTGGACGGGGCCTTCTGACTGGTTGATCGAAGCGGCTCGGATTTGGGTTTTCGGGATTGCAAGCAGTCCGGCAGCTTTCCGCCGATTCTGTTGAAAAGGGCCATTGAGGCTGGGCTGGGGTCCTGATTCACTGCCGCCCGCCAAGCCGAAGTGACGGCCGCCAAGCGAAGGATCGAGCGCGCCGCAGACAGTTTGGGGCTATGGCCGTGCAAGATCATTGCCAACACCAGCTATGGCTCGGCTGAGATGCTCGGCTGGCTGGTGCATGGACGAGGCATCGAGCCGCATTCCCCTGTGTTCGACAAGTCACGCCGGCAAGATGGCACCTTCTCGCGCGCCGACTTTGTCTGTGACCGACAAAGCCCGGGCTTCAGGGCATCGAGCCGCACTCATCCGCTTCGATTCTGCGGCGCATTCCCGCTATCGGGATCTTTCGCGAGCTCACGGCGGCCGCTTGCAGACCGTCTCCGCCGCTCCGTTTCATGGCAGGAGGCTGGAGGTCGCGGCGAATCTGCGCGGCCAGGGCGTGACCCACGGAGCGACGATCTGGGTCAGGGTAGACGGCAGGTCATCGAGATGGACCGCGATCAAACGAAAGCATCGGCTGGTCCGCATAGCTGAAGAAAGCTGCGCTGGACCGGCAGCGACGCAGGGCCATTTTGTTACGAATAAGAATTTTCACTGTCGGGCCGATAGGTCACTTCGTCTTATCTTTTGAGAGCGGAGATCGACTGCATGCCGTGGTGTCGCGCTCAGGTCACGAGGAAGAGTGAGCGCGCAAAGGAGAGTTGGGTCGGCAGCCGGTATGAGGGGTCGCCAAGGGGTACCGCTGACGGTGGTGGTCATTGATTGCGTCGTGACGGAAGTGCCGGACTGGGCGCAGAGCGGCGGGGCACCGACCCAGACGCAGGCGAGGAGCTGGCGCCCGAGAGACACTTCTTCTGCAAAGGGACGCTCCGACCTCCTTCACCTTCGCCCCGCGTCGAACCTCTGGTCAGGCCTCTCGCCTCCGGTCAATCTCGTCCCGCTCTCCCGTGGTGCCAGTAAGCGGCGACCCGATACTGCGCCCGCTCAAGACCGATGACGCGAAGCTCCTTCCGGATCTGGTCCGCGGCGGCGCGTTCACAGGCCGCCCAGACGAAGCGGTCGTCATGTGCTGGCCAGGCAATCTCAGCGAGAGCTGCGTGCAGCCCACTATCGGGGCCATTTCGCTCCCCTCCGCGGTGCAGCCACCTCAGGGCGAATCCTGCGGGTACGGTCAGGGGCACCTCGCTCGCTGGCCCATCCACTTCGATGATCGCGATGCCCGCGGCATGCGGCGGCATGGCCTCCAGCATGCGAGCAATCGCCGGAAGTGCGGTTTCGTCGCCCATGAGCAGCATCCAGCGCGCTGTCGGCATTCCGCCACCACCGGGACCGGATATGCCGCAGAAGTCGCCTGGCTGCGCCCGCTCGGCGAAGCGAGCGCCGGGGCCACCATGGGTGTGAAGAACGAAATCGATCTCGATGACGCCCTTCTGCGCATCGATGCTGCGGATCGTGTAGGCGCGCTGGGCGGGGCGGTGAGGCGGATCGGGCCAGATCAGGCGGCCATCCGCGGCGAGCCGCGGCCAGGCTGGCCGCGCCGATCCGGGCGGCGGGACGTAGAGCTTTACATGCAGATCATCCAGGCTCGCGAAGCGCCCGAGATCCTGCCCCGACAAGGTCAGGCGCCGCATGCGGAGGGCGATGTCCTCGACCGCCAGCACCCGCAGCTCGCGGAAATCCGCCTGCATCTCGCCGGACGGCAGCCCGTCCCAGCGGATATCGGGACGCTCGTCGTCGGCGAATTCCAGGACATGGGATGCGATGGCCGCGCGGATCCGCTCCAGGCCAGCGAGCTCCTGGGCGGTCGCACGAAAGCGCAGGCCGCCCTCCTCCACCCGCATCACGCCATGACCAAAGCGCAGGCTGGTGACGAAGGCATCGCCCTGCCGCTCGAAGATCACGCCATGCTCGGCCAGGTGGTCGATCAATTGCGCCGCGACGGTGGCGGGATCGCGCAAGGGGATCAGCGTCTCGGAGGTGAATTCCGCCATCACGCAGCGACCTTTGTCGATGTCAGCGCCGGGCAGGTCGATGCACCCTCCGGGCTGCGCAGTTGGTGATCGTCCCCGAACCGCCTCAAGGCATCCACTCTAGGGAACGTAGGCTATGGGTTCCCCGGACTGGGGATGCGGCATGATGCCGAGCGACAGGCCATAGATCGCCTGCAACCGCTCGGGTGCCATGATGTCTCCCGGGCTCCCTCGCATCAGCAGATGGCCGCCCTTCAGGGCGAGAATCTCGTCGCAGGTGCGCGCGGCCATGTTGATGTCGTGCAGCACCACGATCACGCTGAGCGACCGCTCACGGCTCAGCCGCCGGATGAGGGCGAGGACCTCCACCTGATGCGCGATGTCCAACGCCGATATAGGTTCATCGAGCAGCAAGCAGGTTGCGTCCTGCGCCACCAGCATGGCGAGCCAGACGCGTTGCCGCTCGCCGCCGGAGAGCGTCTCCACCTGGCGTTCGGCGAAGCCTTCCACCTCCGTCAGTGCCATGGCCTCGGCGACCTTGCGGCGGTCCTCGGCGCCAAATCGTCCGAGCGCCCCGTGCCATGGGTAACGGCCGAGCGCCACGAGCTCTCGCACGAGCATGCCGTCAGTGGGAGGCGTGTCCTGCGGCAGATACGCGACAGCCCTCGCGAGGGCACGATGCCCCCAACTGTGCAGTGGCCGTCCTCGGAAGCTGATGCCCCCGCTGGAAGGCGGTTGCTGCCGGGCCAGGAGTTTGAGCAGCGTGGACTTTCCCGATCCATTGTGCCCGATCAGCCCAATAACCCGGCCTTCGGGAATCTCGAGGCGCAGCGGCTGCAGCAGCGTCGCGGCACCCACACGAAAGGTGGCGTCTTCAAGGGTGAAGAGCGACGCAACCTCGAGCGCGCTGCTGCGCGAAGGCGTCATGGTGCGGGATCCTTGGCGACGGCGACCTCTTCCGCCTGAACTCGCCCGGCGTCCAGGCGCACGACGCGGTCGGCGATGTCGAAGTAGCGGTCGTCATGTGAAATGACGATCAGGGTTCTGCCCTGGCTTCGCAGCTCGGGCAGCAGCTCGGTATAGAAGATACGCCGGAAGGTGGGGTCCTGGTCGGCCGCCCATTCGTCAAACACCACGATCGGCCGGCGCTCCAGATAGGCCTGCACCAGCGCCAGCCGCTTGCGCTGGCCGGTCGACAGATCGGTGGTCGAGAAGGCGCCGTTCTCCACCGTCACCTTATGCGCAATCTCCAGCCTTTCCAGATACGGCCCCGCCCTCTCGGCCAGGCCATCGGCATCCTCGGCCAACTCCTCGAAGAGGTGGTAGTCGGCGAAGACCGTCGTGAACAATTGTCGGTAGTCGTCGCGGTCGAGATCCGTCACCGGCCGCCCGTCGAGGAGCACCTCTCCCTCGGTCGGCACATAGAGGCCCAGCAGCAGCTTGATCAGCGTCGTCTTGCCCGAGCCGTTGTCGCCGACGATGAAGACGATCTCGCCGCGACGGATGGTCAGGTCGATCGGCCCCAGCGTGAAGGGCGTGCTGCCCTTGCTCGCGGGGTAGGCGTAGCGCAGGCCGCGCAGCGCCAGGCTGTCGATCTGGCGATCCGGCGGCACCGGCCGGTCCGTGGTGACCCCCGGCTCGGGGGTGACGAAGCCTGCCGAGAGCTCGGCGATCCGACCGAAGGCGATCTGCGCCCGCCCCAGCGACGGGATCGCGGCGATGATCTGGTCCATCGGCCCCTTCACGAAGAGCAACACCAGCACAAAGCCGCTGAGCACCGCCTGGTCCGGTGCGGGGAAGAGGAGCTGCCAGGCCAGCAGCAGGCCGATTACCAGGAACAGCAGGGCCGAGCCGACGGTATTGGCCAGCACGAAATTGCGGATGGCGCCTTCATTGATCGCGCGGATGCGGTCGATCGTCGCCTCGATCTGCCCGCCGAAGACCATCGCACGGCGGCGGCGGTTGATGCGCAGCTCCTTGGCACCTTCCGAGATGGCACGATAGGCTTTGTGCAGCGTGTCCTCGCTGTCGCGCGCGGCGCGGAAGCCCCGGATCGCGCGCGCCCGTGCGCGATATTGGATGATGCTGCCGAGGCCGAGCGAGACGAGCAGCAGCAGGAACATCGGCAGCGACAGCCAGGCGAGGTAGATGAAGCATCCCAGCGTCACGGCGCTGGCGATCAGCAGCGATGCCAGCAGAAAGGCGATGTCGGAGATCATGTCGACATCTTTGGTCAGCACCGGCAGCAGGCGGTGGGAGCGGTAGCGCTCCAGCGCCGCGATCGGTGCCTCCAGGATCTTGCGGCCGAGCGCCGTGCGAACCTGCGCGACCAGCCGCTGGCCGACACGGTTGGTCAGGATGTCGGACACCGCCCGACCGACCAGCGTCATGGCGCAGAGCCCGAGAAAGGCGCCGAACAGACCGCTGGCCAGCCCCTCGGGCTGGTTGAGCGCGCGGTTGACGGTCGCCAGCAGCGCGACGGTGGCGAGGCCGGCGGCCGCGCCGCAGGCGGCGGCGAGCAGGATCAGGCGACGGAATGGCCGCAGCAGCCGCATGCCTTCCTGCAACAGGACGCGGCGGCTCATCGGCGGACCAGCAGCCAGAGCAGCGCCGGCCCGCCGATCGCCGTCGCCAGCAATCCCGCGGCGATCTGGAAGGGGAAGGCCGCATTGCGGCCGACCCAATCCGCCAGCACCAGGATGATGGCGCCCAGCAGAGCGGCGCCAAGCATCTGGTGCAGGGCACGCCCCAGCCCGACCATCCGGGCGATCTGCGGGGCGAGCAGGCCGACGAAGCTCAGCGGCCCGACCACCAGCGTGGCGACGGAGGTCATGGCCGCGGTCAGCAGCAGCAGGCAGAGCCGCGCCAACGTCAGCGGCAAGCCCAGCACCCGCGCCGCGGTGGGGCCCAGCGGCAGGATGTCCAGCCAGCGCGCCAGGACTGGGACCAGCAGCAGGCTGATGGCCGCGAGGATGAAGAGCACCGTGCCCTCACTGGCTGAGACCGCGTAGGTCGAGCCCGCCATCCAGGTGAGCAGCGCCACAGCCCGGGGATCGCCGCTCGCCATCACCAGCCCGGTCATGGTGCCGAGCAGCGCTGTCAGCGCAATGCCGGCCAGGATCAGTCGGTTCGGTGCGAAGCCGGATTTGCGGCCGAGCGCCAGCATGATCGCGAGGACCACGAAGGCGCCCGCCGCGCCGGCGGCCATCTGCGTCCAACGCGTCGTCCCGGTGACGGTGAAGATCAGGGCGATCACCCCGAGCGCCGCGCCGGATGTGATGCCGAGCACTTCCGGGGCCGCCATCGGATTGCCGGTCATGCGTTGCATCAGCGTCCCCGCCTGCGCGAGCAGCAGGCCGCAGGCCAGCGCTGCGGCGACGCGCGGGGCACGCCAGGCCAGCAAGGCCTCGAATGCCGGGCCGCTGGCCCAGTGCCAGCCCTCGGCATCCTGGCCGATCGCGAGGGCCAGCCAAACCAAGGTGAGCAGTAGGAGCAGGAGCCCCAGGAGCAAGAGCCAGGGCCGCCCATGCCGGCCGGGTACCTGCGGCCGGGCAAGAATTGGGGTAGGGCTGGCCGGGAGGCGCGGCAGCAGCCAGATCAGCAGCGGCGCGCCCAGGAACCCCACCATCGCGCCGGTCGATAGGCTGCGATAACCGGTCGGGATCAGCAGCACGACCTGGTCGGTCAGCCAGAGCAGGCCTGCCCCGAGCAGCGGCCCCCAGAGCAGCCGCGACTTGAAGCTGCGCAGCCCGAGCAGCCGCGCCAACGCCGGGGTGGCGAGACCAAGGAAACTGATCAGCCCGACCGCGCTGACCACCGAGGCGGCGAGCAGCACCGCGACCCCCAGCCCGGCCAGGCGGGTGATCGCCACCCGCGCGCCAAGGCTGGCCGCGACCTCCTCGTCCAGTTCCAGCAAGCGCAATGGGCGGAGCAGCAGCCACGCGAGCAGCGTGGCCGCGGCGAGGCGGGTGAGGAGCAGTTGTGCGCTGTCCCAGCCGCGCTGATCCAGCGTACCGGCGCCCCAAATGAACAGGCCGAGCAGCATGTCGTGATGGAACTGCACCAGCACGGCGCTCAATGCGCCGCAGGCCAGGCTGACCACCATGCCGGCGAGGATCACTTGCAGCGGCGCGAAACCCTGCCGCCAGGACAAGGCCAGCACCAGCACGAGCGCCGCCACGCCTCCCGCGAAGGCAACGGGTTCGCGGCCCAGGACGAGCAGGCCCGGCAGGAAAAGCGTCGCGCCCGTGAGGGCCAGCGAGGCCCCGGCCGAAACCCCGAGGGTCGCGGGTTCCGCCATCGGGTTGCGCAGCACCTGCTGCAGCAGGATCCCCGCCAGCGCCAAGGCGGCGCCGGCCAGGATCGCCACCGCCGATCTCGGCAACATGGCGTAGTGCACGACGACCTGCCGCAGATCTTCTTCGACCGGCGCGAAGGCCGCCTGCCACCAGAGCGCCGGGGGCAGCCTGCCGGCGAGCTCCCGCCAGGCGAGCAGGGCTGCGGCCAACAACAAGGCGCCGATGATCCAGCCGACCCGGCTGGCCGAACGCGGCCCGACGAGTGGCGGCCCGGACAATCGCAACTCAGACACTGGTGATGTCCAGATGCTGCATCAGCAGCTGCGCAAGCCGCGTGGCGGAGGGGACGCCGCCATAGAACAGGGTCGCCGGCAACACCGTTACGCGCCCTTCGCGGACAAAAGGGAGGTGCCGGAGGATCGGGTCTCCGGCCAAATCCTGCCAGTCCCGCCCCTGCCGCCCGGTGAGGATGAGCCTGGCGTCCGGCGCCGCGGCCAACTCATCGAGCGACACGAGCGCATGGCCGAAAGCGCTGGTCGGCCCGGTCCAGGCATTGCGCAAGCCGATCGCGTCCAGCACCGACTGGAAGAGGCTGCCGCCGCCCAGCATCAGCATGCGCTGCTGCAGGACCTCGGCCACCAGGAAGACATGTCGCCCGCTGATCGGCCGCAGCTGGTCGCGTGCCCGAGCCAATGTGGCGTCCAGCTCGGCCAGGCATGCCTCCCCGGCGGCGTCACGCCCGATAGCGCCGGCGAGCATGCGGAGACCGGTGCGGGCCTGCGGCAGAGCGACGCCCTGCGGCCCGCGCCAGGCATAGAGGCTGACCGGGGCGATCTGGCGCAGCCTTGGCAGGATCCCGCCGGCACTGGCATCGGCCAGGATGAGATCCGGCGCCAGCGCCTGCAACTGCTCCAGATTTGGCTCGAAGCGCAGCCCCAGCTCGAGGGTGGATGACGGCAGCGCCGGTTCGATCACCAGCTGCTCGTAGCGGCGGATCTCGGTGACGCCGAGCGGCGGGACGCCCAGTGCCAGCAGCGCCTGAGCCGCCGGCCAGCCGACCGCAGCGATCCGCTGCGGCGGCCCGGCCGCGAAGGCAGGCGCCACTGCCAGCATCCCCGCCGCGCCCAGGACAGCGCGCCTGGACAGCGCCGCCGGATGCCGGGCCTGACGGTGGTCGCCCGACGTCAAAAGCGATACCGCAGCGCCGCCGTCACCGTCAGCCTCTCGCCGTAGAAGCAGGCATAGGTGCAGCTCGCGACATAGGTGTTGTCGAAGAGATTGCGCACGTTCACCGAGAGGCGCCATTGCTCGTTGAAATCGTAGCGCGCCATCGCGTCCACCACCGTGTAGTCCGGCACCCGCGCCGTGTTGCCGGTGTTGTAGGTGGCGCTGGAATAACGCACGCCGGCGCCGAAGCCAAAGCCGCGCAGCGCGCCTTCGCGGAAGGTGTAGTCGCCCCAGAGCGTCATCTGATGCATCGGGATCGTCGCCGGCACGGTGCCGAGGTCGGCCGCGTTGCTCTTGGTTACCAGCGCATCGGTGTAGGTGTAGGCGGCCATGATGTTGAAGTTGTCGGTGATGGCGAGCTGCGTCTCGAGCTCGACGCCGCGCGAGCGGACCTCCCCCTGCTGCACGAAGAAGCCGGCGAAGACCGGGTCGCTGGTGGTGACGTTGCGCTTGGTCAGCTCGTAGGCCGCGAGGCTGACGAAGCTGCGCCGCCCCGGCGGCTGATAGCGGATGCCGACCTCGTATTGCCGGCCCGTGGTCGGCTTGAAATCCTCGCCCGAACGGCTGGCAAGGCCCGCCGATGTCTGGAAGGAGGTCGAGTAGCTGGCATAGGGCGCGAAGCCGTTGTCGAACAGATAGACGAGCCCGACGCGGCCGGTGAAGGCCCCGTCATCCGGATCGGAGAGGTTGCGGGTCAGCCGGTTGAGCGTCACCGAGGAGACCCAGTCGTAGCGCCCGCCCACCAGCAGCACCAACCGGTCCGCGATACGGATCTGATCCTGCGCGTAGATGCCGGTCTGCTCGACCGTGCTGAACAGATTGGTGGTCGAACCGAGCCGGGCCGCCGGGAAGGCGGTATTGTACTGCGGCGCGAAGAGATCGAGCGAGCTGACCGTCGGCCGCGCCACGCCCCGGATGTCGACCAGCCGCGTGTTCGCGTAGTCGAGGCCCACCAGCAGCGTATGCCGCAGCGGCCCGGTGTCGAAGCGCGCCTCCAGCTGGTTGTCGACCGTGTATTGGGTGGAGGTGGTGCGGCGATTCTCCGCCGAACGGGTCACGCTCCGCTGATTGGCACTGAGCGTCAGGAACTGCAGGTCCCTGATGTCGGAGTTGGCGTAGAGATAGCGGAAGTTCTGCCGGAAGGTGAAGGTATCGTTGAACCGGTGCTCGAACGCATAGCCGAGCGAGAGAGTCTCGGTGACATAGCGATCGAAGCCCGGCTGGCCGATGAAGCGGTCGGTCGGGATCTGCCCGTTCCGGTTGGTCAGGACCGTTCCCTGGAACGGCAGGCCGTAGTTGAAGACCGTGTCGCCCGAGTAGTAGGCGCCCAGCAGGGTCAGGCTGGTATCCGCGTTGGGGCGCCAGGTCAGCGCTGGTGCGATGTAGCGGCGATCGTCATGGATGTGGTCGATCTGCGTGTCGCCGCCGCGCAGCAGGCCGGTCAGGCGATAGGACCAGACGCCCGCGGCATCGATCGGGCCGCCAAGATCGACGGCTATCTGGCGGTTGCCGTAGCTGCCGCCGCTCAGCTCGATCTCGTGCAAAGGCGTCAAGGTCGGACGCTTGCTGATGAGGTTCAGCACGCCACCCGGCTCAGCGCCGCCGTAGAGCACGGAGGCCGGGCCGCGCAGCAGCTCGATCCGCTCAAGCCCATAGGGTTCGGTCAGTCCTTGGGCAAAGTTGTTGGCGCCGTAGCGGAGACCGTCGCGGTAGATGCTGCCGAGCTGCGCCAGGCCCTGGAAGCCGCGAATGGAGAAGCTGTCGTCGCTGGTGTTGAAGCCGCGCGTCGAGACGATGCCCGGCGTATAGGCCAGGGCGTCGCGCATGGTCTGGGCGCGCTGCGCGTCCATCTGATCGCGGGTGATCACCGAAATCGATTGCGGCGTTTCGATCAGGCGCGTGTCGGTCCTGGTCGCGGTTCCACTGACCTCCGGAATATAGCCGGTGACCGGGCTCCAGCCGCGCGGTGTCTGCCCCTCGACATTGATCTCGGGAATCCGCGGAGCGTTCTGCTCAATCGGCGGCGTCGATGCGGCGGGTTGGTTGGGCGCCGCGGGGGCGACCTGGGCCAGCACCGGGCTCAGACAGGCAGGCGCGAGCAATGCCGTCGTGCCCCACAGGACCGCCTGCCATCCCCGAACCCGAGATCTCCCGATGATCCCCGCGCCAGCGCTCATGAGTCCGCCCCCTCGATGCAATTGCGATGCATTATCATCAAATGTGATCAGCCGGAAGAGCGCCGGCCGCTTGTTCGGAGCGGTGTTCAGTACAAAGAACCAGACGTTTCGATATCGACCGGAGAAGCGGCCGGTGTCCCAGGCCCCCCTCGAAATGCGGCAACCAGCCGCACCGCGATGGCGGCAAGGGCATCCCCCGCGGTGTCGACGACATTCCCCATCCGTAGGAACTCGTGAATCATCCCGGGATAGAGCAAGAGTTCGACAGGCACCCCGGCGCATTGCAGCTTTTCGGCATAGGCGCGTCCCTCATCGACCAGCGGGTCGAATTCGGGCAGCACGATCAGCGCCGGCGCGACCCCGGCCAGCGACGGTGCTTCCAGCGGCGCGAAGCGCCAGTCCCTCCGATCCGCATCGCCGCGCAGATACTGGTGGAAGAACCATTGGATGGTGTCCTGTTCGAGCAGGTAGCCCTTGCCGAAGGCCCGGTGCGATGGCGCGTCCTGCCAGGCGCTCAGCCCCGGATAGGCCAGTAGCTGGAGCAGCGGGCGCGGGTGCCGCCCATCATCGCGCGCCGCGATCGCCAGCGCCGCGGCCAGGGTACCGCCGGCGCTGTCGCCGCCGATGGCGATGCGGGCGGCGTCCAGCCCCTCCTCGATCCCATGCCGGCCGATCCAGGCGAGGCTGTCCTCCGCATCCTCGAAGGCGGTCGGGAATTTGTGCTCCGGTGCCAAGCGGTAGGCGACCGACAGCACTGCGCAGCCCGCAGCGGCGGCGAGGCGGCGGCCGAGCGGCTCATGCGATGCCAGGCTGCCGACGACGAAGCCGCCGCCATGCATGTAGAGCAGGACCGGCAGCGGCGATCCCGGCCGCGGCGCGCCGGGGGCATAGAGACGCGCCTCGATCCCGGCACCATCGCGCATCGGCAGCAGCAGCGCGCGCTCGTGCGCCAGCGGCGGCGTCTCCACCTCGAGCAGCAGCGAGGAGGCGTCGAAATCGGCCCGCGCCCGATCGGGCGCGAGATGCTGCAGCGGGACGCGGCTGCCGCTCTCGGTGCCGACCTCCACCATCTCCAGCAGGGCGGCAATATCCGGGTGCGGGCCGGTCATTCCGCCGGATCCGCCGCTTGGCCGACCATCGCTTCGGCCAGCAGAATTCCGCAGATGGCATCGAGCCAGAGCGGGTCGCGCAGGATGGCGAAGTGGTCATCGCCGATCGCGCCCTCTTTATGCGCTTCCGGAAGATGCCATGCCTCGCCGCGGCGTCCGGTCCACCAGCAATGCGGCTTGGCCCGCAGTGCCGGCCAGGGGCCGGCCGCTGCCGCCAGGTCGCTCAGATGGCGCCCGACAATGAAGGCGCGGGCGAGGTCCCCTGCCCCCTGCCCGCCCCCGAAGATCTCCAGGGACGACCGGGCGGCATCGGGCGGGAGCGCGTCGAGGACTGCGGCGATGATGCCCTCGACGGCCATCTCGCTCTCCGGCCGGCCTGCTTCCCTGGCCTTCAGGATCGCCGTTTCCAACCGCGGCCGGGATGCCTCGGGCAGCCGTGGCGCGAGGAGCGCCCGCAGCGCCTCAAGCCAGTCCGGTCGCTTCGCTTCGATGGCGTCCGGGAGCGTGCTGTCGACCAGGGCCAGCAAAGCGACCTGCTGGCCCTCCCGTTCCAGGGCCGCGACGGTCAGTGCCGCGAGCGTGCCGCCGAGCGACCAGCCGAGCAGATGGTACGGCCCCGCCGGCTGGATCTGCCGGATCTCCTGCGCATAGTCAGTCGCCATCGCCGCCAGCGAGGCATCGGTCCAGCGCCGGTCGACCAGCATACGCGATTGCAGCCCGATCACCTGACGGCGTCCCTCCAGACGGCGCGCGAGGGGGATGTAGTCGAAGACCGTGCCCAGGCCGCCATGCAGGCAGAAGACCGGCGGAGCACCGGGAACCGCAGCATTCAGCGGCAGCCGCGCCATGGGTCTGTCGCCCGTGTCAACGCCGGCCAGAAGCGCCCGGATTGTCGGCCTGCGCATCAGGTCGCGCAGCTTGATCTCGACGCCAAGCGCAGGCTCCTGGCGCAGACGGCCGATCACCCGCAGGCTCAGCAGGGAATTGCCGCCGAGTTCGAAGAAATTGTCGGTGACGCCAATGCGCTCCAGCTGCAGCACATCGGCCCAGATGGCAGCGATCCTGGCCTCGGCCTCGGTCGCCGGCGGCACGTGGTCATCGCTGCCCCAGACGGGCTCCGGCAGAGCATGCCGGTCGACCTTGCCGTTGGGCATCATGGGCATCGCCTCCAGCACCATGATGCGGGCGGGAACCATGTAGTCCGGCAGCTGGCGCTTCAGATCGGCCAGGACGGTCTCCACCAGGCGGTCCGCAGGCGCGCCCGGCACCAGCGGCGTGACATAGCCGATCAGGCGGCTGCCTTCCGGCGCGGCCGCGGCGACGACGGCCGCCTGGCGGATGGCGGGATGGGCCAGCAAGCGCGACTGCACCTCACCCAGCTCGATCCGGTAGCCGCGGATCTTCACCTGGTCGTCGAGCCGGCCGAGATACTCGATATTGCCGTCGGCGCCACAGCGGACGAGGTCGCCGGTGCGGTACAGTCGGCCGCCCGGCGTGGCGGCAAAGGGATCCGGGATGAAGCGTTCCGCCGTGAGGCTGGCGCGCCCATGATAGCCGCGGGCCAGGCCGCTGCCGCCGATGTGGAGCTCGCCCGCGACGCCGTCGGGGACGAGGTTGAGATCGGCATCGAGGATATACGCCTGCCGGTCGCCTACCGGCACGCCGATCGGCGCATAGGCGGCAGCGCAATCCGCTGACGCGTCGACCTTCCAGACAAGCGGCGTCACGACGGTCTCGGTCGGGCCATAGCCGTTGATCAGGAGCCGCGGGGCGAGGACGCGGCGGACACGGTCGAAGCCGGCCTGCGGCATCGCCTCGCCGCCGAAGGAGTAGAGGGCGACCGGCGGCGGATTGCCGTGCCGCTCGACCCACTCAGCCAGCTGCATGAGATAGGCCGGCGGCAGGCCGATATGCGTGGCGCGATGCCGGTGCAGCACCGCACAGGTCTGCTCCGGCGTCCAGAGCGTCGCGTCGCGCATCACCAGGCGCGCGCCATGGGTGAGCACGGTCAGCCAGCGCTCATGCGCCCCGTCGAAGGCAAGGGAGAGAAAGTGCAGCTCGCAGGCGTTCTCGTCGATCTCGTAGAGCGCGCCCGTCGCGACGCAATGCATGGCGAGTGGTCCATGCGTCACCGCGACGCCTTTCGGCTGACCGGTCGATCCCGAGGTGTAGATCAGATAGGCGAGATGCTCGCCCGCCAGCATCGGCACCGGCGCCGTCGCCGCCAGTCCCGCGAGATCAAGCCCGGTGTGATCCAGGATCCGCAGGCCCGGCGGAATGTCGATGCCCGCCGGCGGCTCACCGAGCAACAGGCCAATGCCGGCGTCGCTGATGATGAAGGACAGCCGGTCGGCCGGGTATTCCGGGTCGAGCGGTACATAGGCGCCGCCCGCCTTCAGCACCGCCAGCAGCGCGACCATCGTCGCCGCCGTCCGATGCACGATCACGCCGACCAGGATGTCCGGACCGACGCCCTGCGCGATCAGGTGGTGCGCCAGGCGATTGGCGTCAGCGTCCAGCGCGCCATAGGTCAACGCGGTCTCGCCGATGATCAGCGCGATGCCATCAGGGTCGCGCCGCGCATGGCCGGCGATCGCCTCATGCACGAAGGGCCGGTCGGCGCAGGCCACGGCCGCCGCATTGCAGCGGGCGATAGCGCCGCGGTCGCGCGCCGTCTCGGGCCGGATGTCGCCCAGCGACCGGCCGGCATCGGAGGCCAGGCTGTGCAGGAGATGTTCGAACTGCTCCCGGATCTGCTCGGCCTGCGCCGCCGAGAAATGGCTGAGCATATAGGTGTATTCGACCACCAACGTCGTATCGACCAGAACCGAGAGGTCCATCGGGTAGTTCGTCACGTCGATCGTGGTCAGATTGGCGAAGCGCAGCGGCCGCTCCGCGCGCTGCTGCAGCCCGCGATCCGCCGGGTAGTTCTCGAAGACGATGATGCTGTCGAAGAGCGGCTGGCCCGCATAGCCGGCCCAGCCCTGGATATCGTAGAGAGGGGTCTCTTCGAATTCGCGGAGCGCGAGGTTCTGCGCCTGCACGGCGCGCAGCCAGTCGCCGACCGCCGCATCGGGCTCAGGCCGCAGCACCACCGGCAGCGTGTTGATGAAGAGGCCGACCGTCTCCTCCACGCCCGGCAGGGCCGCCGGCCGGCCGGCGACGGTCGCGCCGAAGCTGACCGTCTGCTGTCCGGTGTAGCGCCGCAGCAGCAGCGCCCAGACGCCCTGGATCAGGGTGTTCAGCGTGATGCGCTCACGGCGCGCGAAGGCTCGCAGGCGCTCGGTCTCGGCCTCGTCCAATCGCGTATGGCACATGGCGTGCCCCTCGCCAGCGGGGGCCGCCGCCAGGCTGGTCGCCAGCAGCGTTGGAGCGTCCAGGCCGCGTAGCTGCCCGCGCCAGAATTGCTCCGCGGCCTGGCGATCGCGTGTCTGCAGCCAGGCGATGTAGTCGCGATAGCGAGCCGGCGCCGCCGGCAGCGGCTGACCGTAGTAGGTGCCAAGGATCTCGCCGATCAGCCGCGCCGAGCTCCAGCCATCCGTCAGGATGTGATGCCGCGTCCAGATGAGGTGGTGTCGGTTGTCGTCGAGCCGGATCAGCAGCACCCGTTGCAGCGGCGGCTGCGCCAGGTCGAACCCCGCCGCACGCTCCGCCTCTGC
>NZ_JAAGBB010000038.1 GCF_018129085.1 Plastoroseomonas hellenica
GCCGGCCTGCCCATGCCCGCAGGTGACGCCGACGCCGGCCGCAGCGCCGGCGCCCGCGACCGCCCCGGCGCCAGCCGCACCGGCGCACTGAGTTCGCGCGGCCGATTCAGACCTCCAGGCCCAAGGGCCCTCCGGTCATCGGGCACGCTCAGAACCCGTAAAACCCTGCGAATGCCTCGACCGGGGCGCGTTCGGTCTCCAGCGCGTTCTCCGGCGCCGCCGGATCGGCGTGACCGAGCGCCATGCCGCAGACCACGACCTCCTCCGCCGGGATCGGCAGATGCCGGCGCACCGTGCCGTGCCGCGTCGCCAGCGCCGCCTGCGGGCAGGTGTCCAGCCCCTCCCCCCGCGCCGCGACCATGATGTTCTGCAGGAACATGCCAAGGTCGATCCAGGATCCGGTGTTGAGCCGCCGGTCCATGGTGACGATCAGCCCGACCGGGGCGCCGAAGAAGATGAAGTTCCGCCCCTGCTGGGCCTTCATCCGCACGGTGTCGCCGCGTTCGATCCCGAGCGTCGCGTAAAGGCCCCAGCCCACCTTGCGCCGCCGCGCCAGGTAGGGCTCGAACCAGGGGTCGGGGTAGTAGGCGTATTCGCGCTCCTCCGGCGTTCCCGCCTCATGCGCCGCCATCAGGTCGGCGCAGAGCGCTTCCCGCGCCGCCCCGGCTAGCGCATGCACCCGCCAGGGCTGGGTGTTGGAGCCGGAAGGCGCACGGGATGCGATGGCGAGCAAACGCGCGACCGTCTCCCGCGGCACCGGCGTCGGCAGGAAGGCGCGGATCGACCGACGCGACGTAATGGCCTCCGCCGCCGAGAGATATTGGCCCGGCCGATTCAGACCTCCGGGGCTATCGCCCCTCCAGTCATCGGACGGGATCACGCCCCCCGCGCCTCCGCGAAGACCACCGGGCGGCCCCGCGGGGTGCCGATGACCGCGTCGTCCCGCATCGCGAGGCCGCCGCGCAGCACCACCATCACCGGCCAGCCCGTGACCTTCTGGCCCGCGAAGGGCGTCCAGCCGCAGGGCGAGACGATCCAGCTCTCCTCGATCACGCGGGTCTTCTTCATGTCGACGATGGTGAAGTCGGCATCGTAGCCAGCGGCGAGGCGCCCCTTGCCGGTCACGCCATAGACCCGCGCCGGGCCGGCGCACATCAGGTCCACCAGCCGCAGCAGCGACAGCCGGCCGGCATTCACATGGTCGATCATCAGCGGCGCCAGGGTCTGCACGCCGGTCAGGCCCGCCGCGGTGTCCGGCCAGGGGCGTTCCTTGGCGGCGCGGGAATGCGGCGCGTGATCGCTCCCGACCGTGTCGACGGTGCCGTTGCGGACCGCTTCCCAGGCCGCCTCCATGTGCCTGGCATCCCGGATCGGCGGGTTCATCACCGCATAGCCGCCGAGGCGGCCATAGGCCTCATCGGTCTGCGACAGGTGGTTGATCAGCACCTCGACCGTCGCGACGTCGCGGTAATCGGCGAGGTATTCCAGCTCCTCCGCGGTCGAGACGTGCAGGATATGGGCGGGCCGGCCGGTCTTGCGGGCCAGTGCCATCAGCCGCCGCGTGCCGAGGAAGGCGCATTCCACGTCGCGCCATTCCGCGTGCTTGATGTGCGGCATGCCCGCCGTGTAGTGCGGCTTCCGCTCCTGCAGGCGGTACTCATCCTCCGAATGGTAGGAGATGCGGCGCCGGCCGCTCCTCATCGCGCGCTCCAGGCTCTCGTCATCCTCGATCATCAGGTCGCCGGTCGAGGAGCCCGCGAAGATCTTGATCCCGCAGACATTGGGCTGCAGCTCGAGGCTCGCGAGCTCCGGCGTATTGGCGCGGGTGCCGCCGATATACATGCCGACATCGACCCAGGCCTCGGCCTCGATCTGCCCCCGCTTGCGGTCGATCTGCTCGCGCGTGGTGATCGAGGGTTGGGTGTTCGGCATGTCGAAGACCGCGGCGAGGCCGCCGAGCAGCGCCGCCTTGGTGCCGGTCGCCAGCGTCTCGACCGACTTGTCGCCGGGGTCGCGCAGATGCACATGCGGATCGATCAGCCCGGGCAGCACATGCAGGCCGGCGCAGTCGAGGGTCTCCGCCGCCTCGGCGGTGCGGAGGTCGCCGATATCAGCGATGCGGCCGTGGCGCACGCCGACATCCACCGTCTCGATGCCGCCGGGCAGCACGCAGGCGCCGCCGCGCAGGATGAGGTCGAAATGGGCCATGGCAGGGTCCTCCTGCGCTCTCTTTGGCACCCTCAAACGCCGGGCGCAAACCTCCGGTTTGCTTGGCTTACGCGCCGTCAGGGCGCGTCGGCGGCGACTGCCGGTCGTGCGCGGGGCCGCATTCGCGGCCCCGGAGCATCGGCTTCGCCTTGCTCCGCAGGAATGGGTGGCGGCCTGCGACCGCTTGGCTTCCGCCCTCGGCGTTGCGCCAAAGCAGGGCCGGGGCTACTGCGGCGGCCGTGAGCCGCACCTCCCCTGCCTTCCCGATCGCGCTGCTGCTGCTGGTCATGCCGGCGGCGAGCGTCCTGCAGTTCCGTGCCATCGCGCCGCTGGCGCTGGTGGCGCTGGTGGCGACGGTGGTGCTCGCCTGGCGGGCGGAGAAGCGCCCGCCGGCGCCGCGCGGTGCGCCGCTCTGGGCCGCGCTGGCGCTGTTCGGCTGGGCGGCGCTCTCGGCGCTCTGGGCGCTGGAGCCGAAACGGGCGCTGCTGGATGCGCTCTCGCTCGGCGGCTTCGCGCTGCTCGGCGCCGCGGCGGCGGGGGCCGTCGCGCGGGCCGAGGATGCGGCGAAGCACCGGCTGGCGCTGTGGCTGGCCGCGGGGCTCGCCGCCGGCGTCGAGCTGGCGGCGATCGACTACGCCACCGGCAATGCGCTGCGCGCGGCGGTGCGCGGCCTCCGCGAAGCACCCGCGACGCTCGGCTTCGGCATCAAGCCCGCGATCACCGTCTTCGCGGTGCTGCTGCCGCTGGCGCTCGCCGCGCCGATCGCGCTCTGGATGCGGGCGGCGCTCGCGATCGCTGCGGTCGCGGTCGCGCTCTGGCTGCCGGCGGAGAGCGCCAAGCTCGCGATCCTGGCTGGGCTCGCCGGCGGCGGCATCGCGGCGCTGGCGCCGCGCCTGACATTCCGGCTGGTCGCGGCCGGGCTCGCCGCGGTGATCCTGGCGGCGCCGCCGCTGTTCGGCGCCGTGCTCGGCAGCGGGTTCAACGCGGAGCGGCTGCCGCCATCGGCCGCGCATCGCCTGGTGATCTGGGATTTCGCGCTGGAACGCATCGCCGACCGCCCGATCGCCGGCTGGGGGCTGGAGGCGAGCCGCGCTGTCCCCGGCGGGCGCGACGTGGCGCCGGAGCGCACACTGCAGCGCCTGCACCTCACCTCCCCGGCGTCACGGGACTGGTTCGGGCGGTCGGCCGCGCAGCGCCTGCCGCTGCATCCGCACAACGGCCCGCTGCAGGTCTGGCTGGAGCTCGGGCTGATCGGCGCGGTGCTGGCCGCGGCGTTGGTGGTGACGCTCGCGGCCGCGGCGCGGCACCGGCCGGCCAGCATGGGCGCGCTGGTCGCGGCCGCGGTGGTCGGCGGCCTCAGCTACGGCGTCTGGCAGGGCTGGTGGATCGCGCTGCTGCTGGTGCTGATCGCCGCCGCGAATGGCCTGCCACGACGGAGCGCCGCGCCGGTCGGCGCCGGAGGCGCCTCCGCCGTTCGGCCGTCTCCGGCACCGGGATCGCCCTGACCCGAGGCGCTGGACGTCGAGCCTCGGCACGTGCTGCATGTCGGCGACGGAGGCAAAACCCCATGGTCGACCTCGCAGATGCGGCCCGCCGGGTCCTCGACGCCATTCGCCCGCATATCGGCGAAGGCAAGGTCGCGACCTATATCCCGGCACTCGGCAATGTCGATCCCCACCAGTTCGGCTTCGCGGTGGCCGGCATCGACGGCACGGTCCATGGCGCCGGCGACCAGGACGTCCGCTTCTCGCTGCAGAGCGTCTCCAAGGTGTTCACCCTGGCACTCGCGCTCAGCCGCGGTGACGAGGCCATCTGGCGCCGCGTCCACCGCGAGCCCTCCGGCACCGCCTTCAACTCGCTGTTCCAGCTCGAGTTCGAACATGGCATCCCGCGCAACCCGCTGATCAATGCCGGCGCCATCGTCGTCACCGACCAGTTGCTTGCGGAGACCGGCGATGCGCTGGGCCTGCTCCGCGACCTGCTGCGGGCCGAGACCGGCAATCCCGATCTCGACGTCGACCGTGTCATCGCCGCCTCGGAATCCGAGACCGGGCATCGCAACCGCGCCCTGGCCCATCTGATGGCGAGCTTCGGCAATATGCGCAATCCGGTGGAGCAGACGCTCGACCACTACTTCCGGCAATGTTCGATCACCGTCAGCGTCACGGAGCTGGCGCGGGCCGGGCTCCTTCTCGCCCGGCACGGGTTGCAGGCGGATGGGTCCCGGCTGCTGTCCCCGCAGGATGCCCGACGGGTCGTCTCCATCATGCTCACCTGCGGCGCCTATGACGCGGCGGGCGAATTCGCCTATCGCATCGGCCTGCCCTGTAAGAGCGGCGTCGGCGGCGGCATTCTCGCCATCGTCCCGGACCGCTGCGCGGTCGCCGCCTGGGGGCCGGGCCTGGACGCACAGGGCAATTCGGTGACCGCCACCCTCGCCCTCGGCACCTTCGGCTCCATCACCGGGTGGTCGATCTTCTGATCAGCGCTCGGCCAGCGCCTCGAACACATCGCCCAGCATCTGGCGGCCTTCGACATGGCGGCGGTGCCAGAGGGCGTGGAACAGCAGGTGCCAGGCGGCGAAGGCTTCCTTCTTGCCGGCGGCGGCGCGGAACAGCGCCTGCACGCGGTCGGGCTTCGCGATTTCCGCGACGCCGGGCTGGGCCGCAACCAGCGCGCCGAGCCGCGCGCCATCCTCCGCGATCCAGGCGCCGATCGGCACGGTGAAGCCTTGCTTGGGGCGGAAGGGCTCGGAAGCCGGGAAGTGCCGCTCCAGCCAGCGGCGCAGCAGGTACTTGCCCATGTCACGCCGGACCTTCAGCGCATCCGGCAGGCGGAAGGCAGCGGCGGCGACGCCGGGGTCGAGGAAGGGCGTGCGGCCTTCCACCGCATGCGCCATCAGGCAGCGGTCGAGCTTGGTCAGCAGGTCGTTCGGCAGCCAATCCGCGACATCCAGCGCCTGGGCGCCCTGCAGGCGGGTGCGCCCGCCCGCCCCGGCCTCGATCTCCGCCGCCGCGATGCCGTCCCGCCAGCCGGTCGGCTCCGTCCGCAGCACGTCCAGGCCGTCGAAGGCGCCCTTGCGGCGCGGCGTCTTGCCGCCGAGCCACCAGGACCGCATGGCGCTGCGATAGCGGCCATAGCCGCCGAAGATCTCGTCCCCGCCTTCGCCGGAGAGCACCACCTTCACCTCCTGCCGCGCCCGGCGCGCCAGGAACCAGGTGGGGATGATGGCGTAGTCGGCGGCGGGATCATCCATGGCGCCGACGATGGCCGGCAGGTGCCGCCAGACCTCCGCCCGGGTCACGTCGATCGACACATGCCGCGCGCCGGCGGCCTTGGCGGCGCGCGCCGCCGCCTCCCGCTCATCGGCCGCTCCCGACACGTCGAAGCCGGCGGTGAAGGCGAGCACCGGACGGTCGTTCAGCCGCGCCATCATCGCGAGGATCGCCGCCGAATCCGTGCCGCCCGAGAGGAACATGCCGTAGGGCACGTCGCTCCGCTGGTGCAGGTCGACGCTCTGCTCCAGCGCGGCATCGAGGCGGGCGAGCGCTTCCTCCTCCCCGATCTCCTCCGGGCCGCCTTCGGGCAGCGCGGCGCGCCGGCGGCGTTCCACGATGCGGCCATCCGCGATGGCGATGGTCTCGCCCGGCAGCAGGCGGGTGATGCCGCGGAAGATGGTCTCCGCCCCCGTGGTGAACTGGAGCTGCAGCAGCTCCTTCAGCCGGTCGCCATCGAGCGCCGGCGCCAGGATGCCGGCGGCGAGCAGCGCCTGCGGCTCGGACGCGAAGGCGATGCCGTCGGCGAATTCGGCGATGTAGAGCGGCTTGATGCCGAAGGGATCGCGCGCCAGCACCAGGCGCCGCTCCGCCGGATCGTGCAGCGCGATTGCGTACATGCCGCGCAGCCGTTCCGCGAAGCCGATGCCATCGCGGCGATAGAGATGCAGCGGCGGCTCGCAATCCGACCCCGTGACGCAGGCGAGCTGGTTCTCGGTGCGGAGCTCCCGGTAGTTGTAGACCTCGCCATTGCCGATCAGCGCGGTGGGGCCGGCGAGGAGCGGCTGGTCACCGGTCTGCAGGTCGATGATCGCGAGGCGGGTATGGGCGAGCGCGACATTGCCGCTGACATGCTGGCCGCTGCCATCCGGCCCGCGATGGCCGAGGGCGGCATTCATGGCCGCGAGCATGGCGGTGGACGGCGTGACGCCGTTGCGCAGCGCGAGGCCGGCGATGCCGCACATCAGGCTCTCTCCTTCGCGATGCGGTGCAGGAAGCCGCGCCATTGTGCCACGACCGGCGCTTCGGCATGGGTGGTTTCGAATTCGGCGCGGCCCTGCCGCGCGAGCTCGGCGGCGCGCTGCGGATCCGCGATCAGCGCCGCGGCGGCGGCGGCGAGCGCCGGCGCATCCTCGATCGGCACCAGCAGCCCGGTCTCGCCATCGCGGATGACCTCGCGCGGGCCATGGGATGCCGCAGCGATGACGGGGCGGCCGGCGGAGAAGGCTTCCAGCACCACATTGCCTAGCGGCTCATGCCGCGACGGGCAGAGGAAGATGTCGCAGCCGGCGAGCAGCGCGCCGCGATCCTGCCGCCAGCCGAGGAAGGTGACGCGGTCGGCGACGCCGAGCTGCTGCGCCAGGCGCTGCAGCGCCTGATGCTCCGGGCCATCGCCGGCAAGCGAGAGATGCGCGCCTTGCGGCAGGTCCCGGAGCGCATGCAGCAGCGTGTCGAAGCCCTTGTTGCGGTGCAGGCGCCCCATGGCGAGGAGACGCGTGGTGCCGGCGAGCGTTGCCGGCGGCTGGCCGGAAAAATCCTCGACGAAATTCGGCAGCTTATGCGCGCGGTCGGCGGGCCAGCCCTCCGCGATCAGCCAGTCGCGGATGCCTTGGGTGTTGCCGACCAGGTGGTCGAAGCCGCGATAGTATTTCAGGTCGTAGTAGCCGCCGAGCCGCCCGACCAAGGGCACGCGGCGTGGCTTCGGCAGGGCGCGGACAGCGAAGCGTGCGGCGCGGTTCATCCAGGCGATGGCGACATCCGGCGCGAAGCCCTCCAGCGCGCGGCGGAGCCTTGGCGCGGTCAGCAGGTCGAACGGGCCGCGGAAGCCGAGCTGCACCGGGACCAGGCCGCCCACGACCAGCCGCAGCGCGCGATCCTCATCGCGGCGGATCACCGGCAGCACCTCGTCACCCGCCTTGTGCAGCGCGATGCTGAGGCGTTCGTAAAAGCCCTCGGCGCCGCCCATCGGCGCGCCGGCCATGATCTGCGCGATTTTCACTCGCGATGCTTCCCGGGCTCCAGCCGCGCCTTCAGGTAGGAGAGCAGCGGGAAGGCGCCGGTGCAGAAGGCGAGCAGCACGCCCCAGGCGCCTTCCTTGTAACCCCGACGGGAGACGTAGCTCTTGAAGGCCCGCGACACGAAGCGGCGGCAATTCCCGGCGAGGCTGCCGATATCGCCCGATGCCACCAGGTCCCGTGCCTTGGCGGTGCTGTAGCGGTCGAGCCGCTTCAGCATGTCCGCGATGTCGCGATCGACCAAGTGGATCAGCGCGCCCTGGGTGATCTTGGGGCCTTGCGTCCCGGTCCAGTCCAGGCCCGGATGCACGCGCTGCATGCGCCAGCGCTTGGCGCCGCGGCGGAACAGGCGCGGAACGGAGGTGGTGCCGAAGCTGCCGGCCCAGCCATGGCGGATTAGCCGGTCACCGACGTAGTTGTCGACCGGCACCTGGTGCCAGGCGAAGGCGGAGGTCGCGATGGTGGCGCGCACCGCCTGCGCGAGATCCGGCGAGACGCGTTCATCGGCATCGACTTCCAGCACCCAGTCACCGGTGCAGGCATCGATGCCGGCGTTGCGGCGCTCCCCCTCCAGCTCCCACGCGCCTTCGAGGATTCGGGCGCCGGCGGCGCGGGCGATGGCCGCTGACGCATCCGTGGTGCGGTCGAGCACGACCACCACCTCATCGGCGAAGCCGAGGCTCGCCAGGCAATCGGGCAGGCGGTCCTGCTCGTTGCGGGCGACCACGAGCGCCGAGAGTTTCACGCGGCCACCTTGGTGTTGCTGAGCAGCCGCGTGGCGGCTTCCACCACCTTGGCGACCGGCAGCGCTTCCATGGGCGCCTCCCCGGGCGGGCCATCGGCCAGGACGGCGGCGGCGCAGCGGCCCATCGGGCCGTATTCGGAGGCGGGCGTGGGGCCGAACAGGCCCAGGGTCGGCGCCCCGGCGGCGGCGGCGAGGTGCATCAGCCCGGAATCATTGCCGAGGAACAGCGCGGCGCGGGAGAGCAGCGCCGCGCATTCCGGCAGGCTGAGCGCGCCGACCGCATCGATCGCGCAGGGGATGGCCTGGAGCACGGGGGCGGCCATGGCGCGTTCCGCGGCCCCTGGCCCGGCCAGCACCACCGTACGGGCGCCGGCGAGCGGGCCGCCGGGGGCGGTGAGTGCCTGGTGGGCGGCGATGAAGCGCTCGGCCGGCCAGACCTTGCGGTCCCAGTTGGCGGAGGGGCCGAGGACGATGAAGCGCCCGCCGCCGGCCACCAGCGCGGAGGCGTGGATCGCATCGGCCGCCGAGAACCAGGCGACCGGGCGCGGCGGCGGGTTCAGGCCCAGGAGCTCGCCCAGATGGGTCAGCCGGTGCCCGGGGTGGCGGCCGCCGCGGGCGATGACCCGGCGCCGGGCGGGGATGAGGAAGGAGAGCGCGGAGGCGCGGAGGTCCACCACCAGGTCCCACCAGGTGAAGGCGACCTGCCGCCACAGCCCCAGCCAATGCAGCCCATAGGGCCGTTTCACCAGGGTGATGGTGCGGTCCCGATGCGGCATGCGGGCGAAGACGCCTTCGGCGACGGCGCCGCAGGCGATGGTGAAGTGGGCTGTCGGGTGGGCGCGCAGCAGGTGATCGAGCAGCGCCGTGGACAGCACCGCATCGCCGATGCGGGTGGAGGAGACGAAGAGGATTCGCACCGGGCGGGGTTAGCATGCCCCGCCAGGGATGGGCAGGTTGCGCCGGGCGGCGAGCGGGCTCATGTCTTGCCCATGCCGATCGCCCGCCTTCCCGCGCGGGCCGTGGTGGAGCTCAGCGGCGAGGACCGCGTGGGCTTCCTCCAGGGCCTGGTGTCCAATGATGTCGCGCTCGCCGAGCCCGGCCGCGCCGTGTTTGCCGCACTGCTGACGCCGCAGGGCAAGTGGCTGGCGGATTTCTTCATCCTGGCCGAGGGCGAGCGCCTGCTGCTGGAGACCGAGGCGGCGGGCGCCGCCGCCGTCGCCCAGCGCCTGTCCCGCTTCCGGCTGCGGTCCAAGGTGGCGCTGCGGGTGGCTGACGAATTTGCCGTGCACGTCGTCTGGGGCGGCGCGGCCCCGCCCGAGGGCGCCATCGCCGCCCCCGATCCGCGCCTGGCCGAGGCCGGGTTCCGGGTGCTGGCCACCGCCCCGATCGCGGCGGACGCGACGGCGGAGGACTGGGACCGCCACCGCCTGGCACTCGGCCTGCCGGAGGCGGCGGACCTGGAGCCGGAGGGCACCATCCTGCTGGAAGCCGGCTTCGACGAGCTGTCCGGCATTTCCTGGACCAAGGGCTGCTACATGGGCCAGGAGCTGACGGCGCGGACCCGCTACCGCGGGTTGCTGAAGCGCCGGATCCTGCCGGTGCGGGTGGAGGGCGCCCTGCCCGCCCCCGGCACGCCGGTGACGGATGCGGCGGGCGCTGCCCAGGGCGAGCTGCGCAGTGGCCGCGATGGCCGCGCCATGGCCCTGCTGCGCCTGGCCGCGCTGGACGGGCGGCCGCTGACCGCCGGCGAGGCCCGGATCGCGCCGGATGTGCCGGACTGGGTGAAGCTGCCGGAGCCGAAACCCGCGCCAGCCGGCGAGTGAGGCTGGGCGGTTCGCCCCGGCTTGCGCGGAGCTTTTCCCCGCCTTATCCCTGGGCTGTTCTGTTGCGGGTGTGGCGGAATGGTAGACGCGACGGACTCAAAATCCGTTTCTGGCGACAGAGTGTCGGTTCGAGTCCGACCACCCGCACCACTTCTTTTCGCGCCTTGCCGCCCACCAACCCAAGGCGCCGGTTCGACCTCGCTCCGCTCGGCCGCGCCATGTTCCTTTGCGCGATGCCGCCCGTCCGCCGCTATTCAAGCGGGCTTGCCTTGGCGCGGTCGCTATTTAAGCCAAAGACGGATTGCTAGAATTACTCGAATCCTTCCGGCCACTCACGCGCGGCGTGGACGACCGCGAGGATTTCCACGCGATCCGTCACTCTGTAGACGATGATATAGGGGGTGTCAGGCAGAACGAATTCACGCGTCCCTTTGGCCCGGCCCCTGCGACCCAACATCGGGTGATCGGCCAGAGAGCGGCTTGCCGCGCTCCGTCAGATCCCGCGCCAGCCTATAGGCCGCTGCCGGGTTGTCCTGAGCGATGTAGTCCTGAATCTGCTCGAGATGGGCGAGGGCTGCACCCGTCCAGACAAGCCGCATCAACTCGGGCGGCATTTGTTCACGACGCGGTCCAGATCATCGGACGTGGCAAACTCACCCCGTTCCGCCGCTTGCATGCCCTCCGCCACCTTGTCCAGGAAACGCTCCTGCCATTCGAGCGAGCGCCCGTTCTTCAGGGCATCCGCGATGACCTCGGAGGGGGATAGGCTGGACCGGGCTGCGATGGCGTCAATGCGGGCCTGCAGATCGGATGGAATATCGAGAACCATAGCCATAAACCCAGATTACATCATGAGCGCCCTGCGAAACATGGAAAAGCAGGCGCGGCGAGATGGGTGATGCCAGCCCCGACATCGGCTCGAGTCCGACCACCCGCACCATTCTTTTCCTTAAATTCCGTTCCTACGAAGTACGAAATCGAAAGCCCCGTTGTCGTGATCGAACTGGAGTGAGGGTAGGTGTGCTCTTGAGCGCCCCATTGCGGCAGACAACGTCCGCTTCGCGCCCATATCAGCCATCAAGTACAGTATTGCTGCTTCCGCAAAGCAGACATTGGCCACAATCGCACCGGAGGTCGGGGTTGTGCCACTTGCGGACGTTCGCCCCAGCGCGATAAGCAGACGCAGTGGCTGTCTCCGTCGGGTGTGCTGGAGACGCTCGAAAAGCGTGGCCCCGGGTACTTCAGCTACGCCGCGGAATGGCGCGCACGCGCACCTCCCGCCTAGAGGCCCCAGCCAGGCGTGCGCCATCCGCAGAATTGCTCTATTTCCCGCTTCCGATCGCTGGCCGCAGTGGCCAGATTTTCTGCTATTATGATACTCGGAGTAGTTGCGTAGAGTTCTCTGCCGCGCGATTATCGTTTGGGGCGTGAACCAAGATGGTGACTTGGCGAAAGGGCGGGCGCGCAATTCTTGCGCATGCGAGGCGGGCTGCGAAGGAGGTCGGGTCTTCTTGCAGCACGGACACCGCGCGGGTGCGCCTTGCCCGTGACCTTCTGCACGCTCGGATCGGCGACGATGAGCTCGGAAGCCTCGCACGCGCCCTCGCGGCGCTGACCGTCGACGAGCGCCACTATTGGGTCGGCGTCTTCTACACCCTGCTCCTCTCCGCCGACGTGCGGCGCGATCAAGCCGCTTACTTCACCCCGCCCTATCTGGCGAATGCGGTGCTGAACCTCGCTGTCGAATATGGGTTCGATCTCCGGTCGGGTTCGGTCCTTGATCCCGCCGCTGGCGGCGCCGCCTTCCTATCAACCATAGCGGCGCGGATGACCGCCAAGGGCGCCAAAGCCGGCCAGGTCACAGGCCGGCTGCGGGGGGTGGAGATCGATCCGGGCCTAGCGCGGATCTCCCGCACCCTCATCGCCGAGCGCTTGGCGCTTGGCGGCGCCTCTTCCATCGATGTCCAGGTCGGCGATGCGCTGCGTCGCCGATGGAAGGCCGAATTCGATCTCGTGGTCGCCAATCCGCCCTACGGCCGGATCACGCCCGCGGTGCTGGCCGGCGACCACTGGAAGAAGGTCGCCCACAGCGGCAACATCAACAAATACGCCGTCTTCGTCGAGCTGTGCCTCCGGGCCGCAAAGCCGGGCGCCCTGGTTGCGCTAGTCATCCCGTCGAGCTTCCGCACGGGTCCGCTGTACACCAAGCTTCGCGGCTATCTCCGTGACCAGGCACAGGTACTATGCGTCGCCGAGGTCGGCCCGCGAGACGAGGTTTTCGCTGACGTGGCCCAGGACGTCAGTGTCCTCTTGCTGCGAAAGACCAGCGCGGAAGGCCGGGCGGACACACGCTTCTGCGCCATCAGCGCGACGACTGGCATCACGGACATCGGGGCCTATCCCCTGCCGAAGGATTGGGAAGAGCCTTGGCCGTGCCCGACCCTCAGCGCCATGCCGCACGGCGGCGCCACGCTTGCCGACTATGGGGTCTCCGCCAAGGCAGGCTACTTCGTCTGGAACCGCGAGGGTGATCGCCTGCGCCGGGCGGCGGAGGCTGACGCCTTCCCGCTGATCTGGGCCAAGAATGTCAAGCCCGGCCGACCATGCCAGCCCGCAGGCAAGGACGGGAAAGGCGCGGATTTCGTCTCGTTCACCGAGGAGTCGACTTCGATCGTCCGTCGACCCGCGGCGGTGTTGCAGCGCACGACCAACAACAAGCAGCCCCGGCGGCTGGTGGCGGCGGTCGTCGACCCCGCCGTCTATGCCCGTTGGGGCGGCTTCGTCACCGAGAACCACACCATCGTCCTGGCGGGGGACCGGGCGGCGGATGTTGCCCTTGTTTGCCAACTCCTGAACACCGCTGCGGCCGACGTCCGATATCGTGCGCTCTCGGGAACGTCGGCGGTGTCGGTGCAGCTCTTGCGCTCGCTCGATCTGCCCAAGCCTGCCTGCCTGAAGACGGCGTTGAAGATTCACGCCGACCCCGAAAAGGCGGCTGTCGCGGCCTACGAAGCGTCGGCCCAGCAGCCCGCGAGCCGCCATGTCGCGTGATTGGGATGGCCGAGGCCGTGGGCCGCGTGTCGGCTTCCAGACGCGCTTCGATCAACGGCAGGCGGCAGCGGGCCAAAGGGGCCAGCTCGCCCGTCAGATGGCCGACTCCGTGGCCAAGCGAGCGGCGGCCGCAGCGCTACCACCGCGGACGCAGCGGCCGTCAGCCGCCTATGTCCAAGCGCTTGGCGGGCTCCCGCTCCACCAGATTGGCAGCCAGCATTCGTTGGGTGTCGCGCCGCCCTACCGCAAGCTCGTGGAGATCATCGCGAAAGCGGCCGGTGACGGCGGGCGTCGCACGGTGCTGATCTGGCCGGCGTCGGAAATCTCGCTGGCCGCCAGCGCCGTCCTGACGTGCCTGGCTGACTGCCTTGCCGCGACGGCGATCGAGGTCGTCCACGATGGCGAAAAGTTCTCGGCCCTGTCCACGCCGATCGGGCTACGGACGCTACTCTTCCCGGCGGCCAGCACCGTCCATAGACCCCTCAAGGATGTCTACGCCGACAAGACCACGATCGCGCGCTGTCACACCCAGCATCATGTCAGGGCTATCCGGTACGCCGACCAGGCTGGCCTGGCGGACTATCACCAAGCCCTGTCGCGCGTGAAAACCCTCACCGGCCGGGCGCGCGACGGCCGGGTCTACGATGAATTCCGCCATCCCAACCTCGACGAGATGGTTGCGAGCGGCCCGCTGAGCGGTCCCGTACCCGACCACGGTCACCTTCTCTGGCATGCCCGCAGCAAGACCGACTTACGGGTGCAGAGCCGGACGGGCTTGGCGGACGATCCCAAGGCGGCGCCCTACTTCGCCTTCTCCTTGCGGGCCGACGACGCCGCGGCTGCCCGCATCAACGCTGCGGCCCTCCCCCTTGACGCGCTGCTTCTCGACCTGACGCGGCGAGGGCGCGCACGGCTCGGCCTGCACTGGCGGGAGAGGATCAGGGAACTCACCGCCAAGGTCGAGGCGGCCCATCGCGGCATCGGTGTCGTCGCCTTGACCGATGATCCCTGGACCTTCGACGCAGTCCGGTTCGAGGCGCTGGCGATCGAAACCCGTGTGCGTGCAAGGGTGGAACGTAAGCCTTGCCTGTCGGAGGTCGTATTCGCCGTGGACAGCGCCGTCGCGGCCCCAGCTCAGGAAACGCCCACCCAATGGCGAGGCTGTGAGCGCATCGCGGTGGAAGGCTTCGGCGGCGATCTCGTCGCGGAGGTTGCGCGCCTCCGGTCACTTGCCACGACGGCAACGGACGCCGGCGATCTGCGCGGCGCCGAAATCGTCCGTCGACTGATTGGCCGACTTCGCCGTGCGGCATCCCTGCCAGCCTCGCTTGGCGCACTCAGCGACTACGTCACCGAGGAGATGGGTTCGGCCGTCGCGGCGGAGCAGGTCGCGGCGTACCAAGTCAATGCCTTGATCGCGGACCTGACCGAGCCGAGCTCGGTGCTTTCCCAAGTCGCGTATGACGACCTGACCGCCTCGGTCGCCAAGGCCCGCGAACTGCGGGGAAAGGTCGATCTGGCGACGCCTATGTCGTCGCTCGTCGAGGCGGCGGTGCGGAAGTACCTTGGCTCCAGCTCCAAGTGCCTGTTTGTCTTCCGAAGCGATCTGATCGCTGAGCTCGCCTACGACGACCTAGCGTCGCGACTTCCAGACCTGGAAGCCCGCATCGACAACGGCATGATCCACTTCACCGACGTGCAAGGTGCCGCCGACATCGCGAGCCTTCCAGACGCCGAGCGCAATCACTTCTTCAGAATGGTCCTCGTAGGGCCGACGCGGGCCCAACTCCTGGGTTGGATGGCCAAGCCATGGCTTCCCAAGGAGTTGCTGATCCTCCTCGATCTCGACACGATCCGATCGACCAGTCGGGATGCGCTTCGGCTCTCCGAGTACCCCGAATTCTCGTCCCTGCAGCAGCGACTCAGCCTCTTGGCTCAAAAGACGCGCGAGGCCGCCAGCCGCCTCGGCGGGGCCGCGATCAACCTCGACAGCCTCGAGGCGCCGCCGGAGGATGTCGAGGTTCCACTTGGGTCGGTCGTCGACATGGCCGGGCCGTCGCGGACACCGCGCGACCTGATCGAGTTCACGTTGTCGAACGATCTGACGGTCATCGCCCGCCCGCGCACCCGGCTCGTCTCGAAACTTCCGAGCCAAGCGCTCGTCAGCTACGGCGAGACCGAGGCATCCAAGGTGGGCAAAGGCGACGAGATCTGCGTCATGGGCCGGGCATTCATCGAGAAGATGCGGCCGCTGCTCAACATCTCGGCAGTCGCGGCCGAGGAGATCCGGACCTACCACGACCTAGTCCGCGAGAAATTCGATGCCCTGATGCCAGGCCAGTCCGTTTCCGCGCGGCTGCGTGTCGTGTCCGAAAAGATGGGGCTACCGCGTGTCGAGCCTGCCACCATCCGCTATTGGGTGACCCTCCACGACGAGGCCGACAAGGCCTTGCACGACGTGGTGCCCCATGCGCCGCGCGACCGAGAGACCTTCCTGCGGTTCATGGCAGCCCTGGGCCTGTCAGACGGCGCTGCGCGCCGGTTCTGGGCCTGGGCCGTCATCGCCCAACGTTCCGTCCGGCAGCGCGTCGGCGCCGTGCTGTACGATGCCTACCGCAGCATCCTTGTGGATCCGCACGGCGCCGACGCGTCACAACTCGATCGATTGACCAGCGTGAAGGCGGTCCGCTCCGCGGCCGAGCAGTTCGTCGCCACCGTCACCGCGCGCCGGGAGTTCCGAGGATGAGCATCGGCTACACGGCCGCGCAGCTGCGGGACATTGATTCAGAGGTCAAGGAGGCGGTCTGCGACGCCCTGGTCAACCTCATCGTTGCCCGGGTTTCCGGCGCCGACGAAGGGCAGGTCATCTTCGGCCGTTCGCCTCGGAGGGCGATCTTCTCCGGCCAGCTCTTGCCGCGCTTTGACGACAGCGGCCAGGAGGACGAGACCTCAGATATCCGGATTGCGGCCATCGGTCTCGACTTCACCGCGAGGTCTGGGGTCGCCGGCGACCTCACCATCGAACCGCGCGCGGCGGTCTTTATCAGGGCCCTGCCGACCTGGGCGGAATTGCAGGACCCCCGCAACGGTCTAGATATCGATTTTCGGCTAAACACGGCCACCCAAGCCGCCGTCGACCTCGCGATCCGCACGCGACGCCAGCAGCTGTTCGCCGAACAAGGGCTGGACCGGCCGCGGTGGCGCGACCTGACCGAAGCCGGTCGATCGGAGGTGCGTAGGCGGCGCTCCGAAATCCAGGAGCAGGTGCGGATCGAGGCCTACCAGGCTCAAGGTATCGAGCTGGTCCGCGGCGACATGGATGACCAGGCGGTAGTCGAGGCTCCGGCCGAGGCGGCCGAGCCAGCCGATGCCGGCCAAGATCCGGCGCAGCAACAGGATGAGGAACCGCGTCCCCGGATCGCGACCCTGCTGCGCGCCGGCCGGCGCATTCCATATGGGCTGATCGATCCGGCACCCCTCCCCGGAAAGTGGGTCCGCCTTCCCTTGGCGCTACCCGTCGGGACGCTGCGGTTGGAGGTGGACGACGCGGCGCTGGCGGCGGCCGTCGAAACTTACCGTGACCGGCTGCGCGCGGCCGCCGCCGCCAGCGTTGCGGGTTGGTTGGCCTCGGAGGCGGGTCGCCTCTCAACCTGGCGAAACGTCGCCATCCGCCCGCCCGATGCGCAGGGCGAGGCGTCGTATAACGTCTTCCTCGCAGCGGCCCGGAACCTGCCGATCAATGCGACCGACGTCGCACCCGACCTCTCGCAACTGACGATCACAGCCGAACGGCAGCAGGACTTTCTCGATCCCACGGTCCAGTCCTACCGGCTCACCCTCGATAACCAAGCCCGCGAGGTTTCACTGCAGCAGGCGCTGATGCGCTGTCACGCGCTGTTCGGGTGCTCGCTCAAGGTCGAGCTGCCCCGAGCGGCGCATATCCCGCTCCGCCTCGACCGCGTCGAGCCGTCGTACCGGTTCCGCCACTTCCTGGAATACCCTGCGATCGGGCTGAACTGCGGTATCGACGCTGACCTACGCGACGAGATCATCGCGCTTAGGACCACCTGGGCGCCGCGTTTCGTTCAACCGCGGATCATTCCCCGAAGCGCCGACGTGCCGACGCAGTTCGGACGCTTGGCTGACCGGGGTTTCCGGATCAGCGACCTCCAGGTGTTGCCCGCAGCCTATACAGCCTGGATCCGCGACCACGTCAGCAGCTTGAGACACCAGGTCAGGGAAGGGCTGTCGGCCGAGGACGCCGACGTCGAGACTGAGCGCCTGGCGGTCGACGAGGCGGAGCAGATCGCGGAAGCCGGCTTCATTCGACGCGGCGTCGACCTCCTGGTCGACGCGCAGGCCGCCGCCGAGCAATTGGCGGCTGGGCCTAACGGGCCAAACGCCGCGACCCTTCGCCGACGAGCGGCCCCCTACGAAGCCTGGCTCCTGATGAACCGCGCCTTCTTCGAGCGCGATGGCGCCGACGCGAACCGCGGGTGGCGCCTTTTCCAGCTCGCCTTCGTACTTGCGCACATTCCGACGCTTGCCTCGCGGATGCCGGAGTATCGGGCCTACTACGACGCGCGGCTCGACGAGAACACGGTCAGCCTTCTCTATTTCCCCACCGGCGGCGGCAAGTCGGAGGCCTTCTACGGCACGCTGCTAATCGGGCTCTTCCTCGACCGGCTCCGTGGCAAGCATCGCGGCGTCTCGGTTCTGATCCGCTACCCACTTCGCCTCCTCACCCTGCAGCAGGCGCAGCGCCTGCTGCGGCTGCTGGCGAATGCCGAGCTCATCCGACGCCGAGAGAACATTGGGACCTGGCCGTTCGAGATTGGGTTCTGGGTGGGGGCCTCCAACACGCCCAATCGGTATTCGGTCATTACGGCGGATGTGCCGCTCGCGAGCGATGCCGAACACCCCGACGATTCCCGGCTCGAGGAAGGCGCGGACGAGCCCGCCGTCATCAGGGAGCGTGGCCGACGCTATCGCGATCTGCGAACAGCTTACGACAAAGTGCCGACCTGTCCATGTTGTGGGTGGACCACCGGGCTTCGGCGCTATGAGAACGACGGGCCCACGGCCAAGCGCCTGGCCATCATCTGCTTCAACCGGCGCTGCGCCTGGAACCAGGCCCATGGCGGGCTAACGCCGCTCCCCTTCCTGTTGACGGACGACACCATCTACGCGCGGGCGCCATCGGTCCTGCTCGGCACCGTCGACAAGCTCGCCATGCTGGGCCAGCACACCGACACGATAGCCAAGGTCGTCGGCATGTTCGGCCTTGCCCGCTGGGTCGGGCCCACGGGACATCTGGAGAGCCCCCGCAAGATCGAGGATCTCAGAGATGGCCCTGGGGCGACCGGGTACAGTCCGGTGTTCCCCGCCTATCGAAATGGCCAGAGGGTTTTCTTCGACCCCTTCCCCTCACTCATCATCCAGGACGAGGCGCACCTTCTCGAAGAAAGCCTCGGCACCTTCAGCGGCCTGTTCGACACGCTGTTGGAGAACGTCTTCCAGGAGATCGACACCGCCGCCGGCGATGACTTGCAGCTGGCGCGGACCTGGCAGGGCGACGAGTGGGGCCCGGCCCGCATGCCCAAGGTGATCGCGGCGACCGCGACGATCTCAGATCCAGACCGCCAGATCGAGGTGCTCTACCAGCGCCGGGCGCTACGTTTCCCCTATCCCGGGCCTGACATCTACCATTCCTTCTTCGCCGAGCCGGCGCCGGCGCCGGCCGACAATCCGGACCGGCGGCGTCTCGCCCAGGTCCTGCCACCATGGGAAGCACCCGAGGCGACGTCGCCTTGGATGAGACTCTACGTCTCCCTGATGACCAACGACGCCACCCACACCGTGACCTCGGTTCACGTGCTGGGCGTCTTTCACACTCTGATCGGCGAGCTGTGGGCCGACCTGGTCAGGGATGAGAGTCGAGGGGCCGCGATCCAACGGCTGCGGGTGGCGATCAGTCCTGGACGGGCCGGTGACTGGCGCCGCGCCGCCATAGATCGCTGCCTCGCGGATCACCGCGACGAAGACGTCCTGGCGGTGGTCGACCTGCATCGGATCGCCCTGGCTTATGTGACAAACAAGAAGGGCGGCGACCAGATCATGGACGCCCTCGACGCGGCCGTCCGCCTCGGGCACCAGGCCGCCGGCATCCCCTTGGAGCACTTCGACAGCCGGCTCATTTCCGGCGGCGTCGACATGAAGGACATCCAGACCGTCATGGGAGACGCGGAGCGCAGCTTGGCCGGGCGGGACTATCCGCCCCTAGATGACCTCGTCCGCAACATCGTGGCGACCTCAGCGATCAGCCATGGCGTCGACGTCGATCGCTTCAACAGCATGTTCTTCGCCGGCCTTCCCTCCGACATCGCGGAATACATCCAGGCCTCGAGCCGGGTCGGGCGGACCCACGTCGGCTTCGTCATGCTCCTGCCCACGCCGCAGAGCCGGCGGGATCGGTATGTCGTGGAGACGCACGACATCTTCCATCGGTTCTTAGAGCGCATGATCGCACCGCCGGCGGTGGAGCGATGGGCGGAAAACGCAATCCGTCGGGTCTTCGCGTCCTACATCCAGGCCTGGGCGATCACCAAGGAGGGCGTGGAGTTCGTTCGCCGGCCAGACGCGACCAAGGACATGGTCCCCCAATTTGACTTCGTGCGCCGCCTCGGCGCCGACGCCCGACGAGAGCCCATCCGCTTTCCGGACGAGGTCGGCAACTTCATCCTGAGATCAGCAGGCTTCGAGGGCCGAGGGCGCGACCACGTGGGTCGGCCCGTCTATGACGAGCCCTACCGCCGCCTCGTGGATCGCGCGTCTCGAGAGTTCTCCAACGCGATGCAGGCCCAAGCGACCGAGAGCCGGCTGCGCGACTATTGGAGTGATCAGACCGCGGTCTTCAAAAAGCCGATGACGTCGCTGCGCGACGTCGATGAGGCCGGGATGATCGTGGGCTCGGCTTACGATCCGGCTTCGCGGACGAACAACACACGGGTCGACTCCGCCGCCCTGGCGCGGGTCATGCGGGCGATTCGCAGCCAACGCGGCGCAGGGGCGGAAACCGATGGCGAACTTGATGGAGACAACGCGTGAGCCGCCCGCCCAATGGTCGCCCACCGCAACGGGATGATGGCTGGCGGGATCGCCGCCCCGCCGCGATGCGCGGGGGATTCGACGCGCCGCCCAACCCGGACATCGAACCGCCGAAGATGATGCGCTCGCGAGTACAACTCGCAACTTCCTACGCGCCCGGCGTTCTCCTAACTTGGGAGGGGGGCAAGGGTATCTGCCGGTCTGTCCCTATCCGCCGTCCCGTCACACTCGACCGGACGACGGAAACGCAGATCTTCGACGGCATCCGGGAGTTTGCGGAGAACTGGCAGTCGCGCGCCCTTTCGGCGCGGCCCGCCGGAGAGGTCGCGCCAGCCTTGGCGTTAGATCCAGACTTCTTCGACCCACGCACCAACCGCGTGGAGATCGATCAGCAGCACTTCGAGCCGACCGACCCGAGCGTGGTCGGCTACGTGCCATATCCTCTGGTTTTTCAGTGCGGGGTTTGCGGCCGGATCCGAGAGTTCACCTCCGTCGACGACCTCGACCACCAGCCCTTGCCGCGGCGTTGCGGCGACCACGAAGCGCGATGGGGCCAGGTCGATGTGGTCTATGCCCATTGGTCCGGCAGCATCGAGCCGCTCAGCCCAAGCGGATACCGCTTCGATCCCGCCGACTCCCGAGTGCATCGGATCGACGTCTGCACCTGCGGCGCCAGGAACTATTCGCTGCGCAACCGAGCGCCTGTATTCTCGGAATGGCGGTTCGTTTGCGACGAATGCGGCGTGACCCGGGAATTGAAGAAACCCGACCACGACACCTACGAAATCCTGGAGGCGGACCGCCAGGCCGGGGGCCGCCAGTACGAGTTCATCGAAGTCAACATGCTTCCGGTCTCGTACCGAGCGAACTCGGCCTTCTATCCCCAGCGCGGCAATTTCATTGAATTCCGCAGCGCCGATGTCGTCGATCTGCTGACCGAAGGCCGGCGCTTCGACCTCGCCCAGGCGCTCGCCCGCATTTACGACGTCCCGCTCGCTGAGCCGAGCGAGGCGGACATCGAGGCGGCGCTTCGCAATGCCGGGCGCACAGCAGAGTGGGAAGAGTATCAAGACCTCCTCGACATGCTCCGGCGCGCTGAGGAGCGCCGCTCGCCGGACGGCGTTCTTCGCTGGCGGGGGGCGATCGCCCAGACGCGCGAGGCTTGGTACGCCAGCGGTGTGGTGGAGCGCGGGCAGGTCCAGAGCCCCGCGCTGGTGCGAGCGGCGCTGAACCGGGAAAACTGGGCCCGACGCTACGATCCGATCCGCCTGGCGCTGCAGCATAACGCCTTCGTGCAAGAGCACATCGCCGACCGGCTTCCGGTCTTCGGAGCCGTCGATGTGATGACGCCCGACGCGCAACTCTCCGACGTCGCGGGTAATCCGGCGGCGCTGGCCCGCTATCAAGCGATGATCGGACCCCTCCTTGAGACGATGGGCCTCGAGCGGATGGTGCTCATCCGCGGCTTGCCGATCTGCGAATTTAGCTTCGGCTATTCGCGGGTGTCGCCCGGACCGATCTACCATCGCGAGTCGCAGGGACGGTCGGTCGCCATGCCGGTGCGGCTGAAGGCCTTCGACGCCCTGCCGGTCCCGGGCGGCCGAAAACATCCGATCTACGTGACCCAGCAGAGGAACGAGGCGCTCTATTTCCGTTTGGACGAAGCCAAGGTCCGGCGCTGGCTTGAGCTGAACGAGGTGCCGGACACGCCGCCGCACGGCGTGCATATCGGCCTGCGCTTGATCGAGACCTATCAGGACTTCGGGCCCTTCCTGGAGGATTACAAAGACCGCGAGCGTGGAGGGACGCCCCGGAGTCTCGGGTCCTACGTCTATCTGCTGCTGCACAGCCTGGCCCACCAGCTGATGCACTCGTTGGCCGACCTCTCCGGCCTCGACGCGGACGGCCTGGGTGAACACCTGTTCCCCGCCGACCTTGCCTTCGTCCTCTATCGGAAGGGCATGACGCCCGACCTCGGCAACATCTCGGCCATGTGGCGCAACCACGCCGAGGATTACCTGCGGCGGGCGATCGACCCCCGGCTGCTGCGATGCGGCTCGGGCTCGCTTTGCGATTCACGCGGCGGGGCCTGCCCCGCCTGCATCATGGTCAGCGAAGTCACCTGCGTGGCCTCGAACCAGCTCCTGTCGCGCGCCGCCCTGCGCGGCGGCCCGGCCCCGACCTGGGAAGCCGCGACCGCGCCGCGGATCATCGGCTTCTTTGATGAGCGCGTTCGGACGTGAAGGCGCAGGATCTTGTCTCACCGAAGGGGACAGCCCGTCTCGTCGTCACCCTGCCTGGCGAACAAAGCCGGTTCGGAGAGGCGCTGAAACGCCATGCGGGCGAGGCCTTCACGACGCTCACCGACACGCACGACGCGTTCACCCATATCGCCCGCCGAGCGATTGACCGGCTCGTCATCATGGTGCCGTTCATCGACAAGGCCGGCGCGGCCTGGGCGGCGGAGTTGTTCGAAGCGACGGCGGCGGCCCAGCGGGTGTTGATCCTGCGCGACGCGTCGCAGCTGATGGCTTGCGGCCGAGCTGGAGTTCGCTTGAGGATGCTGGCGACAGGTGTTTTCGACTACTGCTTCACTGACGGCCACAACGGCGCGGCGCTGGGTGAGACCTTCCACGCCAAGGTCGTCGTGGCCGATGGCGTTAACGCATATGTCGGCTCAGCCAACCTCCTGCGGCGGTCGCGACATTCAAATCTTGAGTGCGGCATGCTCATCGACGGACCGGGCGCTCGCGCGGTCGCGATGCTCGTCGATACTGTCCTCAACATCGCTCATCGAGCATAGTCGGTATTCGAGCAGCACTGACACGCCACACCAATTGCTAGCAGGCCACCCGAAAGCGGACGTTCCGAACTTCGCCTAGGGGTCGGATCGGATTGCAGAGGTTCGCTGAGCTGGATGTCCGCTGTCGCCTTCGGGCGCCATTGAGCTGGCAGTCGGCATTCGGCCATCGCGCGTCGCTGATCGCTCACCGCGCAGCCGCCCTCAGCCAAGCCTCACACACTGACGCCGCCCCACCTAGCCAAGCCTCGCCCTCGTCGTCCTCGGCGTGGCCAACAGCAGGTTCGTCTCGCTGCCCGTGATGCCGGGGATCAGCCTGATCCGCCGCAGCACGTCATCGAACTCCGTCAGGCCCGCGGTCCCCATCTCCACCACCAGGTCCCAGCGGCCATTGGTCGTGTGGATGGCGGAGACCTCCGGGAAGCCGCCCAGCGCCTTGATGACGCGCTCCGTCGCATGGCCCTCGATCTCGATCAGCATGATGCCGCGGATCTTCTGCTCCACCGCATCGGCCCGCAGGATCACCGTGTAACCGATGATGTCGCCGGCCTTCTCCATCCGCTCCATCCGCGCCCGCACCGTGGCGCGGGAGATGTTGAGCGTGGCGGCGATGTCGGAAACGCTGCGGCGGCCATTCTGGCGCAGCAAGGTCACCAGCTTCTCGTCCAGCGCATCCATGGCTGACCAATCCGATCAATCGATCCGCCAGAATGGTAGCTTTGGCTGCCCTCTTTGCCAATTCTGATGCTTCATACCGCCGGACGCGGCTGATCAGATAGGCTTCTGGTTGGCGGAGAAGGAGGACGGCCGATGCGCTGCGTCATCCTCGGCGCGCCGGTGCAGGACGGGGCCGGGCGCATGGGCTGCGAAATGGGGCCGAGCGCGCTGCGCACGGCAGGCCTCGTCTCCGTCCTCACCAGGCTCGGCCACCAGGTGGAAGACCGCGGCGATATCCGGCGCGGGCCGGCACGCCCCCTCACCCACCCCAACGCCGCCCTGAAGGCGCTGCCCGAAATCGCCGCCTGGACGGCGGTGATCATGGAAGCCGCCTATGCCGCGAGTGCCGCGGCAATGCCGATCTTCCTCGGCGGCGATCACGCGATCTCCGCCGGCACCATCGCCGGCGTCGCGCGCCGCGCGCAGGACCAGGGCCGCAAGCTGTTTGTGCTCTGGCTCGATGCCCACCCCGATTTCCACACGCTGGAGACCAGCGAAAGCGGCAACCTGCACGGCGTCGGGCTCGCCTATGCCAGCGGGCTGCCAGGCTTCGCCGGCTGGTTCCCGGACCTGCCCGTCGCCGTCGACCCCACCCGCATCTGCACCATGGGCCTCCGCAGCGTCGACCCGGCGGAGCGCACAGCGCTCGCCGCCGCAGGCGTCACTGTCCATGACATGCGCGCGGTGGATGAGCATGGCCTCGCGCCCCTGCTGCGCGGCTTCCTGCAGCGTGTCGCGGCGGAGAATGGCATCCTGCATGTCAGCCTGGACGTCGATTTCCTCGACCCCGCGATCGCGCCCGCCGTCGGCACCACCGTCCCCGGTGGCGCCACCTTCCGCGAAGCGCATCTGGCGATGGAGATGCTGCAGGATTCCGGCCTGGTCGCCAGCCTCGACCTGGTGGAACTCAACCCCTTCCTCGATGAGCGCGGCCGCACCGCAACCCTGATGGTCGACCTGACCGGCAGCCTGATGGGGAAGCGGATCATGGACCGTCCGACGAGGGCCTTCGTCTAGCGCGCGTCTTCACCCGCAGGAGCGTCCGATCATGTCCGCCCGGCTCAACATCGTCCCCTTCATCAGCGTCGATCACATGATGAAGCTGGTGCTGGCGATCGGCGTGGACCGCGTCCTGACCGACCTCGCTGCCTATATCGAGGAAGACTTCCGCCGCTGGGACAGCTTTGACAAGACGCCGCGCGTGGCGTCCCACAGCGAGGCCGGCGTGATCGAGCTGATGCCGACCAGCGACGGCAGGCTCTACGGCTTCAAATACGTCAACGGCCATCCCCGCAACACGCGCCAGGGCCTGCAGACCGTGACGGCCTTCGGCGTGCTCGCCGATGTCGGCAGCGGCTACCCGATGCTGCTGACGGAGATGACGATCCTGACCGCGCTCCGCACCGCCGCCACCTCCGCGCTCGCAGCGCAATACCTGGCGCCGAAGGGCGCGCGGACCATGGCCATCATCGGCAATGGCGCGCAGGCCGAATTCCAGGCCCTCGCCTTCAAGGCGCTGCTCGGCGTCGACCGGCTCCGGCTGTTTGACATCGATGCGTCGGCGTCGCGCAAATGCCTGCGCAACCTCGCCGGCCTCGGCTTCGACATCACGGTCTGCGCCAGCGGCCAGGAAGCGGTGGAGGGTGCCGACATCATCACCACCGTCACCGCCGACAAGCAGAACGCCACCATCCTGACCGACAACATGGTCGGGACGGGGATCCACATCAACGCCGTCGGCGGCGACTGCCCCGGCAAGACGGAGCTGCACCGGGACATCCTGCTGCGATCGGACATCTTCGCGGAATACACGCCGCAGACCCGCATCGAAGGCGAGATCCAGCAGCTCCCGCCCGATCACCCCGTGACGGAGCTCTGGCAGGTCATCACGGGACAGGCGCCGGGACGCTCCAGCGCAAGCCAGGTCACGCTCTTCGATTCCGTCGGCTTCGCGATCGAGGATTTCTCCGCGCTGCGCTACATCAGGGACAAGCTGCCGGCGACCGGCTTCTTCGAGGAGCTGGATCTCCTGGCCGATCCGGACGAGCCGCGCGACCTCTTTGGCATGCTGCTGCGGGCAAAGGCGGCAGCCGCGGCCTGAGCGGCCCGGCCGCGGCGCCGGAGCGCGGATGCTTGCATCCCCCCGGCACCGCGCTTCATAGTGCCGCCAGGCGGAAACTCAGCGATGACACGGCCCCTCGAGAAGAGTGGGGCGTCTGCATGATGCGTTCGATCCGGCCCGAATGCGTCCCCGGCTTGCGGGGCGGCATCGCGTGAGCGTCCAGCGGCGGATGCACCTGGTCGCCTATCTCAAGACCGGCCCGACCGCCAATCATCCGGGCGCCTGGCGTCATCCGGAAGCCGATCTGCACGATATCTTCGATCCCGCGCGTTACGAGCACATCGCGCGCGTGCTGGAAGCCGCCTGCTTCGATGCCTGCTTCTATGCCGACACCTTCGGCCTGCCCGATATCCACGGCGGCAATTTCGACGCCTATCTGCGCTATGGCGGGCAGATCAGCTACCTGGACCCGCTGATGATCCTGCCGGTAATGGCGCGCGTGACTGATCATCTCGGCCTCGGCGCCACACTCTCCACCACCTTCTTCCCGCCCTACTACCTGGCGCGCACCCTCGCCTCGCTGGACCTGCTGACCAAGGGCCGCGCGGCGTGGAACGTGGTGACCTCGGCCACCAATCTGGAAGCGCGCAATTTCGGCCTCGACGGCATCCCGCCCAAGGATCGCCGCTACGACCATGCGGAGGAGGTGCTGGAAGCCTGCGACGCGCTGTGGAATTGCTGGCAGGACGGCGCCTTCGTGATGGATCGCGAGAGCGGGGTGTTCATCGATCCCGCCAAGGTGCGCTACGCCAATTTCGAAGGGCCCACGCTGACCACGCGCGGGCCGCTGACGATGCCGCGCACGCCGCAGGTACGGCCGGTGCTGCTGCAAGCCGGCGCTTCCGACCGCGGCCGGGAATTCGCCGCGCGCTGGGCGGAGATGATCTTCTGCACGCCGCACAGCAAGGCCGACACCATCGCCTTCCATGACGACATCAAGGGCCGGATGGCGAAGTACGGCCGCGCGCCGGACCAATGCAAGGTGCTGCCCTCCTTCGCGATGGTGGTGGGCGAGACGGAGAGCATCGCGCAGGAGAAGTACGCATACCTCCAGTCGCTGATCGACCCGGAGGCGCAGCGCATGCTGAATTCCAGCCTGATCGGCGCCGACCTGACCAGGCACCAGACCGCGGAGGCGGTGGCGGCAGCGCAGGGCAACCAGGGCATCTCCGGCTCGCATGACCGGCTGCTGCAGCAGGTGGCGCAGGATGGCATCAGCTTCGCGCAGGCGGCCAGCAAGCCGCGCGGCCTGCTGGTGGGCACCGGCAAGAGCATAGCCGACCAGTTGGAGGATTACTTCACCGCCGGCGCCTGCGACGGCTTCATCATCTGGCCCACCATCTTCCCGAAGATGTTCGAGGATTTCTGCCGGATCGTGGTGCCGGAGCTGCAGCGCCGCGGGTTGTTCCGCACCGAATACAGGGCCGACACGCTGCGCGGGAACCTCGCCGCACCATGACGGCCGCCCGCGCGTTTCGGCGCGGCCTGAGCAGACTGCACCGGCGCCGCGCATAGCGGGCCGCAACAATCATCACCAGGGAGACAGCGCAGCACCCAGACGACGGAGAGGATGATGTCGAAGCCCTGGCCGACGCGCCGCCTGCTGCTGGCCGCTTCCGGTGCCACCCTGGCAGCGCCCCGGATCCGCAATGCCCAAGCACAGGCGGGCGAGGTGATCATCCGCACCCCCGGCGGCGTCTACGAAGACGTCATGCGGAAATACGTCTACGACCCCTTCACGCAGGAGACCGGCATCCGCGTGACCGCCGTCGCCTCCACCGCGGCGCGCCTGCTGGCCATGTTCCGCGCCAACAATGTCGAGATCGACCTCATCGATGCCGGCGACAACGTGCTGGAGCAGCTCCGGCGCCAGGGAGCGCTGGCGCCGCTCGCCTACGACAAATGGCGCTGGACCAGGCCCGAGGACATCGCCGCGGAGCTGCGCCTGCCCACCCGCGCCTCCAACATGCTCTACGCCTCGGTGCTCGCCTATGGGACGGAAGCCTTCCCGAATGGCGCGCATCCGAAGGGCTGGGCGGATTTCTGGGACGTGCCGCGCTTTCCCGGGATGCGCATGCTGGCCGATATGGCCACCGGCAACCCCAATCTCGAATTCGCGCTGCTGGCCGATGGCGTGGCGATGGACAGGCTCTACCCGCTGGATGTCGAACGCGCCTTCCGCGTGATGGGAAGGCTGCGGCCGCACATCCGCAAATTCTGGGACACCGGCGCGCTCTCCGCCCAGATGATGGCGGACAGGGAAGTGGTGCTCGGCTCGGTCTGGAATGGGCGGGTGCAGGTGCTGATCGACCGCGGCGCGCCGCTCGGCATCGAGTGGAACCAGAACATGATCGAGGTGCAGGCGGTCGGCATCTTCAGGGATGCCCGCAATGCCGAGAACGGGCAGAAGCTGATCGACTACATGCTGCAGCCCGAGGTGCAGGCGAGTTACTGCCGCGACCTCACTTACGGCCCGACCAATGCCAGGGTCTTCGGCATGCTGGCGCCGGAGCAGCTTGCGCGGATGCCGGGCAGCCCGGCCTTCCGCCCCATCGGCTTCTTCAAGGACATCGGCTGGTGGGAGGATAACCGCACCCTGGTGAACCGCACCTGGTCGCGCTGGATCCTGGGGTGATGCGGAGCGTAGCCTTGGCATCGGTGGCCATCGTGCCGGCACGAACTCCCTTCTGTTCCTCTCTCAAGCCAGTGGGCGCTTCGTCATGATGAATCTGATGACCAGCCTGATCGGCCTCGGCAGTCACCTCGCGGGATGGCGCCATCCGGATGCGTGGTCGCACACCAGCATGAATCTGGATCACGCCATCCAGATCGCGAAGCTGGCAGAACGCGGCAAGTTCGACCTGCTCTTCCTCGCCGACGGCAATGCGGTGCGGCAGATGGACAAGCCGGAACTCTTCGCCGCCAACAGCCGCTCCGACCGGCCGGCGGTGTTCGAGCCGCTGACCCTGCTGGCGGCGCTCTCGCAGCACACCAGCCATATCGGCCTCTTCGCCACGGCCACCACCACCTATGACGAGCCCTATCTGCTGGCGCGGCGCTTCGCCTCGCTCGATCATCTCAGCAAGGGGCGCGCCTGCTGGAACATCGTCACCGGATCCTATGCCGGGGATTCCGTGAATTTCGGCCGCGCCGAGCATGTGCCGCGCGGCGAGCGCTATGCGCGGGCCCGGGAATTCGTCCAGGTCTGCATGGGGCTCTGGGACAGTTGGGCCGAGGATGCCTTCATCGAGGACAAGGCGACGGGCCGCTATCTCGATCCCGGCAAGGTTCAGCGGCTGGACCATGAAGGGCGGTTCTTCTCGGTGCAGGGGCCGCTCAATGTCGCGCGGCCGCCGCAAGGCTATCCGCTGCTGTTCACCGCCGGCCAATCCGAGGAAGGGCGCGAGATGGCCGCCGAGCTCGCCGAAGGCCTGTTCTCCGTCTGCACGACGAAAGAGGAGGCGCAGGAATTCTACGCCGACATCAAGTCCCGCATGGCGAAGTATGGCCGCGCGCCGGACGCGCTCCGCATCCTGCCCGGCTGCACCATCTATGTCGGCCGCAGCGAGGCCGAAGCGGAGGAGCTTTATGAGGAGCTGCAGACGCTAATCGTGCCGAGCCTCGGCGTCGCCTATCTCTCGAAATTCTGCGAGGCGGATCTCTCCGGCTATCCCTTGGACGGGCCCTTGCCCGACCTTTCCGCCGAGGTCGCGGGCGTCGCCAGCTACCGCCAGGCCATCGCCGAGATGGCGCGGCGCGACAAGCTGACGATCCGGCAGACCTATCAGCGCGTCGTGCCGTCCCTGGGCCACGTCCTGTTCAAGGGCAACTCGATCCAGATCGCCGACCAGATGGAGGATTGGTATCGCGGCAAGGCCTGCGACGGCTTCAACATCGACATGCCCGTATTGCCCCGCTGCCTCGGGGATTTCGTCGATCTCGTGGTGCCGGAGCTGCAGCGGCGCGGGTTGTTCCGCACCGAATATGCCGGCGGCACGCTGCGAGAGACCATGGGCCTGGCCCGCCCGGCACGCCGGATCCGCGCGCGGCCCGATCTCGCCGCCGAGTGATCGTCACACCCTCGGCGCGCAGCACCTTCTGCTACCATGGCGGAAAGAAGGGGAGGCAGCCATGGCAGGCAGGCGTCTGATGCTCTTCACCGCCGCGGCACTCGCCGCCGGGACGCGCCGCGGCGCGGCGCAGGTCGCGGAGGGCGCGCCGCCGGGGCTGGAGGAGGCGCATCGCCGCCTCGCGGCCCTGCCCGACACCATCAGCTACCTGTTGCAGGTGGATGACCCGCGCGGCGCCTGGGGCGGCGGCATCGCGCCCGGACGCCCGCTCTTTGTCGGCAGCGCCTTCAAGACCTTCGTGCTCGCCGCCTATCTGCGCGGGGTGGAAGCCGGGCGGCTCTCGCTCGATGAGCAGCTCGCCATCGATGACAGCGTCCGGTCCCTGAGCAGCCCGGTCTCCCACCACCTCACCGGCACCATGCCGGCACGCTCCGTGCTGGAAGCGATGATCGCGCATAGCGACAACACCGCGACGGATGCCGCGATGCGCAAGGTGGGCGCCGCCACGGTGCGCGCCTTGGTCGAGGAGGCCGGGCTGCGGCAGACGCGGATCCCGACCTCCACGCGCCGCCTCTTCTCCTGGCTGGCCGGCGCGCCCGCCGGCACCGATCTCGACTGGGCCGGGATGCAGGCGATGGTGGCCGGCCGCACGCCGATCACGCCGCGCCCTGCGGTCAATGACGGGGAGAGCATCCTGAGTTCCGCCGCCGACCTCGTCGCCTGGTATCGCCCGGCGTTGTCGGGCGGCTTCTTCACGCGGCCGGAGACGCTGACGGAGTTCAAGCGCATCCAGGCCATGGCCGATGCCATGTCGATGATCGCGCCGGCCGATACCGCCGCCTATGGCAAGGGCGGCAGCATCGAATGGGATGGCTTCAACTGCCTTTGCGCGGCCGGCCAGATCGTGGTGCGCGGCGTGCCCGCCACCTTCTGCTTCACCCGGAACTGGAACGGCCCGCCGGAGAGCGTGGCGCCGGCGACGGCCGCGCTGCTGGTCGCCTGTCGAGGGATGCTGGAGGCAGTGCGCCAGCGAATCGGATAACCCGCACCGCGACGGATCGTGATCGCGGGCAGTGTCCGCGGCCGCGCCGACTCCCCCACATCCAGGCGCAGCAGGGAGGGATCCGCCATGGCCGCCACGCGCCGCTACGCGATCATCGAAGCGCCTTCGATCCTTGGGCTGAAGCCGAACGGCGTGGAAGGGCTGCCGGCCGTGCTGCTGGGGCATGGCCTGGCGGAAGGGATCACGGCCCGCCATGCGGCGCGGCTCGATGTGCCGCCCTATGATCCCCAGCGGGATGCCGGGACCCTCACGCTGAACGCGCAGGCGATCGCGGCCTGGTCGCCGAAGCTCGCGGATGCGGTCGGGCAGGTGATCGATGCCGGGGAATTTCCGGTGGTGCTCGGGGGCGATTGCTCCATCCTGCTCGGCAATGCCCTCGCGCTCCGCCGGCGCGGCCGCTACGGGCTGCTCTTCATCGATGGGCACGCGGATTTCTACCAGCCGGAGGTGAACCCGAACGGGGAAGCCGCCTCCATGGACCTCGCCTTCGCGACCGGCCACGGCCCCGCGCTGCTGACCGACATCGAAGGCCGGCGCCCGCTGGTGCGCGGGGAGGATGTGGTCGCCTTCGCCTTCCGGGACGAAGCGGAGCAGGCGGAATATGGCAGCCAGCCCCTGGCGCCGGAAATCCTCGCCTTCGACCTGGCCGCGGTGCGGCGGCTCGGCGTGGAAGAAGCAGCGCAACGGGCGGTGCGGCACCTGGCGCGGCCCGAGCTCGACGGCTTCTTCATCCATTGCGACGCCGACAGCCTGGATGATGCGATCATGCCCGCGGTCGAATACCGCCTGCCGGATGGGCTGAGCTGGGAAGAGCTGCGCCGGGTGCTGGAGATCGCGATCGGCACCGGCCGCGCCGCGGGGCTGGAGGTCACGGTCTACAATCCGCGGCTCGATCCCGATGGCGCGGCCGGGCGCGGCCTCACCCGTACGCTGATCGCCGCACTCGGCACCGCGGCGCCAGGCAGCTAGCAACGGCCGGGCACCCCGATCTCATCTGGCCTCCACCGATCGGAGGAGGCGGAAGCGCCGGCCACGCGCCCAGGATCGCCGGGGGGCGGCAGAGCCGGTCATCGGGCGGGCCCGCCAGGCGAGGCTGCGACATGACCGAGGCAAGTCTGGCGTCGCTCGAGTTCCAGCGGCGCATGCGGAACGACCCGCCCAAGACGGATCAGCTCCGCCTGGGGCAGGCCTTCGGCCTGATCCGGGGCGTCCCCCTCATGCGCCTGCTGACCGAATACCCGCAGATCGGCCGCGTGCTGCTGGGGGAGCTCGGCATCAACAAGCCCAATGCGGAGAGCCGCCCCCGCGCGGATGGCAGCGCCTATATCCTGGTCTGGACCGGCCTGCTGGATTTCCTCGAAGCGGTGACGCGCGCGGCGATGACCGGCGCCAACGTGACCGTGACGGGGCAGGAGACCGTCCCCGCCGCGCAGCCGCCCCAGGCCGTCGATGCCGCGCTGGACGCGGTCTACCGGCAATGGGACGCGCAGTGGCAGGGCAAGGCGCTCGTCACCGCGCCCCAGCCGCTTCCGCCGGAGGCCGAGGACATCGCCCGGTGGCTGATGAAGATGACGACGTTCTTCGTCATCCTGCACGAATGTGCGCATGCGATGCTGCACGCCGAGGTCGAGCCCGAGGACCGCACGCCGGCGCAAGAGCTGGAGGCGGATGCCTGGGCCCTGCGCCAGGCGCTGCTCGGCTTCGGCCTTCCCGCGAACCGCTCGCGCAGCGTGCTGATCGGCGCCGTCATCATGATCCGCGCGCTCGCGGCGCTGGAGATCATGAAATACAAGCTGCCGGGCAGAAGGGCTTCGATCCCGGCGGCATGCCGCCGGAGCAGGTCCGCCTCGGCATGGTCCACATCGCCTATGATTATGCCTATGCCGAGAAGCTGCTGATGACGGTGGAGGACAGGACCGGCGGGAAGTTCGCGCTGCAGGCCCTGAAGCTCGACGGCTTCATCGATCTCGGGGGCAAGGCGCAGTTCGAGGTGGTCAGCAAGACCACCCTCTCCTTCAACGGCAGCCGCCAGTCGGCCGCGGCTTTCGCCTGCAAGATCGGCCAGGTGCAGCGCCAGAAGGGCGCCTGGCGCTTCGACGCGAAGGAAGTGCTCGGCCATGGCTTCACCGACCATGAGGCCGAGGCGCCGCCCTATCTGCTGCGGAAGGGCGCAGTGCTGATCGTCGAAGATGGCGGCGGCCCGGACTGACCATCCGCCATCGCCCCGCGAGCCTTACGACCCGCCATCGGCGCGGAGGGTCGCCTGCCGGTGGCGGTGGACTTTCGCGCGGTTGCCGCAGCTCGCCATGTCGCACCAGCGGCGGGAGCGATTCTTCGTCGTGTCGAGGAAGAGCCAGCGGCAGTCATCGGGCGGGCATTGCTTCAGCCGGCCCGCCAGGTCCTGGCGGAACAGGTCGAGCGCCGCCCAGGCGAGCGGCCCGATCACCGCCGCCCGCGGCTCCGCTTCCGCGAAGCTGAGCCGCAGCGGCTCGGGCACGGCAGGCTCCAGCACCGCGCCCGCCAGAGCGTTTCGCAGCATCGCGACCAGCGCCGCGCGCGGTGCTTCCGGTGGGACGGTGCCATCCGCGATGGCGCCGCCGATCGCGTACACGATGCCGCGAAGCCGGCGCAGGTCGGTGAGGATGCGGTCCCGCAGCGCCGGCGCCGCGCGGCAGGCGTCGGCGACGCGCCGCGCGGCCCGGGGTGCCAGAATCCCGGCTTCCCGGCACCAGGCCATCGCGTCCTCGAACCGCGCCAGGTGGTCGATCTCCGCCGGCGAATCCCGCCAACTGATCGTGTTCGCGAGGTCCAGCGCGACATGGCCGCTGATTCGATGAAGGCTGAAACTCATACCACTCAAAACCGTTTAGGCGGTTACATGGTTTCATAGCCGCCGGGACTCCCGCGATGCAAGTCACAGAGCGCCAGCAGGTTGCTGCCATCCGCCACGGCTGGGCCGAGGTCGATGGTCTCCGCCTCTTCTACCGCGAAGCCGGGCCGCCGGATGCGCCGGTGCTGCTGCTGCCGCATGGCTATCCCTGCTCCTCCTTCCAGTTCCGGAATCTGATGCCGGCGCTGGCGGATCGCTGGCGAACCATCGCGCCGGATTTCCCAGGCTTCGGCTACAGCGACACGCCGGCCATGGAGCGGTTCGGCTATGACTTCGATGCCTTCGCGGCGGTGCTGGATCGCTTCGCCGGGGCGCTGCACCTGGACCGCTATGCGCTCTGGCTGCACGATTACGGATCCCAGATCGGGCTGCGCCACGCGATCGCCCGGCCGGAGCGGATCGCCGGGCTGATCATCCAGAACGGCGACATCTACGAGGACGCGCTCGGCCCGAAATACGCGGCGATCCGCGCCTATTGGCAGGACCCGACGCCGGCGCGCCGCGCGGTGCTGGAAGCGGCGGTGAGCGAGGACGGCTTCCGCCACGAATTCATCGGCGAAGTGTCGGAGGCGGTGGCCGCGCGCATCCCGCCCGATCTCTGGAAGCTGCACTGGCCGTTGATGGACACGCCGGTCCGCCGCGCCGTATCGGTGCGGCTGATGGAAGGCCTGCAGGCCAATCTCGGCTGGTTCCCGCGCTACCAGGAGTACCTGCGGCAGCATCGGCCGCCGGCCCTGATCCTCTGGGGGCCGCAGGACGGCTACATGCCGGAGCCCGCCGCCCGCGCCTATCTGCGGGACCTGCCGGACGCGACGCTGCACATGCTCGAGGATGCCGGGCATTGGCTGCTGGAATCGCATCTCGAAGCCGCCATCCCGCCGATCCGCGACTTCCTGGACCGCGCGTTCCGCTGACCCGCGCGCCATCGCAACGCCACCAAGGAGAGGAAGCATGGCCCAGAAACCCACCATCGCGCGCATCTGGCGCGGCCGCACCCGACGCGAGGTCGCCGATGCCTACGAGCCCTATATCCGGCGCGAAGGCATCCCGCCGCTCGAGAAGACCGCGCTCGCCGTGCAGCTCTTTCGCGAGGACCGGGAGACGGAGAGCGAATTCGTCACCATCTCCTACTGGCCGAGCATCGAAGCGATGTCGGCCTTCACCGGCGGGGATCCGAACAAGGTCCATCACCTGCCGCGCGATGCCGAGTTCCTGATCGAGCTGCCGGAGCGGATCGCGGTGATGCGCATCCTGGTGGACGAAAGCCCGCGCGGCTGATCCCGCCATGAGCAATCTCGCGCTCTTCGGCCTGATGTCGCTGATCTGGGGCGCGACCTGGGCCGCGGTGAAGATCGGGCTCGACGGCGTGCCGCCGCTGACCTTGGCCGCGGCACGCTTCCTCCTGGTCGGCGCGCTCCTGGCGGCCGCCGCCGGCGGCGCGGCGCGCCTCGCCTTCGGCCCGCGCTGGCCGCGCGTGCTGGCCTCCGGCACGCTGATCAACACGGCGACCTATGGGCTGCTGTTCTGGGGCATGCAGAGCGTGCCATCGGGCCTGTCGGGCATGATCAACCTGTCGCTGATCCCGGTGCTGCTCTTTCTGCTGGCTGTCATGATGGGGGAGGAGCGGATCGGCTGGCGGCATGGCGGTGCCCTGCTGCTCGGCCTCGCGGGCCTCGCCACGCTGTTTGCGCCGCGGCTCGCGTCCCAGGGCCAGGCGGAGCTCCTCGGCATCGCCGCGATCATCGCCGGCACCGTCACTTACTGCCTCGGGAGCCTGGCCGCGAAGCCGCTGCTGCGGGAGGAGGCGCCGCTCGCGGTCGCCGGCGCCCAGGCGATCGCCAGCGCGGCCCTGCTGATCCCGCTCGCCTGGATCATCGAGGGCATCGACGGCGCCAGACTGGCGGCCCTCGCCCAGCCGGCGGCGCTCGGCAGCCTCGCCTATCTGGTCCTCGCGGGATCGATCCTTGCCTACACGATCTATCTGCGCCTGATGCGCGACTGGGGCATGAGCAGGGCCGGCCTTTACGCCTTCGTCTCCCCGGTGGTGGCGCTGGTCATCGGCCGGATCGCGTTCGGAGAGAAGGTCGGCGCCGTGGAGATCGCCGGCACGATCCTGCTGCTCTGCGCCGCGGGCCTCTCCCTCGGGGGCAAGGTGGCAACGCACGGCACCCCGCGCGCCGGCGTGCTACAGGACTTGCGAGGGCCGGTGCAGGTCCCGGACGGCAGAGGGTGGTCGAATGGCCGATGATCCCTACAAGGTTCTGGGCGTCGCGCGCGATGCGACGCCGGAGGCCATCAAGCAGGCCTACCGCAAGCTCGCGCGCCAGCATCACCCCGACCTCAATCCCGGCAAGCCGGAGGCGGAAGCGCGGTTCAAGGCGGCCTCCGCGGCGCATGACCTGCTCTCCGATCCGGAGCGGCGGGCGCGCTTCGACCGCGGCGAGATCGACGCCGAAGGGCAGGAGCAGCGCCCCGCCGGCGGCTACCGCCACTATGCCGAGGAGGAGGCGGGCGAACGCTATCGCGCGCATGCGGATGCCGATGCCTTCGCGGACATCTTCGCCGATATCTTCGAGGCGCGGCGCCGTGCGGAATCCGCGCCGCGGCGCGGCCATGACGAGGCCTATCGCCTGGGGGTGCCCTTCCTCTCGGCGGTGCTGGGTGCCACGGAGCATCTGACCCTGCCCGATGGGCGGAGTCTGAGCGTCAAGATCCCGCCCGGCGTCGTCAGCGGGCAGGTGCTGCGGCTGCGCGGCCAGGGCGGCCCCGGCCGCAATGGCGGGCCGGACGGCGATGCGCTGATCGAGCTGGAGGTGGCGGCGCATCCGCTGTTTCGGCGCGAGGGGGCGGATATCCACCTGGACCTGCCGGTGACGCTGAAGGAAGCGGTGCTCGGCGCCAGCGTCGAGGTGCCGACGCCGGCCGGCCCGGTGCGGATGAAGCTGCCGCCGCGCAGCGACACGGGCCGCCAGCTCCGCCTGCGCGGCCGCGGCGTCGCCGCGCATGGCGACACGCCGGCCGGCGACCTGCTGCTGACGCTCCGCGTCGTCATCGGTGAGGCCGATGCGGCGCTCGAGGCGTTTCTGCAGGGCTGGACGCCCGAGCATCCCGTTGATCCCCGCGCCGGGCTGGAGGCATCGGCATGATCACTTTCGAGATCCTCTGCGCGCGCTTCACCACGCTGCAGCCCGACGACCTCCGGCGCTGGATCACGGAGGGCTATGTCCGCCCCGCGGCCACGGAGAGAGATCTGCAGTTCCAGGAGATCGACGTCGAGCGCGTGCGGCTGATCCTGGAGCTGCGCGACGAGATGCAGGTGAACGAGGAAGCGCTGCCCCTGGTGCTGTCGCTGCTCGACCAGCTCTATGCGCTGCGCCGGCGGATGAAGCGGCTCGGCATGGCGCTGGACGAGGAGGATGGCGGCTGACGCAGGCGCGTCACTCCACCCGCACATTGGCGGCCTGGATGACCGTCCGCCAGCGCTCCACCTCCGCCCGCAGGAAGGCGCCGGTCTCCGCCGGCGGGCGGCCTTCGACGACGAAGCCGAGATCTTGCATGCGCCGGGTCATCGCCGGGTCCTGCACGATGGTGCGCACCTCCGCCGCGATGCGCTCCAGGACCGGTTCCGGCGTGCGGGTGGGCGCGAGCAGCATGCACCAGGAGCTCGCGGCGAAATCCGTGAGGCCGCTGCCCTCGTTCACGGTCGGCAGCTCCGGCGCGAAGGGGGCGCGCGCCATGGTCGCGATGCCGAGGGGGCGGATGTTGCCGGCCTCGAATTGCGGCTTCAGCGTCGAGTAGGTGTCGAACATCAGCCCGATATTGCCCGCCATCAGGTCCTGGAGCGCCGGCTGGGTGCCCCGGTAGGGCACATGCTCCATGCGCAGGCTGGTGCGGAGCTGCAACATCTCCATGGCGAGATGCGCCGTCGCGCCGATGCCGCTCGACCCGTAATTCACCCGGCCGGGATGGGCGCGGATGTGGTCGATGAATTCGCGCAGCGTGGCGGCGGGCACGTGCTTGCTGCCGGCCAGCACCAGCGGTGCCGAGACCACGAGGCTGAGCGGCGCGAAGCCGTTGAGCGGATCAAAGGGGAGCCGACCGGCCTGCAGCGTCGCATTGGCGGCATGGGCCGGCAGCACCATGACCAGGGTATAGCCGTCCGGCGCGCTGGTCGCGGCGACGCCGGCGCCCAGGATGCTGTTGGCCCCCGGCCGGTTCTCCACCACCACCGGCTGCCCCAACACGCGCGACAGCGGCTCCGCGACCAGGCGCGTCGCGATGTCCGTGGTGCCGCCCGGCGTATAGGGAACGATGATCCGGATCGGCTTGGTCGGATAGTCGGAGGCGCGGGGAGCGCGCCCGCCCGTCCCCAGCCCGATGGCCGCGGACGCGAGAGCGAGGGTGGAACGGCGTGAGAGGGCACCGTGCCGCGCATCGGATGTCATGACGTTTCCCGGATCGTTCTTGTGGTCTGCCGTCCAGTCTATGCGCTTCCCCCTGCCCCACAAGGCGGCCCGCCGGCGATCACGGGGTCGCGGGGCCGGGGCTGGCCCCGCAGCCTTGGCTGGACTGCCCTCCCGCATCCGTTCCAGACTGGCGGCATCCCAGCCGCGCCACGAGAACGCGGCGATATCCAGGAGGCGCGCCTCGATGCCGCAACTCCCACGCAACGAGTCCGGCCGGGCACGATCGCGCTCCTTCGCGCTGATCGGCCCGCAGGGCAGCGGCAAGTCGACGCTGTTCGACGCCCTGCTGGCGGCCACGGCCGATGCCCCGCCCCGACAGACCGCATCGCGCAGCATGGGCACGGAGCTGCGGCTCGGCCATGGCAGCCTGCAAGGGGATGCCTGGGCGATCCTCGATTGCCCGGGCTCCGTCGAGTTCTCCTACGAGGTGGATTGCGCGCTGGCCGTGGTCGACCTGGCGGTGATCGTCTGCAGCCCGGTGCCGGAGCGCGCCGTCAACCTCCGCCCGGTGTTCCGCCGGCTGGAGGAGACGGAGACGCCGGCGCTGATCTTCATCAACAAGCTCGATACCCTCACCGGCGCGGTGCGCGACACGCTCGCCGCGCTGCAGGATCAGACCCGGCGTCGCCTCGCGCTCCGCCAGGTGCCGATCCGGGAGGGCGACAGCGTCGTCGGCTATATCGATCTCGTCAGCCGGCGCGCCTATCGCTATCGCCGCGGCGAACCGTCGGAGCGCATCGCCCTGCCGGAGGCGATGCAGGCCCGCGAGGCGGAGGCGCGCGGCGCGCTGCTCGAAGTCCTGGCGGACCATGACGACGCGTTGCTGGAGAAGGTGGTGGAGGATGTCGCGCTGGAGCCGGCCGACCTCTACCGCCCGCTGCACGAGAGCGAGGCGAGCGGCGCCGTGGTCAGCGTGCTGCTCGGCGCCGCCGAGCACAACAACGGCATCCAGCGGCTCTGGAAGGCACTCCGCCACGACACGCCGGACCATGCCGAGACCGCGGCGCGCCACGGCATCGCGCCGGAGGGTGCGGCACTCGCGCAGGTGTTCCGGACGCAGCATGCGGGGCATGCCGGGCGGCTCTCCTTCGTGCGGCTCTGGCGCGGCACCCTGCACGAGGGCAGCGTGTTGAACGGCCTCCGCTCCGGCGCCATCCGGCATTTCCCCGGCGGCGAGGCGCAGAAGGCGCCGCAGGCGGATGCCGGCGATCTCATCGCCATCGCGCGGCTGGAGGGCGTCAGGACCGGCATGACGCTCGGCGGGCCGACGCTCCCTTTTCCCGCGCCGCCGCCGCCGCTGCACGCGATCACGATCGAGCCGGAGGACCGCAAGGATGAGGTGCGCCTCTCCACCGCGCTGCAGCGGCTGGCAGAGGAGGATCCGGCGCTGACCGTCACCCTGGATCCGGAGAGCGGCACCACCATCCTCGGTGGCCAGGGAGAGATCCATCTGCGCACCGCGCTGGAGCGGCTGGCCGCGGCTTGCGGCGTCAAGCTGCGCACCGCCCGCGCCCCGGTCGCCTTCCGGGAGACGATCCGGCATGCGGTCGTGCAGAACGCCCGGCTGAAGCGCCAGACCGGCGGTCACGGCCAGTTCGCCGATGTGAAGCTGCAGATCGCGCCGAGGCCGCGCGGATCGGGCTTCCATTTCGATGAGAAGGTGGTCGGCGGCGCGGTGCCGAAGCGCTTCATTCCGGCGGTCTCCCAGGCGGCGCAGGAAGCGACGCGCAAGGGGCCGCTCGGCCATCCCGTGGTCGACATCTCCGTGACCCTGCTGGATGGCGGCTTCCATGCCGTCGACAGCAGCGACATGGCCTTCGCGACCGCGACCCGCATGGCGATGCAGGAGGGGCTCGCGAAGGCGGAGCCGGTGTTGCTGGAGCCGGTCGACGACGTGACGGTCAGCGTGCCGACGGAGTTCACGCCCGCGGCCCAGCGCCTGCTGACCGGCCGGCGCGGCCAGATCCTGGGCTTCGCGGCGAAGCCGGGCTGGGAGAACTGGGACGACGTGCAGGCGCTGGTGCCGGCGGCGGAGCTCGCCGACCTCATCCTGGAGCTGCGGTCGCAGACCCAGGGCCTCGGCAGCTATGTGCATCGCTTCGACCACCTGGCGGAGGCGCGCGGCCGCTGAGGATTGCTGCCGTCAGCGGCGGTCCGCGGTCGCGTCCTTCCGGGCTCCGATGAAGTCCAGAAAGGCGCGCATCGCCGGCGGCATCTGACGTCGGCTCGGATAATAGAGGAACCAGCTCGGCAGCAGTGGAGACCAGTCCCGCAATACCCTGACGAGCTCTCCTGTCGCCAGTTCGGCCTGGACATAATCCACCGGCACCCGCGCGAGGCCGACGCCTTCCTTCGCCGCGCGAACCGCCTGGCGGGAGTCGTTCACGGTCAAGCGGCCTTCGGGCACGATGCTCACCGCCCGGCCGTCCTTCTCGAAGCTCCATTCGAAGATGGTGCCGCCCGGGAAGCGATGGCGGATGCGGTTGTGCCCGAGCAGGTCGTCCGGCCCGGCCGGCGTACCGCGCTTCGCCAGGTAGCCTGGCGCCGCCACGACGGCATAGTCGAGCGGCGACCCGAGCGGCATCGCGATCATGTCACGCGCCAGCTCCTCCCCGAAGCGCACGCCGGCATCGAAGCCGCTTTCGACGATGTCCACGAAAGCCGCGTCGGCGATGATCTCCAGTGAGATGTCGGGATATGCCTCCAGGAACGGCGCGATCATGGGTCCCAGGACGAATTCGACCGCCGGCGCGGGGGCATTGATGCGCAGCGAACCAGCCGGGGTCCGGCGGAAGGCATAGGCCGCCTCGACTGCCCCCTCCACCTCGTCCAGCGCGGGCCTGAGCCTGCGCAGCAGCGCCTCCCCCGCTTCGGTCAGCGAGACGCTGCGCGTGGTGCGGTTGAGCAGGCGCACGCCCAGCCGCTCCTCCAGGTTCCGCAACGCCTGGCTGAGGGCGGAGGCGGAGACGCCACGCTCGGTCGCCGCCTTGCGGAAGCTGCGCGCCCGCGCGATCGCGGCGAAGATCTCCAGCTCGCCCAGGCTCACACGCTGCATTGTTAAGCCCACCCGATCAAAGCACGAAGCAGAAGCCATATTATCGCACAATTCGGCTTACGGCACGGTCAATGCAACCGAGCCACAGGAGCCATCAATGGCCAGCCTTACCGTGAACGGACACAGCGTCTCCGTGGATGCGGAACCGCAGACCCCGCTGCTCTGGGTGCTGCGCGAGCATCTCGGCCTGACCGGCACGAAATTCGGCTGCGGCGCCGGACTCTGCGGCGCCTGCACCGTGCATATCGACGGCGAGGCGAGCTTCGCCTGCCAGACGCCGCTCGAGGCAGCGATCGGCAAGGCGATCACCACGATCGAAGGGCTGTCGCCCTCCGGCGAGCATCCGCTGCAACGGGCCTGGATCGCCGAGCAGGCGCCGCAATGCGGCTACTGCCAGTCCGGCCAGATCATGCGCGCGGCAGCGCTGCTCTCCACCAATCCGCATCCGACGCGCGAGGAGATCATCGACGGCATGGCGACCAACCTCTGCCGATGCGGAACCTATCCGCGCATCGTCCGGGCGATCGAGCGCGCAGCGCGGGAGGGCTGAGCATGAACGCGATCACGACCCTGTCCCGCCGCGGGCTCCTGGGCTCGGCGGGCGCGCTCGGCTTCGCCATCCTTGCCGGCGGTGCGCTGAAGGTCTTCCGCGAGGATGCCGTCGCCCAGGAGGGGCGCCCGGCTCCCCTCAATGCCTGGGTCTCCATCACACCGGGCGACGAGGTGGTCATCCGCTTCGGATCGACCGAGATGGGCCAGGGTGTGAGCACTTCGCTGCCCATGATCCTCGCCGAGGAGCTCGACGCCGATTGGTCCAGGGTGCGTGTCGAGCAGGTCGACCAGGGACCGGGCGAGGTCTATGGCAACCCCGTCACCGGCGGGATGCTCTACACCGCCGGCAGTTCCTCGATCGAAGGCTATTTTGCCATCATGCGCCGTGCCGGCGCGGGTGCCCGACGTATCCTCATCCACACGGCCGCCCAAGCCTGGGGCGTGCCGGCAGCAGAGGTGACCTCTGAGCCCGGGGTGATCCTGCATGCGCTGAGCGGCCGCCGGCTGCGCCATGGCGAGGTCGCCGCGCTGCCCCGGATCGTCACCGACGTGCCCGCGATCACCGATGCCGATCTCAAGCCGCGCGCCGCCTGGCGCCTGATCGGCACCGATCCCGGGCGGCTGGACATCCCCGGCAAGACCCGCGGCGAGACCGTCTATTCCATCGATCTGCGCCTGCCCGGCATGGCCTATGCGGCGGAGCTGCTCGCGCCGGTCGAGGGCGAGAGCCCGGCCAGCGTCGCGGACAGTGAGGCAAGGGCGCTGCCGGGCGTCATCGACATCCTGCGGCTGCCGCACGCCGTCGCCGTCATCGCCGAGCGTTGGGAAACGGCGATCGCTGCGCGCGACCTGCTCGCCGTCGAATGGACCGGCACCTCCCCCTTTCGCACGGCCGACAGCGAGGCCGACCTTGCCGCCAGCCAGGCGGCGGCCGCGGATGCCGCGCGGCCGGGCGTCACCTGGGCCAGCCGCGGCGATGCCCCGGCAGCCCTCAGTGCCGCCGGCGCGCGGCGCGTCACGGCCGATTATGCGACGGAGCATACCTACCACGCGCAGATGGAACCGCTCGCGGCGGTCGCGTCCGTCGATGCCGACGGCAAGGGCGCCGAAGTCTGGCTCGGCACCCAGAGCCAGACGGTCTCGATCGCGGCCGCTGCCCAGGCCTTGGAGACCACGCCCGATCGCATCCGCTTCCATGCGATGCAGATGGGCGGTGGCTTCGGGCGCCGCACCGTCTTCGCGCGCGATATCCTGCACGATGCGCTGCTGCTCTCCCGCCATGTCCGGCGCCCGGTGAAGCTGATCTGGACGCGGGAAGACGATGTGAAGAACGGCTGGTTCCGCCCGGCCACCGCGCATCGGCTCGAAGCCGTGCTCGATGCGGAGGGCGCGGTCACGGCGCTTCGCCATCGCGTCGCCAGCCCCTCCATCTTCGCCTTCGCCCTCCCGCAGCGCTGGGAGCGGGCGAATGGCCGCGATCTCCTGGTCATGGAAGGCGCTGAGAGCGCGGAGTATGGCATCCCGAATCTCCTTGCCGAGCATGTCATCATGGAGCGGCGGGCCCGGGTCTCGGCCTGGCGCGGCATCGGCTGGGGACCCAATTGCTTCGCGCGCGAAGGCTTCATCGACGAGCTCGCGGAGGCCGCGGGCAGCGACCCCCTGGCCTTCCGGCGGCGGCTGCTGGCGAACAGCCCGCGCGGCCTCGCCGTCCTCGATGCCGTCGTCCGGATGTCGGATTACGGCCATCCTCCCCCCGGACGTGCGCATGGGCTGTCCTTCGCCGGCTACAAGGCAACGCTCGGCGCCGGCGTCGCGGAGCTGTCCCTCGATCGCGGCACTGGCCAGATCCGGGTGCATCGCTTCTGGGCCGCCGTCGACCCGGGCATCGCGATCCATCCGAGGAACCTGGAGGCGCAGACCGAGGGCGGGATCATCTTCGGTCTTTCCGGCCTGCTGAAGGAGCGGATTTCCATCGCGGCAGGTGAAGTCGAGCAAAGCAACTTCTATGATTACGAGCCGCTGCGACTGAACGAGATTCCGGAGATCGCGGTCCGCATCATCGAATCCGGCGCCGCGCCATCCGGCGCCGGCGAGATCGGGGTGCCCATGACGGGGGCCGCGGTCGCGAACGGGATCTTCGCGCTGACCGGCAAGCGGCTGCGCCGCATGCCCTTCACGCCGGACCGCGTGAAGGTGCTGCTCGACGCGTGATGACATCGCACGGGGGAGCATGCTGATGACAACCCGCCGCAGCCTTCTGACACCGGTCGCCGCGATGCCCGTGCTCCTGCTCGGGGCGCCTGTGGCGTCGGCGCAGCCATTCCGGCTTCCGCTGACGCCGGAATGCAGCGGTAGAGGCGAGCGCACCATCGCCAATGCCGAGGGGCCGTATTTCCGGCCGAATGCGCCGCTGAAGCAGGATTTGGCGGCCGAGGCCGAGGGCGGCGCACGCATCCTGCTCGGCGGCTTCGTGCTCGATGAATCCTGCCGCCCGGTGCCGAACGCGCTGATCGAGATCTGGCATGCCGATGATCGCGGCCGCTATGACCAGCGCGGCTACAGGCTGCGCGGCCACCAATTCTCCGACGCCCGGGGCCTCTGGTGGTTCTCGACGATCATCCCCGCCGCCTATTGGTCCCGCACCCGCCACTATCATTTCAAGGTGCAGCGGCCGAATGATCGTATCCTGACGACGCAGCTCTACTTCCCTGGCGAGCGCCGCAACGCCCAGGACCGCGAATTCGATCCGCGGCTGCAGATGCGCGTCACGACTGCGGAGGGCCAGCCGCTCGGCCGGTTCGACTTCGTCATCTGAATGCAGGCCGGATGACAGCGATCCGGCTTGCTGTACTATCCTGGCCTTGAGACAGGGGCGTTCGCCGCGAGGCGGGCTGAGAAGCACCCTTCGAACCTGAACCAGATCATGCTGGCGGAGGGAGTCTCGGGGCATCGCGGCCTGCAGGCTCGCGCATCCCCGTGGCCGCCGCCGAAAGGGGCGCGATGACGACCGCGAAGACACCGGGAACCGCGCTGCAAGCGATGCGCGATGCCGCGCCGCTCGTGCAATGCATCACCAACTACGTGGCGATGAACATCGCGGCGAATGTGATGCTCGCAGCCGGGGCTTCCCCCGCCATGGTGCATACGGAGGAAGAGGCGGGCGAATTCGCCGCTATCGCCGGCGCGCTGACGGTGAATATCGGCACGCTCTCGCCGGACTTCCTGAATGGCATGCGCGTCTCGGCCCGGGCGGCGGCCGAAGCCGGCCGTCCCTGGGTGCTGGATCCGGTCGCGCACTACGCCACCGCCTTCCGCCGGGACGCTGTGGCGGAGCTGATGGCGCTGCGCCCGACCATCATCCGCGGCAACGCCTCCGAGATCATCGCACTCGCCGGCGGGCAGAGCGCCGGCCGTGGCGTCGACAGCGGCGATGTCGTGGAGCGTGCGGAGGGCGCCGCCGTCATGCTGGCGCGGCGCCATGGCGCCGTGGTCGCCGCAACCGGCGCGATCGATTTCGTCACCGATGGCACCCAGGCGGTGCGGATCGAAGGCGGCTCGCCCTTGATGCCGCAGGTGACCGCCCTCGGCTGCTCCCTCACCTGCCTCGTCGGTGCCTTCGCGGCGGTCGAGCCGGAGGCGCCCTTCGCCGCGGCCGTCGCCGCCCTCGCCTGCTTCGCGGTGGCCGGCGAAAGGGCAGGCCGGGACGCTGCGGGGCCCGGCTCCTTCGGCTGGCGGTTCCTCGATGCGCTGTCTGTGCTGGATGCACATGGGCTCGATGCCGAAGCGAGGATCACGATTGCGGCGGTGTGAGACGGACTCTCAGAGCGCGATCGCCGTCACCAGCAGGACAAGGCTCAGCATGGCCGCCGCCGCGCGGACGGCGTGCGACCGCTCCCAGCGATCGCGAAGGATGGTCCAGTCCGCCGCCGGCGATCGATCGGCCGAATCCGCCCCGCCCGTGCCGAAGAAGCGCCTGGCCGGCGCTGCCAGCGTGGTCTCCCGCAGCCAGGCCTTGTTCACCGGCTGGGTCACGGTCCAGAAGATCAGATGCATGACGATCAACGCGGCGAGCGCGCCGGCGGTCAGCCAGAATGCGCCCGATCCGCCTGGCGTCATGAGGAGCAGCGCGAGCGTCGCAAGCATGCCGCCAGCCTCGGCGACGCCGCCGCCGATCGTGAAGCCGGGATAGTAGATCGGCTGCACGGCCAGATACTGCTCCCGGTCGAGCCGCAACTTCCCCGGCCACTCCAGCGCATGGGCCAGCGCCAGCCCCATCGTGCTCGCGACCAGGATGACGGTCAGCACCTCGAAGGCGATGCGCATGGGATCCTTCCTCCTGCACGCCTCTGATGCCACCCGAACATCACGGCCAGACAGGAGTTCCATGCGCATCCGGCAGGGCTTGCTCTCCCGCACCGGCGCTCGGCGGTCTTCGACGCTCGCCGCCTTGCGGCTGGCGAGCATCGACCCGCATCAGGCTGAATGGAAATAGGCGGAGCGGTAGGCCTCGATCTGCCAGGGCTCGACCAGCGAACGCGGCGCGATCTTCTGCGTAGCGTAATCGAAGGTGCCATAGGCCATGACATTGTCGGTGACCGCCGCATCGCCGACCATGAGCCGCGGATCCTGGAGCGGCGGGGCGCCCGGATGCTTCAGCCCGGCGCAATGGCCGGCCTCATGCGTCAGCGTCAGCCCGTCCTCGTTCAGCGTGAAGGCGTCCATGATGACCCAGGGCAGGTAGTTGAGTTTCATGCCGATCGACCCGGGCGCCTCGCCACCGCCGGCCCCGCCGATCTGGCAGAGGATCACCGGCAGCCGGTTGTCCGCGCTGTAATAGGTGCGGTTCGCCAGATCCCGCATCTGGAGCCGCTCCTTCAGGCCCGGATCGACCCGGCCATTCGGGGTCAGCGGGAAGGTCCAGTCGAGCTCGATGCTGCCGGTCGCCGGATAGCGGTCGAACTGGATCCCATAGGGGCGCAGGAACGCGTTCCCCTTCTCGATCTGCTTGCCGAAAACCAGATCCGCCCATTGGGCGGTGGTCCTGGTGTGGAACAGGGTGAGCTTGAGCGTCGCCATCCGGCCTTCTCCATTCTGGTACGGCCAGTGCGCGGCCCAACCGGCCGTTCCCAGCGGCCGGTCCTCCTGCAGGAGCGGCGCCGCCTCATTCCACATGTTCTATGATCTCGCGGTGTGATTTGTCACTGGCCAAGAACGACCAGCCCTGCGGTGGATCATTCGAGCAGCAGGTCGAATTGCCTCGGCTCGGCGGCGTCCAGGCCTTCGAAATTGGACAGGGTGACGCCGAGCAGCCGGATGCCCTTGGCCGACGGGAACACCGATCGCACGAGGTCGATGCTGACCTGCCGCAGCGTCTCCTGCGAGGTCACCTGGGCCGGCAAGGTGCGGCTCCGTGTCGCCTGCTGGAAATCGGCGTACTTGATCTTGACCGTCACGGTGCGCCCATGCGCGCCCGTCTTCTCGCACCATGCCCAGACCTCGTCCGCCAGCGCGTGGATGCCGGCTTCGATCTCGGTGGGGTCCGTCAGATCGCGCCGGAACGTGGTCTCGGAACCCGCGGATTTGCGGGGACGGTCCGCGACCACCGGCCGATCATCCTCGCCGCGCGCGATGGCGTGGTACCAGGGGCCGGCCTTGCCGAAATGCTGCTGCAGGAAGGCGATCGGCTGCTGTCTGAGATCGGCGCCGCTGAAGATGCCGAGGCTGTTCATCCGGGCCGCGGTGACCGGCCCGACCCCATGGAACTTGCCGACCGGCAGATACTCCACGAAGCCAGGCCCCATCTCCGGCGTCACCACGAACTGGCCGTTCGGCTTCCGATGATCGGAGGCGAGCTTGGCCAGGAACTTGTTGTAGGAGATGCCGGCCGAAGCGGTCAGGCCGGTCGCTTCGAGGATGCGGGCACGGATCTCCGTCGCGGTCCGGGTCGCGGTCGGCAGACCCCGCAGGTTCTCGGTGACGTCGAGATAGGCCTCGTCCAGCGACAGCGGTTCGACCAGGGGCGTGTACTCCGCAAGGATCGCGTGGATCTGGCGCGACACCGCGCGGTACACCTCGAAGCGCGGCGGGACGAAGATCAGCTCCGGGCAGCGGCGCAGTGCGGTGGTCGATGGCATCGCGGACCGCACGCCGAAGGTCCGCGCCTCATAGCTCGCGGCCGCGACGACGCCGCGTGCCGCGCCGTGCCCCACCGCGACAGGACGCCCTTTGAGCGAGGGATCGTCCCGCTGCTCGACCGACGCGTAGAAGGCGTCCATGTCGATATGGATGATCTTGCGCGGCGTCGCCCCGGTCATGGCCGGAGCGACATTAGCATGGAGCCGCCGTCAGAGACCGTTTGGCAATGGCGGCGGCGGAGGGCTGGCGAGGGATTTTTCGTGCCTGGTGTGTCGGCTGACGCAGCCGATGCTGGTGGCATCGGCGAGGAAGCCGGCGCGCCAGGGACGGAAAAGACCCGCCAGCCCGACCCGCAGCCAGTGCCAAGCGGTCTCTAAGGCCGCTTCGGGATCTCCAGCCCGCGCTGGACGGCGGGCCGGGACAGGCCTCGATCGAGCCAGTCCGGCACCCGCGCCAGGGCGTCGAAGCCGACCAGGTCGCGCGCGCCGTAGAAGCCGACCAGGTTCCGCACCCAGCCGAGCAGGGAAATGTCCGCGATCGTGTAGTCATCCCCCATAATCCATCGACGGCCATCGAGACGGGTTTCCAGCACGCCGAGCAGGCGCTTCGACTCGCTGACATAGCGCTCGAGCGGCCGCTTGTCGGCGATCTCGCGGCCGGCGAATTTGTGGAAGTAGCCGACCTGGCCGAACATCGGCCCGACCGCCGCCATCTGAAAGAACACCCACTGGATGGCCTCGTAGCGCAGCGCCGCATCGGCCGGCAGCAGCTTGCCGGTCTTCTCCGCGAGGTAGAGCAGGATGGCGCCGGATTCGAACAGGCCGATCGGCCTGCCGCCCGGCCCGTCCGGATCGATGATCGCCGGGATCTTGCCGTTGGGGTTCAGCGACAGGAACTCCGGGGTCCAGGTCTCATCCTTGCCGATGTCGATCGCATGCGGCTCATAGGGCAGCCCGATCTCCTCCAGCATGATCGAGACCTTCACGCCGTTCGGCGTGGGCAGCGAATAGAGCTGCAGGCGATCGGGATGCCGCGCCGGCCAGAGCTTGGTGATCGGGAAGGCGGACAGGTCGGGCATCATCATCTCCGGATGGTTGGCGCCAGGCGAAGATGGTCCGGCCGCGACGGGACGCAACGGTACTCCCTGTGCGGGCGCCGGCATGGGCCGGCGCCCGAATCAGGCTCAGGCCGCGAGCTGGTCGCGGATCGGCAGGCTCCGCACGCGCTTGCCGATCGCGGCGAAGATCGCGTTGGCGAGGGCGGGCGCCACCACCGGCACCCCCGGCTCGCCGACGCCGCCGAGCGGCTGGCTCCAGTCGCTCGCCGGCATGATATGCGCGTGGATCTCACGCGGCGCCGCATCCATGCGCGTCAGCTCATAGCCATCGAAGTTCGTCTGCTCGGCACGGCCGTTCTTGAAGCTGATCTCGCCGAGCGTCGCCAGGCTGATGCCCTGGATGACGGCGCCTTCGAGCTGCGACCGCACGCGCTCCGGGTTCACCACCGGGCCGCAATCGATCGCGATGTCGACGCGGGGGATGGTGAGCTCCCCGCCTGGACCGACAGCGACCTGCACCGCCGCCGCCGTGTAGCTGGCGAAGGATCGGAGTCCCGCGACGCCGATTCCATGCCGCGCCGGCAGGGTCCGACCCCAGCCCGCCTCCGCCGCGACCTTCTCGATCACGCCGCGCAGCCGGCCGGTGTCCATCACATAGACCGCCGGATCCTCCCCATAGTTCCACTGATCGCCGAGCGTCGTCGGATCGATCCGGCGATCCGGGCCGATCAGCTCCAGTAGGTAGTCCTTCGGGTCGCGCCCGGCGGCTGCCGCCAGTTCCGCGATGAAAGACTGCATCGCGAAGGCATGCGGGATATTTGAGACCGAGCGGAACCAGCCGATCCGCGTATGTGCGCGGGCGGCCGGGTTCTCCACCCGGTAGTTCGGGATGGCAAGGGCTAGGCCGGTCGCACCCATCGCCAGCTCGAAGGGTGCCTGGTGCTCGACATTCGGCTGGAAGATCGACGCAATGCTGGGGGCGACGGTCCGGTGCAGCAGCGCGACCGGCTTGCCCGCCGCATCCAGCCCGGCTTCCAGCCGGCTCACCTGGACGGTGTGGAAATAGCTGTGCTGCAGGTCGTCCTCGCGCGTCCAGGTGAGCTTCACCGGTCGCCCATCCATCGCCTGGGACATCAGCGCCGCCTCGACCACGAAATCGGGCTTCGATTTGCGGCCGAAGCCGCCGCCCAGCAAGGTGACGTTGACCGTCACCTTGTCGGCGGCGAGGCCGAGCCGGTCGGCGACGTTCTTCCTGGTCGCCTCGGGTGCCTGGGTACAGGCCCAGACCTCCGCCTGGCCATTGGCGATGCGCACCGTCGCGGCCGGTGGCTCCATCGGCGCCTGGGCCAGATGCGGCACGTAGTATTCCGCCTCGATCCGGCGGGCCGCCTGGGGCAGCGCCGTGTCGACATTGCCGTCGTTGCGGACCACCTGGCCCGGCTGCCGGGCGGCCTGCTCCATCGTGGCCCTGTAGGCGGTGGAGTCGTAGCTGCCGTTCGGCCCGTCATTCCAGGTGATCTTCAGGGCTTCCCGCCCCTTGATCGCCGCCCAGGTATTGGTGGCGATGACGCCGATGCCGCCCAGTGGCTGGAAGACGGAGGGGATCGGGCGCGGCTCGATCGGCACCACCTTGAGCACGCCCGGCACCTTCAGCGCATCGGCCGCATCGAAGCTGGCGACCGTGCCGCCATAGACCGGCGGCCGGGCGACCACCGCATAGGCCATGCCGTCCAGCCGCGTGTCGATGCCGTACATCGCGCGGCCGGTGGTGATGCCCGTATTGTCGATCAGCCCGATCTCGCCCTTCCCGACATAGCGGAAGCTCGCGGGATCCTTGAGCCGCAGTGCCGTCGGCACTGGCTGCGCCGCCGCCGCCTGGGCCAGGTCACCGAAGCCGAGCCGCCGGCCGCTCGGGCGATGGATGATCGCGTGGTTCTCCGCCGCCACCTCCGCGACCGGCACGCGCCATTGCGCGGCGGCCGCGGCTTCCAGCATCTGGCGCGCGGCGGCGCCGCAGCGGCGCATGGCGGTGAAGTTCTGCCGCGTGCTGCGCGACCCGTCGGTGTCCTGGCTGCCGAAGCGCGATTCATCGCCCGTCGCCTGGGCCACGCGGACCCGCGCCCAGTCGGCCTCGAGCTCTTCGGCCGCGATCATGATCATGCCGGTGCGCACGCCCTGGCCCATCTCCGAACGGGCGCAGAGGATGGTCACGATGCCGTCCGGCGCGATGGAGATGAAGGTCTTGGGGTCGTCGCGCACGCCGCCGGGCATGGCGTCGCCGCCGAACCGCCGGGCGGGCTGCTGGGCGCCGGCGCGGATGCCGGTCGAGAGCAGCAGCGTGCCGGCGCCGAGGCCGAGCAGCGCCGCACGACGGGAGAGATTGCGGATCGGGTGCATCGGGATGGCGCTCACCGGCTTGCTCCTTCCGTCACCTGGCTCTTGGCGGCCGCCTGCTTGATGGCGGCGCGGATGCGCGTGTAGGTTCCGCAGCGACAGATATTGCCGGCCATGGCCGCGTCGATGTCGTCATCGCCGGGGTTCGGCGTGTCCTTCAGCAGCGATGCCGCCTGCATGATCTGGCCGGTCTGGCAGTAGCCGCATTGCGCGACGTTCAGGTCGCGCCAGGCGACCTGGACCGGGTGGTTGCCGTCCGGCGACAGGCCCTCGATCGTCGTGACGCTGCGGCCCTCGGCATCGCCCACCGCCGTCTGGCAGCCGCGCACCGCGGTGCCGTCGAGATGGATGGTGCAGGCACCGCAGAGCGCCATGCCGCAGCCGAACTTGGTGCCGGTGAGGCCCAGTTCGTCGCGGAGGAACCAGAGCAAGGGCATTTGCGGGTCGACATCGGCATTCACCTGCCGCCCGTTCACGGTGAGCGTGGCCATCGAGCTATTCCCCCTCGTGGGTTGACCCAGGATCAGTCTGAGACGGTGCGCGGGCGATGGATGATCACGTCCCTGCGCGCGGCCACGCTCAAGCTCGGCTACGCAATGGATACAGGGCTTCGGCTGGATCGCGACGACGCCGTCTCCGGCTGCGGGCGGAAGCTGGGGCCGGATCGCTAATCTTTCCAATTGAATGTGCAGATACCATTTAGCCGGCGTATCGCTCAATCGCAGGACCGGCCATCGTGGAACTACGGCAATTGCAGCATTTCGTGGCGGTCGCCGAGGAGCGGCACTTCACCCGGGCCGCGCAGCGCGTGAACATCGTCCAGTCGGCCCTGTCGAGCTCCATCCGCGCGCTGGAGGAGGAGCTCGCCGCGAAACTTTTCGTCCGCAGCACCCGGCAGGTTCGCCTGACCGCCGCCGGCCAGGCCTTGCTCGACAAGGCCCGGATCGCCATCGCGGCGGTCCGCGATGCGCGCGATGCGGTCGCCGCGGTGCAGGGGCTGCGCCGGGGCAGGGTCAGCATCGGTACCGTGCAAAGCCTGCCAGCCTTCCTCGACCTCCCGCCCCTGATCGAGCGTTTCCATGGTTTGTATCCAGACATCGAGGTACGGCTCTGCCAGGGCAGCTCGTCCCAGCTTCTCGACAAGATCCGGGATGGCCGGCTCGATCTTGCATTCCTGCCGCTGGGCGATCCGCCGCAGGATGTCGCGACGACGATGATCGCTTGCGATGCGCTGGTGCTCGCCTGCGCGCCGGGCCATGCGCTGGCCGGGCGCCGCGACCTGTCGCTCGCCGAGCTGCGCCACGAGCCTTTCGTCGATTTCCAGCCGGATTGGGGCACCCGAACGCTGGTCGATCGCGGCTTCCTCGATGCCGCGATCGAACGGCGCATTGTCTTCGAGGTGAATGACCTGGAGACGCTGCTGGACCTGGTCCAACGCAATCTCGGCGTGGCCTTGCTCCCGGAGGCTGTCGTCGCGGCACGCCGACCCAGCCTCGGCACCGCACAGCTCGGCGAGCCGGAACTCTGCTGGGAGCTGGTCGCCGCCTATCTGCCCGCCCAGGACGGACATGCCGCACCCGCCGACGGTGCGGCGGGTGCCTTCCTGCGGCAGCTTCATGAGCGCGTGTCGCCCGGCATCGACCTCTGTGCCGTCGTCGCCATTCCGGAACCCGGGTAGAGCGCCGCCATCCAGCAACGGCCGAGCTGCGCACACCAGCGTGTCGGCATCCGCCGCGAGACGACGGAACCCACGGCACCACCGTTCGTTGAACGAATGGCGGCGGAGACGAGGGGTCATGGTGCCCGCCCGCCGCATGACGGGCGCGGCCGGGAGCACGCTCCTGGTGCCCTTGCCGTCACCGACGGCTTCACGACGAACCGATCACAGGAGAGCACCGCCATGAACATCGGCCATTGCATGAGCAGAGACGTCCAGATCGCGTCGCCCAGCCAGACGATCCAGACGGCCGCGCGCATGATGAAGGAAATCGATGCCGGGATGCTGCCGGTCGGCGAGAATGACCGGCTGATCGGCATGATCACCGACCGCGACATCGCGGTCCGCGCCGTCGCCAGCGGCCGCGGCCCCGATACCTCGGTGCGGGAGATCATGAGCACCGAGGTCCATTACTGCTTCGATGACGAGGATCTCGATACGGTTTCGCTGTACATGGGCGAGCAGCAGCTCCGGCGGCTGCCGGTGTTGAACCGCGACAAGCGCCTGGTCGGCATCGTCGCCCTCAGCGACATCTCACTCGCGGATGATGATGGCTTCGCCAGCGCGAATGCGCTCAGCGGCGTCTCGCAGCCCGGCGGACGGCACGTCCAGCGTTGAGGAGGGTGTCATGCCCGCAAAATCCAAGGCCCAGCAGAAAGCCGCCGGCGCGGCGCTCGCCGCCAAGCGCGGCGAGGTCAGCAGGGACAGCCTGAAGGGCGCGTCCCGTTCGATGACCAGGTCGATGAGCGAGAAGGAGTTGCAGGATCTCGCCTCGACCAGCCGCAAGGGCAAGCCCGAGCACGCGTCCCGATCCTGAAGGAAGGCACCCGATGTCCACCGCAGCCGATATCCTGGTCGATACGCTCATCTCCTGGAAGGTGGAGGTGGTCTTCGGCCTGCCGGGCGATGGCATCAACGGCATCATGGAAGCGCTGCGCACGCGCCAGGACCGCATCCGCTTCATCCAGGTCCGGCATGAGGAGTCGGGTGCCTTCATGGCCTGCGCCTACGCGAAATGGACGGGCAAGCTTGGCGTCTGCATCGCGACCTCCGGTCCTGGTGGCGCGCATCTGCTGGCCGGCCTCTATGACGCGAAGCTCGATCAGGCGCCGGTGCTCGCCGTCACCGGCATGCAGTATCATGACCTGATCGAGACCTTCACCCAGCAGGATGTCGACCTGACGCGCGTCTTCAACGACGTCGCCGTCTTCAACGCGCAGGTCAGCGACGCCGCGCATATGGAGAGCCTGGCGGGCCTCGCCTGCCGCTCCGCGCTGACCAAGCGCGGCGTCGCGCATCTGTCCGTCGCCAACGACGTGCAGGAACAACCGCTCGCCGCCGCGAAGCGATCGAAGCGCAACCAGCCTGGCCATGCGCCGAACACCCTGTTCGAAGGTCGCCGGCTTCCGGCGGAGGCGGAGCTCGACAAGGCGGCGGCGCTGCTCAACGAGGCATCGCGGGTCGCCATCCTCGCCGGCCGCGGCGCGCTTGGTGCCGCCGAGGAACTCGGGCGCGCGGCCGAGCTGCTGGCGGCGCCGGTCGCCAAGGCGCTGCTCGGCAAGGCGGTGCTGCCGGACAACCATCCGCACAGCACCGGCGGCATCGGCATGCTCGGCACCCTGGCCTCGCAGGAAGCGATGGAGCAGTGCGATGCGCTGCTGATCGTGGGTTCGACCTTCCCTTACATCGAATACTACCCGCAACCTGGCCAGGCGCGCGGTGTGCAGATCGACCGCGACGGCCAGCGCATCGGCCTGCGCTATCCGGTGGAGGCTGGCCTGGTGGGCGACGCCGCGGAGACGCTCCGCCTGCTGAACCAGCGCCTGGTCCGGAAGCAGAATCGCGGCTTCCTGCTGCGCATCCAGGCCAGCATGGAACGCTGGCGAGGCATGATGGCGGTCGCCGAGGAGAAGACCGATGCGCCGCTCAAGCCGCAGACGGTGGCGAAAGCCTTCGGGTCGCGGCTTCCGGACAACGCGATCCTCGCGAGCGATTCCGGGCAGAATACCGAGCTGGCCGCCCGACATGTCGACATGCGCCCGGGCCAGGACTATGCCGTCTCCGGCGCGCTCGCCTCCATGGCCTGCGGATTACCTTATGCGATCGCCGCCGGCATCGCCTATCCGGGGCGGCCGGTCTTCGCGATTGTCGGCGATGGCGGCTTCGCGATGCAGCTCGGCGAATTCTCCACCGCCGTGCGCTACGGCATCCCGCTGAAGCTGCTGGTGATCAAGAACAACATGCTCAACCAGATCGCCTGGGAGCAGATGATGTTCCTTGGCAATCCGCAATTCGGCTGTGAATTGCAGCCGATCGATTTCGCCCGCGCGGCGGAGGCGATGGGCGGCCGCGGCTTCACCATCACTCGGCGGGAGGAGGTCGAGAGCGTCCTTGACCTGGCTTTCGCGACCCCTGGCCCGGTGGTGATCGAAGCGGTGGTCGATCGCTCCGAACCCATGATGCCGCCGAAGATGCCGGCCGATTACGCGCGGAACTTCCGGAAGGCCCTGCCGGATACGCCGGGTCATGAGCAGATCGAGGCCAGCATCGCGCGCGAGCCGGCGAAGACCATGATGCAGGCCGGGGAAACCTAGGGCAGGCCTGTTCGGTTGACATCACCCGGGGTGGCCGAAGCTCCCCTCGGGAGGAGCCGCAAGGAGGGAAGCATGGCTGACAAGATCCCGCCGGTCCCGCCGGCGAACCAGAGCCATAAGGGTCCCGGCGAGGGCGACCGCAAGTCGGCGGAGGCCGAGGCGCTCAGGAAGCCGCCGACCAAGGCGGCCGAGCAGCGCGGCCGCCAGGACAACAAGCAGCAGAACACGACACATCCGGGCCTGCAGCAGGACCGCTGAGGAAGTTGAACATGCCCACCTCATCGAAGACGCCCGCCAGCATCCGCCAGGGCGGACCCGGTGCCTCGCACGAGAATGCGAAGGCGCCGCTCGACGTCCGGAAGCCGCCGCCGGCATCGCAGCAGAGGCAACGCAGCGCAGTCTCCGGCGGCGGCGGCGAAGCCGACAGTCACCACACCCAGGACGCCGAGAAGAAGGGGGGCGGCACGCGGCCGGCCGGCAAGCAGCCCCGGCACTGAGAGGCCGTTTGGCAATGGCTGCGGTGGAGGTGTGGCGAGGGATTTTTCGTCCCTGGTGTGTCGGCTGACGCAGCCGATGCTGGTGGCATCGGCGAGGAAGCCGGCGTGCCAGGGGCGGAAACGACCCGCCAGGCCGACCCGCAGCCATTGCCAAACGGTCTCTGAGCACCCGGCGGGTCGCGGCCCGGCCGCATCCGCGCCATGATGGGCCGATGGAAAGCCTGACCGGATCGGACCGCGCCCTCCGGATCCTGACCTACAACGTCCATGGCTGCCGCGGTACCGATGGGCGGCTGGCACCGGGCCGTATCATCGATGTGATCCGGGAGGCGCGGCCCGACGTCATCGCACTCCAGGAACTCGATGCGGGGCGCGCCCGCAGCGGCCATGTCGACCAGGCGCAGGCGATCGCCGAGGCGCTCGGGATGGCGTTCCATTTCCACCCCGCCCTGCAGCACGTGGAGGAGCAGTATGGCGACGCCATCCTCAGCCGGTTGCCGCTGCGCCTGGTGAAGGCAGGGCCGCTGCCGGCGCCGCACAACCGCCCCTTGCTGGAACCGCGCGGCGCGGTCTGGGCGGCGATCCGCTTCGGCGACGTGGAACTGCAGGTGATCAACACCCATCTCGGCCTGCTGCCGCAGGAACGGGTCATGCAGGCCGAGGCCCTGCTCGGCCTCGGCTGGCTGCAGCATCCGGAATGCCGGGGCCGCCCAGCCGTGCTGCTCGGCGATTTCAATGCCTGGCCCCGTTCCCGCGCCTACGAGTTGATGGCAAGCCATCTCCGGGACGCACAGCGGTCGCTGCCGGGCCACCGGCCGCGCGCCACCTTCCCCTCGCGCTGGCCGATGCTGCGCATCGACCATGTCTTCATCAGCGGCGACGTCGTGGTGCGGGCGGTTGAGGTCCCGCGGGCCCGGGGGGAACGCCTGGCCTCGGACCACCTGCCGCTGGTCGTCGATCTCGTGATCGGCGGGCCTGCCGCGTGAGCGGTCAGGCCTGGCGGCGCCAGGGGCGCCAGGCGTCCTCGACGCCATGCGGATCGCCGAGATGCAGGTGGGCGACCAAGCGGCCGAGCAGGCCGGGCCTGCATCGGGGAGCCAGGCGCCGAAGCCGGCCATGCCCGCCGGCATCCAGGGTTTCGATCGCCTGCGCCAGGCTGCCGGCCTGGGTGGCCAGCCGGCCCATGGTCACAGTGTCGACGCCGAGGAAATGCGCGATCAGCCGGTTGCGGAAGTTGCGGATCGCAGCCTCGATCCGCCCGCCCTCGGGACCCACCGGCGCCTCGATCAACAGGTCGCATTCGGTGTCGTAGCCGCCGGAGCGGTTATTGAGGTTGGAGGAGCCGACCCGCAGCATCCGGTCGTCGATGATCGTCACCTTGGAATGCACCGTGATGGCCCTGCCGCCGGCGGTGACGGGCGTATAGGCGTGGAAACGCCCATGGCGATCCGCTGCCTGCAGCCGCGCCACCAGCGTGTCGCGCGGCGCGTCCATGGTCATGCGGTCGAAGAAGCTCGGGCTCTGCCGCGACAGCATCAGGATGATCTCCGGCCCGTCGGGCTCGGCGAGGCGCGCCGCCAAGGCAGCGGCGACGCGGGAAGAGCTGAAATACTGGTTCTCCAAATAGATGCAGCGCCGCGCCGCGGCGATGCAGGCGAGATGCAGCGGCTCGTTCTCCCGCACCGCCTGGCCATCCGGCGGCGACATGGTGCGGGCGATGCCGATGCGCGGCACGGCCAGGAGGTCGGGCGGTGCGGCATCCGGCCAGGGATCGCCGATCGCCGCGGACAGCGATGGGGGCCGCTCGCCCGTCTCGTCCTGCCAGCGGCGGCGGGCCAGCTTGCCGAGCGCAGCGGCGGCGGCGCCATCGACCAGGGCCATCACTTCGTGCCGCGGCGGATGCTCCTCGCCCGAGGGCTGGCGGCGGCGCGGATCGCGGTCCGGATGGCGAGGGGTGTCCCAGCGGTCGATGGCGAAATCCCCACCGCCGCAAAAGGCGATGGCGTCGTCAATCACCAGCAGCTTCTGATGATGGCAGGCGCCGGCCGTGGCGGCCGTCAGCCGGTACCGAACCAGGCCGTCGCGGAACCAGGACGCGGCCCGCCGCGGCGACATGTCCCGGCCGATCGCGATGAGGGGACTCATGTCCCAGACCAGCACCCGGATGTCGAGCGCGGGGCGGCGTGCGGCGAGCGCGTTCAGCAGCTCGCCGATCGCAACCGGCAGGCCGTCGGCGGCGATCGTCGGATATTGTTGCAGGCGCGTGCGGGGGTCGAAATCCCAGCCGAGCAGCAGGATGGAATGCCGCGCCCGGAGCATCGCCTGCCGCGCCGCCGCGAAATAATCCGCGCAGTCGAGCAGCAGCGCGACGCGATCGGCCGCCTCCACCCGCCAGCAGGTCTCGCCCGGCCGAAGGACACTCCGCCACCCTGCGCGGGTGGGGTCGGCGGGCGAGGCTTCGGCGATCGCCAGCCCCGATGTCATGACGCCCGCCTCCGCCACCAGACCGCCGACAGGGAGAGCCCGGCAAGGGCGAGCAGGGCGAACAGGGTCGGCGGCGCGAGCATCACCCGAAGGTCGGGCCGATCGCCACGGGCGAAGATGTCATCGAGCCCCGCCCCGATGCCGGCGAAGATCGCGGTGCCGGGGATGATGCCGATCGCGGTCGCGGCGACGAAGACCCGCAGCCGCATGCCGACCAGCGCCGGCGCGATGCTGCCGACCGAATAGGGGATGACCGGCAGCAGCCGGATCGAGAGCAGGTACCAAAACCCGTCGCGTTTCAACCCGGCGCGCACCCGGTCGAGCATTGGGCCGGCATGCTGCGCCGTGCCCTGCGCCAGCGCGTGACGGACCGCGAGAAAGAGGATGCTGGCGCCGAGGGTCGCCGCCGGCACCGCCAGCAGCAGGCCGAGCCAGCGGCCGAAGAGAAAGCCCCCCGCCATGGTGAGAACCGGACCGACGGGAATGACGAGGGCGACGATACCGGCATGGGCCAGCACATAGAGCAGCCCCGCCGTCCACGGCCGGTCCGCGACGAAGCCCGCCAGCGCCCGACGATGCTGTTCCAGCTCCGCCAGGGAGACGTAGCGGAACAGGCCCAGCGCCCAGGCCAGGACCAGCAGCACCAGCAGGATCAACAGCGGCCGCAGCCGTCCGTGCCGCATTCGCACAATGGAAACTCCCTCTCGCTGCCGCGCATCATGTCCAATACTTCATGAACGCGGCACGCGCGGTGCTAACGCGGCACGCGCGGCGCTGTTGCGTGTCCAGCGTCGGCGGCGTGGCCAGGTGCCAGTGATGCGGGAACCGCCACGCAAGACGGGTCACTCTTTCGTTTGTGCGCGGATGCCGCCGGCATGGCCGCAACCATGCCGCCTCGCCACAGCTTCGTAAGATGGTGCCCCTTTCGGGACAGAGCCGCGACGCCGATCGGCAGGCGCCCCCAAGCCTTCGTCCGGCAGAGCATTGGCCATGAGCGAGCAGTCCAACACCCGCCATTCCGCGTCACTCTATGATCGCGGCTATCTGGTCGGGCGTACCGCCGCGTCAGGCTGGTCCGATCACAGCATCAGGCGCGCCATCGCCATCCGCATTCAGGGAGGGCGCACCGCCAGTGAGGAAGATTGGGGTGTCATCGACGCCCTGTCCGACATCCTGATCCGCCAGGGCGGGGCCCCCGCCCTACCGGTCGGCGGCCCTGACGGCCTGCCCGGCTCAGCCGCGGCCAGCCATCGCCCGCACCACATCCGTGAGCTGGTCGAAGCCCGAGGCGATGCCCTGCTCCATGCCGAGGCCGACATATTCATCCCGCATCGCGACGGTGGGGAACAGCGTGCGCCAGGTCAGCGTGGTACGGCCGTCCGCTGCCTCGTCGAAGGTCACGGTCATCATCATCCTGCCGGCGCCCGGCTCCTCGAAACCATTGTCGAAGACGATCTTCCGGTTCGGCACGATCTCATGATACTCGCCGCCGAAGGGCGTGTTCTGCACGCCGCTCGGCCCGGTCATGGCGAAGCGCCAGCGCCCACCCACGCGGAAATCCATCTCGCAGAGCGTCACCGGCCAGCCCTTCGGGCCGAACCACTTCATGATGTGCTCCGGCTTGCTCCAGGCCTCGAACAGCAGACGCGCCGGTGCGTCATAGACGCGCGTGACGACCACCTCCCGATCCGCGGCCGGATCAGCGCTTCCGCTTGCTGCCATGACGTTTCTCCTTGGCTTGCATGTTTTTCACATAGGCGTCGAGCTGATCGAGGCTCTCTTCCCAGAAGCGGCGGTAATCCCCGATCCACCGGGCGGCGCCGGCGAGCGGCGCGGCATTGAGGCGCACGGGGCGGAACTGCGCCGCGCGGCCGCGCGAGACGAGGCCGGCATGCTCCAGCACCTTCAGGTGCTGGGAGATGGTGGGCTGGCTGAGATCGAAGGGTTCCACGAGTTCGTTCACCGTCGCCTCCCCCTCGGCGAGGCGGGCGAGGATGGCCCGCCGCGTCGGATCGGCGAGGGCGGAGAAGACGCGGTCGAGCTGCTCCATGGCACCTGCACCATCTATCTGTACATCTCTATATAGCTATTTACCTATTTACGATTGCCAAGTCAAGCGCCGCATGCGCCAGGCGTTCCGCCGCGATGCAAGGCTCAGGCGCCCGTTCAGCCTCCGGCCAGGCGCTTGATCAGCGCCATCGCCGCGAAAGGTGCCTTCGGCTTGAAGCCGTTGATCATGTAGATGAAGACGTCGCGCGGTGCTTTCTTCGGCGCCTCGGCCAGCGTGGCGAGGTCGCCGGGTGCGCCCCCTTCCGACCAGGCACGCGCCCGCTTCGCCCAGGCATCCAGCGCCTTCGGGGCGTAGCCGGTCTCGACATCCTCCGATGACCGCTGCAGCCGCGCATAGACAAAATCCGCGGTCACGTCGTGGATATGCGGGAAGTCATCCTTGTCGGTCAGCACGATGGCGACGCCATGCGCGCGCGCCTGCGCGATGAAGCCCGGCACCGCGAAGCTCGCATGCCGCACCTCGACGACATGGCGGATCGCCTGGCCGTCGACCTTCGGCGGCAGCAACTTGAGGAAGGCGCCGAAATCCTCCGGGTCGTACTGCTTGGTCGGTGGGAACTGCCAGTTGATCGGACCGAGCTTCTCCCCGAGCTCCGTCACGCCGCTCGCGAAGAAGCGCTCGATCGAGGATCCGGCTTCGGCCAGCACGCGGCGGTTGGTCGCGAAGCGCGGCGCCTTCAGGGAGAAGACGAAGCTCTCCGGCGTCTCCTCCCGCCAGCGGGCGAAGCTCTCGGGTTTCTGGGAGCCGTAATAGGTGCCATTGATCTCGATCGAGGTCAGGTGGCGGCTGGCGTATTCCAGCTCCCGCTTCTGGGTGAGGTCGGGCGGGTAGAAGGTTCCGCGCCAGGGCTCGAAGGTCCAGCCGCCAATGCCAACGCGGATGCCTGCTGCTGTGGCCTTCGCCATGATCTGCCCTGTCCCGTGAATGCCGGCGCGATCCCCGGCGTGCGGATGCGCGTTTGGACTGTTTGAGCGGTGCGGTCCGACCCGCGGGGGATGATGCCACGGCCGCCGATCCGAAGTCCAAGCGGGGGCGGCGATTCCCGAAGGTGAACAGGCCGAGTTTCCATGTCGCCCGCGCCCGCCATTGTCCGCCGAGGGCGCTGACCCGCGCGCGGCGCGCGCCATCACCGATCGAAGGGCAGCCGGGCCAGCAGGCGGACCAACTCGCTCCGACGCGTGACGCCGATCTTCAGGAAGATCCGCTGACGATGGGTCTTGAGCGAGTTCAGGCCGATGCCAAGCCGTCGGGCGGCCTCCCGCTCGCCGTCGCCGAGCGCGATCTCCGCGGCCACGCGGGCCTCGGCGGGGGTCAGGCCGAACAGGGCTTGCAGCATTGGCATGGATGGGCCAGGCCCCGGCGCCGCCGTGAAGACGAACAACGCGGCAGCGGCACGTCCGCGTGCCCCCGCCCCCGAGAGACGGTCGGCAACCGTGACACCGAGCGGCGCGGCCATCAGAACCAGCGGCATCCCCATGGCATCCCGGAAGCTGACCGGGGGCGGCGCCACGCCGCGGGCGGCAACCATCACCGATGTCCGGAACCGCGTCGCGGCCGCCCGGTCGGTGCATTCCGGGACCTTCGCCAACCCGATGATGCCTTGGGATTCGAGCGCCGATGCCGCCCTATTCGCCAACAGGACGCTTCCCTCTTCATCGACGATGATGGTGGCCGTTCCGATGACATCGAGCGCCGCCAACTCCGCGCGCCGGATCTGGGCGAGGCCGTCGAACCGGCGGGCAAGCGCCGTGGCACGCGCAGCATGTGCCCCATAGGCCTGCATGATGTCGGTCTGCGCAGGGCCGAACGGACCTGCCCGCATGTGCCGGCCCACCCCGAGGCTGAACCGGCCGTCATCCTCGGTTGCCAGGACCAGCGCGGCGCCATGAGCCATGTCGAGGGGATGCAGTATGTCCGCATAGAAGCCGGTCTTGCGAAGCGCCTCGAAGGGGACATGCTCGTCGAGGACGACGACATGGCCGGGCGCCACATCGGCCATCGGCTCGGTCCAGGGGTTCACGTGATATTCGGCCATGCACGTCGCGACGAGTGCTTCGTCGAAGGTGCCTGATTTTCCGATCACGGCATGCGACTGGGCTTCGTACCAGATCGCCATGCCCTGGACGCCTCCGGTGAGCGCCATCAGCCGCTCGAGCGCGATGTCCCACGTCCCGCCATCGACGGCGGCTTCGTAGATGGATTCGATCACGTCCGGGCGGACGATATGCGCGGCCGCCGTCATCCGCCGTCTCCGCGTTCGGTGCGACGTTCAGATGCTTTTCGAAGATCGGAAACGACAAGGAACGAATGAGTGAGCTGCCGGGCGGAATGGGCGCCTGTGGATCTTCTCGCCGAAGAATGACACAGTATCGTGATGATCGCGGTCTTGTCGTCACCCCAAAGGGGGACGGAGGCGGGGGCGATTGGCGATAGACTGCGGTCGGGGAACGTTTCCATCGCGTGCGTGGGGTTGGGGCTTGGCTGACCGCGTGCCGGACCAGGGGGATGTGTCAGGGCCATGCGTGGATTCCTGTTGAGCTGGCGGCTGCCGGCACTGTTGTTGCTCATCCTGCCGTTGCTGCCGCCGGCCGGCGGCGCGCTGGCGCAGCCCGTGCCGCCCGTCATTCCGCCCCAGGGTTCGCCGATCCCGCAGATCCGCCCGCCGGCGCCACCACGCGTCGGTCCGGGCACCGAGACGCCCGCCGCCCCCGGCATCCCCCCCGCCGCGCTCGGCGGCAATGTCGCGATTCGGCGCGCCGTCGTCGAAGGCGCGACCGCTTTTCCGGCTGAGGAGCTCC
>NZ_JAAGBB010000039.1 GCF_018129085.1 Plastoroseomonas hellenica
GGTCTCGGGCGGCGGCGCGGTCAGCCGGGCGTCGCGCGGCGGCAGGGTCACCGCGGCGGGCGCCGGCGGCACCAGGCGCAATACCGGTGGCGCCCGGGATTGGCCGGCAGCGACAGGCGACGGCTCGGGCGCTGGTGGGGTCGGCGTCGAGGGTTCGGGTTCGGCCTCGGCCGGCGCCGCCGCGTCCGATTGCGGCTCGGCGGCGGGACCCACCGGCGCGAAGGATGGCCGCGATGCCGACCTCGTCGACGACACCTCGGCGGGCATCGCCACTTCAGGCGATGGCCCGGCATCGACCGCCGCCGCGCGCGACGGCCTCGGCGCCGGCCCGTCGAGCGCCGCATCCACAGGTGCCGGTTCCCGTACAGCCGGTTCGGAAGCGGAGGAGGCCGGCGGCGCCAGCGCGACGTCGGTCGCTGCCGCGGGCGCGGCGGATCGATCCGGCAAGGCCGGTGCCGGCAGCGATGGTGCCGGCGGATCGAATGGCATGGCGGGTTCCGCCGGCTCCGGCGCGGATGGAGGCTGCGGCGCGGGCGTCACGGACACGGGCTCCGGTGGCAGCAGGGCAGGTGGCGCCGCGGGCGGCGTGACTGCGGCAGGCCGGGGTTCCGGCGCGGCCGGCAGGGGCTGGACGGCAAGCGTCGGCCGCGCCGCGCCGCGCGCGGCTTCCTGCGTCATCCAGACATAGACGCCGGCGCCGCCGCAGAGCAGCCCGAGCAGGAAGCCGAGCAGCAGGCCCCAGCCGCCGCCGGGCCGCCGGCCGGCCGGTGCGGCGGGGATGGCGGCAGGGCGCGGCAGCTTGACGGTGGCGTCATCCGCCGCGGGTTCCAGCCCCGGCAGCGGCTCCAGCCCCGGCAAGGGCTCCAGGCCTGGCAGCGGCGGCGGCACCGGCGCCTGGACGACCGCCGCGGCGCGGATCGCCTCCGCCATCGCGGCGGCGTCGCGGTAGCGGTCGGCGGGCGCCTTCGCGAGCGCCGTCGCGATCACCACGTCGAAACCCGCCGGCACGCCGGGCGTGACCTGCGACGGCGGCTTCGGATCCAGCGTCAGGATGTTGTGGAAGATCGCCGGGACGCCGCCTGGGAAGGGCCGTGTCGCGGTCAGCATCTCATAGAGGATGATGCCGACCGACCAGAGATCGGCGCGCAGGTCCACCGCTTCGCCGCGCAACTGCTCGGGCGACATAGTGGCGGGCGTGCCGATCATCTGGCCGACCGCGGTCTGCTGGGTATCGCCGATGCGCGCGATGCCGAAATCCGCCAGCCGGACCTCGCCAAGTCCTTCCTCGGCGTTCAGCGCCAGCAGGATGTTCGCGGGCTTCACGTCGCGGTGCACGATGCCGCGCCCATGCGCGTAGTGCAGCGCCTCGAGCAGCGCACAGACGACGCGCACCGTCTCCGCGAGCTGCAGCCGCTCGCCGCGATCGAGCACCGCCTTCAGCGTCTCCCCGATCACCAGCTCCATGACGATCCAGGCGAAGTCCTTGGCCTCGCCGAAATCATGGACGGTGACGATGCCCGGGTGCGACAGCCGCGCGACCGACTGCGCCTCCAGGTAGAAGCGGCGCAGATCCTCTGCAGCTTCGGCATCGGTCACGGGACCGATCGGCATGGTCTTCAGCGCGACCAGGCGGCTGAGGCGGCGGTCGTAGACTTCGAACACCTGGCCGAAGGCGCCGCGCCCGATGCGGTCGCGCACCTCATAACGGTCGGCGATGACGCGCGGCGGCGAAGCCTCCGTGCTGTCGGCGCCCGGCGCGCCCTGCTCTCCGTCGGCTGGCATCCTGCTGGTCCACTCCACCGTGGCGGCCTGCACCGCTCGGGATCCGCTCTGGACGATGCGCCGACCCTAGAGCAGTATCGCCTTACGCGAAACATTCTGCTTTCTGCTCGCGATGGTAGAATTCGCTCCAGGGCAACGCGTTCCGGACGGAATTCGGATGGGCCGATTCCCGCCGGTCTGACCTCCTCCTATCGGCGCCCTGGTTAGCGATGCCTAAAGGGATCTCCCCCTAATTCAGCCTCTGCTTGGGGCCACCTGATCGCGGCAAGTACCACGCTTCATGCTGCGGCGGCCGGCCCGTCACTGGGTATTCACTCTTTTCGTTCCCGATGCGCCGACTGTCGGGCGTTGCATGGAGGCCGCATGCGGATCGCGATTTGCGTGAAGAAGGACATCTACGGACTTCTTGCAGCGCGCATCCTGGCGGCGGCCCTGGGCTTCGCGCAGCTTCGCTTCTTCTGCAGCGTCAAGACACGCGATGCCGAGAACGCGGTGCCCGCGCTGCGGCTGATGAAGCTGCTGGAGCGCGAGGTCGCGATCGACGCGCTGGCGGCGCAGCAGCCCGAGATGCCCGGCGTGCCGCATCCCGACCACTGGGTGCCGCTCCCGGACCTCCGCGCCGATGGCGGCGCGCGGACGCTGCTCGACTTCCGCCCCGACATCGTGATCTCCGCGCGCTTCAGCCTGATCTTCCCGCAGCGGGTGATCGACGCGGTGCCGCGCGGCATCGTCAACGTCCATCCCGGCATGCTGCCCGGCTATCGCGGCCTCTTCGCGCCCTTCTGGCAGATCCTGCACAAGGAGCCGGAGCTCGGCTGCACCGTGCATCTGGTGGATCGCGGCATCGACACCGGACCCATCCTCGGCGTCGCGCGCGTGCCCTTCCATCCGGCGCGGTCGCTGATGTGGCACACCGCGGCGCTCTATCGCGGCGGCGTCGGGATCGCCGCCGGCGCGGCCGCGTCGCTCGCCCGCGGCACCCCGCCGGAGGCCCACCGGCAGCCCGCCGCCGGCGATTATTACCGCTTCCCCTCGGCCGAGGATTTCGCGGCGCTCCCCGTCCGGATCAGCGACCCGCTCGACTACGCGGCACTGCTGGAGGAAGCCTTTGCCCCGCCGCTGCTCGCCGCGCGGGACCGGGCGGCGTGACCGGCAGCCTGTCTTTTGCGACGCGGCTCAGCGGCCTGCTCGCGGCCATGCTGGTGGTGGGCTGCGGCCTGGCGGCCAGCCTGAACTACCTGAAATTCGAGCGCATGCTGCTGGAGCAGCAGGCCCGGGTGCTGGAGATCCTGGCCGGCGACCTCGGCGACACCGTCCAGAACGGGCTGGCGCTCGGCGTGCGGCTGGCCGGCATCCCCGGCGGCCAGGCATTGCTGGAGCGCAGCCGCGCCGCCGAGCCGCTGGTCGCCGGACTCAGCATCGTCGATGCCACCGGCATCGTGCTGTTCGACACCGACCGGCAGAACCTGAACGCCCCGGCATCCCCGGTCGCGCTGGACGGACGGATCGAGACCGGCCCCTGGCGCTACCGCGACGGCGCCCGTTACGGCATCGGGGTACCGATCATCAACGGCTTCGGCCAGTACGAGGGCGCGGTCCTGCTCGGCTATGAGCGCGGCGCGGTCGACGAACGCCTGGGCTCGGTACTGCTGTCCATGGTCCAGGCCACGCTGCTGGCGCTGGCGGTCGCGCTGCCGCTGGGTGCCATCGGCATCCACCTGGTCACCCGCCGCACCCGGCGCTGGTTCGCGGCGATGGAGGCCGCCATGCAGCCCGGCGCCGCGCCGGAGCCGCTGGCCGCGACCTTGCAGGGCGCGATCGGGGAAGCGAGCGCCGACCTCGCCGCCGCCGAGCACCGCCTGGAGGCCATCGCCGCCGACCTGCCCGAGGAGGTGCGGACGTGACGCCGGATCGCCGCCTGATCGGCAGCGTCGTCACGCTGGCCGTGCTGCTGCTGACCTTGGCCGTCGGCTTCGTCTCCCACGCGGCGCTCCGCAGCTTCGAAGCCGAGCTGAAGCCGGAGCTGGAGCGGGAGGCGACCATCGTCGGCAGCATCGGTGCGCAGACGCTGCAGCGCGCCCTCGATCTCGGCGTGCCTTTCGACGGGCTGTCGGGGCTCGACGAGTATCTGACGACGCTGCTCGCGACGCAGCCGGGCCTCGCCTATGTGCTGCTGACCGATGCCGGCGGCCGTGTCGTCGCCCGCGCCGGGGAAGCGCAGGCGGAATTCCGCGGCCTGCCGCCCGGCTCCGCCCCGCCCGACCGCGGCGCCGTCACCCGCCTGCTCGGCCGCAGCTACGATGCCGCGCAGCCGCTGCTGGCCAATGGGCGCCTGGCCGGCTGGGTGCATGTCGGCATTGCCCGCGCGCGGCTCGACACGGCGCTCGGCGACATGCGCTGGGACGTGCTGGTCGTGCTGCTGGTGGTGCTGCTGGCGACCGCCGAGTTCCTGCGCTTCATCCTGTCGCGCACCGTCTCGGCGCCGATCGCCATGGTGCTGCGCCTGCAGGCGCGGCTCGGCGCCGGCGACTGGACCGTCCGCGCGCCGGGCGACATCGGCGCGGAGGCCGGGCGCGTCGCCCGCCACCTGAACGTGCTGGTGCGGCGGATGAACGACCGCTGGGAACGCCTCTGCTGGCTGGCCGCGGAATCGAGCGCCGCCCGGCGCACCACCGCCATCCTGGCGGAGGTCGGCGGCAAGCTGCGCTTCGGCGCCGCCACCGCGACCGAAGGGCTCGGCGCCGGCGCTGCCTCGGCCCGGCTGCCGCTGTTCCTCTTCGTCTTCGCCGAGCAGCTTTCGACGTCCTTCAACCCGCTGCATGCGCTGGCGCTCGCCGGCGGGGACAGCGGCGTGCTCGGTGCGGCGCTGCCGATCGCGACCTTCGTCGCCGCGGTCGCGCTGGCGACCCCCTGGGGCGGGGAGATCGTCGCCCGCCGCGGCCCGCGCGCGGCGATGATGTGGGGCATCCTGCCGGCGGCAATCGGCCATCTCGGCGCCGCCCTCGCCCCCGACGTGGCGAGCTTCGCGGTGGCGCGCGCGGTCTGCGGCGCCGGCTATGCCATCGTCACCATCGCCTGCCAGGTGCATCTGGCGCAGGAAGCGCCGCGCGGCCGTGTCGCGCGCAGCCTCGGCGGCTTCACCGCGGCCGTGATGACCGGCGCGGTCTGCGGCACCGCGATCGGCGCCGTGCTGGCCGATCGGCTGGGCTTCCGCCTGACCTACGGGGTCTCGATGCTGGTGGTGCTCGGCATCGCGCTGCTGGTCTGGGCGCAATTCGCGCCGGGCGGCGGCAGCGCCGCGCCGCGCGCCGGCCTCTGGCGCAGCGCCCGCGCCGCCTTCGCCGAGCCGCGCTTCGCCGTGCTGGTGGTGCTGGCCGCGATCCCGGCCAAGGTGCTGCTCGGCGGCTTCATCTTCTTCCTGGCCCCCCTCGAGCTTCGCGAGCTCGGGCTCAGCCAGGCGGCGATCGGCCGCAACGTCATGCTTTATGGCCTCTGCATGCTGCCGGCGATCGTGGTCGGCGCCTGGATCGCCGACCGCAGCGGCCGCGGCGGCCTGGTCATCGCCGCGGCCGGCGTGCTGAACGGCGCCGGGCTGATGCTGCCGCTCTGGCTTGCGCCCGATATCGCGCTGCCAGGGGCGATCATCGCGACCGGCGTGGCGCAGGGCCTGGCGGCAGCGCCGATGCTGGCGATCATACCGGACATCGCCCGCGGCGCGGTCGGCTCCGCCGCCATGCTGAGCTTCCTGCGTCTCGCGGAGCGCTTCGGCAGCGTGGTCGGGCCGCCCGCCGCCGCGTCCCTGCTGGCGCTCGGCGGCGGCCGCCAGACCATGCTGGTGCTCGGCATCCTCTCGCTGGCGACCGCGATCGGCTATGCCCTGGCGCTGCTGTTCCGCAGCGCGCGGCGGGAGGACCCGGCATGACGCTGCCCCGGCGCGCCCTGCTCGCCGCACCCGCGCTGGCGCTCGCCCGCCCGGCCGCCGGCCAGGCCCGGCCCTTCCGCATCGTGATGATCCTGTTCCGCGGCTGGGAGGAAGCCTGCGACGGCTTCCGCGACTACTTCGCCGCCCGCCGCATCCCGGTCGAGCTCATCGTGCGCGACATCGGCCAGGACCTCGGCCGCGTGCCGGCGGTGATCGCGGAGACGCGCGCGATCCGCCCGGACCTGGTCTATGTCTGGGGCACCTCGCTCGCGATCGCGGTGCTCGGCCCCTGGGACGCCCCGGATCCGGCGCGCCACCTGACCGATTTCCCGGTGGTGTTCAACATCGTCACCAACCCCGTCGGCAACCGCATCGTGCGGTCCCATGACGCGCCGGGCCGCCCGGTGACCGGCACCGAATACATCGCCCCGGTCGAGGTGCAGATGCGGGCCATGGCGCGCTACCGCACCTTCACCAAGGTCGCCACCACCTTCAACCCGAACGAACGCAACTCGCTCTCGGTCGTGCGGCAAATGCACGAATTCCTGGGCGGCGGCGTGACCGAGCTGCCGGTGGCACTCGACGCCGGCGGACGCCCGGACCCGGCCTCCATCCCCGATATCGTGGCCGCCGCCAAGCGCGCCGGCGCCGAATGGCTCTACATCCCGCCCGACACCTTCCTGAATGATCACCGCCTGGCGCTGACCCAGTCCGCCCTCCGGGAAGCGCTGCCCTGCTTCTCCGCCAGCGAACGTTTCGTGCAGTTCGCGGAAGGCCTCGCTGGCCTGGTCAGCCGCTACTACAGCGTCGGCGCCTTCACCGCCTTCAAGGCGGAGCAGATCCTGCGCCAGGGCCGCGCGCCCGAAACCATCCCGGTCGAGACGCTCACCCGCTTCTCCTTCCTGATCCGCATGGAGACGGCGCGGCGGCTGGCACTCTATCCGCCGGTCGGGCTGCTGCGCGTGGCCGAGACGGTCTGACGCCATGCTGCTGCGCACCCGCATCCTGCTGCTCTTCGCGCTCGCGACCCTGCTGGTCGCGGCCTCCGTCGCGCTGCCCGCCTGGCTGGTGCTGCGCGACGGGCAGAGCCGCTCCACCGCCCTCCGCGCCGAGCTCCAGGCGGCGCAACTGCCGGAAGCGGTGGAGCGCGCGACAGCGTCGCTGGTCGCGGGGCTGCGCCGATCCGCCGCCGACGAGGCGCTGGCCGGCGCGCTCGCGACCGGCGACGAATCCGGGGTGCGCCAGCGCCTGGCCGCGCTGCGCCTGCTGATCGGCCTCGAAGGCTCTGCCGGGCGCATGGACCTGGTCGGTCCGCAAGGGCAGCTCCAGGCCGCGGCGCCTGCCGCCGAGGAGCCGCTGGCGAGCGGCGTCACCCTGCTGCTGCGCGACATGGCGTCCGAACAGATCAACATCAGCTTCGAGAATGGGCCGGAGCGCAGCCTGCTGCTGGTGGCCAGCATCCGCCTGGCGCAGGGCGGGCTGCTCTCCGCCAGCATCGCGGCGGAGGACGTGCTCGGCCGCATCGCGCGCTTCCTGCGCGCCGACCTGCTCATGCGCGACCGCAACGGCAACCCCCTCTTTGCCTCCGACCCGGCGCTCTGGGATCGCGCGGGCAGCGTGAACGCCGGCGACATCGTCAGCTTCGAGGACCGGCTGTTCCGGCTGGAGGCGGCCGCGCTGACCAATTCCGCCGGCGCCGCCGTCGCGGAGTTGCTGGTGCTGACGGATGCGACGGCGGAGGTGCAGGCGCGCCGGCTGCTGCTGCTGATGGCCGGCGGGCTGCTGGTGATCGCCGCGGGCGCCACCTGCCTCGCGCTCTATCGGGTCATCCGCGACGCGCTGGATCCGCTGACCGAGCTGGCCCGGGCGCTGCAGGCGGTCGCCCAGGGCGACATCTTCGCCTCCGCCGCGATCGGCCCGCGCAAGGACGAGGTCGGCGCCATCGGCCAGGCGCTGGAGGCGCTGCGCAGCAACACCCTGACCCTCGACCGGCTGGAGACGCGCACCCGCCTTTCCGCGCTGCGCGAGCGGGCGCTGATCGAGCGCGAGATCGCCAGGCTGACCGGCGTGCTGGAAGGCCCGGCCCGGCAGGAGATCCTGGGGCTGCTGGAAGGCGAGAACGCGACCATCGGTCCGGCCTTCGCGCGGCTGTCGGGCCATGTGGTGCAGCAGCACGGCGCGCTGGCCGATCTGCTGGCCGAGCGCACCCGCGACCTGGCGCTGGTGCGCCAGGCGCTCGATGAGCGGATCCAGCTCAACCGCATGCGGGAAGAGCTGGACGTGGCCCGGCGCCTGCAGCTTTCTTCCGTGCCGACCACCTTCCCGCAGCGCCGTTCCTTCCGCCTGCACGCGACGATGGTGCCGGCCAAGGAAGTGGGTGGCGATTTCTGCGACTTCGTCATGCTGGACGAGCATCGCCTGGCGCTGCTGATCGGCGATGCCTCCGGCAAGGGCGTGGGGGCCGCGATCTTCATCGCGATGGCGCGCAGCCTGCTGCGCGCGGCCATGGGCCGCGGCGCCAGCCCGGCCGAGGCCCTGGCGCAGTGCAACGACACGCTGGCTGCCGACAACCCGACCCTGATGTTCGCGACCGCTGTTGTCGCGGTGCTGGATTGCCGCACCGGCGTGATGACCTATGCCAATGCCGGCCACAACGCGCCCCGGCGCCGCGGCGCCGGGCAGGAAGGCATGCTCGCCATGCCGGACGGCATCGCGCTTGGCGTCATGGACGGCTTCATCTACGAGGATCGCGTCCTGCGCCTCGACCCCGGCGACATGCTGCTGTTCTTCACCGATGGCGTGACCGAGGCGATGGGGCCGGGCGATGCCCTGTTCGGCGACGACCGGCTCGCCGCCATCACCGCGGACACAAGCCTGCAAGAGCCATCGCAACTCCTGGACGCGGTGGCCCGCGCCGTTGCAGGTTTCGCCGATGGCGCGCCGCAGGCGGATGATATGACCATGCTCGCGCTGCACTGGCACGGGCCCGAGCCGGAATCGCCCGCCACCGCGGCGCGCGCTGAGGAGCATGCGACATGAAGGTCACCACCGAGGCGAAGGGCGGGGTGCTGATCCACCGCATCAGCGGCCGGATCGACACCGCGACCAGCCCGGAAGCCGAGGGCAAGCTGACCGCCGAGGTGAAGCAGGGCAAGCGCGTCGCCTTGGACATGAACGCCGTCGCCTATGTCTCCTCCGCCGGGCTTCGCGTGGTGCTGATGGCCGCCAAGCTCGCCAAGGCCAATGCTGGCGCCGTGGTGCTGTTCGGCCTGCAGCCGACGGTGCGCGAGGTCTTCGCGATCTCCGGCTTCGATCGCGTGGTCGCGATCCGGGAGGATGAGGCCGCGGCCCTCGCGGTGCTCGGCAGCTGAGGTGGCGGCGCTCCGCCTCCTCTGCGGCCGTGACGCGGCGGAGGTGACGCAGGCCCTCGATGCGATCGAGGCGCATCTGCTCGATGCCGGCGCCGCGGCGCCGGAGGCGATGCAGCTCCGCCTCGTGGCGGAGGAGATCGTCACCAACATCGCCCGCTGCGCCTGGCCCGAGGGCGATGTCCGGCAATTCGCGGTGGAGCTGGCGACGGAAGCACGGCCCGACGGCCTGCATGTGCGCATGACCACCGTCGATGACGGCATGCCCTTCGACCCCACCAACCAGCCGCCGCCGGATATCGACGCCGGGCTGGATGAGCGCGAGGTCGGCGGCCTCGGCATGCTGCTGGTGCGGGAGATGACGGACGGGCAGCACTACGCCCGCGAAGGCGGGCAGAACCGCTTCTCCGTGGAGCGCCTGTTCCCGCGAGCGGCGTGAAGTCCGACGACGCCGGGTGGAGTTGCCGTCGGCCGCGTGTGAATCGTTCTGCTATTCCTTCGGCGGCTCGGCCGCCACGTCCGCGGGGATGATCGTCGTCTCCGCCGAAGGTTCCGCTGACCCTGCTGAGATAGCCCCGGTCTGATCAGCTTCTGAAACGAGAGCTTTGATCCGCTCGTCCAGCGCCGGACCGCCAAATGGCTTTTGCAGGTGCATGCAGTGGCGAAACCGCTCGGGGAGCTGGCTCAGTGCCAGCGACGTGATGAAGCAGAACGGCATGCCGCGTTTCGCGAGCGCGTCCGCAATCGGGTAGCTGCTCTCATCGCCGAGTGAGACATCAAGCAATGCGGCGTCGAAGGGCTGGTCTCGAAGCACCGCGAAGGCCGCGGATAGGCTGCGCGTTGGGCCGATCACACGATGCCCGAGGGCCTGAATCCGATGCTCGATGTCGGCGGCGATGAGCCACTCGTCTTCGATCACGAGGATCCTGGCCTGGGCTGCCACGGCGCAAACTCCATGATGCACCATCCTCAACGGCGGTCTGACGCATCAGTTGCGATTTAAAATCATGCGCGACAGCCGCGCGCTCGCATGCGCCCCCCTCGCGCCCATGGTCATCCGCCGTTGCCGGTGGCGTATTGCTGGGACTGCTGCCGGATGAAGGAGCCGCTGGAATTCGGAATCCACCCTTGCGTGTAGCGTTCGGGCGCTGCCCGGCGCGTGATGCGACGCGATCTCCGGACAGGCTGCGGCGGCATCGCCGCAGGCTCCTCCGCTGCGCCCTGCTCGGCCGCCTCTGCGGCGATGCGGGCGGGATCGGGCGGCACTGCGGGTGGGGGCCCTGCGTCTTCGGGCGAAGCGGTCTGCAGGGCAGCGGCCTGAACACCGGTGCGGCCCGCGGCCGCCGAAGGCGGTGCCGCGGCAGCAGGTTCCGGCCGTAGTTCGGCGCTTGCAGTCCCGGGAGGTGCCGCGGGGATTGGTGCCGGTTGCGGGACGGCGGCATCGAGCCTCATGCGTGAGGCGGCCGCCTGCGGGACGCTTGCTTCGGCCAGGTTAGGGGCTGACGCAGCCTGCCGTGTGTCGTCCTGGCCACCCGCCGCGAGCCAGCCGACCGCTCCGACGGTCACCAGCGCGGCAATGCCGGCGGCCAGGCGGTAACGCCCGGCCATGCGGCGCCGGCGCATCGCTCGCGCCGCCTGGTCTGCCGGAGGCTGCGGCACTGCCAGTGTGCTCCGCACCGCGTCCATCCAGGACTCCGGCAACTCAAGGGGCGGCGTGCCGGCGTAGCTTCGGGCGACCGCCCCCGCCAGGCGGGGAAGCTCCGCCTGCGCCAGATGGATCCGGCGCACCGGCAGCCGCGGATCGAGCCGGCGGAGAAAGCCCGCCAGGGTGATTTCAGCGTCGAGCGACGCCGTGACCTCCTCGTCCGACAATGGCCTGGCCCTGGTGGGGGCCCACAGGTCGAGGATCGCCATGCCGCGTGCGGGATGCAGCAGGACGAAGCGCCGCTCCTCCGGCAGTGTCCGGCCCGGCAACCCGGGCAACGCCTCCGCCGGCAGCACCACCCAGTCGGCGTCCAGCCAGCCTCCACCTTCGTGCATCGGCTCTCCGGGTGGGACGGCGTCCTGGCTGGCGGTAGCGGCCATTCGGTAATCCTTCCGTACTCGTAGCGGGCAGTGCGACAACACGCAGCATGGCATTCGGCGCGGCGAGGCCCGGATCACAAGGCTGAGGGATCGACGCCTCGCCCGCATCTCTTAACCGCCGGGTTGAGATCCCTGTCCGATCACCGCGTTGCGCGGTCGTGGCGCGGCCGTTCCTGCGCGGCACCGACACGTGCGCCCAGATCGGAACGCAATCTCACCTTACGGAGACCACGCCGGGGCGGCACCGCTTGTCGTGCAACAACAGCGAGCGGTGCTCATGCGCAAGACCTGCCTTTCATCCCTTCTGCTTCTTGCTGCGCTGGGGCTCGGCGCCTGCGGCCACAGGCCCGGGGACCGGGCACTCTCGGGTGGCTTGCTGGGCGCGGGAGCGGGGGCCGGTATCAGTGCACTGACCGGAGGCAATGTCGGCGCCGGCGCGTTGATCGGCGGCGCGGCGGGCGCCGCGGGCGGCGCCCTGACCAGTGGCCGGGACGTCAATCTCGGACGCCCCGCCTGGCGCTGAGGGCGAACGCTCGAGGCTCCTGCGCCGCGGTCGCTGATCCGGCCCGCCCTCCCGGAAGCCCCTCCTCGGCGCGAAACGCAACGCGCAGCGTGTCCAGCGGGGGACCATCAAAGGAGCGATTTGTGAGGAATCCCTGGCTGACACTGTGGCTGAACGGAGCCGACGCCTGGATGGGTGCGGCCCGTGGACTATCCTTCGCCGAGATCCAGCGCGAACAGATGCGGATGATCCACGAAGTGGGCCAACGGGCGATCCAGGTCTGGGCAGTGGCCTGGATGTTCCCCTGGCCCGCTCGGCAGCGGCCGATCGCCGAGCGCATGGCCGCGCTGTCCTTGCGGGTGGTCGCGGGCGGGCGGGGCTAGAGCGGTTGCAGCTCCGCTGTGCCTTCACCCGTTCAGGCGTGTGCGCCTGAACGGGATCTGCTCCAGTCACTTCGGCGGCGATACGGAGGCACCGTGCGGCAGCTTTGCTCATGCCGCTGCGGCGCGCGTGAAGCGCTCAGCAGAATAGGGCGTGGGATCGATGAACGGCGCGCGCCCCGCCACGAGATCGGCAACCAGGCGACCTGTGCCTGGTCCACCACACATCCCATAATGGCCATGCCCGAAGGCAAGCACGACATTGGCATGCTTGGGCGATGGCCCGATGATCGGCACGCTGTCCGGAATGCTGGGCCGCCTTCCCATCCAGACTGACGTGCCACTGCCGTCGAGCCCCGGCAGCACCCGCCTGGCATTGGCAAGCAGCGCTTCGGATCGCCGCCAGTCCGGTGCGGCCGCGAGCCCGGCGAACTCCGCCGTTCCCGCCAGGCGAAGACCTGTCTCCATCGGTGTGGCGTAGAATTTGTGATCGCCGAAGGCGACAGGCATGGGCAGACGTATCGACGGATCGATCACTGTCAGGTGGTAGCCACGCTCGGCTTCCAGGGGCACGCGTAGGCCGAGCTCGGATGCGACGCGTCCGGAAAAGGCGCCAGCCGCCACCACCAGCCCATCGAACGGGAGTGAACCCATGCGGGTCAGTACGCGGTCGGGCCCTGCGGCACCGAAGCCGATGCCGCGCACCTCGTCGCGCACCACCCGGCCCCCGGCTTCGGCCAGGTTGGAGACCAGCGCCTGCACCAGGCGATGCGGATTGCGGATATGCGCGCTGTCCGGGAGCAGCAGGCCTGCCGTGATCGTGTTCCCAAGCGCTGGAACCAATTGCCGGATCGCGTCGGCGCCAAGTTCCTCGGCGCGCTCGCCATGCGTCGCGCGCAGCTCCCTGATCAGCGCCTCGGTCCTGCCCGCCGGACGCTTGCGCCACACATGAAGGCAGCCCGCTGCCTGGATGAGGTCGCCGTATTGATCCGGCGACAGCAAAGCCCGGTAGCCGTCGGCCGGGCCGGCATTGAGCGCGTGCAACGCATCGGCCGCGGCGCGCACCACGTCCAGCCGGCTTGCCTTGATCCATTGGAACAGCCATGGCGCAGCGCGCAGCGCATAGCTCCGCCGGACCGAGAGCGGACCCAACGGATCGAACAGCCATTTCGGGACGTTCCTGAGCATGCCCGGCAGCGCAATCGGAATGCAGCCCGAGCCACTGATCGAACCGGCATTGCCGAAGGAGGATCCGAGCCCCGGCTCGTCCCGATCCAGGAGGGTTACGTCGTGCCCATCCCGTTGCAGCCGCAGCGCCGAGCAGGCGCCAATGATGCCCGCGCCGAGGACGATGATCTTCTTCCGTGCGGTCATGGCGCCCTAAACCCGCCGCACATTCCACGGCAGCGCATTCGTTGCCGGAATTACACCCTGCAGATTGGAACGATAGGCAGCGATCCCGTACCACTGGCCAAGGGGGATGATCGGCAGCCCCTCGAAGGCCTGGATCTGGATCGCATCCATCAGCCGCTGCGACTGCACCGCCTCATTCGCGTAGGTCCAGTCTTCGACCAGTTGCTGGAGCTTCGGATCACTGTACCAGCCGGGCCAACCGCTTTCGCCCTGGCCCTGGATGAAGACATTCAGCAATGGGTCCCTCATGCCCAGGCCGTGCGCCCAGGTGTGGAACATGTTCCAGCCGCCTGCATCGAGCGGCGCCTTCGACAGCCGTCTTTGCAGCACGGTGCCCTGGTCCATTGCCTGAAGATCGACGTTGAAGCCCAGCCGCTTCATCAGATCCGCGCTCACTTCGCCAAGCGGCGCCAGCGTGGGGTAGTCGGTCGGGTTCAGGATCACCACGCGTTCCCCGGCATAGCCGGCCGCCCGAATGGCGTCACGCGCGCGCGCAAGATCGGGTGTGGCGGGCATGAAGGCCTTGCCGATCTCGTTCACTTGCGGCGCGCCGCAGGGATACATCGCCATGCAGCTTTGCCAGCGCGCATGTTCGCCATTGGCGGCCTGCATGTAGTCGGCCTGGTTGATGGCGAGCATCAGCGCGCGCCGCAGCGCCAGATTATTGAACGGCGGAATCAGGTGGTTGAACCTGATGAAGGAGACATAGCCGAGCGCATCAGCGGTATCGACCGTGACGCCGCGCGACCGGCGGAGAAGAGGCACGACATCCGGCGCGACAGCCTCCCACCAGTCCATCTCCCCGCGGGTGATGGCCGCGGCGGCCGTGGTGCCATCCGGAATGATGTGCCATTCGATGCGATCGAAATGCACATGCTTGCCACCGGCAAAGTAGCTCGACGGCTCGTCACGCGGCACATAGCCCTCGAAGCGGGCGTAGGCGGCGCGGGTGCCGGTGACGAACTCGTCCTTCAGGAAGCGGAACGGGCCGGAGCCGACCATCTCGGTCAGGGGCGTGTTCGGACTGGTCCGCGCCAGCCGCTCCGGCATCATGAAGGGCGTCATCGCGCCGGCTTTGGCCAGCGCGAAGAGCAGGCGCGGGAAGGGGCGCTTCAGCCTCAGTCGGATGGTGCGGTCGTCCGCCGCACTCCAGGGTTCCTCGCTGATCCCAGCGATCATCTGACCCGTGCTGTCGCGCGCGGCCCAGCGGTTCAGGCTGGCGGCGCAGTCGCGGGCCAGGACCGGCTCTCCGTCATGGAAGCGAAGGCCTGGGCGGAGCGTGATCTCCCAGCTCAGGCGGTCCGCCGAGACCGTGTGGCCGGCCGCCATTTGCGGCCGTGGCTGGTACTGGCTGTCGAGCGCGAAGAGCACGTCGAACACATGGTAGGCATGGCCATTCGTCATCGACGTCGTCGTGACGATGGGATCGAGCAGCGCCAGATTCCCATGCGGCACGACGCGCAGAACGCGCCCGGCCTGAGCCAGGGCAGGGCGCGCTGGCATGGCGGCGCCCGGAAGCAGGGCGGCCGCAGCCAGGAGGCCCCGGCGACCGAAGTTGGATGACATCAGGCGCCTCCCGCGCTGGCGTGGCGCGGCCCAGGACCATGGTCTGCTCGCATCACCCTTGCCTCGTCCTGCCGTGTTCCGCAGCAGCTTGCGAGGCAGCCGGCAATGCCGTCCAATACAATGAAGTTCGCTCCGGAAAACCTTTGGTTATGGCTGACCACCTGCCACGACAGCACCAGATCGATGCCTTTCGCGCGGTGATGGCGCGCCGCTCGGTGACCGAGGCGGCACTGATGCTGCGCGTGTCCCAGCCCGCGGTGAGCAAGTCGATCCGGCAGCTCGAGGAGCTGCTGGGCGTCAGGCTGTTCGAGCGCGTCAGCGGCCGATTGATGCCCACTGCGGAAGCCGAGGCCATGGCACCCGCCATGGATGGCGTCGCGGCATCGTTGCAGGCTGTCGTTGCCGCAGGGCGCGCCGTGCGTGACAGCGTGGGCGGCCAGGTCTCGGTTGCCACCGTCCCGTCTCTGTCGACGGTGGTTCTGCCCCGTGCCATCGCGGCCGCGGCGGAGCGCCTGCCGGGTCTGCGCGTCGCCGTGCAGGTGCTGCATCCGCGCCAGGCGGTCGAAGCCGTCGCCCGCGGCATCGCCGATATCGCCTTGGTCCACGATGTCGTCGAAGATCCGCTCGTGCAGGTCGAAGACCTCGGCCATGCCGCCATGGCCTGCGCAATCCCCCTCGGGCATCGGCTCGCGCGCCGCAGGCGGATCCAGGCGGCGGATCTGCGGGATCTGCCCTTCGCGTCCTACGACGTACAATCCCCGGTGGGGCAGCGGCTGGCGACTGCGTTCGAGGCTGCGGGCACAGAATTCGCGCCGACCTTCGAACTCGGGGCGGCACCCGTCGTCTGCGAGGTTGCCCAGCAGACCGGCATTCCCGCCGTTGTCGAGAACTACATCCTGACCCTCGGCTGGTGGCCCGGCCTGCGCGTCGTTCCGCTGGTGCCGGAGGTCTCATTGCGGCTTCGGCTGCTCACGACCTTGCAGCGCCCGGTGCCGCGATCGGCAAAGGCGCTCGGCCTCGCGTTCCGTGACGTCGTCAGGCGGCTGGTTGATTGACCGGCCTCCGTCCGCCATCGCCGGCGCGTGTGTCCGAAGGCAAGTCCCATCAGGGGCACGGAAGGCGCGAGCCAGGCCTGGGGCCATGGGGTGTCGGAATCTCCGGCAGCCGATCGTCTTCAAGGCAGACGGGCTATGGAGAACGGCAATGACCATTACCATCACCGCCTTTGAGCGCTCGCCCGATCGCGGCAGAGGCCTGGCGCGCGACATGCGCGTTCGTTGGGCGCTCGAGGAAGTGGGCCAGCCTTACGAGGTTCGTCTTCTGTCGTTCGAAGCGATGAAGGAACCTTCGCATCTCGCGCTGCATCCTTTCGGGCAGATCCCGACCTATGAAGACGGCGATCTCGCCCTGTTCGAGTCGGGGGCGATCGTGTTCCATATCGCCGAGCGCCATGCGGGGCTGCTGCCGGACGATGCGAATGCCCGAGCACGCGCCATCGCATGGATGTTTGCCGCGCTCGACACCGTGGAACCGCCGATCTTCGACCGCGCCCTCGCCAAGATCCTCGAGCGCGACGAGCCCTGGTACGAGCAGCGCCTGCGGTTCCTCGAGGACAGCATCCGGAAGCGGCTGGGCGACCTTTCCAGCCGCCTTGGCGATGCCGACTGGCTCGATGGTGCGTTCAGCGCCGGTGACCTGCTGATGGTGACGGTGCTGCGCCGATTGCAAGGATCGGGCATGCTGGAGGACCATCCGAACCTCTCTGCCTATGTCGCCCGCGGCGAAGCGCGGCCCGCATACAAGCGTGCTTTCAGCGCCCAGTTGGCCGTTTTCACGGCTGCATCGACCGGCTGACACGGGCCGCCCCAGGCTCGAAGCCGCCATCTGAGTCCTTCGCCCGGTTTGCGGACCTGGCAGCGCCTCCAGCGCGCCCCCTTGCGTGCGGGCGAAACTGGTCCTACCAATCTGGTGGGGCCAGTTTGCGGCTCTGGGAGGAAACATGCCCGTGGTCGAAGCCGCTTCTGCAGTGGCTGCGGATGAACGCGCCGCACTGATCGGCGCGATTCTGCGGCTGGCGGCTGAGGCCAGATTGCCGCCCGGCGCCAGGTTGCCGGCCGAGCGCGAGCTCGCCGAGCGCCTGGGCGCCGGGCGCAATGCCGTGCGGGAGGCCATCGCGGTGCTGGAGGCGCTGCGCATGGTGGAGCGGCGGCCGAATTCCGGCATCTATCTGCGCCCGGCGGAGCGCGTCGGCAGCCTGGATGCGCTGGTGCTGCAGGCCGATCTCGGCGTGCCGCTGACCCGGGCCGAGGTCGATGAGCTGGTCGAACTGCGGCGCATGATGGAGCTGCAGGGCACCGCACTCGCCTGCCAGCGGCGGAGTGCGGCCGACCTGGCGCGGCTGGACGCCACACTTGCCGCCGGCGCCGCCGCCATCGACCAGGGCGAGGCCTATGGCGTGCATGACGCCGCCTTCCACCTCGCGGTCGCCGAAGCCACCGGCAACCGCATCTTCCTGCGGGTCGTGAATTCCTTCTACCTGCTCTCCCGCGAGCGCCGGCGGCTCTATTTCGCGGACGGCACCCGCGCCGCCGGATCCCAGGCGCAGCATGCGGAGATGGTCGACGCCATCCGCGACCGCGACGCGGCGCGCGCCACCGAAATCATGAGCCGCCATCTGCAAGGCGTCGAAAGCTACTGGCTCGAACTGCTGCGCCGCCCGAAGCGCGGTACCTCGAGCATGGCCGCTTCAAGCTGAAGCGGCCATGCTCGAGTCACTTTGTTTGATCGCGTGATTCACGCTTTTCGGCTGATCCAGCCTCAAGCGATCACGCTCTGGGAGGAAACGGCCGCATGAAGGTCACCGACATCGCCTGCCACATCCTGCAATCCAAGGTGGAGCGGCCCTTCACCTCGGCGCGCGGCTGGCTCTACGGCACGCGTGCCTCCTGCATCGTGGAGATCAGCACGGATGCGGGCATCACCGGCTGGGGCGAATGCTATGGGCCGGCGGCGGTGAACAAGGCGGTGATCGAGACGCAGTACCGCGGCCGCGTCATCGGCCGCGACCCCTTCGATGTCGAGGTGGTGTGGGAAGACCTTTACAACCGCATCAAGGATTATGGTGCGACCGGATTCGCGATCACCGCGCTGTCGGGGATCGACATCGCGCTCTGGGACGTGATGGGCCGCGCGACCGGCAAGCCGATCCACAAGCTGATCGGCGGTGCACACCGGACCAGCGTGCAGGCCTATGCCACCGGCCTTTATTTCATCGACATGGACCGCCTGGTCGAGGAAGCGGTGGAGGAAGCGCTCGCCTACAAGGAACAGGGCTTCCGGGCGATCAAGATGAAGATCGGCCTCGGCGATCCCAAGCTCGACTTCCAGCGCGTGAAAGCGGTGCGGGAGGCGATCGGGCCGGATGTGCAGCTCGCGGTCGATGCCAATCATTGCTTCACGGTGCCGCAGGCGATCCGCCTCGGCCGCATGCTGGAGCCGCTCGACCTGATGTGGTTCGAGGAGCCGATCAGCCCCGAGGACCATGAAGGCTATGCCGAGGTCACGCGGGCGCTCGACATGGCCGTCGCCGGCGGGGAGAACGACTTCACCCGCTGGGGCTTTCGCGACATCATCGCGAAGAAGGCGATGGACATCGTGCAGCCCGATCTCTGCGCGGCGGGCGGCATCAGCGAATGCCGCAAGATCGCGGCCATGGCGTCGGCGCATGGCGTGGAATGCGTCCCCCACGCCTGGGGCAGCGCCATCGGCCTGGCGGCGACGGTGCAGTGGCTGGCAGCGCTGCCCGACACCCCGCCTGCCTTCCGCCCGATCCCGCCGATGCTGGAATTCGAGCAGACGCCGAACCCGTTGCGCGACGAGCTCGCGAAGCAGCCGATCGTGCAGGTGAACGGCATGGTGCAGGTGCCGGACGCGCCCGGCATCGGCATCGAAGTGGATCGCGAGGCTCTCGCCCGCTGGAAGGTCGCCTGATGCGCATCGCCCTGACCGATCCAATCGAGCCGATCGGCGAAGCCATCCTGCGCGAGGCCGGGCATGAGCTGGTGCCGGCCGCAGGCTTCGGCGCCGATGCGATGCGCGCGCTGGTCGCCGACGCGGATGCGCTGATCGTGCGCCAAAAACTGCCGGACGACATCGTCGCGCACGGCCCGCGCCTGCTCTGCGCGGTGCGCCACGGCGTCGGCGTGGACCTGATCCCGGTGGAGCGCTGCACGGAGCAGGGCGTCATCGTCGCCAATGTGCCGGGCGCCAATGCCGATGCGGTGGCGGAGTTCCTGGTGGCGCAAATGCTGGCGGCCGCACGGCATGCCGAATGGATGCATGCGCGGCTGCTCGACACCGGCTGGGGCCAGGCACGCCAGCGGACGGCCGCGGCGACCGAACTCACCGGCAAGACGCTCGGCATCGTCGGCATGGGCGCGATTGGATCGCGGCTGGCGGAGATCGCGGGCATGGGCTTCCGGATGCGCGTGCTCGGCCACCGCCGCGGCGATGCGCCGATGCCGGCGCCGGCAGAGCGCGCAAGCCTGCCGGAGCTGTTCGCTGAGAGTGACTATGTCGCGCTGGCCTGCCCGTTGACGCCGGAGACCAAGGGGCTGGTCGGCCCCGAGCTGCTGGCGCGCATGAAGCCCGGCGCCTGGCTGCTGAACGTCGCGCGCGGGCCGGTCGTACAGGAAGCCCCGCTGGTCGAAGCGCTGCGCGACCGGCGTATCGGCGGCGCAGCACTCGACGTGTTCTGGGAGCAACCATTGCCCGCCGATCATCCGCTGCGGACGCTCGACAACGTGCTGCTGTCGCCGCATGGCGCCGGCATCACCCAGGAAGCCGCCACGGTCACGAGCCGGGTCGCCGCCGAGGAGGTGGTCCGCATCCTGGCCGGGCAGAAGCCGCGGAACTTCATCAACCCCGATGCTTGGACGACCGCGCGGGCACGCCGCGCAGCACTCGGCCATGAAGGATCAGCCGCATGAAGATCACCCATGTCGAGGCCACCTGGTGCCATGTGCCGATCCCCTATGAGCGACAGCACACCAGCGATTTCGGCCGTGTCACCAGCTTCGATTCCGTCATCACCCGGATCACGACCGACACCGGCCTGATCGGCTGGGGCGAGAGCAAGGCGGGCGTCGGCAGCGCCGCCGCCTGCGCCGGGCTCGCCGCCATCATCAACCTCGACTACGCGCCGCTGCTGCTGGGGCAGGACCCGCGCGACATCTCCCGCCTCTGGGACGTGATGTACAACACGCCGCGCGAAGGCTACGCGCTCGCGGAAGGCCATGTGCTGCCACAGCTCGGCCGGCGCGGGCTTTCGATCTCCGCGATCGCCGGCGTCGACACCGCGCTCTGGGACATCCTCGGCAAGTCGCTGGGCGTCCCCGTCTGGCGCCTGCTCGGCGGCCGCCGCGTGGAGCGGATGCCGGCCTACGCCTCCGGCGGCTGGGCGGACGCCGAGCACATCGGTGCGCAGCTCCAGGGCTATTGCGACAAGGCTGGCTTTCGCGCGGTGAAGATGCGTGTCGGCGTGATGGACGGATCGCCGGCGAAATCCGCCGCCCGCGTCCGCGCCGCGCGCCGCGCGCTCGGCCCCGACATCAGGCTGATGGCCGATGCGCATGGCACCTGGACCGTCGCGGAGGCCAAGGCCTTCTGCCGCATGGTCGAGGATTGCGACCTGTTCTGGTTCGAGGAGCCGGTGAGCGCCGACGACAAGCAGGGCCAGGCCGAGGTGCGCCGATCGAGCGCGGTGCCGATCAGCAGCGGCGAGAGCGAATTCACCCGCCATGATTTCCGCGAGCTGGCCGAGCTCCGCGCCGCCGATGTGCTGCAACCCGACCTCGCGATTGCCGGCGGCATCACGGAAGGGCAACGCATTGGCGCCATCGCCAGCGCCTTCAACCTGCGCCTGGCACCGCATCTCTGGTCCGGCGCGCCGGCCTTCGCGGCCGGGCTGCATCTGGCGGCGAGCCAGAGTGCGGGCTTCATCCTGGAATACTCGCTCGGCCACAACCCGATGCTGCACGACCTGATCGAGGAGGACTTCCCCGTGGTGGACGGCATGGTCGAGATCCCCGACCGTCCCGGCCTCGGCATCACCGTCCGCCCCGATTTTTTGGAGAAGTACGGGAACAAGATTTGATTTTCGCCCTCAGACGCCGGGCGCCGGCATACGCCGGCTTGGCTTCGCCGGACGCGCCGTGAGGCACGCTTTACAGCGCGACCGGCGGGCCGCATTCGCGGCCTCGGACCGGTTGGAGAAACCGGTCCGCTAGAATGCATGCCAGCAAGGGAGGAAACGCAGTGACAAGAAAGAGGCTCTTCGCCGCGCTCGCCGCGGCGCTCATCGCGCTGCCGATCGCAGCACAGGCGCAGGATGCCTTCCTGCGGCGGGAGGTGCGCTTCCTGAATGCCTTCGCGCCCGGCGGCACCTCCGACCTGCTCGGCCGCATCCTGGCCGACCAGCTTTCCCAGCAGGTCGGCCAGCGCGTGGTGGTGGAGAACCGCACCGGTGCGGCCGGCGTGATCGGGACGCAGGAGGTGGCGCGCGCCGCGCCTGACGGTCACACGATCCTGCTGGCCTCCATGGGCATCATGAGCATCACGCCGCAGATGCAGCAGGTGCCCTATGACGTCGACCAGGACCTGACGCCGATCGTCAATGTCGCATCCGTCTACAACATCCTGGTCGCCAACCCGAACGGCCCGATCCACACCTGGCAGGACCTGGTGCGCATCGGGCGGGAACGGCCGGGCAGCTTGAGCTGCGCGACGGTCGGGCCGGGATCCTCCCAGCAGCTTTCCTGCGTGCTGTTCCAGTCGCTGACCGGGGCGCGGCTCGAGCAGATCTCCTATCGCGGCGGCACGCCGGCGATCCTCGACATCACCGCGGGCCGCGTCGAGGTCATGTTCGGCAACATGCCGGAATACATGGGGCAGATCCGCGCCGGCGGCCTGCGCGCCATCGCCTATGGCGCGGCCGAACCTTCCCCCCTGTTGCCGGAGCTGCCGGTCATCTCCCGCCAGGGCCAGCCGGATTTCGTCATCCACAACTGGTTCGGCATCGTCGGCCCCGGCCGTATGAACCCCGAGCTGGTCGCGCGCTGGAATGCCGAGATCAACCGCGCGATGCAGGCGCCGGAGGTGCAGCGCCGCTTCGTGGAGAACGGGCTGCAGCGCCTGGGCGGCACGCCGCAGGCCTTCATCGATCAGATCAGGGCCGACCGTGCGAAATGGGGCCGCATCATCCGCGAACACAATATCCGGGCGGAGTAGAGCAGATCCCGTTCAGGTGGCTTCGCCTGAACGGGTGAAGATGCTCGCAAGACATAAGGGCCAGGGCTTGCTCCGTGAACCTGCGCGAACGGATCGTGCCCTGGCGCGCGCTTTGTTCACCCCGCGCGCGCTTCCCGCCAGCCCGGGGCAGCACTATGGTGCCGCCGCCTGGAGCGGGATCGCTTCAAGCTGAAGCGATCCCGCTCCCATGCCAGAAAGGTTCATGATGCTGCGCCGCGCCACGCTTTCGTTCTGCCTGATCCTGCTGTCCGCCGGGGCGGCCCTGGCACAGAAGGGTGACCCTGGTCAGGCGGCACCCGCCCCGAATGGCAGCCCGTCCCTTCGGCTCCAGAACGCCACGCCCAACATCGTGAACAACGTCTATGCGTCGCCGTCCTCGGACAGCAACTGGGGCGAGGATCGGCTCGGCGCGAATGAGGTGATCCAGCCCCGGGGCAACCGCGCCTTCTCCCTGCCGCCGGGCGAATGCGTCTACGACGTCCGTGTCGTCTACCAGGGCGGCGTCGCGGAGGAGCGGCTGCGGGTGGATGCCTGCAGCGACGCCATCGTGGCCCTGCCCATGGCCGCGCAGCGGCTGCGCTAAGCGGGAGCATTCTCGCCCGTTCAGGCGATCCCGCCTGAACGGGTCCGCTCTACTCCACCCGCGCCCCTGACGCGCGGATCAGCGGCGCGAAGCGTGCCTCATCCGCGCGGCGGAAGCTCGCCAGGTCTTCCGGCCCCACCCACCAAGGCGTCGCGCCATTCTCGCGGAACCGCGCCGAGGTGTCCGGCGCCTCCAGCGCCTGCTTCGCAAGCGTCGCGATGCGCTCCACCAGGCGTGGCGCCATGCCGGCCGGCCCCAGCACGCCGCCCCAGGAGGTGACCTCGAAGCCCGGCAGGAATTCCGCCATGGTCGGGACGTCCGGCGCCTGCGGGCTGCGTTCCGCGCTGGTGACCGCGAGTGCCCGCACCTTCCCATCCCGCGCGGAGGCGAGGCTCTGTGGGATGTTGTCGAAGATCATGTGGACCCGACCCGCCAGCAGGTCGATATGCGCCGGCGCGCCGCCGCGATAGGGCACGTGCACCATGTCGAGCCCCGCGAGCTGCTTGAACATCTCGCCCGAGAGATGGACCGTCGTGCCGGAACCCGAGCTCGCGAAGCTGTAGTGCCCGGGATTGGCGCGGATCAGGGCGACCAGCTCCGGCACGCTCTGCGCCGGCACGTCGTTGTTGACCACCAGCATGTTCGGCAGCTGCCAGAGGCCGCAGACATAGGTGAAGTCGCGGTTCACGTCGAAGGGCAGGCTGGCATAGAGGGTCGGCGCGATGGAGAGCGGCGCGACGCTCGCGAGGCCGATGACGCTGCCATCGGCGGGAGAGCGCGCGATCGACAGAGTGCCGACGTTGCCGCCGGAGCCGCTGCGGTTCTCCACGATGAATTGCTGGCCGGTGACCTCGTTCATCTTCGCGCACCAGAGGCGCGAGAGGATGTCGGTGCCGCCGCCTGGCGGAAACAGGCCGATGAAGCGGATGGGGCCGGTGGGCCACTCCACGCGCTGCGCGCGGCCGGTGCGGGGCATCCCGAGCGACGCCGCGAGCCCCGCGGCCATTGCCGTACGCCGCGTGATCGCGGTGCCATTGGACATGAACTCTCTCCCTGTGCCCGGCTTTGCCGCCGGTTGCGCAGGGAAGGTCAGACCATCGCGGGAAGTGGCGTCAAGCGTCGCGTGGGTCGATAGGCCTCAGCGCAGCGGGAAGCCCAGCGCCTCGATCGCCGCGCGCATCCGGTCGCGCCCGGACAGCGCCTTCAAGGTGCCGAGGCGCTGGATCACCCGCTGCGTCCAGCCCGCCGGCCCCATGCCGTTGCGGGCCGAGAATTCCGAAAGGCGCTTGTCGAATTCGAGCCGCGCCGCCTGCTCGCCCTCGGTCGAATAGCGCTCCCGGTGCACGACAACGCTCTGCGGCAGGCGTGGCTTCACCTCCCCCTCCATGCCGGGCAGCGGATAGCCGACGCAGAGGCCGAAGACGCCCATCACCTGCGGTGGCAGGCCGAGAAGCTCCGCCACCCGCACCGGGTCATTGCGGATCGCCCCGATATAGACGGTGGAGAGGCCGAGCGATTCCGCGGTCAGCACCGCGTTCTGCGCCGCGAAGGCGGCATCCAGCGCCGCGACCAGGAAGGATTCCATGAAGGGCTGGCCGGCAAGCTCCGTCCCTTCCTGCTCCGCCAGGCGGGCGTTGCGGGAGGCATCGGCCAGGAACACCAGGAAGAGCGGCGCCTGCAGGATGTGCTTCTGGTTGAAGGCGACCTCGGACAGCGCCTGCCGCGTCGCCATGTCGTCGACCGTCACCACCGACCAGGTCTGGAGGTTGGAGCTGGTGGCGGCGGACTGCGCCGCCGCCACCATGGTCTCCAGCAGCCCCTCCGGCACCGGATCCGGCCGGTAGCCGCGGACGGAGCGGTGCGCCAGCATCAGGTCCAGCGCCGCGTTCCAGGGGCCGGACGGCAGGGCAGGGTCGGCGCCGTAGCGCGCGATCAGCGCGCGCCGGCGGGCATCGGCGACGGTATTTGAACCATCCATGGGCTATGTGTCCTCGGAATGCTGCGCCGCAAGGCGTTTGTCCCAGCCTCGTCGCGAAGGGCGTCCTGCGCAAGTGCCTCTTCCCCTTGCCAGGGGCACCCGCGGACCGGCAGGCTTGCCCCGGATGACACCGGCACTCGCCATCGCAGGGCTGCGCACCGAATTCCGTATCGGCGGGGCCTGGCACCCCGCGGTCAGCGATCTGTCGCTGGATCTCATGCCGAACGAGACCCTGGCGCTGGTCGGCGAAAGCGGCTGCGGCAAGAGCGTGACGGCGATGTCGGTGATGGGCCTGATCCGACCACCCGTCGGCCGCGTCACCGGCGGGCGCATCCTGCTCGAAGGCCGCGACATCGCGGGGCTGCCGGAAGCCGAGCTGGAGTCGGTGCGCGGCGACCGCATGGCGATGATCTTCCAGGAGCCGATGACGGCGCTGAACCCGGTGATGACCGTCGGCGACCAGGTGGCAGAGAGCCTTCGCATCCATCGCGGGCTGTCGCGAACCGAGGCGCTAGGCCGCGCCCGTGCCCTGTTCGAGGAGGTGAAGATCCCCTCCGCTGCCGCCCGCCTCGGCGAGTACCCGCACCAGTTCTCGGGCGGCATGCGCCAGCGGGTGATGATCGCGGTGGCGCTGGCCTGCGACCCCGCGGTGTTGCTGGCGGACGAGCCGACGACCGCGCTCGACGTCACCATCCAGGCGCAGGTGCTTGGGCTGCTGTCGGATTTGCGCGCGCGGCACGGCATGGCGGTGCTGTTCATCACCCACAATCTCGGCGTCGTCGCGCAGATCGCCGACCGGGTTGCCGTGATGTATGCCGGCCAGATCGTGGAGCAGGGGCCGGTCGGCGCCATCTTCGCGCGTCCCGCGCATCCCTATACCCGCGCCCTCTTCGCCGCGATCCCGCGCCTGGATCGGCCCGACCAGGCGCTCTCCGCCATCGGCGGCCGGGTGCCGCCGCTCGACGCCATGCCGGACGGCTGCCGCTTCGCGCCGCGCTGCCCGCTGCGGCGCGCCGGCTGCGAGCTGCCGCAGACCCTGGAACCCCTTTCGGAGGAGCACGCCGTGCGCTGCCACGTCGCCGCCCATGCTTGATCCCGCCGGCCGCGTCGCCCTGGTCAGCGGCGCCTCCCGCGGGATCGGCCGTGCCGTGGCGGAGCGCCTGCTCGCCGCCGGCTATGCCGTCTCCGCCGCCTTGCGCGATCCGTCGCGGCTTCCCGATGCGCCGAACCTCCACAGGCACCGCTACGAGGCGGAGGAGGAAGGCGCGGCGGAAGCCTGGATCGCCGCCGCCCATGCCCGCTTCGGGCGCATCGATGCACTGGTGAATGCCGCCGGCATCAACCCGGTCTGGCGCGTGCTCGACGCCGATGAGACCGCGCTCGACGCACTGATGCGGGTGAACGTGAAGGCGCCGCTGCGCGTCGCGCGTGCCGCCTGGCCGCATCTGATCGCATCCGGCGAGGGGCGCATCGTGAACATCGCCTCCCTCTCCGGCAAGCGGGTGCGCAACCCGAATGCCGGCTACGCCATGTCGAAATTCGCCCTGGTCGCCGCCACCCATGCGTTGCGGCGCGAGGGGTGGGAGCATGGCATCCGGGTCAGCGCCTTCTGCCCCGGCTTCGTCGCGACCGACATGACCACCAAGGCCGCCTTCCCGCGCGAGCAGATGAGCGATCCCCGCGACATCGCGGTGCTGATCGAGACGCTGTTGCGCCTGCCGGGCAATGCCGCGATCGCGGAGATGCTGGTGAATTGCCGGCTGGAGGACATGCTGTGAGGTGCACGGCACGCTTGAATTGGCAGAGGGCCGCGATGTACCGCTGAATGGCTTCGCTATCGGACGCTTCGCGAAGACGGATGCGCCGGACAGGGACTGAGTGGCGAATGCGCCTGGAAAGGGCGTCAGGCAGGAGGGCTGGGGGAATGAGGGGCTTCACCAAGGCGGCGCGGGCGCTGCTGCTGGCCGGCTGCGCGGCGTTCGCTGCACCCGCGGCGATGGCGCAGGCGCCAACGCTCCGGGTCGGCATGGCGGCCCAGGATGTCGGGCGGCTCGACCCGCATTTCGCGGTCTCCACCATCGACCGCGTGGTGGTCGCCTGGATGTTCAACGGCTTGGTCCGCTTCCGCCCCGGCTCCATCAACCCCGCCGAGATCGAGCCCGACCTCGCGGAGCGCTGGGAGACCAGCGAGGACGGCAAGACCTGGACCTTCCATCTCCGCCGCGGCGTGCGCTTCCACGGCGATTTCGGGGAGCTGACCGCTGAAGACGTGGTGTTCAGCATCCGCAAGGCCGCGACCGCCGCGACCAGCGCCTTCGCCGCCGATTTCCGCGCCATCGAGGCAGTGGAAGCGGTCGATCCCTACACCGTCCGCGTCCGGTTGCGGGAGAATGTCCCGACCCTGCTCGGCCTGCTCACCAATTATTCCGGCGGCTACATCGTCTCCCGCCGCGCGGTGGAGCAGCGCGGCGCCGATTTCGCGCGCTCGCCGATCGGCACCGGCCCCTTCGCGCTGGAGCGGGTGACGCCGAACCAGAGCGCCGAGCTCGTCGCCCATGCCGCGTATTTCCGCGGCGCGCCTCAGATCGGGCGCATCAGCTATCGCTTCATCCCCTCCGACGCGTCGCGCGACCTGGCCTTCCAGAACCGTGAGCTCGATCTGAACTACGGCCGCGGCGACCAGACCTGGGTGAACCGCACGCGCCAGCTTCCGAACGTCACCGTCGATGTCTTCGAACCGGGCGAACTGGCCGTCCTGAACCTCAATACCTCGATCCCGCCTTTCAACGACATCCGGATCCGCCGGGCGCTGGCCCATGCCATCAACCGGCCGGAGATCGCGCGCTGGCGCGGCCCGGACGTCTCCCGCGAGGGACAGTCGCTGGTGCCGCGCGGTTATCTCGGCTTCACCGCCGACAACGGGTTGCCGCAGTTCGACCTGGCCCGCGCCCGCGCGCTGCTGGCCGAAGCCGGGCATCCGAACGGCATCACCATCCGCGTCATCCACACGCAGTTGCCGGAGATGCTGGCCACCATGCAGGTGATCCAGCAGCAGCTCCGCCGCGCCGGCATCACGCTCGATCTGCAGGTGGTCGAGCATGCGACCTTCCACCAGCAGATCCGGCAGAACCTGTCGCCGCTGGTCTATTATTCCGCGGCGCGCTTCCCGATCGCCGATATCTACCTGACGCAGTTCTACCATGGCCGCAGCATCGTGCAGACGCCGACCGCGGTGACCAATTTCTCCCACTGCAACCAGGCCGACGCCGAGATCGACGCCGCCCGCCTCACCACCAACCGCGAGGAGCAGCTCCGGCTCTGGGCGGAAGCACAGCGCAAGCTGATCGCCGAGGTCTGCGGCGTGCCGCTCATCGAAACCCTGCTGGTCTTCGCGCGGCGCAGCAACCTCGATTACGGCTATGAGCTGCGCGGCAGCATGAGCCTCGGTCCGCTGATCACCGAGGCGACCCGGCTGCGCTGATGCTGGGCTTCGTCCTGCGCAGGCTGCTGGCGGCGCTGCCGACGCTCTTTGCGGTGCTGACGCTGGTCTTCGTGATCGTGCGCATCGTGCCCGGCGATCCGGCGCTGGTGATCCTGGGCGACCAGGCGACGCCGGAAGCGGCGGCGGCGGTGCGGGCGCGGCTCGGCACCGACCAGCCGCTCTGGCGGCAATACATCGCCTTCCTCGGCGCCGCGGCGACCGGCGATTTCGGATCCAGCATGGTGACCAACCGCCCGATCCTGGCCGAGGTCAGCGCCGTGCTGCCGCACACCGTCGACCTGACGGCCGCATCGATGGTGATCGGCATCGTGATCGGCATCCCCGCCGGGATCTGGGCGGCGCTGCACCGCAACCGCGCCATCGATGTCGCGGCGCGGCTGCTGTCGCTGCTCGGCCTTTCCTTCCCGGTCTTCGTCTCCGGGATCTACCTGCTGCTGCTCTTCGCACTGCACTGGCGCTGGTTCCCGGTGATCAGCAACGCCGATCTCGACGACCCGCTCGACCGCCTGCACAAGGTCCTGCTGCCGGCGGTAGCGCTCGGCCTGACCATGGCCGCCTACATCACCCGCGTGACCCGTGGCGCCATGCTCGCGTCCCTGTCGGAGGACTACATCCGCACCGCCCGCGCCAAGGGCGTGCCCTGGCGGCGCGTGGTCTGGGTGCATGGCTTGCGCAACGCCTCGATCCCGATCGTCACCGTGGTCGGGCTCTATGTCGGCATCCTGATCGGCAATTCCGTCCTGACCGAGATCGTCTTCAACCGCCCCGGCCTCGGCAAGGTCATCGTCGGCGCGCTGAACCAGCGCGACTACACGATGCTGCAGGGGTTGATGGTGATCTACTGCTTCCTGATCGTGGTGGTAAACCTGATCACCGACCTGCTCTACGGCGTCATCGACCCGCGGGTGAAGCAGACATGATACCGGCGAGCCTTGTCACTGCTCTGTTTGCTGCTGCCCCCTCAGCGGAGAGGCTCGGCGGTATCGCGCGCGGGGTTGGCGGGGCGGCCGCGCGCAGAACCAAGACTCTCATGCCGGGTCAGCCGAGAGGCTGGCCGGCATGAGCACCGCCGCCGAAGTCGAGCTCGCGCCCACGCGTCCATCCGGCCTGAAGCGCGCGCTGGCCCGCGCGCGCGGCAACCCGACGACGCTCGCCGGCGCCATCATCACCCTGCTGATCGTGGCAGGTGCGGTGCTGGCCCCCTGGATCGCACCCTTTGACCCGACCGAGCAGAACATCATCGACCGCCTGCAATCGCCCGGCGGCGACTACCTGCTCGGCACCGACCAGTTCGGGCGCGACGTGTTCTCCCGCCTGCTCTATGGCGCACGGATCTCGCTCGTAGTCTCGCTCGGCGCCATCGCGGCGGCGATGGTGACCGGCGGCACCATCGGCATGGTCAGCGGCTATATCGGCGGCCGCTTCGACCTGATCACCATGCAGGTGATGGATGTGCTGCTGTCCTTCCCGTCACTGATCCTCGGTCTGATGGTGGTGGCGCTGCTGGGACCGGAGCTCGAGAACCTGGTCATCGCCATTGCGCTGACCGCGATCGCGCCCTTCGCGCGCATCGCCCGCGCGCCGACCCTGGTGCTGAAGGAACGCGCCTTCATCGAAGCCGGGCGCGCCATGGGGTTCTCTCACCTGCGCATCCTCTTCGCGCATATCCTGCCGAACATCCTGTCGGAGGTGCTGGTGATGGGCAGTCTCTGGATGGCGACCGCGGTACGCGTCGAAGCCTCGCTCTCCTTCATCGGGCTTGGCGTGAAGCCGCCGACCGCGACCTGGGGCGGCATGACCCGCGACGGCTTCGAGAACATCCTGGACGCGCCCTGGCTCGCGGTCTTCCCGGGGCTTGCGATCCTGCTGCTGGTGCTCGGGCTCAACATGATCGGGGATGGGTTGCGCGACGCGACCGATCCGAAGCTGCGCAATGAGTGATACGCTTCTCGAAGTCCGAGGCCTGCGGAAGCACTTCCACCCGAAGCGCCGCGTCACCGTGCGCGCCGTCGAGGATGTCTCCTTCAGCATCCGCCGCGGCGAGGCCTTCGGACTGGTGGGCGAAAGCGGCTGCGGCAAGTCGACCGCCGCCCGCGCCCTGCTGCGCCTGATCGAGCCCGATGCCGGCAGCGTCCGCTTCGGCGGCGCCGATGTGCTGACCGCGCGCGGCGCCAGCCTGAAGGCGATCCGCCGGCGCATGCAGATCGTCTTCCAGGACCCCTATTCCTCGCTCGATCCCCGCCAGTCGATCGGCGGCGCGCTGACCGAGCCGATGCGCGTGCACGGCATCGCGGAGGGCCGCGACGCCCGCCGCCGCGCCGGCGCGCTGCTGGAGGAGGTGGGCCTGCCGCCGGCGGCGCTCGATCGCTACCCGCACGAGTTCAGCGGCGGCCAGCGCCAGCGCATCGGCATCGCGCGCGCGCTGGCGCTCGAGCCCGAGCTGATCGTGGCCGACGAGCCGGTCTCGGCCCTCGATGTCTCCGTGCAGGCGCAGGTGCTGCTGCTGCTCGAGGATCTGCGCCGGCGGCGCGGCCTCGCCTTTCTCTTCGTCAGCCACGACCTGTCGGTGGTGCGCTGGTTCTGCGAGCGCGTCGCGGTGATGTATCTTGGCCGCATCGTGGAGGAAGGCCCGGTCGCCCGCGTGCTGAACGCGCCGCTGCACCCCTATGCCGCCATGCTGCGCGACGCCTATCCGGTGCCGGACCCGGCGCACCGCGCCGCGCTGCCGCGCATCATCGGGGAGATCCCCTCGGCCGCCGCGCCGCCGCCCGGCTGCCCCTTCCATCCGCGCTGCGTACACGCCATGCCGCGCTGCTCAACGGAGCCGCCGGCGCTGCTGGCGAAGGATGATGGGGCGGTGGCGTGCCATCTGCACGGGTAGGATGGACCCCGGGGGGAATGAATTCCCCCGGGGTCTTACAGCCCCTCAAACAACTCCGTCGACAAATACCGCTCCGCGAAGCTGGCCGCGATGCCGACGACCAAGCCGCCCTTTGGCACCTCCCGCGCCACCTGGATCACTGCGTGCAGCACGGCGCCGGAGGAGATGCCGATCGGCAGCCCTTCTTCCCGCGCGCAGCGGCGGGCGGCGGCGAGTGCTTCGCGTTCCGAGACGCGGCGCAGCCCGTCCAGCGCCTCCAGCTCCAGCACGCCGGGGCGGAAGCCGGCGCCGATGCCCTGGATGCGGTGCGGGCCGGGTTCGTCGCCGCTCAGCACCGCGCTTTCCGCGGGCTCCACGCCGATGACGCGGAGCGCGCCGTTGTGCGGCTTCAGCGCGCGGGCGATGCCGGTGAGCGTGCCGCCGGTACCGATGCCGCCGACCACAGCATCCACGGCGCCGCCGGTATCGGCCCAGATCTCCTCCGCCGTCGTCGCCGCGTGGATCGCCGGGTTGGCGGGGTTGTCGAACTGGCGCGGCATCCAGGCGCCCTTGGTCTTGGCCTCGATCTCCTGGGCGCGGGCGATGGCACCGGCCATGCCCTTTTTGGCCGGCGTCAGCTCCAGCTCCGCGCCGAGCAGCTTCATCATCTTGCGCCGTTCCAGGCTGGCGCCATCCGGCATCACCACGATCAGGCGGTAGCCCTTGGCGGCGGCGACGAAGGCGAGCGCGATGCCGGTATTGCCGGAGGTCGGCTCGATCAGGGTGGAGCGGCCCGGCGCGATCAGGCCCGCACGCTCCGCCTCCTCGACCATCGCGAGGCCGATGCGGTCCTTCACCGAGCCGAGCGGGTTCAGGTATTCGAGCTTCAGGCCGATCCGCGCCGGCAGGCCTTCGGCGGCGGCGATCCGGGGCAGCAGCACGATTGGCGTGCCGCCCACCGCATCCAGCACGCTGGCATAGAGCCGACCCCGCGGGTGCGGCGCGCGATTCGGGACGGGCGCCGCTTCGGGCGCAGCAGGGGCGGCGGCGCGCTCGGCGCGCTTCGTTCCTTGGGACATGCCCCATCCTACCACGGCGCGCGGTGGGAAGGAGGGCCACCAGGCCAGCATCGCCGTGCTTCCGGCTGCCACCTGTGGCGCGTTGGGAGGCTGGAATTTCACACCGTGTCAGCGTATATATGCTCGCCATGCTGATCCGTCACGACCGCCCGCTGCTCGCCATCGACATCCTGCTGGACGTCGCCTTCCATGTCGGCCGCGGCGAGGAGGTGACCGGCGCCGGCGACATCGCCGACCGCCTGGGCGCCGCCCGGCGTGGCATCGAGCCGCTGCTGCAGACGCTGTCGCGCGCCGGCCTGCTGGACAGCCTGCGCGGGCCGCGCGGCGGCTACCGCCTGGGCCGCGCCCCGCGCGACATGACGCTGCTCGACGTCGTCTCCGCCGCCATCGACGACGAGGGGGGCGAGCCGGAAAGCACCGGCCGCCTCTCCGAGGCCGTCACCCTGCCCTTCTGGCAGGAGCTGGAAGCCGGCCTGCGGGAGAAGCTGGCGGCCATCACCATCGACGACCTGCTGCGCCGCGCCGCCGCCAAGGGCCTGCGCCGCCCGGTGAACGAACCGCTGAACTTCGCGATCTGATTCCTTTGCCCTCAGTCGCCGGGCGCGGCCTTCGGGCGTTCGGCGCGAGGAAGAACTCGCGCCGTTGAGTTCACCCTCCGATGAAGTAGAGCACCGCGATCGCGGCCACCGCCGCGGCGACCGCCAGCAGCACGGCCACCGCCGGGACGGCCGGTTCCTCGATGCCCCAGAGGTCGCTCCATTCGTCGAGCGGCGGTTCCGGCGCGGGCGGCGGCGCCAGGCGCGGCGGGGCGTCGCGGAAATCGAGCGGCATGGTCGCGATCCTATGCATGGGCGCGGCGCTCCGCCGGCACATCGGCGCCATCGGCCGCCTCGGGCAGCAAACCCGCCGCGAGGCCGGCGGCTTCGCCGATCACCACCATGGCGGGGCCGGGCAGCCCGGCCCGCCGTGCCGCGAGGGTGCATGCGCCGAGCGTGGTGCGGAGCGTCGCCTGCGCCGCGGTGCTGCCCTGGGCGATGACCGCGACCGGGGTTTCCGGCGCCCGTCCGGCCGCCAGCAGCCGGAGCGCGATCTCATCGAGGCGGGAGAGCGCCATGAAGGCGGCGATGGTGCCGCCGAGGCGGGCCAGCGCATCCCAGTCCACCGCGCCCGGCAGGCCGCCGGCCTCGTCATGGCCGGTGACGAAGGTGACGGCGCTGGCGATGCCGCGATGGGTCAGCGGCACGCCGGCCGCCCCCGGGACTGCTGTGCCGGCTGAGACGCCGGGGACCAGCCGCCAGGGGATGCCGGCGGCGTTCAGCGCCAGCGCCTCCTCCCCGCCGCGGCCGAACAGGAAGGGATCGCCGCCCTTCAGCCGCACCACACGGAAGCCCGCGCGGGCGCCTTCCACCAGGCGCCGGTTGATCGCTGCCTGCGGCACCGGCGCCTGGCCCTTGCGCTTGCCGACATTGACCACCGTCGCCCCGGCCCGGATCAGCCGCAGCACGCCGCGGCCGGGCAGCGCATCGTGCAGCACCAGGTCGGCGCGCCGCAGCGCTTCCGCGGCGCGCAGGGTCAAAAGGCCGGGGTCGCCCGGCCCGGCGCCGACCAGCCACACCTCGCCGGGGCGGGGCGCGTCGGTCTCGGGCAGGGTGGAGGCGACATCAACGGCCGACATACGCGGGTTTCCAGATTCACGTTTGACGAATGGTAGATTTGGGATTTAGGTGCCGCAAGCGATTTTTCCCGAGGTTTTCCCCGATGCCCGACGGCACCACCGTGAAGCCCCCCTCCGGCGCCGAGGCCATCAAGCGCGGCAGCCTGGGCCTGCGCGGCACCATCGCCGAGGAGATCGGCGCCGATGACGTGCGTGGCGGGCTTTCCGAGGCGTCCTACACGCTGCTGAAATTCCACGGCACTTATGAGCAGTTTGATCGCGATACCGCGACCGAGCGCAAGCAGCGGGGCGAGGACAAGGACTGGTCCTTCATGGTCCGGGTCCGCGCCCCTGCCGGGCGGCTGACCGCTGCCCAGTTCCTGGCCCTGGATGCGCTGGCCGATACCCATGCCGACGGCACCCTGCGGCTGACCTCCCGCCAGGGCGTGCAATTCCACGGCGTAATTCGGGAGAACCTGAAGGGCACCATCGCGGCGATCAACGAGACGCTGCTGACCACCCTCGCCGCCTGCGGCGACGTGGTGCGCAACGTCATCACCTCCCCGGCGCCGCGCCGGGATGCCCTGCATGCTCGGCTGGAGGCGGAGGCCTTCCGCCTCTCCTCCGCGCTGCTGCCGCGGACCCGCGCCCATCACCAGCTCTTCCTCGGTGAGGAGGGCGACGAGGCGGCGGCGGTCGATGAGCCGCTCTACGGCCCGACCTACCTGCCGCGGAAGTTCAAGATCGCCCTGGTCCATCCTGCCGACAACACGCCGGACGTGCTCGCCAACGACCTCGGCTTCATTGCGGTGACCGAAGGCGAGGCGCTGACGGGCTGGATCCTGACCATCGGCGGCGGCATGGGCATGACCCACAACAAGCCCGCCACCTATCCGCGCCTGGCCGACCCCATCGCCCTGATCGGCCCCGACGAGGTGCTGGAGGTGGCCGAAGCCGTGGTCCGCCTGTCCCGCGACCATGGCGACCGCTCCGACCGCAAGCACGCCCGGCTGAAATACGTGGTCGCCGAGAAGGGCGTCGCCTGGGTGCGGGAGCGGCTGGAAGCCGATCTCGGCCGGCCCCTGGCGCCCGCCCCCGCCCTGCCGAAGCTCGCGGTGCCGGAGCTGCTCGGCTGGCATGAGCAGGGCGACGGCAGGCTCTGGCTCGGCCTGCCTATCGCCTCCGGCCGCATCGCCGGCCGGCTGCGGGAAGGCTTGCGGGAGGTGGTGCGCCGCTTCGCCCCGAACCCGATCGCGACGCCGCAGCAGGACCTGATCCTGTCCGACATCGCCGCCGCCGACCGCCCGGCGATCGAGGCCATCCTGCGCGACCACGGTGCGGTCTTCGCGGAGGAGCTGACGCCGCTCGCGCGCTGGTCGCTCGCCTGCGTGGCGCTGCCGACCTGCGGCCAGTCGCTGGCCGAAGGGGAGCGCGTGCACCACCCGATCCTGGCCGATGTCCAGGCGGCGCTCGCCCGCCACGGGCTGCTCGGCGAGCGGATCAGCCTGCGCCTGACCGGCTGCCCGAATGGCTGCGCCCGGCCCTATGCCGGCGATATCGGCGTGGTCGGCCGCGCCCCCGGCCTCTACACTCTCTTCGTCGGTGGCGATTTCGCCGGCACCCGCCTGTCCTTCCCGCTGGCCGATAAGGTGAAGCAGGAAGCGGTGGGCGCGACCCTCGACCCGGTGCTCGCCGCTTATGCGGCGCAGCGCGTGGCGGGCGAGGGTTTCGGGGATTTCTGCAGCCGCATCGGTGCCGATGCGGTGCGCGGGCTGCTAGTAGGGGAGACCAAAGCCGCCTGATGCTGCCCCTCGTCTTCCTGCCGACGACGCCGGTGCTGCTGGTGGGCGAAGGGCCCGCCTTCGACAAGCGCCGCGCCCTGCTGGAAGCCGCCGGCATCACGCGCCTGACGGTGCTCTCCACCCGTCCCGACGCGGCGGCGCTCGACGCCGCCCGGCTGGTCTTCGGCGCCGGCCTCTCCCGCGCGGACTCCGAATGGCTGGCAGCCGAGGCGCGGGCGCGCGGCACGCCGGTGAATATCGAGGACGTGCCGGATCTCTGCGACCTGCACGTCCCCTCCATCGTGCGCCGCGGTGACCTGCTGCTCTCCGTCTCCACCGCCGGCGGCGCGCCGACCTTGGCGGTCGCGCTGCGGGAATGGCTGGAAGCCCAGTTCGGCCCGGAATGGGCGGAGCACCTGGCGGAGGTCGCGGCGCTCCGCACCCGCCTCCGCGCCGAGGGCGCCAAGCCGTCCGAGGTTATCGCCGCGCTGCGCACGCATCTGGCCGGGGCCGGCTGGCCGCCTTTGACCTGACTTGCGTAAACCGCGCGGCAAGGATCGCGCGTGCAGGATGGCGGCATGTGGCGCTTCCTCCTCCTGCTGCTGCTGATCGCGCTGCCGGCGATGGCGCAGGATGCGCGCCCGCTGCTCGGCCCGGGGACCCTGCCTCCCCGCGGGCCTGTCGCCGCCGCCCCCTCCACCATTCCGCCCTTGGCTGTCGCCCCCTCCGTCGTAGAGGCCGAACCCGCCCCCCCGCCGCTGTCGGGCGAGGGCAAGGCGCCGGAACAGCCGCTGCCCGCCCAGGCGCAGCAGGCCCCGATGCCACCCCCCTTGGCGACGCCCGCACCAGGCCTGACGCTCGCCCCCGACCCCGCGCGCTGCGGCCCGGCCCGCGAAGGCCAGGTCGCCTGCATGTCGGGCCGCCTCTGCGCCTGCCGCTTCGAGCGCGGCGGGCAACTCACCGGCCGCGGTGATCATTTCGCATGGGATTGCGGGCCGCTCCGCCCATCCTGCGACCTGCCGCCGGCCGACCTTTCGGGCGGCGCGGTGCAGCCGGAGATCCTCATCATGCCGGAGATCGGGCCGCGGCGGCGCTGAGGGTATGGGCCGAGGGGCGACGGCCCCCCATAACCCCGCTAAACCCCGCGCGATGTCCGACACCCTTCCCGTGCGCGAGGCGCTGCCGGCCCTGACGGAGGCGCTGCGCACCGGCCCCAATGCCGTGCTCATCGCGCCGCCAGGCGCCGGCAAGACCACCCTCGTGCCGCTCATCCTGAAGGACGAGCCCTGGGCCGCCGCCGGCAAGCTGCTGCTGCTGGAGCCCCGCCGCGTCGCCGCCCGCGCTGCCGCCCGGCGCATGGCCGATACCCTGGGCGAGGCACCCGGCCAGACCATCGGCCTTTCCACGCGGCTCGACCGCGCCATCTCGGCGGCGACCCGGGTCGAGGTCGTCACCGAAGGCCTGCTGGTCCGCCGCCTGCAATCCGATCCGGGGCTCGAGGGCGTCGCCGGCGTAATCTTCGACGAAGCGCATGAGCGCAATCTCGACACCGACCTGGCGCTGGCCTTCTGCCTCGACCTGCAATCGGCGCTGCGCCCCGAGATCCGGCTGCTGGCGATGTCGGCGACCATCGACGGCGGCGCCTTCGCCAGGCTTTTGAGGGGCGGGCCGATTCACGCCTCCGCGCCTGACGGCGCTCCGACGATCGGACCGCCGAACGCGCCCATCATCGAAAGCATGGGCCGCGCCCATTCCGTGCGCATCGTCCATCGCGCACGCGAGCTCACCGACGCGCGCGACCTGCCGGAAGCCATGGCCGGCACCATCCGGGAGGCGCTGCGCGAGAATCCCGGCGACCTGCTCGCCTTCCTGCCCGGCTGGGGTGAGATCCGGCGTACCGCCGAGCGCCTCGCTGGCCTCGATGCCGATGTCCTGCCGCTGCACGGCGAGTTGCCGCCCGCCGAGCAGGACCGGGCGCTGACCCCGGGGCCGCGCCGCAAGGTCGTGCTGGCGACCTCGATCGCCGAGACCTCGCTCACTGTCCCGGGCGTCCGCATCGTGGTCGATGGCGGCTTCCGCCGCGCCCCGCGCCTCGACCCCGCGACCGGCCTGGCGCGGCTGGCGACCCTCCGCATCTCCCGCGCCGCCGCCGAGCAGCGCGCCGGGCGCGCGGGCCGCGAGGCGCCTGGCATCGCCTATCGCCTCTGGACCGAGGCGCTGCATCGCGGCCTCGCGCCCGCCGACCGGCCGGAGATCCTGGAGGCCGAGCTCTCCTCGCTCGCGCTCGACTGTGCCGCCTGGGGTGCCGAGCCCGCTTCGCTCGCTTTCCTCGACCCGCCGCCCGCCGGCGCGCTCGCCGCCGCCGGCGCGCTGTTGCGCGACCTCGATGCACTCGACGCCGAGGGTCGCATCACCGCGACCGGCCGGCGCATGGCCCGCCTCGGCACCCATCCGCGTCTGGCCCGGATGATGCTGGAAGCCGCGCATGAGGGCGAGGCGGCGCTCGCCGCCGACCTCGCCGCCCTGCTGGAGGAACGCGACCCGATCCGCGGGCGGGAAGCGCCGTCGGACATCCATCTCCGCCTCGACCTGCTGCAGGGGCGCGACGACGCCGCGGCCGATCGCGGCGCCGTCGCCCGGATCCGCCGCGCCGCGACCATGCATCGCCGGCGCCTCGGCGTCCCCGCTGGCGCGGAAGCCGAAGGCGATGCCGGCGCCCTGCTCGCCGCCGGCTTCCCGGACCGCATCGCCGCCCGGCGCGGCACCATGGAAGGCGCCTTCCGCCTCGCCTCCGGCCAGGGCGCCCGGCTGCCGGCGACCGATCCGCTGCGCAAATCGGCGCTGCTCGCCGTCGCCGATCTGGAGCTGCAGGGCACCGAGGCACGCATCCGCATGGCGGCCCCCCTCGATCGCGCCATCCTCGAATCCCGCTTCCCCGACCGCCTGCGGCGGGAGGAAGGCGCCGCCTTCGACGCCCGGGCCGGCGCCGTCCTCGCCCGCCGCCGGCTGATGTTCGGCCCCTTGGTGCTGGAGGAGGCGCCACTCGATGCCGTCGATCCGGCCCTGGTCGCCGAGGCATTGGCGGTCGCGGCCGCGGAGCGCGGCTTGCGCGACCTCCGCTGGTCCGACGCGGCCCGCCAGCTCCAGGCCCGGATCGGCTGGATGCGCCGGGCGGAGGGCGAGGCCTGGCCCGACCTCTCCGACGCCACCCTCATCGCCACCGCCCGCGACTGGCTGGCCCCCTGGTGCGCCGGCCGCACGAAGCTCGCGGAGCTCGGCGCCCTCGATCTGCATGAGGTGCTGGCCGGCGCCCTGCCCTATGAGCAGCGCCGCGCCCTGGACGCCGCCCTGCCCACCCGCCTGGCGCTGCCCGCCGGCCGGTCGGCGGCGATCGACTACGCGCGGGAGGTGCCGACCCTCGAAGCCCGCGCCCAACACCTGTTCGGCCTCGCCCGCCTGCCGCCGCTGGCCGGTGGGCGCGTGCCGCTGCAGGCGGCACTGCTCTCCCCGGCGGGGCGCCCGATCGCGGTCACCGGCGACCTCGCCGGCTTCTGGTCCGGAAGCTGGGCAGAGGTCCGGAAGGAGATGCGCGGCCGCTACCCCAAACATGCCTGGCCCGAGGATCCCGCTTCCAGTTGAAGCCGGGCCCGGGCGCACGCACATTGGCCGGCAGGGCGCTTTCGCCCCCGTATCCACAGGACCTTCCCCGCGTCATGGCCGCAATCGCCACCCGCCGCGTGCTCTTCAGCGGTCTCGTCGCCTCTGCCTTCCTCCCCGTCATCCCCGCCTTTGCCCAGCGCGGCGCCCTGCTGCCCGACTTCGCGGATCTGGCGGAACGCATCCTTCCCGCCGTGGTGAACATTTCCGTGACCGGATCGGAAGCCCCGCGCATCCCGCCGGAACTCCGCGGCACGCCGCTGGAGCGGCAGTTCCGCGACCGCTTCCGCGGCCCGCAGACCCAGGGCGCCGGATCAGGCTTCGTCATCGAGGCCTCGGGCTTCATCGTCACCAACAACCACGTCATCGGCAACGCCAGCCGCGTGACGGTCGGCCTGCAGGACGGCACCGAGCTGCCGGCCCGCGTCGTCGCGGTGGACGACCTGACCGACCTCGCGCTGCTCAAGGTCGAGTCCCGCCGCAGCCTGCCGACCGTGCCCTGGGGCTCCTCCGCCGCCATGCGCGTCGGCAACTGGGTGCTGGCGGCCGGCAATCCCTTCGCGCTCGGCGGCACCATCACCTCCGGCATCATCTCGGCCCGCGGCCGCGACATCGGCGGCGCCTTCGACGACTTCCTGCAGACCGACGCCCCGATCAACCCCGGCAATTCCGGCGGCCCGCTGTTCAACACCAATGGCGAAGTGATCGGCATCAACACCGCGATCTACTCGCCCTCCGGCGCCTCCGCCGGCATCGGCTTCGCGGTGCCCTCCGACCTCGCGCGCCCGGTGATCGAGCAGCTCATCCGCGGCGGCCGCGTCGATCGCGGCTGGCTCGGCGTCTCGGTGCAGGACGCCGCCGACATGGCGCGCGGCCAGCGCGGCGCGCTGGTGATGGGGGTCGAGCGTGGCAGCCCCGCGGCCCGCGCCGGGCTGCGGCAGGGTGATGTGGTGGTGCAGCTCAATGGCGAAAGGCTGGAAGGCTCCCGCAGCCTGGTGCGCGGCGTCGCCCTGCTGCCGCCGGGCCAGACCGTCCGCCTGACCCTGGTCCGCGACGGCCGCCAGCAGGAGGTCGCGGTCCAGATCGGTCGCCGGCCGGCGACCAATGGATGAGCCGCGTCCGGGGCAGGGCAGCGCCCCTCCCCGGGCAAGCCCCCCCGGCTGGCGCCCTGGAGCTTCGAGGCCTAGTGTCCTGCCCGCAAAGTTCGTTGCGTTTCGCAGCGAGCGGAGCGGATAAGCAGGCCACCGCAAACAAGGCCTACTCTCCCGCTGAACCTTGTGCCGTAGAGGGCCGCCGCATTGCGTATTCTCCTGGTTGAGGACGACGTCGAGGTCGCCCGCTTCGTCCGCAAGGGTCTGCAGGAAGCCGGTCATACCGTCGAGCATGCCCCGAACGGCCGCGATGGCCTGTTCCTCGCCGCCTCCGAGCAGTTCGACATGATGGTGCTGGACCGCATGCTGCCGGGCGGCGTCGATGGCGTGCGCCTGGTCGAGACGCTGCGCACCCAGGGCAACAAGACGCCGGTCCTGTTCCTCTCCGCACTCTCCGCCGTCGACGAGCGGGTGAAGGGGCTCAAGGCCGGTGGCGACGACTACCTGGTGAAGCCCTTCGCCTTCGCCGAGCTGCTGGCGCGGGTCGAGGCGCTCGGCCGCCGCCCGGCCTCCGACGCGCCGGCGACCAAGCTGCGCGTCGCCGACCTGGAGCTCGACCTGCTGTCCCGCACCGTGACGCGCGCCGGCAAGCGCATCGACGTGCAGCCGCGCGAGTTCCGCCTGCTGGAGCACCTGATGCGCCATGCCGGCCAGGTGGTGACCCGCACCATGCTGCTCGAGAAGGTGTGGGACTACCATTTCGACCCGCAGACCAACGTCATCGACGTGCATGTCAGCCGCCTGCGCCAGAAGCTCGATCGCGGCTTCGACCGGCCGCTGATCCACACCGTCCGCAACGCCGGCTACCTGATCCGCGCGGAGCCCTGATGCCCCCGCTTCGCCAGCGCGAGCCTCGCGCCGGCGCCCGGGCGGCGGTGCCCTGACGCCATGCGCCACGACCGCGTCGGCGCCCGCGCCCTGCCGCGCGAGGTCCCGGCGCGCCACGCCGAGGCGCTGGCGACAGCGCCGCCGCTCGGCCTGCTGCGCAGTGCCGGCGCCCGCTTCGCGCTGATCTTCGCCGGCACCTTCGTCACCGCGGCCATTGCCTTCACGGCAGTGCTCTGGTGGGGCACCGCCGGCGCGCTCGACCGGCAGACGGACGCCGCGGTGCGCGCCGATGCGCTGGCGTTGTCCGAACGCTGGCGCGACGGCGGCGTCTCCGCCGTGGTCGAAGGCATCGAAGACCGGCTGGCCGCCGATATCGAGAATCACGCGATCTACATGCTGCAGGCGCCCGACGGGCGGCGCGTCGCCGGCAATCTCAACCAATGGCCGGTGGCGGCCGACGCCCCCGGCGCCTGGGCCTACACCACCGTCCAGCGCGAAGGGCAGCCGGCGGAGGCCAGGCTGCACGACATCGTGCTGGAGGGCGGCTTCCGCCTGCTGATCGGGCGCGACATCGATGAGAAGACGCGGCTCCGCCAATTGCTGGGCGAAGGCGTCGCCTGGTCCTTCGGTGCCGCCATCACCTTCGCGATCATCGGCGCCTGGCTGATGCGCGGCATGCTGGCCAGCCGGCTGCGGCCTGCCTTCGCGACCGCCGCTTCCATCGCCGGCGGCGACCTGTCGCACCGCGTGCCGCTGACCGGGCGGCATGATGAGTTCGATCTGCTGGCCGCCACCATGAACACCATGCTGGACCGCATCGACCGGCTGATGAGCGGCGTGCGCGGCGTCTCCGACGCCATCGCGCACGACCTGCGCACCCCTATCGCCCGCGCCCGCGCCAAGCTGGAGGATGCGCTGGCGACCGCGCCGGACGAGGCGGCGCTGAAGCTGGCGGTGGAGCAGGGCATCGCCGATCTCGACGCCATCAGCCGGGTGTTCCAGGCCCTGCTCCGCATCGCGGAGGCCGAGGCCGGCGCCCGCCGCCGTGCCTTCGCGCCCTTCGACCTGGCCCCGGTGCTGGCGGATGCCGCTGACATCTATGGCGCCGCCGCCGAGGCGCGCGGCCAGGTGCTGGACACCCGCATCCCCGAACGGCTGGAGATCGTGGGCGACCGCGACCTGCTGCTGCAGGCGGTGGCGAACCTGCTCGACAACGCCGTGAAGTTCGCACCGCCGGATGGGCATGTGCTGCTGGCCGCCACCCTGCGCCCCGATGGCGGCGCCGAGGTGGTGGTGGAGGATGACGGCCCCGGCCTCGCGCCCGCGGACCGCGCCCGCGCCGGCGAGCGCTTCTTCCGCGCCGACGCGGCCCGCACCACGCCGGGCTCCGGCCTCGGGCTGTCGCTGGTGCAGGCGGTCGCGCATCTGCATGGCGGCAGCTTGGCGCTCGGTGATGCGAAGCCCGGGCGGGAGAGCCCCGGCCTGCGCGTGACCCTCGGCCTCGGCCCCGCATGACGCGGCCTTCATCCGCTGCCCATCGCCCCGCGATGCGCCTTACCGCATCCTTGCGCCCATGCGGAAATGGCTTGTCATGGCTGTCGCCTTGGGCGTCGTGCTGCGCGCTGGCCCGCCCGGCCTCTCGGCGGAGCCGCAGAACGTACGCGTCACCACGGATTCGGCCGAGTATTGCGGCAGCCTGGCACAACGCGTCGCCGCGCTGCCGGGTGGCACCGTCGAGCCGGCCCGGAGCCTGGCGGCGGATGGGCTCAGGCTCTGTGACAACGGCCATGTCCGCACCGGCGTCGCCAAGCTGCGCCGCGCCTTGCGTGCGGCGCAGGGTTTGGAGACACCTGGTTAGATCTTGCCCTCAGACGCCGGGCGCGGCCTCCGGCCGCTTGGCTTTCGCGCTGTCAGGTATGCACCCCGCGCGGCGGTCGGTCGCGCGCGGGCCGCATTCGCGGCCTCGGCCTGCATCGGCTGACGCCTCACAGTCCGGCCTTTCCGGTAGCGGCCTGCGGCCGCGGCTTTGGGGATGAGCCTGCCCTTCCTCCGCCCCGCCCTCGCCGGTGCGGCGGCGACCTGTTCCGGGATCGGCTTGGCACGCTTTGCCTATGTGCCGCTGTTTCCCGCCATGGTCGCGGCCGGCTGGGTGGATGGCGGCGGCGCCGGGCTGATCGGCGCCGTCAACCTCACCGGCTATCTGGCGGGCACGCTGCTCGGCCGGCCCGCCGCGCGACGGCTCGGCGTGCCGAACACGCTCAGCCTCGGCCTGCTGCTCGTCGCCCTCGCCTTCGCCGCCTGTGCCTGGAATGGCGGGCTCGTTTGGCTCGCCGCCTGGCGCGGCCTCGCCGGCATCGCCGGCGGCGTGCTGATGGGCGTCACCGGGCCGTCCGTCCAGGCCGTCGTCGCCCCCCAGCGCCGCGGTGCCGCGGCCGGCGTGGTGATCGGCGGCGTCGGCACCGGCGTCTCCCTCGCCTCCCTGCTGGTGCCGCTGCTGCTGCCCGCCGGGCTCAGCGCCACCTGGCTCGGCCTCGCAGGCCTGGTGCTGGTGCTGCTCGCCTTTGCCCATCCGCGCTGGCCGCGCCCACCCGCCGAAGCCGGTGCCGCCGCCAGGCCCGGCACCGTGCCCCGCGCCACCGCGCTGATCCTCTCCTACGCGCTCTCGGGCGCCGGGCTGGTGCCGCCCATGGTCTACCTCGCCGACCTCGCGGTGCGCGGCCGCGGCTTCGGCCTCACCTCCGGCTCCCTCGTCTGGCTCCTCTTTGGCCTCGGCGGCATCGCCGGCACACTGACCGGCGGCCGGCTCGCCGACGCGCTCGGCGGCCGCCGCGCCCTGACCCTCTGGATGGGCTTCCAGGTGCTGGCGATGGGCCTCGCCCTGATCCCCGGCAAGCTCGCGCTCATCGCCGCCGCCCTGACCGGCGGCTTCGCCGCCATGGGCGTCACCGCCGTCGCCCTCGCGGCGGCCCGCGAATGGGCCGGCATGCAGGCCGGCATCCTCTGGGTGCGCACCACCGCCGGCTTCGCGGTGGCGCAAAGCATCACCGGCTTCGCCATGGCCGCCCTCTTCGCCGCCACCGGCGAAAGCCACGCCGCAATCTTCAGCGCCGGCCTGGCGCTCTCCATCGCGGCACTCGCGGTCGCGGCCAGCGATCGGGGGTGAGCGCTTCCCGGGAGGGGCAAAGCCCCTTCCGGGACGCGCTAACTCCCGGTGCTGCCGAACCCGCCGGTGCCGCGGTTGGTGTCGGGCAGTTCGGCGACTTCGTCCCAGGTGGCGCGGGTCACCGGGGCGAGGACGGCCTGGGCGACGCGCATGCCGCGTTCGACGGTAAAGGCTTCGGTGCCGGCGTTGAGGATGATGACGCCGAGCTCGCCGCGATAATCCTCATCGATGGTGCCGGGGCTGTTCGGCAGGGTGATGCCGTTCTTCAGCGCGAGGCCGGAGCGCGGGCGCACCTGCAATTCGTGGCCGGTGGGGATGGCGAGGCGGAGGCCGGTCGGGATCAGGGCGCGGCCGCCGGGCAGGATGGTGACCGGCGCGGTGACGGCGGCGAGCAGGTCCATCCCGGCCGCACCTTCGGTGGCGTAGGAGGGCAGGGGAAGACCTTCGGCGTGCGGCAGGCGGGTGACCTTGATCGTGAGGCTCATGCGAGGCTTTCGGCGATGCGCGCGGCGAGCTTCGCCGCGACCTGTTCCTTGGGCATGCGCGGCCAGTCCTCCACGCCGGTGGCGGTGACCAGGTGCACGGTGTTCTCGGCGCCGCCCATGACGTCGCCTGAGACATCATTGGCGACGATCCAGTCGCAGCCCTTGCGGAGGCGCTTCTCCCGCGCGTGCTCGACCACGCGCTCGGTCTCGGCCGCGAAGCCGATGACGAGGCGCGGGCGCGCAGCGTGGCGGGCGATGGTGGCGAGGATGTCGGGATTGAGGGTCAGCGGCAGCGGCGGCGGTGCCTTGCCGGGTTCCTTCTTGAGCTTCTGGGTCGCCTCATGCGCGACGCGCCAATCGGCGACGGCGGCATTGAAGACCGCGGCATCGGCGGGGAGTGCCGCCTCGACGGCGGCGAGCATCTCGCGCGCGGATTCGATGTGGATGGTGGTGACGCCGGCGGGATCGGGCCGCGTCACCGGACCGGTGACCAGGGTCACGCGGGCGCCGAGTGCCGCGAGCGCTGCGGCGATGGCGTGGCCCTGGCGGCCGCTGGCGCGGTTGGCGATGTAGCGCACGGGATCGATCGGCTCATGTGTCGGCCCGCTGGTGACCACCACATGCCGGCCGGCGAGCGGTTGCGCGGCGGGAGCAAGCTGCGCGCGGATGGCGTCGAAAATGATCTCGGGCTCGGCGAGACGGCCGGGGCCGCTTTCGGGCTCGGCCATCGCGCCATCAGCGGGGCCCACGAAGCCGACCCCGCGGGCACGCAGCGCGTCGGTGTTGGCGCGCGTCGCCGGGTGGTCCCACATCGCCGGGTTCATCGCGGGTGCGGCCAGGATCGGCGCGCGGGTCGCGAGCAGCACGGTGCTGGCGAGGTCGTCGGCGAGGCCCGCCGCCATCTTCGCGAGCAGGTCGGCGGAGGCGGGCGCCACGACGACGAGATCGGGCGGGCGGGCCAGGCGGATATGGCCGATATCCGCTTCGGCGGCCCAGAGATCGTCATGCACGCGTTCGCCGCTGATGGCGGCGAGCGCTTCGCGGGTGACGAAGCGGGCGCCGCCGGCGGTGAGGATCGGGGTGACGGAGGCGCCTGCCTTGCGCAGCAGGCGCGTCAGCTCCAGCACCTTGTAGGCCGCGACGCTGCCCGAGACGATCAGCAGGATGCGGCGGCCTTCGAGCATCAGGGGTTCAGCCCGCGCGCGGCAGGATCGAAGGCCCGGAGCGTCGAGAGATCAAACCAGGCTTCGGCATTGGCCTGACCCTTGGCACGGTCACCCTGGATGGTGCCGAGGCCCGGGACATAGAGCTGATCGATGAAGAGATGCGGCGCCTCGCCGCGCGGCACGGTGTAGCGGCCGCTGGCGACGTTCACGGTGCGGCCGGGGCCGGCATGCGCTGCGAGCAGGATGCCGGGCTTCGGCCGGGCGCGGACCAGAATATCGGCGGCGGTCCAATCCGCCGGCAGGGCAAGCTGGTTGCGCGCCATGTCGATGAGTTTCGCGCCGGCGGTGCGGGCGCGGGAGAGCAGGAGGAACATCCGGTCCTCCTCCATCCACCAGGGGGAGTTCAGCGTCGTCTTCAGCATCGCCGGGTCGCCGTTGAGATATTTCCTGTCGGCGAAGCGGTACATCATGTTGTCTTCGGCGAGCTCGACGCGGCGCATCGCGACCAGGCCGCCATTGCGGTCGAAGAGGCCGAGCGGGTTGCGCTTCGCCGGATCGGGATTGTCGTCCGCGATCATGCTGGGGCTGCCGTCCCGATTGAACTGGTAGCCCTCGGCCTCGGCCTTCAGGCGGCTGTCGCGCCAATAGGTCTCGTTGATCGCGGTCGCCATGCTGCTCTCCGTTCCTTGCCGGCGGCGCTCTTACAGCCGCCAACCAGTGTGGATCGCGACGATACCGCCAGACATGTTACGGTATTGCACTCTTTCGAAACCGGCCGCATTCAACATCCCCGCGAGCCTCTCCTGGTCGGGGAACATGCGGATGCTCTCGGCGAGGTAGCGGTAGCTCTCGGCATCGCCGGCGAAGCGCGCGCCGAGGACGGGGAGCGCCTTGAAGGACCAGGCGTCGTAGAGTCGTTCCAGGACCGCCACCTCGACGCGGGAGAATTCCAGGCAGTGGAAGCGCCCGCCGGGACGCAGCACGCGATAGGCTTCTCGCAGCACGGCGTCCTTGTCGGTGCAGTTGCGCAGGCCGAAGGCGATCGAGACCTTCTCCACGCTGCGGTCGGGCAGCGGGATGTGCTCCGCGTCCACGGCGAGGACGGACAGCCCCTTCACGATGCCGCGGTCGAGCGCGCGCTTCTCCGCGACCGCGAGCATGGCGGGATTGACGTCGGAGAGGATCACGCGGCCGGCGCCGCGTTCGAGTGCCAGGAAGGCGATGTCGCCGGTGCCGCCCGCGAGGTCGAGCAGGGTCTCGCGCGGGGTCGCGCCGATCGCGTTGACGAAGATGCGCTTCCAGATACGGTGGATACCGAGCGACATCAGGTCGTTCATCAGGTCGTAGCGGGGGGCCACGCTCTCGAAGACCTCGCGCACCAGCCCGGCCTTGGCGGCCCTGGGGACGTCGCGATAGCCGAAATCGGTGGTGGGGGTGTCGCTCGCCATGGCCGCAGTCTAGCTTGGCGCGAGCAACAGGGGAACGCCGGGTGCCGGAACTGCCCGAGGTCGAGACGGTGATGCGTGGGTTGGACGCGGTGCTGACCGGCACCCGCATCGCGCGCGTCGCGGTCAATCGCGTCGGACTGCGCTGGCCCTTTCCGGAACGGCTCGCCGCGCGGCTGGAAGGGCAGCGCGTGCTGGGGTTCCGCCGGCGCGCCAAATACATGCTGATGCGGCTGGAAGGCGGCGAGAGCGCGCTGATCCATCTCGGCATGTCCGGGCGGATGGTGGCGCGGCGCATGGATGCGGCGCCGCTGCCGCGGATGGCGCCGCAGGGGGTCTTCTCCGACGCGCGGGGGCATAACAATCCACCCGAGGCGCATGAGCACCTGGTGATCGAGACCGAGGCGGGCTGGCGCATCGGCTTCGTCGACCCGCGCCGCTTCGGCGCCGTGGACCTGATGGTGACGGCCGAGGAGCACACGCACAGGTTGCTCCGCGACCTGGGACCGGAGCCGCTGGAGGGCGCCTTCAGCGCCGAAGCGCTGTCGCTGCGCATCGTGCGCAGCCGGACGCCGATCAAGGCGGCGCTGCTCGATCAGCGCGTGGTCGCAGGGCTTGGCAATATCTATGTGTGCGAAGCATTGCATCGCGCGGGGATCTCGCCGAAGCGCCTTGCATACAGCGTCGCCGGTACCCGCGCCGCACGGCTGGTGCCGGAGATCAAGGCGGTGCTGACGGAGAGCATCGCGGCCGGCGGATCCTCGCTCCGCGACTATGTGCGCGCGGATGGGGAGCTCGGCGTCTTCCAGGAACGCTTCCTGGTCTATGGCCGGGAAGGAGAGCGCTGCGCACGCTGCGACGGCCTCTGTCCGGGCATCCGGCGGATCACCCAGGCCGGCCGTTCCACCTTCTATTGCGCGCGGGTGCAGCGTTGAGGCGGGCAGCCCGCTGCGCTACCCCTTTTCCCCCTTAGGCATCCTCGAGGAAACACCGCCATGGCCGAATACGGCATGATCCTGGTCGAAACCCAGGGCAAGGTCGGCATCATCCGCCTCAATCGCCCGCAGGCGCTGAACGCGCTCTGCGACCAGCTCATGAGTGAGGTGGGTGAGGCGCTGCGTGCCTTCGACAAGGATCCGGGGATCGCCGCCATCATCCTGACCGGCAGCGAGAAGGCCTTCGCGGCGGGTGCCGACATCAAGGAGATGAAGGACCGCACCTTCCCGGACGTGATCTTCGATGACTTCATCGGCGATCGCTGGGAGACGGTGCTCGAGATCAGGAAGCCGGTGATCGCCGCGGTCGCGGGCTTCGCGCTCGGCGGTGGCTGCGAGCTGGCGATGATGTGCGACATGATCCTGGCCGCCGACAATGCGAAGTTCGGCCAGCCGGAGATCAACCTCGGCATCATTCCGGGCGCCGGCGGGTCGCAGCGGCTGACCCGCGCCATCGGCAAGTCCAAGGCCATGGAGATGATCCTGACCGCCCGGATGATGGACGCGGCGGAGGCCGAGCGCGCCAACCTGGTCTGCCGGGTGGTGCCGCTGGCCGAGCTGATCCCGGAGGCGGTGAAGATCGGCGAGAAGATCGCGAGCCTCTCCGGCCCCTCCATCGCGATCGCCAAGGACGCGGTGAACACGGCCTATGAGACCACTTTGACCGAGGGGGTGAAGGCGGAGCGACGGATGTTCCTCGGCCTCTTCGCGACTGCCGACCAGAAGGAGGGCATGGCCGCCTTTGCCGAAAAGCGGAAACCCGCCTTCACCAATCGATGATATCAGCGGCCTCGGATCGTTGATCGAGGACCCTCAGACGCCGGGCGCCGCGCATCCGCGCGGCTTGGCTTCGCCGGACGACCGGCGGGCCGCATTCGCGGCCTCGGATCGGTCAAAGGACCGATCCGCTGGTACACTTGATGCCCGGCTGCCGACCCTTGCCCGTGCGTCGCGCTTGACGCCGGGCCACCCCTGGGGATAAAAGCCGCGCCTTCGCCGGGGGCTGCCCACGGCCCGCCCGACCCTCTTGCATTGGTGTACCGATAGCCATGGCGAACAACGCCTCCGCCCGCAAGCGCATCCGCCAGACGGAGAAGCGCACGATCCGCAACAAGGCGCGGCGTTCGCGCGTGCGCGGCTTCATCCGCAAGGTGGAGCTGGCGATCGCGTCCGGCGACCAGGCGCAGGCGACCGAGGCGCTGAAGGTCGCGCAGCCGGAGATGCAGCGGGCGGTGACCAAGGGCGTCCTGCACCTGAACACGGTGGCGCGCAAGCTGTCGCGCCTGTCGGCCCGCGTGAAGGCGATCGCCGCGCAGGCCTGAACGCGCGCGGCATCGCCGCGCGCCTTCCATCATCCTGATCTGTCCGAACACGCACGCGCGGTTTCATGCGCGCGCGCGTTCGCGCGCGTCAGGGTCATGGCGCAGCCACTAGTTTTTTTCCGGAGCAGTTCGCGTTTGCCGCCTCAAACGGCACGCGATATCGTGTCGATAACAGCGCAGGACCAGGCGCCCAAAGCAGGGCAGACTGGCTGGAACATCCTATCGCCGGGCAAGCTCTGGCGATGCGGATCGTGAAGGCCAGTCGGCGGTGGCGAAGCCTTTCAGAATGCTTCGCCGCTCCGCCGGAGAGTGCTCTTCAGAGGGTGTGTGGCGTCTGGTTCAGAGGGGGTGGCAGGTGCGGCGCATGGAGAAGGACGTCGGTGTATCGCCCTTGGCACCCGCGCCGCAGCTAGCGGAGTGCTGGGCGCGCGTCCGCGGCCGTCTGCGTGAGGAAGTGGGCGAAGTCGAGTATCGCACCTGGCTGCGGCAGATGACCCTGGCCGGCATCGATGGCGAGGAGGCCGTCGTGTTGCTGCCCACGCGCTTCCTGCGCGACTGGGTGCGTGGCCATTACGGCGATCGCCTGCGCGCGCTCTGGGTGCAGGAGAATGTCGGCATCCGTCGCATCGATGTGCGCGTGGCGGCGAATGCGCGCGTCACCGACAGCGCCGACGATCAGCAGGCCGAAGGCGGGCTGGCCGAGACGCTGGCGCCGTCGCGGCCGGAGCCGCGCGCGGAGGTGAAGCCCGACCCGCGGTCCGACTGGTCCGCGCCGCTCGATCCACGCTTCACCTTCGACACCTTCGTGGTCGGCAAGCCCAACGAATTCGCCTATGCCTGCGCGCGCCGCGTGGCGGAGAAGCCCGCGTCCCCGGGCTTCAACCCGCTGTTCCTCTATGGCGGCGTCGGCCTCGGCAAGACGCATCTGATGCACAGCGTCGCCTGGGCGATCCGCGAGGCGCATAGCCAGCGCAACATCGCCTACATGAGCGCCGAGAAGTTCATGTACCGCTTCATCGCGGCGCTGCGTTCCCAGTCGACGATGGAGTTCAAGGAGAGCCTGCGCTCCGTCGACGTGCTGATGATCGACGACCTGCAATTCCTGATCGGCAAGGACAACACGCAGGAAGAGTTCTTCCACACCTTCAACGCGCTGGTCGATGCCGGCAAGCAGATCGTGGTCAGCGCCGACAAGTCGCCTTCCGACCTGAACGGGCTGGAGGACCGGCTGCGCACCCGGCTCGGCTGCGGCATGGTCGCCGACCTGCACGCGACGACCTACGAACTGCGCCTGTCGATCCTGGAGGCGAAGGCGATCGCCGCTTCGGCCAAGGTCGACAAGCGCGTGATGGAGTTCCTCGCGCACAAGATCACGTCGAATGTGCGGGAACTCGAAGGCGCGCTGAACCGGCTGATCGCGCACGCCAACCTGTTCGGCCGCGAGGTGACGATCGAAACCGCGCAGGAGGTGCTGAAGGATATCCTGCGCGCACACGACCGGCGCGTGACCATCGAGGAGATCCAGAAGCGCGTGGCGGAGCACTACAACATCCGCCTCACCGACATGTCCTCCGCCCGCCGCGCGCGCAACGTGGCACGGCCGCGGCAGGTCGCGATGTATCTCGCGAAGCAGCTCACGCAGCGCTCGCTGCCGGAGATCGGCCGGCGGTTCGGCAACCGCGACCACACCACCGTCATGCACGCCGTTTCCCGCATCGCGGAGCTGATGCAGGCCGACAGCGGCTTCGCCGAGGATGTGGAGTTGCTCAGGCGGATGCTCGAGGTCTGAGGCACGTCACGGCGCGCCGGCCGCGCCTTCCAGCAACCGGCGCAGCCGCCGCCGATCCGCTTCCAGCACCGGCGTGAAGACGACCAGCCGCAGATCCGGCGCGCCTTCGACCGTGAAGGCGGTGTGCTCGAACTCGATCAGGCCAAGCGCCTCGTGCCGGAGGCGCTTCACGCCCTCCCCGCGGCCGGAGACATCCAGCAGCGGCCACCAGCGCCGGAAATCGGGGCTCATCGCCAGTAGCTCCTCGACCAGGGACGCGAAGCCCGGATCACCATGGGCGCGGCCATGGTCCAGCCGGAATTTGGCGAGCACCCGCCGCGCATCCTCCCCCCAGTCGGGCATCATCTGGCGATAGGCCGGGTCGGTGAACACGAGCCGGAGGGTGTTGCGCCGCTCCGGCGGCAACAGCGCGTAGTCCCCGAACATCGCCGCGGCCGCCGCATTCCAGGCCACGACATCCCAGCGAGATGTCTTGATGTAGGCGGGGTTCGGCAGGCTGTTCAGCATCGCCCTGACGGCGCCCGAGACCACCGGCACCTCGGCGGGTGCATGCGGCGGCGGCCGGTGCTGCGCGAGCGTGAAGAGATGCGCGCGCTCCACCGCGTCCAGCGACAGGGCCCGGCAGACGCATTCCAGGAAATGCGTCGAGACCTGGATGTCGCGGCCCTGCTCGAACCACGTGTACCAGGTGACGCCCACACCCGCGAGCTGCGCCACCTCCTCCCGCCGGAGGCCGGGCGTGCGCCTGCGCGCGCCGGAGACGAGGCCGACATCCTCCGGCCGCGTCCTGGCCCGCCGGTCGCGCACGAAGTCGGACAGCGCGCGCCTCGCGCCACTGCGGGTCAGCGTCACCATGATCCGTCAGCCTGTCAGCGCAGATAACAGGATAAATACCCCTCTACTAATAGTATAACCCGTGCGCCATCCTCCCGTCCAGCGAACCCCAGGGCGCAGGGCGAGCATGACCTCCGCGGTAATCGCGGCGGGTCCGCCGCATCGCCAGTCTCGACCGCCTCGGGGATGCCTTCCCGGCTACGCGACAGGAGAGAGCGATGAGCGATGCACAGCCGATCGCGGGGCGCTGCCCTGCGGCCTGGAACCAGGCCGGGCCGGCGACCACGGATGCGGATGCCGGCGCCGCGGTGCGGAGCGCCTGGCGGCTCTGGGCTGGCCTGATCGTCATGCTAGCCGGCGCCTTCATGACGATCATGGACGTGATGATCGTCAACGTCGCGATCCCAAGCATCCGCAGCGATCTCGGCGCCAGTTTCGCGGAGGCGGAGCTGGTGGTGGCCGGATACGGCCTCGCCTATGCGATCGCGCTCATCACCGGCGGGCGGCTCGGCGACATCTTCGGCCGGCGGCGCATGTTCCTCATCGGCCTGGTGGGCTTCACGGCGACCTCGACGGCCTGCGGCCTGGCGCCAACGCCGGCGGCGCTGATCGTCGCGCGGCTGCTGCAGGGGCTTGCCGCCGCGATCCTGTTCCCGCAGGTCTTCTCCCTGATCCGGGTCACCTTCGCGGAGCCGCGGCAGCGCACCACCGCCTTCGCGGTGATGGGGGCGGTGCTGGGCCTTGCCGGGATCACCGGCCAGCTCCTCGGCGGCGTCCTCGTCGAGGCGGATCTGTGGGGGCTCGCCTGGCGCCCGGTCTTCCTGGTCAATATCCCGGTCGGCCTCGCGGCCTTCGCTGCCGCGCCCCGGATGATCCAGGAATCCCGCTCCCCGGATGCGCGGCGCCTCGACCTCGCGGGCGTCGGCCTCAGCGCGCTCGGGCTCGGGCTGCTGCTCTACCCCCTGATCGAGGGGCGGGAGGCGGGATGGCCTGCCTGGTCCATCGCGATGCTCCTGCTGTCCGTGCCGGTGCTGGCCTGCTTCGCCCTCCACCAGCACCGGCGATCCCTGCGCCAGGCATCGCCCCTGCTGGAGACCGGCCTGTTCCGCGACCGCGCCTTCGCGATCGGCATGCTGCTGGTCCTGGCCTTCTATTCCTCGCTGAACGCCTTCTTCCTCGCCACCGCCTTCCTGCTGCAGCTCGGCCTGCAACGCTCCCCGCTCGAGGCGGGGCTGATCTTCTCGACGCTTGGCGTGGCCTTCGTGATCGCCTCCGTCGTCGCCGGCCGCCTCACGCTGCATCACCGGCGCGCCGTCCTGATCGGGGGTGCAGCGATCGCGCTGCTGGGCAGCGCGATCGCCGGCGGGACGGCCGCGATGGTCTCGCCGCTCGAGGCGCGGGACCTCATCCTGGCCTTCGTCGTCCTCGGTACCGGGCAGGGGCTGCTCATGACGCCGCTCCTGAACGCGATCCTGAGCGGCATCCATGAAGGGCACGCCGGATCCGCCTCCGGCATGCTGAGCACGATGCAGCAGGTGGGCGGCGCGCTCGGCGTCGCGATCGTCGGCATCCTTTTCTTCGCCACCCTGGATCACGCCCGTGCGGCCGGCGCAGTGGAGCCGGCCGCCTATGCGCAGGCCTTCACGGCCGCGGCCATCTACAGCGCGGCCGCAACGGCGATCACCCTCGCGCTGCTCTTCGCTCTGCCGCATGGCAGGGCGCCGGGGCGGTGAGGCGCGGATATCGCGCCTGACAGATGGATGCGGAATCAGGCCGCCGGTTGCGAGCTCAGCCGCAGGTGATGCTGCGCACCGTGTCCCCTTCGGCGATCACGGTCGCACGGTCCGGCCGATAGTCGCGCGTCATCGGCGTGTTCGGCCCGCCCACGCGGACGCTCTGGATGCCGGGCATCCTGGCGAGCGTCGCGCGGGCGGATTCCAGGCTGCCGCCGATCAGGCGCTGGAACCCGACCTCATAGGAGGCGCAGCCAGCGCCGGCGCCGTTGCCGCCGCCGCCGGCACACCCGAGCAGCAGCAACGCGGCGAGCGGGACGATGGGACGCATGGCGTTTCCTTCCTGAGCCTTCTGTCTTGCGGGCCACTTCAGGCCCCGGGCGATATCTAGTCGCGCTGGCCTTCGCGTGTCAGCTCCGCGACCAGCGGGCCGAGCGTGCGCTCCTCATCGATCCAGTAGCGCGCGAAGCCCTCGGGACCCTGGAAGGTGATGGGGATGCTGAGCTGGCGCATGCGGTCGGCATGCTCGGGCGAGGCGATGGCGCGCTCGAGCGCCTGCGCCAGCCGCGCCTGGACCGGGGCCGGCAGGCCGGCCGGGCCGACGAAGGCGCGGGTGGAGCCGGCGACGATGTCATAGCCCTGCGCGACCGCGGTCGCGACGCCAGGCAGGAAAGGGCTTTCCTCCCGCGACAGCACCGCGATCGCGCGCATCGCGCCCTGGCGGATCAGGGAGGCGGAGGTGCCGACGGCGAAGATCCCGGCTTCGGTCTGGCCGGCGAGCAGCGCCGTCACCGCCGGACCCGCGCCCTGGTAGTGGATCTGGTTGAAGCGGATGCCGGCCAGCCGCTGCAGGCGGATCGACGCCAGATGCTCATGGCCGAGCTGGCCGTTGTCTGACATGCGGAGGTCGTCCGGGCGGGCACGCGCCGCGGCGACGAGATCGGCCAGGCTGCGGAGCGGACTGCCGGCCTGGACCAGGATCGCACCGGGATCGACGACGTGCAGCGCCAGCGGCGTGAAGCTCTCCCGTGTGAAGCCGGCCTGGCGGGCGGTATCGAGGTAGAGCGTCGTGGTCTGCGGCCAGAGGCCATAGCCGATCGTGTAGCCGTCGGGCCTGGCGCGCGCGACCTGGGTCATGCCGATCTGGCTGGCGGCGCCGGCGCGGTTCTGCACGACCACGCCAATCCCGAGCTCCTGCTCCAGCAAGGGGGCCAGTGCCCGGGCGCCGATGTCGTTCCCGCCGCCCGGCGGGTAGGGAACGATGAGCTGGAGCGTGCGGCCGGCCTCCGGAAAGGCGGCCTGGGCGGCGGCCCGGTGCGCGGCGAGCAGCGCCGGCAGCGCCAGGATCGCGCGGCGGCCCGGCAGGCCATGCCCGGCCGAAGCCGGACGCGAGAGTTTCACCATCGGATGCTCCAACCACTGGTCTTGACGACAGGCCGTGCGTCCTCAGCGTCTTGCGCGCCATTGGCGGCGCTTGGCGGGGGAGCCTAGAGCATTTTTCGTTCGCTTCGGCTCACCTCAAATGCTCCGGCCCTTTGTCTGGCGAGCAGATTCACGCCTCCGGGCGATTCCGCCCTCCGGCGATCTGCTCGTGGGGCGGACCATGCGGCCAGCAATGGCAGGCTTCGCCGCGCTTTCCCCAGTGACTCCCGGCTGTTATGGTGCGCGACCCCGCAGGGCGGGCCAGGCCGGCGCGACCCGCGCCGCGGCCTCGGCGGGGACGGGTCAATCGGCGGGGCGCCGGCGCGGCGGTGCCGCGCAGGGCACCCACGCAACACGGGATGGCGGGGTAGGGACCAATGAAGTTCACCGTGGACCGGGCGGTGCTGCTGAAGGCGCTGGCGCATGTGCAGAGCGTCGTCGAGCGCCGCAACACCATTCCCATCCTCGCCAATGTGCTGATCGAGGCGACGCAGCAGGGCGTGCTGCGCCTGGTCGCGACCGACATGGAGATCGCGGTGCAGGAGGAGGTGCCAGGCGTCACCGTCGCCCGCGCCGGGCGCACCACGGCGCCCGCAGCGACCCTCTATGAGATCGTGCGCAACCTGCCCGACGGCGCCCGGGTCGAGCTCGACCACGGCGGCGGCGACGCGCCGCTGGCGCTGCGCGCGGGCCGCTTCGCGACCTCGCTCATGGTGCTGCCGGTGGACGACTTCCCCTCGATGACCGAGGGCAAGCTGCCGACCGTCTTCTCGATCAAGGCGGGCGTGCTGCGCGACCTGATCGACCGGACCAAGTTCGCGATCTCGACCGAGGAGACGCGCTACTACCTGAACGGCATCTACCTGCATGCCGCGGCCGCCGAAGGCGCGCCGGTGCTGCGCGCGGTCGCGACCGACGGCCACCGCCTGGCCCGCGTCGAGGAGCCGCTGCCGGAAGGTGCGTCCGGCATGCCGGGCGTCATCATCCCGCGCAAGACCGTGAACGAGCTCCGCAAGCTCGCGGAGGAGACGCAGGACGAGATCGAGCTGCGGCTCTCGGACACCAAGATCCGCTTCGCACTCGGCACCGTGACCCTGGTCAGCAAGCTGATCGACGGCACTTTCCCGGAGTACGAGCGCGTCATCCCGCGCGGCAACGACAAGGTGCTGAGCGTCGACAAGAAGGCCTTCGCGGAAGCCGTGAAGCGCGTCGCCGCGATCAGCAGCGAACGCTCCCGCCCCGTGAAGCTCTCGGTCGACCGCAACCTGCTGGTGCTCTCCGCCGCCTCCACCGACATGGGCCAGGCCCAGGAGGAGCTGGACCAGGACGTGGTGAAGTACAGCTCCACACCGCTCGAGATCGGGTTCCAGGCGCGCTACCTGGCCGACATCACCGACCAGATCGGCGAGACCGTGGAATTCCGCTTCGCCGACGGCTCCGCGCCCACCATCGTCGCGGACGCGGCGAAGCCGGAAGCGCTCTACGTGCTGATGCCGATGCGGGTGTGAGGTGCTGTCCCGGAAGGGGCTTTGCCCCTCCCGGACCCGCCCCACCAGGAGCATGGATGCTCCTGGACCTGCTTCACTTGGTGCCCGAATTGGGAAGGGGTCGCACGGCGCCGTTGCGCCGTGCGACCCCTTC
>NZ_JAAGBB010000040.1 GCF_018129085.1 Plastoroseomonas hellenica
CAGCCCCGCCGCGGCCGATTCCGGCGGGCCGCCGCCGCCGCGCTTCGCGATGCCGCTGCTCGCCTTCGTCTTCGCCGCGACATGGTTCGTCACCGGGGCGATGGCGGCGCATCTGCCGGCGCTGCTGCAGGCGGCCGGCGCCACGCCGGCACTGGCGATCGGCGCCGCCGCCCTGGTCGGGCCGGCGCAGGTCATGGCCCGCCTCGCGGAGTTCGGCCTGCTGCGGCGCTTCGACCCCATCGTCTCGGCCAGGCTCGCGACCATCGGCCATCCGCTCGGCGTCGCCGTGCTCGCGATCCTCGGCGCGCCGGCGGCAGCGGGCTTCGCGATCCTGCACGGCATGGGCAACGGCATCCTGACCATCGCCAAGGGCACGCTGCCGCTCGCGGTGTTCGGGCCGGCGGGATATGGCGCGCGGCAGGGGCTGCTCTCGGCGCCGGCACGCATGGTGCAGGCGGCCGCCCCCTTCGCCTTCGGCCTGCTGCTGGAACTCGCGGGCGTCGCCGCCGCGCTCGCGGTCACGGCGGCTCTGTCGCTCTCCGCCTGCGCGGCGCTGCTGGCGCTGCGCCCGGCCGCGCCGCGAGTGGCCAAGGCCTGACCACCGGCACCTCAGCCGCCAAGCCTGCGCTGCAGGAACACGAGATCGAGCCAGCGGCCGAACTTGAAGCCGACCTCTTCGAAGCGGGCGACCTGGACGAAGCCGAGACGCTCATGGAAGCGAATGGAGCCGCTATTCGCGGCGTCCACACCGGCAATCATCACATGCTTTCCCTGTGCGACGGCGAGAGGGATCAAGCTCTCGATCAGTTGCCGGCCAATGCCGGTTCCGCGCCGCTCCGGATGCACGTGCACGGTGTGCTCCACGGTGTAGCGGTAGCCGGGTGAACTCCGGAAATCGCCGAAGGAGGCGAAGCCGACGACGGCATCTCCTTCGGCGGCGACAAGGACCGGGTAGCCTTGCTGCTGCCGGCCCCGCAGCCAGGCCCGGCGGTTGTCGAGGGACACGGGTTCATCGGAATAGACGGCCGTCGAGGTGACGATCACGTCGTTGTAGATGTCGAGAATGCCTGGAAGGTCGGTATCGGCGGCCGCGCGGATCATGCGCGGACGCTAGCACCCCCGCGCCGGCGGCGTCGCCCCGCTGCCCGGTATCGCCGGGGATGCCTGCCATGGATTCGTCACGGAGGTTTCATGATACCCGCAGACATTTCCATTACATTGGAATCATGGAACTCCAGGACGCCGCCCAAGCCTTCACCGCGCTCGGCCAGGTCACAAGGCTGGAGCTGATGCGCGCGTTGCTCGCCGCCGGGCCCAGTGGCCTCGCGCCCGGCGAACTGGTCGAGCGGCTCGGCGTGCCCGGCTCCACCCTCTCCTTCCATCTGCGTGCCCTCGACCAGGTCGGGCTGATCGCCGCGACCCGGCGCGGGCGCAGCCTGATCTACGCCCCGCAAATCGCGCGGCTGCGCGACCTGATGGGTTTCCTCGCCGATGCCTGCTGCGACGGCGATCCCACGCGCTGCGGCGACCTCGCGCGCCTTCTCGACCCGACTAGGGAGTTTCCTGCGATGCCCGCCCCCTTCCATGTGCTGTTCCTCTGCACGCGCAATTCCGCGCGCTCGATCATGGCGGAGGCGATTCTCGCCAAGCTCGCGCCCGGGCGCTTCATCAGCCACTCCGCCGGCTCGGATCCGGCGCCGGAGGGACCGATGCCGGCGGTGATCGGCCAGCTCAAGGCGCTCGGCCACGATGTTTCCGGCCTGCGCTCGAAAAGCTGGGACGTCTTCACCGGCCCGGATGCGCCACGCCTGGATTTCGTCATCGCGCTCTGCGACACGCTCGACAGCCAGGTCTGCCCGGATTTCGGCGACACCACCGTCACCGCCGCCTGGCCGCTGCCCGATCCCGCGAAGTTCGGCGGCAGCGTCGCCGAGCATGCGACGATGCTGAACGAGCTCTACGCCTCTCTGTACCGGCGGCTCGCCATCTTCGCGAGCCTGCCCTTCCAGGCGCTGGACCGCATGGCGCTGAAGGCGCGCATCGACGAACTCGCGCACGCCACCCAGGCGGCGCCCGCGCGATGAGGGTCGGGATCAACGGCATGGGCCGCATCGGGCGGCTCGCGCTCCGCGCCGCGATGGGTGCGGCCGAGCGGCAGATCGAGGATCCGCGCGCCGGCAACCACCTCGACATCGTGCACCTGAACGAGATCAGGGGTGGCGCTGCGACCTGCGCGCATCTGCTGGAATTCGACAGCGTGCAGGGCCGCTGGCGCGCGGCGATCGCCGCCGAGGGCGAGCATGCCGTCACCATCGGCAAGCAGCGCCTCTCCTTTACCGAGCATGCGCATCCCGCCGAGATCCCCTGGGGCGATCTCGGCGTCGACCTGGTGCTGGAATGCACGGGGAAGTTCCTGACGCCGGAGGTGCTGCGCGGCCATCTCGACCGCGGCGCGAAGCGTGTCGTCGTGGCGGCGCCGGTGAAGGACCCTTCGGTGCTGAACGTCGTGATCGGCGTGAACGAGCGGCTCTATGACCCGGCCGCGCATCCGATCGTCACCGCCGCATCCTGCACCACCAATTGCCTCGCGCCGGTGGTGAAGGTGGTGCATGAGGCGATCGGCATCCGTCACGGCCAGATCACCACCATCCACGACCCGACCAACACCAATGTCGTGACCGACGCACCGCACCGCGACTTGCGGCGCGCGCGCAGCGCCATGCTGTCGCTGCAGCCGACCACGACCGGCAGCGCGACCGCGATCGCGCTGATCTATCCGGAGCTGAAGGGCAAGCTGAACGGGCACGCGGTGCGGGCACCGGTGCTCAACGCCTCGCTCACCGACTGCGTCTTCGAGCTCACGCGCGAAACCAGCGCGGAGGAGGTGAATGCCCTGTTCCGCGCCGCCGCGACCGGGCCGCTCGCCGGCATTCTCGGCTACGAGGCGCGACCGCTGGTCTCGGCCGATTATGCACGCGACACGCGGAGCAGCATCGTCGATGCGCCGTCGACCATGGTCACCGACGGCACGCTGCTGAAGGTCTATGCCTGGTACGACAATGAGATGGGCTATGCCTGCCGCATGGTCGACCTCGCCTGCCACGTGGAGGCGGTCGGAATCTGATGCGCAACTACGCCATCGTCACCGCGGCCTATTGGGGCTTCACGCTCAGCGATGGCGCGCTGCGCATGCTGGTGCTGCTGCATTTCTACCGGCTGGGCTACAGCCCCTTCACCCTGGCCTTCCTCTTCCTGCTCTATGAGGCGGCGGGGATCGGCGCGAACCTGATCGGCGGCTGGCTGGCGACCCGGCACGGCATCCGGCGCATGCTGGCGGTCGGCCTCGCCACCCAGATCCTGGGCTTCTGCCTGCTCTCGGCGCTGTCACCATCCTGGAGCGCGGCGCTTTCGGTCGTCTGGGTGGTGGTGGCGCAGGGGATCTGCGGCGTCGCCAAGGACCTGACCAAGACCGCCAGCAAATCGGCGATCAAGCTGACCGCGCCGGATGGCGCCTCCACCCTGTTCCGCTGGGTCGCCTGGTTCACCGGCAGCAAGAACGCGATGAAGGGTGTCGGCTTCTTCCTGGGCGGGCTGCTGCTGGAAGCGATCGGCTTCCGGGCCGCGCTCTGGGCCATGGCGGCGGTGCTGGCCTTGGTGCTCGCCGGCGTGCTGCTGTCGCTGCCGCCGCTGATGGGCAAGGCGCGCGCATCGAAATCCGTGAAGGAGCTGTTCGCCAAGACCGCCGGCGTCAACCTGCTGGCCGGCGCGCGCATCGCGCTGTTCGGCGCGCGCGACGTGTGGTTCGTCGTCGGCCTCCCGGTCTTCCTCTATGCGCAGGGCTGGAGCTTCACGATGGTGGGCGGCTTCCTGGCGCTCTGGACCATCGGCTATGGGCTGGTGCAGGCGGCGGCGCCCGCGCTGGTGCGGCGAAGCACGGACGGGCTCACGGCCGAGGTGCCGGCGGCGCGGCTCTGGGCGCTGGCGCTCGCGCTAGTGCCGGCGGCGCTCTGCCTGCTGCTGGCAGCGGGTCTCGGCCGGCCGGACCTCGTCGTGGTGCTGGGGCTCGCGGTCTTCGGCGTGGCCTTCGCGGTGAATTCCTCCCTGCACTCCTATCTGATCCTCGCCTATGCGGGATCGGCCAAGGCAGCGGAGGATGTGGGCTTCTACTACGCCGCCAATGCTGCCGGCCGCTTCGCCGGCACGCTGCTCTCCGGCCTGCTCTATGGCTGGGGCGGCCTGATCGCTTGTCTGGTCGGCTCCGGCCTGATGCTGGCCGCGAGCTGGGCCACGACGCTCGCGCTGCCGATGGTGCGGAAGGAGACCCCGGCGCTCGCGCGCTGATCCGTTCGCCTCATCCGTCCAGCAGGTCACGACAGCCGAGATCCTCGGCGGCGAGATGGACGCGTTCCAGGTTGTTCCACCAGATCACCGGCGGGATGCCGTTCGCCTGCTGCCAGACCGGCGTCGTGATCTGCCACAGCACCGAGAGGCGATAGTCGTCCTGCAGCGCGCCGCGGTCATAGCCCGCGACGCCGGCCGCCAGCAGCTCTGCATGGTGGCAGTCGAGCAGGTGCCGCTCCGCCCCACGCCGCAGCTCCGGATACCAGTGCACCGCCATCATGTAGGCGAGATCGTCGGTCCCCACATCGATCCGCCAGCCATCCCAGTCGAAGAGCCTGGCGCCCTCGCCGGTCCCGTCGCGCGGCAGGAAGCAGTTCCAGACATGCGCGTCGCCTTGGACGATCGTCATCTGGCGATGCGCGTGGTAGCGCGCGCCGAGGCGCGGCGCGGCATCGAGCAGCCGTGCATAGAGGTCGCGCCGCGCCACCGGCAGCCGGTCGCCGAGCACCTCCGCGAAGCTCGCATACTGGGCCGCCAGCCGCTGCGTGGCCTGTTCCGTCGCCGCTGCGTCCTGCCAGGCGCCGATGCCGGCGCCGAGACGGGGATCGTCCCACCAGGCTGCCTGGAAGCGTGCCCGCGCCCGGATGATGGCCTCGGACTGGACCAAGGTCGGCGGCAGCGGCCAGCGCGTCGCGACCTCATGCGTCGCCGTCAGGTCCTCCAGCAGCAGGTGCCAGGCGCCACTCTCCTGCTCCCAGGCGGCGTCGAAGCAGCGCGGGACGAGACCCGGCGGCGTCGCGGCCGCGACCTCCCGGTAGAAGGCGACCTCCCGCCGCCCGGCTTCCCAGAGGCGGCCCGGCGCATCCGGCAGGCCCGCCTTCACGACCAGCGCGGCGGGGGCGCCATCGGCCGCGCCGTCATAGGTCAGGCGCAGCCGGGTGATGCGGGACAGCAGGGTCGAGAAGGCGTTCTCCACCGTGACCTCTGCGACCTGCCCTTCGCCGAGCGCGCCGGATCGCCGCAGCGCTTCGGTCAGGCGCCCGGCATCGGCGATCTCCGGCAGCGGCGGCGTCATCCTGGGGTCCCCTGGCGATCCGCGGCTATCCTAGAGCGGGATGGCTTGAGGCGGCATCGCCGAATCAGGCGATCAAACAAGGGACAGGAGCATGATGCGCGAGTGTCTCACGCGGCGGGCTCGGCCTCGACGCCCGCGAACCTCGCCGCCTTCACTAAAAGCGGCGCGGAACCTCAGAAGGAGGATCGCAGGGAGAGATAGAAGCGGCGCGGCGCCTGCGCGGCGATGGTCTGCCGCTGCCGCTCCTGCAGCACATTCTCGCCCTCGAGCGCGACCGTCAGGTTCGGCGTCACCTGATAGGCGATGCGGAGCGCGGCGGAGACCTGGTCATGCACCTGCACCAGGACCGCATTGCTTTCATCCACGACGCGCCAGCCCTGCGCCTCCCCGGCATAGCGCAGGAACCCGTCCAGCTCCCAGCGCCCGCCCGCCCAGCCGAGGCGCGCGGTCGCGAGGTGCCGCGGCGAGGCACGCTTGAAATCGATCAGCGCGGGGCGGAATTCGGCTTCGGTCGCCGCGAGCCGGTAGGCGAAGCCCCAGGTGAAGCCGGTGCCGAAGCGGCCCTGCGCGGCAAGGTCGACGCCATAGACCCGCGAGGTGCCGAGGTTCAGCGGCATGAAGGTGGTGTAGGGAACCTGAGGCGGCTCGAGCACCGGGACGGAGAGCCCGCTGCTGAAGCCCCTGTTGATCTGGTAGAAGCCGGTGACGGCGATCCGGCCGGCGATGGCCTCGATGTTCCGGCGGTACTCGATCTGGAAGTCGTGCACCACCGTCGGCTGCAGGCGCGGATTGCCCGTGTCCTGATAGCCGAAGGCCGGGAAGCTGTCCCGGTAGCCGAGGTCGTAGAGGCTCGGCAGGCTGACGCCGCGCGAGGCGCCGATGCGCCAGGTTTCCACCGGTGTCGGGTGCCAGACCAGGCCGAGATTCCAGGAGGCGTCGTGGAACCGCCGGCGATAGGCGCTGTCGCCATCCGGGAAATTCGGGTCGTCGAAGCCGCGCCCATTGAGCCGCAGATAGTCCCCGCGCAAGGCCACGGTGGATTCCACGGTGTCGCTGATCGCCCAGTTCCACATCGCGCCGACCGCGACGTTGGTGTAGCCGACCTCGGATCCCGGGAAGGCCGACATGACGCTGCGCCGAACTTCCAGCATGTGGCGCAGAGTGTGGCTGGCGCCGAGCTTGAAGGTGTGGCTGATCTCGGCGACGGTCAGGTCGTGATCCGTCGGCGACGCCCCGACCGCAAAGGTCTCGCGGTAGCCGGTGTGGTAGACGGAGGCCGCGAGGAGGCCGAAGCCGATATCGGCCGAGACGCGGCCACGCAGGTTCCAGATCCGGCGGTCCTGCCGCCAGAACTGCCCGTAGTCGAAGAAGTCGCCGGCGATCGCGCGGTTGTAGCTCGCTTCGATCCCCACGCGGACCCGGTCCGACAGCCGCGCCGCGAATTCGCCCGCCACTTGCTGCCGGGTGGGGGATCGCCGCGAGTCCAGTTGCGCCAGCTCGAACTCGGTATGGCCGCTCCGCCACGCCTGCTCGCCCCGGAGACCGGCCGACAGCCGGATGCCCAGATTGTCGCCGATCGGCCCGACATGGGTCACGGACGCCTCGCGGTACCGGCCGGTGCCGACGCGCAGCGTTCCCGTGCTCTGCCGGTCATGCAGCGGATCCAGCGTGATGATGTTGATCACGCCGCCGGCGGCGTTGAAGCCGAAGAGCGCCGCGTTCGGACCCTTGATCACCTCGATCTGGCGGATCTCGGCGAGTTGCACGGGCAGCGAGTCCCAGGCGACATAGCCATAGTGGTCCAGATAGACCTGCCGGCCATTGACCAGCACCAGAAGGCGCGGCGACATCGCCGTCGCGTAGCCGCGCACGCCGACCGTGTAGTCATGGGCATTGTACTGCTGCACATCGAGCGAGGTGTAGCGCGCGAGCACGGCGGGAATATCATGGGCGCCGGAGCGCCGGATCTGCTCGGCGGTGATGATCTCCATCGAGGCCGGCACCTGGGAGGCGCGCTGCGGCCCGCCGGTGGCGCTCGTCGTCACGGGCTCGCCAAAGAGCGCTTCCAGCTCGGCATGGCCGATATCGCTCGTGGCCCTGGCGCTTCCAGGTGCCAGCGCCAGGGCGATCAGGAAAGCGCGGATGGGAAGGGCACGGTTGGTCATGCGCGCCTCAGCGTTCCTGGATCAGCATGCGGAACGCCGTCGCGAAACGGATTCCGGCCGCCGCGGCGGCGGCACGATTGGCAATGATCTCGACCTGCGGCGCAGCGCGAACGGCGAGCATGACGACGCCCGCGTCGACGGGCGCGCGTTCGGTCGCCACCGTCAGGACACCCTGCCCCGCCAGGGCCGCCGCTTCACGGGCATAGGGTAGTGCGGCGGTGGTCAGCAGCACCGCGACGAAGCGCTGCCCGGACAGATCCTCGATCGAGACGGGGCGGCCGACCAGGATCGCGCGGCCGGACCGCAGCCCGTCCCCGAAAGCGGCGGCGAGCCGGTTTGCCTCCCGCTGCCCTTCCTCCGAAGCGCGCGGAAACACGATGCCCACCACGGCCAGGCCCGACGGCGGCGTCTCCAGGAACGCCATGGCCCGGGCCATGACGGTCATGTCGCGCATGCTCGCCTCCGCCCGGGGCATGCCGGGCAGCAGCAGCAGCATGACGAGGCATTGGCAGGCGCAGCGGCGGGACAGCGACCGGGAGAACACCTTGGTGCGCCCCAATCCCCCCTGCACTCTCCTGGCGATGTCGACTGCGGCACCCATTCAGGCGGTGAACTTCGTTCCGAAGCGGTCAGCATGGGCGGCGCCTGGCACCAGGCACGCGCTGCCACCGAAGCCGTGGTTCTAGGGGCTGAACCGTAATGGCTTTGTTAAACCTCCTCGCCGTATGGTTACCGGGCGGCGTTAAAAGAACGTCGGGCATCGGAAACGCAATGTGCCCGGACCATTCCCCCCCCTTTTCCGGATGGCAGCGCAGCAGGGGCCGCTAGCGACGCTCGGCGGCTTGCCCGGCCGCCGCATCGTGCGGCTGCTCAGCGTCCTCGCGATCCTCGGCGCCATCATCGTCGCGGCTGCCCCCCCGGCCGCGTATTTCTTCGGCGCGCGCGCACGGCTGCAGGGTGCGCTCGAGGCGAGCGCCAGGCTGCATGCGGCCGAGATCGGCGATCTCGCCAGGCGCAATCCGGAATTCTGGGACTTCCGCGAACTGCGCGTGGACGCGCCGCTCGGTGGCGCCGCGGGATCCGCCGTGGAGGAGCGGCTGAGCGTCTTCGATGCCGAGGGACGACTGATCCTGGTCTCCGGCGCCGCGGAAGCGCTGCGATCGCCCGTCCTGTCCCAGCGCGCGCCACTCCGCGAGGGCGACGCCATCGTCGGCGAGACCGAGGCGTCGCGCTCGCTCTATCCCGCGGTCGCCACCACGATGGCGATCCTGCTGGGATCAGGGTTGCTCGGCATCCTCGTCCTCCTGGTCCTGCGCACGGTTCCGTTGCGGCTTCTGCAGCATGCCCTCGGCCGCGCCGCCTATTTCGCCGCGCATGATCCACTCACCGGCCTGCCCAATCGCGTAAGCTTCAACGAGCGGCTTCGGCAGGGCGTCGCGCTGGCGCGCCGGCGGGATCACAGCCTGGCCGTGCTCTGCCTCGACCTCGATCGCTTCAAGGACATCAACGACACTTTCGGCCATCCTGCCGGGGACCGCCTGCTCAAGGAAGTCGCGGTCCGCCTCGTCGGGTGCCTCCGCGAATCCGACGTTCTGGCAAGGCTCGGCGGCGACGAGTTCGCGGTCGTGCAGATCGGTGCGCAGCAGCCCCGGGACGCGCAGGCGCTCGCGCAGCGCATGATCGAGGCGCTGGCGCCGCCGATCGACCTCGGCGGGTCTCTGGCCTCCGTCGGCACGACGATCGGCATAGCGCTGGCGCGGGACGAATCCGGCCGGCCGCTCGATGCGGACCAGCTCCTGGTCGACGCCGACCTTGCGCTCTATCGGGCGAAGCTCGTCGGGCGCGGCGCCTGGCGCTTCTTCGAGCCGGAAATGAATCAGGAGGCACGGCTGCGGCGGGAGCTGGAGCAGGACCTTCGCCTGGCTCTGGCGGAGAGCGACTTCCGGCTGCATTTCCAGCCGCAGGTCGACCTGTTCCGCGGCCGGCTGATCGGCGCGGAGGCGCTGCTGCGCTGGGACCGGCCCGGCCATGGCCCGGTTCCGCCCGCGCTGTTCGTCGAAGTCGCGGAGGAGTCCGGCCTCATCACCGGCATCGGCGCCTGGGTGCTGGAGGAGGCATGCCGGCAGGCGGCCGCCTGGCCGTCCATGGTCTCGGTGGCGGTCAATGTCTCGCCGGCGCAGTTTCGCCTGGGCAACCTCGCGCGCACGGTGCGGTCCGCGCTGGAGGCTTCAGGGCTGCCGCCCGGCCGGCTGGAGCTCGAGATCACGGAAGGCGTGCTGTTCAACAACACCGAGGACGCGCAGCGTCAGTTCCGGGAGATCCGCGCCCTCGGCGTGCGCATCGCGATGGACGATTTCGGGACCGGCTTCTCCAGCCTCGGCTACCTGCACAGCTTCCCCTGCGACAAGATCAAGATCGACCGGTCCTTCATCGCCAAGCTCGGGCAGAGCGAGAGCTCCGAAGCGATCGTGCGCGCGATTCTCGGCATGGCCCGCGCATTCAGGGTGCGGGTGGTCGCGGAAGGCGTGGAAACGGCCGAACAGGCATCCTTCCTGATGAACGAAGGCTGCCATGAGGCGCAGGGCTATTACTTCGGCCGGCCCGTGTCGGGCGACGCCTTCCTCTCCGACCTGCTGGATGGGGGGCATCGGGCGCCGCACGGGACATGCATCGGGCAGGTGCGCGGCACCTATGACGACCGGCCGACTGCCCTGCCCATCGCGGAGGTGGGCGGCGACTGAGCGCCCGACGGCGACGGAAGGTTCCCTGGCCGTGAGGCGGACGGCGAAGGCCTCCTGCGACATCGGCCCACAGAGCCCCGCGGCCGCAGGCCGCCATTGGTTTCGGCGGAGCGAGGCGAAGCCGATGCTCCGGGGCCGCGCATGCGGCCCCGCGCGCGACCAACAGCCGCCGCCAGCGCGCCCTGACAGCGCGCAAGCCAAGGCCGCGTATGCGGCCGCCGGCGCCTGAGGCCCTCAATAGAGCGGCGGCGTCACCGCCCAGACCACCACGCAGCGGAGCGGGCCGGGATTGGCGAAGCGATGCGGCAGGGTGCTGAGGAAGCGGAAGGAATCACCCGCCTGCAGGCGGCTGGCGACGCCATCCACCTCCAGCTCCAGCACTCCTTCCAGCACCGTCCCGGCATCCTCCCCCGCATGCTGGTAGGGCGCCTCGCCGGAGGAGCCGCCGGCCTCGACGGTGATCAGCATCAGCTCGATCCTGCCGTCGCCTTCCGGGCTCAGCAGCTCCTTGGTGATGCCCTTGGCGGAGAGGTCCAGCACCCGGCGCTGGGCGCGGCGCTGCACCCAGGCCGGGCCCTGCGCCGCGGCACCGGGGTCGCTGAAGAACCAGCCGATCGGCACCGCGAAGATCTCGGCCAGCTTCTGCAGCGACCGGATCGAGGGCGCGGAAACCCCACGTTCAATCTGGCTTAACATGCCGACCGAGAGGCCACTGCGCGCCGAGACCTCCTGCAGGGTCCATTCCCGGCGCTGGCGCATGCCGCGCAGCCGCTGGCCCAGCACGGGCTCCCGCTCCGGCGCGGCGGTCGCCGCGGGGTCGGGCAAGGGGGCATCGGCCATCGCCGCGGCCCCAGGGCTTTCCTCGATCATTGAAAAAATCGCCTAGGGTTTTTCAATCTGGTTGCAGAGTCTAGATGACACGCTAAGCTAGCCTCAGGCAGGGGCGGAAAGCAAAGATGCGCGTCGGGATCGAGGTAGGCGGCACCTTCACGGATCTGGTCTCGGTCGACCGGGGGCAGGTGCGCGTCGTCAAGGTGCCGTCGACGCCGCGCAGCCCGGATATCGGCGCCTTCAACGCGCTCGGCGCCGCCGGGATCGAGGCGGCTGATGTCACCGACCTCGTGCATGGCTCGACCGTCGCCACCAACGCGATCCTGGAGCGGCGCGGCGCCACGATCGCCTTCGTCGCGACCAAAGGCTTCCGCGACATCCTGTTCATGCAGCGCCACGACCGGCGCAATATCTACGATCTGCATTACGCGAAGCCGGCGCCGCCGGTGCGCCGCCGCGACTGCTTCGAGGTGGCCGAGCGCATCGGCCCGGACGGCACCGTCATCGCCCCGCTGGACGAGGCGGCGGTGGCGCGCGACCTGCTGCCGGCGCTGGCCGCCGGCGGCTACCAGGCGGTCGCGATCTGCCTGCTCTCGGCCTATGCCTCGCCGCTCCACGAGATGCGGCTGATGGAGATGATCGCGGCCGCCCTGCCCGGCCTCTCCATCGCCGCGAGCCATGCGGTGGCGCCGGAATTCCGCGAGTTCGAGCGGGCGTCCACCACCAGCCTCTCGGCCTATGTGCAGCCAGTGATCGACGGCTACCTCGACCGCTTCGAGGCAACGCTCGGGGCAGCCGGCTTCCGCGGGCATTTCAGCGTCATGCAGTCGAATGGCGGGCGCATGCCAGCCACGGCCATGCGGCGCAACGCGATCAGCGCGCTGCTGAGCGGCCCCGCGGCGGGCGTGGTCGGCGCCATCCGCCAGGCCGCGCGGTCCGGCCGCGGCGACCTCATCACCTTCGACATGGGCGGCACCTCCACCGACGTCGCGCTGGTGCAGGATGGGGAGGCGGCGCTGGCCGCGGAGACCGAGGTGGACGGGCTGCCGATCCGGACGCCGGTGCTGGATATCGTCACCGTCGGCGCCGGCGGCGGCAGCCTGGTCTGGATCGATGATGGCGGCATGCTCCGGGTCGGGCCGCGCAGCGCCGGCGCGGAGCCCGGCCCGGCCTGCTACGGCCGCGGCGGCACGCTGCCCACGGTGACGGACGCGCATGTGGTGCGCGGCACCATCCGGCCGGAGGCCTTCCTCGGCGGCGGCATGACGCTCGATGCCGATGCCGCGCACCGCGCCTTCGAGGGCATCGCGGCCCGGCTCGGCACCGATGTCCGGGGCGCGGCGGCGGCCGCGATCCGGCTCGCGGTCGCCAATATCGTGCGCGCGATCCAGCTCGTCTCGACCGAGCGCGGCCGCGACCCCCGCGACTACGCGCTGCTGCCCTTCGGCGGCGCCGGCCCGCTGCTCGCGGCCGAGATCGCGGAGGAGCTCGGCATCCGCGAGATCCTGGTGCCGCCCAATCCCGGCGTGATCTCCGCGCTTGGCCTGCTCTCGGCCGATTACGTGAAGCTCCGCGGCGTCACCCGGCGGATGACGCTCGACGCGGAGACGCCGGCCCTGGTCGCCGCCGATTGCGCGCGGCTCCGCGCCGCGGCGGAGGCGGAATTCGCGGCCCTCGGCCTCACCGGGCCGCTCGAACCCTCACTCGAGCTCGACATGCGCTTCGTCGGCCAGGCCTTCGAGATCCCGGTGGCGGTCGACCCTGCGGAGCTGCCGCGGCTCGGCGCCGCCGATCTCGGGGAGCGCTTCGCGCAAGCGCATCGCCGCGTCTACCTGCATGGCGGCGAGCCCGGGCGGAAGGTCGAGCTGGTCGGGCTGCGCTTCGGCCTGCGCCGGCGCCTGGATGCGCTGCCGGAGGTCGCGGAGCGCCCAGCCGGCCTCGCCCGCCCCGCGGACGCGGCGGTCGTGACCGGCGGTGCCGCGGTGCGCGCCCGGCTCGCGGATGCGGCGGCGCTCGGGGCGGGCGACGCGGTGGCGGGGCCGGCGCTGATCGAGGGCTATTCCTCCACCACCTGGGTGCCGCCCGGCTGGCGCGCGGCGCGCGACGCCGCCGGCAACATGCTGCTGCAAAGGGAGGGCTGATCGATGACCCAACTCGATCCCGTCGAATACGCCATCCTCAGCCAGTCGGTGATCGCGGCGGCGCGGGAGATGGGCGTGAAGCTCGTCCGCTCCGCCTATTCGACCATCCTGCGCGAGGCGCGGGACGGGTCCGCCGCGCTGCTGGATGCCGAGGGCAACACCGTTGCCCAGGCGGAGCTGATCCCGATGCAGCTCGGCAGCATCGGCCGCATCTTCCAGGCCTGCGCCGCGCTCTACCCGCCGGAGACGCTGGAGGACGGCGACTTCCTGGTCATCAACGACCCCTATTCCGGCGGCCAGCACCTGCAGGACGTCTTCTTCTTCCACCCGGTCTTCCACGAGGGCGCGGTGATCGGCTACGCGGCCTCCGTCGCGCATCACCTCGACCTCGGCGGCGGCAGCCCGGGCCTGAACGCGGGTGCGCGGGACCTCTATGCGGAGGGGCTGATCATCCCGCCGATGAAGGTCAACACCGCGCGCGACTGGCATGGCGGCGGCTTCCAGCGGCTGCTGCGCGCCAATGTGCGGGTGCCGCACCAGACCATGGGCGATTTCGACGCGCAGATCGCCGCCAACAATATCGGCGTGCTGCGCATCCAGGAACTCGCGCGCCGCTACGGCGTCGCCAAGGTCAGGGCCGCCATGGCCGGGCTGCAGGATTACTCCGAGCGCCGGATGCGGGCGGCGATCGCCGCCGTCCCCGACGGCACCTATCACGGCGAGGCGATGCTGGATGATGACGGGCTCGGCAGCGGGCCGCTGCCGGTGCGGGCCGCGGTCACTATCGCGGGCGATTCCATCACCGTCGATTTCGCCGGCACCGCACCGCAGGTCGGCAGCAACCTCAACGCGCCCTTCGCCTCCGTCATCTCGGCCGCCGTCTCCTGCCTCAAGGGCGCGCTGACCAGCCCGGACATCCCCTTCAATGACGGCTCGCTGCGGCCGATCACCGTGATCGCGCCGAAGGGCAGCCTGCTCAACCCGAACCATCCGGCGCCGGTGCGTGCGCGCATGATCTCGGTCTCCCGCGCCTGGAACGCTGTCATGCAGGCGGTGGCGCAGGCCGCGCCGGAGAAGGCGATCGCACAGGGCTACGACACCACCACCGCCTTCTGCCTCTCCTGGCTCGGGCCCCAGGGATGGTCGGTCTATCTCGAGGTCTATGGCGGCGGCTATGGCGCGGGCATCGGCAATGACGGGTGCGACGCGGTCGACAACCCGCTGTCGAATTGCTCGAACACGCCGGTCGAGGCGATGGATCAGGATTTCAGCTTCTTCCGCGTGACCGATTACGCGCTCCGCGCCGACAGTTGCGGCAGCGGCGCGCGGCGCGGTGGCGCAGGCTTCAGCCGCAGCTATGCGATCGAGACGGATGGCGCGCAGCTCGCCTTCTACAGCGACCGCTTCACCGGCCAGGCCGCCGGATTGTTCGGCGGCGGCCCCGGCGCCAGCGGCACCTGCGCGGTGCTGCGCGACGGGGAAGCGATCCACCTCCGCAGCAAGGATGCCTTCGCGCTGAAGCGCGGCGACGTCGTGACGATCAGCCTCGGCGGCGGCGGCGGCTACGGCCAGCCGGCAGAACGCCCGGCCGCGCTGATCCAGCGCGACCTGGAGGACGGGATCATCAGCGCGGAACGCGCGGCCAACTGGGCAGGTTGACACCGGACACGCATTCAACGCGACAGGAGCTTCGAGTATGGACCGCAGGCGTTTCCTCCAGGCCGGCGCGGCCGGTGCCGCCGCCCTCGTGGCCCCATCGCTCACGCAGGCGCAGGGTGCCAGGGTGTTCCGGTTCAAGCCGAACGCGGATGCGACCATCCTCGACCCGGTCTTCACCACCGCCTTCTCGACCCGCTACCTCGCGCTGATGAGCTACGACACGCTCTACGGCATGGACAATGCGCTGAACCCGCATCCGCAGATGGTTGCGGGCCATGTGATCGAGGATGACGGCAAGCGCTGGCGCCTGACGCTCCGTGAGGGTCTCCGCTTCCATGACGGGGCGCCGGTGCTGGCGCGGGACTGCGTCGCCAGCATCCGCCGCTGGGGCCGGGTCGATGCCATGGGCCAGTTGCTGATGAGCGTGACCGACGAGCTTTCCGCCGCATCGGACAAGGAGATCGTCTTCCGCCTCAAGCGCCCCTTCGCGCTGCTGCCCAATGCCCTCGCGAAAAGCACCAGCTTCATCCCGGTGATCATGCCGGAGCGGCTGATCACCGATCCCGCCAAGCAGGTGACGGAGGTGGTGGGCAGCGGCCCCTTCCGATACCTCGCGAATGAGCGGGTGAACGGCGCGCGGTCGGTCTGGGAGAAATTCGCGGGTTATGTGCCGCGGCCGGACGGCGTCACCGAATTCACGTCGGGGCCCAAGATCGCGCATCTCGACCGCGTCGAGTGGATGATCATCCCGGACGCGCCGACCGCGGCCGCCGCCGTCATCAGCGGCGAGATCGACTGGTACGAGGATGTGCTGCTCGACCTGGTGCCGCTGCTGCGGCGCGACCGCAACGTGGTGCTCGGCAGCTACAACCCGGCCGGCAACATGGGCATCCTCGCCATCAATCACCTGCATCCGCCCTTCGACAACCCGGCGATCCGCCGCGCCATGCTCGGCGCCATCGACCAGTCGGAGGTGATGACCGCGGTCGCCGGCACCGACCGCGCCCTCTGGAATACCGGCGTTGGTTATTTCTGCCCGGATTCGCCGATGGCCTCCGATGCCGGAATCGCGGCGATGACGGCGCCGCGCGACTACGATAGGACGCGGCGGGAGCTGGCGGCGGCCGGCTATCGCGGCGAGAAGGTGGCGTTCCTCCAGGCCGCGAATTTCTACACCATGAGCCAGCAGGTCGACGTCACCGCCGACCAGATGCGGCGCGCGGGGATGAATGTGGAGATCATCCCGGTCGATTTCGGCGTCTGGCTGCAGCGCCGCGCCAACCGCGCGCCGGTGGCGCAGGGCGGCTGGAACTGCACGACGACGCTGCTGCCGGGCCTCGACCTCTGGGACCCGACCTCGCATCTGCCGCTGCGCGGCAATGGGCTCTCGGCCTGGTTCGGCTGGCCGACGGCGCCGGGGCTGGAGGCGCTGCGCGACGAATGGATCGCCGCACCCGAGCTGCCGGCGCGCCAGGCGGTCGCGCGGCGGATCCAGGAACAGGCCTTCCAGGAGGTGCCCTATGTCCCGACCGGGCGCTGGCGCGACCTGACCGCCTATCGCCGCAACGTCACTGGCATGCTGACGGGCATGCCGCTGTTCTACAATCTGCGGAAGGGCTGACGAGGACACCGACCGATGCTGCCGCTGCCGCCGAGCCTCTATGCCGCGACCGCCCGCCCGGCGCCGCCGACGCCGCCGTTGCCGGGCGACCGGCGGGCGGATGTCGTCGTGATCGGCGCCGGCTTCACCGGCCTTTCCACCGCGCTGCATCTGGTGGAACGCGGCGTCGACACCGTGGTGCTGGAGGCGAATGAACCGGGCTGGGGCGCCTCCGGCCGCAATGGCGGCCAGGTCAATCCCGGGCTGAAGCCCGACCCCGACCAGGTGGAGGCGGATTTCGGGCCGGAGCTCGGCGCCCGCATGGTCCGCTTCGCCTGGGGCGCGCCGGAGACCACCTTCGCGCTGATCCGACGCTGGCAGATCGCCTGCGATGCGCGCCAGGGCGGCACGCTCCGCGCCGCCTATCAGCCGGGGCATGCCGCCGCCGTCCGCCGCTCCGCCGAGCAGGGCATGCGCCGTGGCCTGCCGGTGACCCTGCTGGAGCGCGAGGCGGCGCTGATGGCGACGGGCACCGACCGCTATGTCGCAGTGATGCGCGATGCGAGCGGCGGCGACGTGCAGCCGCTGGATTACGCCCGCGGCCTGGCGCGCGCCGCGATGCAGGCGGGTGCGGCGGTGCATGGCGGCACCCGCGTCACCGCGCTCAGCCGCGCCGACGGCCGCTGGCAGGTCGCGACGCCGACCGGCACGGTGACGGCGGAGACCGTGATCCTCGGCACCAATGGCTATACGGATGACCTGCAGCCGGGGCTCCGGCGCAGCGTGGTGCCGGTGTTCAGCTCCATCGCCGCGACCGCGCCGCTGGCGGAGGATGTGGTGCGGGACATCATGCCGATGCGCGCCTCGCTTTACGAGAGCGGGCACATCACCGTCTATCTCCGCGTCGACCAGAAGAACCGGCTGCTGATGGGCGGCCGCGGCCCGCAGCGCCCGATCGGCGATCCCTCCCCCGTCGCCTATCTCATGCGCTATGCGGAGCGGCTCTGGCCCGCGCTCGCCGGTGCCGAATGGACGCATGGCTGGAACGGCCAGCTCGCGATGACGCCCGACCACTACCCGCATATCCACCAGCCCGCGCCGGGGCTGATCTGCTGCCTCGGCTACAACGGCCGCGGCATCGCGCTCTCGACCGCCATGGGCGACGAGATCGCGCGGCTGGCGACGGGCACGCCGGCCGCGGAAATCGCGATGCCGGTGACGCCGATCAAGCCAATGCCGTTCCATGGCTTCTGGCGGGTGGGCGTCATGGCGAAGGTGCTGGAGGGGCGGATCCGCGACCGGCTGGGGCTGTAGGCGGCCCAATCAGGCAGCCACGGCGTTCAGTCGAATCCCACAGCGGCCAGGGCCTTCAGCGCGATGGCGGCGCGCTTCAGATTGTCCGCGCTTGCCCTTTGCAGGGGTGCGCGGGCGGTACCGACCGGGTATCCGATAAGGCCCATGGCGTCCTTCAGCGGCCCCGGATGGTTTGCCGTGTAGAGAGCCTCCACCAGCGGAAGAAGCGCGTCGTGGGCTCGGCGGGCGATGGCCAGGTCTCCGTTCACCGTCGCTTCGAAGAGCTTGCGGTGGAACGCAGGGACCAGATTCGCGGTCATGAATATCCCGCCGGGACTGCCCAGAAGGAATGTCGGAAAGCCGAGATCGTCATCTCCGGACAAGATCGCGATCCGCTCGCCGACAGCGCGGATCTTGGCGGCGACGATGGCCAGATCGCGTTCGCATTCCTTGAGCGCGACGACCGCAGGAATCCCGGCGAGCTTCTCCAGCATGGGTATGTCGAGGGTGATCCCGGTCCGGGACGTGTTGTTGTAGGCGATGATGGGGATGGATGCGGCGTCCGCGACGCGTGCGAAGTGCTCATGAATGCCATCGGCGCTGGCCTTGATGTAGTAGGGCGGCAGCACCAGCACCGCGTCGGCGCCGGCCCTCGCGGCATGGCGAACCGTCTCCTGCACTTCCTTCGTGCCTGGTGCCAGCGCACCGACGATAATCGGAATCCGCCGCGCCGCGTGGTCGATCGCGACGTCGATCACCCGTTGCCGCTCGGACGGGGTCAGGCTGACGAACTCGCCGCTCCCGCCGATCACCAGCAGCCCGGCCGCGCCCGAGGCGATCTGGAAGTCGATCAGCGTCCGAAAGACCGCCTCGTCGAACGCATCGGCTTCCGTGAAGGGGGTGACGATCGCCGTATGAATGCCTCGGGGGATGAAGGTCATGGCCTTCCCTTCCTTTCAACGTTTGATGATCAGGCGTGCCCATCGAGCGAGAGAACCGACCAGTCGTCCGAGAGCTCGCGGTAGAGGCATTCGGCGATCCAGTAATTGCCGTAGGGCATGACATCTTCCTGCGGAAAGCGGCCGAGCCGGGGCTTGCCCGTCTCGATATGCCGCATGCGGCCCCAGCTTCCGTGAAGCACGACGCCGCCTGTGGTGAGGAAGTTGGAAAGGAGTGCCTGCAGGGTTTCGCGGGCCACGCTTCGATAGCGCTCGGCACGATCCGGCAGCCACCGCGCCAGGCGCATCAGGACGGCCGTCGCGATGCAGGCGGCACAGGAATCGTAGGGAAGCGTCTCGCGATCCGGATCGTCGTAGTCATAGCGCGGCACCCAGCCCCGGGGCGCGTGATCGACATACCAATCCGCCGCCCGCCGCGCCGCGTCCAGGTAACGCGGATCACGGCTTGCCTCATACGCATGGGCGAAGCCGAGCATGGCCCAACCCTGCCCCCGCGCCCAGGTGCTGTCATTGCTCCAGCCCTGGAGGCTGAACAGCCCGGTCACGGCGCGGGTCTGCGGATCGAGCGCCGCCGCGTGGCAGTTCGAGCCGTCCGAGCGGATCAGGCCGACCTCGAGGACAGTGTCGAGATGGCGATAGGCGAGCGCGGCGCGCTCGGGTTCCCATTGCGAGGCCCAGAGCATGGAAGGCAGGTTGAGCCCGGTATCGATGACGATGCGATCGGCCCCGGCGATCTGCAGGAATGCCTTCGCCTTGGGGTCAAAGATATTCGCGAAATTATCGCCGCCGGCGAATGCCCATGCCTTCAGATCGTCGCGTCCGGTGATCTGGTGGCCCAGCGTCAGCGCGTAGTACATGTCGATGCCGGTGGAGGAGAACACCGTCGGATGTCTCGCGAGAACGGGGCCGATCCGCTCGCACAGCCGCAAGGCGGCGTCGCCGTAGCGCTGCCGGCGCGTCAGCAGATGCAGCAGCCAGAGACGGCCGGCGAGAAAGCCGACCCATTGGAAATCGGCCCAACTGTCCCAGACATAGTCGTCGTCCCAGCCATATCCCCCGGTCATGGAATTCAGGCGCGGTACGCCGCCGCATCGCTCCAGATCGTCGCAGACCGCGTCGGCCCCGTTGCAGAGGTAGCCAAGAGCCCGATCGAGCACGCGCCTGTGGGCCTTGTCCATGCCGTCCTCGCCGGTTCGGGTGTGATGCCGCATGCAGGCCGCGGGTGATGCGACGGCGGCGGCGTTTCGGTGAAGCCGCGATCAGCGCTCGACGACCAGGCCGATGGCGCGGCCGAGCAATGCGATCCCCTGGTCGATTTCTTCGTCCTTGACGATGAGCGGCGGCGCGATCCGCATGACGCCGCCGGAGGTTCCCGAACGCACGATGTTCGCCGCAAGCCCCAGCTCGAGGGCGGCGGCGGTGACGGCATTGGCAATGGCCGTCGCGTCCTGGGAGCCGGAATCCGTGAATTCCAGGCCACGCATCAGGCCGCGTCCACGCACATCGCCGATCGCGGGATAGCGTTGCTTGAGGTCGAGAAGGCCGCGCGCAAGCCGTTCGCCGGCGATTTTCGCCCGGTCGGCCAGATCGTCGCGCAGGACGATCTCCAACACCTTCGATCCGACGGCCGCCGGAAGCGGATCGTTCACATGGGTCGTGTAGAAAAAGAAGTCGTTCCTGTCGGCCGCTGCGGCGATTTCGTCGCTCGTCATCACCGCCGAAAGCGCCATGCCGGCGCCGAGTGTCTTCGACAGGGTCAGGATGTCCGGGACGACGCCATCCCGTTCAAATGCGAACATTGTCCCGGTGCGGCCGAGCCCCGTCTGGGACTCGTCCAGGATCAGCAGCATGCCGCGCGCCTCGCAATGCCCCTTCAACGCCGCGAGATAGCCCAATGGCAGATCGATCACGCCGCCGCTGCTCAGGATCGGCTCGGCGATGAAGGCCGCCAGATTGCCGGTGCATTGCCTGTCGACCTGCTCGAAGGCGTCGTCGAGTTCGCGGCGCCAGTCCAGGCCGGGAAACCGGGGCCTGTACGCATTGGGCGCCGGAATGGCGTAGTAGCCTTGCGGAAGCGGCCCGACGCCGGTTCGCCCGACCTTGAAGGTGGCCGCGGCCGATCCTGCCGTGACGCCATGATAGCCGCGCGTGAATGCGACGACCTCCCATTTCCTGGTGACCGTCTTCGCGAGCTTGATCGCCGCCTCATTGGCTTCGCCGCCGGTCGAGAGCAGCAGCACTTTGGGAAGTGCCGGGACCTGCGCCGCGAGCTGTTCGGCGAGCCGCACGACAGGCTCGGAAACCATGGCGGAGAAGAGGTGGTCGAGCGTTCCGGCGGCTTCCCGGATCCTTGCCAGGATTTCCGGATGGGAATGGCCGAGGATCGAACTCATCTGGCCCGAGGTGAAATCGAGCATCGGAGTGCCGGCGGCATCATAGAGCCAGCAGCCCTCGGCGCGCGCCGGAACGAAGCGGGCGAAATCGCATCCGTAGTGCAGCAGGTGCCGATTGGCCCGGGCCCAGAATTGCCGGCCGGCGTCTGTCATCGTCATCGTCGCTCTCCGAAATCGATGGCCAGCTCTCTCGGGCAAGCGCTTGCCTTCGTGCCCCGATTCCTAGAAATCCAGGGCCGAAAGAAAAAGCCGCAATAAACTCGCCGAACAGGTGAGGTAATTTCACCTTTGGCCATGCCTGGTCCGCGCCTCCGGCCCGGGTCCGATCATCCCGACGGCGGCTGGACTCGGGGGGAAAACCGATCAACCAATGGGGCTCCGATGGCGCGGTGGCGTCGGGCGCGCCGAGAGCTGGCCGGTATCATGGTAGGATCGAGGTTACCCCTCCGCGGCATCGCGATCTTCGAGGCTGCCGCGCGCCTCGGCAGCTTTCGGGCCGCGGCTGCCGAACTCCGCCTCACGCCTTCGGCCGTCAGCCACCAGATCAGGCTGCTCGAGCTCATCCTCGGCGTCAGCCTGTTCGTCCGGGAAGGACGCGGCGTCTCGCTTTCCGCCGATGGCGTCGACTACGCGCGCAGCGTCCGGCCGCTCTTTCAGCGTCTGCGGAAGGCGACGCACGATATCGCCCGGCGCAGCGGACGGGCGGAGATCAACAACCTCGTCAAGATCCACACCCCGCCGTCGCTGGCGAGCCGCTGGCTCCTGCCGCGCCTGCCACGGTTCCTGTCCGATTTTCCGGGCATCGATATCCGGGTGAATTCAGACCCGAGCCTCAGCGATGAGGCGGATGTCGTGATCGCGTTCGGCGATGCCGAACGGTGGCAACATCAGGCCAGGCTCTTTCTGCTGGAGACGACCCAACCACTCTGCGCGCCGGCCCTGCTGGCGGGCGGGCAGATCCGGAAGCCGGGCGACCTGCTGCTGCTGCCGCTCATCAGCACCAGGGTGACGTCCCTGTCCTGGGATGACTGGTTTCAGCGCCAGAAGGTCGAGCTCGATCAGGCTGGCCTGAAACCGATTCAATTCAACCCATCCCACCTCGCGATCGATGCGGCGGTCAACGGATTGGGCGTGATCCTGGAGAGCGACATCCTGACGCGGGAGGACCTGGCATCGGGCAGGCTCGTCACCCCGTTTCCGGGATCGGGCGTCGTCGCGGCGTCTTATTGGCTGCTGCCGCTCAAGGAAACGCGGGCGCCCTCCGCCGTCGAGACCGTCTACCAATGGCTGCTCGACCAGGCCGCCAGCGAGCGACCGGGCGGAGACGCGTAGACCTGCTGCCGCGGCAGCAATGGCTGCGGCGCCACGCGCTCGACCGCGGAGATCGCGATGCCGATCAAGCCATTGCCTTTCCACGACTGCTGGCGGATCGACATACGGCCCCGGGATGCGGGTGCCGCCCGACCCGTGCTACTGGACCGCCATGGAGACCAAAGCCCCCACCCCGCGCGCCGTCCTTGTTGGCATCCAGACGCCGGATGTCGATGACGTCGCGCATGACGCCAGCCTCGAGGAGCTGGGGCGCCTGGTAAAGACGCTCGGCTACGAGGTGGTCGGCCGGGTGTCGCAGCGGCGGGAGGGTACCGGCGCCGCATCCCTGCTCGGCAGCGGCAAGCTGGCGGAACTCGCGGCGATGACCGGGGGCACCGGCGTGGTCGGCTCGATGGCGCCGACCCCGAAATCCAAGGCACGGCAACGCTTCGAAGGCGCGGCCGGGACCGCCGACGCGGCGGAGCCGGACGCGGAAGCCGATGCGGAACCCGCCCGCAAGCCCGAATTCGTCATCGTCGACCATGAGCTTTCGCCCAGCCAGATCCGCAACCTGGAGCGCGCCACCGGCGCCGAGGTGCTGGACCGCACCGGCGTCATCGTCGAGATCTTCCACCGCCACGCCAACACGCGTGAGGCGAAGCTGCAGGTGGAGATGGCGCGCCTGAAATACGTCGCACCCCGCCTACGTGAATCCACGGGCGGCGGCGGGCGGCAGCAAGGGCCGGGCGCCGGCGAGACCACCCTCGACCTCGATCGCCGCAAGATCCGCGACCGGCTGGCGGAGCTGAAAGACCAGCTCGAAGCGGTGCAGCGCGACAGCGATCACCGCCGCTCCGCCAGGCGGGACCAGTTGCGGGTGGCGCTCGTCGGCTACACCAATGCGGGCAAGTCCTCCCTGATGCGGGCGCTGACCGGCAGCCAGGTGCTGGTGGAGGACAAGCTCTTCGCGACGCTCGACACCACCGTCCGCATCCTGCAGCCGGAGACCCGGCCCCGCGTGCTGGTCTCCGACACAGTCGGCTTCATCAAGCAGTTGCCGCACGACCTCGTCGCCTCCTTCCGCTCCACCCTGACGGAGGCGCTGGAGGCCTCGCTGCTGCTCTACGTGGTCGACGCGTCGGACCCGACCTACGAGGCGCAGCTCGAGGTGAGCCGCAGCGTGCTGCGCGAGATCGGCGCGGATGTCGTGCCGTCCCGCCTGGTGCTCAACAAGCTGGACCGGGTGGACGCTGCCGGGCGCGCCGCCCTGATCGAGAAGCGTCCGGACGCGATCCTGCTCTCCGCCCATGCGCCCGGGGATGTGAGCGCGCTGCGCGACACCATCATCGCCTTCTTCGAGGCGGCGATGGTGGAGGATGTGCTGGCGCTGCCCTATGCGAAGCAGGGGCTGATCGGCGAGGTCTACGAAAGCCTGCGGGTGATGTCGGAGGATTACGACGAGAAGGGCCGGGTGCTGAAGGTGCGCGGCCTGCCCGGCGCCATCGCGCGGGTGCGGCGGAGCCTTGCCGGGTGACGGCCGGACTGAACCTCCTGTCGATCCTGCTGGCGCTCGGCATCCCGGCCTTGATCGCGATCGCGATGCCGCGTCGCTGGCGCGTGGCGGCGCTGATCCTTTGGGTGCTCAGCCCCGTGATCGTGCTGCTGGTGCTCGGCGGGATCGAAGCCGCGCGCGACCCGGCGGAGGCCGATCTGGGCAAGCTCCTCTATGGGCTGGCCCTCATCGGATCCATCCTCGCCCTGCCCTGGCTGCTCGCCTGCCTCATCGGCTTCGCGCTCGGCAGCGTGCTGCGGAAGAAGCCCGCGACGCCTGCCGCGGCACCCGTCGTCGCCGTCGCGACGGCGCCCCCCGTTGCCGCACGCCCGCCCAGCAGGCCAGGCACGACGCCGCGCGCCTATGGCGTGGCCTTCCTCATCCTCGCGGGGGCACTGCTCACCATTGCCGGGGCGACCGTCATGACGCTGCACTTCTCGCCCGATCCGCCGCCGCAAGAGCTCGACCGCATTCCCGCGATGCCACGCACCCTCCGACCGTGACGCAAGGCAAGGATTTCGAGATCTTTCTGGCGACCGCGCCGGGCCTGGAACCGGTGCTGTGCGCGGAGGTGCGCGGCAAGGGATTCAAGCAGACGAAGCCCGTCCCCGGCGGCGTCGTCTTCAAAGGCGGCTGGCCGGAGGTCTGGCGCGCGAACCTCTGGATCCGCGGCGCCGGACGCGTCCTCGCGCGCATCGACGCGTTTCGCGTCCTGCATCTCGCGCAGCTCGATGGCCGCGCCCGTCGCGTCCCCTGGGGCAGCGTGCTGCGCCCCGACATCCCGTTCCGGGTCGAGGCGTCCTGCACGGGATCGCGCATCTACCACAGCGGTGCCGCGGCCGAGCGGATCGAAACCGCGATCCGGGAAACCCTCGGCGCGCCGCAGGCGCCGGAGGCCGAGATCGTCGTGATGGCGCGGATCGAGCACGATGTCTGCACCATCAGCCTCGATACCTCGGGCGAGCTGCTGCACAAGCGCGGGCATAAGGAAGCCGTCAACCGGGCGCCGATGCGGGAGACCATGGCATCGCTCTTCCTGCAGCAATGCGGCTACGACGGCAGCGAGCCCATGCTCGATCCGATGTGCGGGTCCGGCACCTTCGTCATCGAGGCGGCGGAGATCGCGGCACGCCTCAATCCCGGCCGGTCCCGCCACTTCGCCTTCGAGCAGCTCGCGACATTCGACGCCGACGCCTGGCAGCGCATGCGCGCGGTGAAGAGCGCCCGCGTGCCGGCCGCCCGCTGCTACGGCAGCGACCGGGATGCCGGCGCGATCGCGATGAGCCGCGCGAATGCCGAACGCGCCGGCGTCACCGGCCACACCGAATTCCGGCACTGCGCGATCAGCGACATCCTGCCGCCCGCGGGTCCGCCGGGGCTGGTCATCGTCAACCCGCCCTACGGCACCCGCATCGGGGACAGGGCGACGCTGTTCCCGCTGTACCGCGCGCTCGGCCAGGTGCTGCGGCAGCGTTTCGCGGGCTGGCGCGTCGGCATCGTCACCGGCGAGCCCGCGCTGGCGCAGGCGACCGCGCTGCCCTTCCTGCCGCCCGGCGCGCCGGTGCCGCATGGCGGGCTGCGCGTCACCCTGTTCCGAACCGCGCCGCTGGCTTGATACCAGCGGCCTCAATCGTTGACACGATTGAGGCCCCCTCAAACGCGTCGTGCCGGAGGCACGCCTTCGGCGTGACGCGCAAACCTCTGGTTTGCTTGGCTTCGCCGGACTACCGGCGGGCCGCATTCGCGGCCTCGGACCGGTCAAGCGACCAGTCCGTTGTTGTGAGTTCCGCGCTTCAGCGGTCCCGCTGGCCGAGGGCGTAGGCGCCGCCATCGGTCGGGCGCAGCGCGTCGAACAACTCGGTCACCGCGGCATAGTCGCGATAGCCGCAGCGGGCCACCGGCTGCGCGGCGGCGGTGTCGAAGCGTCCGTCGCGCAGGAAGCGCTCGTCGATATGCACGCCGACCACCTGGCCGATGATGAGCCAGCCCTGCAACGGCTCGCCATCCGCGTCCCGCAACTGCATGGACTGCGCGACGCGGCATTCGAGCGCCGCCGGGGAGGCGGCGACGCGGGGCGCCTTGACGATCCGGGAGGGGGCCGTCTCGAGCCCCGCGGCCGCGAACTCGCTCTCGCCCTCGGGCAGCGCCCCGGAGGAGATGTTCATGGCCTCGAACAGCGCGCGGCTGCAGAGGTTGAACACGAACTCGCCGCGCGCAATGGCATTGGCCGCGCTGTGCTTCATCGTCTCGCTGGTGAAGGCCAGCATCGGCGGGCGCGAATGGACCGCGTTGAAGAAGCTGTAGGGCGCCAGGTTGGGCCGCCCCTCGGCATCCAGGGTCGAGATCCAGCCGATCGGCCGCGGCGCGATGATCGCCTTGAAGGGGTCATGCGGCAGGCCGTGGCCCAGTCGTGGTTCATAGAACATCGGGGATCCTCGCTTCCGGTCTCGCGCGGCGGCGATCCTCGCCCAGGCCAGGGCGGGGCGGAAGGCCGCGCCTTCGACCGGCGACGCCGGCTGCCGTGGCCCCACTGATCTGGTGGACAAGGCCCCGCCGGATCGGTGATGGTTGCCGCCGCTTCGCAAGCGATAACCAACAGGCGCGGAGCACGCCCCCGAACCCTCCCACACCGGAGTGTATCGCCATGGTCGTGTCCCCACGCCGCATGCCCGTTCCCCAGCCATCTCCTGCGCGGCCAAGGGCCGCGCTGCATTACCTGCGCCGCCGCCGCGTCGTCGGCGTCGCACTCGCCGGTGCGCTGCCCCGTCCCGCCGGCGGCCAGCCGGACCCGCGCCGCCCGGTCCGCGTGCTGTTCGGCTTCACGGCCGGCAGCACGCCGGACGTCATCATGCGCATGCTGGCCGAAGGCGTGTCCGAACGGCTCGGGCGGCCCGTCCTCGTCGAGAACCGGCCGGGTGCGGTCGGGGCCATCGCCGCGGAGGCGGCCGCCCGCGCGGCGCCGGATGGCAGCACGCTGCTGCTGATGCCGCATTCCGTCCTGGTGCTGCCGGCCCTGCGCCGCGACCTGCCCTTCGACCCCGTCGCCGATTTCGTGCCGGTCGCCGGCATGGCCGCGGCGCCGCTGCTGCTGGTCGCCGACCCCGCGCTCGGCCTGCGGAGCGTCGCCGACTTCCTGGCGCTCGCCCGTGCCCGCGGCGACCGGCTCGCCTATGGCATGTCCGGGCTCGGCGCCTCGCCCCATCTGGCGATGGCGCTCCTCGCACGCACGGCCGGGATCGCGCCGACGCCCGTCGCCTTCCGCGGCGACCCGGAGATCTTCACCGCGCTGCTGTCGGGCCAAATCGGTGCGGCCTTCGTGCTGGCGCCGACCGCGGTCGCACTGGTACGGGAAGGCCGGCTGACCGGGCTCGGCGTCACCTCGGGCGCCCGCCTGCCCGCGCTGCCGGAGGTGCCGACCATGGCGGAGTCCGGGCTGCCGGCGGTCACGCTCGCCTCCTGGTGGGGCCTGGTCGCGCCGCGCGGGACGCCGGAGCTGACGGTCGCCCATCTGGAGGCGGCCATCCGGCCTGCGCTGGCCGCCCCGGGCTTCGCCGCGCGGCTGCACGCGACCGGCGCGGAGGTGCTGGATCTCGGCCCGGCGGAGCTCGGCGCCTTCATCGGGCGCGAACGGGCGCGGCTGCTCACGCTGTTTGCGGAGCTCGGCCTGACGCCGCCCTGAGATGGCCTCAGGTGGGCCTGCCGAGGCGACGCAGCAGGACAAGGCCGAGCAGCCCGACCAGCGCCAGATGCCCGAAGGCAAGGCCCCAGGCGAGGTCGCGGCCGGGCCCCGCGATGTCGAGCGCGATACCGACGCCGAGCGGCCCGACGAAGCCGCCGGCGTAGCCGCACATGCTGTGCAGCCCGATGGTCGCGCCGCGCATCCCGGGTGCGGCCGCCTGCACCGTGCCGGCGGTCAGCGCCGAGCTGTCGAGGTAGATCGCGGCGTTCCAGAGCAACACGCAGAGGGCCGCGAGCGGCACCGACACGAGGCCCGACCAGCCGGTCGCCAGCGCCAGCGCCGCGGCCGCGCCCATCGCGGCCGCGACCACGCGCGCGCGGCCGAATCGCTCAGCGGCTTCGTTGCCGGAGACCGAGACGGCGATGCCGGCAAGGCCGGCCGCGGTGAACAGCACCGTCGGCCCCGGCAGCCATGCGGGCGCGCCATGCTGTGCGATGACGGCGGCGAGAAAGGTCACCGCCCAGGCGCGCAGCGCCGCGAGTTCCCAGGTATGGGTGGTGTAGCCGATGATCCAGGCCATGGCGGCGCGGTTGCGCAGCACCGGGCGGAAGTCCAGCAGCGCCGCGGGCGGGGCCGCACCCGCCGGCCGCGGCGCTGCGGTCGGCATGACCGCGGCGCCGATCGCGCAGGCGATGGCGGCTGCGATGGCACCGAACAGGAAGGCGGCCGACGGGCCCGCCACCGCATCCAGCGCGCCCGCGATCGCGAAGGAGGCGGCGCCTGCGATGCCGACGCCCGCTGCGTGCCAGGAGACGGCGCGGGATTGCGCCGCGCCTTCCAGGCGATCCGTGATCACCTTGAGCCCCGGCATGTAGCAGCCGGCCCAGCCGATGCCGGCGACGGCGCGCAGCGCCAGCCCGCTCCAGAACCCCTCCGCCGCCAGCGCGAAGCCGAGATGGGAGAATGCCGTGAGAGCGGTGCCGAACAGGTAGATGCGGCGCGCCGGCACCCGGTCGGTCAGCGCGACCAGTACCGGCACCGCGGCGACATAGGCGGCGAAGAAGGCGCCGACCAGCCAGCCGGCCTCGGTCGCCGTCAGCGACCAGCGCGCGATGAAGCCCGGCAGCAGCGCCGGCAAGGTGAAGGCGCCGATCTGCGCGAGGATCTGGGCCGTGACGATGGCGGCGACGAAGCGGGACATGGACGGGCGACTCGGTGCTTCCGGATGCGCGCGCAGTGTAGGCGCGGCACCGCCGTGCTAGGATGGCGGGACGGACGGGCGTCCGTCCCGTCCCCGGAAGCAGGGAGGGCTCGATCCATGACGACCTATGTCGCGCTCACCAACTGGACCGACCAGGGCATGCGGGCGATCGAGGATGCGCCCCGCCGCCTCGATGCCGCCAAGGCGCTGCTCGAGGAGATGGGCGGCCGCTTCAAGGACTGCCACATGACCATGGGCGAATACGACCTGCTGCTCGTCTACGAAGCACCGGACGATGCCGTGGCGGCGCGGTTCACCCTGGCGCTCGGCAGGCTCGGGAATCTGCGCACGAAGACGCTGAAGGCTTTCCCGGAGAATGCCTTCCGCGAGATCATCCGTTCGCTTCATTAGGGCAGGATGCGCTCGCATACGCTCACGCATCACGCTCCAGCGCCTTGTTTGATCGCGTGATTCAGACTTCTCGGCGATCCCGCCTCAAGTCATCACGCTCTAGGCCAGCGCGATGCGGAACCGCAAACCCTCCGCATCGCCATAGGCTGCAGGCTTCCTGAAGCGCTCCACCAGCGTCCCGCCGCAGGCGAGGATCACCCGCTGGGAGGCGATGTTGTCCGCGTCGGTCGTCAGCGCGACGGCATCGAGCCCGCGCCGCCGCGCTTCCGGCAGCAGCAGCGCCAGCGCCCGCTTCGCGTGGCCGGCGCCGCGCTTCCAAGGGACCACCCCATAGCCGATATGCCCGAGCACATGCGGCGGCAGAGCGGATGTGCCGGGCTGCCAGCGGAAGCCGATCGAGCCGCAGAAATCGCCATCCCAGATCCAGCGCGTGAAGCCCGGCAGGCGCGGCACCAGCGACCCGTCCGGCAGCCGCACCGGGTCGCCCTTCGCGTCTTCGTCGTCGAGCCCCGCGAGGAAGCCGGCGGCATCGGCGGCGATCTTCGCCAGATGCTCCCGTGCGGTCTCCGCCGCGCGGATGCTGGCCGGCGACCAGCCGCGGGCGAGCGCGTCCCGATAGGCCGGGAGTTCGGCGGCGGAGGGGCGGACGAGAGAGACGTCGGGCATGGCCTGCGCTTGGGGGTGACGGCCGCGCCAGGGTGGCCGCCGCGCAGGCCGGCCTGCAAGCAGCGACGCCGGCGCCGGCTTCGCGAGGGCCAGCCGCGACTCGCTTCCCGAATATTTCGGCCATAGTCTTCGCTGGCAATCCGGTGGGAACGAGCCATGAGCGAGACTGGATCAGCGCCTCCCCCGAGCGAAGGTTCCGGGAGCAGCGGCTCCGGCGGCGACCAGACCAGCGATCCCGGGAAGACCGGCGCTGTCCAGGAAATCGCCAGGAATGAGGCCACGTTCGCCAAGCTTCCGGGCGACGTCATCGGCCTCATCTGCGACCAATTGGATCAGAAATCCCGCCTCGCCCTACTCTCTGTCAACAAGACGTACAACACGATCGGCGCCGTCCGCCGGAAAGTCGATGGGTACGAGAAGGAGGCACAAGATCGCGTCGCTAATTCCTTGGTAGCGGCCGGAAGCCCGGAAAATTATAGCAAGCTTCCCGCCCTGCTTGGCGCGATCCATGACAGTCGTTACAGCAATGAGGACCGGGATGAAGCAACGACTGATTTCACAGGATATGTGGATCAGTATCTTAGCAGGGTGGCTGTTACACCGGATGACCTCATAAACTTTGTATCATCCTTGCATATATCAGCACAGGCGGCGTGCCGGGTGAACGCCAACTACAAGGGTCTATTTGAAGGTATGATCCACCAATCCATGCGGCATGTGGATAGCCTCTTGGATCCCACAATAATAAGCCCAACCCAACATACAAAACTTAAGACAATCAAGGGGCAGTTGGAAACAATGCGGCAGAAACTGCACGACATCAGGACTATCGGCGATGCCGGCAGAGCTCAGCCGCCGCCGAAGCGCTAGAGCAGATCGTCGGGGGTGGAATCGCCGAATTGGTCGGGTTCGCCGCTCTGGCCCGCCTGGCCTCGGCGAGCCGCCGTCGCGGCAGCGCCTAGGGCGCCCGCTCCATGCGCGACCCTGCCGTCAATCCTGCTTTCGGTTTCCGGCTCGCCTTCCCCAGGCGCGGCTCCGTCCCAGCGAGCAGCCGCTGGATGTTCGCGCGATGGCGCAGAAGCACATAAGCGCCGCCTGCGATCACCAGCAACCGATAGGGCAAGGGTTGCTCCAGGACAGAGATGAGGGCGACCGCTGCCAAGGCCGCCAGCATCGAGCCCAGGGAAACGATCCGGACGACAGCCAGCGCAACGCCGAACACCGCCGCAGCACCCAGGCCCACGGGCCAGGACATCGCGAGCAACAGGCCCAGCCCCGTCGCCGCGGATTTGCCGCCCGTAAAATTCAACCAGATCGAACGGCTGTGTCCCAACAACACGGCCAGCCCGGCCAGTCCGACAGCCCAGGGCACCCAGCCTTGCGGATCAAGCGCGGTCGGCGGCGTGAGCGAAGGATAGAACCAGCGGGCAAAGAGGATCGCCCCCGCACCTTTCAGCACATCGACCAGCAGCACCACCAAGGCCGGCCATGGGCCCAGGATCCGCAGGACATTCGTCGCGCCGGTGGATCGGGAGCCATGCTCCCGGAGGTCGATGCCCTTGAGCAGCCTCCCCGCCCAATAGCCCGTGGGCATGGAACCGAGGAGATAGGCGATCGCCAGTCCCGCCACGCTCGCTATCCAGAAAGCCATGGCTTCACCTGTTGTCGCTCGCCGCGCCGCGACAAACGCTAACCCGCAGCGAGGCGCGCAAGCGCGCCGGCATCGGCGGCGGCGCGGATGCTCCAGCAGGCCTCGATCATCGCCGCGATCCGGTCCTCCGCGAAGCGCTCCGCACAGAGGCCGCGGAACTTCGCCTCCAGGTCGCGGTCGCTCATCGGCCGCTCCAGCGTGCCCAGCGCATGGGGAACGTGGCGTTCCAGCACGCGGCCGTCGGTCAGCTCGATCCGCACATGGCTCTCCAGCTTCCCGATGGTGGGATCGGCGGTGATCTCGACGCGCCGGCGGAGCGCGACCGCGGCCGGGCGGTTCGCCGCCTCCGCGCTGAACTGCGCTTCCCCCGCCGCGCCGTCGAGGATCGCGATGGCCATCGCGTGGAAAATGCTGAACTTGCTCTCCAGCCCGGTCCGCGGTTCCGGTTTGCCGGTCAGCTCCGGCACCAGCGGGTTCACGCGGGCGGCGATAACAGCGATCTCCGGCCCGCGCAGCCCATGCGCCTCCCGCAGTTCCAGGCAGCCGGTGATCGCCGCATGGACGACGAGCCCGCAGGCGAAGGGCTTGTACATGTTGCGCGAAAGCTCCCAGCCCTCGCCGAGCCCGTCGGTGATCACCGCCGGATCGAAGCGCGTGGACAGCACATGCGCGAAGCCGCGCTTGCCTTCGATCGCGGCGGCGGCGCTGGTGAAGCCGCGCTCGGCCATCAAGGCGGCGGAGAGGCCGTTCTGCGCGGCCTTGCCGGGATGCAGGCTCTTGCACATGCTGCCGAACATCTCGCGCAGCCCCGCCGATTGCGTCGCCGCGATGCCGAGCGCCCAGGTCATGCGCTGCTCATCAAGGCCGAGCAGCTTCCCCGCCGCGGCCGCGGCGCCGAAGACGCCCGCCGTGCCGGTGATGTGGTAGCCGCGGTCGTAATGCTCGGGGAAGACGGAGAGGCCGACGCGCTCCTCCACCTCGACGCCGAGGACGAAGGCATGCACCAGATCGCGCCCGGAGAGGCCGCGCCACTCCGCGAGGGCCAGCAGCGCGGGCAGCACCGGCGCGCTCGGGTGGATGGCGCGCAGATGCGTGTCGTCGAAATCAAGCACATGGGAGGCGATGCCGTTCAGCAGCGCGGCATGCAGGATATCCGCCCTCTCCGGCCGTCCCAGCACCTGCGCCTGCGCGGGCCCGAAGAAAGGCTGCAGCGCCTGCGCGGCGAAGCGCACCGTGTCATGCCCGGCGCCGCCGATCGCGCAGCCGAGCCAGTTCAAGATGGCGCGGCAGGCCTCGTGCTGCACGGCGTCCGGGATGTCCTCCGGTTCGGAGCGCACGACGAAGCAGGCGAGGCGGCGGGTGATGTCGGTGCTGTTCATGGACTCAATCTGCCCTGAGGCCGGAAGCCTCGACAATCCGGCCGAGCTTCGCGACCTCCGCGCGCACGAAGGCCGCGACCTGCTCCGGCGAGCCGGAGCGCGGCTCGGCCGCCTGGGCCGCGAGCTGCTGGCGGACATCCGGCGCCTCCAACGCCTCGGCGACCGCGGCGTTCAGGCGCTGGATGATGGCCTCCGGCGTGCCGCGCGGCGCGAAGAGCGCGTACCAGGAGCCGGTCTCGAAGCCCGGCAGGCCACTCTCGCCCATGGTCGGCAGCGCCGGCAAAGCGGGGCTCCGCGCCGGCGTCGCGATGGCAAGCGCGACCAGCCGGCCCGACTGCACCTGCGCCAGCACCGAGAGCGGGTTGGCGAACATCATGTCGGTCCGCCCGGCGACCAGGTCGTTCAGCGCGGGGCCAGAGGCCTGGTAGGGGATGTGCTGCAGCTCGATCCCCGTACGCGCCCGGAATTCCTCGCCGAGGACATGCGGCGTGCTGCCATTGCCGGTGGAGGCGAAGGTCAGCCCGCCCGGCTTCTCCCGCCCGAGTGCGACGAGTTGCTGCAGCGTCGCGGCGCCGAGCGCCGGGTTGACCACCAGCATGAAGGGCAGGAAGCCGGTCAGCGCGACCGGCGTCAGCTCCTCCATGCTGTAGGGCAGGTTGCGGTAGAGCGTCTGGTTGGTGGCGATGGCCGATGGCGTCGCGAGCAGCGTATAGCCATCCGGCGCGGCGCGCGCGACGGCGGCCGCGCCGATATTGCCGGCCGCGCCGCCGCGGTTCTCGATGACGAAGGGCTGCCCGAGCCCGGCCGCGAGCTTCGCAGTGACCAGCCGCGTCAGGATGTCGACGCCCGAGCCCGCCGGGAAGTTCACGATCACCCGCACCGGCCGCGCCGGCCAGGCCTGCGCCAGAGATCGCCCTGCTGGCATGGCGCCGGCCAACAGGCCGAGCACGGCACGACGTCCGCTCTGCATACGCCCGTCTCCTCCTGGACCCGGTCCTTGGCGCCGGGTCTCAGGCAGGGATCGTGGTCCCGCGGGGCAAGGCTGTCCACATGCCGGCGCCGCCGGCGGCGCTTACTTTCCTTCCATCAGCAGGAAGGCCAGCGCCGTCTCGCAGGGCTGCGCCACCTTCAGGGTCAGCAGCGCGTCCGCCCGCGTGCGGCCGAGATTGACCGCGGCGACCGGCTTGCCCGCGGCGACCGCGGCCTCGACGAAGCGGAAGCCGGACCGCACCATCAGCGAGGTGCCCACCACCAGCACCGCATCGGCCCGGGCGAGATGCGCGAAGGCCGCTTCCACACGGTCGCGCGGCACGGATTCCCCGAAGAACACGACATCGGGCTTGAGCAATCCCCCGCAGCGCGCGCAGTCGGGCACGGCGAAATCGGCGAAGTCAGCGGCTTCGAGATCCGCGTCGCCGTCCGGCGCGCGGGCCGCGTCGCGCCCGGTCCAGCCCGGGTTCAGCCGGGTCAGCGCATCCTGCATGGCCTCGCGCGGCAGGACGTGATCGCAGGCCATGCAGCGCACGATGTCGATCCGGCCATGCAGGTCGATGACATCAGCGCTGCCGGCCGCCTGATGCAGGCGATCGACGTTCTGGGTGACCAGCATCTCGCTGCGACCCGCGCTCTCGAGCCTGGCGAGCGCGCGATGCGCCGGATTGGGCCGGGCGGTGCCGATATGCCGCCAGCCCACCAGGCTGCGCGCCCAGTAGCGCTGCCGCGTGGCGGCGCCGGCCATGAAGGCCTGGTAGGTCACCGGCTGCGTCCGCTTCCACTGCCCATCGCCATCCCGGTAGTCGGGGATGCCGGAATTGGTGCTGCAGCCGGCGCCCGTCAGGACGAAGAGGCGCGCATGGCGTTCGATGAAATCCTTGAGGTCGGAATCCGCGGTCATCCCTGGCATTCTAGGCCCAGGCATCCGGGCGCGATCCTGCTCTCCGCCCAGGCGCCCGAGGATGTGAGCGCGCTGCGGGAGCGTAATGCCCTTGCCGGGCATGGAGAGACGCAGGCGCTACGATGCCCGCGCCAGGGTCGCCGCCAGACCGCCGTAGGCCTCGAGATAAGCCTCCGCGGATGTCGCAATGGCCTGGACGGCGTCGCGCGCCGCGACTTCTTCCACCCAGTTGCGGAGGCCGTGGCATTCGGGCGGCCAGCGGAACCCGCAGAACCGTTCCAGCACGGCGAGCTGCTCGAACCACGGAAAGAAGGCCAGGTCGGTCAGGCTCAGCTCCGCGCCGAACCAGTACCTGCCATCCCGCTTCCCCTGGCCGAACACGCGGTGCTGGATGAAGCGGAGCTCGTCCTCCAGGCGCAGCGCGCACTGCATCCGGAAGCCCGGATTCGCGCTGTGCAGCATCGCCCTGGTCGCGGCGTAGAGGCTGGTGTCGGCGACATTGATCCAGGCGCGGGCCTTGGCCCGCGCGGCCGGTGCCTGGGGAAGCAGGGGGCGCTCGGGAAAGACCTCCTCCAGGTATTCGGCGATGGCGGCCGCACCCCAGACGCAGTGCCCCCGGTGGCGCAGCAGCGGAACCTCGCCGCGGGGCGCGATGTCGAGGAACCACGCCGGCTTGTTCCGCAGGTCGATGTCGACCTCCGTCGCGGAGAGCCCCTTCTCGGCGATGACGAGCCGCGCGCGGTGCGCGAAGGGGCAGAGCGGCGCGGTGAAGAGCTCGATCGGCGGCATGGCTGCTCCAGGGACGGAAGGAGGCGATGGCCGATGCTGCGCATCGCCGGCCTGAAACGTCCTTGGGCGCGCTCTGAAAGGGGCTGAATTCTGCGGGGATGGCGGCCCGATCCGCGCCATCGCAATGGGCGCCACGCCTGATGATGACCCGGCCTCGATCGGCCCGTGGATGCGGATCTAGGCGAACCAGCCGCGACCCAGGGCGGTCAGCCTATCGACAGCCGAGCGGTCATTGATTCTGCGCAAAGCGCGCAGCGCCTGGGACCGGTGCGAGCCATTTCGCCGCATGATCGGTATAGACTTCGGTCTGAGGCTGTAACCCCTCCTTGTCATCGAGCGTGCCGGCCTTCACCACGACCTTTCCAGCCGCCGCCGCGACCGTCGCCAGGATAGGGGACCCGCAGCGCCCGCAGAAATGGCGATGGACTGGTTGCCCGCTATCGCCCTTGTCCACATAGACCATGGTCTCGCCCGACTGCTCATAGTCAGCGTCCCTGATGAGGAGGTTGAAGGAGAACAAGCTTCCGCTTTGCTTCTGGCAGTGCGTGCAATGACATATTCCGATGAGCCGCGGTTCACCCTTCAGCACGTAGCGCACTGCCCCGCATAGGCAGCCGCCTTTCCGATCCGGCATGATGTCTTCTCCCGCTCTCGATCCGGTCAGCCTATCACCGCCCGCAGCAGCGCCGCGGCACCGACGCCGACCAGCACCGTCGGCAGCAGCGGCAGGCGGGTCGCCGCCAGCAAGGTCACCGCGAGCGCCAGCAGCCCGGCGGGCTCGCCCGTGACGAAGAAGGGCGCGATGACCGAGATCAGCACGCAGCCCGGCGTCGCTTCCAGCATCGCCCTGGCGCGCGGGCTGAGGCTGCGGTTGCGCAACGCGACATAACCGCCGATCCGCGTCGCGTAGGTGACCAGCGCCATCAGCAGGATGGTCAGCACCGTCGTCGCGTCGGTCATGCCCGCGGCGCCCAGAACCAGGCGGCGATGAGGCCCGCGACCGCGCCGGCCGCGACATACCAGGCGCCCGGCACCAGCAGGTAGGTGAGCGCCGCGACGACGAGGCTGACCAGCCAGGGCCGCGCCGCGCGGGCGCCGGTCCAGAGGCCCTTCATGATCGCGAGGAACACCGCCGGCAGCGCCATGTCGACGCCGAAGGCGCGGATGTCGCCGATCGCGGGGCCGATCGCGGCACCCGCCGTGCAGCTCCCGATCCAGGCGATCCAGACGCCGATCGCGACCGCCGCGTAGTAGGGCAGGCTGAAGCCGCGGAGGGCGCCGGCGGCGCGGCGCTTCTGCGCATCCGCATAGGCCATCGCCCAGGATTCGTCACACATCCAGAAGAGCGCCGCGAAGGCCTTCCAGCGCGGCAGATGCGCGAGGAGCGGCGCCAAGGTCGCGCCCATCAGCAAATGCCGGCTGTTGACCAGCGCGGTCATCAGCACGATCAGCGCCACCGGCAGCGGGTTCGCCCAGAGCCCGACCGCCGCGAATTCCGAGCCGCCCGCGAAATTCAGCCCGGTCATGACAGCGACCGCGCCCGGGCCCAGCCCCTTGTGCGAGGCCTGCGCACCGAGTGCCAGGCCGAGCGGCAGGACGCCGATCAGCACCGGCAGCACATCCTTCAGGCCGCGCCGGATTTCCGCGCCGCGGTGCGGCCGCTCAGAGATGGAGCTGCCCGCTGGCGACTGTCGCGGCATCGCCCGCGATCATGATGCGGAGCGCCTCGCCATCCCGCCGCCAGGAGGCATGGATCTCCCCGTCGCGGCCGATCTCGATGCCCTGCTCGGCGATATAGCTGCCCGCGGCGTCCCCGGCATGCCTGTGCCGCGCGAGAAAGGCGCACACCGAGCCATTGCCGGAGCCGCAGACCGGATCCTCCGCGACGCCTTCGCCCGGCGCGAAGGTGCGGAGCCGGAGCCGCACCGGCGATCCATCCCGCTTCTCCGCAAAGGCCGTGACACCGGGCGCCCCGATCGCCGCGCATTCCCGCTGGATCAGCCCGAGATCGGGTTCAAGCGCGGTGAGCGCAGCCTGGCTCGCGAGCTCGACCACCAGCCAGGACGCGCCGGTCGAGACCACCTCGATCGGCGCATCCGCGAGGTCGGCTTCCGCGCAGCCCAGCATGCGCGCGACGGTCGCGCGCGGCAGCCCGGGGTCGCGCGCCTTCGGCGCCCCCTGGGTCATGCGCAGCAGCCGCCCGGCGGGATGGGCCAGCACCTCGACCGGGATGATGCCGATGCCGCATTCCTGGCGCAGCAGCCCGCGCCCCCTGCCCAAGTCGCGGGCCAGCACGGCATGGGCGGCGGCGATGGTCGGGTGTCCCGCGAAGGGCAGCTCGCTCCGCGGCGTGAAGATGCGGGCGCGGTAATCGGCGCCCGGCACGGTCGGGGTGCAGATGAAGACCGTCTCGGAGAGGTTCATCTCCTGCGCGATCTTCTGCATGAGCGCCGTCGGGATATCGTCGGCATCGAAGACCACCGCCGCCGGATTGCCGAAGAGCGGGCGGGAGGAGAAGGCATCGACCTGCAGGAAATCCTTGAGCATCGCTCGGCTCTCCCAGCGGAAAGGGGCCGGCGCAAGATAGGCCCTGTGACGCTTCGGGCCATGCGCTAAAGTGTCACGCGACACTTTTCGGAACCCTCCCATGCGCCTTCCCTCCCCCTGGGCGCCGCGCCTGGCGCCCGAGCCGGGCGCGCCGTCAGAGCGGCTGGTCGCGGCGCTGTCGGCCGACATCATCGACGGGCGCCTCGGCAGCGGCGCGCGGCTGCCGGCGCATCGCGACCTCGCCTGGCGCCTCGGCATCGGGGTCGGCACCGTCACCAAGGCCTATGCGGTGCTGGAGCGGCGCGGCCTGGTGCGGAGCGTCCGGGGCAGCGGCACCTTCGTCGCGGTGGCGGAGGCACGGCGCGGGCCGCTGATCGACCTGTCGCAGAACGTGCCGGCGGCGGTGCTACGCGAACGCCTGCTCTCCCGCACCCTGTCGGCGATCGCGCGGCGCGTCGATTCCGGCCTGTTCAACGCCTATCCGCCGGTCGGCGGCCATGACGAGCACCGGCGCCAGATGGCGCGCTGGTTCGCGGGGCTGGGCATCGCGGCTGACCCGGCGCGGCTGCTGCTGACCGTCGGCGCGCAGCACGCGATCGCCGTCGCCTTTTCCGCCGCCTGCGGCCGGGACGGGGCGATCTACACCGAGGCGCAGACCTATGCCGGCGCCATCGCGCTGGCGCGGCATCAGGGCTTGCGGCTGGCCGGGCTGGCGATGGATGCGGAAGGCCTGCTGCCGGAAGCGCTGGACCGGGCGCTGGCGCGCCATGCCGGCGGCCAGGCCGCGGTCTACCTCATGCCGACGCAGCAGAACCCGACCACCAGCACGATGACCCGCGCGCGGCGCGAGGCAATCATCGCCATCTGCCGCGCCCGCGACGCCGTCATCGTGGAGGATGACGTCTATACGCTGGCCGCGGCGCCGGAGCTGCCCGCGCTGGTCACCCTGGCGCCGGAGCGCACGATCTACGTCAACGGCCTTTCGAAGACGCTGAACCCGGCGCTCCGCATCGGTGCCCTGCTGCTGCCGGAGGGCCTGCGCGGCCGCGCCGAGGCGGTGCTGCGGGCGACCGCGCTCATGGTCTCCTCCATGAGCTGCGCGGTCATGCAGCAATGGCTGCTGGACGGCACCGCGGAGACGGTGCGCCGCGCGATCCAGGATGAGGCGCGGCGGCGCAACGCCCTCGCCCGGTCCTTCCTCGGTGCCGCAATCGCGCCGGCGCGGCAGGATGGCCACCATGTCTGGCTGCCGATGCCGCAGCCGGAGGCGGAGCAGCTCGAGACGGTGGCGCGGGCGCTCGGCGTCGTGGTCACGCCGCCGGCCTCGACGACCGCCGCCCCGGAGGTGGCGGGGGCGGGCGTCCGGCTCTGCATCGGCGCGCCGTCGATGGCGGAGCTCACCACCGGGCTCGCCACCATCGCCGGCATCCTGGCGCAACGCAGCGAGGGCGCCAGCTTGCCGGCCGCCGCGATCGGGTAGCACTCTGGGCGAAGAGGCGCGCCGGCAGTCGCGCGCCGCAGGGAGGATGCGCATGGAGCTCAAGGGTGCGGTCGCGCTGGTGACCGGCGGCAATGGTGGGCTCGGCCAGCGCATCGGACACGCGCTGGCGCGCGAAGGCGCTGATATCGCGGTGATGTACGCGCAGAGCCGCGACCAGGCGGAAGGCGTCGCGCGGGAGCTGGCCTCGACCTACCAGGTCCAGGCCGAGGCCTTCGCCTGCGACATCACCGATGGCGCGGCGGTGGCGGCGCTGGTCGGTGCGGTGACGCGACGCTTCGGCCGGCTCGACATCCTCGTCAACGACGCCGCCTACAACAAGGCGATCCCTTTCGCCGACCTCGATGGCCTGACGCCCGAGGTCTGGGAGAAGATCATGGCCGTCAACCTCACCGGGCCGATGCTGCTGACCAAGGCGGTGGCGCCCGTCATGAAGGCGCAGGGGCGCGGGCGCATCGTCAACATCGCCTCCGTCGCGGGGCTCGGGCCGACCGGGTCCTCCATCGCCTATGCGGTGTCGAAGGCGGGGCTGATCCACCTGACGCGCTGCATGGCGGTCGCGCTGGCGCCGGAGACGCTGGTGAATTGCGTCGCCCCCGGGCTGCTGGAAGGGACGCGCGCGACCGCCAACCTGCAGCCCGACCAGGTGGAGCGCTCGGCCTCCGCCTCGCTCCTGAAGAAGCCCGCCGACAAGGACGATTGCGCCGACATGGTCGTCACCATGTGCCGCACCGAGACCATGACCGGGCAGACCGTCGTTATCGACGCCGGGCGTATCTTCCATTGAGGCGCGGCGCCCGGCCCGCGGCGGCTCCTGCCGCACCGGGCGCCGCATGGAGCCGACGATTCTTCCAGCTGAAGCGAATTGCCAACCGTCGCGTTACGCCCGGCAGGAGGAGGCGATCATGCCGCAGCGCGACCCCGACCCCGGCACCGGCCAGCGGCGTGTCCGCCGTGATGCCCAAGGGCGTTCAGAAGCACCGCGGTGAAACTCGCGACCTTCAACGTCAACGGGATCAACGGCCGCCTGCCGGTCCTGCTGCGCTGGCTCGCGGAGGCTTCGCCCGATGTGGTCTGCCTTCAGGAGCTGAAGGCGCCGCAGGAGAAGTTCCCGCAAGCCGCGCTGCGCGAGGCGGGCTATGGCGCGATCTGGCACGGCCAGAAGAGCTGGAACGGCGTCGCCATCCTCGCCCGCGGCCAAGTCCCCCTCGAGACGCGGCGCGGCCTGCCGGGCGATCCCGATGACAGCCACAGCCGATACATCGAAGCCGTCATCGACGGCGTCCTGATCGGCTGCCTCTATCTCCCGAACGGCAATCCGGCGCCGGGGCCGAAATTCGACCACAAGCTGCGATGGTTCGCGCGCCTGGCCGCCTATGCCGCGGAGCTGCTCGCGCTCGAGGTGCCGGTCGCCCTGGTGGGCGACTACAACGTCATGCCGACCGAGCTCGACGTCTACAAGCCCGAGCGATGGCGCGACGATGCGCTGTTCCGGCCGGAGGTCCGTGAGGCCTTCCGCGCACTCGTCGCACAGGGCTGGACAGACGCGCTGCGCGCCCTGCATCCGGAGGAGCGCATCTACACCTTCTGGGATTATTTCCGGAACGCCTTCGGGCGGAACGCCGGCCTCAGGATCGACCACCTGCTGCTCAGCCCCGCCCTCGCGGAGCGCCTGGCCGCCGCCGATGTCGACCGCGCCGTGCGCGGCTGGGAGAAGGCGAGCGACCACGCGCCGACATGGATCGACCTCGCCGACGTCGCGCCGCGCCGGCGGCCGAGGGCCCGATCCGCGGCGCGGGCCGCTACCAGGTGACGCGGATGCCGATGCTGCCCTGGACCGCGGTCTGGCGGCTGTCGCCGGCCACCGACCAGCGATAATCGGCATGGGCGTAGAAGCTCGCCGCCTCCGTCACCCGCGCGGTGACGCCGGCGCCGACTTCCAGCGCCGTCTCCCCGAACCGGTTCTCGATCGGCGCGCCGCTGCCGAAGCTGACCCGATCATTGCCCGAGAAAGCGTGCCAGAGGTTCAGCTTGGCATAGGGCTGCCACAGCGTCCGCGCATCGCGCCCCGTGTATTGGAGGCGCGCCCCGATGCGCCCGGTCACCGCGTCGCCTTCGTCCCAGTCGACCGTCGAGAACTGATCGCGCGCGCGGTCCACCGAGACGCCCTGCCAGACGAGCTGCGCCGACGGCTCGATCTGCCAGCGCGGCGCGAGGCGGATCGGGTAGCCCGCTTCCAGTGACGCCGTGTAGCCGACGCCATTGGTGCTGAGCCCGGCTCCGAAATCCGACCGCGCCGTCACGTCGAACCAGTTCGCCTGGAACACCGCATCGACATACCAGCCGCTCGGCCCGAAATGCGTCCAATAGGCACCGACCGCGGGGCCGCTCATCAGCAGCCGTCCCACCCGGAGGTTCCGCTGTCCCAGCGCGAAGCCGGAGACGTTGGGTGCGTTGAAATCGGTATAGGCGACATAGACGCCGAGGATGTCGCGGTGGCCGCCCGCGTAGGGCTGGGTCTGCAGGATGTCGAAGCCGGCCTGCAAGCCGATCAGGTTGCCGGTGGCCCGCGCATCGACGGTGCCGTCCCAGCGGCTGCGGCTGCGTTCGCCGATCACCCGCGCCCAGGCGCCGCTGGCATAGGGGCTGGTGGCCTTGGCGACGATGGCACCATCCCCGATCCCCTCCTCCTCGCCGCGGCGGTCGCGCAGCGTCGCGAGCGTCGCGAGCCCCATCTGCCGCGCCACCGCGGCGACCGGCGCGTAGAGCGACACCTCCGGCCGATAGAGCGGGATCGCCGGGCCGGGCTGGTCCGGCGTGCCGGGCTCCTCCGGGATCAGGAAGGAACGGAGATACCAATCCTCGGCACTCGTGCTGCCGCCGCGGAAGAGCTGGTATTCGAAGGCCCCGGCGGTGACGCGGGTGTTCAGCCGGAAGGCGCCGGCATCGGTGGTGCCGCCATTGGTGGTCTCGACGACCCGGATCCCCTGCACGGTCGGCGCGCCGGCGCCGCCCACATTGGTGATGCGAAGCGCGGTGTCGCCCGAGGCGCGCCCGCCGCTGATCACCAGCCGGTCGGAGGCGCTGCCGTCGCCGGCGAGCATCGTGTTCAGCGCGATGGTGCCGCCCTGGCCGACATAGTTGCCGGCGATGGTCAGCGTGTTCCCCGCCATGCCGCCGCTGGCGATCGCGATCAGCCCGGCATTGGTGACGGTGACCAGGCTCGCCGCATCGAAGGCGCGGATGGTGCGGTTGCCGGGGGCCGCCAAGGTGCTGGTGGCGTCGATGGTGACGGGGCCGGTCAGCGTCGCGCTGTCGCCCATGACGATGTCGCCATTGAGGGTGGCATGGCTGCCCTGGGTGATCCCCAGGCTCTCCCAGCCCGCGAAGCTGCCGATGAAACGCGCGCCGGCCAGGGTGATCCGATCCGTGCCAAGGCCACCATCGGCCAGGCCCTGGGTCACGCTGCCGCCGGCGAGCGTCACCTGATCATTGCCGCCGCCCGCGGCGATGCTGCCGAGGATGCTGCCACTGCTGGTCAGCGCCAGGGCGCCGGCGCCGTCCTGGATCGCGACGCCGGACGCCGCCTGCACGGTCGCGCCGGCCGCGATGTCGATGGTGCCGCTGGCGCCGCCGCCGATCGAGATGCCGGCGCCGGTGCCGAGCGTCGCGTCGAAGCTGCTGCCGCCGGTGATGGTCCCGCCGGTGACGGCGATGCTGTAACCGCCCGCCGCGGTCCTGATGTGGATGCCGGAGGCGGCGGCGCCCGAGGCCGTGATGCTGCCGCTGCTGGTGATGGTCGCGGCGCCGCTCGCCTCGACCAGGATGCCATGCGCGCCGACGCCTGAGGTCGCGATGCTGCCGCTGTTGACGATCGTGGCGCTGCCGATGGCGCCGCTCTCGACAGAGGCCACCAGCCCATGCGCCTCCGCGCCAGCGGTTGCGACGCTGCCGGCATTGACCACCAGCGCATTGCCAGTGCCCAGGAAGACCCGCGCGAAGGCGCCGCGGCCCTCTTCGCCCTGCGTCGTGATGGTGCCGGCGTTGCGCACCTCCGCATCGCCGCCGGACGGGCTGTCCGCGAAGGCGGCGATGCCGCCGAGACCGGTCGTCGCGATGCTGCCGCCGCCGAGCAGGGTGACGCTCGCCAGGCCCGACGACGCGCCGTTCAGGCTGGCATAGGCGCCGTAGGCGCCGGCGGCCGCGCCCGCGTTCCCGGTCAGGATGCTGCCGGAGACCGTGATGGACGCCGTTGCCGAGGCGGCCGCCAGGCTGGCGGCGAAGGCGCCGATGCCGCTGGCGCCTGATGTCACGATGCTGCCGCTGCTGAGGATGGTCACGGCGCCATTGGCCACCGCCAGGATGCCGGGCGCGCCGGAGCCGGCGGTCGTGATGCTGCCGGTGTTGCGGATCTCGGCACTGCTCGCCAGGACGGAGGCGTAGAGACCGGCGGCACCGAGGCCCGTGGTCGCGACGCCGCCGGCATTGACCACCAGCGCGCTGCCGGTCCCGGCATCGACCAGGGCATAGGCGCCATGGGCACCGAAGCCCTGGGTCGCGATGGTGCTGGCCGCATCGATCGAGACGGTCGCCAGCCCGGCGCCATGGAGGGTGGCGTAGCCGCCATAGCTGTTCTGACCGGTGGTGGCGATGCCGGCGCCGATGAGCGTCACCGTAGCCCCGGTCGTGCCGGAGGCGACGGCGCCGACGGCGCCGAGGCCCTGGGTCGTGATGCTGCCGGTGACGGTGACCGTCGCCGCGCCGCCGGCGCTCTCGGCGAAGGCGCCTTGGGAACCGGTGCCAGTGGTCCTGATGCTGCCTCCGGTGAGCGTCACCGTGGCCGAGCCGCCGCCGTCGGTGGTGGCATAGGCGCCGTAGCTGAAGGAGGAGGTGATCGTGGTGCCACTCGCCACGGTGATCCCGACATCGGCGCCGGCGCTGCCGCTGATGAAGAGGGCGCTCTGGTAGCCCGCGACATTGATGTCGACCGTGCCGGTCGTGATGATCTGGCTGGGACCGGCGGCACTGCCCGTGACCAGGGTGATGGCGCCGGTCGGCGGCCCGATCGGTGTAAGGGCTTCGATGATGAGGGGACCTTGCGTCGTCCCGTCCAGGACCAGGGTCATGGGAACGGCGGAATTGTACGTTATTTCGCCGCCGGGTTGGGGAGGGCTGCCGGCGCTGCAGGTGGCCGTGCCGGCGACCGGCACCGGGTCGCAATCGACCGCCAAGGCCGGCCGGCTGACGGCCGCCAGCACCGCCACCGCGGCGGCGGAGGCCAGCAGCCAGGGCCGCGCGGCCCGCCACGGCCCCGGGCGCATCCCTGCAATTCCCTCGACCATGGACCGCCCCGATTCCTGACAACAACACCCGATGGGGGCCAGTCCAATGTTATAAACTCGGAATGACAATGCACGTGTTTCCGAGGAAAACACGTTTGTGCCGGCCTGTTGCCCGCTCGTCACAGTTGTGGCGCGGCGTGCCGATACTCTTCGCCAGCCGCCCGGCCCGCCATGCGCCCAATAGGCGCCGAGCGCCGGGCCCTCCGGCGAAAGCCGGCCGATCCCCGGGGAGGCCGAGGGCATCCGGCGCAACTTCGCCTTCCGGGCGGGGCGCTTCGTCGATGCGCTCGGCATGGTGCGGATCCGGCGCTGCGCCGGGAGCGGTCAGCGGGTGCGCATCCCGCCCCGGCTCACTCGGCCCAGTGGAGCAGGACGCCGTCCAGCCAGGTGCCATAAGCCGAAGCGATGCAATCCATGGCGTGGCGATCCGCGCCCTCATGATCGGGCCACGGCAAGGCCACGGCATCGAGCGCACCTCCCCAGGTCCCGCGCAGGAGGAACTCCTCGGCGGCCCAGGCGGAGACCAGGCGGAGGGCAAGGACCATGCCGAGGACCAGCAACACGACGATCCAGACGAGGTCGATCGCATCCTCGCCCCCCTCATGGTCCGCCGCCGCCCGCGGCGCCGCATGGCTGCAGTCCCGGGTCATCGGTGGCTCTCCTCCGCAAGGCTCTCCGGCGCGGCCGGTGCGCCGGCCCGCGCCGGAACGCCGGCCCTGCCTTCCGCGACGAGCGCTGCCCGGCGTTGCGCGGCGAGGCTGCGGAGCGCGGCGTAGTAATCGAGGGAGCTGCGTTCCAGGTCGTTGGTGATGGGCAGCGCATCCGCGCGCTGGCCGACCATGCCCATGGTGGTGCCGACGGCCTGGACGGTCTGGAACGTCTCGCCCGAGACGAAGCCGAGGGGGTTGGCGACCATGCCCACGACCCTGCCCGCAGTGTCGCGCAGGTTGGAGGCGCCGAACAGCGGGAGCTGCACGCTGGCCCCGGGGCCAGCGCCCCAGACGCCGAAGGTCTGGCCGAAATCGGACTGGTGGCCGGGCAGGTCCCAATCCGTGGCGACGTCGAACAGGCCGAGGCCGCCCAGGGTGCTGTTCACCGCGAAGCGCTGCGCGGTGATCCAGGCGCGTTCGAAATTCCCCTGCAGGGCATCGTTGATGAGGGTGCCCGGCCCCTGAAGGTTGCGCGCGAAATTCCGCACGCTGCTGCGGACGCGCTGCGGCACATGGTCCGTATAGACCTGGGCGACGGGCCGGATCGCATTGCGGTCGACCCACTGGTTGCCGGCGAAGATCGCGCGGTTCGTCGGCTCTGCCGGATCATTCGCCTCCGCATGGGCAGCGCGGGCCGCCGGGTCGGCGGGGACCTGCGCGCAGGCGCCCAGCAGCCCGCAGGCCAGGACGATGCCCGCCAGTCGATACCGCGATGGAGCTGTTATCATCGGCTGGCCCTGCCCATAAGATGCATGACCGCTTCTTAATTGGCTGGACATGCCCGAGTCAAGATACATCGATGCATCTTATGGAGCTGTTGGTCGCATGAAGAGTCGCCGCCGTGGCGCGTCCCTGGAGGAGGCCATCCTGGAAGCCGCCTGGGCCGAGCTGGTCGAGCATGGCTATGCGGGGCTGACGATGGAGGGCGTGGCCGCCCGGGCTGCCACCAGCCGGCCGGTGGTCTCCCGCCGTTGGGAGGGGAAGGCGGCGCTCGCGATCGCCGCGATCCGCCTGCAGCGGGAGAAGCATCCGCTCGACGTGGCCGATCGCGGCGACCTGCGCGCCGAGCTGCTGGAATTCCTGGAGCGTGCCTCCGCGCTGGCCATGGCGACCGCCGCGATCTTCACGCTCTTCACCAGCGAGTATTTCCGGGAGACCGCGTCGACGCCGCAGGACCTGCGGGCGTTGCTGACCGCCGGCAACAGGGGGACGCTCGCCGCGATCCTGGACCGTGCCGTGCAGCGTGGCGAGATCGCGCCGGCGAAGCTGGCGCCGCCGGTCGGCACGCTGCTGGGCGACCTGTTCCGGCACCATGCCATCATGACCTTCTCGGCGCCGCCGCCGGAGCTGCGGGCCGCCTGGGTCGACGACATCTTCCTGCCGCTGGTCCGCCGGCTCCCTGTCCTTTGACCTAAACTTCCGCCCCGTTTCCTGCCTTTGAGGTTCTCACCTGCTCGCCTTGAGCGGAGGGGGAGCCTTGGAAAAAAAAGCTGCAGTCCTTGTCGTGGAGGATGAGTGGCCGATCGCGGAGATGATCGCGCACATCCTGCGCCGCCTCGGTTACGAGGTGCTGGGGGAGGCTCCCACCGTCCGCGTCGCGATGGATATGATCGACGGCGGCCCTGACCTGGCACTCCTCGACATCCAGCTTGGCCGGGAAACCAGCTACCCCGTGGCCGACGAACTGGCGCGGCGCGGCATCCCCTTCGCCTTCGTGACCTCCTACAGCCGGCAGGACCTGCCGGACCGGTTTGCGCGCTGCCTGCTCCTTTCGAAGCCGTTCGGTGAGCGCGCCTTGCAGGGCCTCTTGAATGAGCTGCAGCAGGCGCGGCTCACAGGCTCGGCGGGTGCCTGAGCGTTTGGTCGCGTGATTCAGACTTTTCGGCGAGGCCGCCTCAAGTCATCACGCTCCTAGACCTCCTGGGCCGCGAGCGCGCCGCGCAGGCAGGCGATCAGCGCGTCGTCATCGACGGGCTTGCCGAGGAAGCCGATCGCGCCGCCTTCGAGCGCCCGCGCGCGCGTCCGGGCATCGACATAGGAGGTCATGAACAGGATCGGCAGGCGATGGCCGCGGTCGCGGAGCAGCGCCTGCAGCGCGATGCCGTCGAGGCCGGGCATGCGGACATCGAGGATCAGGCAGGCCAGCGCGGCGGGCTCGGCCGCCGCCAGGAAATGCTCGGCCGAGGCGAAGGCCACGGCGCGGCAGCCGAGCGACTGCACCAGGCCCTGCAGGGCCTCCCGCATGCTGCTGTCATCATCGACGATGCCGATCACGGGTGCATCGGGCACTGCGCGTCACCTTGCGGGCGTTGGGGGCCGGACGATGGCCCGGAGCCCTTATCTGCGCCGCCCGGCGCCGGATGAACACCATACGAAGGTTTAGGGCGAAGGTTTAGGCCGGGCGGATCAGGCGCGTTTGGCGCGCGCGGCCAAGGCCAGCTTGCTCGCGGCATAGATCGCTGCCCAGAGCAGCAGGCTCACCGCGAGGGCGCCGGCGTAAGCCGCGCCAGCCACGGGGATGGCGGGCTTCCGCGCAGCGCTCCGCATGTCAGTTCAAGGCGCCGAAGAGCCAGAGCAGCAGGATGATCGGCAGCGGAATGCCGATCAGCCAGAGCAGACCACCACGCAGCATTGCTCCATTCCTCCATCGCGTGGCCCGATACAGGCCACATCGCCAAGGCAACGTCGCACTCGCCGCAGAGGTTGCCCGCACCAGGCGGGCCGGTCACCTTGCCCGTCAGGAGGCCGTTGCGCCGGCCGCTTTGCCATGCCGGCGCAGATAGATGATCTGGGCCGTCACACCGAGGACGAGCGCCACGAGAAGGATGGCCTGGGATCCCAGGAGAAGCGGCGACTTGGGGTCCGTGACGAAGGGATGCCCGTCCGGCACGCGGCGCAGCACCTCGCTGACGGTCGGAACCATCAGCAGGAAGGCCGTCAGGCTCAGGCAGATCGTCTCGATGTATCGGGCGGCGCGCCCCAGCGAGGGGAGGCGCCCGATGCCGTAGCCGACGAGCAGCAGCAGGAGCGTGACGGCGCCGATCACATTGCTGACCGGCTGATGCGCGACGAGGAACACCGTCAGGGCGCCGATCAGCATGAAAGCGAAATAGGCCATGCCCGGGACCGACCGCGGCACGATCCGCCCATGGCGCGCGAACATGTAGAAGGCCAGGGGAATGGCCGGGAGGCTGCCGAGCGTGTGGAGCCAGCCGAGCGGTGAGATTCCAAACATCCGAATGTCCTTTGCATGGCGCGCGGCCAGACTGTCGCAGCGCGGTTGAGGCTACCTATTGGTCGGTAGGTTTCTGGATGAGGGTCAGGCCGTTTCGCCGGGGCCGCCGGCAGGGATCAGCCGCTCGAGCATCGGCCGGATGATGGCGCCGAAGATCCTGGGGTCGCCGTAGGCGCGGGCGGACAGCATGCCGCCATGGACGGACGCCATGAAGACCTCGGCTTCCGCCTTGGCCTCTCCCGTCAACCGGAAGGTGCCTTGCCGGGCCCCGCGCTCCAGAACCGAAGCCAGCCAGGCCGACAAGGCACGGAAATGCGCCCGGACCTCCAGCGCGATCGGCTCGGGGAGAACCGGGATCTGGCTCGCAAGCAGGGCGCAGACGCAGAACGGCGCCGTCGCATCCGCGATGCATGCCTCCCAGTAGCCTGCATAGGCGCGGAGTTGCCCGAGTGGGTCAGTGACCTCCCGCTCCAGCGCCGCGATCCCTTCGGCAGCCTCGTCGCGGTAGCGGGACACCAGGGTGCGGACCAGATCCGATTTCGTTGGGAAGTGGTGGTGGATGCTGGCTTTGCGGATGCCGATCACCTCGGCGATGTCGGCATAGCTGAAACCGTTGTAGCCGCCCGCGATGATCAGCGAGCGCGCGCAGCGGAGGATGTCGTCCGCAGTGCTGGAGAGGTTGGTCATGCCCTTTCCTACCTTCTAGTAGGTAGCCCGTCAATCCCGCAGGCGAACGCCCGGCTTCGTTCCGGGTCAGCCGGTCCTGCGCGCGATCATGGAGCTTCGCCGTTCGGGGGCTCTCATGCGCCGCCATGTCCTGGGCGTGCAACGCCCGCGGCGGCGATCGTCGCGGCTTCGGCGTCACCTGCACGCCGGGATGCGGCGGCGCGCATCATCGCCAGCACGGAGGTCCGGTCCGCCTCGCCGAGGACGCGCCAGAGACGCAGCACTTCCTCGGCCTCAGGCTCCAACGCCGTCCCGAACACCTCGCGCAGCCGCGCAACCGCGTTCAGATTCTCCATGGCCTCGCGCGCTTCGAGGGCTTCGAACCGCGTCGGGAACTCGATCCGCAGCGGCGCGCGCGAGCCGTCGGCACGGATCTCGACGAGCTGGTAGCCCACCAGCGCCGCTTCCCGGAAGACAGGCGCGATCTTGAAGGCGTCGCGTTTCCTGTGGTGCCGAGGCTCGCCGCCTTCGGCCCGTTCGTCTGTCATGGTGATGGCAATCGCCTGGGAAAGCGTGAACGCGCACGCGTCGGTGGAGCGAAGGGGGCGCGGATCGGCCCGCGCGCCGCAGGCGCGCGAGCCTGGCCGCATCGGCTACCAGTTGAAGCGGATGCCGATGCTGCCTTGCGTCGCGGTCTGGCGGCTGTCGCCGCCGAGCGACCAGCGGTAGTCGGCATGCGCGTAGAAGCTGGTCGTCTGGTTCACCCGCGCGGTGACCCCCGCGCCGACCTCCAGCGCCGTCTCCCCGAAGCTGCTCTCGATCGGCGCGCTGCTGCCGAAGCGGATCCGGTCAGAGCCCGAGAAGGCGTGCCACAGGTTCACCTTGGCGTAGGGCTGCCACAAGGTGCGCTCGTCGCGGCCGGTGTATTGCAGCCGCGCGCCGAGGCGCCCCGTCACCGCGTCATCCTCGTCCCAGTCGACGCTCGAGAACTGGTCGCGCGCGCGGTCGACCGAGACGCTCTGCCAGATCACCTGCGCCTGCGGCTCGATCTGCCAGCGCCCGGCCTGGCCGAAGCGGATCGGGTAGCCCGCTTCCAGCGACGCCGCATAACCCGTGCCGTTGGTGCTGATCCCGGCACCGAAATCCGAGCTCGCCTTCACGTCGAACCAATTGGCCTGGAACACCGCATCGACATACCAGCCGCTCGGCCCGAAATGCGTCCAATAGGCGCCAACCGAGGGGCCGCTCATCAGGAGACGCCCGACCCGCTGCTGCCGGCCGACCGCGAAGCCCGAGACATTGGGCGCGTTGTAGTCGGTATAGGCGACATAGACGCCGGCATGGTCGCGGTGGCCGCCGGCATAGGGGTTGGTGCGCAGGATGTCGAAGCCGGCCTGCAGCCCGACCAGGTTGCCGGTGGCGCGGGACGCCGCCGGGCCGTCCCAGCGGCTGCGCGCACGCTCCCCGAAGGCACGGGCCCAGGCGCCGTTGGCGTAGGGGCTGGCGCCGGCGAGGTCGCGGATATTCTCCTGCTCGCCAACCCGCTCATGCAGGCTGCCGATCGAGGCGAGCGTCGCCAGGCCCATCTGCCGCCCGAGTGCCGCGACCGGCGCATAGAGCGGCACCTCCGGCCGGTACAGCGGAATGCCGGGGGAGCCCGGCAGCGCCGGCGTGCCCGGCGAGACCGGCGTGTCCGTCAGGAAAGAGCGGAGATACCAGTCGTCGGCGCTGGCATTGCCGCCGCGGAAGAGCTGGTACTCGAAGGCGCCGGCAGCGGCGCGGGTGTCGAGGCGGAAGGCGCCGGCCGCGGTGGTGCCGCCGCTCGCCACCTGCACGACCTGGATGCCCTCGGTGGTCAGCGCGCCCGGCCCGCCGATATTGGTGACGCGGAGGCCGGTGCTGCCGGTGGCGGTGCCGCCCTGGATCACCAGCCGATCGGTGGCGGAGCTGTCGCCACCGAGGACGGTGTTGAGCGCGAGGATGCCGCCCTGCCCCACATAGTTGCCGGCAACCGTCAGCCGCGTGCCCGGCGCGCCGCCGAGCGTGACCAGCCCGGCATTGGCGAGGCCCGCGATGGTCTGGTCGAAGCCGGCCAGCGCCAGCGTGCCGGCGGATGCGACCGTCACCGCGGAGGCCGGGCTGAAGGTGTTCGTGCCGCCGGCGCGCAGCACGCCGGCATTGACGGAGGTCGGGCCGGAATAGGTGTTGGCGCCGGTGAGCACGGTGGTGCCGGTGCCTTCCTGCCGGACGGCGCCCACGCCGGAGATCACGCCAGGGAAGACCAGCGTGTCGCTGCGGTTGAAGACCAGGCTGTGCAGGCTGTTGTTGACGACATTGCCGAGGATGCTGCCGGACGTGCCGCCATTGCCGAGCTGCAGCGTGCCCTGGGTGATGGTGGTGCCGCCGGTGTAGGTGTTCTCGCCGGTCAGGATGGTGGTGCCGGTGCCCTCCTGCCGGACGGCGCCGCTGCCGGAGATGGCGCCCGCGAGGACCAGCGCGTCGCTGCGGTTGAAGGTCAGCGTGCCGTTGTTCAGGACATTGCCGGTGATACTGCCGCTTGTGCCGCCGGCGCCGAGCTGCACGGTGCCGGCTGATATCGTGGTGCCGCCGGTGTAGCTGTTCGCGCCGGTCAGGATCACGGTGCCGCCGCCGGTGACGATCAGCCCACCGGGCCCGGCGATGGACCCGGCCACGGTGGCGGTCTGGCCATTGGTGTTGATGGTGCCGCCGGCCGCGGTGATGCCGATCGCGCGGGAGGCAGCGACGGTGAAGCCGGCATCGAAGCGCAGCGTGCCGCCATTGAAGGTGAGCGGGCCGCTTGCGGCGCCGAGCGCCGCGTCCTGGGCGATCGCCAGCGTCCCCCCGGTCAGGATGGTGCCGCCGGCATGGCTGTTCGCGCCGGTCAGGATCAGGGTGCCGGCGCCGGTGACGGTCAGCGCGCCGGCGCCGGTGATGCCCTGGGCGATCGTCGTGGTGAAGCCGTTGGTGTCGATGGCGCCACCGCCCGCGGCGATGCTGATTGCGCGCGTGGCCGCCAGGTCGAAGCCGGCATCGAAGCGCAGCGCGCCGCCATTGAAGGCGAGCGCGCCGGTCGCCGCACCAAGCGCCGCGTCCTGGGCGATGGCGAGCGTGCCGGCATTGATCGTGGTGCCGCCGGTGTAGGTGTTGGCGCCGGTCAGGATCAGGGTGCCGCTGCCGCTCTGCTGCACCGCGCCGCTGCCGGAGATGAGGCCCGCGTGGGTCAGGGTGTCGCTGCGATTGAAGACGAGCGTGCCGGCATTGGCGATGGCGCCGGTTAGGTTGCCGCTGGTGCCGCCATTGCCGATCTGCAGCATGCCGTCCTGGAGCTGGAAGGCGCTGGTAACGGTGCTGTCCCCGGTCAGGATCCAGGTGCCGGCGCCGGTCTTCTGGACGATGTCGAAGCCGCGATACTGCCCGCCGGCGCCGATGGCGCCGTCGAGGATGGCGGTGCCGGTCCCGGCGAGGCGGAGCGTGTCATTGACCCCGGAGCCCGCGACGACGTTGCCGACGATCACCGATCCCGGCTGCAGTTCCAGCGTGCCGGTGCCTGTGCTTGCGAACTGAATGGCGTCGGCCTGACCGGTGCCGGCGCGGATCGTGCCGCTGTTGACCAGGGTGATGTTCGTCGCAATGGAGCTTGCGAAGATCGCCACGGCGCCGGCCCCGCCTTCGATCCTGCCGGCGTTGGTGATGACGTTGGTGAGCGTGTTGGGGGCGGTCACCCTGATCGCGGCGGCGCCGACCGTGCCGGTCACGTCCGAACCGCCGAGAATGGTGCCGGTGTTGAGGAGCGTGACCGCTCTGGTCGTCCCGGACAAGAAGACACCCTGGCCGCCGGCCGTCTGGCCGATCCCGCCCCGGATCGTCCCGGCGTTGACGAGCGTGCCGGCATTGGCGATCTGCGCGCCAACGCCTCCGCCTCCCGTGCTCGAGGCGCCGCCGGTGATCGTGCCGTTGTTGACCAGGGTGACGCCGTTGTTGGTTTGAGCGCCGTTGCCGCCGCCGCCGCCGGCGCTGCTGCCGCCGGTGATCGTGCCGTTGTTGACGATGGTGCCGGTCGCGGTCTGGCTCCCGGAATTCACGAACAGACCAACCCCGCCGCTCCCCCCGGTCCCGGCGCCGCCGACGAGCGTCCCGGCAACCGTCAGGGTGCCGCTTGGGAAGGTATTGCCGAATGCGATGCTAACGCCCGCGCCAGCCGCATTGTCGAGCCCCGACAGGGTGAAGCCCTGCGTGATGATGGTGATTTCCCGGGATGGCGGGGTGAGCTGCGACAGGACGGCGAAGCTGCCGGTCAGGGTGATGGTCGAGCTTGCATCGGGGCCGGCATTCGCCGCGCCGATGGCGGCGCGCAGCGTCGCGTCGCTGTCCGCCGTGTACTCGGCGGCCGCTACCGGCGGCGCGAGCCAGCAGGCGATGGCCAGCGCGGCGCCGGAGGCGCCGGCGAGCAGCCTTGCCCTGCGAGTGACCCACGGACCCGGAGAACCGGCAACGACACTCGCGTCCATGAGTCTTCCCTGACAAGCTGCGCTTCTCAGTTGCTGGTCTTGCAGGGATGCAACCGCGCAACAAGCCGGCCAGGCCGATCACACGGCGCAATATTCGGGAAATCGCGACGGTGTTGCGCTGCAGCAACAAGACCACCCAGGGCGGGCCGCCGCGTGGCGGTCGCGAAACAGCGGGGCCGCTACCAGTTGAAGCGGATGCCGATGCTGCCTTGCGTCGCGGTCTGCCGGCTGTCACCGCCGAGCGACTGCCATCGGAGGTTGTAGCGCGGTTGCCACAGAATCCCCACGAAGGGAGCGCTCAATTGCGTTGATCGTGACGGAGGTTTCGATGTCGCGCTTCAGCCTTTTCGCGGGCTGCGTTGCCCCGCGGCCATCAGCCGCCGCGTTGGCGCTGCCAGCGCCCCCGAACGCCCCCAGGACTGTCCGTGCGGTCTCCACCCGGAGGAGCCCCGATGACCAAGAGGATCTACCGAGTCGACGTCGTGCGCGTCGCGGGAAAATCCGCGTTCACGCTGGTCCAAACCGAAGTCAGTGAAGCGGGCTCGTCCCAGAGCGTCCTGAGTTGCCGGTACCAGACGAGAGATGAAGCCGAATTCGCCAAAGCAGCGCTCGAACAGCTCGACAAGGCGGAGACATTGGCGCGGCTCGTTCGTGAGGTCGCGAGCGGCACTCAGCAAACCTAGCCGCCCGGGGCTGAAGGATGCCCCAGCCACCGCCTTCGGAGCCTGCCCATCCGCTGCGTGACTTAGGTCGCTCCCTCCGCATCAAGGCCGTGCTACTCGCGCGCCGTTCGCGGAGGTGAAGACGTGCTTGAGGTCGTCCTGATCGGGATCGGTGCCGGTCTCCTGGCCGTAGGGGTCCGTCACCCGTCGTTCATGGGCTGGCTGAAGTTTGCCACCATCATCGTCGGCTTTCTCTTCGGGATGTGGCGCTTGTTCATGCGATGACCTGAGCGACCGGCGCGCCCGAACGGTCGCCAAGCCAAAGCAGGGCGCGCTAGGCGGCGGCCTGTTTGTTCAGCACGGGCCGGCTCGCGCGCCGCAGACGCGCGAGCCTTGCCATCGGCTACCAGTTGAAGCGGATGCCGATGCTGCCTTGCGTCGCGGTCTGGCGGCTGTCGCCGCCGAGCGACCAGCGGTAATCGGCATGCGCGTAGAGGCTGGTGGTCTGGTTGACCCGCGCGGTGACGCCGGCGCCGACCTCCAGCGCCGTCTCCCCGAACCGGTTCTCGATCGGCGCGCTGCTGCCGAAGCGGATCCGGTCGCTGCCCGAGAAGGCGTGCCACAGGTTCACCTTGGCATAGGGCTGCCACAAGGTGCGTTCGTCGCGCCCGGTGTATTGCAGCCGCGCGCCGAGGCGCCCCGTCACCGCGTCATCCTCGTCCCAGTCGACGCTCGAGAACTGGTCGCGCGCGCGGTCGACCGAGACCCCCTGCCAGATCACCTGCGCCTGCGGCTCCACCTGCCAGCCGCCGCCGAAGCGGATCGGGTAGCCCGCTTCCAGCGACGCCGTGTAGCCCACGCCGTTGGTGTTCATCGTGGTGCCGAAATCCGAGCTCGCCTTCACGTCGAACCAATTGGCCTGGAACACCGCGTCGACATACCAGCCGCTCGGCCCGAAATGCGTCCAATAGGCGCCGACCGAAGGGCCGCTCATCAGCAGGCGGCCGACGCGCTGCTGCCGGCCGCTCGCCAAGCCGGAGACATTCGGCGCGTTGTAGTCGGTGTAGGCGACATAGACGCCGGCATGGTCGCGATGACCGCCGGCATAGGGGTTGGTGCGCAGGATATCGAAGCCCGCCTGCAGCCCGATCAGGTTGCCGACCGCGCTGGCTTCGGCGGTGCCGTCCCAGCGGTTGCGGGTGCGCTCGCCGAAGGCGCGCGCCCAGGCGCCGTTGGCGTAGGGGCGGGAGCCGGTGAGGTCGCGAATGTTGTCGAGCTCGCCGACCCGCTCATGCAGGGTGCCGAGCGTCGCCAGGCCCATCTGCCGTCCGAGCGCGGGGATCGGCGCGTAGAGCGGCACTTCCGGCCGGTAGAGGGGCACGGGTGCCTCGCCGGGGGCGGCCGGCGCAAAGGAGCGCAGGTACCAATCCTCGGCGGAGCTGCTGCCGCCGCGGAAGAGCTGGTACTCGAAGGCGCCGGCGGCGACGCGGGTATCGAGGCGGAAGGCGCCGGCCGCCGTGGTGCCGCCATTCGCCGTCTCGACCACGCGGATGCCCTCGGTGGTCAGCGCGCCGGGCCCGCCGATATTGGCGATGCGGACGCGGGTGTCGCCGGTGGCAGTGCCACCGCTGATCACCAGCCGGTCGGAGGCCGAGTTGTCGCCGCCCAGGAAGGTGTTGAGCGACAGGATGCCGCCCTGCCCCGCGTAGTTGCCGGCGACGGTCAGCCGCGTCCCCGGCGCGCCGCCGAGCGTGACCAGGCCGGCATTGGTCAGGCCGGCCACGGTCTGGTCGTAGCCCGCGAGGTCGAGGGTAGCAGCCGCCGCCACAGTGACGGCGGAGGCCGGGCTGAACACGCCGGTGGCGCCGGCGCGCAGGATGCCGGCATTCACCTGGGTCCCGCCGCTATGGATGTTGGCGCCGGTCAGCACGGTGGTGCCGGTGCCGTCCTGGCGGACGCCACCGGTGCCGGAGACGACGCCCGCGAAGGTCACGGTGTCGCTGCGGTTGAAGGCGAGCGTGCCGGCATTGGCGACGTTGCCGAGGATGCTGCCTGACGTGCCGCCATTGCCGAGCTGCAAGGTGCCGGCGGTGATCGTCGTGCCGCCGGTGTAGGTGTTGGCGCCGGTCAGCACGGTGGTGCCGGTGCCTTCCTGGCGCAGCGTGCCGCTGCCGGAGACCACGCCCGCGAAGATCGCGGCGT
>NZ_JAAGBB010000041.1 GCF_018129085.1 Plastoroseomonas hellenica
GGACGGCCGGCGCCGCCAGAGGGGGCGGAGACGGCGCTCGCGCCCTCCGCCCTGCCGGGGGAGGAGGAGCCGCCGGTCGCCGATCCGCGCGCCGCCGCCGACCCGACCGGCCGCCGCTTCCGCCGCGGGCGGCTGGTGCATGCGCTGCTGCAGCACCTGCCGGACCTGGCGCCGGAAGCCTGGGAGGATGCGGCACGGCGCTACCTGGCGCGGCCGGGCCATGGGCTGGATGCGGCGGCCCAGGCCGAGACGGCGGCGGAGGTATTGGCGCTTCTGCGCCATCCGGACTGTGCCGAGGCCTTCGGGCCGGGAAGCCTGGCGGAAGCGCCGCTCGCCGGGCGGATCAAGGGCCGACTGATCGCGGGCCAGGTCGACCGGATTGTCGTCGGGCCGGCGCGCATCCTGGTGCTCGATTTCAAGACAAACCGGCCGCCGCCGGCACGGGTCGAGGATGTGGCGCCCCTCTACCTGCGGCAGATGGCGGCCTACCGCGCCCTGCTGCGCCAGGCCTGGCCGGGGCGGGAGGTGGCCTGCGCGCTGATCTGGACGCACGGCGCCCATGTCATGGCACTACCCTCAGCCATGCTAGACACGCATGATCCTTGACCCGGAGCGTCCGCGCCACGATTTTGACGCATCCGGGGCATCCGCGCCCCATTGAGAGAGATCCCGATGGCCGAGAACACCATCCCCGTCACCGATGACAGCTTCCGACAGGACGTCCTGGAGGCCACCGGCCCCGTGCTGGTGGATTTCTGGGCGGAATGGTGCGGCCCCTGCCGTGCGGTGGCGCCGGCGCTCGATGAGATCGCGAAGGAATTCGCGGGCAAGCTCACCATCGCCAAGGTGAACATCGACGACAATCCGATCACCCCGAATGATTTCGCGGTGCGCGGCATCCCGACCATGATCCTGTTCAAGGACGGCAAGCCGGTGGACACCAAGGTCGGCGCGATGCCCAAGAGCCAGCTCCGCGACTGGGTCGTCGGCGCCATCGGGGCCTGATCCCGCAACGGGGCCGCCGCATCGCGGCTCCCGCGACCCCTGCCGCTTGGCAGTGGCGGCGCGCGACCCAACCTGCGGGACGCGCGCATCCGATCGGGGAAGGGCGCAGCCAGGAGACCAGGGTGCGCCCCAAGCTTTTCACCTTCATCCTTCTCGCCTCCCTCCTGTCCGGCCTGGCCGCCCAGGCACAGGTCGGACAGGTCGTGCAGTCCGAAGCCGCGCGATTTCGCGTCACCGCCCTGGTGCAGGGGCTGGAGCGGCCCTGGGGCGGCGCCTTCCTGCCCGATGGCCGCCTGCTGGTCACCGAGCGTATCGGGCGCATGCGCCTGATTGCGCCGAATGGCGCGGCCTCCGCCCCCATTGAAGGCGTGCCGCCGGTCGAAGCGCGCGGCCAGGGCGGCCTGCTGGATGTCGCGCTCGCCCCTGATTTCGCGACGACGCGGGAGCTCTGGTTCTGCCAGGCGGCGCTGGCCGATGGCGGCGCGCTGACGCGCTTCATCCGCGCGCGCCTCTCCGGCGACGACCGGCGGCTGGAGGATGTCACGACGGTGCTCGATGCGGCGCCCACCCAGGCGCGCGGGCGCAACCATTTCGGCTGCCGCATCGCCTTCGCGCCGGATGGGCGCTACGTCTTCCTCACGACCGGCGAGCGCTATGAGATGCAGCGCGCACAGGCGCTCGATGATCTCGGCGGCAAGGTGCTGCGATTGACGCGGGAGGGCGGCATCCCCGCCGACAATCCCTTTACCGGCCGGCCGGATGCGCGCGGGGAGATCTGGTCCTTCGGTCACCGCAACCCGCAGGGGCTGGCGATCAGCCCGGTCACCGGCTCCCTGTTCGAGGCCGAGTTCGGCCCCCGCGGCGGCGACGAGGTGAACATCGTCCAGCGCGGCGCCAATTACGGCTGGCCGCTGGTGACGCATGGCATCGACTACAGCGGTGCCAGCGTCTCTGATCTGCGGACGGCGCCGGGGATGCAGGATCCGCTGGTGGTCTGGGTGCCGTCAGTGAATCCTTCCGGCATCGCCTTCTACGACGGCGCGGCGATGCCGGGCTGGCGCGGCAGCCTGTTCCTGGCCGGGCTCAACCAGTCGCTGATCCGGCTGGCGATGAACGGCGACCGGGTGACCGGGCAGGAGGTGCTGCTGCCGCGGCTGGCGCGCTTCCGCCATGTGGTGGTCTCGCCGGCCGGGGTGCTGCACATCCTGACCGATGAGAGCGACGGGCGGATCCTGCGCCTGGATCCCGCGTGACGGATCCAGGCGCAGGCGGGCGCCATCATCACTCCGGCTGGTAGTTGACGCTGCGCAGCAGCTCGGAAGCGCGCGTGATCTCGGCCGCGATGAAGCGCCTTGTCTCCGCGATGCTCTCGGTGACTGGCTCCAGCACCTGCGCGGTCAGCCGCTGCACGATGGCCGGATCGCGCATCGTCTCCTGCATCAGGCCGTTCACCCGCTCGCAGATCTCGTTGGGCGTGCCCTTCGGCGCCCAGACGCCGTACCAGGACTGGAACTCGTAGCCGGGCAGGCCGGCCTCCGCCATGGTCGGCAAATCCGGTGCCAGGCTCGAGCGCCGGGGCGCGGCAATCGCGAGCGCGCGCACCCTGCCATCCGCGGTCGCCGGCAGCAGCGCGAAACTCGGGTCGATCAGAAGCTGGATATTGCCACCCATCAGGTCCGTCAGCGCCGGCTGCGTGCCCCGATAGGTCACCATGTCGAGATTGGCGCCGGTGCGACGGTTGAATTCGATGGTCGCGAGATGGCCGGCGGAGCCGAGCGAGGAGATGGCGATGCCCCAGTCGCGGGGATTGGCCTTGGCGGCGGCGACGACCTCCGCGACCGTCCGCTGCGGCCGCTGGCCGCTGATGACCATGACGAGGGGCGCCTGCGCGGTGCGGGCCATCACCTCCAGGTCACGTTGCGGATCGAAGGTGGCGCCGCGCAGCACCAGCGGCATGACCGCGGTGTTGAAGGCCGAACCGAGCAAGGTGTAGCCGTCCGGCGCCGCCTGCAGCACCGCATTGGTGCCGATCAGCCCGGCGCCGCCGGTGCGGTTCTCCACCACCGCGGTGGCGCCGAGCTTCTCCTGCAGCCGCTGCGCCAGCAGGCGCGCGAGCATGTCGTTGGCAGCACCCGGCGGCCAGGGGCAGATGACCCGGATCGGCCTGCCCTGCGGCCAGGGGCCTTGCGCGTGGACGGCGGGTGCCGCCAGCAGGCCGAGCGCCATTGCCGTCAATTCGCGTCTACGCATTGTCTCTTCCTCCCTGATCCGAAACGCCGATCCCTCACATCTCCAGCAGCGCCCCGGCCTCTTGCTCTGTCAGCGGCAGCAAGGGCGGCCGCAGGCGCCGCCAGCCTTCGTCACCCGTGCGCGCGGCAAGCAGGACCTTCAGCGACGCCATCTGCGCGAAGCGTGATGCGCGGTTGCGCGCGGCGACGATCCGGGCCTGGGCCGCCTCCACCTGCGCGGCGCGGGCGGGATCGCCGACATGCCGAAAGACGAAGGCGAGATCCGCGGCGACGAGATTGGAGGTCGCGGTGATGCAGCCGGCGCCGCCTTTGCGCAGCAGCGGCAGCATCAGCGGATCCGCCCCCGCCAGCACCGCGAGGCCGGGAAAGCGTTCCACCAGCGCTTCCATGTGCGAGAGGTCGCCGGCGGAATCCTTGATGCCGGTGAAGACGCCCGGATAGCGCGCGCACAGCCTCTCGATCAGCGGAAAGGTGATCGGCACCGCCGACATCTGCGGGATGTGATAGAGCACGATCCGGAGCCGCGCATCCGCAACCCGCTCCACCACCTCCGCATAGGCGGCGAAGAGGCCATCCTCGCTCACGCCCTTGTAGTAGAAGGGCGGCAGCATCACGACCGTGGTGACGCCGAGCGAGAGCGCGTGCCGGGTCAGCGCCACGGTCTCGGTCAGTGCGGTGACACCGGTGCCGGGCAGCAGCCGCTCCGGTGCGATACCGCCGGCGATCGCGGCTTCGAGCAGGTCCTGGCGCTCGCCGGTCGAGAAGGAATTCGCCTCGCCGGTGGTGCCGAGCAGCGCGATGCCGTCGCAGCCGTCATCGAGCAGCCAACGGCAATGGGCGACGAAGCGCGCATGGTCCGGCGCCAGATCCGCGGTGAGCGGCGTGAGCGATGCGCAGTAGACGCCGCGCGGATGCAGCGTGCTCATTGGCCGCCTCCCCGCACCCAATCCTCCGCGACGCGGACATATTTGATGGCCTGGCGGAAGTAGGTGTAGGCGATGTGGAGCTGTCCGTCGGGCGTCTGGCAGATCGAGGGATAGGAGAATTCTCGGTTCAGCCGCTCCTTCGAATTGTTGGTCAGGCAGTAGCCGTCACCGGTTTCCAGGTTGCGGCGGCAACCCCAGCTTCGCCCCTCATCCTCGGAAATCGCGAGCGTCATCGGCGCGCGCGGCGCGCCCCAGAAGGCGCTGCGCCCAGATGCGGGCGCGGCCGGTGCGAGGTCGTCCCCGCCACCGATATCGTCATAGAGCGAGAGCCGCCGCCCGGTCGCGTCCAAGGCGCTGGAGTCGTTGAACACCATGGCGATGTGCCCGTTGGCGAGGCGCGCCGCCTGGATCGAGGAATTGTTGTTGGGCAGTGCCGTCGGCACCGGCTCCGACCAGCTCCGCCCGCCATCCATGGAGCGCGTGGCGTAAATCCAATCCGCCCAGCGGCTGCGGAAGAAGGCGACCAGCCCGGCCTCGCCCAGGTCCAGGATGTTCATGTGCACGCAGCCCTGGCTGCCCGGCACCGCATGCTCCGTCCAGCTCCGCCCGGCATCGGAGGAGATCATCACCGAGGAGGTGTCGAGGTCGCCGGTCCAGGCGCCCGCCGGCGGCGTGACGCAGCGCCAGATCGGCAGCAGCCAGTCGCCATTCGCGAGCACCACGATCGGCTGGCGGATGAAGGTGCCGAAGCCCGGCTGTGCCCTGAACAGCGTCTCGACCGCCCCCCAGCTCCGCCCGTCATCGGCGGAGATGCGCCGGCGGATGATGGCGGTGTCCTGATGGCCGGAGACCTGCGCGGTCCAGAGCAGCCACAGCGTCCCGTCCGGTGCGGGGAACAGCAGCGGGTTCTGCTCCGACCGCGTCGGGTCGTCGGAGAGCCGCACCGGATCGCTCCATCGCATGGCACCCGGCGCGAGGCGGGAGAAATGCACGGCGATGTCGGGCACGCCTTCCTGCGTGCCGCCGAACCAGACGCAGCCGAGGTCGCCGCCGGAGAGCGGCATCAGGAAGGCGGCATGGTTCTGCACGCAGGGCGTCGGGATGAAGGCCTCGATCCGGGCCGGATCATCTGGCGCGGGGCCCAGGCTCTCGATGCGCTCAATCGTGCCAGTGGTGCTGCTCATGCCGGATGTCCTCACAGCGCCGCTCGATAGATCGCGAGGATCCGGTCGCGGCTCAGGTCGCGGGGGTTGTTGTCGAGTAGACGGCGGATCGCATGCGCTTCCTCCGCCATCGTGCCGAGGTCGTCTTCCGGCACGCCGAGGCGCGAGAGCCGCATCTCGATGCCGAGCCGCGCACAAAAGCCGTGCGCGGCGGCGAGCACCGCGCCCTCATCGGATGCGGCGCGGAGGCCGAGCGCGGCCAGAATCAGCGCCGTCTTCTCCGGCACGGCCGGAGCGTTGAAGGCGAGCGTGTGCGGGAAGATCACCGCGCAGGCCAGGCCATGCGCGACGTGATGCCGCGTGCCCAGCGGATAGGCCACCGCATGCCCCGCCGTGGTGTTCACGGGTCCGAGGCAGAAGCCGCCATAGAGCGAGGCGACCGAGAGGCCCGCTCGTGCCTCTCGGTCGCTGCCATCCGCGACGGCGCGGGCGAGGTACCGGCCGACCAGCCTGATGCCCTCCAGCGCGTAGAGATCGATCAGCGGATGCGCACGGCGGCTGGTGAAGGCCTCCGCGCAATGCGCCAGCGCGTCCACACCGGTCGCGGCGGTGACGGCGGACGGCACCGTCAGAGTGAGGTCGGGATCGACGACCGCGAGATCGGCCAACATGTGCCGGCTCTGTATCGCGAGCTTGTTCCGCGTCGCCGGATCCGTCACCAGCGCCCGCGTGCCGGCCTCGCTGCCGGTGCCGGAGGTGGTCGGCACCTGCGCCAGGGCAGTGCTGCGCCCAGCGACGCGTTCCGCGCCGACCACGTCATGGATGGCCTGGCCGCTGCCCGGCAGCACCGCGACCAGCTTCGCGAGATCCATGGCGCTGCCGCCGCCGAAGCCGACGACCAGATCGGGCTTTGCGCGCTCCGCGAGCGCCAGCGCGCGTTCCAGATTCGGGATGTCAGGCTCCGGCTTCACCTCGCCGAAGACGGTGACCTCACCCGGCAGACCGAGCAGTTCGATGCGCGCCGCATTGAAGGCATCCGCCACGACCAGGCAGCGGGTGATGCCCTGCGCCGCAGCCCAACGGCCGACGGCGCCGACCAGGCCGGCGCCGAATTCGATCGCAGGCGGGCGGGTGATCTCGATCGGGCGGAGCAGCTCTGTCATGCGTGGTGTTCCGGAAAATCGCTCAGGCCAAGGGGATGTGTGGCAGCGGTCATCGCGTCCCCACGGGAAGCCCGATGGCGCCGAGCGAGAGGCGCACGCCCTCGCTCAGCTCGGCCGCGAGGTGCTGCGCGCGTGGCGCGGCGAGCGCCGTGAAATCCGCGCTGGAGAGGCGCCCGTCGCCGATCGTGAGGCTGATTCCCGCGCAGGGCGCGCCGCGCTGGTCGAGCACCGGCGCCGCGACGGTGACGAGGCCATAGGCGTTCTCGCCATCCGACACGGCATAGCCGCGCGCCCGGACCTCCTCGAGCCGCGCCAGCAGCGCGTCGAGATCGGTCAGGGTCCGCTCCGAGAGCTTCACCCGCTCGACGCTTTCGAGATGCGCGATCTGCTCCTGCCGCGGCAGCCAGGCGAGAATCGATTGCCCGAGCGCCGTGGCATAGGCGCCGATGCGGCTGCCGGGGCGGCGGATGACGCCGTGCCGCTCGAGCCCCGCATCGACCCGGGCCAGGTAGATGACCTCGCCCTTGTCCAGCACGCCGAGCGAGCCGGCATCGGCGACGCCCGGCACCAGCTCGCGCAGCAGCGGCAGGGCGTGGTCGGGCAGGTCTCCGGCTGAGAGGGCCGAGAAGCCGAGCTCCAGGCATTTCAGGGTGAGCCGGAAGCGGCGGCCATCCGGCACCGGCCGCAGATAGCCGAGGCCGATCAGGGTGTGGATCAGCCGGAAAGCGGTGCCGCGGTCGACGCCGGCGCGCGCCGCCACTTCGGCCACCGTCAGCTCGGGCAGGTCGCGCCCGAAGGCCTTCAGCACCGCGAATGCCTTCACGACCGAGCGCACCTGGTTCTTCGGGTTTTCCGAAGCCGGTTCCTCGCGCCCCGCGGTCGCGGACCTGCTGGCTGCCTCTTCCGGCACTCGTCCCTCCCGTCCGCCCCCTCGGGGCTGATTTGATCGGAATGCGAACACTTGTTCGCCAACTCGCCATCTGTTAAAGCGCCGCGAGCCGCAGCGTCAAGCCCCGATGGGGAAGCGGGAGGAGCACGCAATGACGTCCTTGGGAGGCCATGCCGTGGTGACCGGGGCCAGTTCCGGCATCGGGGCCGCGATCGCGGCCCGGCTGTTGCGCGGCGGCTGGCAGGTGACCGGTCTGAGCCGGACCGACCCCGGCAACCCTTCACCGAACTACGCCCACAGGGCTGCGGACCTGCTGGATCCGTCGCAGCTTGCCGTGGCGGTCCAGGGCCTGCGGCCGACGGCGATCGTCCACGCCGCGGGGCTGATGCGCGGCGGGACGCTCGGGGCGCTCGATGCCGAGGCCGGCAGGACGCTCTGGCGCCTGCATGTCGACGCTGCCTTCCTGCTGGCGGACGCGTTGGTGCCGGCGATGGCGGATGGCGGCAGGGTCGTGCTGATCGGCAGCCGCACCGCCGCCGGCGCCGCGGGGCGCAGCCAATATGCCGCCGGCAAGGCGGCGCTCGTCGCCATGGCGCGGTCCTGGGCGCTGGAGCTTGCGCCGCGCGGCATCACCGTGAACGTGGTCGCGCCGGCCGCGACCGACACCCCGATGCTGCGCGACCCGGCGCGCCGCGGCACGCCGACACGCCTGCCGCCGATCGGGCGCTACATCGACCCGGAGGAGGTCGCGGCGCTGACCGCCTTCCTGCTCGGCCCGGAAGCCGGCGCCATCACCGGCCAGCAGATCGTCATCTGCGGCGGCAGCTCACTCTAGTCGAGTCCGGCGTCCATCTTCAGGACTTCGCCGGCCAGATAGAGGCTGCCGCAGATCAATACCCGGCCGGGCGCACCGCCGAGCTGCGCCAGCGCATCCGCGACGCGCGGCCCGATGCGGGCAACGCCACCGGAGGCTTCCACGATGCGCTCGACCGGTGTCGCCTGGTGCTGGCCGGGCTCCGCCACCGCCCAGAGCGTCGTCGCATGCGGCAGCAGCGGGCGCAGGAAATCCTCCACCACCTTGCTGCCCTTCATGCCGACGATCAGGTGCAGCGGCGGCGCATCGGGCGCCGCCCGCCACAGGGCGAGCTGGGCGGCGAGCGCGGCGCCGCCGCCGGCATTGTGGCCGCCATCGAGCCAGAGCTCCGATCCCGCCGGCAGCGATGCGGCCAGCCGGCCGCGCAGGCGCTGCAGCCGCGCCGGCCATTCGGCGGCGGCGACGCCGCGCGCGATGGCCCCTGGCGTCAGCCAGGGCGGGTTCCAGGCGCGCAGTGCCGCGATGGCGATGCCGGCATTCTCGATCTGGTGCGGCCCCAGCAGGGATGGTGGCGGCAGGTCGAGCGCGCCCTGCGCATCCGCATAGCGGAAGCCTGTCGCCGTCGCCTCGGCGGTCCAGCCGACGCCCCGAACCAGCAGCGGCGCGGCCTCGGCGCCGGCGACATCGGCGATGACGGCAGCGGCATCCGGTGGCTGGCGCGCGCTGGCACAGGGCACGCCCGGCTTGATGATGCCCGCCTTCTCCCGCGCGATGCCGGCGATCCGGTCCCCGAGGAACTCCATGTGGTCCATGGAGATGCTGGTGATCGCCGTCGCCGCCGGTCGGTCGACGACATTGGTCGCGTCATAGAGGCCGCCGAGCCCGACCTCCAGCACCAGGAGATCGGCCGGGACACGGGAAAACAGCCAGAAGGCCGCGGCGGTCGTGATCTCGAAGACGGTGATCGGCAAGCCGGCATTCACGCGCTCGGCCTCCTCGAAGGCTTCGGCCAGCATCGCCTCGCTCACGAGGTCACCGGCCAGGCGGATGCGCTCGTGGAAGCGCACCAGGTGCGGCGAGGTGAAGACGTGCACGCGCTGGCCGGCGGCTTCCGCGATGGCGCGCAGGAAGGCGCAGGTGCTGCCCTTGCCATTGGTGCCGGCCACATGGATCACCGGCGGCAGGTGCCGTTCCGGATTGCCGAGCGCATCGAGCGCACGCTGCATCCGGCCGAGGCTGAGATCGATCAGCTTCGGGTGCAGCCTGTGCAGGCGTTCGAGGATCGCCTCGCTGCGGCCAGTCGGCATGGTCAGAGCCTGTTTGGGAATGGCGTGGCGGCAGGCTGTCGAGGCATTTTACAGGCTCTCAGCTCGCGGCGGGTGCCGGCGCCTCCGGGGTCGGCAGCGCGATCACGTTGCTGGCCTCTGCGGCGGCAGGCGCCCGCTCCGGCTGGGTCAGCAGCGGTTCGCGCAGCAGACCGATGACGCGGGCCAGCGTCTCCCGCATCTCGCCGCGCTTGACCACCATGTCGAGGATGCCGTGCTCCAGCAGGTATTCGGCGCGCTGGAAGCCTTCGGGCAGCTTCTCCCGCACCGTCTGCTCGATCACGCGGGCGCCGGCGAAGCCGATCATGGCGCCGGGCTCGGCGATATGGATGTCACCCAGCATCGCGAAGCTCGCGGTGACGCCGCCGGTGGTCGGGTCGCACATCACGACGATGAAGGGCAGGCCCGCTTCCTTCACCAGCCGCGTCGCGATGACGGTGCGCGGCATCTGCATCAGCGACACCGCGCCTTCCTGCATGCGCGCGCCGCCGGAGGCGGTGAAGACGATCAGCGGCGCGTCCTGCAGCACCGCGAGCCGGGCCGCGGTGACGATCGCCTCGCCGACGCCGGCCCCCATGGAGCCGCCCATGAAGGCGAATTCGAAGGCGGCGACGACGGCGCGCTGGCCCTCGATCGCGCCATGCGCGACGGCGACCGCATCATCCATCGCGGCCTTCACCTGCGCTTCGCGCAGCCGGTCGGCATAGCGGCGCTGGTCGCGGAAGCGCAGCGGATCGGCCGGGACCTTCGGCAGCTCGATACGGCTGAAGCCGGGGTCGAAGGTGCATTCCAGGCGGCGCGCGGCGCTGATCCGCATGTGGTGGCCGCAATGGGTGCAGACGTGCAGGTTCCGCTCGAGGTCGCGGTGGAAGATCATCTGCTCGCAGGCGGGGCATTTGTGCCAAAGATTCTCCGGCACCTCCCGCGATGCGCCGAACAGCGTCTTGATCTTGGGCAGCGCCCACTCGGAAATCCAGTTCATATCATCGTCCCTCAAACGCCGGGCGGCGGGCATCCGCCCGCCTTGGCTTTCGCCGGACTGCCGGCGGGCCGCGTTCGCGGCCTCGGCGCGCAAGCGCGCCGTTCATCATGCGTTGCCGCGCACGGCATCCGCCAAGGCCCGCACCGCATCCAGCACGCGCCGCACCGTGTCCGGCTTCGCGCGGCCCTGCTCGTCCAGGCTGTCCTTCAGCACATCGACCAGCGCCGTGCCGACCACTGCGCCATCGGCGATGGATGCGGCCTCGGCAGCCTGGGCCGGGGTGCGGATGCCGAAGCCGATGGCGATCGGCAGATCGGTGTGGCGGCGGATGCGCGGGATCTCGGCGGCGAGTGATTCGCGCGTCGCGCTCTTGGTGCCGGTGATGCCGGTGATCGAGACGTAGTAGACGAAGCCCGAGGTCGCCGCGAGCACGCCCGGCAGCCGCGCGTCGTCGGTGGTCGGCGCCACCAGGCGGATCAGGTCGAGGCCGTTGGCCTTGGCCTGCGGCTCGATCTCGTCCGCCTCTTCGGGCGGCACGTCGACGATGATCAGGCCATCGACGCCGGAGGAAGCGGCATCGATGCAGAAGCGGTCGATGCCGTAGCTCAGGATCGGGTTGTAGTAGCCCATCAGCACGATCGGCGTCGCCTGCTCCTCGGCGCGGAAGTCACGCACCAGCGCAAGCGTCCGCGACAGGGTGGCGCCCGACTTCAGCGCGCGCTGCGCCGCGAGCTGGATCGCAGGGCCGTCAGCCATCGGGTCGGTGAAGGCGACGCCGATCTCGATGACGTCGGCGCCCGCGCCCGGCAAGCCACGCAGGATCGCGAGCGAGGTCGCGGGGTCGGGGTCATAGGCCTGGAGATAAGTCAGGAGCGCGCCACGCCCCGATGCCTTGAGGCTGGCGAAGCGCTCCGCGATGCGTGACGTCTGGCCCGGCCGATTCACGCTTCGCTCCTCGCTGCGCTGCGGTGCTTCAGAATCGGACGGGCTCACAGGCTGACCCCCAGGTGATGGGCGACGGTGAAGATGTCCTTGTCGCCGCGCCCCGAGAGGTTCAGCACGATGATGCCATCCTCCGGCATCTCCGGCGCCAGCTTCAGCACATGCGCGAGGCCATGCGCGCTCTCCAGGGCCGGGATGATGCCTTCGAGCTTCGAGCAGAGCTGGAACGCCTCCAGCGCCTCGTTATCGGTGGCGCCGACATAGGTCACGCGACCCTGCTCATGCAGCCAGGAATGCTCCGGCCCGATGCCGGGATAATCGAGGCCGGCGCTGATCGAATGCGCTTCGTTGATCTGGCCCTGGCTGTCCTGCAGCAGATAGGTGCGGTTGCCGTGCAGCACCCCGGGCGCGCCGCGACTGATGGAAGCCGCATGTTCCTCAGTGTCGAGGCCCCGCCCCGCTGCCTCGACACCATACATCGCGACGCCGGCGTCATCGAGGAAGGGATGGAACAGTCCCATGGCGGAGGAGCCGCCGCCGACCGCGCAGACCAGTGCATCCGGCAGCCTTCCCTCGGCGGCCAGGATCTGCTCGCGGAGCTCGTCACCGATGACGCATTGGAAGTCGCGCACCATGGTGGGATAGGGGTGCGGGCCGGCGACAGTGCCGATGCAGTAATAGGTGTCAGCGACATTCGCCACCCAGTGGCGCAGCGCCTCGTTCATCGCGTCCTTGAGCGTGGCGGCGCCGGAGGTCACCGGCACCACCTCTGCGCCCAGCAGCTTCATGCGGAAGACGTTGGGCTTCTGCCGCTCGACATCGGTCGCGCCCATGAAGACGGTGCAGGGCAGGTCGAACAGGGCACAGGCAGTCGCCGTCGCGACACCGTGCTGGCCGGCGCCGGTTTCCGCGATGATGCGGGTCTTGCCCATCTTCCTGGCCAGCAGGATCTGGCCGAGCACCGCGTTGATCTTGTGCGCGCCGGTATGGTTCAGCTCTTCCCGCTTGAAATAGACGCGGGCGCCCTTCCCGGCCGGCGCCGCCTGGCGCAGATGCGCGGTCAGGCGCTCGGCGAACCAGAGCGGGCTCGGGCGGCCGACATAATGCGCCAGCAGACGGCGCCATTCCGTCTGGAAGGCCACGTCGGTCTTGGCGGCCTCATAGGCGCGCTCGACCTCGAGGATCAGCGGCATCAGCGTCTCGGCGACGAAACGTCCACCGAAGGTGCCGAAGCGGCCCCGGCCGTCGGGGCCGAGCTTGAAGGAATTGCGGAGCGTCTGGTTCACGGGCCTGTCCTGCGTCCTCAAGGGGTCACATAGCGCCCCGGAGGGCGGATCGCTACCCGCCCCGCGCCGCGCGGATGAAGGCGGCGATCAGCGCCGGATCCTTCTCGCCGTGGCCGCGCTCGACGCCAGAGGAGACATCGACCCCCGGCGCGCCGGAGATCCGGACCGCTTCCGCCACGTTCCCGGGCGTCAGGCCACCGGCCAGCAGCCAGGGGCGTGGGATGGCCCGACCGGCGGTCAGGCTCCAGTCGAAGGCCAGCGCGTTGCCACCAGGCCGGGTCGCCTCCGGCGGCGGCTTGGCGTCGAGCAGGAAACGGTCCACCGCCGGCGCGTAAGCGGCCAGCCCATCCAGATCGGCCGGCGTCGCGACGCCGAGCGCCTTCATCACCGGCACGCCGAAACGCGCCCGTATGGCGGCGCAGCGCTCGGGCGTCTCTCCGCCATGCAGTTGCAGGATATCGAGCGGCAGCGCCGCCAGCACCGCGGCGATCGCGTCATCGCTCGGATCGACGAAGAGCCCGGTGCGCCCCGGCCCGCCGGCATGGCGCGCCGAGAGCGCTGCCGCCTGGGCGGGCGTCACCGCCCGCGGGGAGGCCGGGAAGAAGACGAAGCCCACGAGGTCGGCGCCCTCGGCGACAGCGGCGTCGAAGCCCTCGGCTTCGCTGAGGCCGCAGATCTTGACGATCATCGGAGGCTCTCGGCGATCGCTTCCGCGGCGGCGGCAGGGTCTGCGGCACCGGTGATCGGGCGCCCGATGACGAGCCAGTCGGCCCCGGCCGCGATGGCCTCCGCCGGCGTCGCGACGCGCGCCTGGTCGCCCATGGCGCTGCCGGCCGGACGCACGCCGGGGACGACCAGGAAAGGCGCTGCACCATAGGCGTCGCGGATGCGCGCGACTTCCTGGGGCGAGCAGACGAGGCCATCGGCGCCGGCGGCCAACGCTATCCGCGCCAGGCGCAGCACCTGCTGCACCGGGCCGCCGGCGACACCGATCTCCGACAGGGTCGCCGCATCCATGCTGGTCAGCACCGTGACCGCGAGCAGCATCGGCCGCGCGGCGCCGGCCTGCTCCGCCGCCTCCCGCGCCGCCGCAATCATCGCCGGACCGCCGGCGGCATGCAGCGTCAGCATCGCGGGTGCCAGCGGCAGCAGGCTGCGGACCGCGCCCGCGACCGTGTTCGGGATGTCGTGCAGCTTGAGGTCGAGGAAGACCGGCGCCTGCTCCGCGATCCCGGTGACCACGGCCGGACCGCCGGCGCAGAACAGCTCCAGCCCGACCTTCAGCAGGCCGGTGCGGCGAGCCAGGGCATGCGCGAGCTGCTCCGCGCGCGTCGTATCGCCGGTGTCTATCGCGGCGATGATGCGGCCGGCGAAGCTGTTCGGCCGCGCGATCACGCCGCAGGCCCTGGCAATTGCTGGCGCCGTGCCTCGGCCTCCGTCTCGGTCTTGGCGCGCAGGCCGCCGAGCTCGCGCTCCAGCGTGCGCACCACGCCTTCGAGCTGATGCGCGCGGCGACGGGCCGGCAGGCCGGAGAGCCAGGCGATCAGCGCGCCGAGCAGAAAGAAGAAGCCCGCGATGACCAGCACCGCGACCGCGAGCGGCGCCTGCCAGGCCAAGTCGAAGGGCCAAAGGGTGAGCGAGACCGGGGCCGTGTTGCTCAGCGCGAAGAGCACGACGAGGATCAGCAGCGGCGCGATCAACAGCCAGCGAAACATCGAGGACCTTTCCTCAGGCGACCGCCCAGAGCGTGATGACTTGAGAGACCGTTTGGAAATAGCGGCGGGTCAGTCTGGCGGGTCTTTTCCGCCCCTGCCGCGCCGGCTTCCTCGCCGATGCAACCAGCATCGGCTGCGTCAGCCGACACATCAGGGACGAAAAATCCCTCGCCATCCCTCCACCGCCGCCATTCCCAAACGGTCTCTGAGGCCGGTCCGGCCGAAAAACCTGGATTACGCGATCACACAAAGCACCGGTCAGGCCGGAACAGGCGTGCGGCGCGGTGCCGCCGGACGACGCTTGCCGTCATCGGGCTTGCCGCTCTCGTTCACGCGTTCCCGCAATTCCTTGCCCGGCTTGAAATAGGGCACCGCCTTGGCGGAGACATCCACCGTCTCCCCGGTGCGCGGGTTGCGCCCGGTGCGGGGCTCCCGCTGCTTGGTGGAGAAGGCCCCGAAGCCGCGGAGCTCGACGCGCTGCCCGCGCGCCAGGGCGGCGGTGATCTCCTCGAAGATGGTGGCGACGATCAACTCGATATCCGGCTGCCGCAGATGCGGGTTCTCGGCCGCCAACTGCGCGATCAGCTCCGACTTGGTCATGGCGCCCAGCCCTCTCCCTCAAGGGAAAGGCTGCCAGAGCGCCCGAGGGACGTCAACGCCAAGCCATTCAGAGAAAAGGGTTTTCATCATCCAGCCACTGGCATCGGCGAAGAAGCGCTCGGCGCGGCCACGGGTCTCGATGGTGCGGAGCGGCAGGCTCTCCGGCACGCCGCGCTCGGCCGCCAGCCAGGCCCGCGCCTCCCGTTCGCCGCCGATCGCATCGACGAGCCCGAGGCCCACCGCCTCCCGTCCCGAAAAGACGCGACCATCGGCGAGTTCGCGGACCTGCGCTTCCTCCATGTGCCGGCCGGCGGCGACGATGTGGACGAATTGGGAATGGAGATCGGCGATCAGCCGCTCCAGCGAGGCGCGACCCTCGGCGGTCAGCGGGCGGAACGGGCTCGGCTGGTCCTTGAAGGGGCCGGAGGCGATGACCTCCGGACGGATGCCGAAGCGCTCCAGCAGGTCGGAGACGTTCATGCTCTGCAGCAGGACACCGATCGAGCCAGTGAGCGTCGATTCGCGGGCCAGCACGCGCTGCGCCGGCATCGCGATCATGTAGCCGGCGGAGGCCGCGACGCCACCCATGGTCGCGACCACCGGCTTGGTCTCGGCGAAACGGGCGATCGCGGCATGCAGCGCCTCGCCCCCCGCCATGGTGCCGCCGGGGCTGTCGATGGCGAGGATCAGGGCACGGACATTGTCATCCCGCCGGGCGCGCTCCAGCACCTGCAATTCGCGCCTGGCCTCCCCGATCGTGCCGGAGATGGCGAGGCGCGCGACATGGGCGCGGCCGGCAGTGGCCTCCATGCCGATCCGCGCCCCGCCGCCGGCGGCGAGGCCGATTACCCCCAGCACCGCGACGATCGCGAGCAGGCGCCAGAGCGAGAGCCGGCGCTTGAGGCGGCGGCGATCGGTAAGGAGGTCGGCATCCAGGGACATGGCCCATAGATGCCCCCGGCGGCGCCGCGGCGCCAGGGGCGGCGCAGGGCTGCAAAAGAAAACCCCCGAGGCCTGCGCCCCGGGGTTTCTCCAAGCTCAGCCGCGGGCGGCTGGAAGAGCCTTTCTTAGGCGCGCAGCCGCCACACCAACCCTGCGCGCCGATACTCGGCTCCGCCGAGTATCACTCCTCGCCGGCCATCTCGCGGCGGCGGCGGATCGCCGCACCCAGGATGTCGCCGAGCGAGGCACCGCTGTCGGTGGTGCCGTATTCGGCCACTGCCTGGCGCTCCTCCTCGACTTCCTTGCCCTTGATGGTCAGGGCGAGGCGGCGGGCGGCGCGGTCCACGGCGGTGACCTTCGCATCGACCTTCTCGCCGATCGCGAACTTCTCGGGGCGCTGGTCGTTGCGGTCACGAGCGAGCTCGGCGCGGCGGATGAAGCCGGTCAGCACGTCGTCGACCTTCACCTCGATGCCGTTCGCCTCGACCTTGGTGACGATGGTCGTGACGATGTCGCCCTTGCGGACGCGATCCAGCACCTCGGCGGCCGGATCGGCCTCGAGCTGCTTGATGCCGAGGGAGATGCGCTCCTTCTCCACGTCGACGTCGAGCACCTTCGCCTTGACGGTGTCGCCCTTGTTGTACTTGGCCATCGCGGCTTCGCCGGCCTCGTCCCAGGACAGGTCGGACATGTGGACCATGCCGTCGATATCCGCGGAGATGCCGATGAACAGGCCGAACTCGGTGATGTTGCGGATCTCGCCCTCGACGATGGAGCCCGGCGGATGCGCCTCCAGGAACAGCTCCCAGGGGTTGCCCTGGGCCTGCTTCAGACCGAGCGAGATGCGGCGCTTCGGCTCGTCCACATCGAGGATCATCACGTCCACCTGCTCGGAGGTCGCGACGATCTTGCCGGGGTGGACGTTCTTCTTCGTCCAGGACATCTCGCTGACGTGCACGAGGCCCTCGACGCCCGGCTCCAGCTCCACGAAGGCGCCGTAGTCGGTGATGTTGGTCACGCGGCCCGCGAACTTGGCGCCGACCGGGTACTTCAGCGCGACGCCGTCCCACGGATCGGCCTGCAACTGCTTCATGCCGAGGCTGATGCGCTGCGTCTCGCTGTTGAAGCGGATCACCTGCACCTTCACGGGCTGGCCGATGGTCAGCGCCTCGCTCGGGTGGTTGATGCGCCGCCAGGCGATGTCGGTGACGTGCAGCAGGCCGTCGACGCCGCCCAGATCCACGAAGGCGCCGTAATCGGTGATGTTCTTCACCACGCCGTCCAGGATCATGCCTTCCTTGAGGCCCTGGATCAGCTCGCTCCGCTGCTCGGCGCGGGTCTCTTCGAGGACCGCGCGGCGGGAGACGACGATGTTGCCGCGGGCGCGGTCCATCTTGAGGATCTGGAAGGGCTGCGGGCTGCCCATCAGGGGCCCGACATCGCGCACCGGGCGGATATCGACCTGCGAGCCCGGCAGGAAGGCGACAGCGCCGCCGAGATCGACGGTGAAGCCGCCCTTCACGCGCCCGAAGATGACGCCGTTCACGCGCTGCTGCGCGGTGAAGGACTTCTCGAGGTTGGTCCAGGCTTCCTCGCGGCGCGCCTTCTCACGGGACAGGACGATCGTACCGTCGCGGTCCTCGTAGCGCTCGACGAACAGCTCGATGACGTCGCCGGGCTTCACTTCCGGCTTGGCGCCCGGGGGGGCGAATTCACGGAGGGGAACGCGCCCCTCGCTCTTCAGGCCGACATCGACGACTGCGAAATCGTCATCCACGCGGATGACGCGGCCGGTGACGACGGAGCCGGCAAAGCCGGTGTCAGCACCGAGGGTCTCGTCGAGAAGGGCGGCGAAATCCTCGCTGCCCGCGCGGTCGGCGGTAATGGTGGCCATGCAGTCCTGTGTCTTTCCGGTGATGGCCCGCGCGCCAGGCTGCGGGCCTTCGGTCCTGCGCTCCCCAATGGCCCTGAGGCCTGGCGGGAACGGCTTGGTCCGGCACCGCCTCGGCGGGAATCCCGGACCCGGTTGGATGGGCGCGTAACGGTCCGCCCGCTTCCGGTTTCGGCATGGATGCGCCGAAACGAACGCCCCCGTCGCCGGGACTGCGTCAGGGGTCGCTTAGGCTTCGCCCCAGTGGGAGTCAAGCGCGGCGCGTGTCCAGGTCCTTGCCGAGACGCGATTCAATAAGCTGCAGCGCCTCCGTGAAGGCGGCCTCAGCATCGAGATCCGTGGTGTCGAGCAGTAGGGCATCCGCCGCCGGGCGCAGCGGCGCCACCGGGCGCGCCTCGTCCTGGGCGTCGCGCACGCGGAGCTCCGCCTCCACCTGCGCCGGATCGGCCGCGATGCCGCGGGCGCGCAGCTCCGCCAGCCGGCGGCGGGTGCGCTCCTCGATGCTGGCGGTGACGAAGAGCTTCGCCTGGGCGTCAGGGAAGACCACGGTGCCGATGTCGCGCCCATCCATCACGGCGCCCTGCGCCCGGCCGAAATCGCGCTGCCAGTCGAGCAGCGCGGCGCGCACGGCGGGAATGGCGGCGACCGCGCTCGCGGCCATGTCGGCGGCCGGGCCGCGCAGGTCGGTGCGGGCGAGGTCCTCGGCGATCAGGGCGCGGGCGGCCGCCTCGGCATGGATCGCGTCCCGCGGATCGGCGCCGGCATCGAGCAGCCGTCGCCCCACCGCCCGGTAGAGCAGGCCGGTGTCCAGATAGGGCAGCCCGAACGCCACCGCGAGGCGGCGGGCCAGCGTGCCCTTGCCGGCCGCCGCCGGGCCATCGACGGCGATGATGGTGCCGGCGGGGGTCACGGCGCCCGCAGCGCCTCCCCGCCCGCCAGCCTGTTCATCAGCGCCGCGAAGCCGGGGAAGGAGGTGTCGATGAAGGCGGCGTCGTCCACCGCGACCGGGGCGCGGGTGCCGAGGCCCATCACCAGCGCGCTCATCGCCAGGCGATGGTCCATATGGGTCTCCACGGTCCCGCCGCCGGGCACGGGACCGCCGGACGTCGCGCCCCCTTGGCCCTGGACGACCAGGTCATCGCCCTCGATCCGGGCGGCAACGCCATTGGCGGCGAGCATGGCGGCGGTCGCCGCCAGCCGGTCGCTCTCCTTCACCCGGAGCTCCTGCAGGCCACGCATGCGGGTTTCGCCTTCGGCAAAGCCGGCCAGCACCGCCAGCACCGGATATTCATCGATCATCGAGGGGGCGCGGCGCGGCGGCACATCGACGGCGCGGAGCGGGCCGTGCTCGGCGACCAGGTCGCCGACCGGCTCGCCGCCCTCGACCCGCTCATTCTCGATGGTGAGCCTGGCGCCCATCTCGCGGAGCGTCGCGAAAAGCCCGGTGCGCAGCGGGTTGAGGCCGACATTCTCGACCACCACCCGGCTGCCCGGCACCAGCAGGGCAGCCGCGATCGGGAAGGCGGCGGAAGAGGGATCGCCCGGCACATGGACCGGGGCCGCCACCAGCTCCGGCCGGCCGGTCAGCAGGATGACGCGGCCCTCCGCCGTGTCCTCGATCGACACCGAGGCGCCGAAATGGCGCAGCATGTTCTCGGTGTGGTCGCGGGTCGGCTCACGCTCCACCACGCGGGTCACGCCGGGGGCGCAGAGGCCGGCCAGCAGGCAGGCGCTCTTCACCTGGGCGGAGGCGACGGGGAGCACGTAATCGAGCGGCAGCGGATCGGCCGCCCCCTGCACTGCCAGCGGCAGCCGCCCGCCCTCCCGCGTCCGGAACACGGCCCCGGTCGCCGAGAGCGGGTCGGTCACCCGCTTCATGGGGCGCTTGCGCAGGCTGGCATCGCCGGTCATCACGGCGAAGAGCGGATGGCCGGCCAGCAGCCCGCAGAGCAGCCGGGCCGCGGTGCCGGAATTGCCCATGTCGAGCACGTCTGCCGGCTCGGTCAGGCCGCCGACGCCGCGGCCGGAGACACGCCATTCCCCGGGAGCGAGCTGGGTCACCTCAGCCCCCAGGAGGCGCATGGCGGCGGCGGTGCGGAGCACATCCTCGCCTTCCAGGAGGCCGGTGATCGCGGTCTCGCCGACCGCGAGCGCCCCGAACATCAGCGCCCGGTGACTGATCGACTTGTCGCCGGGAACCCTGAGCCGGCCGGTGAGCGGGCCGGCAGGGCGGGAGGCAAGGAGCGGAGATGCGGGGGCATGCGGCATAAGCGCGCGTTTGACACGCGGCACCCGCCCATGGCAATGCGCGCGCCTTGTTTTTCACCGTCGGACACAGCCGCCCGATCCCCTGTGTCCGCGGTCAATCCTGCAGCGAGGCTCCCCCTCCCCATGGCCAAGCCAGAACTCGGTCTGAAGCGCGTCTGCGTCGCCTGCGGCACGAAATTCTATGACCTGACCCGCGCCCCGGCGGTCTGCCCGAAATGCGGTACCGAACAGCCGGCCGAACAGCCGCGCCTGCGCCGCGCCGCCAACATCGTCCCCGACGAGAAGCTGAAGAAGCGCGTCGTCACGCCCGAGGCCGAGGCTGAGGATGTCGAGCTCGAGGATGTCGAGGGCGACGAGGCGGTCGAGGATGCGGAGGAGCTGGAGGACGACGCGGACAGCATCGACGAGGAAATCGTCGTCGAAGCCGATCGCGACGAAGAAACCTGAGACCAGGCCGTCGCCAGGCCGGCCGGGTCACGCCCGGCCGGTCAACCGATACCAGAGCATCAGCGCCACGTCATAGGGCAGCGCCGGCACCTCCCGGAGGCGCCAGTACCAGCGCTTCGTCCAGCGGCGGGAGGCAGGCATGCCGCACGTCCTGACCGGACGCGCCGGCAGCCCGGCCAGGCGCAGCAGCGCAACGCAGCGCGGCAGATGATAGGGGCTGGAGGCAGCCAGCACCGGCCCGGCATGGCCGATGCCACGCAACAGCCGCACACAGGCCAGCACGGAGGAGAGCGTGTCGGTCCCGCTGGTTTCCTGGACGATCCGGGTGGCCGGCACGCCGGCCTCTGACAGGATCGCCGCCATCACGGCACTTTCCTCCGGCCCGAAGCGGCCGCGGGCGCCGGTCGGCAGGTAGAGCGGCTGCGGCGACAGCCGCTCCCCATGCCGGAGGGCCGCCAGCACGCGGTCGCGCAATGCCGGCGACGGCCCACCATCCGGGCGCACGGCAGCCCCAAAAATGATGATCGCCGCCCGGGAGCTCGGTTCCCGCGTCACGTCGGCGCCGTGAGCAGCAACCGGTTCAGGGCCTCGAGCTGCCGTGCCAGGGCGGCGAAGTCGCGGGCGAAGGCCTCGTGGGAGACGCCATTGGCGGCCAGCGCGTCGGCGATGGCGCCGACCGGCGTCTCCCCGTCGATTCGCGCCAGGATGGCCGCCGCCAGCCGCGGCATTGGGATGGCGGCGCGCAGCCCGTCGAAGGCGACCGGCAGGGTGCCGTCCGGGCGGATGCCGCGGGCGACGGCGGCGCCGTCCAGCTCCCGCAGCACCGGCACCGCAGCGGGATCCGCCCAGTCCGGCAGCGCGGCGGGATCATCGGCACGGACGCAGTAGGCGATGTGGATGCCCATGTTGCCGCAGATCGCTTCGGCGAGCGCCGCGCGCTCGACCGGCGTCATCAGCGCGGTGCGGGCGCGGAGTTTCGGGTCGGCCAGATAGAGGTCGGGGTCGTAGCGCACCGGCTCCACCAGGGTGCGGATCGTGAGCCCCGCCGCCTCCACCAGCGCCGCGAGCTGCGGCACGGTGAAGGCGACGTCGCGCGGGTTCAGCAGCAGGTCATACAGCCCCGCATCGCCGCCCTGGATGTGGTCGGTGATCCAGGGGTTCTTGCGCAGCCAGGCGGTCTCCGGCGCCTGCTTCCAGAGGCGCTTCGCGACCTCGACCCGGGCGGCCGGCGCCTCCGCTGGCGGGGCGAGCAGGCGGAGCGCATCCTGCAGCATGTAGACCCCGGTGCGGCCATGCGGCGCATAGACCATCAGCCCGATGCCGCCACCCGGCGCCAGCGCCCCGGCCAGGGCCTTCAGCCCCGCGAGCGGGTCCGGCAGATGGTGCAGCACGCCGCAGCAATCGATGTAGTCGAAGGGGCCGAGGCCGGCGGCCGGCAGGTCTAGGATCGAGCCCTCCTCGAACACGATGTTCTGAAGGCCGCGCGCCGCCGCCCGCGCCTCGGCGACCGCACGGGCGGCGCCGGAGCGGTCGAGCCAGGTGACGCGCCCGCCCCGCCCCGCCCGCGCCATCTGGGTCGCCAGCATGATGGTGCCGTCGCCGCTGCCACCGCCGGCCATCAGCGCGTTCAGGGGGCAGGCCGCCGGGCGGCGGGCGCCGAAGATCCAGTGGTCGACCTCCCGCAGATGGCTCGGGCTGCCGAGGATCAGGCGCTTCGCCTCGTCCCTGGGGTCGCGGGCCGGGTAGGGATAGGCTTCGTATTGCTGGCGAAGAGCAGTGTCGGCGGTGTCGGTCATCAGGGGCTCCGTGGCGCCCCTCGTCAGCGGAGCGGCCGATTCAAACCTTCGGGCCATTCGGCCCTCCGGTCATCGGACGCTCATCGGCCGGCCGGGCGCCCGGCGCAACCCGGGGATGGCCGCACCGCGGTTGCTGCGCCGCGGTGCCGAGCCTATCAAGGGCGCCATCATGCGCCATCGCACGACCCTCACCCTCATCGGCCTCGCGCTGATCGCCACCCTGCCCGCGCTCGCGCAGACGGCGGCACAGCCGAGGCGCCTCGGCCAGTTCCAGACCTGGACGGCCGCGGTCCACATGGAGCGCGGACAGAAGGTCTGCTACGCCTTCACCCGCGCCGCCCGCAGCGAGCCGACGCGGCAGAACGTGCTGCTGCTGGTCACCCACCGGGTCGGATCCCGCGACCAGGTCGCGCTCCGCGCCGGCTACACCTATCCCCGGAATGCCGAGGTAACGGTCAGCGTCGGCAGCACCGAATTCCCGTTCTACACCAATGCGGACAGCGCCTTCTCCCGCGACGGCCGCGCCACGGTCGCCGCCTTCCGCGGCGGGCGGGAGGCGAGCGCACGCGGCCCGGCCGCCAATGGCCGCGGCACCGCGCAGGACACTTTCCCGCTGGCCGGCTTCTCCGCCGCCTATGACGCGATCTCCCGCGAATGCCCGGCGGGACGGCGATGAACGAGATCCTGAACCAGGCCGAGCGCGACCGCATCCTGGCCAAGGCGGCGATCTTCGCGCCGCCGCCGATGCAAACCGCCGACGGGCGCCGCGACCTGGTCGGCCTGTCGCGCGAGGAGCTGACGGCGGAGATGGCCGCGATCGGCGAGAAGCCGTTCCGCGCCAAGCAGATCTGGCACTGGATCTACCATCAGGGCGAGACCGATTTCGCGAAGATGACCACGATCGCGAAGCCGATGCAGGCGAAGCTCGCCGAGCGCTTCGTGGTGGACCGGCCGAACGTCGCATTGGAGCAGACCAGCGCCGACGCGACCCGCAAATGGGTGTTCCGCTTCCGCGACGGGCAGCAGGTCGAGACGGTCTATATCCCGAGCATGGATGAGGAGCGCGGCGCAGTCTGCATCTCGACCCAGGTCGGCTGCACCCTCTCCTGCAAGTTCTGCCACACCGGGACGCAGAAGCTGGTGCGCAACCTCGGCGCCGCCGAGATCGTCGGCCAGTTCATGGCAGGGCGCGACAGCTACGGCGAATGGCCGAGCCCGACGGATGGCGCGGCGCGGCATTTGTCCAACATCGTCGTCATGGGCATGGGCGAGCCGCTCTACAATTACGAGAACACCGCCAAGGCGCTGCGCATCATCATGGACAATGAGGGCATCGGGCTCTCGCGCCGCCGCATCATGCTCTCGACCTCCGGCGTCGTGCCGATGATGGATCGCTGCGGACAGGAGCTCGGCGTCGGCCTCGCGGTATCGCTGCATGCGGTGACCAACGAGCTCCGCGACGAGATCGTGCCGCTGAACCGGAAATACCCGATCGAGGAGCTGCTGGCGGCCTGTCGGCGCTATCCGGGCGCCTCCAACGCGCGGCGCATCACCTTCGAATACGTGATGCTGCGTGGCGTGAACGACAGCGAGGCGGAGGCGCGGGAACTGGTGCGGCTGATCCGCGGCATGCCGGCGAAGGTGAACCTGATCCCCTTCAACCCCTGGCCGGGCAGCCCCTACCAGACCAGCACCAGCGATGCGATCCGGAAATTCGCGGCCATCGTGAACGATGCCGGCTATTCGAGCCCGATCCGCCGGCCGCGCGGGCGCGACATCCTGGCCGCCTGCGGGCAGCTCAAGACCGAGAGCGAGCGGCGGCGCGCGGAAAAGCCTGCCGCCTGATCCGCCCTTGCATGATCCGCGCGCGGGGCGGAGGCTCGCCCGCGACCGGAACGGCAGGGAGGACACAATGGACGAGAAGGCCGCGCATGAGACGCTGCGCGCCCGGGGCCGCACCGAGATGCGGGAGATCCTCGGCGCGCCCTATACCGAGGCGCGCGACGCCTCGACCACGCCCTTCAACGCCGCGATCCGGGCGCTCTCCGAGGAGATGGCCTATGCCACGCTCTGGACCCGTCCGGCGCTCGACCGCAAACAGCGCAGCCTGATCACGCTGGCCATGCTCTGCGCGCTGAACCATCCGCACGAGCTGCGCATCCACCTGATCGCGGCGCTGAACAATGGCTGCACCGCAGAGGAGATCAGCGAGCTCTTCACCCATGCCGTCGCCTATTGCGGCTTCCCGGCCGCAATCGACGCGCTGCGCATCGCCGAAGCGGTGCTGAAGGAACGCGGCGCGCTGTAGTGCCGCAAAGGAACGTCCCGCAATGACCACCGCCGACGCCTGGGATGGGCTGCGCGCCCTGTTCGACATCCCATCGGGCATCACCTATCTCGACGCCGCCTTCATGACGCCGATTCCCCGCCCGGTGCGGGAGGCCGGTGAGATCGGGGTTGCGACCAAGGCGGCGCCCTGGCTCGCCTCCCGCGCCACCTTCTATGAGGATGTCGAGCGGCTGCGGGACGCCGCGGCGGCGCTGATCGGCGCCTCGGCCGAGGATATCGCGATCACCGCGGCGACCAGCTACGGCATCGCGACCGCTGCGCAGAACCTGCCACTCACCGCCGGCGAAGCGGTGCTGACCATGGAAGGCGAGCACAATTCCCAGGTCTTCGCCTGGATGGAGCTCGCGAAGCGGAGCGGCGCCACGCATGAGGAGCTGCCGCGGCCGGAGGATGGAGACTGGACGCGGGCGCTGCTGGCGCGGATCGCGGATGGCGGCAAGCCCCGCATCGCCATCCTGGCGCTGACCGCGGTGCACTGGACGGATGGCGCGGCGCTCGACCTGGTGGCGATCGGCGAAGCGGCGCGCGGGCACGGCGCCGCGCTGGTGCTGGACGGCACCCAGTCGGTCGGCGTGCGGCCGATCGATGTCCGTGCCGTGCGGCCGGATTTCCTCGCCTTCGCGCCGTATAAATGGCTGCTCGGCCCCTATGGAATCGGGCTGCTCTATGCCGCGCCGCACCGGCAGGCGGGACGGCCTCTGGAGGAGCATACCTTCAGCCGCGTCGGCGCCGACACGCTGACCAACCACTACGGGCGGGAGCGGCGCTTCATGCCGGGCGCCCGGCGCTACGACATGGGGCAGCGCGCCAATCTGGTGACGGTGCCGATGGCGATTGCGGCGCTGCGCCTGGTCGCCGCGCTGGGGCCAGAGCGGATCGAGGCGCATCTGGCGCCGCTGTCGCGGCGCCTAGCGGAAGGCGCGGCGGCGCTCGGCTTCGCGGCGCCACGCCGGCATGCAGCGCATCTGCTGGGACTGCTGATGCCGGGCGTCGACGGCGGCACGCTCGTCGCCCCACTGCGCGAGCGCGGCGTCTTCGTCAGCGCGCGGGAAGGCGCGCTGCGCATCGGCATCCACGTCTACAACGACATGGCGGATATCGAGCGCGCGCTGGCCGCGCTCGGCGCCGTCAGCCGTCCTTCGCGTTGATCGGGGGCTTGATGCCGACCACGCCGGTATATTTGGCGTACCTGTCCCGATAGCCGCTCTCCGTGAGGAACCAGCTCAGGAATGCCTTGAGCTTGGTGTGATCGGCGACTGCGAAGTGCCCGTAGTTCGGATCGAAGAAGTGCATGCGGTTGTCGCGCCCGTGCCGCATGGCCACGGCGTGCGCCCCGCCATCCCTCGCCAGGGTGATGCCGTAGCAGCCATAGGCCTTGGTCACGATCGAGTAGATGAAGTCGGCACTGGGCTTGGTTTCGCGCTTGGCTCGGAGACCGTCCGAGAGGCGGAGCTGCTCCGGCCGGCCGGCCGTGTCCCAGAAATCCGTCCAGTCCGGCTCGCCCTCGATTTTCGCGATATTCTGATACAGCACGGCCCTGAAGGGCGGCCATTCGCAGACATCACCGTCGACCGGGAAGGCCTTGCCCTCATATTGCATTGCGATCCAGGTGACCGAGAGGCCGATGCAGAAGCCACCCTCGGTGAGTTGCTTGATGATCGGCAGCTTCTTCATTGGAAGCTGGCCTTGATCCATCGCGAAGACCAACTGGCCACGATTCTTGGCCGTCGTCTGTACCGAGTCCCAATCCATGCCACGTCTCCCGGCCGCCTTCATGGCGATACCGAGACAATCTGGCCTATGTACGGAATTGAATCGATCTCGAAGCGAGCATCGCCGCTGATCGTGATCCGCCTGGCCTCAGCGCCTGTCTCGAAATGGCGCCCCGTGACCATTTCGAGACAGGCTGTCAGTTCTCGCGGATGCGGCCGGCACGCACGAGGTCACCGATCTTCGCCCCGTCTTCAGCCAGCAGACGCCGTAGCGGCTCCGGCCCCTGCATCGTCTCGGGCGGCGGCGTAACCGCCAGGTCGTGGAAGCGGGAGAGCAGGGCGCGCCCATGCAGCGCCCGGCCCATCGCCGCGGCATAGGTGGCGACGGCGACATCCGAGGCCGCTGCCGGCGCCATCAAGGCGTACCAGACGATGCCGGGATAGTCGGCGATGCCGGTCTCCGTGAAGGTCGGCACGCCCGGCAGCTCCCGCACCCGGTCCCGGCCACCCACCGCCAGCGGCACGGCGTGGCCGCCGGCTGCGGCGGCGATGATCCCCGGCGCCAGCTCCATCGCAAGGTCGATGGTCCCGGCGGCGAGGTCCGTCATGCTTTGGCCGCCGCCGCGATAGGGAACCAGCGTCACCCGCAGGTCAGCGGCCTCGATCAGCGCGGCGGCGGCCAGATGCGTCGCGGCGCCGACGCCGGAAACGCCGAGCGTCAGCCGCGCGGGCCGCGCCCTGGCGCGCTCCATGAACTCCGCCATGCTCCTGATGCCGCTGGCGCGGCTGGCGGCGAGTGCCGCGGGCACCTCGCCGAAGATACCGACCGGCCGCAGGTCGCGCTGCGCATCGAAGCCGGGGCCGGGCAGCAGCAGCGGGGCTGCCAGCAGGATGCCCTGATTGCCGACCAGCAGGGTGCCGCCATCGACCGGTGCGCGGACCGTGCGTTGCATGCCCAGAAGCCCGCCGGCGCCGCCGACATTCTCGACGACGATGGTTCGGCCGAGCGCTTCGGCCATGGTCTGGGCGATCAGGCGGCCAAGGATGTCCGTGGTGCCGCCCGGCACCGTCGGGACGATGATGGACAGCGTGCGGTCCGGCAGATCAGCGCGGGCCGCACGCCACGGGATGGCGGAGCAGACCGCGCCGGCGCCGGCGAGCAGCATGCGACGGTGCATCGGATGTTTCCTCCTGCTGCACATGAGTCTTCTTGCGGGCGCTACGCTTTTCTACAGGCGCGGCGCGTTCGGTCCGGCGGGCTCCGCCGCTTTCATCATCGCGAGCCGCTGGCGGAAGCTGGCTTCCCATCCACCGACCTCGATGATGGTCTGCAACCCCGGCGGCAGTGGCGGCCAGCGGCGCTCGGTGCCGCGCGTCAGGTTGCGGAACAGGCCGGTACGGAAATCGATCTCCAGCGCGTCCCCGGTCGCCGCTTCGCCGATGGCGCCCTCCGCCCGCGGCAGCATGCGGAGCCCGGCACTAACAGCATTGCGGAAGCTGCCGCCGGGCACCGATTCCGCAACCAGCCCGAGCCCGGCGCCGCGCAGCCCCAGCAAGCCCTGGATGTGGGGATTGCCCTGCGCGAAGCGGCGGCCCGCGACGATGATGTCGCCGGGACGGAACCTCGCGGCGAGCCCGGAATCGAGCTGGGCGAAGAGGTGATGGCGCAGCACCTCCGGGTCCGTCTCCCGGCGGAGCGCGAACTCGAGCGGCATCAGATCGCCATCCACCGCCACGTCATGCCCGAAGACCCAGGCGCTGCCGCGCAGAACCCAGTTGAACGCGGTCATGCTGGCCATCCCAGCGCCTGGCGGGGGTCGCAGATCTCCCCGGCGATGGCCGATGCCGCGACGGTCAGCGGCCCGGCCAGGTAGAGCGCCGCATCGGGATGGCCGAGGCGGCCCGGGTCGTTGCGCGTGCCCGTCCCGATCGAGACCTCGCCACGCCCGACGCCGCCGATCCGCCCGCCGGCGCAGATCCCGCAGCCGGGCGCGGTGACGATGGCGCCCGCTCCCGCGAAGACCTCCAGCAGCCCCTCGCGCGCCGCCGCGGCCTGCACCGCCTGGGTCACCGGCGTGACGAAGAGGCGCACATGCGGCGCGACGCGGCGGCCGCGGAGCAGTCCGGCGGCTAGGCGCAGATCGTCCAGGAAGCCCGAGGCGCAGGAGCCGATATAGGCATGGTCGATCCGTTGGCCGGCGACTTCGCCGACCGGCACGGCGCATTCCGGCCGCGGAGGCACGGCGACCTGCGGCTCGACCGCGGAGAGGTCGAGGTCGAGCCGGGCGCGGAAGCCGGCATCCGCATCCGAGCGTGCCGCTTCCACGCCCGGCCGGTAGCGCCCGCGGAGATAGGCCTCCGTGACCGCGTCTGGCTCCGCCAGGGCCGAGCGCGCGCCCAGTTCGACGGGCGTGTTCATCAGCGTCATGCGACTGTCGATGCCGAGCGTCGCCATGGCCGGCCCGGCGAATTCGACGACGGCGTCGTCCAGCACCTGCGGATCGGCTTCGGCGATGAAGCGCTGCGCCGCGTCGCGCACCGTGACCCCGGGGGCCAGGCTGCCGCGGACCGTGACGCGGACGGTCTCCGGCACCTCGGTCCAGACGCTGCCGCAGGCCAGCAACTCCGTCACCTCGTTCAGCACATAGAGGCCAAGCGCGCCGACCGCGCCGAAATTGGTCAGGTGGATGTCGTAGCCCATGGCCAGCATGCCCGGCCCCAGGATGCCACGCTCCACCGGGAAGACATGGCCAAGCCCCTCCCGCCCCACATCGTGGAACATGCCGAAGCGGAACCGGGCGGCTGCCTGCCGTGCCTGCGCCTGACGCAGCACGGCAGCAGGAGACGTGGCGACCGGTTCGTGATCGGTGCTGACCAGCACCCGCTCCGGCCGCTGCACCTCCGTCACGCCGAAGCGGTCGAGCGCCGCCGCGGCGTGCGTGACGTACCAGTCATGCAGGGTCACCAGGTCGGGGACCGGGTGGACGATGTCGCCCGCCGCGACGGCGCGGCCGCAAGCGCGCGACAGGATCTTCTCGGCAGCCGTGGGCATGGCTCCTCCCGGGGCGATAGCCTGCCCTTACTGCCGCAGGGCCTGGCCCCAGTCAAGAACTAAGTTCTTGTATGAGAACTACCGCCCCGCCCAGGCTACGGCGGCGGGTCGCTCGACAGGCGCCGGAGAAGGCGGTAGCAGGCGATGTGGCCAAGTCCGCCCTGCGCGTTCTCGAGATCCTGCAATTCGTCGCCGCCCAGAATGGCAGCGCGACCCACACGGACATCGCGCGGGGGCTGCGTATCCCGAAGAGCAGCCTTACCTCGCTGCTGGCGGACCTGCAGGCCGCGGGCTACGTGACCATGGAAGCGGCGACCGGGCGCTATTCCCTGGCATCCCAGGTCCTGGTCCTGTCGCAGGCCTATCTGCGGAAGCTCAACATCGTCCGGGCCGGCGCGCCGATCGTCGAGGCGCTGTTCCGGCGGCTGGGCGAGTTCGTGGCCCTGGCCGTCCCGAAAGGCGACGAACACATCGTCGTCGCCGCGGAGGCGCCGAGCGGCCCCCTGGCACATTCGCTGCAGATCGGCGAACGCGGCCCGATGCATTGCACCGCGACCGGAAAGGCGATCCTGGCCTTCCTCCCGGAGCAGGAGGCCGAGGATTGGCTGACCCGGATGCCGCGCCCCAAGGCCACGCCGCATACCCGCGTCACCGTGCCGGAGATCATGGAGGATCTGCGCCAGGTCCGTGCCAGCGGCATCGGCCTGGTCCGGGAGGAGGCGATCCTCGGCATCACCGCCATCGCGGCCCCGGTCTTCAACATCGCCGGCCGGCCGATCGCAGCGCTCTCGGCCGCCGGCGCCAGCGCCCGCTTCACCTCCCGGCGGGAGGCCGAGGTCGCGCAGGCCGTGCGTGAGGCCGCCGCAGCGCTATCCACCGAGCTCGGCTGGCGGCCGCTCGGTTGAGCGGGAGCCGCGGCCACGGCGCTTCAGCGGAACCCCTGCAGGTCCCGGAAATCCGCGCCAGCCTCGATCTCCAGATCCAGCGCCGCCTCCTTGGCGGCCTGTCGTTCAGCGAGCGGCAGCAGGCCCGCGGCATCCTCCGCGGGAATGACGACCACGCCGTCCTCATCCGCAGAGACCAGATCGCCGGGACGGATCACGGCGCCACCCACCGAAACCGGCTCCCCGAACCAACCGGGATGATTCTTGACCGCGCCGCGGACCGCGGCGCCGGCTGCGAAGACCGGCCAGCCGAGCGCGCGGATCTCGACCGTGTCGCGGACCGCCCCATCCGTCAGGACGCCCGCGACACCGCGACGCATCGCCGCCCTGGTCGAGCTTCCGCCCCAGACCGTGCTGCGGTGCGTCCCGCCGGCCGCGATCACGATCACGGATCCGGCCGGCGCGATGGCGGCCGCGACCAGCGCAGCACGGCTGTCCCCGATATGGCAGCGCACCGTGAAGGCGGGGCCGAACAGGCGGGCGGCGCCGACGGCGCGCAAGGCGGGCTCGAGATCCCCGCGCTTGCCCATGGCCTCGTAGAGCGTCGCGGCCGCGAAGCGGCTGAGCGGGTGGGCCGGGATGGTCTCCATTCGGGCATTCCCTTTTGTTCTCGAATGAGAATTTAGTTCATAAATTCTGCAAAGGCGAGCTTGCCCGGCCCCGGCCGAAGCCGCCGCCCCCTATACCCGCTTCGCCGAGAACAACAGCGCCAGACCGATCAGCGTCACCAGCCCGCCCAGGATGTCGCCGGGCAGCAGTCGCTCCGACAGTAGTGCCCAGCCGAGCAGGGCGGCGACGGGCGGTGAAAGGAGCTGCAGCGCGGCGGCGGTCGAGGGCGGCAGGCGCTTCATCAGGGTGAAGAAGAGCGCATAGCCGGCGAGGCCGACCACGAGGATCGACCAGGCCATCCCCGCAGCCGCCGTCAGGCTGATGGCGGCTGGCGCCGGCCCCTCCACGAGCCAGGCCACCGGCAGCAGCACAAGCCCGGCGGTCATGCTTTGCCCAAGGGTCGAGGTCCAGGCGTCGACGCGGCCGCGCACCTGGGCATAGGCCAGGATGCCGATCGCCTGCGACAGGGCCCCGGCGATCGAAAGCAGGATGCCGGTGGTCTCGGCCGCCGACAGCCCGCCCGCCGCGCGCCAGTAGCCCAGCAGCGCGACGCCGATCCAGCCGAGCGCCAGCCCCGCCCAGGCGCGCGGCGTCAGCCGCCGCCCGAAGAAGATCCGCTCCCCGGCCGCGACGAAGAGCGGCGCCGTCGCGGAGATCAGGGCCACAAGGCCGGAAGGCGTGGTCGCCAAGGCGAACCAGCCGCAACCCAGATAGCCGCCGGTGCCGAAGGCGCCCATCAGCGCCAGCCGCCCGGCATCGCCCCGCCGCGGCAGCCGGATGCGCCCGCGCAGCCCGAGGATGATGGCGGCGACCAGCGGCGCGGTGAGCAGGAAGCGGATCGCCAGCGCCCAAAGCGCCGGCCATTCCAGGACGACGAAGCGGGCCGAGGTGAAGGCCGAGGACCAGATGAGGACGAAGAGACCGGCGAGGGCGATATTGCCGGGGCTCACGCCCCGCGCCGCACCAGCGCGGCCTCCAGCGTGTTCTCGAGCAGGCAGGCGATGGTCATGGGCCCGACGCCGCCCGGCACCGGGGTAATGGCGCCAGCATGGCCGGCAGCCTCGGCGAAGGCCACGTCGCCGGTCAGCTTGCCGTCCGTGCCGCGATTGATGCCGACGTCGATGACGGTGGCGCCCGGCGCGACCCAGTCGCCACGCACCAGCCCGGCGCGGCCGACGGCGGCGATGACGATGTCGGCGCGGCGGCATTCGGCGGCCAGGTCCCGGCTGCGCGAATGCGCCATGGTGACCGTGGCATCCGCCGCCAGCAGCAGCGCCCCCATCGGCCGGCCGACCAGCACCGACCGGCCCAGCACGATCGCCCGGGCGCCGGACACCGGCACCCCCGCCTCGGCCAGCAGATGCATGACGCCCTTGGGCGTGCAGGGTGTCAGCCCAGGCTTGCCGGCGGCCAGCAGCCCGGCATTGATCGGGTGCAGCCCGTCCACATCCTTGGCCGGATCCAGCGCGAGGATCGCACGCTCGGGGTGGATCTGCACGGGCAGCGGCAGTTGCAGCAGGATGCCGTCGACCGCCGGATCGGCGTTCAGCCCGGCGATCACACCTAGCAGTTCGGCTTCCGAAGTCGCTTCCGGCAACACGATGGTGGCGCTGTCGAAGCCCACTTCCCTGGCCGCGCGATCCTTGTTGCGGACATAGACGACGCTGGCCGGATCCTCGCCCACGCGCACTACGCGGAGGCCGGGGCGGAAGCCCAGCATGGCGACGCGCGCGGCGAGCCCCGTGCGCAGCCGGGCGGCGATCGCCTTGCCGTCGATGATCCGAGCAGTCATGCAAGGCCCTCCAGTCGGGCAATCAAAGCGGGCGCGTCGCCCGCGACGTGCAACAGCTTCTCGCGCGCCGCGGCCCCCTGGCGCAGCGCGACGGCTGAAGCCGGCACGCCGAGCGCGCGGGCGATCGCGGCGCAGACCGCGTCATTGGCGCGGCCATCCTCGGCCGCCTCGGTCACCGCCACGCGCAGCCGGGCGCCGTCAACGGCAGGTGCGAGACCACCCACCGCCGCGCGGCGCGCGCGAGGCTGCGCCTTGACGCGCAGCGTCACGCCATCCGTGTCCGGTCGCCAAGCTCCGCGCCCTTCGGCGCTCCGGTCATCGAGCGCGCTCAAACACCCACGCCGCTGCGCAGGATGGCGACATAGACCTCCTGCAGCAGGATGCGCAGCGCCTGCAGCAACAGGATGAGGATCACGGGCGAGATGTCGATGCCGCCGAGATTGGGCAGGAAGCGTCGGATCGGCCGCAGCGCGGGCTCGGTGATCCGGTAGAAGAAGTCGGCGATGGTCCAGACCAGCCGGTTGCGGGTGTCGAGGATGTTGAAGGCGATCAACAGCGACAGGACGGCCGAGATGATCAGCGCCCAGACATAGAGCGAGATCGCGGTATCCAAGAGCCAGAACAGAGCGCGCATCGGTCATCCCTTGCCGGTCGCGCCGGAAGCTAGAGCAGATCCCGTCCGGGTGGAATCACCCGGGCGGGTGAAGATGCTCGCAAAAACAAATGACCAGCGTGGTTGGAGCGCAGCGGAGGCCGCGCTGGTAGCGGGCGGCGAACGGGGCAAGGCGGCTTGACTTCGCCCGGGGGCGCGGGCATACGGCGCGCCTCGCGGGACGTGGTTGTCCGGCGCCGGTTGGCGCGGGGCTGTAGCTCAGTTGGTAGAGCGCCTCGTTCGCAATGAGGAGGTCAGGGGTTCGATTCCCCTCAGCTCCACCATCGTCCCGCAGCAATTCCAAGGACATAGCGACACCCAGCCTCCGTCCGGGGATGCTGCTCATGGCGCCTCTCCGGCCCCGCCATGCCGCTGCACCCGGCGGCCTGCGCCATGCGTTCCTCTCTCCCTGGTCTCTAGGCGGCCGGCTCGACCTGGCGCAGGAATGTCCGCTCCTCGCTCAGGATGAAGCGCTGCTCCTCGGCCATCGCGAAATTCCGAGCCCCGGCCGCGTCGGCGCGCAGCCGGGCGCGATAGGCCTCGTAGTCGGCGAGGCTCGCGAAGGAGATCAGGCCGAAGGCGATGGTGTTGGTGCCCTCATGCGGCATCCAGTAGCCGAGGAGGTCGCCGCCGCAGGCCGGGATGATGCCGAGCCAGTTCTGCGCATAGCGTTCGAAGGCGTCGCGCTTGAAAGGGTCGATCTGGTAGCGGATGAAGACCGTGACAGTCATGGCGTGCCTCCCCTGGCTGCGTTGACAGCCGGAGACTGCGCCGGGACCGGCGGCGATCGCTTCGTTCGCCGCCGCAGCATCGGACGCCGGGGTTACGCCCGGCGCCTGCGGATCAGTTCGACGGCCCGATATAGTTGCCGCGACCGGTGTCGCGCGGCGGCGGGCCCGGCGGCGGACGACGCTGGCCCTCGTCCCGCCGGCGGTGCTCCTCGTGCCGCCGGCTGTCCTCATGGCGGCGCCGATCCTCGTAGCGACGGCGGTCGCGATCCTCGCGCCAGCGCCGCTCCTCCCAGCGATTGCCGCCATAATAGCCGGATGAGTAGCCCGAATACCCCGGCGCATAGCCCGGGTCGTAGTAGCCGCCACCCGGGCCGCAGCCACTGACCCCGAGCAGCAGAGCGCCCGCAGCCAGACGCCCGATCCAGCAAGACATCCACGACGAAGGCATCAACCCGGCCCTTTCTTGGTTCTGGCGATCAACGCCGCGTGACGGCGGGAGTTCCCTTCCGCACCTCACCCCAGGCCGGCGCCCTGGGCGCCGACATAGACCGAATAAAGACCCTTGCTCGCGGCCATAAAAAGGCGATTACGCCGCGCGCCGCCGAAGCAGAGATTGGCGCAGCGCTCCGGCAGATGGATGCGCAGCACCGGCTTGCCGTCCGTGTTCAGGACCAGGACACCGTCCTTGCCTTCCCCCATGCCCCAGCCGCACCAGAGATTGCCTTCCGTGTCGCAGCGGAAGCCATCGGGGGTGTCGCCGGCCTGGCATTGGTAGAAGACGCGACGATTGCCGAGCCGGGTGCCGTTCTCCGTCACGTCATAGACCAGGATCTGCCGCGGATCGGCGCCGCCATTCATGAGGAAAAGCCGGCGCTGGTCCGGCGAGAAGGCGAGGCCGTTCGGGTTGCGCACGTCGCCCGCCACCACCGCAAGCGCGCCGCTCGCGGGATCCAGCCGATAGACATTGGTCGGCAGCTCCGGATCGGATCGGGTCGTGCCCTCGTAGACGCCGTTGATGCCCCAGGGCGGATCCGTGAACCACACCGCGCCATCGGCCGCGACCACCGCGTCGTTCGGCGAGTTGAGGCGCTTGCCCTCGAAGCGCTCGGCGAGGACAGTGATGCGGCCGTCATGTTCGGTCCGCGTGACGCGCCGGGCATCATGCTCGCAGGTGATCAGCCGGCCCTCGCGGTCGCGGGTATTGCCGTTCGGGAAATTGGCATTGCGACGGAAGACATGGACGCGCCCGCTCGCCTCGTCCCAGCGCAGGATTCGGTCGTTCGGGATGTCGCTCCAGAACACCGAACGCATGTCGCCGAACCAGACCGGACCTTCCGACCAGCGCGCGCCGGTCCAGAGCTGCTCGACCTCCGCGTTGAAGAGGCGGAGCCGGGCGAAAGCGGGGTCGAGGACCTCGATCGCCGGATCGGGATAGCGCACCGTGCGGTCCCACCGCGCTTCGGCGGGCAGGGTGGCCATGGCCGTGGCGGCGCTCGCGGCGCCGAGCAAGGCGCGCCGGTTCATGATCATCGCTTCGGTTCCTCCCGTGCTGGAGCGTGATGCGCTCATCACGCCCTGGCGGCCGTCTTGCGCGGCGCCCGCGGCAGGCTAGATCAGGGACGGTCCGAAATGAACCGATCCCGACTATGCTGGGGGCGATGCACCGTCTGTCTGTCGCCCTGTTGATCGCCTTGCCGCAGGCCGGGCCGGCCCTGGCCGAGGTGCCGAGCCTTGCCCTGCCCCTCCGCCCGGCCTGCGTCTCCTCCCCTTTCGGGGCGCGGGAGGCCGGCGGCGGGCCGCGTGCCTCCCGCGTCCATAACGGCATCGACCTGCCCGCCGCCGCCGGCACCTGGGTACAGGCGGCAGCCGCCGGGCAGGTGAGCTTCATCCGCCGCCTCGGCGCCGCGGGGCTGGAGGTCGAGATTCGGCACGCGGGCGGCGTCGCCACCCGCTACGCCCATCTCGGCACCGTCGCGCCGGCGCTGGCCTCCGGCCGGCGGGTGGTGGCGCAGGGGGAGCGGATCGGCCGCATCGGACGCACCGGCGTCACCTACGGCACGCATCTGCACTTCGAGCTGCTGATCGACGGCGTCCGGCAGGATGCCGCGCCCCATCTCGGCGTTACGCCCTGCCGAGGCTGATCATCGTCTGCCGAACAGATTCACGCCTTCGGGGCTACCACCGCCGGTACAACACCATGCCCGCGTGATGCAGCACATCCTCGCTGACGAAATCACCATCGGCGGTGAAGCCGGTGTCGTCCCAGTAGTCGATGTGCCGGCCGGTGATGACGTAGCGGCCGCAATAGGCGCGCTCCTGCCGGTCACGCGCCTCCACATAGCGGCCATCCGGCAACAGTTCGTGCCGGATCCGGCCGTCGGCGGTGACCCAGAGGCCGATGAAGCTTTCCTCTTCTTCGGGCTCCGGCCGCGGCAGGGCGGCGACGGCCACTGCCGCCGCCATTCTCTCCAGAAGCTTCTGCGGGGTCATGGCTCTCCCTCCTGCGGTGCCGCGATCAATAGGGGCTCGCGGTCGGGCGCACGATGATCTCGCTGACATCGACATCGGCCGGCTGCTCGACGGCATAGGCGACGGCGCGGGCGATCGCGTCCGGCGTCATCGCGACCCGGCGGAACTCCGCTATGCCCTTGGCCGTCTCGGCGTCGGTGATGGTGCTGGCCAGTTCCGATTCCACGACGCCCGGGCAGATGGTGGTGACACGCACCTTCGTCGTCTCCTGCCGCAGCCCGTCCGAGATCGCCCAGACCGCGAATTTCGTCGCGCAATAGACCGCAGCGGTCGGATAGACCGCGTGGCCGCCGATCGAGGAGATGTTGATCACCTGGCCGAAGCCCTGCGCTTCCATCCCCGGCAACACCGCCGCAATGCCGTGCAGCACGCCGCGGATGTTCACGTCGATCATGCGATTCCACTCATCGAGCTTCAGCGCCGTGAGCGGCGAGAGCGGCATGACGCCGGCATTGTTCACCAGCACGTCGAGCCGGCCGAATGCCGCCTTCGCGAAATCGGCGAAGGCCTGGGTGTCCTCGGCGCTGGTGACGTCGAGTGCGCGGAAGCGGGCCTCGCCGCCGGCCGCGGTGATCTCCGCGACCAGCACCTCCAGCCGCTCGGTGCGGCGGGCGCCGAGCACGACGCGGGCGCCGCGCGCGGCCAGCAGACGGGCTGTCGCTTCCCCGATGCCGCTGCTCGCGCCGGTGATGGCGATGACCTTGCCCTGGATATCCGACATGGGAGTTGTCCTTCGCTGCGACGGGTGGCGGGGCGCCGTCCCGTGATGCGCGGACAATCCTCGTTCTGGGCCTCGGAGCGGTAGACCAGGGCTCCGGAAGTCTTGCCTGATCCTCCGGACCCTGTTGTTGCGCGAGCCCCTACGAAACGCCGGGACCAAACACCTAGACGGCGACGGCGGAGAAGGGCTCGCTGCGCAGCCGGGCGATGTCACGGATCGGCGGCGCGCCGAACAGCCGGCTGTATTCGCGGCTGAACTGGGACGGGCTTTCATAGCCGACGCTGTGGCCGGCGGTTGCCGCATCCATCGCCCGGCTCAGGATCAGGCGCCGCGCCTCCTGCAGGCGGAGCTGCTTCTGGTATTGCAGCGGGCTCATCGCCGTCACCGCCTTGAAGTGCTCATGCAGGGTGGAGGCGCTCATATGCGCCGCCGCCGCCACATCCTCGATCCGGAAGGGCCGGTCGAAATTCGCGCGGATCCAGGCGATGGCACGATTGACCTGGTGCAGCCGGCTGCCTGCATGGGCGATCTGGCAGAGCCGTGCGCCCTGCTCCCCGGTCAAGAGGCGGTAGAGGATCTCCCGTTCCGCCAGCGGCGCCAGAGGCGGGATGTCGTGTGGGCTGCCGAGCAGCCGGACCAGCCGCGCCGCAGCATCCAGCAGATCCGTCGTCACCGGGCTGACCGCGAGGCTCGGGCCCGGCTCGGCATTCCCGCGGCCCAGGCCGAGTTCCAGCGCGAGCTCGCTTAGCACCGCGAGGTTGAGATCGAGGCGGATGCAGAGGTAGGGGCGTGGCGCCGTCGCTTCGATCACCTGGCCGATCACGGGGACATCGACCGAAGCCACCAGACAGCGGGCAGAGTCGTAGTGATGGATGGCATCGCCCAGGATCACCTGCTTCCGTCCCTGGGCGATGATGCAGAGCGCCGGTTTGTGCAAGCCATGCAGCGGCACCGTGGGGCGGGAGCAGCGGACCAGCGCAAGGTTCGGGATGGCGGTTTCGTGGATACCATCCTCGCCGGTGAAGCGGTCGATCAGCCCGGCCAGGATCTCCGTGGTTGACATGCTGCAGCCCTCCTGAGCGGAGGATTGTGCAATTCAAACCCCGATCTGGCCAGCCCGCGCGGCGCGATCCCGACTATTTGTCTGCCGAGCAGATTCATGCCAACGGACCGGTTGCTTGACCGGTCCGAGGCCGCGAATGCGGCCCGCCGGTAGTCCGGCGAAGCCAAGCAAACCGGAGGTTTGCGCCCGGCGTCTGAGGGGGCCTCAATCGTGTCAACGGTTGAGGCCGCTGGTATCGCGCCTCCAGGCCCTCCGGGCCCTTCGGCGATCTGCTCTACGCGAAGAAGGGATTGGCCGGCCGCCGCAGCCCGAGATTGTCGCGCAGCGTCCGGCCTTCATACTCGCGGCGGAACAGGCCGCGGCGCTGCAGCTCCGGCACCACCAGGCGGATGAAGCGCTCGAGGCCGGTCGGCACCACCGGGGCCGCGATCATGAAGCCGTCGCAGGCCTTGGCCCTGTACCAATCCTCCATGATGTCGGCGATCTGCTTCGGGTCGCCCTTGAACATGTTGCCGCCCATCTGCGGCAGGATGCGCTTGTAGGTCTCGCGCACCGTCAGCCCCTCTTCCTTCGCCATGGCGATGATCGCCTTGCCGATGCCGGTATGGCCGACATGCTCCTCCTCGAAGACCGGCATCGGGCCGTCGAGGGGGTAGCCGGTCATCTTCGTGCCGACCATCTTGGACAGGTAGTCGACGCCGACGGCAGGGGAGACGAGGTCCTCCAGCTCCTGGAACAGGGCATCGGCCTCGGCCTCCGTTTCGCCCACGAAGATCGTGACACCGGCCAGGATGCGCATGTCGTCATGGCTGCGGCCATAGGTCGCGAGCCTGCCCTTGATGTCGGCGTAGAGGCGCTGGGCGGCGGGCCTCGTGCTTTCGATCGCGAAGACGCAATCGGCATGGGCGGCGGACAGCTCCTTCCCCTGCTCCGACTGGCCGGCGGAGAAGACCACCGGATGCCCCTGCACCGGGCGCGGTGCGTTGAGCGGGCCGGCCACCTGGAAATGCTTGCCCTGGTGGCCCAGCACATGGACCTTCGATGGGTCGAGGTAGCGGCCGGACGCCTTGTCCTGCGGGAAGGCGTCATCCGCCCAACTGTCCCAGAGGCCCTTCACCACCTCGGCGAATTCCCGCGCCCGCTCGTAGCGATGCTCGCGCGCCGCATGCGCGGCATGGCTGAAGTTCAGGGCATCGCCGGGGTTGGAGGTGGTGACGAGATTCCAGCCCGCGCGCCCCTTGCTGATGTGATCGAGCGAGGCGAAGCGGCGGGCGACGGCGAAGGGCTCGTCATAGGTCGTCGTCGTCGTGGCGACGAGGCCGATATGATCAGTCGCCATCGCCAACGCGGCGAGCAGCGTCACCGGCTCGAAGACGCCGGGCCGGTCGGAGGGGCTGGTGGCGGCGAAGAGGTCGGGCTTGTCCATCTGCCGCACGCCATTGCCGTCGGCGAGGAAGAGCAGGTCGAACTTGCCGCTCTCCGCGATCCTGGCGAGACGGACGGCATTCTCGAGATTGGTGCAGGGGGCGTCCCAGGCCGCCGGATGCCGCCATTCGCCGACATGGCTGCCCTGGGCATTGGCATTGGCGGCGAGCGTCATCGGCATGGCGCGGGCTCCTGCGCTGGGCGTGATGGCTCGAGGCCTCCTCGGCCGAAAAGCCTGAATCACGCGATAGAACAAGGGGCTGGGCATGGTCCGCGAGCACAAGCCAGCGGATCATCTCCAGGATCGGATTGATCTCGGGCGGCCGGAAAGGGATGCTGTGCCGCCGCCCGAACGATGGTGGGGGGCTGGGATTTTGGCAACAGTTTTTGAAGACAATTTCTGAATGACCCACGCCCCCTACCTCCAACTCCCCCCGCAACCGATCGCCGATGCGGCCGGCTTCCCAAGCCTGCCCGACTACGTCGCCAGCCGTCTGCGCGACGCGATCCTGTCCGGCGACATCCCGGCCGAGGCCCTGCTGCGGCAGGAAGATGTCGGCCAGCGCTTCGGGGTCAGCCGCCCGCCGGTACGGGAAGCGCTGAAGCGGCTGGAGGCGGAAGGCCTCGTGGTGTCCCGCCCCCGGCGCGGCTATGTCGTAGCCCCCCTCGATCCCACGGATGTCGAGGAGATCTTCGAGATCCGGATGCTGCTGGAGGAACGGGCCGCCTATATCGCCGCGCAGCGCCGGACCGACGCGGATATCGAAGCGGCGGCAGCCGTGCTGATCGCCATGGAGGACCTGCCGGCCGGCACCGCCGAGGGCGCGGTGGCCTTCGTCCAGCACAACCGCCGCTTCCATGACTGCATCCACCGGGCCAGCGGGCGGCGCCAGATGGCCGAGGTCATGGTGTCGCTGCGCAACAAGGTGGAACGCTACATCCGCGTCGGCTCCATGATCGCCAACAGCCGCGCCCAGGTGAACCAAGAGCACCGCGCCATTTTCGAAGCCTTCCGCGACGGCGATGCGGAGCGGCTGGCGATGCTCTGCCGGCTGCATGTGCATGATGCCGGGGCGCGGTTGGTGCGGGGGCTCCGGCAGAAAGGGGCTGGCCCGGGTTAGAAATTGTCTTCAAATTAGGGTCGGGAAGAACACCACCGCGGCGAAGACGGCCCGCCAGCCGCCCGTCGCGGTCCTGGCGGCGCTCTGACCCGAACCGGAAGGCCCGCCTGCATGATCCCGACCCGACAGCCCCTTTCGCGGCGCGCCGCCTTCGCCCTGCTGGCCGCACCCGCGCTGGTCCCCGGCACCGCGCGCGCCCAGGCCTGGCCGGCCCGCCCGCTCCGCGTGATCGTGCCCTTCGCGCCGGGCGGCGCCACCGACCTGATCGCGCGGCTGGTCGCCGACAACCTCGCCGGGCCGCTCGGGCAGCAGGTGGTGGTCGAGAACCGGGCCGGCGCCTTCGGCATCATCGGCGCCGATGCGGTCGCCAAGGCGGCGCCGGACGGCCACACGCTGCTCGCCGGCAGCCCCGGGCCGATGGCGGTGAACCCCTATGTCTACCGCACCCTGCCCTATGACCCCGAGCGCGACCTGGTCGGCGTCTCCTTAGTGGCGACCATTCCCTATGTGATGGTGGTCCCGGCGACGCTGCCGGTTTCCAGTGTGCAGGAATTCGTGGCGCTCGCGCGCGCACGCCCCGGCAGCATGAACTTCGCCACCTCCGGCATGGCGTCGCGGCTGACGGTCGAGATGTTCCGCGCACTCGCCGGTGGGCTGGAGCTCGAGATGGTGCAGTATCGCGGCGGCGCGCCGGCGCGCACCGATCTGCTGGCCGGCCGCATCCAGCTCGTCATCGAGCAGGCGCCATCCTTCCTCGAGGATTTCCGCAGCGGACGACTGCGCGCGCTGGCGGTCGGCACCACGCGCCGCTTCGCCCTGCTGCCGGACGTACCGACCATGCAGGAGGCGGGGGTGCCGGGCTACGAGGCGAGCGCCTGGCTCGGCTATGCGGCGCCGGCGGGCACGCCGATGGAGGTCCGCCGCCGCCTCGCGACCGAGATCGACCGCATCCTGGCCATGCCGGCGATCCGCGAGCGCCTGCTGTCCTGGGGCGCGGAGCCGGTCGGCGGCACGCCGGAGGACATGGACCGCATGCTGGTCGCGGACCGCCACCGCTGGAGCGAAGCGGTGCGCCTGGCCGGGATCGAGAAGGAATAGCAGGAACGGACCGGTCCATGGATCGGTCCGAGGCCGCGAAGGATGGTGGGTCCGCATGTTGCGCATTCTCGGCAAGGCCGCCTCGATCAATGTGCGCAAGGTGCTCTGGACCTGCCGGGAAATCGGCATCGCCTATGAGCGCGAGGATTGGGGCAGCGGCTTCGCAGCGACCGATACGCCTGGCTTCCTGGCGCTGAACCCCAATGGCCTCGTGCCGGTGATCCTGGACGATGGCGGCGCCCTCTGGGAATCGAACACCATCTGCCGCTACCTGGCCGGCCGGCATGGCAGGGCGGATCTGCTGTCGCTCGAGCCGCGCGCCCGCGCCGGGGTCGAGCAATGGATGGACTGGCAGGCGACGGAGCTGAACGGGTCCTGGCGCTACGCCTTCATGGCCCTGGTGCGGCAGGATCCCGGCTTCCAGGACCCGGCGCAGATCGAAGCGGGCGCCCGCGGCTGGAACCGCACCATGGGCATCCTCGACCGCCGGCTCGCCAGGACCGGCGCCTTCGCTGCCGGGGCGGCGTTCACCCTCGCCGACGTGGTGCTCGGCCTCTCCGTCAATCGCTGGCTGATGACGCCGCTGCCCGAGCGGCCCGACTACGCGGGCGTGATGGCCTATCACGCACGGCTCTGCGCGCGTCCGGCTTTCCTGGAGCATGGGTGCAACGGCATTCCTTGACGTGCCTCGGCTGCGGGGCTTGGCTGCGCGCCAAGCAAAGTTGGACGCCGCGCCGGCGCCGGAGAGGGGGATATCGTCATGCTCCACAACCCACCGCTGCTGACCATCCACCGCGGGCATCGCCGCCCCGGCAAAGCGCTGATCGAAGCCTTCCGGGGCGCCCAGACATCGCATCTTTGCGACGCCATGGATGGGCGCGGCGCGCTCGATTACCGCATCAAGCCGCTTGATCCCGCCAATGCGGTCTTCGTGGGTCCGGCGCTGACCGCCTTCGCCTATCCCGCCGATACCGTCGGCATGTTCGGCGCGCTGGCGGAAGCCGAGCCCGGTGACGTGCTGATGGTCGGCTGCGACGGCTACACGGGCACCGCTGTCATCGGCGACCTCGCGGCCGGGATGATGAAGAACAAGGGCTGCGCGGCCTTCGTCACCGATGGGCTGGCGCGCGACAGGGCGGGCATCGTCGCGGCACGGCTGCCGGTCTTCGCCGCCGGCATCAGCCCGAATTCGCCGGCCCGCAACGGCCCCGGCACCGTCGGCGAAGCGGTCGCCATCGGCGGGCTCCGGGTGGAGCCCGGCGACATCGTGGTGGGCGACGCCGATGCCGTGGTGGTGGTGCCACTGGCGCGCGCGGACGCGGTGCTGCGCGCGCTGGAGGAGGTGCGGGCCAACGAGGTGAAGGCCGAGCAGCGCGTGCGTGACGGCGCCACCATGACCCCGGCGATGGAACCGATCCTGGCGGCGGCACGCATCATCCAACACTAGAGCATGATCCGTTCGCCTGCGCTCACGGACCATGCTCCAGGCCTTTGTTTGGTCGCGTGATTCAGACTTTTCGGCGATTCCGCCTCAAGTCATCACGCTCAAATTTCACGACGAACTATCCCCGGGAGGGACACGCCATGCATCGCAGGACATTGCTCGCCGCTGCCGCCGCATCGGTCGCCGCACCCGCCATCGCGCAGCCGGCGCGCACCGCCACGCTGCGCTTCGTGCCGCAGGCGAACCTCACCGCGCTCGACCCGATCTGGACCAGCGCCATCGTCACCCAGATGCATGGCTACTGCATCTTCGACACGCTCTACGCCGTGGATGGGGAGCAGCGGCCGCGGCCGCAGATGGCCGAAGGCCACACCACATCGGATGACGGCCGCGTCTGGCGCATCCGCCTGCGCGAGGGGCTGCGCTTCCATGACGGGGAGCCGGTGCGCGCGCGGGACTGCGTCGCCAGCCTGGAGCGCTGGTCGAAGCGCGACACCTTCGGACAGATCCTGGCCGGCGCGGTCGATGCCTGGGGCGCGCCGGACGACCGCACGCTGGAGATCCGCCTGAAGCGCCCCTTCCCGCTGTTGATCGATGCGCTGGCCAAGCCCGACGCCAACGTGCCCTTCATCATGCCGGAGCGCCTGGCGCGCACCGACGCCAATGCGCAGATCACGGAGATGGTGGGCTCCGGCCCCTATCGCTTCGTCGCCGGCGAGTACAATTCCGGCAGCCGCGCGGTCTATGAGAAGTTCGATGGCTATCGGCCCCGGCAGGAGCCGTCCGACTGGGCCTCGGGCGGCAAGGTCGCGCATTTCCCGCGCATCGAATGGCAGATCCTGCCCGATCCCGCGACCGCCGCGGCGGCGCTGCAGAATGGCGAGGTGGACTGGCTGGACCAGCCGCTCGCCGACCTGATCCCCACGCTCCGGCGCAACCGCAACATCGCGATCGAGGTGCTGAACCCGACGGGGTTGATGAGCATCATGCGCCTCAATCACCAGCAGGCGCCGTTCAACGACCTGAAGACGCGCCAGGCGGTGGCGCTCTCGGTCGAGCAGTCGGAATACATGCAGGCAACGCTCGGCACCGATCGCGACACCTGGCGTGAATGCCGCAGCCTGTTTCCCTGCGGCACGCCCTTCGGCACCGAGGACCTGTCGGAGCTGGCGCGGCCGCCGCGCAGCCTGGACCGCGCGCGGGCGGCGCTGGCCGCCTCCGGCTACAGCGGCCAGAAGGTCCTCATCATCAACCCGACGGATTTCCCGCTGATCGGCCCGCATGGCCAGGTGACCGCCGACCGGCTGCGGCGCATCGGCATGAATGTCGAGCTCGCGGACACCGACTGGGGCACCGTGGTGCAGCGCCGCGTGCGGCGGGAGCCGGTGGACCAGGGCGGCTGGAGCATCTTCCACACCTACGGCTCCTCCCTCGCCTATCTGAACCCGGCGGTCTCCACCCTGGTGAAGGGGACGGGCACTGCCGGCTGGTTCGGCTGGTACCAGAGCGAGGCGATGAACGCGCTGGTCGCGCAGTGGCTGGAGGCGCCGGACGCGGCACGGCAGAAGGCGCTCGCCGACGACATCAACCGGCTGGCGCAGGATGACGTGGCGACGGTGCCGCTCGGCCAGTTCACCATCCGCACCGCCTATCGCCGCAGCATCACCGGCCTGGCGAAGGGCAGCATGCCTTATCCCTGGAGTGTGAGGCCGGCTGGATAAGGCTCGCCCCTGCGCCGGCAGGCTTTACGGCCGGCGCTGGTCCGGGATCTCGACCGCCTGGGCGGTGTAGCCGCGCAGCAGGGTGCTGCCGCGCTCGATCTCGACCGTGCGCTTGACGACCAGATTGCTGGCGCGGTCGATCCAGTAGCGGATCACGAAGCTCTGGTCGTTCGGGGCCTGGGCCATCACCCGGCGCTCCAGCACCGTCGCCTGGAAATTGCCGGCCGGGGTCTCGACCCGTTCCACCACGGCCACCGTCCGCCACATGGTCGGGAAGGCATAGCGGATGCCGCTGCCTTCGGAGGTGACGGTCGCCTCGTAGCGGGACTGGGCGGAGGCGGCGGCGGGGAAGAAGCCGTTCAGGCCCTCCGCATGGCCACGGCCTTCCAGGCCCCGCTCCTCGATCATGCCCCAGACCAGGCGGTGCTCCTGCTCCTGGGCGTCCTTGGCGATGCAGGCATTGCCGTCGCGGCGGACGAAACGGTAGGTGCGGCCATCGTCATAGCGCACCAGCGCGTTGGTGGCCGGGCAGTTGAAGGCCCAGGGCGGCGGCGGCGGGGTGCAGCCGGCCAGGAAGGCGATCGGCAGGATCAGCAGCAGAAGCGCGCGCATGGCATGGTCCGTCCCCGGTTCTTTCGAGGGCGGATCATGCCGCCCGCATGGCGCTGCGCCAAGCCTGCGGTCTTTCACGGGGCGCGGCGCGGCCCTATTTTCACCGGAATGGACCACCTCCCCCCCGTGCAGTTCTTCCCCCCGAAGCGCCCGGCGCCCCCGCCGGAGCGGCGGCTCACGGTCGTCTCGCCCTTCGAGCCAAACGGCGACCAGCCGGCCGCCATCCGCGAGTTGCTGGAGGGGCTGGCGAGGTCGGAGCGCGACCAGGTGCTGCTCGGCGTCACCGGATCCGGCAAGACCTTCACCATGGCGAAGGTGATCGAGGCGGTGCAGCGCCCCACCCTGATCCTGGCACCGAACAAGACGCTGGCGGCCCAGCTCTATGGCGAGATGAAGGCCTTCTTCCCGGACAATGCGGTCGAGTATTTCGTCAGCTACTACGACTACTACCAGCCGGAAGCCTATGTGCCGCGCACCGACACCTACATAGAAAAAGATGCGCAGATCAACGAGCAGATCGACCGCATGCGGCATTCCGCGACGCAGGCGCTGCTCGAGAGGAACGACGTGATCATCGTCGCCTCCGTCTCCTGCATCTACGGCATCGGCTCGGTCGAGACCTATGGCCGCATGGTGGTGAAGCTGGAACGCGGCGGGCGGATCGAGCGCGACGCGCTGGTGAAGGGGCTGGTCGAGCAGCAATACCGCCGCAACGACGCCGCCTTCCAGCGTGGCACCTTCCGCATCCGCGGCGAGACGGTGGACATCTGGCCGAGCCATCTGGAGGACCGCGCCTGGCGCGTCTCCCTGTTCGGGGACGAGATCGACGGCATCCGCGAATTCGACCCGCTGACCGGGGAGGTGACGGCGGAGATGGACCGCGTCTCCGTCTACGCCAACAGCCACTACGTGACGCCGCGCCCGACGCTGCAGCAGGCGGTCCGCGACATCAAGATCGAGCTGAAGCAAAGGCTGGAGGAGTTGCACGCGGCCGGCCGCCTGCTGGAGGCACAGCGGCTGGAGCAGCGCACCATCTTCGATATCGAGATGATGGAGACCACCGGGTCCTGCAAAGGGATCGAGAACTATTCGCGCTATCTCACCGGCCGCAACCCGGGCGACCCGCCGCCGACGCTGTTCGAATACCTGCCGGAGAACGCGCTGCTGGTGGTCGATGAGAGCCACGTGACGGTGCCGCAGATCGGCGGCATGTATCGCGGCGACTTTGCGCGCAAGACCATCCTGAACGAGTTCGGCTTCCGGCTGCCCTCCTGCACCGATAACCGCCCCCTGAAGTTCGAGGAATGGGACGCCTACCGCCCCGAGACGGTCTTCGTCAGCGCGACCCCCGGCCCCTGGGAGATGGAGCGCACCGGCGGTGTCTTCGCCGAGCAGGTGATCCGCCCGACCGGCCTGATCGACCCGCCGACCGAGATCCGCCCGGTCGAAGGCCAGGTGGACGACCTGCTGGCACAGTGCCGCGACGTGAACGCCAAGGGCGGCCGCGTGCTGGTGACGACGCTGACCAAGCGCATGGCCGAGGACCTGACGGAGTACATGACCGAGGCCGGTATTCGCGTGCGCTACCTGCACAGCGACGTGGACACGCTGGAGCGCATCGAGATCATCCGCGACCTGCGCAAGGGTGTCTTCGACGTCCTCGTCGGCATCAACCTGCTGCGCGAGGGCCTCGACATCCCGGAATGCGCGCTGGTCGCGATCCTGGATGCCGACAAGGAAGGCTTTCTCCGCTCCACCACCTCCCTGATCCAGACCATCGGCCGCGCGGCGCGCAACGTGGAAGGCCGGGTCGTGCTCTATGCCGACCGCATGACCGACAGCATGAAGCGCGCACTCGATGAGACGGCGCGGCGGCGCGAGAAGCAGATCGCCTGGAACACGGCGCACGGGATCACGCCGACCAGCATCAAGCGCCAGATCGCCGACGTAATGCAGAGCGTCTACGAGCAGGATTACGTGACGGTCGAAGCGGTGGAGGGCGACAGCGCCGCGGAGTTCGTCGGCAAGGACCTGCGCAGCTCGATCGCCGAGCTCGAGAAGAAGATGCGCGCCGCCGCCGCCGAGTTGGAGTTCGAGACCGCGGCCCGGCTGCGCGACGAGATCAAGCGGCTGGAGGCGCTGGAGCTGGGGCTGGAGCCGCAGCTCGCCGGGCGGTCGCTCCGGGATGCGGCGCCGCGCGCCGACTGGAAGCCGAAGCCCATGGGCCCGGGCGGCGGCGGCTACGACCCGAAGAAGATGAAGGGCGGGCGCCGCAAGCGCGGCTGAGCGTCCGATGATCGGAGGGCCGAAGGCCCGGAGGTCTGAATCGGACGCGCCACTTGCAAGAGGCTCTGCGAGGCAGAGCCTGCCCAGCGGGCAGGCAGGACCGGTTCCGTCCGACCGATGGCCGATGCGGTTCTTCTTGCACGGCAGTTGCGGCCCGGTAGGCTCAGCCCTGGAATCGGGGCCATCAGGCCCCGCTGGGAGACCGACACATGCTTCGCAGGACGATGCTTGGCGCCGCCGCCGGCACCCTCGTCGCGCCCGCCCTTCTGCGGGCGCAGAGCTTCCCGAAGATCACCATCGGCATGTCCGGCTGGACCGGCTTCGCGCCGCTGACACTCGCCGAGCAGGCCGGACTGTTCCGGGCCAACGGCCTGGAGGTCGAGACCAAGTTCGTCCCGCAGCGGGAGCGCAACCTGGCGCTGGTCGGCGGCGCGCTGAACTGCGTGGTGACGACCGTCGACACCATGATCCTCTGGGCCAGCGCCGCGCCGCTGGTGCAGGTGCTGGTGCTTGACCGGTCCAAGGGCGGCGACGGCGTCGCTGTCAGGCCGAGCATCAATTCCTTCGCCGACCTCAAGGGCAAGACGGTCGCGGTCGATGGCGCCGGCACCACGCCCTATTTCGTGCTGGCCTACATGATGCGGGAGAATGGCGCCTCGATCCGTGACGTCACCACCGCGACGCTCGCGCCGCAGCCGGCGGCACAGGCCTTCGTGGCGGGCCAGTTCGACGCCTGCTCGACCTACGAGCCCTATCTCTCGCAGGTGCGCGGCATGGGTGCCGATCGCGGCAAGATCCTGGCGACCACGGTGCAGCATCCCTGCGTGGTGGATACGCTCGGCTTCCAGCCGGCCTTCATCCAGGCCAACCCGGAGGCGGTGCGCCGCGTGGTGAAATCCTGGTACGACGCCATCGCGATGATCGCGGCCGAGCCCGACCGCAGCTTCGGCATCATGGGCGCACGCGTGAACCAGACCGCGGAGGCCTTCCGCAACAGCGCCCAGTACATCGAATGGCTGGACCAGGCGAAGAACCGCGAATACGTCACCGCCGGCCTGCCGGAATTCATGCAGAAGGCGCATACCGTGCAGCGCGAGACCGGCGTGGTGCGCCAGGATGTGAACCTGGGACCGCTGCTCAACACCAGCTTCCTCGGCTGACTTCGTGGAGCCGCTGAAGCCGGTCTCGGCCGGCGCCCGCATCGTGCTCGGCGCCGGCTTCTTCGCGCTGTTCATCGCCGGCTGGGGGCTCGCGACCTATGGCGGCTTCGTGCCGCCGCTGTTCCTCGCCTCCCCGGGGCAGACGCTGGTCGCCGGCTGGTCGCTGCTCACCGAATTCAACTTCCTCGGCGACATCGCGGTGACGGTGTTCCGGGTCGTCGGCGGCTTCGCGATCGCGGCCGCGATCGGGGTGCCGCTCGGGCTGATGATGGGGGCGTTCAAGCCGATCGAGGCCTTCTTCGAACCCTTCATCTCCTTCGCGCGCTACCTGCCGGCCTCCGCCTTCATCCCGCTGCTGATCCTCTGGGCCGGGGTGGGGGAGGCGCAGAAGCTCTCCGTCATCATCATCGGCAGCGTCTTCCAGGTGGTCATCATGGTCGCCGTCATCGCCGGCGCGACGCGCATGGACCTGGTGGAGGCGGCCTATACGCTCGGCTCCCGGCGGGCCGGGATCCTGCGCCGGGTCATCATCCCGAGTGCCGCGCCTGACGTGATGGAGACGATGCGCCTGGTGCTCGGCTGGGCCTGGACCTATGTGATCGTGGCCGAGCTGATCGGCGCGACCAGCGGCATCGGCCATATGATCATGGATAGCCAGCGCCTGCTCGACACCGGGCAGATGATCTTCGGCATCGTGGTTATCGGGCTGATCGGGCTGATCACCGATTTCCTGTTCAAGGCGCTGAACCGTTGGCTGTTCCCTTGGGCCACGCTGTGATGGCGGACAATTTTCCGCCGCCCGGCGCCGAGGGGTGGTGTGGCGGCCCGATACTGGGCGGCGAACCGTGAGCCGCAAAACGCTCCGCGTCCGTGGTGTCACCAGGACTTTCCCCGGCAGCGGCCGCGCCGGCCCGACGCTCGCGCTGCAGCCGACCGACCTGACCGTGCAGCCCGGGGAATTCGTCGCCATCCTCGGCCCCTCCGGTTGCGGCAAATCGACCCTGCTCCGCATCGTCGCCGGGCTCGACCGCCCGACCGCCGGGACGCTGACGCTGGACGAGGCCCCGATCGCGGCCCCCGGGCCAGACCGCGGCATGGTCTTCCAGTCCTACACGCTGTTCCCCTGGCTCACCGTCGCTGAGAACATCGCCTATGGCCTGCGCGAGCGCGGACTACCGCCGGCGGAGCAACGCGCCATCGTGGACCGCTTCCTGGCGCGCACCGGCCTTACCGGCTTCGCCGAGCACTGGCCGCGCCAGCTTTCCGGCGGCATGCAGCAGCGCACCGCGCTCGCCCGGGCGCTCGCCAATGATCCTGAGATCCTGCTGCTCGACGAGCCCTTCGGCGCGCTCGACCACCAGACCCGGGAGCTGATGCAGGAGCTGCTGCTGGAGATCTGGGAGGCCGACCGGAAGACGGTGCTTTTCGTCACCCATGACATCGACGAGGCGATCTTCCTGGCAAACCGCGTCATCGTCATGTCGGCGCGGCCCGGGCGGATCAAGGCGGAGGTCGAGGTGCCGCTGTCCTATCCGCGGGAATGGACGGTGAAGACCACGCCCGAATTCGGCGCGCTCAAGGCCCGTTTGATGGCCGAAATCCGTGAAGAGGTGCGCAAGGCGATCGGCTGAGCGCGGGGGCGTGATGACCAAGGTCCCTTGGACATGGCAGACTGCCGCCATGGTGGATGCCGTTCCCGGACCGATACCACACCTCTGCGTCGCCGATGGCGCCGCGGCGATCGATTTCTACCGCCAGGCCTTCGCCGCGCAGGAACTCGCGCGCCATCCCGCCGAGGATGGGCGCCGAGTCCTGCATGCGGTGCTCGGTCTGCAGGGCGGCATCTTCTATCTCTGCGACCATTTCCCGGAATTCGAGTCCGGCAATGCGCCGCCCGGCGCCGCGAGCCCGGTGACGATCCATATCAATGTCGACGATGTGGATGCCGTCTTCGCCCGCGCTATCGCCACCGGCGCAACGGCGCTGCTGCCGCCGATGGACGCCTTCTGGGGCGATCGCTACGCCAAGCTGCGCGATCCTTTCGGCCATGTCTGGTCGCTGGCGCATCCCCTCTCTCGTGCCGGAGGGTGACGGGCGGCGACCGTCGCGCTACACGCCGCGGTCGTGACCAGTTTTCCCATCTCCGCCGCGATCCCCCGCGTCGCGCTCGTCACCGGCGGCGCGAAGCGGCTCGGCCATGCGCTGGCGCTGACGCTGGCCGGGCAAGGCTTTGACATTGCCGTCCACTATGCCGGCAGCCAGGACGCCGCCGAGGCGACGGCGGCGGAGATCCGCGCCCTCGGCCGCCGTGCCGTGGCGCTGCGCGCCGATCTCTCGCGGGAGGCGGAGACGGAGGCGCTGCTCCCGGCGGCGGCGGCGGCCCTCGGGCCGCTCGGGGTGCTCGTGAACAACGCCTCCACCTTCGAGCGCGACGAGTGGCACAACGCGACGCGCGCGAGCTGGGACCTGCACATGGAGCCCAATCTGCGCGCGCCCTTCCGGCTGACCCAACTCTTCGCGCAGCAATTGCCGGAGGTGGCGGAAGGCGTGGTGGTGAACATGATCGACCAGCGCGTCTGGTCGCTGACCCCGCATTTCATGTCCTACACCATGTCCAAGGCCGGGCTCTGGGCGATGACGCAGACCATGGCGCTGGCGCTGGCGCCGCGGATCCGCGTGAACGGCATCGGCCCCGGCCCCGCCCTGCCGAGCCCCCGCCAGAGCGAGGAGCAGTTCGCGCGCCAATGCGCCGGCACGCCGCTGCGCCGCGGCACCTCGCCCGAGGAGATCGCGCGTGCACTGCTCGCCATCCTGTCACTGCCTTCGATGACCGGACAGATGCTGGCGCTGGATGGCGGCCAGCATCTGCAATGGTGGCCGTCCCGCGGCGAAAGTGTCTCCGAATGAGCGGCTTCGCGCCCGACGCCGCGCGCGGCATCCGGCGCGTCTTCCTGCGCGGGCTGGAGCTGCAGGCACGGCTCGGCATCTATGCGCACGAGAAGGCGGCGCCGCAGCGCGTCATCATCGGCGTCGAGCTGGCGGTCGAGGATCCGCATGCCCCCGCCGGCATCGGGCCCGATCACCTCGACCGGGTGGTGGACTACGAGGCGGTCGTGAAGGCGGCGCGGAGGGTCGCCGCCGAGGGGCATGTGCTGCTGGTGGAGACGCTCGCCGAACGTATCGCCGCCGCCGCCCTGCAGGATCACCGCGTCCTGGCCGTGAGGGTGACGGTGGAGAAGCCGGACGCCTTCGCCGACGTGGCGAGTGTCGGCGTCGTGGTAGAGCGGTTCCGCGCCTGATTCGCGCTGGAGGCGAGCATGAAGGGGCGGAATCGCTTGAGTCATAACGCTTGGCGGGCTTTCGATCTGGCCCCGCAATGGGCAGTAGGAATTTGTCCACCGCCATGACCAAGCCGCGTCATCGGAGTTACAGGTCAAGGAAAATCAGGGGCTTGACACATTTGTGTGCCTATTTGTCACGACATATCTGTGTATTTTCAAAGAGTTAGACCGCCTTGGTCACGAAGCCCAGATTTTAGGCAATCACGGCCAAACTGGCCTCTAAGCGGGTCTGAGCAGCCCCGATGCGGTGTTCCTCCACAAGCTTGTCCACAGGGGCCGTGGACAGTGTGGACTTGTCGACAGGCAGGGCCCGCGCCTAATCCCGCCCCATGCAGGAGCCCAGCGAGATCGCCGAGACCGCCCCATCCGTGACGGGTCTTTCAGTCATCGAGACGGCACTTGCGACCTTGCCGCTGTCGCCCGGCGTTTATCGCATGCTCGATGCCAAGGGGGATGCCCTTTATGTCGGCAAGGCGCGGTCACTGAAGCGGCGCGTGCATGCCTATACCCAGGTCGCGCGCCTGCCCGAGCGGCTGCGCCGCATGGTCTTCGAGACCCGGCAGCTCGAGGTCATCACCACCGGCAGCGAGGCCGAGGCGCTGCTGTTGGAAGCCAACCTCATCAAGCGCCTGCGGCCGCGCTTCAACATCGTCCTGCGCGACGACAAATCCTATCCCTGGCTGGTGATGACCGAGGATCACCCCTACCCGCAGATCGCCAAGCATCGCGGGGAACGGCGCAAGGGCGCCAGCTATTGGGGGCCCTTCGCCAGCGCCTGGTCGGTGAACCAGACCCTGACCGCGCTGCAGCGCGTCTTCCTGCTGCGCTCCTGCCGCGACACGGTGTTCGACACCCGCGACCGGCCCTGCCTGCTGTACCAGATCCGCCGCTGCTCGGCGCCCTGCGTCGACCGCATCTCGCAGGCGGATTATGCGGAGCTGGTGCGGGAGGCAAAGCAGTTCCTGTCGGGCGAGACGCCCTCCATCCAGAAGCGCCTGGCGGCCGAGATGGAGCAGGCGGCCGAGAAGCTGGAATTCGAGCGCGCGGCGGCGATCCGCGACCGCATCCGCGGCCTGACCCATGTGCAGGGACAGGATCGCATCAACCTCGACGGCGTCGGCGATGCCGATGTGGTGGCAATCCATCGCATCGCCGGGCAGTCCTGCGTGCAGGTCTTCTTCTTCCGCGGCGGCCGCAACAACGGCAACCGCCCCTTCTTCCTGTCCCACGCCAAGGAGGGCGAGACGGAGGAGGAGGTGCTCGGCAGCTTCCTCGGCCAGCTCTACGACGACCTGCCGCCGCCGCCGCTGGTGCTGCTGAGCCACGAGCCGCCGGAGAAGGACCTGATCGCCGAGGCGCTGACGCTGAAGGCCGGGCGGCGCGTCGAGCTGCATCGCCCGCAGCGTGGCGAAAAGCGCGAGGCGGTGCAGCATGCCGAGACCAACGCGCGCGAGGCGCTGGAGCGCCGCTACGCCGAGGGCACCGCGCAAGAGGCGCTGCTGGCCGGGGTCGCCACGCTGTTCGACCTGCCGGCAGCGCCCGAGCGCATCGAGATCTACGACAACAGTCATATCCAGGGCACCAATGCCTATGGCGTGATGGTCGCCGCCGGCGCCGCAGGCCTTCTCAAGCAGGCCTACCGCAAGTTCGGCATCAAGGGTCCCATCGCGCCCGGGGACGATTTCGCCATGATGCGGGAAGTCTTCGAGCGCCGCTTCGGCCGCGCCCTGAAGGAAGATCCAGGCCGCGAGAGCGGCACCTGGCCCGACCTGGTGCTGATCGATGGCGGCGCCGGGCAGCTTTCGGCGGCGCGGGAGGTGATGGCGGGGCTCGGGGTCGAGGACATCCCCCTCGTCGCCGTGGCCAAGGGGCCGGACCGCGATGCCGGGCGGGAATGGTTCCATCAGACGGGCAAGCCCGCCTTCCAGCTACCGCCGCGCGACCCCGTGCTCTATTACCTCCAGCGCCTGCGCGACGAGGCGCACCGCTTCGCGATCACCACCCACCGCGCCGGGCGATCCAAGGCGATCACGAGGTCGGAGCTGGACGACGTCCCCGGCGTCGGCAGCGCGATCAAGCGCCGCCTGCTGAACCATTTCGGCTCGGCACGCGGGGTGCGGCAGGCAGGGCTCGAGGATCTGCTGAACTGCCCCGGCGTCGGCCCCGCCATGGCGCGACGCATCCATGAGCATTTCCACCCCGGCGCCGCCTAGGCGGAATCGTCATTCGGCACCGGGAGGCGGCTGGCGAGCGGCGAATTCCCGCCGCCGTCGATCTGCTATAGGGTCGCGGGACATTGAGCGTGATCATGCCGACCGACCTGCCCAATATCCTGACCCTGTCGCGCATCGCGGCCATTCCCCTGATGGTGGCGCTGGCGGCGATCCACGAGCCCTGGGCGGATTTCGGCGCCTGCCTGGTCTTCAGCGTCGCCGGCATCACTGATTACTTCGACGGCAAGATCGCCCGCGACCGCCAGCTCACCTCCGATTTCGGACGCATGCTGGATCCGATCGCCGACAAGCTGCTGGTCGGCGCGGCGCTGATGATGCTGGCCGGCATGGGCCGCCTCTCCGCCGCCGGCCTGTTTCCGGCGATCGTCATCATGCTGCGCGAGATCCTGGTCTCCGGGCTGCGCGAATACCTCGCTGGCCTCAAGGCCGGGTTGCCGGTGACGCGGCTGGCGAAGTGGAAGACGGGGTTCCAGATGGGCGCACTCGGCACCCTGCTCGCGGGCGACAGCGGGGCGGCGGTGATCGGGCTCGGCGCCTTGCCAATCTCGCTGATCGGTGAGGCCCTGCTCTGGGCAGCCGCGGTGCTGACCATCATGACCGGCTGGGACTACCTGCGGACCGGGCTGCACCACGCGGTGGCCGCGGACGCCAAGCGCATCCAACCGCCGGGCGAAAACAACCCCGTGCTGCACCCTTGAGCCCGGGCTCGGGCAGCGCATCTACACGTTACATCAGGAACAGAGCGCAGATATGGCAAAGCGAATGGCAGTCATCCACACGGCAGCTCTGGCGGCGCTGCTGGGATTTGCCGGCTGCTCGGCCGAGGACGGGCCGTCCTTCAACATGTCGAGCACGCCGACCGCGCCCGGCGACAGCCTGACCATCCGCCGGGTCCTCGGCGACACCGCCACGCGCGAAGCGGTGCAATCCGATCCGAATCTCGGCTGGATGCCGGAAGAAGCGCCGCGCAGCACCCTCGCCAACCCGGACGAGGCGGTGCGCGACATCCCCTCCTACACCCCGGTCCCGCGCCCCGGGCTCGACCGCGACCTGCGGCGGACCCCGACGCAGCCGCGCAGCGACGCGACGCCGCCGCGCGGCAGCAGCGGGCCG
>NZ_JAAGBB010000042.1 GCF_018129085.1 Plastoroseomonas hellenica
CTCGATCCCCAAGGCACAGGCAGGTCCTCCCCGCCCATGACTGAACACTGTCAGCCATCTCCCCAGTCCAAGCTGTCAGTTATGTCCCCGGTCCGGACCCCCTCCTGGGGACAAACCGCCCTACTCGCGCCAGGGCTTGCGGGCCCAGAGGGCGCGGAGGCGGGCGTCTTCGTCCAGGAAGAGGCGTTCCTGCGCCTCGGCGCTCATCGGCCGCAGCGGCAGGTTGAGGCGTTCGGCGTCGGCGATCCAGGCGGAATCGGCATTGGCGGCGGCCACTGCCTGGCGCAGCCGGTCGCGGATTTCGGCTGGCAGGTTCGGCGGCGCGACCACGCCGCGCGTCGATCCGCCCAGCACGGCGACGCCTTGGTCGCGGAAGGTCGGCACCGTCGCCGTGGGGGCCCAGCGCTCCGGACCGCCCTGCGCCAGCCCGCGCAGCACACCCTCCCGCATCAGGGCGAGCCCCTCGCTCATGTTGAAGGAGCCGGCGGCGATGCTGCGCGACAGCAGGTTGGTGATGATGGGCGGCGTGCCGTTGAAGGGCACATGGGAGAACTCCACCCCGGCGGCATCCTGCAGCGACAGGACCAGGAAGTGGTCGTCGCTGCCGACGCCGGCGGTGCCGATCGTCACGGTCCCCGGCCGCTCCCGCGCTGCGGTGATGAGGTCGGCGATACTGCGGATCGGGCTGTCGGCCTTCACCCAGAGCCCGCAAGGGTCGTCGATCGCATTACCCAGGAAAGTGAAGTCCTGCACGCGGTAACGCACCTGGCGCTCGATCGGCAGGGTGATGGAGTTCGGCGCCTGCGCGACGCCGATGGTGAAGCCGTCAGGCGCGGCCGTCGCGATGCCTTCGAAGGCCTGCTGGCCGCCGGCCGTCGGGCGATTGATGACGACGAAATTGGCGCCGGGCAGGCTACGCTGCATGAAGGGCAGGAAGCTGCGCGCCAGGATGTCCATGCCGCCGCCGGGCGGGCCGGGGCAGAACACCTGGATCGGCCGGTCCGCCGGCCAGGCAGCCTGGGCCAGACGCGGGGCCGACAGGCCTGCCGCCGCGGCCGCCGCGGCGGCGACAACGCCTCTACGTTGCATCCTGTTCCTCCCGCGTCACGCCGCCTCCACCAGGCCGCCCGCCTCGGACAGGGCACGCAGGTGGTGGTCGGCGTCACCGAACAGGGTGTCGATGGCGGTCAGGCGTTTGAAGTAGTGGCCGACCGCGTATTCCATGGTCATGCCGATGCCGCCATGGAGCTGGATGGATTGCTGGCCGACCAGTTTCGCCATGCGGCCGATCTGGGTTTTCACGGCGTGGATGGCCCGGGCCCGCTCGGTGGCATTCTCCTCCTGCACCATCATGGCGGCGTACATCGCCATGCTGCGGGCCTGCTCGACCGCGACCATCATGTCGGCGGCGCGGTGCTGCAGCGCCTGGAAGCTGCCGATGGCGCGACCGAACTGCTTGCGCGTGCGGAGATACTCCAGGGTGAGCTTCATCGTCGCGTCCATGGCGCCGACCGCTTCGGCGGCGAGGGCGGCGATCGCCTCCTCCACGACGCGCGCAGCGAGCGGCAGGCCGTCGGCGGGATCGCCGAGCACGGCTTCGGCGCGCACGCCATCCAGCGTGATCTCGGCGGCGCGCAAGCCATCGCTGGTGCGGTAGCCGCGCCGCGTCAGGCCGGGCGCATCGCCGGCCACGAGGAAGACGCCGATGCCCTTGGCGTCGCGCGGGCCGCGGGCGGTGCGGGCGGTGACGAAGAGCTTGCCGGCCACATCGCCGTGCAGCACCACGCCCTTGCGGCCGTTCAGCACCCAGACATCGCCGTCTCGTTTCGCCGCGGTGGCGACGTCATGCAGATCGTGGCGCGACTGCGGCTCGGTATGGGCAAAAGCCAGCAGCAGGGATCCGTCCGCCACCTGCGGCACCAGTTCGGCCCGCAATGCCGGGCTGGCGCCATGGCGCAGCAGCCCGCCGCCGAGCACCACGGTCGCGAGCCAGGGTTCCAGCGCCAGCGCACCGCCCAGCGCCTCGGCGACGATCATGGTCTCGACGGCGCTGCCGCCAAAGCCGCCATCGGCTTCGGCAAAAGGCAGGCCGAGGATGCCGAGCTCGGCATAGGCGGCCCAGAGCTCCCGGCTCCAGCCCTCGGGCTGCTTCATGTAGGCCTTGCGGCTCTCGAAGCCGTAGCGGTCGGACAGCAGCTTGCCGAGGCTGTCGGCCAGCAGGCGCTGCTCTTCGGAGAAATCGAAATCCATCTTCAGAGTCCTAAGAAGGCTTTCGCCATGATGTTGCGTTGGATCTCGTTGGAGCCGCCGTAGATGCTCTGCTTGCGCCAGTTGAAATAGGTCGGCTGCGCGAGCGTCGCCCATTCCGGCGCCAGCTCCGGCTCGTTCCAGCGGTCCTGCTCGGGATCGGCGCCGACCAGACCATAGGGGCCGGCGGCCTCGACGAAGAGCTCGCTGATCGCCTGCTGGATCTCGGTGCCACGGATCTTCAGCACCGAGGATGCCGGGTCGGGCTTGCCTTCGCCGAGGCGCTTGTTCTCGTTCGCCAGCACGCGGAGCGTCGTCATCTCCAGCGCCTTGAGCTGCACCTCCACCTCGGTCAGCTTCTCGCGGAAGCGCGGGTCGTCCAGCAAGGGACGCCCGCCGCCCGGCGCCGTCCGCGCGATGGTCTTGAGCCGCCGGATCCGCTCCCTGGAGGCACCGACCCGTGCCTGGCCGGTACGCTCGTTCGAGAGGAGGAACTTGGCGCAGTCCCAGCCCTTGTTCTCGGTGCCGACCAGGTTCCCGACCGGGATCTTCACATCGTCGAAGAAGACCTCGTTCACTTCATGCGCACCATCGATGGTGATGATCGGGCGCACGGTGATGCCGGGTGTTTTCATGTCGCAGAGCAGGAAGCTGATGCCTTCCTGCGGCTTCGCGGCCTGCGGGTTGGTGCGAACCAGCAGGAAGATCCAGTCGGCATGCTGCGCGAGCGTCGTCCAGGTCTTCTGGCCGTTGACGACGTAGTGCTCCCCCTCCCGCCGCGCCGCGCATTTCAGGCTGGCGAGATCCGATCCGGCGCCGGGCTCGGAGAAGCCCTGGCACCACCAGTCATCGAGGTTCGCCATCCGCGGCAGGAAGTGCTTCTTCTGCGCCTCCGTGCCGAAGGCGATGACGACGGGGCCCACCATGGTCGTGTTGAAGGCGAGCGGGCTCGGCGCCGGGGTCTGCTGCATCTCCTCGCTCAGGATGAAGCGCTTGATGGCGCTCCAGCCGGTGCCGCCCCATTCAGTCGGCCAATGCGGCACCGCCCAGCCCTTGGCGTTCAGGGCACGCTGCCATTGCACGACCATCGCCTTGGTCGGCGTGCGGCCGGCGGCCATGCGCTCCCGCGTCTCGGCGGGCAGGCTGGCGTCGATGAAGGCACGCACCTCCCGGCGGAAGGCGCGTTCCTCATCGGTGAAGCGGAGGTCCATGGTGGTCTCCCGGTTGTTTCTGGGTGGCCGTGGAGGAAGGTTCGGTGCGGGCCCGCTCCTCTTCCAGCAGCATGATCTTGGAGAGCTTGCCGACCGCGGTGCGCGGCAGGCTGTCGCGGAGCTCGAGTGCGGCCGGCATCTCGTGCCGCCCGAGCTTGTCGGAGAGGAAGAGTTTGAGCGCATCGAGCGTCAGCGCGGCGGCGCCGGGCTTCAGCGTAACGAAGGCCTTGGCGGACTGGCCGCGATAGGGATCGGGGATGCCGGCAACGATGCATTCCGCGACGTCAGGATGCTCGTAGATCGCTTCCTCGATCATGCGCGGATAGACGTTGAAGCCGCCAGAGAGGATCATGTCCTTCTTGCGGTCGGTCAGGAAGAAGAAGCCCTCCGCATCCATGCGACCGATATCGCCGGTCAGGAAGAAGCCGTCCACGAAGGCGCGCGCGTTCTCCTCCGGCTTGTTCCAGTAGCCGGACATGATGTTCGGCCCGCGCACGCGGAACTCGCCGGTCTCGCCCGGTGCCAGCACGCGGCGCGGGTCATCGAGCGCCACGACATCCATCTCGACATTCGGCAGCGGCAGCCCGATCGAGCCGGGGCGGCTGTCCCGCAGCATGGGATGGCCGGTGCCGGCCGGCGCGGTCTCGGTCATGCCCCAGCCGCCGCGCAGCCTGGTGCCGGTGATGCGGGCGAAGCGCTCCTCCACCTCCACCGGCAGCGGCGCCCCACCGGAGGAGGGCCAGCGCAGCGAGGAGAGGTCGCGCGCCTCGATGCTCGGGTGGTTCGCCATCGCGATCCACATGGTCGGCACGCCGGCGAGCGTGGTCGCGCGGAAGCGCTCGATATCGTCCAGGCACTGTTCGACCTCGAAGCGCTGCCGCAGCAGCACCGTGTTGCCGGCGCCGAGATGCCGGTTGAGCGAGGTCAGCGCGAAGATGTGGAACAGCGGCAGCACATGGACCGCACGCTCCGGCGGATCGCCCGGCCTGGCGCGCTGGCTCGCCCAGTAGGCCTGGATATTCGCCGCCGCGGTCAGGTTCGCGTGGCTCAGCATCGCACCCTTCGGCAGCCCCGTGGTGCCGCCGGTGTACTGCAGCAGCGCGACCACGTGCTTGTCGACCGCCGGCGCCCTCTCGAGCGGCGGCTCCTCCAGCAGCGTCGTGAAAGCCAAGACATCCGCCGGCACCGGCGCGCCCGCCGGGCCACCCCAATGCGCATCCTCGGCCACGATCAGCCGGTCGATCAGCCCGCGCGCCTGCAAGGCACGCATGCGCTTCAGCAACCCCTCCTCGGCGAGCGTCACCACCACCCGCGTGCCGCTGTCCTCGAGCTTGTGCGCCAGCTCCCGCTCGGCATCGAGCGGGCTCATCTGCATCATCCGGATGCCGGCGGTCGCCGCGCCGAAGAAGGCGATGGAATGCCAGGGCGTGTTGGGCAGGAACAGCCCGATGCCGCCCTCAGCCTCCGGCAGCGCCAGCAGCCCCGCCGCGCAGCGCCGCACCACCTCCCCCAACGCCGCATAGGTGATGGTGCTGTCGCGATAGAGCAGCGCCGGCCGGTCCGGATTGCGGGCGACGCTCCGCGCCAGATGCTCGCCGAGCGTCGTGGTCGCGATCGGAGCATCCCAGGCGATGCCGGGCGGGTAGCTGGCCTCCCAGGCGAAGGGGCGCCCTTGGGCCATGTCAGGCGATGGCCGCGGAGAAGCGCCCGCCCTCGCGCGCCAGCTTTTCGATCAGGTCGGTGGGGCGCAGATTGTCGTCGCCGGTCGCGACCGCGTAGTGCACCAGCTTGTCGCGCACCGCCGGCAGGCCCTGGGCATCGGCCCAGAACATCGGGCCGCCGCGCCAGGCGGGCCAGCCGAAGCCGTTGACGAAGACGACGTCGATGTCGATGGCGCGCGCCGCGACCCCTTCCTCCAGGATGCGCGCGCCTTCGTTCACCATCGGCAGCAGCAGCCGCTCCAGGATCTCCTGGTCGCTGATGGCGCGGCGCCGGATCTGCAGCTTCTCCGAGGTGTCGAGGATGATGCGCTCCACCTCCGGGTCGGGCAGACGCGTGCGCTTCTCGTCGTAGCGGTACCAGCCCTTGCCGGTCTTCTGGCCGAAGCGGCCGGCCGCGACCACGGCGTCGGCGATCGGCGCCACGGTGCCGCGCGCGCGGCGCACCGCCGCGCCGATATCGAGCCCGGCGAGGTCGCCGGTCGCGAGCGGCCCCATCGCCATGCCATAGGCTTCCATCACCCGGTCGATGTCCTGCGGCAGACAACCTTCCTGCAGCAGCTTCTCCACCTGCGGCGTACGCTTGCCGGTCATGCGGTTGCCGACAAAGCCGTCGCAATTGCCGACCACGACCGAGAGCTTGCCGATCCGCTTGCCGACATCCATCGCGGTCGCGATCGCGGCGGCGCTGCTTGCCTTGCCGCGCACGATCTCGAGCAGGCGCATGACATTGGCCGGGCTGAAGAAATGCATGCCTACCACCAGCTCGGGTCGCCTGGTGGCAGAGGCGATGGCATCGATGTCGAGGGTCGAGGTGTTGCTGGCCAGCACGATCCCGGGCCGCGCCAGCCGATCTAGATCGGCGAACAGCGCTTTCTTGACCTCGATATCTTCGAACACCGCTTCGATCACCAGGTCGGTGTCGGCGACGGTGCCGATATCGGTGGAGCCCTTCAGCAGCGCCGCGCGGCGCTCCATCTCGGCGGCCGCCAGCCGTCCGGTATCCACGGTGCGCTGCCAATTGGCCCGGCAGCGGGCGATGCCCTTCTCCAGCGCGCCGGCATCGCGCTCCACCACGGTGACGGGGATGCCGTGATTGGCGAAGCTCATGGCGATGCCGCCGCCCATGGTGCCGGCGCCGATCACGACGGCCCGCGCGACCGGCAACGGCTTCACATCGGCCGGCAGGCCGGGAACGCGCAGCACCTCGCGTTCGCCGAAGAAGATGTGGCGCAGCGCCTTGGATTGCTCGCCGGCGACGAGGGCGGCGAAGAGCTCGCGCTCCTTCTGCAGCCCCTGCTCCAGCGGCAGGGTGACCGCGGCACGCACCGCCTCGACGCAGCCGCGCGGGCTCTCCTGGCCGCGCGTGCGCTTCAGCAGCGACGCCGCCTTCGCCTCGAAGCTCGCCATGTCCTGCCCGGCGATGCGGTCGACGCGGTTGGCGGCGAGGGTGAAGCGGCGGCCGGCTTCCAACGCGCCCCGCGTCCAGGCCAGGGCCTCGACCTCCAGCTCGCCCGGCAGCACCGCATCGATGAAGCCGAGCGCCACCGCCCGCTCCGCGCTCACGGGCTCGCCGGTCACGATGATGTCCATCGCGGCCTCGGCCCCGATCAGACGCGGCAAGCGCTGGGTGCCGCCGGCGCCGGGCACGAAGCCGCGCTTCACCTCCGGCAGGCCGAGCATGGCACCGGGTGCCGCCACCCGCGCATGGCAGGCGAGCGCCAGCTCCAGCCCGCCGCCGAGCGCGCTGCCATGGATCGCCGCCACCACGATGCCGGGGAACTCCGCGATGGCCGCGAAGACCTCCGGCAGCGATGGTGGCACCCGCGGCTTGCCGAATTCGGTCATCTCGGCCCCGGCGCTGAACATCCGGCCATCGCCGATGATCAGCACGGCCTTGGCGCCGGCGGCCGCCTTCAGCCCCTCGGCGAGGCCGGCGCGGACGTCGGTGCGCAGCGTGTTCACCGGGGGATTGGCGATGCGCAGCACATGGATATTGCCATGGCGCTGCTGGCGCATGAATTCGTTCATGGAACGCTTCCTTCCCTCCGGTCTTGGGACGGAGTGTCCAGCAAGCCATCGCGCCCCGCAAGCGTCGCCGGGCGCTTCCCGGGCATTGCCGCCGCCCGCCGGCCATGGTGGTCTGCATCGGAACGGGAGGAACCACATGTCGCTTTTCGACCTGACCGGAAAGGTCGCCATCGTCACCGGCGCCAGCAAGGGCATCGGCCGCGCCATCGCCGAGCGGCTGGCCGAGCAGGGCGCCAGGGTCGCCGTCTCCTCCCGCCGCATCGAGGCCTGCGAGGAGGTCGTGGCCGGCATCGCCGCCAAGGGGGGCCAAGCCTTCGCGATCGCCTGCAATATCGGGCGCAAGCCCGAGCTCCAGGCGCTGGTCGATGCCACCATCGCGCGCTGGGGCCGCATCGACACCGTTGTATGCAACGCGGCGATCAACCCGCATTTCGGCCCCTCGACGACCATCCCGGACGAGGTCTTCGACAAGGTGATGGCGTCCAACATCAAGTCGAACCTCTGGCTCGCCAACATGGCGATCCCGCAGATGGAGAAGCAGGGCGGCGGGTCGATCGTCATCGTCTCCTCGATCGGCGGCTTCCGCGGCTCCCCGGTGCTCGGCGCCTATGCGATCTCCAAGGCGGCGGACATGCAGCTCGTGCGCAACCTGGCGGTGGAGCACGGGCCGAAGAACATCCGCGCCAACGCCATCGCGCCCGGCCTGGTGCGCACCGACTTCGCCCGCGCCCTGTGGGAGAACCCGGACATCTACCGGAAGCGCACCCGGGACACACCGCTCGGCCGCATCGGGGAGCCGGACGAGATCGCCGGCGCCGCGGTGTTCCTCGCCTCCCCGGCGGCCGGCTTCATGACCGGGCAGACCATCACCATCGATGGCGGCGTGCTCGCCGGCCCGCCGATGCGCGCGGAGGATTGATGCTGCCGCTGCCGGAAGAGATCGCGGCCGGTCTCACCGCCATGGGCCTGCCGGGGACGGAGGGGGAGCCGCTGACCGGCGGCGTCTCCTCCGACATCTGGCGGGTCGGCGATTTCTGCGTGAAGCGCGCGCTGCCGAAGCTGAAGGTCGCGGCCGATTGGCGCGCCCCGGTCGCGCGCAACCTCTATGAAGCGCGATGGCTGCAGCGGGCCGGCGATGCGGTGCCGGGCGCGGTGCCCGCGCTGCTCGGGCAGGACGCAGCGACGGGCACGCTGGCGATGCGCTTCCTGCCGCCGGAGGATCATCCGGTCTGGAAGCAGCGCCTGCGCGAGGGTCACGCCGAGCCGGGTTTCGCGCGGGACGTCGGACGGCGGCTGGCGCGCATCCACGCAGCGAGCGCACGCGATCCGTCCTGCGCGGCGGAATTCCCGACGGATGCGATCTTCCATGCCATCCGTCTGGAGCCCTATCTGCTGGCGACGGCGCGCGCGCATCCCGACCTGGCGCCGCGGCTGGAAGCGCTGGTCGAGACCACCGCCGCGACGAAGCGCGCCCTGGTGCATGGCGATGTCAGCCCGAAGAACATCCTCTGCGGACCTGCGGGACCGGTCTTCCTGGATGCCGAATGCGCCTGGTGGGGCGATCCCGCCTTCGACCTCGCCTTCTGCCTGAACCACCTGCTGCTGAAATGCCTGTGGACGCCGGGGGCGACCGCGGGCTTCCTCGCCTGCTTCGACGCGCTCGCCGCCGCCCATGTCGCTGATGTCGACTGGGAAGCGCCGGAGGCGCTCGAGGCGCGCGTGGCGGCGCTGCTGCCAGGCCTCCTCCTGGCCCGCGTCGATGGCAAGAGCCCCGCCGAATACGTCACGCAGGACCCCGACAAAGACCGCGTGCGCCGCGTCGCGCGCGCCCTTCTGCTGGCGCCGCCCACGCGCCTGTCCGCCATCCGCGCCGCCTGGGCCAAGGAACTCGCCGCATGAGCACGACCATCACCGCCATCCGCGGCCGCCGCGTCTGGGACAGCCGAGGCCGCCCGACCGTGGAGGCGGAGATCCACCTCGCCTCCGGTGCCATCGGCCGCGCCATTGCGCCGGCCGGCGCTTCCACCGGCTCCGGCGAGGCGTTGGACCGGCGCGATGGCGGCACGGCTTTCGGCGGCTATGACGTGACGCGCGCGGTCGCGGCCGTGCGGGAGGAGATCGCCCCGGCGCTTCTCGGCAGCGACGCAGCCGATCAGGCCGGGCTGGACGCGCGGCTGATCGCCCTCGACGGCACGCCGGACAAGAGCCGGCTCGGCGCCAATGCAACGCTCGCGGTCTCCATGGCGGCGGCGCATGCGAGCGCGGCGGCGGCCGGGGTGCCGCTCTACCGCCACCTCGGCGGCGAGGCCGCGAACCTGCTGCCCCTGCCCCAGATCCAGATCTTCGGCGGCGGCGCCCATGCCGGCCGCCGCGTCGACATCCAGGATTTCTTGATCATCTGCCCGGCGGCCGAGAATTTCGCCCAGGCGCTCGACTGGACGGCGGAGGTCTATCGCGCGGCGGGCGGCATCATGAAGGCGCGCGGCGCCTTGCAGGGCGTCGCCGACGAGGGCGGCTGGTGGCCCGCCTTCAAGGCCAATGAGGATGCGATCGAGACCCTGGTCCGCGCCATCGAGGCGGCCGGCTTCGAAGCGGGCGCCGAGGTCGCGATCGCGCTCGACGTCGCGGCCAGCGAATTCGGCAAGGATGGGCGCTATGCGCTCGGGCTGGAGAACCGCGTCCTCGACAGCGCCGGCATGATCGAGATGCTGACCCGCTGGCTGCGCGACTACCCGATCGCCTCCATCGAGGACCCGCTGGCGGAAGATGATGCCGAGGGCTTCGCCGCCTTCACACGCGAGGTCGGCAGCCGTGTGCAGGTGGTGGGCGACGACTTCCTGGTCACCGAGGCGGCTCGCATCCATAGCGCGGCGGCGGCGGGTGCTGCCAACACCGTGCTCATCAAGCCAAACCAGCGCGGTACCCTGGCCGAGACGCGCGCCGCTTGGGATGCCGCGAGGTCCGTGGGCTTCTCCGGCATCGTCTCCGCCCGCAGCGGTGAGACCGAGGATGTCACCATCGTGCATCTCGCGGTCGGCTGGGGTGTCGGCCAGCTCAAGGTTGGCTCCTTCACCCGCTCCGAGCGCATGGCCAAGTGGAATGAGGCGCTCAGGATCGAGGAAGCGCTCGGCTCCCATGCCCGCTTCGCCGGCGGCGCGATGCTGGGGCGCTCGCGCTGATGCGCGTGACCTTCCACTACGAGGCCGGGCCGGCGCTGGCAGCGCAACTCGCGGCGCTGGAGGATGTGACGGTCGAAACCTGCGCCGAGGCCGACGAGGCGCGCTTCGCGGCGCTGCTGCCGCGAACCGAGGTGCTCTGGCATGTGCTGAAGCCGGTGACATCGGCGCATATGGATGCGGCGCCGTCATTGAAGCTGATCCAGAAGATCGGGGTCGGCGTGAACACCATCGACGTGGAGGCCGCGAAAGCGCGCGGCATCGCGGTCTGCAACCTGCCGGGAACGAACTCCCCGGCGGTCGCGGAAATGACCTTGCTGTTGATGCTGGGCGCGCTGCGCCAGGCGGCGCGCTTCGATGCCGCGACCCGCGCGGGCAACGGCTGGGCGCAGCCACCCGCGGTGCAGGACGGGTTACGGGAGCTCGGCGGCCTGACGGTCGGGTTGATCGGCGCCGGCGCGGTACCGCGCGCCCTCGCCCCAGTACTGCACGCGCTCGGCTGCCATGTCCTCTACACCGCGACCGCACCGAAGCCGGATGGCCCTGGCGAGTTCCGCAGCCTCGACGCTTTGCTGGTGGAGAGCGACCTGGTCTCCCTGCACGCGCCGCTGACGCCGGCGACCCGGCACATGATCGGCGCCGCCGCCATCGCGCGCATGAAGCCCGGCGCGGTGCTGGTGAACACCGCGCGGGGCGGGCTGGTGGATACCGCGGCGCTGGCGGCGGCGCTGACCTCAGGCCGCCTCTCCGCCGCCGGCATCGATGTCTTCGAGGAGGAGCCGGTGGCGTCCGGCAACCCGCTGCTGTCGCTACCCAACGTACTGCTGGCGCCGCATATCGCCTGGCTCACCACCGGCACCTTCGCGCGCAGCTTCGCGCTGGCCGCGGAGAATTGCCGGCGGCTGCGCGACGGCGCGGCGCTGCTGCATCGGGTGGCCTAGGGTGACATCAGCCGCTACCGACCTATCTCGAACCTCCAAGCTCTACCCATTCATCCCGATAGTCAGGTCGCTTCCATCGCGATCGCGGTCTGACGGCTTTTTCCACCAAGACCATCGCCTCGGCCCGTCATGGCTGCGAGGGTGGCCATCAGAGTAGCGTCAATGCCATCAATCCTCTCCATATCCGGTGTTGAAAAACACTACAATTCGGGCCTGAGCGCGCTGGGCGGGGTCGATCTCGAGGTCGAGCGCGGCGAGATCTTCGCGCTGCTCGGCCCTAATGGTGCCGGCAAGACCACCTTGATCAGCATCGTGTGCGGAACCGTCACGATGACGTCCGGCACTGTCCTCGTCGACGGCCATGACATCGTGAAGGACTTCCGCGCGGCACGGGCAACCATCGGCCTCGTACCGCAGGAGATCGCGATCGATATCTTCGCCACCGTCTGGAATACGGTCCGCTTCAGTCGCGGCCTGTTCGGACGTGCGCCCGATCCCGCCTATATCGAGCAGCTCCTGCGCGATCTGTCGCTATGGGAGAAGCGGGACAGCAAGATCATCGAGCTTTCGGGCGGCATGAAACGCCGCGTGATGATTGCCAAGGCGTTGAGCCATGAACCCGATTTGCTGTTCCTCGATGAGCCGACCGCGGGCGTCGACGTCAATCTGCGCCGCGACATGTGGGCACTGGTCCGCAAGCTGCGCGACAAGGGCGTCACCATCGTTCTGACCACCCACTACATCGAGGAGGCCGAGGAGATGGCTGACCGCGTCGGCGTTATCGACAAGGGTCGGATCCTGCTGGTCGAAGATACCGCGGCGCTGATGGAGAAGCTGGGTAAGCGCCGGCTGAAGCTCGTGCTGCAGCATGCCATGGCGACCATCCCCGCGGAGCTCGCCGACTGGCCACTCGAACTCCAGGCCGGCGGCTCCCAGCTCCTTTACACCTTCGACGCCAATGCCGAGGGCACCGGTATTCCGGCGCTGTTGCGGCGCCTCGGCGAACTGGGCATCGACTTCAAGGACCTGGACACCGAGCGGAGTTCGCTGGAGGACATTTTCATCAGCCTGGTGGAGCGCAGCTGATGCTCCGGATCAATCGTAGCGGCATTTGGGCGATTTATCGTACCGAGATGCAGCGAACCCTCCGGACCGTATGGCAGAGCATCGCCACGCCCGTGATCACCACCGCGCTCTATTTCATCGTGTTCGGCGGGGCGATCGGGTCGCGTATGCAGCAGGTCGGTGGGGTCGACTACGGCGCGTTCATCGTCCCTGGCCTGATGATGCTGACGATCCTCACGCAGAGCATCTCGAACGCGTCGATTGGAATCTACTTCCCGAAATTCACCGGCACCATCTTCGAAATCCTGTCCGCCCCCCTCTCCGCCTTTGAAGCGGTGCTCGCCTATGTCGGGGCGGCGGCCACCAAATCGGTCGCCATCGGATTGATCATCCTGCTGACCGCGACCTTCTTCGTGAAAGTCGAGATCCTCCACCCGTTCTGGATGGTCGCCTTCCTCCTGATCACCTCCATCGCCTTCAGCCTGTTCGGCTTCATTATCGGGATATGGGCCAAGAACTTCGAGCAGCTCGCGATGGTCCCCTCGCTGGTGGTCACGCCGCTGACCTTCCTGGGCGGGGCCTTCTACTCGATCGACATGCTGCCGGAGCCGTGGCGGACCGTCAGCCTGTTCAATCCCGTCGTCTACCTGGTCAGCGGCTTCCGCTGGAGCTTCTACGGCGTCGGCGACGTCAGCGTGGCGGCTAGCCTCGGGTTCATGACGGGCTTCATGGCGCTCTGCCTCGCTCTGCTGTGGTGGATGTTCCGGACAGGCTACCGGCTCAAGCCATAGCCTGGCCCCGGCCTGCTTCCGCTTGGCTTCCGCCCTAAAGGCTCCGCGCGATCTCCCAGGCGCGCTCCGCGATGCCCCGCGTCCGCTCCCCCCATTGCAGGGCGCGGGCGTCGGAGGCGTTGCCGTCCAGCCCGCGCCGATAGACCCCGGCCGCGATGGAGGCGAGGCGGAACATCGAGAAGACGATGAAAGTGTCAAAGCCCTCCGGCACCGGGCGGCCGGCCGCCGTGGCGTAGTCGGCGACGAAGTCCGCCTCGGTCGGAATGCCACTCTCCGCGAAATCGGTGCCATGCAGCCCGCCCTGCTCAGGCGGCAGACGGTAAGTCACGCAGCAATAGGCGAGGTCCGCCAGCGGATGGCCGATGGTCGAGAGCTCCCAGTCCAGCACCGCGACAATCCGTGGCGCATCGGGCGCCAGCATCATGTTGCCAAGGCGGAAATCGCCATGCGCGATGGTGGCTTCGGTATCCTGCGGCAGATGCTCCGGCAGCCAGCGGGCCAGCGCATCCATGGCCGGCAGGTCCATGGCTCGCGCCGCCTCCCATTGCCGGGTCCAGAGCGCGGTCTGCCGCGCCATGTAGCCATCGGGCTTGCCGAAACCCTCCAGCCCCGCGGCGCGCCAGTCGACGCCGTGCAGCGCCGCCATGACCCGCGCCATATCGGCATAGATCGCGCGCTTCTCCACCGGCGTCCCGACCTGCGCCACCCGATCCGGCAGCACCCGCCCATCCACTGCGTCCATGACGAAGAAGGGCGTGCCGATCACCGCCGCATCCTCGCAGAGCAGCCGCGCCGGCGGCACCGGCACCGCACTGCCGGCCAGCGCTGCGATCACCCGGTATTCGCGTTCCACCGCATGCGCGCCGGGCAGCAGCTTGCCCGGCGGCTTCTTGCGCAGCACGTAGTCGCCGGCCGGCGTCGCGACATGGAAGGTCGGGTTGGACTGCCCGCCCTGGAACTGCCGCACCGTGATCGGGCCATCGAAGCCCGGCAGCTTGTCGCGGAGCCAGGCGGCGAGAGCCGCCTCGTCGAAGCGATGCCGCTCCAGCACCGGCACGAGTTCGGAGGATTGCTGCATCTCAGGTCGCGCGGGGCGGCTTGTACTTCTGCAGCTCCAGCCGACCGAGCTGATGGCGGTGCACCTCGTCCGGGCCATCCACGATGCGGAGCGTCCGCGCATATTTGAACATGAAGGCCAGGCCGAAATCCTCGGTGACGCCCGCCGCGCCATGCGCCTGGATCGCCATGTCCACCACCTGGCAGGCCATCTCCGGCACTGCCACCTTGATCGCGGCGATATCGGCGCGCGCCGCCTTGTTCCCGACCTCATCCATCTTCCAGGCCGCATGCAGCACCAGCAGGCGCGACTGCTCGATCAGGATGCGCATCTTGGCGATGCGCTCCACCATCACGCCCTGATCGGCCAGCGGTTTGCCGAAGGGGCGCCGATCCAGCGCCCGTCGGCAGGTCATCTCCAGCGCCCGCTCCGCCATGCCGATCGCACGCATGCAGTGATGGATGCGCCCCGGCCCGAGCCGCCCCTGCGCGATCTCGAACCCCCTGCCCTCACCGAGCAGGATGTTGGACGCCGGCACCCGCACATTCTCATAGACCACCTCGGCATGGCCCTTCGGCGCGTCGTCGAAGCCGAAGACCGGCAGCATGCGCTTGATCTGCACGCCCGGCGTGTCGCGCGGCACCAGGATCATGCTCTGCTGGCGATGCTTGTCCGGGTTCTCCGGATCGGTCTTGCCCATCACGATGAAGATCTTGCAGCGCGGGTCGCCGGCGCCCGAGGTCCACCATTTGCGCCCGTTGATCACGTAGTGATCGCCGTCGCGGACAATCCGCGTCTCAATGTTGGTGGCATCCGAGGATGCCACAGCCGGCTCGGTCATCGAGAAGGCGGAGCGGATCTTTCCCTCCAGCAGCGGCTCCAGCCAATCGCGCTTCTGCGCCTCGGTGCCGTAGCGGTCGATCGTCTCCATGTTGCCGGTGTCGGGAGCCGAGCAGTTGAAAACCTCGCTCGACCAGTGCACCCGCCCCATGATCTCCGCGAGCGGCGCGTATTCGGCGTTGGTCAGCCCGGCGCCGCGATCCGAATGCGGCAGGAACAGGTTCCAGAGCCCCGCCTCCCGTGCCTTCGGCTTCAACGCGTCGACGATCGGCACCGGCTGCCAGCGATCGGTCATCGCCGCCTGCTGCGCCTCGTAGGTGGCTTCGTTCGGGTAGACATGCTCATCCATGAAGGCGAGCAGCCGCGCACGCAGCGCCTCGACCTTCTCCGAATAGGCGAAATCCACGGCCACCCTCCCGAACCTATTGCTTCGGCCCGCATTCCACCCTTCCTTGCGCCGCACGCCAAGGGGGGTAGGCTCGGCGCCATGCAGACCGAGACCGACCATCCGCGCTGCCTCGTGCTCGAGGGCGCATCGAACCTTCGCGACATCGGCGGCTGGCGCATCGGCAATGCCCGCGTCCGGCATGGCCAGGTGTTCCGCTCCGCCTCCCTCGCCGGGCTGACCGAGGCCGACCTGGTGACGGTCGGCGCGCTCGGCCTCGTCACCATCTGCGACCTGCGCGGGGTCGTGGAATCGGCCGCCGCCCCGTCCCGCCTGCCGGCCGGCGCCACCTGCCTGGCGCTGCCGATCGAGCCCAGCGTCGGCGCCTCGCTCCGCGACCTGCTCGCTACCAGCACCGCGACCGGGGAGGATGTGGTGGCGCTGCTGCGCCGCGCCTATCTCGGCTACGCGACCGAGCATCTGCACGTCTATCGCGGCCTTTTCGACGCGCTGCTCGATCCCGTCAGGCGCCCGCTGCTGTTCCACTGCTCGGCCGGCAAGGACCGGACCGGCTTCGGCACCGCGCTGATCCTGACGGCACTCGGCGCCGACCGCGCGACGGTGCTGGAGGATTACAAGGCGACCGAGCGCTTCTGGCGCCGCACCCACGCCCTGCCGGAGGGCACGCCGGAAAGCGCCGCGCGCGCCCTGCTCGGCACCCATCCGGCATTGCTGGAAGCCGCGCTGGACGCCGCCATCGCGCCCTATGGCTCGGCCGATGCGATGTTCGAGCAGGCACTCGGCCTCGACACCGCGAAGCGTGCCGCGCTACGCGAAGCACTGTTGACGTAACGTATCGCGGGAGAGGCAGCACCCCTCCCGCCCGCCCTCACACCAGCGCGGTCCCCTGCAGCACCGGCACGCAGCGCCCGCCGACGGTCGCGCGGATGCCATCGGCACCGCGCCGGGCCGTGGTGCGCAACAGGCTTGGGCGGCCCATCTCGACACCTTGGGTGATGTCCCAGCGCCCTTCCGCGGCATCGCCGAGCGAGAGCAGAAGCGCCGCGAGCGGCGTCGCGGCGCTGCCGGTCGCCGCATCCTCGATGGTGCCGGAGAGCGGCGAGAACATCCGCGCGCGGCGCTGCCCCGGCCCGGCATCGGCGTGCAGGTAGATCGGCAGGCGCCGCACGGTGACGGAGGGCGCGGTGAAGACCGCCGCCGCGTCCCGGAACTTCGCGAGATCGGGCGCCGCGCGCGACAACGCCTCCGGCGCGACCTCCGCGATCACGAAGGAATTGCCGACCGAGGCCATGACGGGGCGGTGCGCCGTGGCCAGGACGTCGCCGGGCGCCAGCCCGACGCAGCCGGCGAGCAGGGCTGCGTCCATCTCCGGCCCGAGCGTCAGCGGCTGCGGCGCGGCGATGACGGAATCTGTCACCGCCCCGGCCGCGTCGCGCCCGATGCGCACCTCGACCAGGCCCGCGATTTCCTCGAAGCGCAGCACGCCATCCACGGCGCGATCGGCCAGCACCCAGCCGGTGCCGACATTCGGATGCCCGGCGAAGGGCATCTCCGCGGTGCGGTTGAAGATGCGCACCCGTGCGGTATTGGCGGGGTTCTCCGGCGGTAGGACGAAGGTCGTCTCGCTCAGGTTGAACTCAGCGGCAAGCGCCTGCATCTCCGCATCCGTCAACCCGCGCGCATCGGGGAAGACGGCCAGCGGATTGCCGCCGAAGCGGCGATCGGTGAAGACATCGACGGTGGCGAAGTCGTAGCGGCGCATGGCGATCCCTTTCCCGGTCCCAACGCCATCTTCACAGCTTTGCCGCGCATCGCACTATCGCCCAGCGCGAATGACCGTCCTGATCGCGAAGCTGGACTGGATGCGCGCCACCCCCGGCATGCGGGAGAGCTGCTCCTTGTGGATGCGCTCGTAATCGGCGGCGTCGCGCGCTTCCACCTGCAACAGGTAGTCGGCGATACCGGTCATCAGATGACATTGCACCACCTCCGGGCAGCGCTTCACCGCGGCCTCGAAGCGCGCCAGGTGCTGCTCCGTCTGCCGCTCCAGCGTGATCTGCACGATCACGGTGACCGCGCCCTGCGGCTCCGGCGCATCCAGCAGCACCGTGTAGCCACGGATGACGCCGCGCCGTTCCATCAGCCGCATGCGCCTGAGGCAGGCCGAGGGCGAGAGGCCGACGGCCGCCGCCAGCGCCGCATTGCTCATGCGGCCATCGGCCCGCAATTCCCGGATGATGGCGCGATCCAGCTCGTCCAATGCCTGCATCGGCAGATCCTGCGAAAACAAGAAACTTCCTGCGAAGCGACTACTATGGCACGGCAGGTTCCACCAGGGTTTGGCATGAAACCCGCATGCCCTCGGCCCTAGTTTGGATGACTAGAGCATTTTCCGTTCGCTCGAGCTCACTTCAAAAGCTCTAGCCCTTTGTTTTAGCGAGCAGATTCACGCTTCCGGGCGATTCCGCCCTCCAGCGATCTGCTCTAGCGAAAGGTCGCTGGCGGCATGCGGGTTGTGGTTCTCGGAAGTGGCGTCGTCGGCGTCGCCAGTGCCTGGTATCTGGCCAAGGCCGGGCACGAGGTGACGGTGCTCGACCGCCAGCCCGCCCCGGGCATGGAAACGAGCTTCGCCAATGCCGGCCAGGTCTCCTTCGGCTATTCGTCGCCCTGGGCGGCGCCCGGCATCCCGCTGAAGGCCATGAAATGGCTGATGATGCGCAACCGGCCGCTGGTCGTCTGGCCGCTGCTCGACACCCGCCTTTACGGCTGGGTCTCGCGCATGCTGATGAACTGCACCGAGGCGGCTTATGCGCGCAACAAGGCCCGCATGGTGCGCGTCGCCGACTACAGCCGCCGGACACTCGCCGAGCTGCGCGAGGAGACCGGCATCGAATACGACGCCCGGCGGCGGGGGACGCTGCAGCTCTTCCGCACCCAGAAGCAGCTCGACCACATCGGCGACGACACCCGGGTGCTGGAGCAGTTCGGCGTTCCCTATGACGTGCTCGATCCCGCCGGCTGCATCGACCAGGAGCCTGCGCTGCGCCATGTGAAAGGGCTCTATGTCGGCGGGCTCCGCCTGCCGCAGGACGAGACCGGCGACGCGCATGTCTTCACCCAGCGCCTGGCCGCGCTGGCCGCCGACAAGGGCGTGAGCTTCCGCCAAGGCGTGACGATCCAGGGCTTCGAGACGGCCGGCGATGCCGTCACCGGCATCGTCACCGATCAGGGCCGCGTCACCGGCGATGCCTTTGTCTGCGCCCTCGGCAGCTTCAGCACCGCGCTCCTCAAGACCATCGGCGTCCGCATCCCGGTCTATCCCGTGAAAGGCTATTCCCTGACCCTGCCGGTGCGCGACGAGGATGGCGCCCCGGTCTCCACGGTCATGGACGAGACCTTCAAGGTCGCGATCACCCGCCTGGGCGACCGCATCCGGGTCGGCGGCACCGCCGAGCTCGCCAGCTTCTCGACCCGGCTCCGGGAGCCGCGGCGGCAGACCCTGGTGCGCTCGCTCACCGACGTCTTCCCCCGCGGCGGCAATCCGGAGGAGGCGAAGTTCTGGACCGGGCTGCGCCCGATGACGCCGGACGGCACGCCGATCGTCGGCGCCACCCGCTACCGCAACCTGCACCTCAACACCGGCCATGGCACCCTGGGCTGGACCATGGCCTGCGGCTCCGGCCGCCTGCTCGCCGATCTCGTCAGCGGCGCCGCACCGGAAATCGACCATAGCGATCTCGCGGTTTCGCGCTACATGGTTGCAACGGCTTGAGCCGCTTCGCGTTGATTTCGTAACCGCACCAGTGCCAGATTGGCATGTATCGGGCCGGTGCCCGCAGGACCGCTATGGGTATCTATCTCGACGTTCCCTTTGCCAATCAGTTGATGCGGCCAGGCCAGAGCAGCGTCCTCAACGACCCGACGGGCTGCTGGTATGCCAGTGTCAACATGGTCGGCTGGTATTTCGAAGCTGGCCCACGCCTCGGCGTGCCGGAGTTGCATACATCGTCCCTACCGCCGGAGATCCGGGCCAGGCTCGGCTTCCAGGGGCATTTCGCGACCGGGTCCCGCGAAGCGCGGGCGATCATGGCCGCCTATCATGGCGGCCAGAGCGAACACGTGCTGCTGGCGGAGCGCGAACATCTGGAACCGATCGAGCACTGCGCGCGGCTGAACTACAATTTCGGCGGGCTGCAGATCGAGACCATCCTGCGCCGCTACGGCCCGATCTTCTTCTACTGGATGAAAACCGCGAACCGGCAGACCTATGGCCATGCCTCCGTGTTGATCGGCATCGGCAAGCGCAATTCCGAAGTGGTCTACCACGACCCCGAGAACGCGCCGAACAGCCGGATGACGCTCGATGCCTTCAACCAGGCCCGGCAGCGCTGGCACTACGGGATGATGCGCCGGTCGGGGACCGGCCACGTCATCCGAGGGCGGAGCATCGCCTGAAGCGCGATCGCTTCAGGACGGATCACCAAACAGACATTGGCGCCAACGGAGCGCCGGCACTACGAAGCGCTCGTTGAAAGAGCGGACCTGCCAGTGTTACCCCAGCTTGCGACACGGGTGGATCGGCGCATGAGCAATGGGGCGGCGCATGGATCGCGAGGAGCGCCGCTTGGCCGACGGGCGGCCTGTGTGGCATTCGCCACGGGGCTCCTGAGTGCCTGCGGCGAGGACGCCGCGCCACAGCCGCCGCCCCTCAGGGTCGCCGTCCAAACCGTGCAGCGCTCCGAGTATTCGCCCAGCGTCTCCCTGACCGGCGAGGTGGTGGCCCGGGTCACCAGCGAGTTGTCCTTCCGCACGGGCGGACGGGTCCTCGACCGGAAGGTCGAGATCGGCGACCACGTCACTCCCGACCAGGTCCTGGCGATGCTCGACCCTCAGGAACAGCAGGCCAATGTCACTGCCGCCGAGGCGGGCGTCCAGGCCGCGGAAGCGCAGCTCCGCCAGGCCACCTCCGCCTTCGACCGCCAGCGGACGCTGCTGGCCCAGGGTTTCACGACGCGGCGCGACTACGACCAGGCCGAGGAAGCGCTGAGGACGGCGCAAGGCAGGCTCGATGCCGCGCGCGCGGAGCTCGGCACGGCGCAGGACCTGTTGGGCCAGACCACCTTGCGGGCCGGCATGGCCGGCATCATCACCGCCCGCAACGTGGAGGCCGGGCAGGTCGTGCAGGCGGCCCAGACCGTCTACATCTTGGCGCAGGATGGCCCGCGCGACGCGATCTTCAACGTCTACGAGTCGATCTTCGTGCACGAGCCAACCTCCCAGGAGATCCGCGTCGCGCTGGTCGCCGATCCCGCCGTCACCGGCGTCGCGCGCATCCGGGAGGTCTCTCCGGTGGTCGATCCGGCCGGAGGGACCGTCAGGGTCCGGCTCGAGATCGTCGACCCACCGCCCGCCATGACGCTCGGCGCGGCACTGGTCGGCACCGGCCAGTTCAGGCCCCGGCAGGTCATCATGCTGCCCTGGAGCGCCTTGTCATCGGAAGGTGGCCAGCCGGCCGTCTGGGTGGTCGATCCGGCGGCCAGGGCAGTGTCGCTGCGGCGGATCGCGGTCGAAGCCTACGAGGTCGAGCAGATCCTGGTCCGGGAAGGGCTGGAGCCCGGCCAGGTCGTGGTCACCCGCGGCCAGCAGTTGCTGCACCCCGGCCAGGTCGTGGATCCCGTCGACGGTGGCGCCTCATGAGGAGCCGATGCCGCGGCACCGCGTTGCTGCCCGTGATCCTGCTGCTCGCGGCCTGCAAGGAACAGGCGCCGGAGGCGCCGCCGCCGATACGCCCGGTCCTGTCCGTGGTGGTCGATCCCGCCACCGAGCGGTCCTTCGGCTTCACCGGCACGGTGGAACCGCGCTACCGCGTGAGCCTCGGCTTCCGGCTGCTCGGACGCCTGATCCACCGCGATGTCGAGGTCGGCGACCAGGTCAGGGCCGGCACGCGGCTCGCGGCGATCGATTCCCTCGCGCTGGAGCTGGCGGTCCGCTCGGCGGTCGCCGACATGGCGACGGCCCGGGCCCAACTCGCGAACGCGACGGGCGTGGAGGGCCGCCAGCGCATCCTCACTGAGCGCAATGTCGTCGCCACCGCGCAGCTCGAAAGCGCGCAGCAAGCGCTGGCGAGCGCCGAGGCGTCCGTGCAGCGGGCCGAGGCCAACCTGGCCAAGGCGAATGAGCAGCTCACCTACGCGCAGTTGCAGAGCGACACCGACGGCGTGGTGACGGCGATCGGCGCCCAGGTCGGCCAGGTGGTCTCACCCGGGCAGGCTGTGGTGACGATCGCCCGCCCCGATATCCGTGAAGCCGCGGTCGACGTGCCGGAAGATGTCGCCCGCGACCTGCACCCGGGCACGCCCTTCGACATCGCGCTGCAGCTCGATCCCAGAATCCGCACCCAGGGCGAAGTGCGTGAGATCGGCCCGCAGGCCGACCAGACAACGCGGACGCGCCGGGTCCTGATCACGCTCTCCGGGACCGCGGAGCTGTTCCGGCTCGGCACGACGGTGACGGCGACGCTCCGGGTGCCGGCAGCCGCGACGATTACCCTGCCGCGCTCGGCCCTGCTCCAGCGGGACGGCAAGGATGTCGTCTGGGTGGTCGATACCGGCACCGGCACGGTGGCGACGCGCGACGTGCAGGTCGGGCGGCGAGACGACGCCGCCTTCGTCGTGACCGCGGGGCTTGCCGCCGGCGACCGCGTTGTCACTGCCGGCGTCAACAGCCTCAGGCCTGGCCAACAGGTGAGAATTCCGGGAGAGCCCACGCGGTGAAGGCGTTCAACCTCTCCGACTGGGCGCTCCATCACCGCTCCCTCGTCTGGTACCTGATCATCGTCTCCATGGCCATCGGCGCCATGTCCTACGTCAGGCTCGGGCGGGAGGAGGACCCGAACTTCACCATCAAGACGATGGTGGTCTCGGCACAGTGGCCGGGCGCTTCGCTCGAGGACACGCTCAGCCAGGTCACCGACCGCCTCGAGCGGAAGATCGAGGAGATCGCCCAGCTCGACTACACGCGCTCCATCACCTCGCCGGGTGCCACCACGATCTTCGTCAACCTCCGCGACACGACCCGGGCGGCGGAGATCCCGATGATCTGGAACAGGGTCCGCAACATCCTCTCGGACATCCGCGGCACCCTGCCGCAGGGCGTGGTGGGGCCGATGTTCAACGACGATTTCGGCGATGTCTTCGGCAATGTCTACGCCTTCACCGCCGATGGCTTGAGCCAGCGGCAGCTTCGCGACTATGTCGAGAGCATCCGCGCCAGGATCCTGACGGTGCCGAACATCGGCAAGGTCAACCTGGTCGGCACGCAGGACGAGGCAATCTTCCTGGAGTTCTCCACCAGGAACATCGCGGCCCTCGGCCTCGACCAACAAGCCATCATCGGGACGCTGCAGGCACAAAACGCCATCGCGCCCTCCGGCGTCATCCAGGCCGGCCCGGAACGCATCAGCCTCCGGGTGTCCGGCGCTTTCGCATCCGAGGACAGCCTCAGGGCGATCAACCTCAGGATCAACGATCGCTTCTTCCGGCTGGCGGACGTCGCCACCATCACCCGCGGCTATGTCGACCCGCCGACGCCGATGTTCCGCTTTAACGGCGAAGCGGCGATCGGACTTGCCATCGGCATGCGGCCAGGGGCCAACCTGCTGGAATTCGGCGAGGCCCTGAAGGCGGAGATGCGGCTGATCGAAGGCGACCTGCCGATCGGTGTCGGCGTTCACCTCGTCGCCGATCAGCCGGCGGTGGTCGACCATGCGATCGGCGGCTTCGTGAAGGCATTGATCGAAGCGGTCGTCATCGTGCTGCTGGTGAGCTTCGTCAGCCTGGGCATGCGAGCCGGGCTGGTGGTGGCGCTCGCGATTCCGCTGGTGCTGGCCATCACCTTCCTGGCGATGGAGCTCTGGGGCATCTCCTTGCAGCGGATCTCGCTCGGCGCGCTGATCATCGCGCTCGGCCTCCTGGTCGATGACGCGATGATCGCCGTGGAGATGATGGTGGCGCGGCTCGAAGCCGGCGACCCGCTCTCGGCGGCAGCGACCGCCGTCTATGCCCACACCGCCTTCCCGATGCTGACCGGCACGCTGGTCACCGTCGCCAGCTTCATCCCGGTCGGCCTGAACAGCTCGGCCGCCGGCGAGTTCACCTTCACGCTCTTTGTCGTGATCACGGTGTCGCTGATCGTGTCCTGGATCGTGGCCGTGCTGTTCACGCCGCTGCTCGGCGTCGCCATCCTGCCGAATGCCCTGAAGCAGCATGCCCATGGCCCCGGCCGGTTCGGTCGGTCGTTCGCGCGTCTGCTCGTCACCGCCATGCGCTGGCGTTGGGTCACCATCGGGGCCACCATCTTCGTCTTCCTGCTGTCGCTCTACGGCATGAAGTTCGTGCAGCAGCAGTTCTTCCCCTCCTCCGACCGACCGGAGCTCATCGTCGACTGGACGCTGCCGCAGAATGCCTCGATCACCGAGACCAGGGCGCAGATGGACCGGTTCGAGGCGGAGCTGCGCGGCAACGCGGACATCGACTACTGGTCGTCCTATGTCGGCCAGGGGGCGGTGCGCTTCGTGCTGTCCTTCGACGTGCAACCCTCGAACCCCTTCTTCGGCCAGATGGTGATCGTCACCAGGGACCTCGAGGCGCGGGAGCGCGTCCGCACGCAGCTCGAGGCGATCGCGCGCCGCGACTTCATCGGCACCGATGTCTATGTCCACAACATGGATCTCGGGCCGCCGGTCGGCCGTCCTGTCGCCTACCGGGTGAGCGGCCCGGACATCGCGACGGTGCGGCGCCTCTCGCAGGAGCTGGCCGCCATCATCGGGCGCGACCCACGCATCGGCAGCATGGTCTATGACTGGAACGAGCCCGCCAGGGTGGTGCGGGTCGAGGTGCTGCAGGACAAGGCCAGGCAGCTCGGCGTGAGCTCGCAGGACATCGCCGGCGCGCTGAACAGCATCGTCGGCGGCTCGGCCGTGACCCAGGTCCGGGACGACATCTACCTCATCAACGTCATCGGCCGCGCCCGCGGTACGGAACGCGGGTCGATCAGCACCTTCCAGGATCTCCAGCTTCCCGGCCAGAATGGCCGGTCCGTCCCACTGGCGGCCGTCGCGAGTTTCCGCTTCGACATGGAGCAGCCCGTGGTCTGGCGGCGCAGCCGACTGCCGACCATCACGCTGCGCGCCGCCATCGCCGGGAACCAGCAACCCGCGACCGTGGTCGCGGGCCTGCAGCGCGAGGTCGATGCCTTCGGCCGGCTGCCGCCCGGCTACCAGGTCCAGCTCGGCGGCGCCGTCGAGGAGAGCGGCAAGGGGCAGGCGCCGATCGCCGCCGTGGTCCCGGTGATGCTCTTTGTCATGGCGACGATCCTGATGATCCAGTTGCAAAGCTTCAGCCGGCTCGTCCTGGTGGTCGCGGTGGCGCCGCTCGGGCTGATCGGCGTCGTCGCGGCCTTGCTGCCAAGCCAGGCGCCGCTCGGCTTCGTGGCGATCCTCGGCGTGCTCGCGCTGATCGGCATCCTGATCCGCAACTCGGTGATCCTGGTCGTGCAGATCGACGAGCTGCGGCGTGAAGGCAAGCCGCCCTGGGATGCGGTGATCGAGGCGACCGAGCACCGCATGCGCCCGATCCTGCTGACCGCGGCGGCCGCGAGCCTCGCCCTGATCCCGATCTCGCGGGAGGTCTTCTGGGGGCCGATGGCCTACGCGATGATGGGCGGCATCATCGTCGGCACGGTGCTGACCCTGGTGTTCCTGCCGGCGCTCTACGTGGCGTGGTTCCGCATCCAGGAACCGGCGGCCTCGGAGAGCTGACCGGCCGGTGCAGCGTTCAGCCGCGCCGCGCCGCCAGCAGCCGCAGCAGCGCCGCGTCGCGCGCGGTGGCGAGATCCCGCGTCGATTGCCCGCCGGCCTCGTCGGCGACGCCTTCGACCAGCCTGGCGGACAGCGCCGCATCCACCTTGGGATCGCCGAGATCCTGCCACCAGCTCTCCATCGCCGGCAGCAGATGGTGCAGGAAATGCTCCATGCCGCCCTCCCCGCCCGCCAGATGGAAGGTGAGGTGCGGCCCCATCAGTGCCCAGCGCAGGCCCGGCCCCTCGCTGATCGCAGCATCGACATCGGCGACGCTCGCCACGCCTTCGGCGACCAGATGGATAGCTTCCCGCCAGAGCGCCGCCTGCAGGCGGTTGGCGAGATGGCCCGGCACCTCCTTCCGGATCTCGATCGGGTGCTTGCCGATGGCCCGGTAGAAAGCCATGGCCGCCGCGACGGCCTCCGGGCTCGCCTTGGCCCCACCCACCACCTCGACCAGCGGAATCAGATGCGGCGGGTTGAAGGGATGCCCGATCACCACCCGCTCCGGATGCCGGCAGGCCTCCGACAGGCGGGAGGCCAGCAGGCCGGAGGTGGAGGAGGCGATGACCACATCCGGCGGCAGCGCGGCGTCGATCCTGGCCAGCAGCGTCTGCTTGATCTCCAGCCGCTCCGGCGCGCTCTCCTGCACGAAATCGGCGCCTGCGGCTGCCTTCGCCGGATCGGGCTCGAAGCGCCAGCCCTCCGGGTTCGCGCCAGGCACGGCGCCCAGTTGCAGCAGCCCCGGCCAGGCGCCGGCCACCATGCGGCGGATCAGGTCCGGCGCATCCGGCGACGGATCGCTCGCCACCACCTCCAGCCCGCGGGAGAGGAACCAGGCGGCCCAGCTCGCGCCGATGATGCCCGCGCCGATGACTGCGACACGCTTAACGGCGGTGCGCATCCTCTCAAAGCCTCAGCGTCGGGTCGCGCCGCGCCAGGCGGGCCAGGATGAACTCGACCTCCGCGAGCGTCGCCGGCGTCAGCTTCGGCCCCGGGTTGCGCAGCGCAGCGCTGGCGATGATGCCGCGGCGCATCAGCGCGTGCTTGCGCACCGCAAGCCCGAGCCCTGGCTGCAATTCGTAGCGGATCAGCGGCAGGTGCAAGTCGAAAAGATCATGCGCCGCCTCCCGCTCACCCTGCAGGATCAGCTCCCGCACCCGGACCAGCATCTCCGGCACCGCATAGCCGGTCATGATGCCGTCGGCGCCGCGCTCGATCTCCTGCGGCAGGAAGATGCCGCCATTGCCGCCGAGGATCGCCAGCCGCCGCGCGCCCTTGGCTTCCGCGGCGCGGATCGCCGAGAGCTTGTCGAGGCCCGGGTGATCCTCCGCCTTCAGCATCACGAGGCGCGCATCCTCATTCGCGAGCGTCGTCACCATGCCGGCGGAGATCGCGACGCTGGTGAGCTGCGGGTAGTCCTGCAGCACCCAGGGCGCATCGCCCACCACCTGCGACGCCTGGCGCAGATAGGCCATGACGGCATCGTCGCCACGCAGCCCGGCCGCCGGTGCGATCATCACGCCTGCCGCGCCGGCATCCATTGCGCCCCTGGCGAGGGACCGCATGGCCGCGAAGCCGGGCGCGGAGACGCCAACGATCACCGGCACGCGACCGCCGACCCTGGTGATCACGTGCTGCGCGAAGCGAAGCGACTCCTCGGCATCGAGCTTCGGCGCCTCCCCCATGATGCCGAGCAAGGTGAGGCCGGTGGCGCCGGCCTCCAGGAAGGCTTCGGTCATGCGCGCGGCGCTGTCGAGGTCGAGCGCGCCGTCATCGGCGAAGGGCGTCGGCGCGATAACGAAGACCCCGGCGGCGGAGGTGTCGAGCATCATGGGGCATCCCCTTTCTTCGGCTTCGGCGCGGCGCCGCTGGCGGCCTTGAAGAAGGCACCCATGGCATCGCCCATCCAGCTCGGCTGCGCCATCCGGGTCCAGGCGGCGAGCAGCGCCTCCGGCGTCGCCTGAGTCAGGTCGGGCATCTGCGCCTGCAGGCGATCCAGCATGGCTGTGTGCAGCGGCGTGAGGTCGGGCAAGCCGAGGAAGCGGCGCGCCTCCTCCGGCGTACAATCGATCTCGATGGTCATCTTCATCCTGCCGCCTCCACCCTGAAGCACGGGAGTCTGGCGCGAAGCGGAGCGCGGCGAAAGGGGCAGCTCAAGCCTGATCCGGCAGCCTGCATTTGAGGGTAGATAGGCCCATGCCAGATTCGAAGCCTCGCATAGCGGTCATCGGGGCCGGCCCGGCCGGGCTGATCGCGACCGAAATTCTCGCTGCCGCGGGCGTCTTGGTGGATGTCTTCGAGCGCATGCCCTCCCCCGCGCGCAAGCTGCTGATCGCCGGGCGCGGCGGGCTGAACCTGACGCATTCCGAACCGCTGGAGCGCTTCCTGACTCGCTATCGGGAGGCCGCGCCGCATCTCGCGCCCCATATCCGCGCCTTCCCGCCGGCGGCGCTGGCCGCCTGGTGCGAAGGGCTCGGCCAGCCGGTCTTCACCGGCAGTTCCGGCCGCGTCTTCCCGCGGGCCATGAAGGCCTCGCCCCTGCTGCGGGCCTGGCTGGCGCGGCTCGCGACCCTCGGGGTCAGGCTGGACACGCGCCAGGTTTTCGAAGGCTTCGGCGATGATGGCGGGCTTCTGGTGTCCGGGCGCAAGGTGGCCGCTGATGCCGTCATCCTGGCCTGCGGCGGCGCCTCCTGGCCACGCCTCGGTAGCGATGGCGCCTGGGCGGCGCTGCTGCCTGGGGTGCCGGTCGCCCCCTTCCGCCCGGCCAATATGGGCTTCCGCGTCGCCTGGTCCGAGCATCTCCGCGGCCGCTTCGCCGGCACGCCACTGAAGCGCATCGCGCTCCGCTTCGGCACCGAGACGCAGCGCGGCGAGGCGGTGGTGACCGAAGCGGGGATCGAGGGTGGCGCCGTCTATGCGCTTTCCGCTCCGCTGCGGGAGGCGATCGCGCGGGACGGCCACGCGACCCTGCGCCTCGACCTGCGCCCGGACCTCGATGCCGCCGAATGCGCCCGCCGGCTGGCGGCGCCGCGTGGGGGGCAGAGCCTGTCCAACCATCTCCGCCGCAGCCTGAACCTGGCGCCCGTCGCGATCGCCCTGGTGCAGGAGGCGCTGCATGCCGGCGCCGCGCAGGACGACCTCGCCGCGCTGGTCAAGGCGTTGCCGCTGCGGCTGGACGCGCCGATGCCGATCGCGCGCGCGATTTCCTCGGCGGGTGGGCTGTCCTGGGCGGCGCTGGACGAGCGCCTCATGCTGCGGGCGCGTCCCGGCGTCTTCGCCGCCGGCGAGATGCTGGACTGGGAAGCGCCGACCGGCGGCTATCTGCTGCAGGCCTGCTTCGCGACCGGCGTCGCCGCGGCGCGCGGCGCACTCGATTGGCTCGCGGCGCGCGGCGCGATCGACTGGCTGGCGGCGCGGCAGCGCTGATCCCCTTCACCACGCTTGCCAGCACGGCGACGGTGATGGCGAAATCGCCCAAGGAGACGGCCCGGGAGCAGGTGGCCTTGCGGACAACGATAGGCATCATCGGCGCCGGCCCGGCGGGCCTGTTCCTCGCGCATCTGCTGCATCGCGCGGGCATCGCCTCGGTGATCCTGGAGGCGCGCAGCAGAGAGGCGGTCGAGCAGACCATCCGCGCCGGCATGCTGGAGCACTGGGTGGTGGAGCGCATGCGCGCCATGGGCCTCGGCGCACGTCTGGATGCCGAAGCGCATTTCCACGGCGGCATCACCCTGCAGAGCGGCACCGAACGCGCCCATCTCGACATCGCCGGCCTCACCGGCGGCAAACGGGTGACGATCTACGCCCAGCACGAGGTGCTGAAGGACCTGATCGCGGCGCGTCTCGCCGATGGCGGCGAGATCCGTTTCGACGCCACCGTCACCCGCATCGAAGGCATCGAAAGCGACCGCCCTGCCCTGCACTACGGGGAAGGTGGCGTCGCGCGCCGCCTCGACTGCGATTTCGTGGTCGCCGCCGACGGCTTCCACGGCCCCGGCCGCCAGGCCATCCCCGCGGCGGCCAGGCGCGAATACAGCCGGCGCTGGCCCTTCGGCTGGCTGGGCATCCTCTGCCATGCGCCACTCTCCTGGCCGGAGCTGATCTATGCCAGTCACGCGGATGGCTTCGCCCTGCTCACCACCCGCTCGGACAGCGTCCAGCGCCTCTATCTCCAATGCGGGCCGGATGACGATGTGGCGGCCTGGCCCGATGCGCGCATCTGGGACGCGCTGCACCGGCGCCTGGCCAGCCCCGGCTGGCAGCTCGCGGAAGGCGCGATCTTCGCCAAGACCGTGGTGCCGCTGCGCAGCTTCGTGTGCGAGACGATGCGCCACGGGCGTCTGTTCCTGGCCGGCGACGCCGCGCATATCGTGCCGCCGACCGGTGCCAAGGGCCTCAACCTCGCCGTCGCCGACGTCGTCGTGCTGGCCCGTGCGCTCGAGGCGTTCCTGCACCACAACCGCAGCGACGGTATCGAGAGTTACGCGGCGCGGGCGCTGGAGCGGGTCTGGAAGGTGGCGCGCTTCTCCTGGTGGATGACCGCGATGCTGCATCGCAGCCCGTCCGAGGACGCCTTCGACGCCCGGATCCGGGCCGCCGAGCTCGCGCATGTCATGGAATCGCGCCCGGCGCAGGCCGCACTGGCGGAGAACTACGCCGGCCTGCCGATGTAAGAATGACCATTAGCGTTCGAGGCCGGTCACCTCGCGGTCGCGCGGCAGGGTGACCGTGTAGCCGAAGCGGATCCGCCGCTCCTCTCCCGGCGCATAGGTGGCACTCCAGGTGAGGACACCGGGCCGCCCATCCACATCGCGCGCGGTCGGCGCTGGATCGGCGTTCAGGGTCACCACCAGCGGCTCCTCGCCGGAGACCGGAAGCTGGTCGGCGACGACGATGTCCATGCGCCGCTGATGGAAGTTGCGGATGGTGATCAGCGCCTCCGTGCTGCGGCTGCGGGTGCGGCCGGTGAGCAGCCCACCTTCTTCGCCGCGGCGCTGCGCCTGCAGGGCGTAGCTGACCCGCACCCGGTCATCGGCGCCGAAGGACAGCACCGTCTCCTCCCGCGGGCGCAGCATCGGCAGGGCGACGCGGCCGACGAAGACGCCGTCGAGATGCAGCGAGGCCTGTCCCGCAAGGGTCGGCGTCTCCGACGGGTTGGCGAAGCGCGCAACGAGGAAGGCGCGCGGATCGAGGCGCGGTATGGTGCGCACGCTGAGCCCGGCATCGGCATTGAGGTCGCCGATCCTGACCCGGCGATCGGTGCCGTCGCTGCGGAGCGAAGCGCGGCCGGGGATGCGGTACTCGACGGCGAAGCCGGCCGAGGCGGTGACCGCGGCGACCGTCTCCACGTCGCGCGGCGGCGCCGGGGCCGGCGCCTCCGCGCTCGTGCTCGGTGCTACGGCCCCGCGCATCACCGTCCGGCCGCCGGGCCGTGCATCGGCGGCCTGCTGCCGCGCCATTTCCGCCAGCCGGGCGAGTTCCGCCGGATCGACCAGCCGGATCCGCCAGGACTGCAGCTCCGGCGGCCGCGAATCCGCGGTCGGCCGCGCGGTCGAAAGCGTCAGCGCCACGTCCCGCCAATCCTCGCCGGTGCGCTGGGTCACGATCGCTTCCTGGCGCAAGGTCAGCCGCCCCGCGGCGCTGTCGAGCCGCGCCTCATAGACCGGCTGCCAGCGGGCGCCGGGCACCTGATAGCTCACCGAGAGGTCGAGCCGCGTCGCAGCCTCCGCCCGCAGCGCCACGGTGATCTCGAGCGTGCCGGGCGGGGCGCTGCGCAGGCCGCCGATCTCGGCCTGGACCAGCGCGCGCCGTGCCTCCAGCGTCCGTCGCGCCTGACGCAGGATCCGGGTCGCCTCGGCCGCCTCGGCGGTGCCGTCGCGCACCGTCTCCCAGGCCGCGCGCCAGCCGGCCGGGTCGGCCGCAAGGCGCGGCGCCTCCCCCGTCGCGGGCGGACGGCGCTGCTGGTCGGCGAAGCTGGCGCTCAGCCGTTCGATCAAGGTGAGTTGCGCGGTCTGGGCGGCGATGCGGACGTCGACGGTCGCCATCTCATCGTCGATCTCGCGCAGCCGGTCGGTCAGCTCGGCGCGGCGTGCATCGCCGGTGCGCGGATCGAAGCTCGCCTGCCGCACCTCGACGGCGCCGATCGCGACCGCGGCCGGCGCGGTGCCGCGGGCGGTCACGCTGTCGCGCAGCAGGCCGGCCGGGACACTCGGCAGCACGATCAGGCTGTCGCCCGCCGGCAGGTCGATGCTGCCGCCGCGGGTGACCGTCGCCTGGTCCGGATAGATGGTGACGGCGCTTGGCGCCGCGGAGAGCAGCAGCGTGGGCGGCGCATCCTGCGCGACGGCCGGCTGCAGGGCAGCACAGACCAGCACCAGGGCAGAGATGGCGCGAAGCGGCTTCACGGCGATCCTCCGATACGATTTCGCTACGATCGCCCGTTTGTCCTCCCTGGCGCAATCGCGCTGTGGGGTCCGCGCTGCCGCCCACGTGCTATTGACCGGGGGGCGGCGCTCCTCTACCTCGCGCCCCACGCCACGTGTCCCGTTCGTCTAGAGGCCTAGGACACCAGCCTTTCACGTTGGCAGCACGGGTTCGAATCCCGTACGGGACGCCATTGGCATAGCAGGCACCCTGTCGGCGGCGGGAAGCCACCGCATCTGCCGGGCGATGACCCCCTCGCGTTCAGTGGTCCGGATCGTGATTCCTGGACAAGCGCCGGCAGGACCTCGCGGCGATGTCATTCGGACGCGCGCGCAATTCCGTGTTCGGGCCCCGGAGAACGCGCTTGCCATGGCGGCTTGCCCCGGAGGATAGCTTGATCGCTGGCGTAACCTCTGCGGGGGCCTTCCTTTGGGGCTGCGGATGCAAGGTTCGCAGGATCGCACGGACGCTGCCGCGGAACGGCATGGGCGCGGCACCGTCAAGCTCGCCGCCGCCCTGATCGCGGCTTCGCTGGCCTCCGGCTGTGACGACAAGCGGGATCAGCAGACAGCATCGTCCTTCGACGCGACGGCGCATGCCCGCCGGGTCGCGGAGGACGGGATCCTCGCCAGGGCCGGGCGCCGGGGCGCCGTGCTGCGCGCCGTCCAGGTCTATCGGCAGGCCCTGGCGGGAACGGTGACCGTGTGCGGACAGATCAATCCCACCGGCCGCGGCGACCAAGCCTATATCCCCTTCGTGACCGTCGTGACCTATGAGGAAGCGCCGGACAGGGGGCAGCCGCGCTTCCAGCTCGTGCAGCATCTCGCGGACAGCAGCGCGGCGGCGACCCGGGTCTATGTCGAGATGGTGTCGCGCTGCTTCGAGGGCGGCGGCCCCAGGGACGCGCGCAGCGTGCAGACCTTGCCGCCGCTGCCGACCGGCCTGCCGCACGAGGCGGAGGAAATGCCCGCACCCAGCGCGGCGCAGCAGCCGGCCGCCGGCGCCGCGCCCGTGACCACGGCGGTCGCCGCGCCGCCCCTCGCCTCGTCCCGCAACAATGTGACCACGCGCCAGCACGCGAACCTCCGGTCAAACCCTGCAGGCGGCGGCGCCGTCCTGCGGGTCGTGCCGCCAGGCTCATCGCTCCGCGTGTTCGGGGAGGCGCCCGGTGGCTGGTACCAGGTCGGCGACACCGAGCCATGGGGCTGGATCCACGGCAGCCTGCTCGACCCCTGAAGCGCTGCCTTTCGCCTCGCAACGGCCGAAGCGAAGCGGTGCGCCGACGCAACCACGGCCGCATCATGGCGTTCTTCGCTATGATGTGATTGCGGATGCAGAGTGCACGCCATGCGAGATCTCCTGCTCATCCTGATCGTCAGTGCCGGCCTGGTCGCCGGGTTGCTTGGGATCAATGCCGCCTTGCGGGCCGGCTCCGTCGAAGCCGGCCACTTCCGGCTCGCCGCCTTCGACTGACCGCCCTCCGGTATTGCCGAACGCAATATTGACGCTTTCCGTGATCCTCAACCTCGTCCCGATGTGGTAACGCCTCCTGCTATCATCCCGCCTCATCGAGTTCGGCTTTGTCCGGAAAGACGTTCCTCCCCCGTCGAAGCAGCCCCGCCGGCCTCGAATCGGGCCGTTCCGGTGGCGCTGTCGCGCTGCTGCCGCGGCCCAAGCGCGCCCCCGCGAATGTTCCGGGACGGCAAGAATCACGGCGACCGGGGACTGCGCGAAGCGCCTCGATCCGGCCGCTCGCCAACACCGCCGATGGCATCGCCTTTGACGTGCTCCGCGCGGAGATCCGGGCGCAGCTCCCTCCCCTGACCCTTCAGGATTTCACGCCGCATACCCTGGCGGCCATCATGGCGCTTGGCGCCATCAGGCCGGATCATGCGGACTGGCTCGCGCAGTTCATGGTCGAGGCGCAGGCGGACGGTATCGATCTTGCAGCGCTGAAGGTGCAGCGACGGAAGCCACAACTGAACCGCACCGAGAAGCGCAGGATCGGCCTCCGCTCCGAGACGCCGTTCTCCCGCCTGGCGTTCGACATGCTCACTGAGAAGGGCCGCGCCGCACCGCTGCAGGCGCTCCGCGCCACCGCCCTGCAGGTCTCGGCGCGGCAGGCCGCGCACGCCGTGCAGCAGCGCCAGCGCGAGATCGGCATCACGCATTACGTCTGGATCGCCGGCGATGACGCTGAGGCCTGCCCGGCCTGTGCACTGAACAATGGCCGGATCTTCGCGTGGGACAATCCGCCGCCGGGTGGTCATCCCGGCATGCGGACCTGCTGCGCCGAAGGGCACTGCCGGTGCGTGGCACAGGCCGTGTTTTCGGACGAAGAGCACCACCTGCCGGAGGATGATCGCGCGCCTTCCGACGAGGGAAGCACGGCCGCCGCGCCCCGTCGCCGCCTGGATGTCACAGGCGTCGTGATCTTGGCGTTCCTGGCGCTCGCCTGCGTATCGCTGCTGCCGCTCCTGCCCCGCTGGCTTTAGGCGAGGCGCGCCGCGATCGTTCCTGTCATGTCAGGCCATGACAGTAGCGGCGCGCAGTTCCGGAACCGGGGTCAGCGCCGCCTTGCCTGCCAGCACCGCCTCGATGTTCCCGCGCACCAGCGCTGCACCTGCAGCGCGGACCTCCGGCGCCCAGGCTGCGCAATGCGGCGTCATCAGGAGGCGCGGCGCATCGATCAGGCAGGGCGGGATCACCGGCTCCCCGTCATAGACGTCGAGTGCGGCGCCGGCGATGGTGCCCTCGTGCAGCGCCGCGGCCAGTGCCTCGCTGTCCACCACGCTGCCGCGCCCGATATTGACCAGGAAGCCCCCCGGCCCCAGCAGCCGCAGCACCGCTGCATCCACCAGATGGCGCGTCGACGCGCCGCCCGGCACGGCGACGATGAGGCAGTCGGACTGCTCCGCGAGCTCGGCCACGCTTCCCACATGGCGCCAAGGCATCTCGGCCCGCGGCCGCCGCGTGTGGTAGGCGATCGACATCTCGAACCCCTCCGCCCGGCGCGCGATCCGCTCGCCGATGGCGCCGAGGCCCAGGATACCCATCCGCTTGCCGGTCGGAATCGGCCGCAGCCCGACGCCTTCCCGCCAGAGGCCCCGGCGCGTCGCGTGGTCCAGCCTTGGCAGGTCGCGCATCGCCGCCAGCAGCAGGGCCATGGCGTGGTCCGCGACGGAGGTCGCGTTGGCGCCCGCCCCATAGGTGACAATGACGCCCCGCGCCCGCGCCGCCTCGACATCGACGCCCTCGTAGCCGGTGCCTAGGCAGCAGATCAGCTCCAGCAGCGGCAGGGCTTCGAGCATCGCCCGCGGCGCGCCTGTCGTGCCATTGGTGACCATCACGCGCATCCGGTCGCCCAGCCGCCCCACAATGGCCTCCGGCGTTTCGTCGGGGGCCGATTCGAGGATCGTGAAGCCATCCCGCAGGGTCTCCCGCATGGTCGCCGTCGGCGGCACCCGGAACAAGACGTCCGTCATATTCAATCCCCTCAGTCGCGATGCGCGCGTCGCCGCGGCCATGCATCCGGCATGCCGCGCGATCCCGATGCCGCGTATAGGGCATGCCGCATGCCCGCATAGGGATGGTGGTCAGCTCCGGCGCGCCCTCTAGGATGCCGGGCATGGAGTGGTTCACGACGGCCCCCGATGCGCCGGGCCTGCATGCGATTCTGGCGCTCTGGGCTGTGGTCGCCATCTCGGCGGTGTTCCGGGGCTTCACCGGCTTCGGCTTCGCCATCACCGCAGTGCCGTTGCTGAGCCTGGTGGTCTCGCCGATGCGCGCGGTCGCGCTCGCGACCGGGCTGCAGATCGTGGGCGGCCTCGTCGATGTGCGAAGTGCCGCGCGCCACTGCCACTGGCCCTCCATCCGCTGGCTGGTTTGCGGCGTGGTCGTGACCTCCCCGATCGGGGCGCTGATCCTGACCTGTGTTTCGGCCGATGTGGCACGGTTGCTGGTTTCCGCGGCATGTGCCGCCGCCGTGGCGGCACTCTCCCTCGGGCTCGCCTTCCGCCACATGCCGGGTGCTGCCGGGACCGTCGCCATGGGTGGGCTCGCCGGCCTGTTCAGCGGGCTGGCCGCCATGCCCGGGCCGCCGGCGATTGTCTATTACCTCGCCTCCCCGCTTTCGCCGGTACAGGTGCGGTCATCGCTGATCGTGTTCTTCCTCTTCGCCGCCCTGGCAGCCGGCATCAGCCTCAGCCTCACCGGCGCGCTCGGCCGCATGGAGGCGCTGCTCGCACTGGTCGGCCTGCCGATTATGATCGCAGGCTCCGCCCTCGGCGCCTTCCTGTTCCGGCGCCTGGGTGGCGCGCACCGGCGCGTCAGCCTGGTCACGCTGGCGCTCGTCGCGCTCCTGACCGCGGCCAAGGGCCTGGCCGGGCTTTTGTAAGATTTGTAAGGCCATTCCGCCGGGCAGCGCGCACCGCGCCGCCCGGCCGTTGCTTCGGCATCAACGGGTCTGGATGGTCATGTAGTTCCGCACGACACCGTCAGGGCCGGGCTGCACCGTGATCGCGGATGGCTCGGGCGCCGGCGCGCCGGGCGGGCCTTCCAGAATCGCGCCGCCGCCCATGAAGGCCGCGTTCGCCTGCGGCGTACGGGGGCCGACGTCGATCGGTCCGCCCGGGGAGCGCCCCGTCCTGCTCTCACCCGTCCTCTGGCTCTCATAGGTCGACGGGGCACGGCCCGGGCGTGGCGCCGGTACGCGCTCCGCCTGTGGCATCGGCGCAGGGGCCGGGGCGTATTGAGGCGCTTGATACTGAGGCGTTGGGGCGTACTGGGGCGCCGGGGCGTATTGGCCCTGGTATTGGCCCTGGGCGAATGCCGGCACCGTGACCAGCAATGCCGTCGCCGCGAGTAGGCCGATCTTGCGCATCGGAAACTCCTTCCGTTCCGCGCCCCGTCCAAACGCGAACGCACGGGCGGGGCGGCATGGAAGGAATGCGTGCCCCAGCCCGCCGGTTGCACCCCTGCCGGCTCAGGCCACTGTGAGGAAGTGCAACACTGCGGCATTGAAGGCCGCCGGGTTCTCGATGCTCATCGCATGCGTCCCCTTCGGGATGGTGGCCCGCTTCGCGCCCGCGATCGCGGCTTCCAGCGCATCGATGATGGCGCCGAAGCGCGGCTGGCTCTCGGCGCCGCCGACCAGCAGGGTCGGCGTGCGGATCGCTGCCGCCGCCGCACGGGAATACGGCGCGCGCTGCTCGTGGACCTGGCCGAGCAAGGTGAAGGCATTGTCGCGCGCGACCTGCCGCCGCGGCTCCGGCCGCCGCTCCCAAGCGCCGGGGCCGCCGGTATGGGCCGCGAAGAGCGAGAGTCCTTCCTCGATCCGGCCGGCGCGGATGCATTCGGCAGCCGCGTTGAAGGCCGCGAGCTGCTCGCCCGGCGCCGCCACCCCATCGAAGCTGGCGTCGAGCTCCCCACCGGGCTCGGCCAGCACCAGGGCGCGCAGCAGCTCGGGATGGCTCTCGGCCACGCGGAAGGCGATATGGCCGCCGCGCGAATGGCCGAGCAGCCGCACCGGACCGGGCCCGAAGGCGCGGATCAGCGCCACGACATCCGCGACATGCTGGGCGATGGTGAAGCCGCCGCCCTGCCCATCCCAGCGCGCCGGCCAGTAGTGGCGGAGGCTCGGCGCGATGACGCGGTACTGCGCCCCGAAGCCTGCCATCTGCGGCGCCCAGTAGCGCTGATCCTGCAGCGAGCCGTGGACGAGGATCAGCGGTTCCCCGGTCCCGGCTTCGACATAGTCGATCGGGTAGTCGTTGACGGTGATGCTCGGCATGGCGCGCTCCGGTTAGGCGCGGAAGACTGCGCCCGCGCCGGGAGCGCGCCAAGCCGGCTCAGGCGGGCCGGCAGCGGCGCCGCTGTGCTGCGGCGCCCGGCAAGGCGCATGCTTGATCGGCGTGTTCACGAGCGGAAATGGGAAGCGCCGCGACGCGTGGCCGTTCAGCCCCGCGCCGGATTATGCGCGCCCCCCGCTCCGGGCGGATGCGCCGAGGCCCTGCGAGATCGCGGCCCGTGCGATCAGTGGCGCGAGGCGATGGGCCCAGAGGCGCGCCGCGGCGACATCGGCAAGAAGATCCTGGCGGATCTCCAGCAGCAGGGCCGGCACGCCCCTGCCATCGCCATGCACCGGCACGGTGTAATCCTCGTCCACCGCGATGCTGTAGGGCTCGTTATCGCCGACATGAAGCCCAAGGGCGGCGAGCCCTTCCATGATCGGCAGTGCGAAGCTCCTCGCCGCGCCGTAGAGCACGCCGGCCTCCCAGGGTCGGCGCTGTCCGTGGAAGACCGGCGTGAAGCTGTGCACGCCGATGACGCAGCAGGCGCGCGCCCGCGCCCGCCGCGCGTCGAGATGCGCTGTGACGGCGGCATGGAACGGCTCGAACAAGGTCGCTTCCCGCAGCCGGCGCATCGGCGGGTCGAGATCCCGGTTGCCGGGCACGGCCGTGTCCTCGCTCCGCTCCGGAATGGACGTCGGAACGCCCGGTGGCCGGTTGCAATCGATGACGAGGCGCGAGTAGCCGGTCAGGAACAACGGCGCGTCGAGATGGCGCGCGAGTTCCTCCGCGAGCGGCGCGGCGCCGATGTCATAAGCGATGTGGCGGCCAAGATCGGCTGCGGCCAGGCCAAGGGTGCCGAGGCAGCGTGGCATGCGATTGCTCGCATGTTCACAAAGCAGGACACAAGGCGAGGTGCCGGTCAGGTTGCGCGCGGTGAAGGCCGGCGGCTCATCGGGCTTCAGCAGCATGCGCATCGATAGATCACGACGTAGCGCCGGCCTAGCTCTTTCGGCGGCAGTTCGGCCGTTGGCACGAGCTCCTTCTCCTTCGCGGTCGGAACGCCGAGCCTCGCGCGCGCTCCCGGCACGGAGGCAAAGCTTGCGTCCGTGCCGGGGCGATGCTGGGTCAGGCCGCCGCCGGCCGGCCGACCTCCCGCAGCGCCGAAGTCGCGGCCGCGACGTCCCGCTGCACCAGACCGTGGCTCGCGGGTTGCACGACTTGCGTGACCGCGGCTCCAGCTTCGCGCATCAGCGCAGCGAGGCGCTGGCCCTCGGCCGGCGGCGCGATCGGATCGGCCATGCCACTCGACAGCAGCACCTGCCTGCCCGTCAGGTCCGGCAGCGTCGCCGGCACCAGCGGCACCATGGGCCGCAGCAGCACGGCGGCGTCGAGCAGCCGCGGATGCAGCAGCAGCAAGGCCGCCGCCATGTTGGCGCCGTTCGAGAAGCCGAGCGCCGCGCGCGGCAGGCCCGGCGCCAGCCGCGCCAGCATATCCTCCGCGAAGCCGGCGAGGTCGGCGGCGCGCGCGACGAGATCCGCCTCGTCGAAGACGCCTTCCGCGAGGCGCTGGAAGAAACGCGGCGCGCCGTGCTCCAGCACCCGTCCACGCAGGCCCATCAGCAGCGCATCCGGCGCCGCCTCGCGGCCGAGCGGGATCAGGTCCCGCTCGTCGCCGCCGGTGCCGTGCAGCAGCAGCAGCGCGAGGCGTGGGGCGACGCCATTGGCCGGCGCCTCCACCACCGTCACGTGCTCGATGAGAAGCCCGCTCACGCCACTTCCTCCTGCAGGCGCAGCACCGGCAGCGCCGCCTCGATCGCCGCGCGATGCGCCTCGTAGCGCGCCGGCAGTTGCAACGTGGCGCCGAGCGCTTCCGGTGCCTCATCCACGGCGAAGCCCGGCTGGTCGGTCGCGATCTCGAACAGCACCCCGCCCGGCTCCCGGAAATAGGTGGAGCGGAAATAGGTGCGGTCCTGCTGCGGCGTGACGCCGAGGCCCTCGGCCCGCAGCACCTTGGTCGCTTCCGCCTGCCGCGCGTCGTCAGTTACGCGGAAAGCCACGTGGTGCACGATGCCGGCGCCGAGCGCGCCGCCCGGGAAGCCCGCCACCGCGCGGATATCCACGATGCGGCCAAGCCCCTCGCCCGGATGCACGAAGCGCTGCCGGCTGCCCTCGATGGGGCCGGCGGCGTAACCCAGCACGCCGGTCAGGATCGCGGCGGTCGGTGCGATCGCATCCACCCAGAGCGTCACGCCGCGAAAGCCGCGGATCGCATGCTCCGCCGGGATCCCTTCGGCAGCTCGGCCCGGCAGCGCGGCGGCGCCGGCATCCTCCACCAGCTCGAGCCGCAGCCCGTCATGGTCGCGAAAGCCCAGCACCGTCTCGCTGAAGCGGCTCTCCGGCGCGTCGGTCGCGATGCCGAGGTCGGCGAGCCGGTCCTGCCAGAAGGCGAGCGAACCTGGCGGCACCGCGAAAGCGATCTCCTCCGCCTGGCCGCCGCCATGCCGGCCGGCACCCGCGCCGGCATAGGGGAAGAAGGTCAGGATGGTGCCGGGCGCGCCGGTCTCATCGCCGTAATAGAGGTGGTGCACGCCGGGATCGTCGAAGTTGACGGTCTGCTTCACCAGCCTGAGCCCCAACGCACCCTCGTAGAAGGCGAGGTTGCGGGAGGGGCTGCCCGCGATCGCGGTGATGTGGTGGATCCGCCCAATGGTGGTCTCGGCCATGGCCTGTCTCCGCGGCGGGGATTGGCCCGCCTGTGAACGCAGAGATGGCCGTCTCGCTGGCTTTCTGCCAATTGTCGTGGCAGATGGCCACCATCACGGTGCCGGATGGCGTGCTCAGCGCGGGAAGAAGGGGTTCTCCGGCCGCGGCAGGCCAAGATTCTCGCGGAGCGTCGCGCCCGTATACTCGGTCCGTGCCAGGCCGCGCTGCTGCAGGATCGGCACGACATCCTCGACGAACCGCTCGAACTGGCCGGGGAAAAAGGGTGGCATGATGTTGAACCCGTCCGAGGCGCCGCCCACGAACCATTCGGTCAGCGCATCCGCCACCTGCTCCGGCGTGCCCCAGACGATCCGGTGCCCGCGCGCGCCGGCGACCAGGTAATAGAGCTCGCGCAAGGTCAGGTTCTCCCGCCGCGCGAGGTCGGTCAGCAGCTTGGCACGGCTCTGGAGCTGGTCGGATTGCGGCAGGTTCGGCAACGGCCCGTCAAGGTCGTAGCCCGAGATATCGTGCCCCAGCCGGTCCGAGAGCAGCAGGATCGCCGCCGCCGGGTCGATGCCGCCCTGGAGCTGCGCATACAGCGCCTTCGCCTCCGCCTCCGTCGCGCCGATCACCGGGCAGACGCCGGGCAGGATCATCAGGTGGTCCGGGTCGCGCCCTTCCTCGGCGACCTGGCGGCGGAGCCCGTCCCGGAAGGTGCGGCCTTCATCGAAGGTCTGCTGGGCCGTGAAGACGAGATCCGCAGTACGCGCGGCCAGCCGCTGGCCGGGGCCGGAGGAGCCGGCCTGGATCACGATCGGGTGCCCCTGCGGCGGCCGCGAGACGTTGAGCGGCCCCTTCACCGAGAAATACTTGCCCTCGTGGTTCAGCGTGTGGACCCGCGCCGGGTCGACATAGACGCCGCTCGCCTTGTCCTTGAGGAAGGCGTCGTCGGCGAAGCTGTCCCAGAGGCCGCGCACCACATCGAGGAACTCCTCGGCGATCGCGTAGCGCTCGTCATGCGGCGGGTGCGTCCCCCGGCTGAAATTGGCCGAGGAGCGGGCATAGGAGGTGGTCACCGCGTTCCAGGCCGCGCGCCCGCCGCTGAGGTGGTCGAGCGAGGCGAAGACGCGCGCGACATGGAAGGGCTCGGCATAGGTCGTCGACATCGTGGCCGCCAGGCCGAGATGCTTCGTCCCCATGGCGAGCGCTGAGAGCAGGCACATCGGCTCGAGCCGCGCCACGAAGGAAGGGTGCGCGTCGGCGCTGGTGGTCAGCCCGTCGGCCAGGAAGAGCAGGTCGAACTTCCCCGCTTCGGCCGTCGCGGCGATGCGCTGGATCAGGCCGAGATTCTCGCCGCCGAACTCCGCCTCCGGATGGCGCCAGCCGGCGACGTGGTGACCGGCGCCCTGGAGAAAGAGGCCGAGGCGCATGGGCCGGGACGGTGCTGCGGTCATGGGAGGCTCACTCCAGTCTCTGGGGCCGCCGGCGACCGGCGGTGCTGCGCCGGTATGGCGCCGCCGGCCGCGGTTGCCAATGCGCCCCCCGGGGCATGGCCGGCCGCGATCATCCCGGGAAGCGGGCCCAGCGCCGCGGGCCCGCATCGCGTTCCGAAACGGAAGGTAACAGCTCATGACCAGGGTTTGAGACACTGCGGAAAACCCTGATATAGCGACGCATGGCCTTCGCCACTGCGCCGCAGCTCCCCACCGACGCCAGGCTCGAAGTCGGGCGCCCCGGGGGGCGGCGCTGGCTGTGGCTGGCGGTCGCCTGCTCGCTGCTGCTGCACGCGTTGCTGGCAGTGTTCCTGCTGTGGCACCAGCCGAGGACGCTGCCGTCGCCGGAGACCAGCCTCCCCTCCGTCGACCTGGTCTTCGACGAGGCGGCGCCCCGCACGGCGCCGGAGGAAAGCTCGGCACAGGCGCAGGCACCCTCGCCCGCCCCAGCCGTGCCGACCCCGCCGATTCCGGAAGCGGCGCCCGAGACCCCACCGGTGCCGCCGGCCGAGTTCGCCCCCCCGCCTCCGCTGCCGGAGACCGCGCCGCCACCGCCGGCACCGCCGACCGAGCTGGCGCCGCCCGCCCCGCCGCCGCCGGCACCGGAGACCCAGGCACCCGCGTTGCCGCAGCCGACCCCGCTGCCACCGCCTTTGCCGGCACCACCCGATATCGACGCGCTGCCGCTGCCCCCACCGCCGCCCCCGGCCCCGCCGCAGCCGCGGCCGACGGCGCCACCGCGTGCTACCCCGGCGCCGACGCCGCGGCCGCCCTTCGATGGTGCGCTGATGCTGCCCCGCGCGCCCAGTTTCCCCACCGCGCGCCCGGCACCGCAGCAGCAGGCCAGCCCTGCGCAGCCGCGGCGCCAGGGGCTGGACTTCTCGGTCGGGCCGCAGGCGCTGCAACGCCCCCCCTCGCCCAGCCCGGCCGTGCGGCAGAATGACAACGTGGCTGGCGCCGCGCTCCAGATCACCGGGGCGCAACTCGGCGCCGATTGGCGTGCGGCCTTCCAGGCATGGTTACAGCGCAATGGCTATTACCCGCCCGAGGCCGCCCGCAACGGGGAAGACGGGCCGGTCACCGTCCGCTTCGATGTCGACCGTGACGGCCGTGTCCGCTCGCTGCGGCTGATCTATGCCTCCGGCTCACGCCTGCTCGACATGGCGACCACGGGGCTGCTGCGGGACCGCACCATCCCCCCCTTCCCGCCCGGCACCCAGGGGGGCGACACCGCGACCATCACGCTGACGATCAACTACATCCTGATCCGGCGGTGACGCCCCGTCCGACGGTGACGCCCCCTGGGCAAGGGTGGCGTGCCGTGGGATGACCTGCGGGAAGAGCAACCACATCCAGGGACAGAAACGCCGTGAGCGCGACGCAGACCGCACCGAAGCCCCGTGGCCGCCAGTTCTTCGCCAATCCGGGGCCGACGAACATCCCGGACTCCGTGCTGCTGGCCTGTGCCCACCAAACGGTCGACTTCAACGACAGCAATTTCATCGAGGTCTACGACGCCTGTGTCGCCGGTCTGAAGCGCGTCCTGAAGACCGAGCAGACCGTCTTCCTCTACACCGGCTCCGGCCATGCCGCCTGGGAGGCGAGCCTGGTCAACCTGCTCTCCACCGGCGACACGGTGCTGATCCTGGAAAGCGGGCATTTCTCCATCTCCTGGGGGAAGATGGCGCAGGATCTCGGGATCGAGGTGCAAAGCGTCGCCGCCGACTGGCGCCGCGGCGTCGACATGGCGGCAGTCCGCGCGGCACTCGCGGCCGACACCGCGCGCACCATCAAGGCGGTCTGCGTCGTCCACAACGAGACCGCGACCGGCATGATGATCCCGGTGCCGGAGGTGCGCGCCGCGCTCGATGCCGCCGGCCATCCGGCGCTGCTGCTGGCCGACACCATCTCCTCCCTGGGCTCGCTCGACTTCCGCATGGATGAATGGGGCGTCGATGCCGCGGTCGGCGGCAGCCAGAAGGGGCTGATGCTGCCGACCGGCATGAGCTTCACCGGCGTCTCCGCCAAGGCGCTGGAGGCGCACAAGAGCTCGAAGCTGCCGAAGCATTATTTCCACTGGACCAACATGCTGCAGCGGCCGCTCAAGAGCTTCCTCGGCACGGTGCCGGTCTCGTTCTTCTACGGGCTGCAGGAATCGCTCCGGCTGATCGAGCAGGAGGAAGGGCTCGAGAACGTCTTCGCCCGCCATTCCCGCCTGGCCCGCGCGGTGCGCGCCGCGGTGCAGCACTGGTCGGGCAACAACGGTCCGCAGCTCTTCTGCCTCAATCCCGGCCGCTATTCCGATAGCGTGACCGCGGTGCTGATGCCGGAGGGGCTCAATGCCGATGCGCTCCGCCAGGTGGCGCTGAAGCGCTTCAACCTCTCGCTCGGCGGCGGGCTCGGGCCGCTCGGGGGCAAGGTGTTCCGCATCGGGCATCTCGGCGACCTGAACGAGCCGATGATCCTCGGCACCCTCGCGACCGTGGAGCTCGCGATGCAGGTCGCCGGCGTGCCGCACACGCCGGGCGGCATCGCGGCCGCGATCGCCTCCCTCGCCGCGGCCTGAACGACGCAGCGCGGGGGAGCAGGCTCCCCCGCGCTCGCTCTACTTCAGGACGAAATCCTTCAGCACCTCCGGCTTGAAGGCGAGCCCGTGGCCCGGCGTCTCCGGCGCGGTGATCATCCCGTTCTCGATCTTCGGACGCGATACCCAGAGGTCGTCCAGCAGCCCCATCTGCTCCGCCCAGATCCCGTTCGGGATGCTGGCCAACAGATGCACGTTCAGCTCCGGGAAGAGATGCGGCGCGATCGTCATGCCCCAGGTCTCGGCGACGGTCGCGATCTTGCGCAGCTCGGTCAGGCCGCCACGCATCGGGTCGGGCTGCAGGATCGGCAGGCGGGGATTCTCGAGGAAGGGCTTCAGGTCGGCGCGGCCGAAATGCGTCTCGCCGCCGACCACGCGCATGTCGAGCGCCTCCGCGCAACGGAGATAGCCGGCATAGTCGTCCGGCAGCACCGGCTCCTCCAGCCAGTAGACATCGTATGCCTCGAACTTGCGGCCCATCTGGATCGCGACATCGGCGCTCCAGCCCATGTTCACGTCGATCATGATCTCGATGTCGGGCCCGACCGCCTCGCGCATGCGGCGGACATTGTCGAGGTCGGTGCGCAGATCACCGACATGCGCGACCTGCATCTTGATCGCCTTGTAGCCTTGCCCGACGAAGTACTTCGCCTTGGCGATCATCCCGTCGCCGCGGGAGCCGCGGAAGCAGCCGCTGCCATAGATCGGGATCTGCGACCGGTAATGGCCCCAGAGCCGATGCAACGGCAGACCCGCGGCCTTCCCGACCACATCCCAGAGCGCGATGTCGATCGCCGACTGCGCCATCATCGCGACGCCGCCGCGCCCGGCCGTCAGGGTGGCACGCCATAGATCCTGCCAGATCCCCTCGACCGCCGTGGCGTCGCGGCCGATGACGCGCGGCGCCAACGCCTCCTGAATGCAGGCGTCGATGGTGCGCTGGAGGGGGAGGTTCAGCAGGTGCAGGTAGCCCATGCCGGTCAGGCCGGACGCGGTGACGACCTCGACGACCACCAGATCCCGCGTCGCGCCCAGCGCATGGCCGGCCAGCCAGGGATCATCCGCCCAGGGGAGTTGCAACAGGGTGGTGCGCAGCTCGCGGATCGTCAGATCGGCCATCGGTCGTTCCTCAGTTTCTATGGCCGAAGCCTGCGCGCGCCCCGCCGCGCGGGCAACCCCTCGGGCCGACGACTGGAGAGCTTCGCCACCCCTCGCTAGACTGCGCGGATGAGCAGCTTCACCGGCGTCTTCCCCTACCTCGTCTCCCCCATCGCCCCCGATGGCCGCGTGCTGGAAGCCGAGCTGCGGCGGCTGGTCGATCACCTGATCGCCGCCGGCGTGCATGGGCTGACGCCGCTCGGCAGCACAGGGGAATTCGCCTATCTCGACTGGACGCAGCGCCGCCGCATCGTCGAGATCGTGGTGGAGCAGGCCGCGCGCCGGGTGCCCGTGGTCGCCGGCGTCGCCGCCACCACGACGGCCGAGGCGGTGCGCCAGGCGCAGGAATTCGCGTCGGTCGGCGCCGACGGCATCCTCGCGATCCTCGAAGCCTATTTCCCGGTGAGCGAGGCAGGCGTCATCGCCTATTTCACTGCGGTCGCCGACGCCACCGAGCTGCCGGTGGTGCTCTACACCAATCCGAACTTCCAGCGCTCCGACCTCTCGCTGCCGGCGATCGAGACGCTGTCGCGGCATCCGCGCATCGGGCTGATCAAGGATGCTTCCACCAACACCGGGCGGCTGCTCTCCATCCTCAACCGCACCGAGGGGCGGATGCAGGTCTTCGCGGCGTCGGCGCATATCCCGGCGGCGGTGATGATGATCGGCGGCAAGGGCTGGATGGCCGGTCCCGCCTGCGCCATCCCCCGCGAGAGCGTGCGGCTCTACGAGCTCTGCCGCGCCGGGCAATGGGATGCGGCGATGACCTTGCAGCGCGCGCTCTGGCGGGTGAACGAGCTGTTCGCCGCGCATTCCCTCGCCGCCTGCATCAAGGGTGCGCTGCAGATCCAGGGGTTTGGCGTGGGCGATCCGTTGCCGCCGCAGGCGCCGCTCTCGCCCGAGGGGCGCCGCGCGGTGGAGGCGGCGCTGCGGCTTGCCGCCGAGGCGCTGGCCGCCGCGCCGGAAGCCTGACGCCGCTCACATCACCAGGGGACGGCGGTATTTGCTGCTGACCGTCTCCGGCCGGATCAGGCCGCCGGCCAGCGCCATGGTCCAGTAGCCGATATCGGCCAGGTGCACGATCGTGCATTCCAGGCTGCGGACCAGCAGCTCGCCTTCGCCGCTATGGGCGCCGGCGATATGCGCGACCGATTCCGGCAGCCCCGCGCTGAGGCAGAGATGCACGCCATAGGCCGGGTGGCGGATCGAGGGCAGACCGTTGGCGCGCGGCGCCGCCTCCCACCGCCTCCGGTTCTCCGGGTCGAATTCCCAGGGCTTGCCGACATCGTGGCAAAGGCCGCCGGCCACCACGACGTCCTGATCGATCGCCATGTCCGGGTTCGAGGCCGCCATCTCCTGCGCCATGCGCATCGCCAAGCGGGTCACACCGCGGATATGGTCGGTCTGGTCGCCGCGGATCAGCGTCATCGAGCCCGGGTTGCCCGAAGGCGGGATCTCCCGAATGGAGCGGAAGGAACTGCGGGAGAGCGCCAGCACCCAGGCCTCGATCACCCCCTGCCGCAGCGCGGCATCGGCGATCGCCTCGACCTCGGGCAGCTCTTCCTTGATCCGCGTGCGCAGCGCGTCGTTCGGTTCGTGTGGCATCGTCTTCTCCCCGCTCTTTCCGACAAGCGATCGCACGCCTAGGCTCTTCGGCAAAGAGTGGGGGACGGCCAATGCGTCGTGAGTTCCTGAAAAGCCTCGTTGTTGCGGGGGGCCTGACGCGGCTGTCGGCCCCTGCGCTGGCGCAGACCGGCGGCTATCCGTCGCGGTCGCTGCGCATGATCGTGCCCTTCGCGGCCGGCGGCGCCGCCGATGTGGTGGCGCGGCTGATGGCACGCGGCATGGGCGAGGCGCTCGGCCAGCCCGTGGTGGTGGAGAACCGCGGCGGTTCCGGCGGCGTGCTGGGGTCGGAGGTGGCGCTCGCGGCGCCGGCGGATGGCTACACCATCGTCTTCCACACCCTGTCCTCCGCCGTCCTGAACGCCGGCCTCTATCGCAACCTCTCCTTCGATGTGCGCCGCGCCTTCCTGCCGGTCTCCCTGGTCGGGCTGGTGCCCAATGTCGTGCTGGTGAACGCGAACTCCCCGGCGCGGACGCTGCAGGCGCTGATCGCGCTGCTGAAGGCCAATCCCGGCCGCCTCACCTATGCCTCCTCGGGCAACGGCACCATCACGCACCTCTCGGCACATCTGCTGCTGAGCCTGACCGGCACCCAGGCCCTGCACATCCCCTATCGCGGCTCCGGCCCGGCCTTGCAGGACGTGGCGGCCGGAACCACGGACATGATGGTCGACACCATGGCGGGGGTGCTCGGCCTGGTGCAGGGCGGCCAGCTCCGCGCGCTCGCGCTGACCACGCGCACCCGCAGCCCGGCCCTGCCCGATGTGCCGACCGCGGCCGAGGCCGGGCTGCCCGGCTACGAGACCTACAATTGGCACGCCATCTACGCGACCCAGAACACGCCCGCGCCGGTGGTGGCGCGGCTGGAGCAGGCGGCGCGGGACGCAGTGCGGTCCCCCGCCATCCGCCAGCGGCTGGAACAGGTGGGCGTCGAGCCGGATGGCGGCAGCGCCGCCGAGCTCGAGCGCTTCTGGGATGCGCAGATGGCGCTCTGGATCCCGATCATCCGCGCCTCCGGCGCGACGGCAGACTAGAGCGTGATGAGTTGCGGCGGAATCGCCGAAAAGTCTGGATCACGCGATCCAACAAAGGGCTGGAGCATGATGCGTGAGCGCTTGCGAGCGCATCATGCTCCAGAACCGAGGCCCGCCCGACGGGCGGGCCTCGGTCGGGATCACCGCTCCGCCGTGCGGATCGCGGCGGGGCCGCCGCCCACCGGGATACGCTGCCGGGTGTCGGTCAGGCGGGTGCCGTCGAAGCGGAAGACCGCCAGGTTTCGGTCCGCCATGTTCTGCACCACCACGGTGCGGCCGTCGCGCGAGAAGACCACGCCCTGCGCCCAGGCGCCGATCGGGGCCTGGGTGATGCGGCGGAGGCGGCCGCCCTCGATGCGCAGGATCACGAGCTGCGCGGTACCGAGCAGCGGGTGCCCCGGCGGGCGGGCCGAGCCGTTGTGGATGGTCACCGCGACATGCCGGTTGTCGGGGCTGACCTGGATGCCCTCCGGCGTCGGGCCAACGCTGATCGTATCCGCCGTCAGCAGCGGTTCGCGCCTGAGGTCGATGAGGCTGACAGTGTCCGCATCGCCGGTGCCGCGGCCGATATTGGCGACCACGGCCCATTGCCCGTTCGGCGTGATTCCCATCCCATAGGGACGGACACCGACGGTGATGTCGCGATCCGTCTTGGTCACAGTCTCGCCGTCGATCGCGAGGACCGAGACGCGGCTGTCGGTGTCGCCATCCCGGGTGACGAGGGCGCGTCGGCCATCGGGCGTGAACTGCACATGCGACGGGCCGGAATTCGCTGGGCCGATGGTCACGGTCGAGACCGGGGCGAGCTGGCCGTCCCGGAACCGGAAGACGCTGACCGACCCGGCATTGCGGTTGGCGACCAGAACCAGTGTGCCGGCGCGGTTGACGGAGACGCCGGAGGGTCCGGCACCGGCTTCCACCGTCTGCACCACGCGTGGTGGATTGGCGCGGATATCGATCAGCGAGACGCGATTGTCGGGGATGGTCTTTGTGGGATCGCCGGGATCGATCCGCTGCGCGGAAGTGACGATGGCGAAGCGCTCATCGGGCGTCACGGCGACGCCGGTCGGTGGGCCGACGACGGAATGCGGCACCTGCACCTCGCCCAGCGCGCGCGGGCGGGCGCCGCCGAGGTCGACGACGGTGACGGTATCGGGCGGCGGATTGGCGACGACGGTGTTCACGCCGTTCACCAGGCGCTGCTTGTTGTCGTTGCCAGAAACCGCGATCTGCGCCGACGCCGCGCCACAGCCGAGCGTCAGCGCCAGCGCGGCGCCGGTGAGGAGCCTAGCCTTCATCTGTGTTCCCTCCCGAGGGTCTTGCGTGCCCTCGGCGCTCACTCTGGGCGCCCAGGCCGCGGGCGCGCAAGCACGGGTCCTATCCGCGGCCGCACCACCCCCGGCGCGGCGTGTGGCCATCATAGGATCGCGCCAGCCCGGCCCGGATCAGCAGTTGCGCCACATCCCGGCCCTGGCGATCCCGCACCACCGCGAGGCGCCGTCGGTAGCGATCCCGCCCATGCGATTCCAAGCGCACGCCGCCGGCGACGATCTGGCGCAACCGCTCGGTCGCGGCGCGCGCCAGCCGTATCTCCCGCGGGCATCGCCCATGGATCTCCGGCGCATCGAGGCCGATCACCCGCACCCGCTGTCCGCCGCAGCGCAGCGTATCGCCATCGACGGCGCGGCAACGGGATTGCGCCGCCGCGGGCGTGGCGAGGAGCAGGACGGCGATCAGCGGGAGAATCAGGCGCAGGACCATGCGAGCGCTATCGCCGCCGGCGCGACGCGGCACAAATCACGTCCCGCGTGATCCCCGCGCCGCCCGCTGCGCATCCGCCCCTTGCGGGCTCCCCGGCGACTGCCTAGCTTGGCGGCATGACGACGCACATCCGATCCGCGAATTGGTGGTGGCCCCTTTCATAAGGCGGCCCGCGTCATCCTGTTTCCCCATGGCCGCCTTGGAGTTCCGGGCGGCCATTATCATGTTCTGATGCGGCGACACCTCCCCGGACTCCCAGGCAGCGCAGCCCGGAGTGTCCGATGCAGAGCGCTTCCCCGATCACGAGTTTCCAGACCCAGGGCGGGCTGACCGTCCGCCGGCAGGTCCTGGACCAGCCCCATGGCAACGCCCTCGAAGCGCTCGCCGGCAGGCTGGACCGGCAGCGCGGCGTGCTGCTCTCCTCCTCCTTCGAGTTTCCCGGCCGCTATATCCGCTGGGACCTCGGCTTCGCCGATCCGCCGCTCATGATCTCGGCCGTCAAGCAGGGAATGACGCTGCGTGCGCTGAATGCGCGCGGGGAGCTGTTGCTGGACTTCATCACCCCCGCCCTGCGGCAGATGCCGGAGCTGGAGGCGCTGGAGATCAGCCCCGGCGCGGTGGCGGTCAGCATCCGCCCATCCGCCGAGCGCTTCGCCGAGGAGGAGCGCAGCCGCCAGCCTTCGGTCTTCTCCCTGCTGCGGCGGCTGCGGGATCTGTTCGGCGCCGCCCAGGACCCGCATCTCGGGCTCTATGGGGCTTTCGGCTATGATCTGGTGTTCCAGTTCGAGCCGATGCCGCTGCGCCTGCCACGGGCGGCGGACCAGCGCGACCTGGTGCTCTATCTGCCGGATGAGGTGCTGGTGGTGGACCACATGCGCGGCACCACCACGCTGCACCGCTATGATTTCGAGGTGGCGGGGCGATCCACCGACGCCCTGCCGCGCGAGACGCCGCCCGATCCCTACCGATCCGGCCGGAACGCCGCACCGGCCGAGAGCGACTACGCCGCCGGCGAGTACGCCGCGATGGTGCAGCGTGCCCGCCGCGCCTTCGCGCGCGGCGATCTCTATGAGGTCGTGCTCGGCCAGACCTTCGCCAGCACCTGCGCGGATGCGCCGAGCGCCGTCTTCGAGCGACTGCGGCGGGTCAATCCTTCACCCTATGGCGCGCTGATGAACCTCGGAGACGGCGAGTTCCTGATCGCGGCCTCGCCGGAGATGTTCGTCCGCGTCGAAGGCCGGCGCATCGAGACCTGCCCGATCGCCGGCACCATCCGGCGCGGCGCCGACGCGCTGGAGGATGCGGAGAACATCCGCAGCCTGCTCAACTCCGCGAAGGAGGAGAGCGAGCTGACGATGTGCACCGATGTGGACCGCAACGACAAATCCCGCGTCTGCGTGCCCGGCAGCGTGCGGATCATCGGCCGGCGACAGATCGAGATGTATTCGCGCCTGATCCACACCGTGGACCATGTCGAAGGCATCCTGCTGCCGGAGCGGGATGCGCTAGACGGCTTCCTCTCCCATGCCTGGGCGGTGACGGTGACCGGCGCCCCCAAGAGCTGGGCGATCCGGCATATCGAAGCGGAAGAGCGTTCCGCCCGCCGCTGGTATGGCGGCGCCATCGGCCGCATCGGCTTCGATGGCAACATGAACACCGGCCTGACCCTGCGCACCATCCGGCTGAAGGAAGGCATCGCGGAGGTGCGCGCCGGCGCCACCCTGCTGCACGACAGCGACCCGGAGGCGGAGGAGGCGGAGTGCCGCCTGAAGGCCAGCGCGATGTTCACCGCCATCCGCGGCGCGCCGCCGCCCGCCACCCTGCCGCTGCCTGCGGCACCGGCAGGGTGCGGCGCGCAGGCGCAGGTGCTGCTGGTCGATCATGAGGACAGCTTCACCCACACGCTGGCAGGCTATCTGCGGGCGGTCGGCGCCACGGTGCGGACGCTGCGGCCGGCGCTGGCGCGGGCGGAGCTCCGCGAAGGCCAGGCGCCGCATCTCGTGCTGCTGTCGCCCGGCCCCGGCAGGCCGGCGGACTTCGCCATGTCGGAGACGCTGGACCTTGTCCTGCGCCGCGACCTGCCGACCTTCGGCGTCTGCCTGGGGCTGCAGGGCATCATAGAGCATTTCGGCGGCGCGCTCGACGTGCTGGCGGAGCCGATGCACGGCAAGCCATCGCTGGTGCGCAACCTCGGCGGACGGTTGCTTGCGGAGCTGCCGGAGCGCTTCACCGTCGGGCGCTACCACTCCCTGCACGCCCGTCGCGTGGCCCTGCCGCCGGCGCTACGGGCGACTGCGGAGACCGAGGACGGCGTCATCATGGCGATCGAACATCGCGAGCGACCGATCGCGGCGGTGCAGTTCCATCCGGAATCGCTGCTGACCGACCCGGCGCGCATCGGCATGCCGCTGCTGGCTGGCCTGCTGCGGCCGCGGGCCGCGGGCTGAGCAAGGAGGTGGGCGGGCCCGGCGGGGCCCGCCCTGGTGCGTCAGCGGAGCAGGCCGCCGACGACGCCGTTCACGGTGTTCACCACGGGGGTGACCAGGCCGCCCACCGGCTGCGGCAGCGCCGCGGCGACGCCCGACAGCGTGCCGGTGACCGCGGTGCCAAGCGCCGCGGTGCCGGGCACGCCGCCCGGCGCAGTGCCGCCGCCGCCGAGCAATCCGCCGACCACCGGCAGGCCGCCCAGTACTGGCGCCAGCGTGCCCACCACCGGCAGCGAGCCGAGCGGCGGCGTGCCGCCCGGCGCGGTGCCACCGCCGCCGAGCAATCCGCCGACCAGCGGCAGTGAGCCGAGCGGCGGCGTACCGCCGCTGCCGCTGCCGCCGAGCAGCGGACCGACCACTGGCAGGCCGCCCAGCAGCGGCCCGACCACCGGCAAGCCGCCGGTGCCCCCGCCGCCCACGATCGGCAGGTTGCTGACCAGTGGCAGGCTGCCGAGCAGGGTGCCGTTGCCGACCGTCGGCAGGAGATTGGCGTTGACCACGCCGCCCTGGGCCTGGATGGCCTGCGGCGACAGCAGGGCAGCCGCCACCAGGGTCGGCTGGGTGCCGTTCGCGCCGCTGCCGAGCAGCGGCTGGCCGCCCACTGTCACGCGGGCCAGCGGATCGAGGATGCCGGCGAGCGTGCCGCCATTTGGCGGCGTGCCGGGCCCGACGCCGCCGAGCCCGTTGACCAGGCCCTGCACCGCGGCCTGCACGCCACCGAGCGGGTCGGAAGCGACCGAGGCCACTGGCGGCGCAGCCGCGCCGGCGGGACCGGCCGGGCC
>NZ_JAAGBB010000043.1 GCF_018129085.1 Plastoroseomonas hellenica
CGCCGGGCGGCGCTCCGGCGCGGGCGGAATCGGCGCCGCGCCTCGCCGGCGAGGCGGAGGCGATGCCCAAGGTCGGCATTGGCGCGCTCGCCGCCGCGGCGGCGCCCCTGCTCGATCTGCTGGCACGCGTCGCCCAGGCAGGCATGGCCTCGCAACCCAATGCCGATGACCTGCGCGAGCGGGCGGTCCGCGCCTTCCGCCAGTTCGAGGTCGATGCGCGCGACGCGGAGATCCCGCCGGAGCAGCTCCGCGCCGCGCATTACCTGATCTGCGCGAGCCTCGACGACGTGGTGCTGGCGCAGTCCTGGGGCATCCAGAGCAACTGGTCCACGCGATCGCTGGTCTCGACCTTCCATCAGGAGGTGAAGTCGGGCGACCGCTTCTTCGACGTGCTCGCCGGCATGCAGAAGGAGCCGGGGCGCTGGCTTGGCGCCATGGAGGTGGCCTATCTCTGCCTGGCGCTCGGTTTCCAGGGGCGCTACCGCCTCTCGCCGCGCGGCGCCTCCGAGCTCGACCGCATCCGGGAGGGTCTCTACCAGCTCCTGGCGCAGCTCCGCGGCGCCTGGGAGCGGGAGCTGTCGCCGCGCTGGCGCGGCGAGGATGCGCCACATCGCGGCCCGGCACGCGGCATTCCCGCCTGGGTCGCGGCCTGCGTCGCGATCTTCGGCCTCGGCATGGGCTGGTACGTGCTGAACAACTACCTGAACGACGGCTCGGACAATCTCTACGAGCGCATGGCCGCGCTGCCGCCCGGCCGCCTGCCGGAGATCGAGCGCGCGGCACCGCCGGTGCCGCCGGCGCCGCCGCCACCGGCGCCCACCGCCATCATCCGGCCCGACCCGCAGATCAAGCTGCGCGAATTCCTCAAGCCGGAGATCGACAGCGGCCAGGTCACCATCTTCGGTGATGGCCGCACGCTCACTGTCCGCATCAGCAACCGCGGCATGTTCGCGTCCGGCTCAGCGACGCTGGAGCCGCGCTTCAACGACCTGATGCGCCGCATCGGCGAGGGCCTGCGGGAGGAGCCGGGCCGGGTGCAGGTGGTTGGGCATTCCGACAACCAGCCGATCCGCACCGTGCGCTTCCCGTCGAACTTCCAGCTCTCGACGGCGCGCGCCGAGGCAGCGATGGCGCTGATTGCCGCCGCCGCCGGCAGCACCTCCCGTTTCACGGCGGAGGGCAAGGCGGACAGCGAACCGGTGGAGCCGAATACGACGCCCGCGGGGCGTGAGGCGAACCGAAGGATCGAAGTGGTGCTGCAGCGGGGGACGAACTGAGATGGAAGTCTTCCGTCCCTTCCTGGCGGGCCGCGCCATTGCCGCACTGATCGCTGTCGCGTTGCTGATGCCGATCATCTACCTGTTCGCCCCGCTGGTGAACCTCGGCGGCTTCCGCCCCTTCGAGAGCGAACTCAACCGCGTCGCGGTCTGCGCCGTGCTGTTCGTGCTCTGCCTGATCGTCCTCTGGATCGTCGACCGCCGCCGGCGGAAGCGCGACTTCAACCTGATGCAGGGTGCCGCGGCCGAGGATCCCGGCGCCGACCGCGCCGCGGAGGAAGAGGCTGAGCTTCGCGACAAGCTGACCAACGCCATGGCCGCGCTGCGCAAGGCGAAGGGCGGCAAGGGCGGCTTCCTCTACGACCAGCCCTGGTACGTGATCATCGGCCCGCCGGGCTCCGGCAAGACCACGGCGCTGGCCAATTCCGGCCTCGAATTCCCGCTGGCCGATGGCGGCAAGCTGCAGGGTGTCGGCGGCACCCGCCTCTGCGAATGGTGGCTGACCGACCGTGCGGTGCTGATCGACACCGCCGGGCGCTACACGACCCAGGATTCGGATGCGGCGGCCGATAAGGCAGGCTGGGACCGCTTCCTGGCGCTGCTGAAGCAGAACCGGCCGCGGCAGCCGCTCAACGGCGTGCTGGTCGCCTTCGGCATGGACATGATCGCCCGCCTCGGCCCGGCCGAGCGCGAGAACCACGCGCGCGCCGTGCGCCGCCGCATCAAGGAGCTGGAGGAACAGCTCGGCCAGCGCCTGCCGGTCTACATGCTGATCAGCAAGTCGGACCTGATCCCGGGCTTCGTCGAGTTCTTCGACGATCTCGACAAGAACGGGCGCGAGCAGGTCTGGGGCGCGACCTTCCCAGCAGGCAAGGCGACGGAGAGCCCGGTCAGCCTCTTCGCGAAGGAGTTCCAGGCGCTGCTGGCGCGCCTGCAGGATCGCGTGGTCGAACGCCTCCAGCAGGAGCGGGGGCCGCAGCAGCGCGCGGCGCTGGCCGGCTTCCCGGCGCAGTTCGCGGCGCTGGAAGCGCCGCTCGGTGCCTTTCTGCAGGCGGGCTTTGCCGGCACCAGGCTCGAGCCGGCGCCCTTCCTGCGCGGCTTCTACTTCACCTCCGGCACCCAGGAAGGCTCGCCCCTCGACCGTCTGGCCGGCGCGATGGCGCGCAGCTTCGGGTTGGATGCGCGGCGCCCGGCCTCGGTGATGGGGCAGAAGGGGCGCTCCTTCTTCCTCGGCAAGCTGCTGAAGGACGTGGTGTTCAACGAGGCGCGGCTGGCCGCGCGCAACCGCGGGCTGGAGAAGCGCCGCCGTGTCATCGGGCTGATTGCCTGGAGCCTGGCGCTGCTGCTGCTGCTCGGCGGCGGCTTCTTCGGCTACACCGCCTGGAGCGGCGAGAAGGCGCGCGCCGAACGGCTGGCCCAGCAGGTGGGCAAGGCCGAGCAGGCTACCCAGGGCATTCCCTTCGAGCGCATCACCGATGCCGAGTTCCAGCGCATCCTGCCCTATCTCGCCGCGGCCCGGGACCTACCGCCGGCGGCGCGCGGGGACGGGGCCTTCTTCGGGCTCAGTCAGGAGGAGAAGCTGGCGGCGGGCGCGGAGAGCGCCTATCGCCGGGCGCTGGAGCGGAGCTTCCTGCCCCGCCTGCTGGCCCGGCTGGAGCTGCAGATCCGCGGCGGCTTCCAGCGGCCGGACTTCCTCTATGAGGCGACGCGCGTCTACCTGATGATCGGCCGCGAAGGGCCGATGGACGCCGAACTGGTGCGGCAGTGGTTCCAGATCGAATGGGCGCGCGCCTATCCGGGTGCCATCGGCCAGCCGACGCGGGACGAGCTGGCGGGGCACCTGAACGCCCTGCTCGCGCTCAACAGCCTGCAGGTCTACCCGCTCGACGGGGCGCTGGTGGACGAGGCGCGGCGCATCTTCTCCCGCCTGCCGCTGGCCGGGCGCATCTTCTCCCGCCTGCGCACGGTCGCGCAGAACATCCCGCCCTGGCGGCCGTCCGACGCCGCCGGCGCCGCCGGGCAGCGCTTCTTCGCGCGCGCCTCCGGCCGGCCACTGACCGAGGGCATCAACGGGCTCTACACGGTGAACGGCTTCTACCGCGCGCTGCTGCCGGCGCTCGGCGACACCATCCGCTCGGGTGCTGCGGAAAGCTGGGTGCTGGGCCCGCAGGCGGCGACCCAGCGCGACGAGGACCTGCCGCGGCTCGAGGAGCAGGTGCTGACGCTCTACGCGAACGAGTATGCGCAGGTCTGGCAGCAGATGCTCGACGACCTGTCGCTGCCCGGCTTCAACAGCCTGCAGGCGGCGGCCGAAGGGCTGAACATCCTGGGCGCGCCGAATTCGCCGCTGCGCGACATGCTGCGCAGCATCGCCCGTGAGCTCAGCGTCGGCACGCCGCCCGAGGGCGTGACGCCGCCGGCGCCGACCGGGGCGGCGGCGCGTGCCGCGGCCGCCCAGGGCGGGCCGCCGGAGCCCAAGATCTCTGACCCGGTGGCCCGTGTCGTGGAAGCGCGCTTCGAGCGGCTCCGGGAAGCGTCCGGCCAGCCGCTGGAGGGCATCCTCGCGATCATCAACGACCTCTATGTGCAGGTCGCGCGGCTGGCGACGGCGCCGCCCGGCACCGTGCTGCCGCCGAGCCCGGGCCTCGATCCCGGGCAGCGCCTGGCGGCGGAGGCGGCACGCGCGCCGCAGCCGCTTGGGCGCTGGCTGCAGGGGCTGGCCACCCAGACCTCGACCGCGCGTGCCGGCGGTGCCCGCGCGGCGATCGCCGCTGCCGGCGGGCAGGCGCTGGCGCCGGTCTGCCGTGGCCTGGAGACCAAGTTCCCCTTCCGCGTGGACGGGGAGGAGATGCCGGTCGACGACTTCATCCGCCTGTTCGGGCCGGCCGGGGTGCTGGACCAGTTCTTCACCCAGCACATCCGGCAATACGTCGACACCACACAGCAGACCTGGCGGCCGGTCGCGGCCGGCGGCCTACCGCCGCCGGTGACCCAAGCCGATGTGCTGCAGTTCCAGCGCGCCTCCAATATCCGCAACGCCTTCTTCCCTGGCGTCGCGGCGACGGGGCTGCGGTTCGAACTGGTGCCGCAGGGCATGGACCCGGGAGCGCAGGGTGCGGTGCTGGAGGCGGAGGGCCTGCGCACCGAAATCCGGCGCGACGGGCCATCGCGGCCGCTGCCACTCTCCTGGCCGACGCGCACCAATACGACACTCACCTTCGAGCCGCCGTCCAGCGCCGGGACGCTGAACTTCGATGGTGGCTGGTCGGCGCTCCGGCTGGTGATGCGGCGGCAGAACAGCCTGCAGGCGACGGGCAACCCAACGCGGCTCAGGCTGAACGTCCAGCACGGGGATCGCAGCATCGTCTTCGAGCTGCGTGCCGGCAGCTCAACCCATCCCTTCGGTCTGCGGGATCTGACGGAGTTCCGATGCCCGGTCCTGGCTCCGAGCTGAGCGGCGGCCCGGTGGCGATCGGGCTCTACGGCAAGATGCCGGCGCATGGGGATTTCGTGCGCCGCGCCCTGCCGGGGAGCTTTGTCGCCCCGTGGGACGCCTGGCTCGCGGCCGGGATCGCGGCGGCGCGGGACAGGCTCGGCGACGAGTTCGCGGCCGTCTGGGACATGGCACCTGCCTGGCGCTTCGCCCTGCCGGCCGGGACCTGCGGTCCCGATGCCGTGGCCGGCGTCATGCTGCCTTCGGCTGACACGGTGGGGCGGCGTTTTCCGCTCACCGTCGCGGCGCTGCTGCCGCGCGGCCGGGCGCCGGATGAGGGCTGGTTCGCCGGCATCGAGGCCCGGGCCCGCGAGGCGCGCGAAGGAATCCTGGACGCCGACGCGCTGACCCGGGCGCTTTCGGTCGCCGGCGATGGCGTGCTGCCGCCGACCCTGCCGGAGGAGACCTTGCTTGGGCTTTTCGGGACGCCGGCCGAGCCCGGGGAGCCGGCCGCCCTTGAGGGCGCGGATGCCGGCACCACCGCTGCGGAGATCCCGGCAGAAGCGTGGCTCGATCTGTTCAGCGGCGAAGAGCAGGCCGAGGCCGCACCGGCCGCACCGGACCCGCCCGAGGGCGCCACCGCAGCGCAACCCGTGGAAGCCTGGCTGAACCTCCTCGGGGGCGAGGGGGTGGCGGAGACGAACGCCACGACACCCCCATCCGGTACCGACACGCCGCCGGCGGAAGCCTGGCTCGACCTGCTGGGCGGGAGCGGGCAGGGCGATGCCGCCCCGTCGGCGCGGGATGACCCGACGCCCGCATCCGGTACCGACGCGCCGCCGGCGGAGTCACCGCCCGCCGCCTGGCTCGATCTGCTCGGCAGCGAGGGCGAGGACAGCGATCGCAAGGATACCAAGCCGCTCGCCGCCGAGGCGCTGGACGCGGATGCCTGGGACGCGCTGCTTGATGTTCCCCCGTCCGGCCCGGCCGCGGAAGACATCTCGCTGGCCTTGTTCGGCGAGACGCCGCCGCCTTCCGATGTGCCACCGCCCGACGTCGTTGCGGCGTTGCCCGCGCCCGATCCGGCCGTGCCACCGACATCGTCGGATGCCGAGGCCGCACCCGATGAGGATGCACCCTTCATCGAGCCGCCGACGCCCCTGGTGCCGGCGCGGCCGGGCGTCGCCGAAGCGGCACCACCGATGCCGGATCCGGACGCAGCCTCCACGCCGGCCGGGCCTGAAGAGCCGCCAGCGGCGGATGCCATGGTACATACCCCTGTCCCACCCCCCGAGCGCCCCGATCAGGGCGGCTGGTGGACGCTCGGCGGCGGCCGTCTGCCCGCCATGGTCTGGGCGTTCCCCGCCCTTCCTCCTCCGGAGGCTTTCGTCCTTTTGCTGGAAACCGAGGCATGAGCGCGGCACAGCGTTCCGAGGCGATCACCCATCCAGGCGCGGTCCGGCCGCGCAACGAGGATGCCATGGTCGACCGAACGGAGATTGGCCTCTGGGCGGTGGCCGATGGCGCGGGCGGGCATGGCTCGGGCGACGTCGCCTCCCATGCGATCGCGGAGGCGCTCGCGGAGATTCCGGATGGCCTCTCCGCTGCCGAATTGCTGGCGCAGCTTCGTCTCCGGCTCACCGCCGTGCACGCCGAACTGCAGGCCGAGGCGGAGCGGCGCGGCCCCGGCAAGCTGCTGGCCTCGACCGTGGTCGTGCTGCTGGCGCGGGGCGGGCATTTCGCCTGTCTCTGGGCCGGCGATTCGCGCATCTACATGCTGCGTGGCGGCACCTTCAGCCGCGTCACCCGCGACCACAGCCTGGTGCAGGAACTGGTCGATGCCGGCACGCTGAGCGAGGCGGAGGCGGAGGCGCATCCGCAGGCCAATGTCATCACCCGCGCCATTGGCGGGCATGGCGAGCTGATGCTCGACAAGCTCTCCGGCCGGGTGGCGCCGGGCGACCGCTTCCTGCTCTGCAGTGACGGGCTGTTCAAGGCGGTGCCCGAGACCGAGATTGCGGCCTGCCTGGCGGCCGGGCAGGGCGCGAACGATCTGATCAACCTCGCACTGGAGCGCGGCGCACGGGACAATGTGACGGCGATCATCGTCGACATGGACTGACCCCGACGCAGCGGGCCCATCAAAGCAAAACCCGTCCGGATGCGATCATCCGAACGGGTGGAGGGCGGGATCGTGGAGCGGTGGCGTGCTCTGCCGACAGGCCTCGGTTCAGCGCCCGGTTTCGACGTTGTAGGAGGCGCTGCGCGAATTGCCGGGGCGGTCGTTCTTCCAGGCCCAGGTCTTGATCTCGACCTGCTTGTAGCTGAGCGTGAAATTGTCGATCGGCCGGTCGCCGGCGGTGGCGAGCTTGTAGGCAACGACCGCTGCATCGGTCAGTTCCACGGTGCAGTAGGTCTCGAGATTCCCGCTCTTGCTCGTGCGGGCCCAGTGAATGGTGACCTTGCGGTTGTGCTGGCCGGTCAGTGCGTCGGTGACGAGGCCGGTCGTGGCAAGGTCGGTCAGCTTGGTGAAGGTCAGGCGCTGCATGGTCGGACGGGCGCGGTTCGCGTCGTCGGCGCCGACCGAGGACACGTTGCGCTCGAAGCCCCATTCCACGCCTTCCAGCAGGATGTGCTTCTCGTAGCCCGCGCTCTCCACGTCGCCATCGACGCTGTCGTACTTCATCAGGATCGGCATGGCGGCGCCCCTCCTTTGGGCTGAGAGCAGACCCTATTCGGATGGCTCATCCGAATGGGTGAAGATGCTCGGAAAACAAAAGGGCCAGAGTGGTTGAAGCGGAACGAGGCCGCTTTGGCGCGACAGGTGCGCCATCTCGGGTCGCTGAAGCAAGGACGCCGGACCCGGCGATGGGCCGAACCCGGCATTCCCAAGGTCGCAGGTGGGGCCGGACGAGCGCCGGCCCCGAGCGAGATCAGACCTTCACGGCCTTCGCGAGGTCCCAGCCGACGGTGGCCGGGCTGCCCGAGAAGTCGTCGCCGATCGGGTTGTACTTCAGGATGTACTTGTCGAAGTTCAGCGAGATGCTCTCGGAGGGGCGGTCGCCGCCGGAGGAGAGCGAGAAGCCCGACACGCCGCAGCCGTTCAGCTCGAAGGAGAGGTATTCCTGCGCGGCGCCGGAGCCGGTGCGGAGGAAGGCGATCTTCACGAGCTTGTTCAGCTTGCCGTGCAGGCCCTCTTCCATGAGCTTCACGGTGGTGCCGTCGGTCTCCTTCGTGATGGTGATTTCGCTGACCGAGACGATGGAGCTCTCACGGGTGGAGTTGCCGTAGGCGGAGGCGATGCCGCGGCCGATCCCGAACTGGAAGCTACCCAGGTTGATCCACTTCTCGTAGCCCTGGATGTTCGACTCACCCTGGACGCTCTCGTAGTTCAGCATGATGGCCATAACGAAGATCTCCCTCTGTCAGGAACCTGCGATGTCCGAGTTCGGCGCCATGCCGTTCCCTCAACCGATAGTATAGCGGAATGAACCGTCATCCGAAAGACCCACTGCCACTTTTGTGATCTCGCCGCCTTCGGCAAGGCGTCCGAGGATCTGGGCGGAGAGTTCCGGCAGCAGGGTGCGGTTCAGAATGTTCTCGATGTTGCGTGCGCCGCTCTCGACCTCGCGGCAGCGGGCGGCGATGGATTCCGGCACCGCCGCGTCGTACTCGAAGGGAATCCCATAGTTTTCCTTCACCCGCCTGTTGATGCGGTTGAGCTGGAGAACCACGATCTTCCGCATCACCGCGTCGACGAGCGGGTAGTAGATGATGACGTTCACGCGGCCCAGGAAGGCCGGCTTGAACACCTTCAGCAGGTCCGGGCGCAGCGCTTCGACCAGCGCCTCGGGCTCCGGCATCGTTTCAGGGTCGGCGCACAATTTCGAGATGGTATCGGTGCCGGCATTGGACGTCATGATGATGACGCAGTTGCGGAAATCGATGTCCCGCCCTTCGCCGTCCTTCATGTTGCCCTTGTCGAACACCTGATAGAACACATCCTGAACGCCAGGATGCGCCTTCTCCATCTCATCGAGCAGGATGATGGAGTAGGGCTTGCGCCTGACAGCCTCGGTCAGCACGCCGCCTTCGCCGTAGCCGACATAGCCGGCCGGCGCGCCCATGAGCATGGAGACCTTATGCTCCTCCTTGAACTCGCTCATGTTGATCACGGTCAGGTTCTGCTCGCCGCCATAGAGCAGGTCGGCCAGCGCCACCGCGGTCTCGGTCTTGCCGGTGCCGGAGGTGCCAGCGAACATGAAGACGCCGACGGGCTTGCGCGGATCGGTCAGGCCGGCGCGGTTGGTGCGGATCGCCTGGGCGATCGCCTCCAGCGCATGGTCCTGCCCGATGACCCGGGTCATCAGCGCCTCGCGCAGCGCGAGGACGCCCTTGATCTCGTTGGAGACCATGCGGCCCACCGGAATACCGGTCCAAGTCGCGACCACTTCGGCGACCGCTTGGCCGTCGACCACCGGATGCACCAGCGGCTCCTCGCCCTGTAGCTTGTGCAGCTCGCCGACGACCTCCGCGAGCTCGGCCTGCAGCTTGGCGAGATCGGGCTGGTCGGCCGGCGGCGCCTCGCCCTCCGGCAGCGGCTCGCGCGGTGCCTCGAGCGCGGTGCGGAGCTGGCGGATCTGGTCGACCAGCTCCTTCTCCTTGTCCCATTGCAGGTTCAGCGCTGCGAGTTCGGCCGTTGCGGCATCCTTCTCGGCCACCAGCTCGGCCACGCGCTTGCTGTGGTCGGTGCCGGTGGCCGCTTCGCGCTCCAGGGAGGCGAGCTCGGTCGCCACCAGGTCCAGGCGGCGGACACGGTCCTCGATCGGGGCCGGGATCGCGGCCTGCGACATGGAGACGCGGGCGCAGGCGGTGTCGATCAGCGACACGCCCTTGTCGGGAAGCTGGCGGGCCGGGATGTAGCGGGCGGAGAGACGCACCGCCTCATCGATCGCCTCGTCGAGGATGCGCACGCCGTGGTGCTTCTCGAGCGTCGGCACCAGGCCGCGGAGCATGGCGCGGGCCAGCGGCTCGGACGGCTCGTCGATCTTCACCACCTGGAAGCGGCGGGTCAGCGCCGCGTCCTTCTCGAAGTACTTCTTGTATTCGGCCCAGGTGGTGGCCGCGATGCAGCGCATCTCGCCGCGGGCCAGCGCCGGCTTCAGCAGGTTGGCCGCGTCGTTCTGCCCGGCGGCACCGCCGGCGCCGATCAGGGTATGCGCCTCGTCGATGAACATGACGATCGGGATCGGCGAGGACTTGATCGCGTCGATCACGCCCTTCAGGCGGTTCTCGAACTCGCCCTTCACGCCCGCACCCGCTTGCAGCAGGCCGAGGTCGAGCGACATCAGCCGCACCTTCTTCAGCGCGTCCGGCACGTCGCCGGCGGCGAGGCGCAGCGCCAGACCCTCAATGACAGCGGTCTTGCCGACGCCCGCTTCACCGGTGCAGATCGGGTTGTTCTGGCGGCGCCGGGTCAGGATGTCGATGATCTGCCGGATCTCGCCGTCACGGCCGAGAATCGGATCGATCTTGCCGGCCTTGGCCTGGGCGGTGAGGTCGGTGCAGAACTGGTCGAGCGGGCCGCCCGAGCGCGGCATGTCGCCGGCAGGCGCCCCGCCGCCGGCCGCACCCGGGGCGCTCGCGGTCGCCGCCGCCTCACTCGCTTCCTCGCTGCCGTCGGTGAAGTCGGCGAGGTTGCGCCGCAGCGCATCGGCCGGGATCGAGAGCAGGCTCGGTGCGCTGTCCTTCAGCGTGCGGTTCAGCGTCTCGTCGCTCAGCAGCGCCATCAGCAGATGGCCGGAGCGGATCGCGCCGCCGCCGCCTTCCAGGCTGACCAGCAGGAAGGCCTCGCGCAGCCAGGTCACGATGTCAGGCGACAGCGAGGGCGCGCGGGCATTGCCGGTGCGCAGCTTGTCGAGGGCGCGGGTGATCTCGCTCGCGACCCGGCCGGCATCGACGCCAGCCTTGCGCATGATCGCCGAGATGTCGGAGCCCTGCAGCTCGATCAGCTTCAGCAGCACATGCTCGATTTCGACATTGTAGTGGGAGCGCGAAAGCGTCAGCCCCGCCGCACCCTCCAATTGCCGGCGGGAGAGCGCGTTCATGCGCCCGACGAGGGATTTCAGGTCGAGAGCTACCATGCCGAGACGCACCCCGTGCTTGTGTCGTTGCCGAACTAATGCTCAAAGCCGGGTGCGCGGTCTGTGTCGGCCGTCACAGCCTTACCGCGCCCGGTTGCGCAACGGAGGCTAGATGCGACGGCGAATCAAGTCCATCATCTTTGCCGCGCCCGTCGCCGGAATTCCGCGACGCTTTGAAGAATTCCGCAGGCTTTCACGGCGAGGGGCCGGCGGCCAGGCTATGATCACGATCAGGAGGGCATTGCATGGCCGACGGCGTACTGGAGATGGAGGTCCTGCTCGCGCCACTCGGAGAGGGCGAGGGGGCGGGTGAGGATACGCGCACCGATTACTCCCCCAAAGCGCCCTACCAGCTCCTGCGCAATGCGCGCGGCGAGGCGCGGGCGCTGGAGCGCCGGCTCGACGGCGGCGACCCGGAAGCCGATCCAGCGACCATCCTCGGCCATTGGCGGGAGGTGAAGAAGCTCGGCATCTCCATCATCGGTACCAAGTCCAAGGACTTCGAGATCGCCTCCTGGCTGACCGAGGCACTGGTCCGGCTCGATGGCCTCGCCGGGCTGCAGGCCGGGTCCCAGCTCATCGCCGGGCTGGCGCAGAATTTCTGGGACAAGGCCTTCCCGAGCCTCGATGAGCCGGAGGGTATCGAGGACCGCGCCTCGCCGATCGGCGGCCTCGCCGGCGAGGGCACGGATGGTACGCTGATGCAGCCCTTGCGGCGCCTGACGCTGTTCCGCCGCGGCGACGGCAGTCCCTGTGACCTCTTTCTCTACAAGCGCGCCGAGGAGACCGCGGCGATCGTCGAGGAGGAGCGGCGGGAGCGGCGCTACAAGGAAGGTGTCCCCCAACTCGATGTTCTGCAGCGGGAAGGGCGGGCGGACGGCGCCTTCCTGCGCGCCGTGGCGCTGGAGGCGCTGGCGGCGCGCGAGGCCTGGCAGGCGATGGACCAGGCGCTCACCGATCCCTTCGCCGGCAATGCGCCCTCGACCCGCAACGTGAACGAGGCGCTGGGCGCCGTCATCGACCTGGCGACGCGCATCATTGGTCCGTTGCAAAGCGACGCGCCGGCCGCGGATGGCGAGGCGGGCGATGCCGGCGGGGAGGGCGACGCGGTGGCGGCAGGCGGCATGGCGATGGCCGGCGGCGGTGGCGGTCCCCGCCCCATGCGCACGCGCGAAGATGCGATCAAGCAGATCGAGGAGATCGCGGCCTATTTCAGGAAAACCGAGCCGCACTCCCCGGTCGCCTTCACGCTGGAGGATGCGGCGCGGCGGGCGCGGATGCCGCTGACGGAGCTGCTGGTCGAGGTGTTGCCGGAGGGCGAAGTGCGCCGGGCGATGCTGACCCGCCTCGGCATTCATCAACCAGAAGGATAGCAACGGCTAAGCCATTGGGTAGACGGTACGAAAGCCCCGTTGACCCGGAAAGGCAACGACGCGTAGGCTGCCCTCCAGGCGGGCTGGGCAGCCGGATCAGGACAACCGATTAGCGAAAGGGTAGGCGATGAGCAGCGTCCACGACAAGCTCGCGCGCGTGCGCAAGCCGCGCGTTCACATTACGTATCAGGTCGAGACCGAAGGCGCCGAGGTCGAGCGCGAGCTGCCCTTCGTCGTCGGCGTGATGGGCGACTATGCCGGCGATCCGACCGAACCGCTGAAGCCGCTGGCTGAGCGCAAGTTCGTGCAGATCGACCGCGACAACTTCAACGATGTCATGGCCCGTATCCAGCCGGGGCTGAACATCAAGGTCGACAACACGCTCGCCGGGGACGGCAGCCAGATGGCGGTCGGCCTGAAATTCCGTTCGCTCGATGATTTCGAGCCGGCGAAAGTCGCTGAGCAGGTGCCGGCGCTGAAGGCGCTGATGGAAACCCGCTCCAAGCTGCGCGACCTGATGAGCAAGGTCGACCGCTCCGAGGACCTCGAGAAGATGCTCGAGGATGTTCTGCAGGACAAGGACAAGCTCGGCCAGCTTTCCGCCGAGCTCGGCCTCGACAAGAAGGAATAATCCAGAATGAGCGAGGCACAGAGCTCGGCCGCAGGCGCGGCCACGACGACGACCACGGAAGGCGCATCCTTCCTGGATCAGGTCATCGGCGCGACGAAGCAGACCGAGCGCGACCGCGCCCAGGATCTGATCAAGGCGCTGACCGAGGAAGCGCTGAAGGGCACCGTCACCTTCAGCCGCAACCTGACGGTCACCTTCGACCGCGCGATCGCGGCGATCGACCAGAAGCTGTCCGAGCAGCTCAACAAGATCATGCACCACCCGCGCTTCTCGAAGCTCGAGGGCAGCTGGCGCGGCCTGAACTACCTGGTGATGAACTCCGAGACCGGCACCGGCCTCAAGATCCGGATGTTGCAGTGCTCGAAGAAGGACCTCTCGCGCGACCTGCAGAAGGCCGTCGAGTTCGATCAGAGCCAGACTTTCAAGAAGCTCTACGAGAACGAGTTCGGCACCCCGGGCGGCGAGCCTTACGGCGCGCTGGTCGGCGACTACGAGTGGACCAACCATCCGGACGACATCGAGACGCTGCGCCTGATGTCCTCGGTGTCGGCCGCGTCCTTCGCGCCCTTCATCTCGGCGGCCGGCGCCGGCCTCTTCGGCATGGAGAGCTGGACCGAGCTGTCGAAGCCGCGCGACCTCGCGAAGATCTTCGACACCACGGAATACGCCAAGTGGCGCTCCTTCCGTGACAGCGAGGATGCGCGCTTCGTCAACCTCGTGATGCCGCGCACCATCGCCCGCCTGCCCTATGGCGGCGCGACCGTGCCGGTCGAAGAGTTCAACTATGAGGAGGCTCCGTACGATGAGGCCGGCAAGGCCAAGTCGATGGACCACGAAGACTACTGCTGGATGAACGCCGCCTATGTCATGGCGACGCGGATGACGGATGCCTTCGCCCAGCACGGCTTCTGCGTCGCGATCCGCGGCGCCGAGGGCGGCGGCAAGGTCTCCAACCTGCCGACGCACACCTTCACCTCGGATGACGGCGACAGCGACGCGAAGTGCCCGACCGAGATCGGCATCACGGATCGCCGTGAAGCCGAGCTCTCGGGCCTCGGCTTCCTGCCGCTCTGCCACTACAAGAACACGGACTACGCGGTGTTCTTCGGTGGCCAGTCCGTACAGAAGCCGAAGAAGTACGACCGCCCCGAGGCGACGGCGAACGCGGCCATCTCGGCCCGCCTGCCCTACCTCATGGCGACCAGCCGCTTCGCCCACTTCCTGAAGGTGATGGCGCGCGACAAGATCGGCTCCTTCATGGAGGCGTCGGACGTCGAGAACTGGCTGAACCGCTGGATCCGCAACTACGTCAACGCCTCGGAAGGCGGCGGGCAGGAGATGCGCGCCCGTTATCCGCTGCGCGAGGCGAAGGTCGAGGTGAAGGAAGTGCCGGGCAAGCCCGGCGTCTACAACGCCGTGGCCTATCTGCGTCCCTGGCTGCAGATGGAGGAACTCTCGACCTCCATGCGCATGGTGGCGCGGATCCCGCAGAAGAGCTGAGCCAGGCACGGCTCGGCTGACACAGGAAAGGGGCGGGCGCCATGGGCCCTAATCCGGACGGCATCGCCGTCGCGGAAGCGGCGCCCCCCCTGGCTGCGGGGGGCGTCGTTTCGGCGCGCCCCGCTTTGCGCGCCCGCATCCTCTCCGGCAATTTCTATGGACCGGCGGAGACTGCGACCGCGAGTGATATCACGCATTTCCTCTATGGCGCCGCACCGGTCGAAGCACTGGAGCTGTGGTTTGGCGGGCGGCTCAGCGGGCTGACCGCGCATGACGGCACGAAGCGAGGCAAGCGGCTCGCGATGCAGCGGCTGGAGGTCGCGGTGGACCGCGACATCGCCGCCATCGACCGGCTGATCGCCGCCCAGCTCGACGCGGTGCTCCATCACGATCGCCTGCGGCGGCTGGAAGGGTCCTGGCGGGCACTTGCCTGGCTGATGGATCAGGTGCCCTTTGGCGCCCGCGTGAAGATCAAGGTGTTGAGCGCGCGCTGGGCGGAGATCTGCCGCGACTTCGACCGCGCCTCCGAATTCGACCAGAGCGCGCTGTTCCGCACCATCTACGAAGGCGAGTTCGGCACCCCGGGTGGCGAGCCCTTCTCCATGCTGCTCGCGGATTACGAGGTGCGGCACGCACCTGGCCCGGGCAGCCCGACCGATGACGTGACCGGGCTCGACGGGCTGGCCGCGGTTGCCGCCGCCGCCTTCGCGCCGACCGTGATCGCCGCGCATCCGGCGCTGGTCGGTTTCGACAGTTGGGCGGAGGTCGGCGCCGCCTCCGATATCGCGGAGCCGCTGCGTGGCCAGGATCGCCAGCGCTGGCGCAGCCTGCAGTCGCGCGACGACACCCGGTTCCTCTGCGTGGTGCTGCCGCGCATGATGGCGCGCCGGCCCTGGGCCGACGATGGCACCCGTGCCGACCGCTTCCGCTATCGCGAATACGCCCCCGACGCCAATGCGCGGATCTGGTGCTCGCCCGCCTTCGCGCTGGCCGCCGCGACGGTGCGCGCCTTCGCCGTATCGCACTGGCCCGCCGATATCCGCGGCGCCAGCATCGGGGAGGAGCCGCAGGGCGGCGTGATCGCGACCTTGCCGACGGAGCGCGCCTATGCCGATCCCTATGGCGCGGCGCTCCGCCCGCCGCTCGAGCTCGCGCTGACCGACGATCAGGAGCGACAGGCGGTCGAGGGTGGTCTCATCCCCTTCATCGGCCTCGAGGGTCTGGGCGAGGCGAGCTTCGGTGCCATGCCTTCCATCCACGTGCCGCCGCGCATGAACACCGACATCGCGAGCGCGAACCAGCGGCTGTCCTCGCAGTTCAACGCGCTGCTCTGCGTCAGTCGCTTCGCGCATTGCGTCAAGCTCATGGGCCGCGACATGGTCGGCTCCTTCCAGGATGCGGATACGATCCAGCGCCGGCTCCAGGCCTGGCTGCAGAAGTTCGCCGACCTCTCGGCCTCGACCGAGCGGGGGGCGCGCTATCCGTTGCGCGATGCGATGGTCGACGTGGTGGAGAAGCCGGGCAAGCCCGGCGTCTTCGGCTGCGTCATCCATCTCCAACCCCATTATCAGTTGGATGAGGTCGGGGCCTCCTTCCGGCTGGTCACGGATCTCCAGGCGGCGAGGGCGGCATGACGACGGCAGGCGAAGCATTCACGAATGGCGACATCGAAGGCGCGGTGGCGGCTGCGACCGCGGCGGTAAAGGCGGCACCCCGCGATACCGGGGCGCGCTGGATGCTGGCCGAGATGCTGCTCTATGCGGGCGAGGTCGAACGCGCCGACCGCTCGCTCGACGCGGTCATCATGGACCAGCCCTCACCGGCGGTGCTGGAGTTCCGCCGGCTGCTGCGGGCCGAGGAATGGCGCCGCCAGACCTTCACGGACGGCCGCCTGCCGAAGTTCCAGGGCGACGACCCGACCGAGGCCCAGAAGGCCGTGATGCAGGCGCTGGTGCAGTTCCGCGCCGGCGATCTTGCCGGCGCCGGCGCCTCCGCGGCGGAAGCGGAGAGCCTGCGTCCGCGCACGCCGGGCAAGCATGGCGAGGTCGCCTTCGACGACCTGCGCGACGCCGACGACATGTTCGCCCCGATCTTCGAGGTGATCACCGCAGGCGGCGACTACATGTGGGTGCCGGTCGAACGGCTGCGGGCGCTGGTCTTCGACACGCCGCGCCGGCCGCGCGACCTCTACTGGCGCCGCGCTTCCATCGAAACCAAGGACGGGACCGAGGGCGTGGTCTACCTGCCGACGCTCTATCCCTGGACGCCGAAGGACGCCCCGGTGGAGTATCGGCTCGGCCGCGGCACCGACTGGACCGACCCGGCGCAAGGGCCGGTGCGCGGCCTCGGCCAGCGCCTGCTGCTGGTGGGCGAGGATGCGCTGCCGCTGGCCGAGGTCACCAGCCTCGCCTTCGACGACTGAGGCCGGCGATGGGCGAGACGCGTTCGGCTGCGCGCCTCCGTCTGCCGCTGCTGGACCGGCTGCTCGATGCCGATCCGGAGGCGCCGGCGGATCCGCCGCTGACCCAGGGCATGGCGATCGAGATGCTGCGTGCTGCCGTGCGCCGCGACATCGAGGCGCTGTTGAACGCGCGCCGCCGCCGCCTGCCGCCGCCGCCGGGCTATGTCGAGCTGCCGATCTCCCCGGTCGGCTACGGCGTGCCGGACCCGACCGCCGGCTCCTTCACGGAGGAGCAGCGGCGGCTCGCCGTGGCGCGGGAGGTGGAGGCGACGATCCGGCGCTTCGAGCCGCGGCTGATGCAGGTGCGCGTCCAGCTTCGGAACTCGGAGCGCGAGGCGATCGACCGCGTGCTGCGGCTGCGGATCGAAGCGGTATTGCGCACCGACCCGGTGCCGGAGCAGATCAGCTTCGAAACGGTGGTGCGGCCGACCACGCTCGACGTCGCCGTTCGCGAAGGCTGAGGGCATCGAGCGGATCCCGTTCGGGCGGCACGCCCCAACGGGTGAAGGTGCTCGGCAAGGAACATTCGATTTCCTTCGGACAAGCGCGTCTGAAGGCGCCATGATTGACGTGTAAACGAGGCTCGGAAAGCATCGTGTCCGACACTCTGCTGCCCTACTACAACCGCGAACTCGCTGCGATCCGCAAGCTCGCGGGCGAATTCGCCGATGCCTATCCGAAGGTCGCCTCGCGCCTGCGTGTCACGCAGGAAGCGGTGGACGATCCTTATGTCGAGCGGTTGCTGGAGGGGGTCGCCTTCCTCGGCGCCCGGGTGCTGAAGCGCCTCGACGACGAGTTGCCGGAGCTGTCGGACAGCCTGCTGGAGATGCTGTCGCCGCAGCTCCTGGCGCCGGTGCCGTCGATGACGACGCTGCGGTTGCATGGTCCCGCCGAGGCGCCGGAGCCGGTACAGGTCAAGCGCGGCCTGCTCCTGGAGACCGAGCCGGTGCGCGGCGAGCCGGTGCGCTTCGCCACTTGTCACGATGTCACGCTATGGCCGATTGAGATCGAGGCGGCACGCCTCTCCGGCCTGCCGATCTCGGCGCCGGCCAATCCGCGGGTGACCGGCGCGCAGGCCTGCCTGCGGCTGACGCTGAAGACCAAGACCAAGGACATCACCTTCGCCCAGCTCGGCATCGAGCGGCTGCGCTTCCATCTGCGCGGCGTCGGCGCCCAGGCGGCGCTGCTGATGGAACTGCTGGCGACCTCCACCATCGGGGTAGCACTTGCCGACAGCGCCCTCGACCCGAACCCGACCCTGCTCGGGCCGGAGGTTGTGGCGCCTGCCGGCTTCGCCGACGAGGAGGCCGCGCTGCCCTGGCCGAAGCGCGCCTTCGCTGGCCACCGGCTGCTGACCGAGTATTTCTCCTTCCCCGAGAAGTTCCTCTACCTCGACATCACCGGCCTCGAATCCCGGGCCCTGCTGCAGGAAAGCGACAAGCTCGAAATCTTCTTCTACCTCGCGCGGCCGGCGCCGGAGCTGGAGCGGGTGGTGACGGCGGAGAGCTTTGCGCTCGGCTGCACGCCGGCGATCAATCTCTTCCCGCATCGCTGCGAACCAGTGGCGCTCGACGGCACACTCGCGGAGTTCCGCGCGGTACCGGATGCGCGACGGCCGGCGGCACTCGAGATCTATGCGGTCGAGGCGGTGCGCGAGAGCCGGTCGGACGGCACCATCCGGGAAGTGCTGCCCTTCTATCGCCTCGGCTCCGACACCGAGGATGCGACGGTCGCGGAGATCACCTTCATCGCGGCGCGGGAGCCGTCGAACCCACCGATGACCGGCACCGAGACGATGATCTCGCTGCGCGACCTCGCCTATGACCCGACCATGCCGGCCGATGGCGTGCTGACGGTGGAGGCGCTCTGCTGCAACCGCGACCTGCCGTCGATGCTGCCCTTCGGCGGCGGGCAGCCGCAGCTTCGCCTGGTCGATGGCGGGTCGCCGGTAAAGGCGATCGATTGCCTGTCGCCGCCGACATCGACGCTGCGGCCGAACCTCCTGGAGCGCAGCGCCTGGAAGCTGATCTCGCACCTGGCGCTGAACCATCTGAGCATCGCCGGCGGACCAGCCGGCGCGCATGCACTGCGTGAGGTGCTGCGCCTGCATGACTTGCGCGACACGGCCGAGAGCCGGGCCGCGCTCGGCGCGCTGCTCACCGTCGATGCCAAGCCCGGTGTCGCCCGCCTGCCGGGTGGCCGGGCGGGCGCCTTCGTGCGCGGCCTCGAAGTGACGCTCGGCTTCGATGCGCAGGTGTGGAATTCGGCCGGGCTCTATCCGCTGGCCCAGGTGCTGGAGCGCTTCCTGGCCGTGCAGGTCTCGATCAACGCCTTCTCGCGCGTCGCGGTGACGCTGCGCGGCAGGTCCGGCCTCGCCGCCCGCTTCCCGGCACGAAGCGGCACCCGCGTGCTGCTGTGAGCGACGAGACCGTCAAGGGAGGCGAGGCCGCGCCCTCGCTGCTCGACCAGACGCTGAGCGCCACGATGCGCGCGCCGCGTTTTGCGCCCTTCGAGGGGCCGGAACGGCCGGAAGCACCGCAGGCGCCCGACAGCGCCGCGCCGGAGCCGCTGGCGGAAGCCGAGGATCCCTTGCCCTCACCGTCGCTGCGGGTGTTGCCGCCCGCGGCGCTGCTGCGGCGGGAGCCGACCCGCTTCCACCCGGACGAGGCGGCGGCGATCACCGCCAAGGTCGCCAAGCGTCCGGTCCGCGACCTCGATTACCGTTCGCCGCCGCGCCTCGGGCATCCCTCCGGCGCCGTGGTACAGGCGCGGCCCGAGGATGGGCAGCTCACCTTCGCGACCTTCGGCCTGATCGGTCCCGGCGGCACCCTGCCGCGGCACCATACGGCGACCGTCGCGGCGGAGGTGCGCAAGCGTTCCCGCGCGCTGCACGGCTTCGTCGATCTGCTGGCCCGGCGCCTGGCCGGACAATTCGTCGAGGCGGGCGCGAAGTACCGCCCGACCCGCAACCCGGAACCGGCGCAGCGTACCCTTGCCGCCGCGATCGGCATGGCGACCAGGGGCCTGGAAGGGCGGATGGCGATCCCGGTCGACGCCCTGCTCTACCACGCCGGCAACCTCTCCTCCCGCAGCCGCAGTGCCGAGCGGCTGCGCGCGATGCTGGAGGCGGAGACGGAACGCCCGGTCGAGATCGAGGAATTCGCCGGCGGCTGGATGCGGCTGCCGACCACCGAGCAGTCCTGCCTGCCGGCTGGGCGCGGCGCGCCGCAGCATTGCGGCCTCGGCAGCACGGCGGTGCTCGGCGCCCAGGTCTGGGACGCGCAGGCGCGCTTCATCATCCGCATCGGCCCGCTCTCCCGCCCGGAGTTCGAGGCGCTGCTGCCGGGACAGCCGGCCTATAAGCGCGTCACCGACCTGACGCGCTTCTTCGTCGGCCTCGATACCGGCTTCGCGATCAACCTGGTGCTGAAGGCCGAGGATGTGCCGCAGGCGAGCCTCGGCGGCGGCGCCCGGCTCGGCTGGTCCTCCTGGCCCGCCACCCCGAAGGCGCGCACCGCCGATGTGCGCGATGCCATCTTCGAACCGCAGGACATCACATGAGCACGCAGAGCACCGGCGGCATGAAGGCGAGCTATGCGGCCGCCGATATCCGCTACCTGGCCGCCTTCCAGGAGGAGACGGTGCCCGCGCGCCTACGGCTGGCCGCGGCGCTGCACGACGCGGTCTGGAATCCGAATCCTGAGAAGATGACGGTCATCGACATCGGCTGCGGCCGCGGCGTGACCGCGACGGTGCTGGCCGCGGCCAATCCGGGCTGGGACGTGCATGGCCTCGACCTGCAGCCAGCGCATGTCGTCGAGGCGCGGGAGATCGCGGCCGAGGCCGGGCTCGACAACCTGCATTTCCACGAAGCCGATGTCGCGGCGCTCGATGTGCCGGCGATGGAGCGGATGCTGCCGCAGGCCGACCTCGTCATCCTCTACGGCGTCTGGACCTGGGTGCCGGACGTGGTGCGGGCCGGCATCGTGCGGCTGCTCGCCTCCCGTCTGAAGCCGGGGGGCATGCTGCTGATCGGCTACAACGCCATGCCGGGCTTCTCCGACAGCATCGTGCTGCAGCGGCTGATGGCCGAGGGCATGGCCGCGACCCATGGCAGCGATGCCGCCAAGGCACGCGCCGCGACGGGTTTCATCAAGCAACTGGCCGATGGCGGCGCGCGGCATCTGCCGTCCGAGAAGATGCTGGAGCGGCTGACGAGCTATTCCGACGGCATGTCCGCTTATCTGGCGCATGAATACGGCACCGGCTTCTGGCGGCCCGCCTTCGCCGCCGATCTCAGGCGCGATCTGATCCCGGCCAGTCTCGACTTCGTCGGCAGCGCGGTGCCGGCCGAGACGGCGCCGGAGCTGCATCTGCGCCCCGAGCAGCGGGAGATGCTGGAAAACCTGCCGCCGCAGATGGACCGCGACTTCCTGCTGGACCTCTTCCTGCTGCGCCGTTTCCGCCGCGACGTCTTCATCAAGGGGCGGCGCCCCGGTGGGCGGGCGATGCTGGCACAGCTTCCCTTCGTGCTGTTCACCGCGCCCGACAAGGTGGAGCTCGCGATCCACACCGTCGCCGGCAAGGCGGAATTGCCGCCGGCGGCAAATGCCGCGCTGCTGGAGGCGCTGGCCAGCGGGCCGAAGACGCTCGGCGAGTTGGCGGCGCTGCCGGGCTGCGCCGGGCTGACGCCGGCGGATCTCGGCATGATGCTGTCGACCACCAACACCGCGCTGCCGCTCTGGCGTCCGCCGGGGCGCGGCGATCAGGCGCGCGCGGCACGGGCCAATGCAACGCTGTTCAATCGCCTGGGCGCCGAAGCGGCGGCCAGTTCCTCGCCGCTTGGCTTCGTGGTGCCGGCGCTCGGCGGCGGACACATCATCTCCGCCTCCGATCTCGGCGTCGCCTGTGCGCTGCAGGGTGGCGCGCCCCCGGACCCCGCCACGCTCGCGCGGCTGCTGCTGCCGGCGACAGCCCCGGACGAGATGCTTGCCAATGCGGAAAAGGGTGCGCGTGCGCTGCTCGACCGACAGTACGGCACTTGGAAAGCAATGGGCGCCGTCTGATCTCCCCGATGCGAAAATCCGCTTCGGGTGGTGCCGGGTGCCGAAGCAGGCCATTCCGGTACCCAAACTTTCGTGCTAGCCTTCGGACAAGCCGACAGGAGTTTCCTGCCATGACCTTTCGCCTCCTTCTCGCCAGCGCCACCGCGTTGACCCTTGCCCTGCCGATGACCCCGGCACCGGTGCTCGCGCAGTCCGATCCTGCGGCGCTGGATCTGATCCAGCGGCTCCGCCCGCAGAGTGGCCAGACGCGTGGCATCCGCGTGCCGGGCGCCGCCGCCGAGACGCCGACCGCGCCGCAACCTGTCCAGCCGGCACCGGTCTATTCCACCCCGGGCCAGTCCAACTCCTCGTCCTCCTCGTCTTCGGCGCCGCGCCCGCAGGGCGGTGCCGTCGCCGGGCCGGGCGCCCCGATGGCGCGGCCGCTCCCGCCGCGCGAGACGACGGCGGTCGACGGCCAGGCCGCGGCGAACATCACCGTGACCTTCCCGAGCGGCTCCGCCGCCCTGACGCCGGAGGCCGAGCGCCAGCTCGCCCCACTCGGCCGGGCGCTGGCTTCGACCGAGCTCTCCGCCTATCGCTTCCGCATCGAGGGCCATACCGACACGGTCGGCAGTGCCGAGCTGAACCAGGCGCTGTCGGAGCGTCGCGCGGCCGCGGTGCGCGATTTCCTGGTGCGGCGCTTCGGCGTGAACCCGACCCGCCTCGAGGCGGTGGGCCTCGGTCAGACCCAGCTTCTGGTGTCGACGCCGGACAATACCCCGATGCCGCGCAACCGTCGCGTCCAGGTGGTGAACATCGGCGGCTGAGGGCGCTGTGACGGGGGATTCGGACGAAACAGTCAGGATACCCCCGGCCCGACGGCCGGGCGGGTCGTCGGGCGGATCCCCGCCGCCGGAGACCTCCGGCGCTGCCAAGGCCGGCAGTGCCCCGCCCGCCGCCATGACCGAGCGGAACAAGGGCCTCATCATAGGTGCGGTCATCCTGGCCCTTGGGCTGGTCGGCGGCGCCGTGAGCTACTGGGTGATGTTCGCTGGTCCCGTGCGGATGGCCGGGACGACGGCCGCGGTGCAGACCACCACCGCGCCACCCGCCGGCGTGCCGGCGGTGCAGACGCCAACCCCGACCGTGCCCGGCACCGATCCGGCGCCGCGCTCGATCGCGGCCCGCGCTGTGGTGCCTGTGCTGGATGAGGAGACGATCCTCGCCCATGCCGCGACCGTGCCGCGCATGATCCGCCTGCGCGAGAATCCACGCGTCTTCGTGCTGGATTTCCCGACCCTCGACATGCAGGGCGAGGCCATGAACCGCATCGCGGCGCTGGTCGAGAAGGTGGGCCAGCCGCGCGACCGGCTGCTGGATGATGCGGCGCTAGCCAGGGCGATCACGGAATCCGGCGACACGCCGGCGACCTACTACTACGGACACAATTACCGCTCCACGGACCTCGCCCGCTTCTTCATGCTCGCGGAGCGTGATCACGTCACCCTGACGATGGGCGAGGAATGGCTGCGGCTGCAGTACGAGACAGCGGGCGAAATGGTACAAGGGCCCGACGGTTTCGCGCTGCTGGCGATCCCAGGGGTGGAGCGCCGCGTCGACGCCACGATGCGCCGCGCGATCCTGCACCACGAGATCGGTCACGGGCATTACTTCACACGCCCGGCCTTCGCCGCGCATGTGCACCGCGTCTGGCGCGACGTCTTCACGGAGCAGGAGCGTGCCGCCTATCGCCGCTTCCTTCAGAGCGAGGGCTACGACCCGGCGCTGGAGGATGTGATGATCAATGAGGCCATGGCCTACACGCTCTTCACGCCCGACCGGCGTTTCTTCTCCCCCGCCATGGTCGGCCTCGACGATGCCCGGGTCGAGGCGCTGCGCGAGGCACTCCGCGCCGGCTTCTGATCGCGGCGCGAAAGCGTGACGACTTGAGGTCCGCCGGCTGAAAAGTCTGAATCACACGATCAAGCGAAGTGCGAGCGCATCGTGCTCGGACGGTCAGCGCCCACGCACGGTTTCGACGACCACCGGCCGCGCTATCACCCGCCCGCCAGCCCGCAGGTTGTTGCGGATGGCGGTTGCAATGGCAGCGAGGTATTCTTCCGGCCGCTCGTTCGCTGGACGGGTGACGCTGGCAAGCAGTGGCCGGTCGGAGGCGATCACGATCGCCAGGTCGGTGCCGAAGGGCTCGTCCACTTCCCAGCCGGGGAAGTTGCCGCGGGGCTCGCCGAGGCGAAGGCGCGCGCTCGGCTGCTGAAGCGTTGAGGGAACGAGTGGTGAGGGAACAAGCTGCGCCGCCTCTCCCGTGTTCATGAAATACGCCAGATGGATATAGGCGGGCCAATCCGGCATCTGGACGTCGAGGCGCACGAACTGCCCCTTGGCCAGCGGCATCGTGCCCAGGACGGAGACGCGTGGCGCGGAGTCGCCCAGTGCCAGCACGGGGCGGAACACGTCGAGGGTGCCGCAATAGGGCCCGTCGAAGAGCTGCAGGGCCAGCCGGGCGGAGTCCTCGGGCACGTTGCGCGCCGTCAGCTCGCGGCGGATGGCGGCATCCTCGCCGCGCCGGGCCACGCCGGCGATCGACAGGCTCTGATCGCTCGCGGTCCAGGTCAGCAATCCACAGCTTGCGGCGGCGACCGCGGCCGCGGCGGCGCTCCGGAAATCCGGCCGCACGAGCGCGAGCTGCCGCTGGCGTTCCAGCTCGGCCTGGCGTTGCCGCTCGGCCTCCTGTTGCCGCGCAAGCTCGGCCGCCTGCCGTGCGGCCTCCTGCTGCCGCGCCACCTCTGCCTGCCGTGCCAACTCCGCGTGGCGGGCCGCTTCCTGCTGGCGCGCCAGCTCAGCTTGCCGTGCCGCCTCATGCTGCCGAGCCAACTCGGCCTGGCGCGCGGCGTCTTGTTGCTGGCGGGCGATCTCCTGCTGGCGTGCGAGCTCGGCGAGGCGCGCCGCTTCCGCCGTCTGAAGCGCGAGCTCCGCCTGTCTGGCTGCCTCGGCCGCCTGCCGTGCCGCGTCCGCCTGCCGCGCGGCTTCCGCCTGGCGGGCTTCCTCCTGTTGGCGGAACAGCGCCTGCTGACGGGCTTGCTCCTGCTCCGTCAGGCGCTGCTGGCGGGCGATCTCCGCCAGCCGGGTGAGCTCGGCCTGGCGCTCGGCCTCCTGCCGTGCCGCCTCCGCCTGGCGCTGGGCTTCCTGCTGGCGGGCAAGTTCGGCCTGGCGTGCCGCTTCAGCGGCGATCCGCTGCGCTTCCTGCTGGCGGACAAGCTCCGCCTGGCGGGCGAGTTCGGCCTGCCGGACCAATTCCTCCGGCGTCGGGCCCGGCGGGGGCTGCAGCACGAAGAACCAGGCTGCGGCCGCGATCGCCGCGAGGCCACCCGCGCCGCCGAAGATCAGCCCGAGCGGCGCGCCGCGCTTCCCTTCGGGCTTCGCCGGTTTGGGCTCGGTGGCGGGCGGGAATGCCGGGCGCGACGCGGTAGTACCGGTCGCGGCGGTTCCGTCCAGACCGGGCAGCCCGGGCAGGCCGACGCCGGACAGGCCACCCATGGTGCCGGCCCCGCCACCGGTCGCGACCAGGGTCGCGTCGCTATCCGGCATCATGAGGGGCAGCGGTGCCGAGGGCGCAGCGCCGGAGGGCGCAGTCAGCGCCTGGCGGATCGCCTGGGCGAAGGCATCGGCGGAGGCGAAGCGTTCGTCAGGGCGCTTGGCGAGGGCGCGCGCGATGACGGCGTCGAAGGCGCGCGGCACGGTGACGGAAAGCTCGGACGGCGGCGGCGGCTCCGTGTTCAGCGCCTTGTGCATCACCGCGCTGAAGCCGCCCTCGAAGGGCTTTTCCCCGGTGAGCAACTGATAGAGCATCACGCCAGCCGCCCAGATATCGGCGCGGGCATCGACAGGCTCGCCGCGGAATTGCTCGGGCGCCATGTAGGAGGGCGTGCCGATCAGCGTGCCCACCTGCGTCATCGAGGAGTTCTCGAGGCGCGCGATGCCGAAATCCGCGATCTTCACCGAGGCGTCCGGCCCCTGGGAGCTGAGCATGATGTTGCCGGGCTTGATGTCCCGGTGGACCACGCCGCGACCATGCGAATAGGCGAGGGCGGAGAGCACCTGCTCCATCAGCCGCGCCACGTCCTGGACGGTGAAGCGCTCCTGCCGGTCGAGGCGATCCTTCAGGCTGCCGCCCTCGACCAGCTCCATCACGATCCAGGCGGTCTCGGCATTCTCGCCATAGTCGTAGACGCCGACGATATTGGCGTGGCTGAGCCGCCCCGCCGCCTGCGCCTCGCGCCGGAAGCGCGCATGCGCCTCCTTGCCCTCGGGGTCGTTGGCGGCCGGCATCTTCACCACCTTGATGGCGACGCGGCGCTCGATGATGCGGTCGACGGCATCGAGCACGGTGCCCATGGCACCGGCACCGAGGGTGCCGCGCACCTCGTATTTCTGGGCTAGCTCGGCCGGAAGCATCGCACCCCGCTGGGTCCTCGAGATCCTATGTCCGTTATAGACGTGAAGCCCCGGCGGTGTCGCCTGCCGGAACCGTGGCGATCGGGCTGCGTGGCGCGTCGTTAACGGATGCGTTTCGCGCGGGTGCGCGTCGCCCGTCGCCGATCAGCGCAAAGGGCGCCCAATAATAGGGATGGGCGAAATTGGCCGGCAGCCGCCCACCGGCCTCGTCCAGCAGCAGCAGTTGGGCGCCGCGCAGCGCGGCGGCGGAGCTGGCGCCGCCTTGCTGGCGCCGGATGGCATCCGCGACGGTCAGCGCCGCAGCGCCGTCATCGACCGCCCAGTGGGTGATGAGCAACCCGCGCGCGCCGGCGTAGAAGAAGGCGCGCGCCAGCCCGGACAGCGCTTCGCCGCCGGCACCGCCGGCGCCGCCGGTGTTGCAGGCCGAGAGGATCACGAGGTCCGCGTCCATCTGGATGTTCAGCACTTCGGAAGCGCGCATGAAGGCGGCATTCGCGTCGGCGGCGCCGGCGGGCGCAGAGAGCAGGATGGTCGGCTCCGGCAGGCAGTTCAGCTCGCCGGCCAGCAGCGCGTGGGTCGCGAGGTGCAGGATCCGGTACTGGCCGAGCCGGGCCTGGCGCAGCTTGGCCGCGGTGAAATCGCCGCCGAGCAGCACGGCGTCCGGCGCGGAACCGGTAAGCTGGCGCGCCGCCTGCACCTCGGTGCGGGTGCCGGGCAGGCGGCCGAGGCCCTGGGCGAGGCGCGCATCCTCCCCGCAGCGATCGGCGGGGAAGCTGCGCGCGAGCTGCGCCGGTGTCGGCGGCACAAAATCGCCGAAGCCGATATAGGGCAGCGGCGCGGCCGAGCCGCCGGGCGCGGCACGCAGCGTCGCCAGCGCCTGTGGGCTCGGCACATGCACGATGGCGTGGCGGCGGATCAGGAAGGGGGCGCGGCCGAGTGCTGCCGGATCGGCGGGGCCGGCCAGCAGCAGGCCGAAGGGCAGCGACAGCAGCGCGCCATCGGGCGCCACGATCAGCGTCGCAGCGCCTTCGGTCGCGGCCGCCAGCGGCGCCAGCAGCGCGGCGTGGAGCGCCCGGGCTTCCGCCACGTCGAAGACCGGCACCTGGCCCTGGGCGTTCAGCTCGATGCTGGCACGCAGGCGCTGCACGCGTTGGTTGGCCTCGGCTTCGCTGAGCGTGGTGCGGACTGCGGTGACGGTGCCACGGCGGATCGCCATGACATAGCCATGGCGGGGGCCGAGCAGCATGGTCACCAGCGCCTCGTCGGGCGCCAGCACGCGGGCGACGGCGGGCGTATCGACCGCGGTCAGCAGCAACTGGCGATAGCCGGGAGCGGCGGCCGCGACTTCCGATTCCGCTTCGTTGCGGCGTTGCTGCGCGGCATTGATCCGGGCGTCCAACTCGGCATTGCCGCCGCCGAGCGCCACGTCGCGCTCGTTGAACAGCGTGCGCAGTGCGCGGTCGGCTTCCTGCAGCCCGCGCACCGCTTCGGCCACCCGGGTATCGCCGCCGGCGGCGCCGACCCGCGCGCTCGCCTGCTGCACGAAGCGGGCGGTGGAGCCGCGCTGCGCGAGCTGGGCGGCGGCGAACATCTCGGCGCGGAGGGCCTGGTCCTGCGCGGGGCTGGCGGCGGCTTCAGCGTTGAGCGCGTCGAGATAGGGGATCACCGCCTCGACCGGCAGCGCCACCTGGCGTGCACGCACGATGGCGGCGCCGGCCCGGAAGGCGGAGAGCGCCTCGGCGCGGCGGCCGGTCAGCAGCCGCTGGCTGCCGGCGAGGAACAGGGTGATCGCCTCCGGCCGTTCGCCCGGCACGGCGACCGCGAAGCGGTTGGCGGCCTGCTCCATGAGGCGTGCCGCCGCTTCGGTGCGGCCCCGGCGTGCCTCCGCGCCGGCCTGGGTGCGGAGCGCCCGGCCGATGGTGATGGTCGCCTCCAGCCCGGCGCGGCGCAGCAGCGTGCGCGCCTCGTTGACCAATGCGGTGGCCTCGGCCGAGCGGCCGGCGCGGGTCAGGGCGAGGGCGCGGTTCCGCTTGGCCTCGGCAAGGCCGAGGATCGCCGACTGTGCGATCGGGTCCGCCACGATGCCGGCGACATTGGTATCCTCCAGCGCCTCCTGCGGCACCTGGGCGCGATAGGCGGTCTCCGCCTGTTCCAGGATGGGAATGGCGGCAGCGGCGTCGCCGCGGTTCATCGTCGCGAGGCCGGTGTAGTGCAGGTAACGGGCCGGCGCGATGACGTCCGCCGCCTGCGGTGCAAGCTGGCCGGCGCGGTCGAGCAGGATCTGCGCTTCGCGCGGGCGCTGCTGGTTGGAGATGTTGACCGCGAGGCCGAGCAGCGCGCCCACGATGTTCGGGTTGTCGCGCCCGAGCACCCGTTCCTGGACCGCGAGCGCGGCGCGATAGGCCTCCTCGGCGGCGGTGTAGTTCTCGGTCTGGTTCAGGTCGGCGCCGAGGCGCATCAGCTCCTCGTAACGGCCGACATCGCCGGTGCGGAAGGCATCGGCCGCGAGCCGGGTGACCGCAAGCTGCATGGCGGCCGAGCGCGAGCCGGCATCGCCGGCGACCTGCCGGCCGAGCGCCAGCCGCTCGATCACCGGCGTCGCGGTGGCAACGCCGTCGGCGACCACTGGCCCTTCGGCCCCCGCGATCACCAGCGCCACATGCGGCCAGCCGCCGGAGCGGCGCGTGCAGCTCAGCAGTCGCGCCGCGGCGCCGCCGGCGACCGTGGTGGCAACCGGCGCACCGCAGGCGACCCGCAGATCGAGCCAGCTCCGCCAGAGGCCGGAGGCGGCGAGGGCATCGAGATCCGCGGCGCCCGTTGCGCCGCGCAGATGGATGATTCGTGCCGCCGGCTGCGACCAGCCGCCGCAATAGGTTTCCTGGGCGCGGATCACCGGTCGGTCGGCGGGCGGTTGGCGCCCGGCCTGCACGGTGCAGGCATCGCCGCGGCTGTCATTGCCGGCGGGCTGCCCCGCCTGGCCGCCGCCGCGCGTGACATAGGCCTCGGGCGGCGGCTCGGCGCAGGCACCGAGCAGCAGAAACAGCACCATGGCAGAGAAGCGCAGGCGCATCAGCGCTTGTCGTCCTCTTCGTCGTCGCCCGGCGCGGTCCATTCCTCCGACACGTTCGGGCTCACCGCATCGGGATCGCGGCCGACGCCGCCATAGATCAGCGGCGGCGGCACCGGCGCTGCGGTCGGAACCACGATCACCTGGGCGGGCACCACGCAGTTGAAGGAGGAGACGACGCAGTCGTTGATCCGGAAGCGGGAGATCTCGGCACCGGTCGCCGGTCGCGTCGCATCGGTCATGCGCGCCGCCGCCTGGCCCTCGATCCGCTGGCCGGAGGAGTCGACGAGGGTGCCGGTGATCTCGACGGTGCCGCCGCGGCCATGGATGCCGATGCGGCCGCTGGTGTTGACGGTGCCGGTCGCGGAGCCGCCGTCGATCAGCAGGAACAGCGGGCTCTGCTGCGCATCGAGGCTGAAGCGGATGGCACCGGCGGGCGCGCTGCTGGCGGCGCCGAAATCGCCGGGCGCGTCCGTATTGGGCAGGCGCACCTGGGTCTCCTGCAAGTCGGGCGCCAGGCCGGTGACATCCGGCCGGGCGATGGTGAGCGGATCGGGCTGGGTGCCCGGCGCCCGGCTGTCGAGCACGATCGCCGGGAAGGTGCCGCTGGTCCGCGGCCGCACCTGCACGGTGCCTTCGGTGTTGATGCCGGCGCTGCCGGCGAAGACGACGACGCTGCCGATCGTATAGCTGCCGCCCGCGAGCGTCAGCAGGCCGTTGGTGCGGGCCTGCATCGCATCCGCGTTGACGCCGACGCCGGCCACCCGCAGCGCGCCGCCGGCGAGGATATTGACCAGGCCCTGCGCGCCGAAGGTCGTATTCACGATGGTGCCGGTGCCGGTCTGCAGCGTGACGTCATGCGCGGTGATGACACCGCCGCTGGTCTCGACATGGCCGGCGGTGACGGAGACGCTGCCGCCGGGGGCACTACCGCCGGCGATGCGGCCGCTGTCGGCGAGGGTGAAGCTGCCGCCGGTATTGGCCAGGATGTCCGATGCCGTCACCGCCCCCTGCACGGTGATGCCGGCGCCGCCGTTCAGCGTCAGCAGTGTGTCGGACCGCAGGTCGGCCGCGGTGCCGATGGTCACGGTGCCGGCGGCCGAGAGGTCGATCGGCCCGCCGACGCTGGTCGCCGCGTTGAAGGTCAGATCGCCGAGTGACCGGAGCTGGATGCTGCTGCCGCCGTTCTGCAGCCCGCCGAGGACGATGAAGCCCGGCCCGCCTTCGGCGATGTCGATGCTGCCGCCGGCGATCAGGCTATGCGTGCTGGCCGAGCCATTCGCCGAGAAACCGGCCGCCAGCGCATTGAAGCGGTTGCTGGTAAGGCCCAGCAGCACGTCGCCGCTTGGCGCCGAGGCGGCGAGGTTCACCGCCTCGATCGCGCCGCCTTGCTGGACGATGCTGCCGCTGCCGGCGATCGCCGGGCCGTCGAAATCGGCCTGGGTGCGCAGCACCACGGTGCCGGCGCGGAGCAGCGTGCCGCCCTGGCCAGGGCTGCCGATCGCGATGCCCGGGGCTTCCAGCGCCAGCGTGCCGGTGGGCGTGCCGGCGGTGGCGCCCGCCTGCACCAGGCCCGTGACCGTGATGGCATTGCCGAAGCGCAGCACCATCGACTGCGCCGCATAGCCGCCGGCGAGATTGCCGACACGCAGCAGGTCGGCCGGGTTGGTGGATCCGCCGCCATCCAGCAGGACACTGCCGGTCAGCGCATTGGCCACGAGCTGGTCGGCGCTCAGCCTGGCGCCGGCCGCCTGCAGCAGGTTGCCGTTGTTCACCGTCAGGATCGCGGTGCCGAAGCCGCCGCCGCCAAAGCTGCCGACATCGATGGGGGCCGCGAGGATCAGGCTGCCGTCATTGGTGACGACGAGATCGCCCGCGACCCGGATATCGCCGAGGGTCGTGATGCCATTCGCCTGGCCGAGCAGCAGCGAGCCGCCGGGCGTCTCTGCTTCCAGCCGCGTGACGCGGAGCGGGCCGGCGGACTGGGTGATGCTGCCGCTCGCGGCGAAGAGCCGCAGCGTGCCGAGCGTGCCGCCGGCGCCGTTGTCAGCGAGGCCCGCCATGTCGAAGCCATGGGCGTTGCGCAGCAGCGCCAGACCGCCACTCGAAGCCACCAGCCGCGTCACCGCGCCGACCCGGTTGAGGTCGGCGCCGGCGCTGGCGGCCGAGCCGCCATCGAGCAGCACCGAGCCTGCCGCCGCCCGCGCATCCAGCGCCCCTGTCGCGATCGCGGCGCCCGCCTGCTGGGTGATGTTGCCCGCATCGGTGCTAAGGCTGACGCTGCCGGCCTGGATGCCGGGGGCGGCAACCGCGAAGCCGTTGCTGTCGCGATAGGCAAGGTTTCCGGGAGCGCTGCCGGCCACTTCTGCGAAGTCGTTGGCGCCGGTCAAGGCGATGTTGCCGGCGGCACTCGCCTCCAGGCGCTGGCCGGTGACCCGGCCGAAACCGGCGGTGGTGATGCTGCCGGTCAAAGCCTGGAGCTGGGTCACGCCGCCCACCGGGCCGGCCAGCAGCGCATTCACCGCGATGTCGCTGCCGAGCAGGCGCAGCGTCGGGACGCTGGCCGGCGCCTGGATATCGCCGGCGACGATGATCTGGCCGCTGCCGCGTCCGATCACCAGCAGGTTCGCATGGATCTGCGCGAGTTCGGTGGTGGAGAGCGAGAGCGTGGCCGGATTCTCGGCTCCGAGCGAGATGCTGCGGCTGGGCGTCGCCTGCTCCAGCAGCACCGTGCCGCCGCTGGCGCTGACCGCGGCCGCGATGTTCATGCTGTCGGCACGCAGCGTGACCGTGCTGCCGGGGGCCGAGGTCACCGCCTGGTTGATGTTCAGCCCGCCGGCGGTCAGGAAGACCGTGTTGCCGCTGACCCCGGTGATGAGGGTCCCGCCCGGCGGCGTGCCGCTGCCGATCGCCATGGTGCCGGTCGAGGCCACCACCACGTTGCCCGCGGTCGCTTCGGCAGCGAGCTGGCTAATGGCGTTGCCTGGCCCCTGAAGACTGATATCCGTCGCCCGCACCGCGAGAACGCCGGTGGTGGCGATCCCACCAACAGCCTGCTGCAGCGTCGAAGCCGTCGTGATGAAGGCATTCATGGCGGTGAGAGTGCCGGCCAGCGTCACCGCGCCATCTGCCGCCAGCGCCACCGTGCCTCCCGCAGCGCTCAGGGTGCCGCTGGAGGCGAGGGTGATGGTACCCGCGGCGTCGAGCTGGAGCGTGGTGCCGGCGCCCGTCTGCACCAGCCCCGTGACCGCCAGGTCGCCGTTGTTGCGCAGCAGGAAGCCGCCGCTGCCGCCATTGCCGCCGGTCAGCATGCCGACATCGTTCGCGGTGGAATCCAGCGCAACACCCGCGCCGGCGCTGGCATCGAGGCTCGTCCTGACGCCGGACGTAACCGCAGCGATGATCCCGCCGGTCTGGCTGATGCCGCCGAATGTCGCGGCCAGCGAAACGGTATCCGCTCGGAGCGAATCCTGCAGCGCGAGATTGCCTGCGGCTTGCAGGGTGATCGTCTTGCCGGAGGTGGCGGTGAGGGCTTCGGTCACCGCCAGACTGCCGCTGGTGCGCAGCGCAAAATTGCCGCTGAAGGTGAAGCTGCCAGTCTCGGCCACCGCATTGGCAGCCGTCGCCAGGGCGACATCGCCGATGACGTCTCCGGCCAGGGTCTGCGCAGTGATGATACCGGTGCCGGTCTGGGTGACGCCACCGGTGCTGGTGCGCAGGTCGACCGTAGCGCCCGCTCCACCGACTGCGCCGGTGAGAGACAGGGCCGACGCATCGAGCGTCACGCTACCGGTTCCGGTCGCCCGGGCGACGACGAGCGTCTCGGTGGCGGCGGACCTGACGGAGAGCGAGCCTGCCGCCGTAGCGTCCAGTATCGAAATGAAGTTGTCGCCCGTAAGGATGACGTCTCCGGTGCGGCCCACCGCCACGAGGCCAGTGGCGCTGCCACCGGTGCCACTGATCACGCCGGTTGTCTGCGTGATGCTGTTGGCGCGCAGCGTCACGCTGCCGGCGGCGGTGACGTTGTTGGTCAGCACCATCGCCTGGCCGGCGTCGATCAGCACATTGGTGCCGGTGGCAGTGACGTCGCCGCCGATCGCCACGCCGTCGCTACCGGTCACTGTGACCGCGAGGCCGGAGATGGCGCCACCGACGGTCACGCTTCCTCCGGTTGCAGTGATCGAGACGGCGCCGTTGTTGACAGTCACGCCGCTGGTCAGCGCGACCGAGCTGCCGCTGACGGTCAGGCCGGTGGTCGCCTGCATCGCGCCGCTGACGCTCATGGCGCCGGTGGCTGTGAGGGTGACGGAACTGGCCGTGATATCGCCATCGAGCGTCGCGCCGCCGCCGGTCGCGGCGACCAGGGCGGTGCCGGTGACGATGGCGTCGCCGGCCGCCGCGGTGGTGACGCTGGCACCCCTGAGGGTCAGGTTGCCGCCGGTGACGCTGAGCGCGCCGTCGATGCTGAGTGCACCGCTGGCCTGCAGGGTCAGGTTGCCACTGGTCGTCGTGGCGCCACCGCTGCCGATCGTGATGCCGCCGCCGAGGACGGTGAGTTCGACGCTGGCGCCGCGAAGCTGATTCGCCTGGACGGTGCTGGCATTGGGGTCGAGGAAGAGCCTCACCGTGCCGGCGGAGCGGATGTCGAGGGCGTCGATGGTCTGGTAGCGTCCCTCGAATATGATCGAGCCGCCATCCGTCTCTCCGCCGGCAAGCCCGCGCAGGGTCAGGCCCGGGGTGTTCACCGTGCCAATGTTGAAGGTGCCGCCTTCGATGTCGCTGACGGTGCCGCTGACCCAGAGCGCGAGGCTGCTGGGCGCGAGGGTGCCCGCGATCGTCACATTGTTGCCGATCAGCCGCAGCGCGCCGCTCCAATTCGTGCCGGCTTCGGCGTCGGCGGCGGTGCGGATATCGCGCGCATTGTCGCTGCGTCCGAAGACCAGGAGCGGCGTGTTGATGCGGCCCAGTTCAGCATTGTTGATCGACAGCGTGCCGCCGACGTCCGCTCCGCCGATCTGGATGGCAGGGCCCGTGCCCAACGGCTCGATCGCCACCATGGTGGTGCCGGTCACCAGACCACCCGCCTGGATATCCAAGGTGTTGGCACGCAGCGTCACGCTGTTGCCGGCAACCGTGTGAGCGACGGTCAGGCCGGCGGCCTGGAGAAAGACGTCGGTCGCCGCCGTTAGGCCGGCGATGGCCGTGGTGCCGCCGCCCGGCAGCGGCACGCCGTTGGCGGTGCCGGTGGCCAATGCGCCATTGGTCGCGACCCGCACCGCGCCGCCGCTGCTCGCGGCCGCCAAGCTGGTGAAGCTGTTGGTCCCGGCACGCAGATCGATATCGCCGCCAGCATTGGCCGCCACAAGGCCGCTGCCGGCGTTGAGGCCACCGCCGGTCTGGGTGATGGAGCGGGTGGCGGAGAGGATGATGTTCCCGCCGGTAGTGGTGACCGTCGCCGGTAGAATGATGTCGCGGCCGGCGATGGCGGTCAGGTCTGCGGCCTGGGTCGCCGCGTCGAAAGTGATGTCGTTGCTGCCGGCCAGGGTCAGCGAACCGCTCACGGTCAACGACGTCGCGACGCGGACGTCGCCCGCCAGCACCGTCGAGCCGCCAACCACCGTCTGGCCGAGCCGCAACGGCGCGTTGACCAGCAGCAGCCGTGCCACGGTGCCGTCGGACAGTGTGAGGGTGCCGGCGATATCGGGGCCGCCGATGACCATCGTCCGGCCGTCAGTGCGCGGCCCGATCGAGAGCGATGCGAGCGCGCCGCCCCCCTGGGCGCCGATCGTGGTGTTGCTGTCGAGGCTCAGCGTATCGGCACGCAGGGTGATGCTGCGGCCGGCGCCGGCCTGGAAGACGGTGCCTGCGCCGCCGATGATGGTCCCTGCCGAGACCGAGAGGTCCCCGGCCGCGGAAAGGCCGCCGAATGCATCGCTGCCGCCGATGATTGCGACATTGACGGTGCCGGCAAGGGTGAGGGTACCGTCGGTGTCGAAGGCTAGGTTGCCCGTCGTGGCGCGCAGCGCCAGCGCGCCGAGGTTGTTGCCGGTGCCGCCCGACAGATTGATGGTGGTGCCGGAGGCGCCGAAGGTGCCGGCAGTGATGCTGCCGTCGGTCTGGGTGATCGCGGCGCTGCTACCGATCGTGACGGTGCCGCCGCTCCCGGCATCAATGACGCCGGCGAGCGTCACCACCCCGCCGGCGGCGAGTTGCGTCGTGCCGCCGATGGTGGTGATCGTGGCGGCGCTGCCGAGGCTGAGCGCCCCCTTGGCAGCGATCGTGGCGTTGGCGGCCAAGACGTTGCCGGTGATGCCGAGAGCGCCGTTGGCGTTCAGCACGAGGTTGCCGCCCGCCGTCATGCCGCCGAGCGTCGCGATCTGGTTCCATGTGCCGAGGATCGTGCGGCCCGGGTCGCCGGCGTGGAGCAGGATGTCGCGGCCGGCATTCGCGTCGAGGCGACCGGTGGTGATGAGGCCGGCGGCGGTCTGAACGATGTCCCTGCCGGCGTCGAGTGCCACGGCGCGGTTGCTGCCGGTGCTCACGGCGGCGTTGAGGATGACGTCGCTGCCGGCCCGGAAGGAGAGGGTCCCGACGCTCGCCATGACAGCGACCGCGCTCGACACCGTGACACTGTCGGCCGTGATCGCAGCTCCGCCGTTGAAGCTGCTGCGTCCGACGACGATCGTGTCGGCCTGAGCGGCGCCGAGCACGGATGTCGCGATGCCCGACGCGCCGACGGTCAGGGCGGCGCCGGTCGCCGCCGCGCCGATCTCGATGGTGCCGCCGATGGCCGAGAGCGTACCGGCGCCGGTGATCGTGCCGCCGCTGGCGATCTGCAATGACAGCGTCTGTCCGTTGCCGGCGGCGATGCCCGCGCCAAGTGCAATGGAGGACGCGCGCAGGCTGACATCATCGCTGGCGACGATGCCGGCCCCGCCGGCCTCCACGGTGACCGCTTGGCCCAGGGCGTCTATGGCCACGGAGGCGCCGCTTGCCCGGCGCACAGTCAGTGCGGCACCAGTATTCGCGAAGACGATGTCCCCGGTGCTGCGCGCGTCGAGGATGCCCACGGCGCTGTTCGCGCCGTCCAGGGTGACCGCACCCGCCGCACTGCCGCTGTCGCCGGTCGCGCCGCGAATGACGAGCGATGCCGCCTGCAGGGTACCGCTGCCCGACACCACGCCATCCGCGTGGATGTTGAAGTTGTGGCCAGTCGTGGTGACGGCGTTGGCGCCGAGTGCGACCGCACCGCCGCTGACCAGTGTCAGGTCGCCGCTTGTAAAGCTGAGGCCGCTGCCGAGGGTGAGGTCGCCGCCGCGTTGGGTGTCGGCGCCAATGGTCGTCTCGCCGAAGCGCAGGGATGTGGCACCCGAGCCGGTCAGCCGGCCCAGCGTCGCCACGTCCAGGCTCAACCCGCTGCCGGCTGCGCCCAGTAGCACGGTGTGGCCGCCAGTCTGCGGCCCGACCTCGACAGCGGTGCCGGTCAGGGTGAGCGCGGCCCCGGCATCGATGCTGAGCGCATCGGCCCGGAGCACGAGGCGATGCCCGCTGGCGCCGGTCAGGCTGCTGCCGGCAGCGAAGGCGATGCCGCTGGCATCGGTGGCGTTCAGGACCAGGTCGCCACCCGTGGCGGTGACCTGGCCGGTGGCTGCGATGGTGATGGTGGTGCCGGTGATGGTCAGGTTGACGCCGCTGACGGCGCCGGTCACGTCGATTGCCCTGGCTGCCGAAAGCGCGATGTTGCCGGTGGTGGTTCCGATGGCGCCGATTGACAGCGGGTCGGCGCCGGTGCCGGCGTGGATCGTGATGTCGCCGGTCACACGGATCTGGCCAATCGCGGCGATGGCGTTGTCGGACTGGCCGAGGTTGACCGAGGCGGCCGGGTCGGTGCCGCCGGCAGCGCCGAGCACGTTCAGGCTGCCGGCGGTGATGGTGCCGCCGGTCTGGCCGACTGCGCCGTCGCTCCGTAAGGTCAGCGATCCGCCGCTGGTGGCAGTGATGGTGCCAGCGGTCTGAGAGACGGCGGCGGCCGCGATGAGCGTGACGTTGGCGCCGCGGATGGCCGCGCCATCTCCGATCGTGAGTGTGCCGCCGCCGGCATGAACCGCGACATCGCCGATCGCGAGGACTTGGCCGAGTGTAGCGATGGCGTTGCCGGACTGACCCAGGCTGATTGAGACTGCTGCGGTGGTGCCGCCGGCGGCACCGAGCACGTTCAGGCTGCCGGCGTTGATGGTGCCGCCCGCCTGGCTGACCGTGCCGTCGCTCTGCAGGGTCATCGTGCCGGCGCCGCTGCCGGCATTGATGGTGCCGGCGGTCTGGGTGATGTCGCCGGTGGCGGTCAGGGCGATGTTGGCGCCAAGGATGGCCGCGCCGGTGCCGATCGCGAGCGTGCCCGCGCCGGCATGGATCGCGATGTCACCGATCGCACGGACCTGGTCGAGCGCCGCGATGGCATTGCCGGACTGGTCCAGGTTGATCGACGCTGCTGCGGTGGTGCCGCCGGCGGCACCGAGCACGCTGAGGCTGCCGGCCGCGATGGTGCCGCCGGTCTGGCCGACAGCGCCGTCGCTCTGCAGGGTCAGCGTGCCGGCGCCGCTGCCGGCATTGATGGCGCCGCCAGCTTGCACGATATCGCCGGTTGCGGTCAGGGTAATGTTGGCGCCGCTGATAGCCGCGCCGCTGTCGATCGCGAGCGCGCCGGCCCCGGCCTGGATCGTGATGTCGCCGGTCGCACGGAGCTGGTCGAGCGCCGCGACGGCATTGCCGGACTGGCCAAGGTTGACCGAGGCCGCCGCTGTAGTGCCGCCGGCGGCGCCGAGCGTGCTGAGGCTGCCGGCAGTGACGGTACCCCCGCTCTGGCCGATTGCACCGTCACTCCGGAAGGTCAGTGCGCCGGCGCCGGCGTTGATGCTGCCGGCGGTCTGGGTGATGCCGCCCGTGGCGATCAAGGTGACGTTGGCACCGATGACGTTCGCGCCGGCGCCGATCGAGAGCGTGCCGGAGCCGCCATGGACGATGATCCCGCCGGTTGCCCGCACTTGGTCGAGCGCGGTGATGGCGTTGCCGGCCCGGCCAAGGTCGACCGACGCCGCCGAAGAGGTGCCGCCGGTGGCGCCGAGCACGCTCAGGCTGCCAGTGGTGATTGCGGCTCCGGCGTTCTGAGTCACTCCGCCGGCGGCCTGCAAAGTCAGCGCACCGCTACCGACGTCGATGCTGCCGGTGCCGCCCAGGGTGATGCCGGCCTCGGCCGATGTTATGATGGCGCCGTCGCCGGTGACGTTGCCATTCAGAGTTACCGCATTCGCGGCACTAAACACGATTTGTCCAACGCCGCCGGCGGTGGCGAAGCCTGAATCCAGAGTGATTGCGCCGCCCAGGGCTATTGCGGTGACGCCGGTTCCGGTGATCCCGGCGCCAATGTCGATATTGCCGGACAGTGCCTCTAGTTGGACCCGGGTCCCGGCCTGCGGTGCGATGGCGCCGCCGACCGCGATGCTCGTCGCTGTAACGGTCGCGCCGCCGATGCTGCCGATCGCCAGCACACCGGCACTCACCTGTCCGAGTGTCTGCGACGACACCATGATGCTACCGGCACCGGCGGTTCCGCTGTCGACGATGCGCAACGCTGTGGGAGCGCCGTCAGCACCGGTCCGGACTGTGCCGCCGGCCGTAGTGATTGCCCCGGTCCCGGTCAGGGCTCCGCCGTCACGCAGCTCAAAGGCCACGAAGACCAACGGGCTGGCGCCGCCGGTGACCGAATTCTGCACCGCAATCGAATCGCCACGCAGTGTCACGTCGGCGGTCGAGGTAACTCCGATGCCGCCGCTGGCGCTTCCCTGGATCAATAGGCTGCCTCCGGCAAGCGCGATGATGCCCATGCCCGCACCGTCCGCTTGGCGGATAGTGAGCTGTCCGCCTGTGGGGTCGGTCACCACAACGAGCACCCCGGTCGTGCGGGCGTCGAGAAGGCGGATGTCGTTCCCGAGCTGAACGAGGTTTGCGCTACCTGCTCTGCTCGCCGCAGTGCCGTTGGCGCCGCGTATCGACAGGCTTTCTGCGGCCAGCAGGCCGCCAGTCTGTACGATGTCGCCGTCGGTGTTCAGTCCGACGGCAAGGCCGCCCAGGATGCCCGCAAACGTAATGTTGCCGATCGCCGTGATCGTCGCCGCGGCGCCGCCGACGCTGAGACTGCCGGTGCCGGCGATCGTGAAAGTTCCGGCGGTACTGGCAGTGAAGCTGCCGGTCGTGAGGTGGACCGGCGCCTCGATCGAGATGCCGTCGAGGCCGTTGGTGCCGGCCGCCGCCGTGGTGCGCAGCGTCAGGTCGCCCTGCGCCTTGGTGACGGCACCGGTGATCCGGATCCCCAGCAGCGCTTCGAGGATGATATTGCCGGTGGAGGCGGAGAGCTCCGCCGCATTCAGTTGCAGCGTGCCGCCCCCGCTGGTGGCGGAGATCGTCGCGGGGCCAGTTGCCGGGATGGTGTCATCCGGGGTCGAATCGTTGAGCACCTCAATGCGCGTCGGGTCGAGCAGCAGCGATCCCGCCTGGCCCGCCGGCGCCGAGGCATCCCAGGTGGCGTTCAGGCGCATCTCGCCCTGCCCGGACAGCTCGATCAGCCCGCCATCGCCACCCTGTGGCCCGCCACGCGCCGTCAGCCGTCCCTCGACGACCGTCATCTCCGTGCTGTTGATCGCGATGGTGCCACCCTGGCCGAGCACCGTGGCATCCGCGCTGATGGTGGCGCCGCGTTCGACCGTCGTGCGCCGGGCCATGGTCTGGTTGCGGCCGACGCCCGTGGTGCCGACCAGCACGGTGCCGCCGCCGGTGCCGCCCGAGGCGTCCAGTACGGCGCCCGTCCCGACGCGCACGCTCTCGCCCGATTGCACCGCGATGCGCCCGCCCCGCTGCCCGGCGCCGCCGGTCGCGGTGATGGTGCCCGTGACCTCGACACCGCCGCCCGCCGCGCGCAGCGCCACCTCCCCGGTGCGGCCGGCCTCGGTATTGGCGGTGATGCGGCCGGTGTTGCGCACCAGCCCCTCGACCAGGTCGCCGGCGGCGCTCGCGGTCAGCAGCACGCTGCCGCCATTGGCCTCGATCACCCCCTCATTGGTGACGACCGCGGCGCCGTCGCCGCGCACCGCCTGGGTGATGTCGATGCTGAGCAGGCCATCGCCCGCGAGATCGAGCGCATAGGCCTCGGCACCCGCCAGCACGACGCGGCCGAGCCGTGCGTGGATCTCACCGGAATTGGTGACCCGCGGTCCGGCCAGCACCGCGATGCCGCGGTCCGGCACCGTGATCCGGCCGCGGTTCTCAACCCGGGCGCCCGGCAGCGCCGCCTGGTCGAAGCGCATGCGGCCGGCCATGAAGTTATCGTTGGTGATGCCGGGAGCGCTGGCGATCAGCGACCCGACATCGACCTGGGCACCCTGGCCGAAGACGATGCCCGATTGGTTAACGATGGCGACGCCGCCATTGGCCTGGATGCGGCCCGCGATCACCGAGGGATCGCTGGTGACGACGCGGTTCAGCGTCCAACTGCCGGCATTCGGCTGCTGGAACTGCACCGTGTGCTGGGAGCCGACATTGAACTGCTGCCAGTTGATGACGCCGCGGTCGGTGGTCTGGGTGATGGTGGTGCGATTGGGCGCGGTCGCGATGCTGGCCTGGCCCGCGACCACCTGGCCACCGGTCGGGCCGGCATTCGTAGCCACGACCTGCGCCCCCGCGCCGGCGGCGCCGAAAGCGATGGGCAGCAGCGCCGTGGTGCGCAGCAGCCAGTCGCGCACCGATGCCCCCGACGGGGCCGCGGTGCGGACAGACGTCAGGGGCGCGCGCTCGGCCATGGCTAGAATCTCACAAGTGTGCGGAAGAACACCGCGTTGGCGCGAAGCGGATCGGCGGCGTCGCCATCGATCTGGCGAGTCAGCCGGCGGGCGAATTCCAGATCGAGGCTCACGGCCTCGCTCAGCACCGTGCGGATGCCGCCGCCCCAGGAGACCGCCTTGTGGTTGCGATCCGATTCGAGGTTCTGCTCGGCACGGCCGTAATCATAGAAGGCGTAGAACTGGCTGGTCGCGCGGCCGCTGCCGGGGAAGGGCGAAAGCGGCACGTCCCAGGCCGTGTCGAGCTGCAGCTCGACTGCATAGCCATAGGCGCGATCGCCGGCGGCCTGGCCTGCATAGTAGCCGCGCCCGAGCCGGTTGCCGCCGAGGAAATACCGCTCGGAGGCCGGCAGCACGTCATCGCTCCATTGCCCTGCCAGCAGCACCTGGACGTTCACCATGGCATCGGCGAAGGGCGAGAAGATCGGCTGGGTGCGCTGAAACTCGCCGGTTGCCTTCAGGAAATCGAAGACGCTGGTCTGGCGCGTCGGGTCGCGCGCCTCATTGCCGGTGCCGCCGAAGACCGTGCTGCCCTGGGAGATGCGGAAGCTGCCGATATTGGTCGCCAACGGCACCAGGCCGAACAGGCTGTCCGCGAACTGGGTGTCGAAGCCGCCGCGGAAGGCGCGCACCGCGTCGCGGCTGGTGCGGCTGCGCTGGCCGAAGGTCTCGTTCTCGACCAGGCTGTTGAACAGGTCGAACTGCCCGACGGCATAGAGGTTGAGCGGGCGGGAGCGGATGATCGGGTAAGTGAGGCTGACGCCGCCGATCTGGGTGTCGGCGGTATAGCCCACCTGCTCCAGCACACCGCCCGGCTGCGTTCTGCCGGTGCCGGCATAGAGGCGCAGCCGCAGGCCGGAACTGCCGATGAAGGTCTCGAACGCGGCCTGGGTGAACCACTGCGTCTCCCGCTCCGATCCGAAGAGGGAGATCTCGGTCCGTTCGCCGAATTCGGTGAAGGAATTGGCGCCGATCACGAACAGCCCCTGCCAGGGGCCGGTCAGGCGATAGGCGCGGTTGTCGGCGGTGGCGAAGCCACTGACCGCGCGGCGGCTGACCTGGGCGACGAGGCGCAGCGCACCGGGCTCGCCCTGCACCGGTTGCAACAGCCCGCGCACCGTGACGCCGGGCACGTCGGAGGCGAGCAGCAGCGCACGCTCGACTGTCTCCACCCGCACCGGGCGTTCCTCGGTTGCCACATTGAGGAAGCGCAGCACCTGGGTGCCGGCGGGGCCGATATCGCCCTCCAGCCGCGCCTCGGCGACATAGCCCTCGGTCACCGCGAGGCGGAGTTCGGAGCGGTCGGGGCCATCCGGCGCCAGCGCCGCGGCGACCGTGACAAAGGCATAGCCGGCATTGCGATAGGCGGTGACGATCGCGAGCCGCGCCTGCTCGACGCGCGCCAGGGTGATGGTCGTACCCTCGAGCGGTGCGACCACCGGCCGTAACGCGGCGTCCGAGAGCGCGGTGTTGCCCTGCACCACGACCCGGGTGACGGCGACCTGCCGGGTTTCGCCGGGCCCGCGCTGCGCTTCGGGCGGTGGCGGCTCGGCGCGGGGGGACAGGCGCGGGGGCTCCCGCGGGGTGATACCCTCGATCGCTCGGCTCGGTGGGGGCGGGGCGGCAACCTGGGCAACAGCAGGTATTGCCGCGAGCAGCAACGACGCGGCGGCTGCAACACAGGTTACATAAGTACGTGAGCGCAAGACCCCGCGTCCCTCAATCCCCCGGCATCTCTTAACCGCTTGCTCCAGGCCGGCATAGCGTTTCGTTAAGATTTCTCGAGATTCTGGGTGCTATTTTTCTGAAAATGACACTGCGAAGCTACGAATATGATAATCACCCAACTGCGTGGCTAGAATTGTCTCGTATGATGATACTGTCCTTCCGTGACACAGCCCGGTGTCTCCGAACGTCGCTCATTGATATGTGAACGCCGCGGGTGCCAGGCACCCACGGGCGTTCCTGCCTGTGGCCAGGGCGCTTCAGCCGCCGATGTTGAGAACCTGCACCCGGCGATTCCGCACTTCCGAAACCTGATCACCGGTCTGCACGAGCAGACGGGTTTCACCGAGGCCGACGACTTCCAGCCGGGCGCCGCTGACGCCGTATCGCTGCGTCAGGTAATCGCGCACCGCCGCGGCGCGGCGCTCCGAGAGGATCTGGTTCGACTCGGTGTCACCGGTGGTGTCGGTATGGCCCTCGATGCGGAACCGGTAGTTCGCCAGTGCCGGGGAGGCGAGCGCCTGCCCGACCGGGTCCAGCGCACGCTGGGCTGATGGCGTCAGCACCGCGGAACCGGAGGCGAAGTTCACCAGCACGGACAGGGCCGGCGTGCCGGTCGGCGCGGTGGTGTCGGCCTGGATCGGGGGGCGCTGGCGCTGCTGCTGCTGCTGCGTGCCCGTCGAGGTGTCCTGCTGCGGCACCCGGATGCCGCGGGTGCTGCCGGGGGTAAGCTGGTCAATGATGCGCCCGACCAGCGGATCATCGCTGCCGCGCTGGGCTGCGGCCGGCAAGGCTGCCAGGGCGATGGGCAGGGCAAGGACAGCGAGCCGTATTGGCGGCCACGTGGTCATGGCAAATCCTCCATATCCAGCAAAGACTGGCACAAAACCTTGCTTGGTCGCAACGGTTTCGCCTGCCAAGCAGGGGTCACGAATGCGCGCGTCGCGATGGGCTGGCCGCGCTGGTGCCACCGATGGATGTGCGATCTTCCCGCCAACGCGTCGCATTGCGTTCGCCATCGCACGGCGACTGATCCGGTGCCGGGCAGGCGTCGCCCGCGGCGCAGGCAATTCCGTCGGCAATGGCCGGCTTGCTCTGCTTATTCCCCTTGCACCCTCTGATCTCGCGCGCGTTACTCGGGAGACATGATTCCTGACCGGCCGCCGCCATTGCGGACTGCCCGTCCGGGGGCCTGCCGACTGGGAGAGAAGAAGCATGACGACCACCCGCCGCACCCTGTTCGCGGCCGGCCTTGCCGCGCCGGCCGCCATCCTGGCCACGCGCCGTGCGGAGGCGCAGACGCGCTGGCAGATGGCGAGCGCCTATAGCGACGCCAATTTCTTCACGCGCAACATCCGGACCTTCCTCGAGGAGATCCAGTCGGCTTCCGGCGGGCAGCTTGCCATCCAGCTCCATTCCAACGCCTCGCTGCTGCCGATGCCGCAGATCAAGCGCGGCGTGCAGACCGGCCAAGTGCAGCTCGGCGAAATCCTGCTGACCGCCTACGCCAATGAGGATCCCTTCTTCGACGCGGATGCGATCCCGCAGCTCGTGACGACCTATGCCCAGGCGAAGAAGCTTGCCGACCTGCAGAAGCCGTATCTGGAAGCCCGGCTGCAGCGGCAGGGCATGATGCTGCTCTACACCGTGCCCTGGCCGCCGGCCGGTCTCTATGCGCAGCAGCCGATCACCAGCATCGAGCAACTCCGCGGCAGCCGCTTCCGCACCTACAGCCCGATGACGAACCGCTTCGCGGCGCTGATCGGCGCGACGCCGACCCTCGTGCAGTCGGCCGAGCTCGCCCAGGCCTTCGCGACCGGCATCGTGCAGGCGCAGGTCACCTCGGCGCAGACCGGCGTCGATACCTCGGCCTGGGACTATGCCCGGGTCTTCACCCCGCTCGGCTTCACCCAGACCAAGAATGCCGTGCTCATTTCCCGCCGCGCCTTCGACGGGCTGCCGGCCAATCAGCGCACCGCGATCACCGAAGCCGCGGCGCGGGCCGAGACGCGGGGCTATGAACTCTCCGAGCAAGCGACAGCGACCACCCAGCGGACTCTTGGCGAACGCGGCATGCAGATCGTGCCGCCCACCGAGCAACTGCTGGCCGATCTGCGCCGGATCAGTGCCACGATGACGGAGGAGTGGATCCAGCGCACCGGCGAAGATGGCCGCCGCCTGATCGAGGCCTATCGCGCGTAAGGGGCGGGCTGGTGCTGCGCCGGGCGCTCGATGCGCTCTACGCGATGAGCGCAGGCCTTGCCGCGCTGTCGCTGTTCGGCATTTTCGCTGTCATGATGGCGCAGATGGCGCTCCGCCAGTTCGAGCTGCAATTCTCAGGCTCGGACGATCTCTCGGCCTATCTCTGCGTCGGCACGACCTTTTTCGCGCTCGCCGCCACCTTCAAGCGCGGCGAGCTGATCCGGGTCGGCATGGCGCTCGACCGTTTGGGGCCTGCATCCCGGCGCGTGGCGGAACTGGCGGCGTTGACGCTGGCTGCCCTGGTGGTCGGCTACATCACCTGGTGGACCACCCAGGACATGCTGTTCAGCTACGAGATCGAGGAAGTGGCGCAGGGCACCGTGCCCTATCCGCTCTGGATCCCGAAGCTCGCCATGCCGATCGGCGCCGGCCTGTTGCTGGTGGCGGTCATCGACGAATGGGTGGCGGTGCTTGCCGGGCGGATCCCCGCCTATGTCCGCGCCGCCGAGGAACGCGCCGCACGCGGCGACTTCTCGGCCGAGGTCTGACGCAAGTTCTGGAAGTCTGACGCAAGCTCTGAAAGCATAAAATGGACCTGCTGACTTTCGCGCTGCTGCTGCTGGTGCTGCTGTGCCTGCTGCTCGGTGCCGGCCTCTGGATCTCGATGAGCCTGGCGGCCGTCGGCTATGTGGCGATGGCGGCGGTGCATCCCTCGCCAGGGCTCTTCCTCGCCTCTGCCGTCTGGGAATCGAGCGGCTCCTGGACGCTGGCTGCGCTGCCGATGTTCGTCTGGATGGGCGAGATCCTGTTCCGCACCAAGCTGTCCGAGGAGCTGTTCAACGGCCTTGCCCCCTGGGTGCGGCGCATTCCTGGCCGGCTGCTGCATGTGAACATCCTGGCCTGCGGCATCTTCGGTTCGGTCTCCGGCTCCTCCGCCGCCACCTGCGCCACCGTCTCCAAGATCGCGCTGCCGGAGCTGCGGCGACGCGGCTATGACGAGCGTGTCGCGATCGGCTCGCTGGCGACCGCCGGCACCCTCGGCATCATGATCCCGCCCTCGATCATCATGGTGGTCTATGCTGTCGCGGCTGAGGTCTCGATCGTCCGCGTCTTCATCGCGGGCTGCCTGCCCGGCCTGCTGGTGATGGTGCTGTTCTCCGCCTACATCGCGATCTGGGCATTGCTGAACCCCTCGAAGCAGCCGCCCCTGGAGCCGCGCACCAGCTTCTGGGAGAAGATGCGCCTCTCGGCGCAGCTCATCCCCTGTGGGCTGCTGATCGTCGCGACCATCGGCAGCATGTTCGTCGGCTGGGCAACGGCGACGGAAGCCGCCGGCTTCGGCGTCCTCGGTTCGCTCATCCTCGCCGCGGTGACGCGCAGCCTGAGCTGGGAGAACTTCATCGAGAGCCTCAAGGGCGCGACACGGCTCTCCTGCATGATCATGTTCATCCTGGCCGGAGCCGCCTTCCTGACCAAGGCGATGGCGTTGACCGGCATCCCGACGGCGCTCGCCGAAGGGGTCGCGCATCTGAACCTCGGGCCCTTCGGCATCATCGCGATCCTGACCGTGGTTTATGTGGTGCTCGGCACCGCGCTCGATGGCGTCTCCATGATCGTGCTGACCACCTCTATCGTGGTGCCGATGATCCAGGCCGCGGGTTTCGACCTGGTGTGGTTCGGCATCTTCATCGTGCTGCTGGTGGAGATCGCGGAGATCACGCCACCGGTCGGCTTCAACCTCTTCGTCATGCAGACCATGACGGGGCGGGATCAGGGGGAGGTCGCGATGGCCTCGCTGCCCTTCTTCCTGATGCTGGTGCTGACCGTGGTGCTGATCACCATCTTCCCGGTGACACTCGTGACCGGCTTGCCGGAGCTGCTGCTGGCGCGGTGAGGGTGACCCGCTCGTGCGCGGGGGCAAGATGGCTGTCAGCCCGGCCTGAACGCGGCGGGCACGGCAAAAGAAGCCGTGTGCACCGCAATCCGCCGCATGCAGAACGACAATCGGCCATGCCAGACTGCGACTCGTCCGGCACCGCAGAGGGAGAGAAGCATGCCGCCGCCCGTCACCATCGCCGAGCCTGCCTGGCTGAGGGAATTCAAAGCCTTCATCATGCGCGGCAACGTCATCGACCTTGCTGTCGGCATCATCATCGGTGCCGCCTTCACAGCGATCGTGGCCTCCGTGGTCGAGGATCTGATCAATCCGATCATCGGGTTGCTGATCGGCGGCATCGACTTCTCGAACCTGTTCGTCGTCATCACCGGCCAACGGCAGCCCTCGCTTGAGGCGACGCGCCAGGGCGGCGCCGCGGTGCTGGCCATCGGCAAGTTCATCAACGCGGTCATCAAGTTCGCGATCGTCGCCTTCGCGGTGTTCTGGCTGGTGAAGATCCTGTCGCGCTTCAAGGCGAAGGAGGAGGCGAAGCCCAGCACGCCGCCGGCCCCGACGCCGACCGAGGCGCTGCTGACGGAGATCCGCGACGAACTGCGCGGGCAGCGCCCGCCGGCCGCCTGACGCAAGAAACCCGCGCCGGAATGACCCGGCGCGGGCTCTCCATCCCAGGTCTTGTCAGAAGCGGCAGCCGTAAGCCGCCATCGACTGCCCCATCTGGGTGCCCATCTGGGTGCACTGGGTGGCCAGCGTCGCGCGGGCCTGCGGGTTCTGCGCCGCCTGGCGCCAGGAATCGCGCATCTGGGTGATGGAAGCGGCGAAGGTCGCGCGCTGCTCTGCCGGGACCTGGCTGTTCAGGCACTGCTCATACTTGGTGATGAAATCATCGCATTCGGCGACGCCGACCGGGGCCGGCGTCTGGGCGAGCACCGGGGCGGAGAGCAGCAGGCCGAATGCCGCGAAAGCGTGTGACAGGCGCATGGATCTTCTTCTCCTGAACCCGCGCCGAATCTGCCGACGCGCGGGGTGCACGCATGCCGGGGCGTCCACGAACCGTCAATCTCAATCCGCAACAAATTGGCGGAAAGTGGCTCTTATCAAGCGAATTTCATGTGGCCCGCGCCGGCGAGCGCTGCGATTCTCGCCGCGATCGCCGGCCGTGCCGCGGCATCCAGCCCCAGCAGCCGATGCACGCCGGCGGCCAGCTCTGCTTCCGTCGCCGCCGGCACCGCCGCGTGCAGCACCTGCGCGGCCGCCGCGATCTCGACCGGGGCAACCGCTATCGCCCGGCGCAGATGCGCCGCCGCCGCGCGTCGGTCGCGCGGCGCGACGGCCGTGTCCTCGGCCAGCCAGAAGCCCTGCTCCTCCCGCACGCCATGCAGTTGCGTGGCCAGGCGCTGCGCCTGGGACAGCGCCGTGCGCTCCTCCGCCGACAGCGCGGGGCGATCCCAAAGCAGGCGCACCCGTTCGAGGATGCTGTCGGTCGCGATCGGGGCCTCCGCCGCGATGATCTCGGCCAAGATGCTGGCCAGCCGCGCGAAAGGGACCTCGGCGATCGGCGTCTCCTTCGGTACCTCGGGCGCCGCCTCGCGGTAGGGCGCGGCGAGGCCGGGATCGGGGGAGGCGGCGGCCGGGGCCTCGACCTCCACTGGCTTGCCGAGCAAGGTGGCGATGCGCGCGGCCTCCGCCTCCGGCCGCGCCAGCCAGGCGAGCGACCAGGCGCGCGACAGGCGCCATCCCATGCCCGCCAGCGCGCCCGCGCGCCCACGTTCGCGGTCGCGAGCGCAGCGCAGCGCGGTCCAGTCGCCGGCATCGGCCTCGACACCGAGCACGTAGTCGGTGCCATCCTTCGCCGCGACATCGAGGAAAAGGCCGGAGACGCCGACCCGCGCCACCGCTTCCTTGCCGGCGCCGCGCACCGCATCTTCGATCAGGGCCGCGATCGGCGTACCCGCACCACCCGCGCCGCCGCGTGGTGCTGCCGCCTCGCCGGCCGCGAAGCCGAGGAAGGTCTTCAGCGCCGCGACGCCGCGCCCCGCGGCACGTGTGAGGTCGATGTCATCGGCCCCGATCGAGGAGAACACCACGCAGCGCTTCTTGGCGCGGGTGATCAGCACGTTCAGCCGCCGCTCGCCGCCATCCGCCGACAGCGGCCCGAAGCGCATGGCAAGCTTGCCCTCTGCGTCGCGGCCGTAGCCGACCGAGATCAGGATCGCGTCGCGCTCGTCGCCCTGCACGTTCTCCAGGTTCTTGACGAAGAAGGGCTCGTCGGGATGGGCGGCGAAGAAGGCGTCGCAGGAGGGATCGGCGCGCCGGCGTTCCTCCACCGCATCGACGATCGCGTCGCGCTGGCGGATGGAAAAGGCCGCGACGCCCAGCGTGTCGTCCGGCGCCTCCTTGGCGTGGCGCATCACGGCATCGGCGATGGCGGCGGCTTCGGTGGCATTGGTGCCGCTGCCGCCCGCATCCCAGCGTCCCTCGATCCGCACCAGCGACAGGCCGAGCCGGTCGGAGCGGCTTCGGGGGGAGGGCAGCACCAGCAGCCGGTCGCTGTAGAATTCATGGTTGGAGGTGGCGATCAGGCTCTCGTGCCGGCTGCGGTAGTGCCAGCGCAGCATCGCCGCCGGCACGCCCCGCGCGTTGCAGAGGCCGAGGACGCTTTCCACATCGCGCGCCGCGACAGTGCCGGTCTCCTCCTCCGGCGCGTCATCATCCTCGCCGGTCATGCGCTGGAAGAAGCGGGTGGGCGGCATCTGCCGGTCATCGCCCACCACCACCACCTGGCGCGTGCGGGCGATGGCGCCGAGCGCGTCCACCGGCTCGATCTGGCTGGCTTCGTCCATCACCAGAAGATCGAAGGAGAGGCCAGGCTTGAGGCCGTGTGGAGGGGCCAGGAACTGCGCGACCGAAAGCGGACTCATCATGAAGATCGGCTTCGCCGCCTGCACCGCGCGCGCGGCGCGCAGCAGCAGCTCCCTGACCGGCAGGTGGCCGCGCTTCTTCTCCATCTCCCCGCGCAGCACCTCCATGCCCGGCATGCCCGCGCGCACCTCCTTCAGCCGCTCGGCATGGACGGCGGCGGCTTCCTGGCGAGCGAGGGCGATGCGGTCGCGGTCGGCATTCCGGAAGTCCTCGACCAGCCGGTCGGCGGCATCGCCGTCGAAGGCGGCGAGCTCAGGATGGGCGCGCATCGCGGCGTTGAGCAGGGATTCGAGCAGCGCATGCTCGAAGGCATCGCCCGCGGCCTCCGGCGTCAGGCTGCCATCGGCGAGCGCCGCGGCGAAGCCCTCCAGCCCCTCGGCGGCAGCGAGCGCCCGGCGCCAGCCTTGCCAGAGCGGCAGCGACTCCGGCTCCGCCGCCCAGGCGCCCAGCACCTCGACCAGCCGCGCGAAGGACAGGTCCGCCGCGCCGTAGCCGGTGGCCTCGTGCAGCGCCTCCCAGGCAGCCAATGCCGCGGCGGCCGGCGCGTCATCGGGCGGTGCGGCGCCGGCTGTCAGTGCCCTGACGGCATCGGCGCCATGCGCCTCCCGCCAGGCGACCAGCGGCGCCATGGCTGGCGTGCCCCAGAGCGCGCCAAAGGCGGCACGCCCGAGCGTCTCGCCTTGTGCCAGCGTGGCGCGTGCGCGTTGCCCGGCCAGCGCCGCGTCGAGCGCGGGCAGGGGATTGGCGGCGTCGCGCGCGACCTTGGCGGCCAGCGCCTGCGCCGCGCGGCGGCTTCCGGAGAGGAACCCGAACAGGCCGCCGCCCTCGGCCAGGGTTGTACGGGCCTCGGCGAGCCCCTCGACCTCCAGCGCGCCCGGCAGCAGCGCCGGGTCGGCGCGCGCCGCGTCGAGCATCGCCTGCGCATCCGCGAGCGCCTTGAGCGGTGCGGGGTCGGCTGTCCAGGCCGGATGGGCCAGGGCGGTCTTGTCGTGCTCCGGCGTCGCGGTCAGCGCCGCCGCCAGCGCGCGCAGCGCCGGCACCTC
>NZ_JAAGBB010000044.1 GCF_018129085.1 Plastoroseomonas hellenica
CGATCCCCAAGGCACAGGCAGGTCCTCCCCGCCCATGACTGAACACTGTCAGCCATCTCCCCAGTCCAAGCTGTCAGTTATGTCCCCGGTCCGGACCCCCTCCCGGTCAACAGTCCCGATCAACGCGCCCGCAGGAATTCCGGCACGCGCAGCAGGATCACTTCGTTGTCGTCGGCGCGCGACAGGTGCCGCCCGGCGCTGAAGGGCAGGTTGTTGTCGTTGCCGACGATGATGTGGTCGGCATCCATCATCGCCACGTCTTCGATCGTGAAGAAGGGGAAGGTGAAGCGGTCGCGCGGCACGGAGGCGGCGCGGTCGCCGGTGCGGCGCGCGATGCTTTCGGGATCGCGGATCGCCATCAGGTCGATATGGCCGATCTTGCGGACGAAGCCTTCCGCATCGACCGCGCCGAAATCGACCAGGTAGATGCGTTTGAAGCCGGCCGGCGTCGCGAAGCAACTGGCGGCGGGCGCATTGGCCGGGCAGGCGAGGGAGGGATCGCCTTCGCCATTGTCACGCTCGATCACCAGGGCGCGGCGCTCATCGATGAAGTTGAAATCGCCGATCGCGGTGGCGCCGGCTTCCAGCCGGTAGCGGACATTGCGCCCGGTCCACTCGCCTGATTCGATCGAGAATTCGATGACGCGGAGGAAGCGGCCCTCGGGCTGGTCGGAATTCGGCGCGAAGATCGGCTGCTCCAGCAGCGCCCAGAGGGTGCGGCCGTCCGGCGTCAGCGCCATGCCTTCGTAGCCGCCGGAGCGGCGGGCACGGAAGGGGACGCCCGCGGTCGGTGTCGCCGGGACCTGCAGCGCAGGATGGTCGGGCGACATCAGCACCTGGCCGTCGAGCCGGGTCTCGACCACGCGGGTCACGCGGCCGTCGCGGGTGACATGGATCAGGAAGGGACCGAATTCGTCACCGAGCCAGAAGCCGTCGGCGACCGGCTGGATGCTCTCCGGGTCGAAATCGGCGCCGGTGAGGTAGCGGGTCTGGCTGCCTTCCTGCGCGATGCGGAAGGGCACGCGGCGATCGGGATCGCGGAGGAAGATGGTCTCCAGCACTTCGATGGTGCCGGCGCGGAAATCCGGGCGGATCTTGTGGAACATCAGCATGGCGTCACCGCTGTTGCGGCGGTTGCCGAAGCCATTGTCGGTCAGCACCCAGTAATTGCCGGGTTCGCCGGTGACCGGCTTGATGCCGGAGAAGCCCTGCACCGGTTGGCCGATGAAGGGGAAGGAGAGGCCGGTGGGGCGGGTGCCGGCGCCGGTCCCGGTGGTGCCGGGGATGCTGCCGATGCGGTCGTTGCGCAGGTTGCCGGGGCCCGCGAAGCGGCCGGAGACCAAGAGGTCGCGCGGCGCGTCGGCCGGCGGCAGCGCCATGGTGAAGGCGGGCAGGATGGCATGCCCGGCAAGCGTCGCCTCGAAGCGCTGGTCGGCGCGCGCGCCGGCGGTCAAGGCGATCGCGGCGGTGGCCGCGAGGAGCAGTTTGCGCATGAGGCGCCCTCTCTCTGAGTTGATGGGAGAGGGCTGCCTAGGGGCGGGCTGTTGCGGGTGCGTGACGCTGGGATGAAGGATCGGCGTCGGGGATCACCCTATGACGCGCATACCCTTGCTAAAACGCTTCCAGTTCCGGACGTAGCTGGTGGCGGATCCGATCAGCTTCTCGGCGGCGGCGGGGTCGAGGGTGCGGATCGCCTTGGCCGGAGAGCCGACGATCAGGGAATAGTCCGGGAATTCCTTGCCCTCGGTGACCAGCGCATTGGCGCCGACCAGGCAGTGCTTTCCGATCTTGGCGCCGTTCAGCACGGTGGCCCCCATGCCGATCAGCGACCCGTCACCGACCGTGCAGCCATGCAGGATGGCGTGGTGCCCGACGGTGACGTCGCTGCCGACCGTGGTTGGGAATTTCGGGTCGGCGTGCAGCATGGCGCCTTCCTGGATGTTGGTGCGGGCGCCGATGGTGATCGGTTCGTTGTCGCCGCGCAGCACGGCGCCGAACCAGATGCCGACATCCTCGCCCAGGATCACCTGGCCGATGACATGCGCGTCCGGTGCCACCCAGAAGCGGCCTTCGCCGGGGGTTTGGGGGATCAGGTCATCGAGCGCGTAGAGGGGCATGGCGTTCTCTCCTTACTTAGCCCCCATTCAGCCACCACCGGCGAAAAGGCGCCAGAGCAGGGGCAGCAGCAGCGCCGTCGCCAGGGCGTTGAACCCCATGGCGAGGCCGGAAAAGGCGCCCGCCGTCGCATTCACCATCAGCGCCCGCGCGGTGCCGAGCCCATGCGCCGTTGTGCCGATCGCGATGCCCCGGGCGCGCCAGTCCCTGACACGAACGAGGTTCATCACCATCGGCCCCAGCGCCGCGCCGGTGATGCCGGAAGCCAGCACGGTCGCCGCGGTGAGCGAAGGCAGGCCGCCCAGCCGTTCCGAGATGCCCATGGCGACCGGCATGGTGACCGAGCGTGGCGCCAGGGAGGCCACCACCTCCGGCGCGGCGCCGAGCGCCCAGGCGATGGCGGCGCCGGTCGCCGCCGCGAAGAGGCCGCCGCAGGCGATCGCGAAGAGCGCCAACGGCGCCGAGCGGCGCACCGCGTGCCATTGCCGATGCAGCGGCACGGCGAGGGCCACCGTTGCCGGGCCGAGCAGGAAATGCACGAACTGCGCGCCCTCGAAATAGGCGCGGTAGTCGATCCCGGTCGTGATCAGCAGCGTCGCCAGGATGATCACCGCGAAGAGCACCGGATTGGCCAGGGCATGCCGCCCGAACAGCGCGGAGAGCCGCTGTCCCGCGAGCCAGGCGAGCAAGGTCGCGGTCAGCGCCGCCAGCGGCTCCTGCGACAGATAGACCCAGATCTCCGCGAGATTGGGCGACATCAGCCGAGCCGCCGCAGCAATGCCTGGGCGAGCAGGCCGGTCACCGCGATGGCGGCCAGCGTGCCGCCCAGGATCGCGCAGGAGATCGGCGCCCATTCCCGCGCCAGTACCGGCAGGTAGACGACGACGCCGACCGCTGCCGGCACGAAGAGCAGCCCGAGATTGCCGAGCAGCGCATCGACGGTGGTGCCGAGCGGCGTGCCCGCGGCATCCGCGCCTTCGCCGCGCAGCAGCAGCAGCGCGAAGAGCAGCGCCATGCCGAGCACCGGGCCCGGTACCGGCAGGCCGAGGCCGCGCGCCGCGACCTCCCCCAGCAATTGGCAGACGAGGAGGGTGGCGAGCGCGCCGATCATGCGAGGGCTCCCGAGAGGATCGGCGATCCTTTCCTCCGGACCCGCCCTCAGTCCAGGGTGATCCGCCCCTCGCGCACGATCCGCCCCCATTTCGCGTGCTCGGTTTCGAGATAGGCACGGAACTCGGCGGGGGTGGAGCCGAGCGGCTCACTGCCCTCGGCGGCCAGGCGGGCGATGGTCTCCTCCCGCGTCAGCGCCTTGCGCACCTCCTCGTTCAGCCGCGCGACGATCGGGTCGGGGATGCGGGCAGGACCGACCAGGCCGGTCCAGTTCATCGCCTCGAAACCATCGTAGCCGAGCTCGGCGACGGTCGGCACCTCGGGGAAGGTGCGGCTGCGCTGCGGGGAGGTGACGGCGAGCGCGCGGACATCGTTCGATTCCAGCACGCCCTTCACCGCCAGCGGATTGGCCCAGAAGGCTTCGATGCGGCCGCCGAGCAGGTCGGTCACCACGGGCGCGGCGCCGCGGTAGGGGATGGAGGTGATGGGCACGCCGCAGCGGCGTGCGAACATCTCGCCGGCCAGGTGCCCGACGGTGCCGCTGCCGGAATGCCCGACTGCCTGCGCGCCGTTCTGGGCGCGGCCGGCGGCGATGTAGTCGGCGAGGCTCCGGATCGGCGAAGCGCGGCGCACCACCAGCACGCAGGGCTGCTGCGCGATCAGGCTGACCAGGCTGAAGTCGCGCAGCGGGTCGAATGGGATGGAGGGGTAGAGCGTTGGGTTGATGGCGAGGTTCGCCGTCTGCCCCATGCCGATGGTGTAGCCGTCAGGCGGTGATTTCGCGACCGCGTCGAGGCCGATATTGCGGCCGGCGCCGGGCCGGTTGTCGGCGACGATGTTCCAGCCGGTGGCGTTCGCGATGCGGGTGCCGATCTCGCGCGAGATCACGTCGGTCCCGCCGGCCGGCGGGAAGGGCACGATCAGGCGGATCGGCCGGTCCGGATAAGCACCCTGGGCGCGGACGCGCCGCGGCACGGCAAGCGCCGCGCCCGCGGCGGCGATGAGGCTGCGACGATGCATCCTGACGTTTCTCCCGTTCGTCGTGCCGGGGTTCATCCCCGTTGTGACGTTGCTTGTACGGTCAGCGGAAGGGCGGGCACGCCGGCGGCGCACCCACCCCACGCCGCATCAATCGAGCTGGAAGCCGCCTTCGCGCACGACGCGGCCCCATTTCGCGAGCTCCGCCTCGAGCTTGGTGCGGAATTCGGCCGGCGTCGACCCGACCGGCTCGCTGCCTTCGGCGGCGAGGCGGGCGGCGATCTCGGGGCCGGCGAGGACCTTGCGCATCTCCTCGTTCCAGCGGGCCAGGATCGGCTCCGGCAGGCGGGCCGGTGCGACGAGACCGGTCCAGTTCATCGCCTCGAAATCCGGGAAACCCTGCTCGGCGACCGTCGGCACGTCGGGGAAGGCGCGGGCGCGCGCCGCTGACGTGACGGCGATGGCGCGGACATCGCCCGATTCCAGCACGCCCTTCACCGAGAGCGGATTGGCCGAATAGACGTCGAGGCGGCCGGCCAGCAGGTCGGTCACGACGGTGCCGGCGCCGCGGTAGGGGACCTGGATGATCTCGACGCCGGCCAGGCGGTTCAGAACCTCGCCGGAGAGATGGCCGACGGTGCCGTTGCCGGGATGCCCTGCGGTGAGCTGGCCGGGCCGCGCCCGCGCTGCGGCGAAGAGGTCCGCGAGCGTGCGCACCGGCGACTGCTTGGCGACCACAATGATGTTCGGCTGCTGTGCCACCAGACCGATCGGCGTGAAGTCGCGCAGCACGTCATAGGGCATGCTGCGGTAGAGGGCCGGGTTGATGGCAAGGTTGGCGGTCTGGCCCATGCCGATGGTGTGGCCGTCCGGCGCTGCCTTGGCCACGGTGTCGAGGCCGATATTGCCGCCGGCGCCGGGGCGGTTGTCCGCCACGATCGTCCAGCCGGTCGCGGCAGCGACACGGGTGCCGACCTCGCGCGAGATCATGTCCGTCCCGCCGCCGGGCGGAAACGGGACGACCAGGCGGATCGGCCGGTCGGGATAGCCGGCCTGGGCGCGCGCGAGGCGCGGCATGGCCAGCGCTGCGCCGGCGGCGAGGAGTGTACGGCGGTTCATGGCGGTCTCTTTCCGATGGTCTTCTTCTGCCTGGTTAGCCGCGCTTCAGCGGGCCCAGAATCTCCTCGTTGTGCTCGCCGATCTTTGGCGGATCCAGGCGCACCGGCAGGCGATCCTCCCCGAACTGGATCGGCAGGCCCGGGATCTCCATGGTGCGGCCATCGTTCAGGGTGATCGGCAGCAGCCCGCCACTGGCCTTAAGGTGCGGATCCTCGAACAGATCCGCGGGCTTGTTGATACGGGAGAAGGGCAATCCCGCCTCCTCGCACATCGCTTCCAACGACGCGATATCGTGCTGCTTCAGAAGTGACGCGACCAGCGGGATCAGCGTCTCCCGATGTGCAGCGCGCAGGTTGTTGTTGGCGTAGTCGGGGCTGGCCAGCGCCGGTTCGTTCAGGGCGCGGGTGAAGATCTCCCACTGCCGGTCGGTGACGACGCCGATGAAGATCTGCACCCCGTCGCCGCTTTCGAAGATGTCATAGACACCCCAGGCGCGGCGCCCGGCCGGCATCGGCTCCAGCGGCTTGCCGGAGATCGCCTGTTGCATCATCTGCGGCGACATCAGGAAAGCGGCATTCTCGAACAGGCCGGATTGCAGGTGCTGGCCGTGACCGGTCGCCTCCCGCTGGCGCAGTGCGCCCATCACCGCGATGGCCCCGAACATGCCGCCCATCATGTCATTGACCGAGGCGCCGGCGCGGAGCGGCCTGCCTGGCGGTCCCGTCATGTAGGCGAGGCCGCTCATCATCTGCACCACCTCATCGAGCGCGGTGCGCTTCTCATAGGGGCCGGAGAGGAAGCCCTTGAGCGAGAGGTAGATCAGCCGCGGGTTGCGCAGCGACAGGGTGCCGTAGCCGAGGCCCTTCGCCTCCAGCCCGCCGGGGCGGAAATTCTCGATGACGACATCGGCGGTGTCGATCAGCTTCATCAGCGTGTCGAGGTCGCCGGCATCATCGGTGCCGAGCGTCACGCTCTTCTTGTTGCGGTTGAAGCTCGCGAAGAAGCCGAGGCCGGAGGAGAGCAGATTGCGCGTATGGTCGCCCTTCACCGGCGGCTCCACCTTGATCACCTCGGCGCCGAGGTCGGCAAGGATGAGGCCGCAGGTGGGCCCCATGACCATGTGGGAGAATTCGACGACGCGGACGCCGTGGAGGGGAAGGGGATCCATGGTGGTGCTCCCGTCGTTGTTCATGTGCTTACGCGGCCTTCACGCGATGCGCGGCGAGGCCGCCGCCGCGCAGCATGGCGGAGGGCAGGCGATGCCCGACGATGCGCTCCGCGAGTGCGGAGGCTTCCAGCAGCGCCTCCAGGTCGATGCCGGTCGCGATGCCCATTTCCTCGCAGAGGAAGACCAGCTCCTCGGTCGCGATATTGCCCGGCGCGCCGGGATGCCGGGCGAAGGGGCAGCCGCCGAGGCCGCCGACCGCGGCATCGAAATTGCGCACGCCCATGCGCAGCCCGGCGAGCGCGCAGGCGATGCCGAGGCCCCGCGTGTCGTGCAGGTGCAGCGTGATGGCGGGCTCCGGCCAGCGGCTGCGCACGGCGCCGACCACGCGCTCCACCTGGGCGGGATTGGCCCAGCCCATGGAATCGGCGATCGAGATGCGGGTGATGGCGCAACCCGTCTCGGCGGCCAGCGCCATCGCGTCGACGACCGCCGCGACCGTCTGTTCCGTGGTGACGGTGCCAGAGAAGTTGCAGCCGAAGGCGGCCTGGACGCTGACGCGGTTGACCGCGACGCCGCGCGCCAGATGCTCCGTCACATGGCTGCGCATGGCATCGAGCTGCGCCGGCCGATCGCGGTTGAGGTTCTGCTTCGAGAAGGCCTCGGAGGCGCTGACGGTGATCGATCCGGCGACGCTCAGCCGATCCTTGAAGGCGAGGGTGCGCTCGAGTCCGCGCGGATTGAACCAGAGCGCGCCATAGGTGACGCCGGCGCGCGGTGTGAAGCCGGCGACCACCGCCTCGGCATCCGCCCAGCCGGGCACCAGCTTCGGATTGACGAAGGATGCGACCTGGATGCGCTGCACGCCGGTTGCGGACAGCGCGTCGATCAGCGCGATCTTGTCGGCAGTCGGGATCGGGCCGGGCTCGATCTGGAAGCCCTCGCGCGGGCCTTCCTCCATGATGTCAATCGATGCCGGATAGTCGCTCATGCTGCTGTCCTTACTGCGCTCATTGCGGCTGGATGCCGGCAGCGCGCAGCACGCCCTGCCAGCGCTCCATCTCCGCCGCGACATAGCGTTGCGCATCCGCGGGGCTATTGCCGAGGATGGTTTCGGCGCCGAGCTCCGTCAGCCGTTGGCGCAGCGCGGGCTCGGCCAATGCTGCGGCGATCGCCTGCTGCATGCCATCGATGATCGGCTGCGGCGTGCCGCGCGGCGCCAGCACGCCCTGCCAGACGCTGAAGGCGGCGGCGGGGAAGCCGACCTCGCCGATGGTCGGCACGTCCGGCATCACCGCGCTGCGCCGTGCGGAGGAAACGGCGAGCGCGCGGGCCTGGCCGGTCGTCGCCAGCGGGAAGGCGGTGATGCCGGCGTCGTAGAGCATGTGCAGCCGGCCCGCGATCAGGTCCTGCATGGCGGGCGCGCTGCCGCGATAGGGCACTTCCTGCATCTGCAGCCCGGCCGCCTGGAGAAACAGCAGGCTGACGAGCTGCAGGGCGCCGCCGGAGCCGGCGCTGGCATAGGTCAGCGCATTCGGCTGCGCTCGCGCCAGCGCCACCAGCCCGGCAACGTCGCGCGCCGGCAGGTCGTTCGGCACCAGCAGCACCATCGGGCTCTCGGCGATGATGCTGACCGGCACCAGGTCGGTCGCCGGGTCGTAGTCGAGCCGGGTGTAGAGGCTGCGGTTCACCGCATGGCCGGTGTTGGTGAACAGGAAGGTGGCGCCGTCCGGTGCCGATTTCGCCGCGGCGGAGGCGCCGATATTGCCGCCGGCGCCGGTCCGGTTCTCGACCACCACGCGCTGCGGCAGGCGCTGGGACAGGGCGTCGGCCAGCACCCGGGCGATGACGTCGGTGGGCCCGCCCGCGGCATAAGGCAGGATCATGCGGATCGGCCGCGTCGGCCAGTCGGCGCCCTGCGCACGCGCCAGGCGCGGCGCGGTGAGCGCGAGGCCGGCGGCGAAGGCGGCGCGACGACGGATGGGCTGATGCATGACGGCGCTTCCTCACGACGCTGCCGCGAACCCCGGGGAGCGCGGCAATATTTCTATTGAGTAGAATTTAATTCTACTATACAGAATTCTATGCGCCCAAGGCCTTGGCGTCAACACCAAGAAGGGAGAGACGATGTCCGACGCTCCACCCCGCCGCCGCGGCCGCCCTGCCCGCGATGCCGCACCTGCGCCGACGGGTCCGGGGGTCGAGGCGGTGGAGCGCGCGCTGTCGCTGCTGGAGGCCTTCTCAGACGACACGCCCCGCCTGACATTGGCGGAACTGGCGGCGCGCAGCGGCTTCTATCCCAGCACCGTGCTGCGGCTGGCGGCCTCCCTCGACCGCTTCGGCTATATGCACCGCGACGCGGATGGGCGGTTCCGCCTGGGGCCGAAGCCGCTCCGCCTCGGCACGCTCTATCGCAACACCTTCGACCTCGCCGCGCATGTCCGCCCGACGCTGGCGCGCCTGGTGGAGCGCAGCGGCGAGACCGCGGCCTTCTATGTGCGGGAAGGCGATCACCGCATCTGCCTCTATCGCAACAACGCCCCGCGCCTGATCCGTCCGCATCTGGAGGAAGGCGCGGCCTTGCCGCTCGACCGTGGTGCCAGCGCCCATGTGCTGATGGCCTATGCGGGGGCGGAGGGCGCGCGCTTCGACGCGATCCGCGCCGGGCAGGCGGCGATGTCCATGGGCGAACGCGATCCGGAGGTCGCCGCCATCGCCGCACCGGTCTTCGGTCGTGATGGCCGCTGCCTTGGCGCGCTCAACCTCACCGGGCCGCGCAGCCGCTTCGGTGAGGAAGCCTGCGCACGCCATGCCGCGGTGATCCTGGAGGAGGCGCGGGCGCTGTCGCGCCGGCTGGGTGGCCAATACAACGGACCGGTCGCTTGACCGGTCCGAGGCCGCGAATGCGGCCCGCCGGTCGTCCGGCGTCACGCCGGAGGCGTGCTATTCGCACGACGCCAAGGGCGGCGGATGCCGCCCGCCGGGCGTCGGGGGGCCTTGATCGCGTCAGCGATCGAGGCAGCAAGTTAGGAGAGTGACGCCGGCGGCGCCGCGGGCTTCAATCGCGGCGGGGAGGGCAGGCAGCCGCGCGGCGGCGATTTGGGGGAGTGCGCGATGCGCCAGGTTCTCGTGGTGAAATCCGGCGGCGCTGCGGCGCTGCCCGAATGGCAGGCCGCCTTCGCCGCCTGCGCCCCCGATCTCGAGCTCCGCTGGTGGGATGATCCCACCCTCGATCCCGCCGCCGTCGATTTCGCGCTGGTCTGGGACCCGGAGCCGGGGCGGCTCGCGCAATTGCCGAACCTCAAGGTCATCTTCGGCTCCGGCGCCGGCGTCGATGCCATCATCGCCGATCCCGACCTGCCGCGGCATCTGCCGCTGGTGCGCATGGGGGTCGAAGGCGCGGCGCAGCGCATGGGCGAATATGCCTGCTGGGCGGCGCTCAGCCTGCTGCGCGGTACCAGGCGGCTGGCGATCGCGCAGGCCGAAGCGCGCTGGGACTATTTCGAGCCGGACTTCACCGCACGGGAGAAGGTGGTCGGCATCATGGGCCTCGGCGTCATGGGCACGCGCGCCGCCGAGATGCTGGGGGGAATCGGCTTCCCGGTGATCGGCTGGTCACGCACGCCGAAGGTGCTGCCGGGGGTCGAGAGCTTTGCGGGGGATGCAGCGCGGGACGCCTTCCTCGCCAAGGCCGATATCCTGGTGGTGCTGCTGCCGGCGACCGAGGCGACGCGCGGCCTGATCGCGGCGCCGCTGCTGGCGCGCGTGAAGCCCGGCACCGGCCTGATCCATGCCGGGCGCGGCAGCCAGGCGGTGGTCGACGACGTGCTGGCGGCGCTCGATTCCGGCCAGCTCGGCGGCGCCGTCATCGACGTCTTCGAGCAGGAGCCGCTGCCGGCCGATAGCCCGGCCTGGCAGCATCCCAGGCTGACCGTGACGCCGCATGTCGCGAGCCTGCCGAGCCGGCGGGAACGCGCTGCCCATGTCGCGACCTGCATCGCCGCCTTCCGCCGGGGCGACGCGCTGCCGAACCTCTATGACCACGGCCGCGGCTATTGATGACGGTAGCGTGACATTTTCCGTCTTTTCATTTCGAAATCGATTCGCTATGCCGCGGGCCGCGTTTCAGCTCCGGGATACGATCAACCATGCCGATGAATGTGCTGCAGCAGGCCGCCGACAGGCTCGGCTACCTGGTCTATGCGATGAATCAAGCAGACTCGGCGCCGCTGGCCGAGGATGAGAATGGGGAGGTGGCGCCGGGCCCCTGGGGCCATGTGCTGGGTGGATACTGCGTCGGCATCAGCACGCGCTGGATCGCCCTTCGCTACGCGGCCCATGACTATCCCTTCGAGAAGGCCACGAAGATCGCCTCCATCGACTGGCAGGCGACGCGTGACCACAACGTCCATGGCCAGGCCAAGCAGGGCAATCCGTCCTTCCCCGAGAAATACAAGGCGGTGTTCGGTCAGTACGGCCTGCAACTGAATCTGGGGGCCGTCACCGCGGTCAAGGCAGCGATGAGCGGGCCGATCCTGAAGCGGGCGGGGCTGATGGCCGAAGGCTGCCACTTCATCCGCATGGCCGGGACGGGCGGCGCCCATGCCGTCGCAATGGCGAACCAGGGCGCCCATGGCTGGCGCTTCTTTGATCCCAATTTCGGGCATTTCCGGCTGCCCGATGCGAATGCCTTCGACGGTTTCATCGACTGGTTCATGATCCACAGCGGCTACCGGCAAAACGGCTTCCTGTCGCGACGCCTCGAGGTGGTGCACATCAACCCACCGCCCTATACGGGCGCCAGCTTCGCCTCCGTCATGAAGATCCTGACCAACAAGCTCGACCGCTGACTGCCCTTGCCTCCCGCGCCGGACGGGCCATGTCCGGCGCGATGGAAGAGCGTGTCTCCACGCCCGACTATGCGCCGCCGGCCTGGCTGGTGGCCGAGCTCCGCGCCGCCCATGCCGGGGAAGCGGGCAGCGCCGCGCTGTGCCGCGGCATCCTGGCGGTGGCGCGGAACGCCGTAGTGATCGACGGCGCGCGGCGGCAGTGCCGCGCCGCGGATAGTCACATGGACATGCTGGAGAGCATGCTGCCGCCAGGCGTGCGCAGCCGGCTGCTGCTCTTCTGCGGCGGCGTCGCCTGGCTCGCCGGCGCCCTGCCGGCATTGGCCAGCGCCGGCGCGGCCCAGGCCGCGCGCGGTGCCGCGGCCGGCGCGGTGGAGCGGTGCTACCGCACGCAGATCGGGCGGCTGCACGGCGCCGATGCGCATTCCGTGCTCGGCGCCACTCTGGAGCATTGCCGGGAGGAGACCGCCATCTGCGGCAAGGTGACCGAGGCTGATCGGGCTGGCTTCATGGCCCGCCGCTGGGCAGGGCTGGTCGGCGCCGGCACGGCGGCAGCGATGGCGCTGGCCCGCCGGATCTGACCGGCGCTGGCCGTTCAGCCGCCCGGCAGCGCGACGGCGGTATCCGCCGGCAGCTTTACCTTCTTCACCGCATCCGCCGCGCGCCAGAGATACCAGGCCGCGACCGAGCGCCAGGGCGACCAGGCCTCGCCGATCGCGGCCAGCTCCTTGGGCTTCGGTTGGGCGTCGAGCCCGGCCGCGACCCGCCAGCCGTCGCGCACGCCGAAATCATCGACCGGCAGGATGTCCGGCCGCCCCAGCGTGAACATCAGCAGCATCTCCACCGTCCAGCGCCCGACGCCGCGGATCGCGGTCAGCCGCTCGATCAGCGTGTCGTCGGGGATGCGCGCGGAAGCGCGACGGGACGGCACCAGCCCGCCCGCCGTCTTCTCCGCGATGTCGCGGATCGCCGCGATCTTGGAACCCGAGAAGCCGCATGCGCGGAGCGCCGCCGGATCGGCCGCCAGCACCGAAGTCGCGGACGGGAAGGGTTCCTCGGGGAATAGCGCGATGAAGCGGCCCAGGATCGCTTCCGCCGCGCGCCCATGCACCTGCTGATGGGCGATCGATCGCACCAGCGCCTCATAGGGCTCGCGCCGTACCGGGCGCATGGTGCAGGGCCCGATCTGCCGGATCACCCGCTTCAACACCGGATCGCGCCGGAGATGCGTGAGCGCCGCGGCATTGGCGACCAGCGGCAGCGCGCGGGGGGTATGAGGCGCGAGCGCCGTGACGGCCATGGGGACACCGAATCAGAAGGGGCGGGGCCGGCGACCTTAGGCGACGGTCCGACGCCGCGAGAACCCCTGTCGCTTCGCTCTCGCCCAAATCACCTCATCGGAACACCAGGTTCGGCAGGGCGAGCGTGAAGGCCGGGACATAGGTGATGATCATGAGGCAGGCGAAGACCACCGCGATGAAGACCAGCAGCGGCCGCATCATGCGGTCGATGCCGATGCCGGCAACCTGGGCCGCGGCGAAGAGGTTCACGCCGAAGGGCGGCGTGATCATGCCGAGTGCGAGGTTCACCACCATGATCGTGCCGAAATGCACGCCGTCGATGCCGAGCCGCTGCGCTGCTTCGGCCAGGATCGGGCCGAGCACGATGATGCTGGCGCTGGTCTCGACGAACATGCCGACGACGAAGAGGAAGAGGTTGACCGCGAGCAGGTACATCGCCGGCCCGTCGAAGGTCGTCGCCAGCCATTCCGCCGCCGCGTCCGGCACGCCCTGGCGGTTCAGCAGGTAGGAGAACAGCGCGGCGCAGGCGATGATGAACATGATCACCGCGCTGCTGATCACCGACTTGCGGAAGATCGGATAAAGGTCCTGCGGCCTGATCTCCCGGTGGAAGACCATGCCGACCAGGATCGCATAGGCGACCGCGATCACACTCGCTTCCGTCGGCGTCGTGACGCCGCCATAGATGCCGCCCAGCACCACCACCGGCATCAGCAGCGCGAAGCCCGCCTGCCGTGTCGCCGCGAGGAGAGGCAGGCGTCCTTCGCCATCCCGCTTGCCCCAGCCGCGGATCCGGCACCAGACCAGCACCGTCGCGATCAACGCGCCGCCGATCAGGAAGCCCGGCCCGAAGCCCGCGATGAACAGTTCCGGGATCGAGGTCTGCGTGGTGACGCCGTAGAGGATCATCGGGATGGAGGGCGGGATGATGACGCCGAGCTCGGCCGCCGTCGCCTGCAGCGCGGCGGCGAAGCCCACGGGGTAGCCGTGCCGCACCAGTGCCGGGATCATGATGGTGCCGATCGCGAAGGTGGTCGCGACCGAGGAGCCGCTGATCGCGGCGAAGATCATGCAGGTCACGATGCAGGTCGCGGGCAGGCCGCCCTGCACGCCGCCCACGATCGATTTCGCGAATTCCACCAGCCGGCGGGAGATGCCGCCGACATCCATCAGGTTGCCGGCCAGGATGAAGAAGGGGATGGCGGCGAGCGGGAACTTGTCGAGCGCCACATAGATCTGCTGCGCGGCGATGATCAGCGGGAAGCGGGTGAACCATTCGATGCCGATGATGGAGGCGACGCCGATCGCGATCGCGACCGGCACGCTGGCGGCGAAGAGCACCAGCATGACGGTGACCATGACACTCGTCATACGGCGGCCTCCAGTTCCTCGGAACGGCGGTCCAGGAATTGCGCGAGGGCACCGAGCGCGGCGAAGACCGCGCCGACGGGGATCGCGGCATAGCCCCAGGCGATCGAGACCTCGAGCCCCGCCATTTCCTGGAACTGGACCCGTTCGGCCATGATCCAGCCGAACCAGAACAGCACCGCCATGAGCGTGAGACTCATCGCCAGCGCCGCCGCTTCCAGCCCGCGCCGCAGCGCGCCGGAGGCGAGGCGGTGCGCGATGTCGATCGAGACCAGCGCACCGGTGCGGACCGCGACGGCGAGGCCCAGCATCGCCATCCAGATCAGTGCCGTGCGGACCAGCGCTTCCGACCAGACGGAGGGTGTCTCGGTCGCGAAGCGCGCGACCACCTGCCACAGCCCGGCGAAGACGGCGACGGCCAGCGCCGCGCAGGCGATGACGGTCGCAGCCGCGGTGCCGATGCGGTCGAGCGCCAGCAGCGGGCGGGCGAGCCGCGCGCCACCGAAGGCAAGCGCCAGCGTCGCCACGACGGCGCCGGCCGCAATCCAGAGCAGTGGTGTCATCGATTACTGCGCCGCCCGCCAATCGCGGATGCGGCGGAGCAGTGCGCCATCCAATTCGCGCTCATATTGCGCGAAGGCGGCGGCGAGCGCCGTCTGGAAGCGGCCGCGGTCCACCTCGGTCGTCACCGTCATGCCGCGCCGGCGGAGCTCCTCCACGCCGGTGTTCTCATCCGCGGTCACCCGGTCCCGGTTGGCGCGCTGGGCGGCCACGGCGGCGGCCTGGAAGGCAGTGCGGTCGGCGGCCGCAAGGCGCTGCAGCATCGCCGGGTTGCAGATCAGCAGCGCCGGTGAATAGACATGCCCGGTCAGGGTCAGGAAGCGCTGCACCTGGTTCAGGTTGTTGGCGACGATGACCGGGATCGGGTTCTCCTGCCCATCGACCGTGCCCTGCTGCAGCGCCGGCACCAGCTCGGAGAAGGCCATCGGCGTCGGTAGCGCGCCGAGCGCCCGGAAGGCCCGCATATGCACCGGGTTCTCCATGGTGCGGACCTTGAGGCCGCGGATGTCGTCCGGGCTGTTCACCGCATGGCGCGAATTGGTCAGGTGCCGGAAGCCGTTCTCCAGCCAGACCACGCCGGTGAGGCCGCGCGGCGTGAACTGACCCAGAAGCTGCTGCCCGATCTCGGAATCCAGCACGCCACGCGCATGGGCGTAGTCGCGGAACAGGAAGGGCACGTCGACGACGCGCACCGCGGGGACGAAATTGCCGACCGGGCCGGTCGAGGTGATGGTGCAGTCGAGGGTTCCGATCTGCACGCTCTCGATCATCTCGCGCTCATTGTCGTTGCGCTGGATGGTGACCCGGTAGCGCCCGCCGGTGGCGCGCTCCAGGGCCTCCTTCAGCGCGGTGGCGCCAGCGCCGTAATGGCTCTGCAGCGGCAGCGGGTGCTGCACGGTGATCTCGGTCTGCGCCAGGGCGGGCGCGGTGAGCGCCGCGGCCAGCAAGGCGCCGAGCGCGAGGCGGGGGATGATCTGCATGTCGCGTGTCCTCGTTGTTATTCGTTCAGTCGGCGGCGATCCGCGCCTCGCGCGCGATGGCCTGCCAGCGCGCCGCGCTGGCCGCGACCCAGGCATCGTTCTCGGCACGCGGCACCGCCAGCGGCTCGACGAAGGCGGTCCGCAGGCGTTCTGCGGTCTGCGGGGTGCGGGCGCGCTCCAGCGCCTCGGCCAGGCGCGCGACGATCGGCGCCGGGGTGCGCTTCGGTACCGCCAGGTTGAACCAGATGCCGAGTTCGTAATCCGCCAGCCCCGCCTCCTGCATCGTCGGCACCTCCGGCAGGGCGCTGGCGCGGCGTGACGTCGTCACCGCAAGCGGGCGGAAGCTGCCGGACCGGATATGCACGGTCGAGGTCGCGGTGGTGTCGAAGCCGAAATCCACCTCCTTTGCCAGCAGCGCCGCGACCAGCGGCGAGGAGCCGCGATAGGGCACATGGGTCGCGTCGATCCCCGCCATCTTCAGGAACACCACGGCCGAGAGATGCGAGGAGGAGCCGTTGCCGACCGAGCCATAGGTCAGCGGCCGGCGCTTCGCCTCCTCGATGAAGGCGCGCAGGTTGGTCGCCTGGACGCGGTCCGGGATGACCGAGAGGATGTTCGCCACCTCGCCGATGGTGCCGAGGCTGGTGAAGTCGCGCACTGCATCGACGCCGCTGTTCGCGTAGAGGATCGGGTTCACGCCGAACAGCGCGGTGGTGCCGAACAGGATCGTGTGGCCATCGGCCTCCGCCTGGGCTGCGGCCAGGGTGCCGATATTGCCGCCGGCGCCGGCGCGGTTCTCGATCACCACCGCCTGCCCGAGCTCGCGCGACAGCGGTTCGGCCACGATGCGGCCGACGATGTCGTTCACGCCGCCCGGCGGATAGGTGACGATCATGCGCACCGGGCGCGTCGGCTGCCAGCCCTGGGCGCGCAGCCCGGGCACCGCCAGCAGGGTGCCGATGCCGGCCAGGGCGGTACGGCGGGTGGCCTTGATGGGCAGGGGCATGTCGGTTTCCTCGTCGTTCCCCCGGGAGTAGCGCGGCGGCCCAGGGCCGGCAACTCACCGCAACAGCAGCATCGCCCCGGTGCCGATCAGGATCACGGCGGCGAGCGAGGGCAGCAGCAGGCGCCAGAGCTGGGGCGGACGGGTGCCGTCGGCGAGCAGCCCGCAGACCAGGGCGCACACTGCGAAGCTCATGCCCGCCCCCGCTGCGCCTGAGAAATTGTGCAAGGCCGGCGCCAGCAGCGGCGGCAGGCCTGCCGCCGCGCCGAGCGCCGCCTGCACCGGCATCAGCGCCGCGTTCGACCCGACATTGCTGCCGGTCACCATCCCCGCTGCGAGCCCGAGCGGCACGATCGCGAAGGGCGCGAGAGGCCCGAGCGCGCCGGCCGCCGCATCCGCCAGCGCCGCAGTCGCACCGCTGCCGGCCAGCCAGCGCGCCAGCAGCACATAGAGCAGCAGCGCCAGCGCCGGCCGCGGTGCCCGCCGCGCCGCTTCCCTGAGGCGTGCCGCGGCGTCGCTCCGGATCGCCAGCAGCGCCAGCGCCACGCACCAGAGCACCACGGCCACATGGGTCACCGGGAAGGCCGGCAGGTCGGGGTAAGGGCGGAAGCCTGGCGGATGCGGCACCGCGCGCGCCGCCAGCAGCGCCGCGGTCAGCAGCAGATAGGGCGCCATGGCGGTCATCGCCCGTCCACGCGCCATGGCGTCGCGCGGCGGATCGAGCCGCCACAGGACCGCCAGCAGCGGGATGCCGGTCGCCAGGATGCCCAGCACCTCGAAGGGCAGGATCCAGTGGCCGCCGACCAGCAGCGCGGCGACGGCCAGCAGGATCAGCGCCTGGGCCAGCTTCTCCCGCGGCGGCACCGCGATGCCGGCCTGCGCGCAAAGCCGCCACAGCACCGGCCCCAGCGCCAGCAGCCAGGCGGCATTGGGCAGCGCAGCGAGCCGCGCCAGATCCTGCACCGGCAGCCCGACCAGCGCCGCGCCGAGCAAGGTCCCGGGCCCGAGTCCGCCCCACGGCACCAGGCAGAGCGAGAGCAGCGCCATGGCACCCGCGACCGCACCGCCGATCCCCATGGCGCGCAGCGCGGCGAGGGCGAAGACGGCGCCGACCGCGAAGCCGGTGACGCTTTCCATGAAGGCGCCCATCAGCAGGGTCGCGGCGAAGACGCGGCGCGGCTCCGGCGCCGTGCCGCCGGCGGCCGGGCGGGTGACCGCGGCATGGAACAGCAGCCCGCCCGTCATCACCCCGATCGGCTGCAGCGCGAGATAGAGCCCGCGCAGCGCCTCCGCCGCCAGGAAGCCGGCGCCGTCGCTGCCCGCCGGCAGCGAGGCGAGCGCCGCCGGGATCGCTGCCGCCAGCGCCGCGGTCACCGCGCCGACCGGCCCGGCGCGGCCGGAGAGCAGCAGCCCGACCAGCAGCGCCAGCGGTGCTGCCTGCAGCAGCAGGATCATCGCGGCCGCCGCGCCTCGGCGATGGAGATCGCGACCGCACCGGCCAGGATCACCGCCGCGCCCGCCCAGGCCGCGGCATCCGGCGCTTCGCCGAACAGCAGCCAGCCGAAGCCCGCGACCACCGGCAGCCGCAGATACTGGAAGGGCGCGACGGCGGAGGCTTCGCCGGCGCGGAAGGCTTCCGTCATCAGCCACAGGATGCCCGGCGTGAAGCCCGCGAAGGCCAGCAGGATCAGCACGTCCCCCGCGCCGATCGGCCGCCAGAAGGCGATCGCGAAGGGAAGCGCGCCCAATGTCGTCACGATGTCGACCCAGGCGATGATGGTGGGCGTCGCGTCGGTGCGAGTGAGCGCGCGTGAGGTCAACGTGATCCCGCACCAGCAGAGCGCCGCCGCCAGTGCCACCGCGGCCCCGAGGATGGAGAGTTCGGCGCCCGGCCGCAGCATGATCGCGACGCCGATCAGGCCGGCGATGGTGCCCACCCAGCGCGCGCGGCCGACCCTCTCCCCGAGCAGCGGCCCCGCGGCGAGGGTCGAGAACATGACGTTGGTGAAGGACAGCACCGTCGCGGTCGCGAGGTCGAGCAGCGTGAAGGACAGGAAATAGAGTCCCCAGGTGCTGACGCTGGAGAGCCCGCGCGCCAGGTGCAACAGCGGCCGCCGGGTGCGGAACACGGCGATGCCGCCGGCGATCACCGCCGGCAGCACCCAGAGGAGCTGGCCCGTCGATCGCGCGAGGAGCTGCGTCGTGGTCGGCACGCCGCGCTCGTTCATCCAGCGCACGAAGAGCGCTTCGGTCGCGAAGAGCATCGCGCCGACGGACATCAGCACCGCGCCGCGCAGATTGCCCGGCAGCGCGGAAAAGCCCGTAGCGAAAGACGTCACGAAAGCGATGTCACGCCAGCGTCGCGAGCAACCCTGCGAGCAGCTTGGCGCGCGGCACCAGGGAGGCGATCTCGATATGCTCTTCCAGCGTGTGCATCTTCGCCCCCGCGACGCCGAGCCCGTCCAAGGTCGGGATGCCCATGGCACCCGTAAAATTCCCGTCCGAGCCGCCGCCCGAACTCTGATGCGCGATATCGAAGCCGATGGCGTTTGCGATGTATCGCGCCTGATCGTAGAGCTTCATCACCTTCGCATCCGGCTCCCAGACCGGCCGCGTCACGCCGCGCGTGACCTCGAGCTGCACGTCATTAGCCGAGGAACGGAGCGCCAGCATCTTCGCGACGCCGGCATCCAGATCCTCCTGCCGCTTGGCCATGGACAGCGCCTCGGCCTCGCAGGTGGTGGTGACGCAATTGACCCACTGCCCGCCATGGATGACGCCGACCGAGAAGGTGCAGTCCTCCGTCGTCATGTTCTCGATCTCGATGATCTGGCGGCACATCTCGCGGATCGCGCTGCGCCCTTCGGAGAGGCGCGCCCCGGCATGGCTCGGGCGGCCCGTGGTCTTCAGGTTGAAGCGCGCGATCGCGTAGCGGCCGGTGACGACGCCGCCATCCGGGCGCGCCGGCTCCGGCACCAGCACATAGCGGTGGCGCGCCGCCTCCGCCTCGATCAGGTCGCGGGTGGAGGGGCTGCCGATCTCCTCGTCGGAAGTCAGCAGCACGGTGATCGGCAGCGGCGTCGGCATGCCGGCGCGCAGCATCTGCCGGATCGCCTCGATGGCGATGTAGGTGCCGCCCTTCATGTCGCAGATGCCGGGGCCGTAGCAGATCCCGCCTTCCCGTCGGATCGGCAGTTTTGCCAATGTGCCGATGGGGTGGACGGTATCCAGATGCGCCATCACCAGGATGCCAGGCGCACTGTCGCCCATCGGGTGCGGGAAGCGGGCGCGGACGCAATCGCCGAGGCCCATGCGGCCTGGGATGCGCTCGACGCGCGCGCCGAGCAGCGCCAGGTCACGCGCCGCCAAGGCCATCATCCGGTTCACGGCCTCGGCATCGAAGGTCGGGCTCTCGCAGGCGACCCAACGGGTCAGGCCCTCCAGGATCTCGTCAGTGTCGAAGGGCAGGGCGATGGCGGCGGCATGCGTCATGGACGGGCTCCTGGGCGTTCGGCGGCAGCCTGAGCGGAGGCGGGTCACGCCGCAAGAGGGGCTGGGAAGTGTCGCCCCGCAGGGGCAGGATGCCGCCAGCCAACCCGGAGCACGCCATGCGCATCCTCGTCGCCAATGCCAACACCACGGAGGCGATCACCGAGGCCTGCGCCGCCTCCGCTCGCCGCGCCGCAGCATCGGGAACCGAGGTCATCGCCGCGACGCCGCGCTTCGGCCCGGCGGTGATCAGCAGCCGGGCCGAGAACATCATCGCCGGCCATGCGCTGCTGGAGGTGCTGGCGCAGCATGCGGGCCAGGTCGATGCCGTGGTGCTGGCGGTGTCGCACGACACGGCGCTGGAGGCGGCGCGGCAGATGATGCCCTGCCCGGTGGTCTCGATGACCGAAGCCGCCTGCTTCACCGCCTGCATGATCGGTGGCCGCTTCGGCCTGGTGACCTTCGGCAATGTCGAGACCTATCGTGAGCTGGTCACCCGCCACGGCCTGGCCGGGAGGTTGGCGGGCCTCGGCTCCATCGACGTCGCGGCGCCGGAGGCGGTGCGGGATCCCGAGGGCGTCGCCGCGAAGCTGTTGCCGGCGATCGACGCGCTGGCGGCGCAGGGGGCGGATTCGGTGATCCTGGGCGGTGCCGCGCTCGCGGGCTTCGACGAAAGATTGAAGGGCCGCGCGCCGCTGCCGCTGCTGGATGGCGTTGCCTGCGCGACCCGGATGGCGGAGATGCTGGTGCGCGCGGCCCTGCCCAAGCCGCGCACCGGCAGCTTCGCGGCACCGTCCGGACGCGCGACCAAGGGGCTCGATGCCAGGCTGGCCGCGCTGCTCGGCGGCTGAGGGAGGAAACCATGCGCCTCGACGACGGACGCGAGAGCGAGAATGTGGATGACCGCCGCGGCCGCGGCGGTTTCGGGGGCGGCGGCGGGCGGATCGCGGTGGGCGGACTCGGCGGCGTCGCGATCCTGCTGATCGCGTTGTTCCTCGGCGTCGATCCCTCGCTGCTCCTGCAGGGCGGCGGGGCACCGCAGCAGCAGACGACGCAGCAAGGCGCGCCGCCGGCCAATGATGCCGGGCGCCGCTTCGCCTCGCGCGTGCTGGCGGAGACCGAGGATGTATGGCGCGACCTATTCTCCCGTGCCGGCCGTCAGTACCGGGACCCGGTGCTGGTGCTGTTCTCCGGCGCCACCCAGACCGGCTGCGGCTTCGCCGAGGCGACGGTCGGGCCCTTCTACTGCCCGGGCGACCAGCGGCTCTACATCGACCTCGACTTCCTGGCCGACATGCAGCGCCGCCTCGGCGCGCCCGGCGATTTCGCCGCCGCCTATGTCATCGCGCATGAGGTCGGGCACCATGTGCAGAACCTGATCGGGGTGCTCAGCCGGGTGGAGCAGCTCCGCCGGGGCGCCGGCGAGGCGGCGAGCAACGCCCTGCAGGTTCGCGTCGAGCTGCAGGCCGATTGCCTGGCCGGCGTCTGGGCGCGGCGCGCCCAGGACGCGCGTCAGATCCTGGAAAGCGGCGATCTGGAGGAAGCGCTGGGCGCGGCCGCCGCGGTCGGCGACGACCGGCTGCAGCGCCGCGCGCGCGGTACCGTGGTGCCGGAGAGCTTCACCCACGGCTCCTCCGAACAGCGCGTGCGATGGTTCCGGCGCGGCATCGAGGGCGGGGACATCGCCGGCTGCGACACCTTCTCCGGCGATCGCCTGTGATCGTGACGGGCCGGCCTTCGGCCGGCCCGAGGCCGCTCAATCGAGCCGCGCGCCGGAGACCCGCACCACCTCGCGCCACTTGGCGTTCTCTGCCTCGATGAAGCGCTGGAAGGCCTCGGGGCCGAGCGGGCGCGGCTCGCTGCCGACATCGCGGAGCCGGGTCTGCACCGCGGGCTCCGCGCAGGCTTCCAGGATCAGCGCGGAGAGGCGCTCCACCTGCGGGCGCGGCATGCGGGAAGGCGCCTGCACGCCGAACCAGGCCACTGCCTCGAAGTCCTGGACGCCGGCTTCCGTCGCGGTCGGTGCCTCCGGCACCGAGAACCAACGGTCGCGGGAGGTGACGGCGAGGAGCTTCACCTTCCCCTCGCGGACATAGGGCAGATAGGCGGGCAGGTTGTCGATCGCGACCTGCAGGCGCCCGGCCAGCAGTTCCGGGATCACGCCGCCGGTGCCGCGGAAGGGGATATGCAGCAGGTCGATCCCGGCGCGGACCTTCAGCAGCTCGGCGCAGAGATGGCCGGAGGTGCCGTTGCCCGGCGTGCCGTAGCTCAGCCCGCCCGGGTCGCGCTTGGCCAGTGCCACCAATTCCTGGAGGGAATTCGCGGGGACCGAGGCGTTCACCAGGATGCCGTTGGCGACCAGGTTCACCATCGCGACCGCCTGCAGCTCCTCCGGCCGATAGGGCATGCGGCTGTAGAGGAACTGGTTGATGCTGGCGGTGCCGATCGTCGTCATCAGCAGCGTGTGGCCGTCATCGGACTTCGCCACCAGCTCCGCGCCGATATTGCCGCCGGCGCCGGCGCGGTTGTCGACGATCATCGGCTGTCCCAGGGTCTGGGACAGCCGCTCCGCCAACACACGCGCGGTGACGTCGGTCGCGCCGCCGCCCTGGAAGGGCACGACGAGGCGCACGGGGCGGCTCGGCCAGGCAGGCTGCGCGCTGAGGATGGCGGGCGCGGCGAGAAGCGGCAGCGCGCCCAGCAGGGCGCGGCGGGCGATGATCATTGGCGGCTCCGGTTGTTTTGCGGGCGGCCTAGCCCGCCATCCCGGATGCCGCAATGCTCATTCGATCCGGGCGCCGGAGCGGCGCACCACGTCCAGCCACTTGGTCTGTTCGGCGCGAAGGAACGCATCGAAGGCCTCGGGCGTGGTGCCGCCATCCGGCGTCAGGCCGGGCGGATCGGCGCCGAGCTCCGCCATGCGGCGGCGGAAATCGGCCTCCAGCGCCACCTGGTTCAGCAGCTCGCCCAGCCGGTTCACGACCGGGCGTGGCGTGGCGGCGGGGGCGACGACGCCGAACCAGGCCGTCGCCTCGAAGCCGCTGGCGCCGGCCTCGTCCAAGGTTGGCAGGTCCGGCAGCGCCGCCGAACGGGTCTTGGAGGTGACGCCGATGCCCCGGATCCGGCCCTCCCGGATGAAGGGCAGGGCGGAGGGGATATTGTCCATCCCGACATCGACGCGGTTCGCGACCAGCTCCGTCAGCATCGGGCCGGAGCCGCGATAGGGGACGTGCTGCATCTGCATGCCCGTCATCATGTTGAGCAGCTCGATGCAGATATGCGGGCTGGTGCCGATGCCGGCGGTGCCGTAGTTCAGCCCGCCTCGCCGCGCCGCCGCCAGCGCGATCAGCTCCCTGAGCGTCCGGGCCGGGGTGTCGTTCGCCACCATCAGCACGTTCGGCACCTGGATCATCAGCGCCACGCCGACGAGGTCCTGCGGCCGGTAGGGCATGCGGGCGCCGTAGAGGCCGAAATTGATCGCGCCGGTGCCGATCGTGGTCAGCATCAGCGTGTGGCCATCGGCCTCGCTCCGCGCCACGAAGTCGCCGGCGACATTGCCGCCGGCGCCCGGCCGGTTCTCCACCACCACCTGGGCGCCGAGCCGCTGCCCGAGCTTCTCGGCCGTCACCCGGCCGACCAGGTCGGTGGTGCCGGCCGGGGTGAAGGGGATGACGAGGCGGATCGGGCGCGTCGGGAATGCCGCGCCCTGGGCGCGCGCGATGGCCGGTGCCGCCAGGCCGGCGGCGAGGATCAGGCGGCGGGTCGCACGCATGCCGCTACTCCACGCGGACATTGGCGCGGCGCACCACCTCGCCCCATTTCCGGATCTCGCCCTCCACGAAGCGGGCGAAGCCCTCGGGCGAGGTGCCGCCATCCGGCGTCAGGTCCGGCGTCATGCCGCCGAGCTCGGCGAGCCGCCGCGCCGTCTCCGGCTCCTTGATCACGGCGTTCATCTCGGTGGACAGGCGATCGACGATCGGGCGCGGGAGGCGCGCCGGCGCCTGCAATCCGAACCAGGCCGTCGCCTCGACGCCCGGAAAGCCGGCCTCGGCGGTCGTCGGCACCTCGGGCAAAGCGGGGCTCCGGGTCGCGGTGGTCATCGCCAGCGGCCGCAGCCGCCCTTCCCTGAGATGGCCGATGACGGAGGGCAGGTTGTCCACCGCGACCTCGATGCGGCCGGTGATGACCTCCTGCATCATCGGCCCGGCGCCGCGGAAGGGCACATGGAGCAGGTCGATCCCGGCCTCGAGCTTCAGCAGCTCCCCGGTCATGTGCAGCGAGGTGCCGATGCCGGAGGAGCCGATGTTGAGCTGCCCCGGCCGGGCCTTGGCATAGGTCACCAGCTCCTGCAGCGTCTGCACCGGCAGGGAATTCGCGACGAAGATGGCGTTCGGCACCCGCAGCAGCAGCCCGATGCTCGCCAGGTCCTCGGGCTTGTAGGGCATGCGCGCGCCATAGAGGGAATAGTTGATGGCGCTGCTGCTGATCGTGCACATCAGCAGCGTGTAGCCATCGGGATCGGATTTCGCGACGACATCGGTGCCGAGGTTGCCGCCGGCGCCGGGCCGGTTCTCCACCACCACGTTCTGGCCGAGACGATGGGTCAGGCGCTCGGCCAGGATCCGGGCCGCGATGTCGGTGGTGCCGGCCGGGGTGAAGGGCACGACCAGCCGGATGGTCCGGTTCGGCCAGGCGCCCTGCGCCAGGGCCGGACGGGCCAGCCCGGCGGCCGCGGCGGCACCGAGCAGCCTGCGTCGCGTGGTTGTCATCGCGTCATTCCTCCCTTTGTTGAGAGCAAGAGTGGCGTGGCGCGTCCCCCGCCGCAAGCAAGCCGAGCGCGTGGCGGGTTGTGCCGCGGCGCCGGGCTTGGCAATCAGGCTGCGCGCAGAGCCCGGGGATCAAGGCAGGATGCGGTTCGTGAAACTCTATGGCCGGGTGCTCGGCCTGCTGGCGCCGGATCGCGCGGTGGCGTTCGGGCTGGCCGCCGCCGCGCTGGCGCTGGCCGGGCTCCAGTTCCTGGAACCCGTGCTGTTCGGCCGGGTGGTCGATGTGCTCTCGCAGGCCAACCGCCTGACCCCGGCCGAGGTCTGGACGCAGGCGCTGTCGCTGCTGGTCCTCTGGGTCTCGGTCGGGCTCTCCGGGATCGGCGCCAATGTCGCCGTCTCCCTGCTGTCGGACCGGATGGCGCACCGCAACCGGCTGGTGGTGATGCACCGCTACTTCCAGCACGTGCTGGCGCTGCCGCTCTCCTTCCACGGCGACACCCAGTCGGGGCGGCTGATGAAGGTGATGCTGGTCGGCACGGACAACCTGTTCGGCCTCTGGCTGTCCTTCTTCCGCGAACACCTGACCACCTTCATCGCGGCCCTGGTGCTGCTGCCGCTGACGCTCGCCATGAACTGGCGGCTGGCGCTGCTGCTGATCGTGCTGGTGGCGGTCTTCTGCAGCCTCTCGGCCTATGTCATCCGCCGCACCCAGGGCGCGCAGGAGATGGTGGAGGGGCTGCATTCCCGCCTCGCAGGCAATGCCCAGGACGCGCTGTCCAACGTCGTCGTGGTGCAGAGCTTCACGCGCCTGGCGTCGGAGGCGCGGCTGTTCGGGGACATCATGAAGCAGGTGCTGGATCACCAATTCCCGGTGCTGAATTGGTGGGCGGTGGTCGCGGTGCTGACCCAGGCGGCCTCGACCGTGACGGTCATCCTGATCTTCGTGCTCGGCACCATGCTGCACATGCAGGGGCAGGCGACGGTCGGCGAGATCGTCTCCTTCATGGGTTTCGCGACCCTGCTGATCGGCAAGCTGCAGGGGGCGGTCGGCTTCGTCTCCCGCCTGGTGTTCCAGATGCCGAGCCTCGAGGAGCTGTTCCAGGTGCTGGATACGGTCAGCTCGGTGCCGGAGCGGCCGGATGCCCGCGACATCGGCCGCAGCGCCGGCGCCGTCGCCTTCGAGAACGTGGCCTTCGCCTATCCCGGCGGCCCGCGCATCCTGCGCGATATCAGCTTCCAGGCCCCGCCCGGCCGCACCGTCGCCCTGGTCGGCCAGACCGGCGCCGGCAAATCGACCGCCATGGCGCTGCTGCAGCGCCTCTGGGACCCGGTCGAAGGCCGCATCACCCTCGATGGGCATGACCTGCGCGACCTCACCTTGCAATCGCTGCGGCGCAACATCGGCGTGGTGTTCCAGGAGAGCATGCTGTTCAACCGCACCATCCGGGAGAACCTGCAGGTCGGCCGCCCCGACGCGACCCAGGAGGAGATCGAGCGCGCCTGCCGGCTGGCCGAGGCGCATGATTTCATCCTCCGCCAGCCCCAGGGCTACGACACCATGATCGGGGAACGCGGCAGCACCCTCTCGGGCGGCCAGCGCCAACGGCTTGCGATCGCGCGCGCGCTGCTGAAGGACCCGCCGGTGCTGATCCTGGACGAGGCGACCAGCGCGCTCGACGCCGCGACCGAGGCGCGGGTGCAGAAGGCGCTGGCGGCGCTGATGGCCGGCCGGACGACCTTCATCATCGCCCATCGCCTGTCGACCGTGCGCGACGCGGACGAGATCCTGGTCTTCGCGCAGGGCCAGGTCGCGGAACGCGGCCCCTTCACCGATCTGGTCCGGCAGGGGGGCATTTTCGCGGAATTGGTGAGCACCCAGCTCACGCCGACACCGCCGCCTGTGCCATTGCCCGCGAGCGAATGACCTTGGGCGATTGATCGACGCAACATTCTTGCCGCTTGAAATGCGGCGGGGCTCGGCTCAGGTTACCTTTCTGCAATCCGGGCGCGTTCTCGGGAGCCGCCTGGGCAGTTTGTCTGGCGAGCAGCTTCGCGCCTCCGGGCGATAGCGCCCTGCGGCGATCTGCTCTTGGGAGGCCCGCATGACCATTGCGTCCATTCTGGCCCACAAAGATTCTCGCGTCGTCTCGGTCGGACCGGGAGAGGATGCGGTGGCGATTGCGGGGACCCTTGCCCGGCATCGGATCGGCGCCGTGCTGGTACGTGACGGTGGCGGCGCGTTGCTCGGCATCTTGTCGGAGCGTGACATCGTGCGCGCGCTGGCCAAGGAGGGGCCGGTGGCGCTGTCGATGACCGCGCGCCAGTTGATGACCGCGGACATCCACACGGTGCGGCCGAACGACACCATCAACCACGCGCTGGCCGAGATGACCGACCGCCGGATCCGTCACCTGCCGGTGGTGGAGGATGGCATGCTCGTCGGCATGGTCTCGATCGGCGACCTCGTGAAGGCCCGCATCTCCCAGGTGGAGGAGGAGGCGGAAAGCCTCCGCGCCTTCGTCACGACGGCCTGATATCTGACCTCAGACGCCGGCGCGCGCATCCGCGCGCTTGGCTTTCGCGCTGTCAGGGCGCACTGACGAGAACGGTCGGTCGCGCGCGGGGCCGCATGTGCGGCCCCGGAGCATCGCTTCGCTCGCTCCGCGAAAACCAGTGGCGGCCTTGGCCGCGGGAGGCTCTCCGGAGGGCTCGCCCTCCGAAGCCTTGGCGGAGGAGGGTCAGCGCCGCACGGCAGCGCGCAGCGCATCCAGTACGGCGTCCATCGCGGCCTGGAAGCCGGGGCCGTCGAGGTAGCCGTCCATCGCGCCGGTGCGCTCCAGGAAGGTGTTCCAGCCCCGCCCGCGCATGCCCTGCCGGAAACGGTCATGCAGAGAAGCGATGACGGCATCCGGCGTGCGGGCGGGCGCGGAGAGGCCCTTCATGTTCTCGACGACGACATCCCAGCCCATCTCGCGCAGCGTCGGCACATCCTGATAGGCGCCGCCGAGCCGCTCGGCGGAAGCAACCGCCAGCGGCCGCACCTCGCCGCCCTGCACCAGCCCGGCCATCTCCTCCGGTGCCAGCACCGCCAGGTCGACAGTGCCCGAGAGCAGCGCCTGCAGGCCCGGCGCGCCGCCCGTGAAGGGCACGTGCAGCAACTCCACCCCGGCGGCGCGGGCGAAGAGCAGCACCACCGCGTGGTAGATCGAGCCGAGGCCGGAGGAGGCGTGGGAGACCGATTCCGGCGCGCGCTTCGCCGCCTCCACCAGCGCCCGGATATCGCCGAAGCGCCCGCCCCGTTTGGCGACCAGCAGCAGCGGCTGCCGGGTCAGCCGGATGATCGCCTTGAAGGAGGTTTTCGGGTCATAGGGCAGGTCCCGGAAGACCGGCAGCGAGATGCTCTCGCTGCCGCCGTTCACCAGCAGGTTCAGCCCGTCGGGCGGCAGCCCGGCCACGTATTCGGCGGCGATCGCGCCACCGGCGCCCGGGCGGTTCATCACCACGAGCGCGGTCGGGAAGCTGGGGGTCGCGGATTCCGCGATCGCCCGAGCTGCCAGATCCGCGCCGCCGCCCGGCGCGAAGCCGACGATGATCTGGATCGGCCGCGCCGGCTGCCATTGCGCCCGCGCGGGTGCCGCGGCGAGGCTCGCGCCGGCCAGGCCGGCGGCGCCGTTGATGATGCTCCTGCGTCCAATCACGGCCGCTCTCTCCCTTGTGTTCTTGTATCCGCATATAGACGGCGGCGACGGCAGCCGCCACACGGGATGGACGGAGGACACCAGATGACCATCCCGCCCCGCCTGCCCGTGCCGCCCGGCGCAACCGATTGCCACATGCACATCTACGGGCCGCCGGAGCGCTACCCCGTGGCGCCGACCAACCCGACGCCGGTGCCCTTCGCCTATGACCTCGATGCCTACCGCACGCTGCGGACGGCGCTCGGCCTTACCCGCACCGTGGTGGTGCAGCCGACCGCCTATGGCGCCGACAATGCCTGCACCCTCGATGCCGTCGCCGCACTCGGCGCCGATACGGCACGCGCCGTCGTGGCGGTGACGCCGGAGACCCCGGTCGCGGAGCTGGAACGCCTGCACGCCGCCGGCGCCCGCGGCGCAAGGGCCTTCCTGATGAAGGGCGGCGTGGTGCCGTGGGAGCGGCTGCACGCACTGGCCGCCCATGTCGCGCCGCTCGGCTGGCATGTGCAGCTCCAGTTCGATGGCGGCGAGATGGAAGCGCGGGAGGCCGCGATCCGCGGCCTGCCTTGCCCGGTGGTGATCGACCATGTCGGCCGCTTCCACGACCCGGTGCCGCCGGACGCGCCGCCGGTGCGCGCCTTGCGGCGGCTGCTGGCGACCGGGCGCGTCTGGGTGAAGCTCTCCTCGCCCTACGGCGTCTCGCGCAGCGGGCCGCCCGACTATGCCGATGTCGCCGCCATCGCCCGCGCCCTGGTGGCCACCGCGCCGGAACGCCTGGTCTGGGGCTCCAACTGGCCGCATCCGAACGAGGCGGAGCCGAAGCCGGCGGTGGCGCCGCTGCTCGATCTGCTCGGCGCCTGGACGCCGGACGCGGCGACCCGCCGCGCCATCCTGGTCGACAACCCGGCGCAGCTCTACGGCTTCTAAGGCAGAGCCAACCTACCGGGTCGCTCCGGGGACCCAGACCACATCCGCGGCGCCATTGTCGTTGAGGCGCCGCGACAGCACGAAAAGATGGTCGGACAGGCGGTTCAGGTAGCGCACCGCCGCCGGGTTCAGCGGTTCCGCGGCGGCAAGCGTCACCACCCGTCGCTCCGCCCGTCGCGCCACGGTGCGCGCGACATGCGCGGCCGCCGCACTGGCGGTGCCGCCGGGCAGCACGAAGCTGCGCAGCGGCGGGATCGCCGCGTTCATCGCAGCGACCTCCGCCTCCAGCCGCAGGCACTGCGCATCCGTGACGCGCAGGCAGTCCTCGCCGATCCCCGGCATGCAGAGATCGGCGCCAAGGTCGAAAAGGTCGTTCTGCAGCCGCGCGACCATCGCCGCTGTCGCCGCATCCTGCTCCAGATGCAGGCGCAGCACGCCGAGCGCCGCATTGGCCTCGTCCACCGCGCCGATCGCTTCGATCCGGAGTGTGTCCTTGCGCAGCCGGGTGCCGTCGCCGAGCGAGGTCTCGCCGCCATCGCCGCCGCGCGTCGTGATCACGTCGAGCTTCACCATCGCACCGTTCCCCGCAGCAGAACCAGATTACAGCACGACCACGCCGTGATGCTTCGCCTTGCCCTCGGGCTCGACATGGATGGTGATGACGGCATCGCCGATCTCGGCCTTCAGCGCGGCCTCGATGCGGTCGCAGATCGCATGCGCGGCGTTTACGCTGGTCTCGCCACCGACCACCAGGTGGAACTCGACGAAGGTGAAGCGGCCGGCCTGGCGGGTGCGCAGGTCATGTGCCTCGATCGCGCCATCCGCCTTGGTCGCGACGATGCTGCGGATGCGCGCGAGCTGGTCCTGCGGCACGGCTTCGTCCATCAGCCCGCCCACGCTCTCCCGCACCACGCTCCATCCGGACCAGAGGATGTTCAGCGCGGTCAGCGCCGCCATCAGCGGGTCGAACCACAGGATCCCGGTCGTGAAGACCAGACCGAGGCCGACCAGCACGCCGGCGGAGGTCACCACGTCGGAGACCAGGTGCCGGCCATCCGCCATCAGGGCCGGGCTGCGCAGCCTGCGCCCGGCGCGCAGCAGCGTGACGGCCCAGGCGGCGTTCGCGACGGTCGCCGCGATCGCGACACCAATGCCGATGGCGCTTGCCTCCGGCGCGCGGGGACGCTGCACCGCGCCCCAGGCCTCGTTCAGGATCAGCAGCGCCGCCACGATGATCAGCACCCCAGCCAGCACGGCGGAGAAATACTCGGCCTTGGCATGGCCATAAGGGTGGTTCGCGTCCGGCGGCATCTGGCTGAAGCGCACCGCCAGCAGCGCCGCCATCGAGGTCGCGACGTTCACCACGCTCTCCAGCGCATCGGCGAAGAGTGCCACGCTGCCGGTGAGCCACCAGGCGCCGGCCTTGAGCAGCAGCACCAGGATCGCGACGGCGACGCTGCCGGCAGCGAGCTTTGCCGGCGTCATTCGCGCGCCGCCTGCACGGCCGCGGCGGCAAGCGCCAGGAAGGCGGCGGTCGCGGCCGCGGTGCGCAGGTGATTCCAGGCGGTCCAGGGCGCGGCATAGGCGCGCCAGACCGCATCGGCCTCGCTCGGTGCCGGACGCACGGCGTCGAGGCCGGCATTCAGCGGCAGGTTGACCGCGAAGGTCACCACCAGGACGCCCGCGACATAGATCGCGGCCGCCAGCAGGGCCAGCAGCGCCGCGGTGCGCAGCCCCATGGCGAAGGCGAGCACGCCCGCCAGCAGGGCGAGCGGCGCCGGCCCAAGGAAGACGAAGAGGAAGCCCGGCGTGCGGATGCCGGCATTGACCGCGCGCATCGCCGCGATCGCGGCCTCAGCCGGCGCCGCGCCGAAGCCGGGCATGACCGTGAAGGACCAGGACCAGAAGAAGCCGGCGCTCCACGCCGCCGCCAGCAGGCCGAGCGCAAAGGCCGCGATCAGCATCGGCAGCATCGCCATCCGCCCCCGGGCGCAGTGGTTGTTCGCGAAGGGCCTTCTAGCGACCAGAGGTCAGGCGGGAAAGTCCCACACGCCGCGGCAGAATTGCGGAGCGGACGCTGCAAGATGCAGCCTGGGGCACAATTCCGGGAAGGCCGCCGGATCCCGCGGCCTTCCCCTGACAGGCCTCAGACCGAAAAATACTTCGCGCGGGGATGGTGCAGCACGATGGCGCTGGTCGACTGTTCCGGATGGAGCTGCCACTCGTCCGAGATGCTGACCCCGATCCGCTCCGCGCCCAGCAGCCGCAGCAGCGGCACCTGGTCCTCGAGCCGCGGGCAGGCGGGATAGCCGAAGGAATAGCGGCCGCCGCGGTAGCCTTGGCTCAACATCTTGTCCATGTCGCGATCGTCCTCCTGGGCGAAGCCCCATTCGGCGCGGATGCGCTTGTGGACGTATTCGGCCATCGCCTCCGCCATCTCGACCGAGAGGCCGTGCAGGTAGAGGTAGTCCTGGTAGCGGTTGTCCTCGAACCAGTCGCGCGCGATGTCCGACGCCTTCTGGCCGACCGTCACGATCTGCAGCCCGATCACGTCCCGCGCCGCCGGCCCGTCGGCGATGTCGCGCACGAAATCGGCGATGCACTCGCCATCTTCCTTGGGCTGGCGGGGCAGGGTGAAGCGCGTCGCCTCGGTGACGCCATCCTCCTCGAACAGGATCAGGTCGTTGCCCTGGCCGGCGCATTTCCAATAGCCGTAGATCGCCTGCGGCCGCAGGATGTTGTCCGCCTCGGCGATCGCCAGCATGCGCTTCAGCACCGGCCGCAGCTCCTGCTTCGCCCAGCCGAGGAAATCATCCAGCGACCGGCCCTGCTTCCGGAAGCCCCATTGGAACTGATAGAGGCTGCGCTCGTTGATGAAGGGGATGATCGCCTTCGGCGCCGCCTCGATCACGCGGGCGCCCCAGAAGGGCGGCGCCGGCACCTGGCTTTCGGCAGCGACCCGGTGGCGCCGCGTCTGCGCGTAGTTCACGTCCACGGGGGCGAAGCCGCGCGGATCGGCGGTGCCGAGCGTGCGCTTGGTGTTGCTGGACTTGCCGACGCGCTTGGCCTGCAGCGCGGCCAGGTAGTCGTCGAAGCCGTTGCCCATCACCCGGTCCATCAGATGCAGGCCATCGAAGGCATCCCGCGCATAGGCGACGCGGCCCGAGGCATAGGCCTTCACGCAGTCGTCCTCGACATAGTTGCGCGTCAGCGCGGCGCCGCCGAGCATGATCGGGAGGTCGACGCCCTGGCGGGACATCTCCTCCAGGTTTTCGCGCATCACCACGGTCGATTTCACCAGCAACCCGCTCATGCCGATGGCATGCGCGCGATGTTCCTTCGCCGCCGTCACCATGTCGGCGAGCGGCACCTTGATGCCGAGATTGACGACCTTGTAGCCGTTGTTGGTCAGGATGATGTCGACCAGGTTCTTGCCGATGTCGTGCACGTCGCCCTTCACGGTCGCCAGCACGATGGTGCCCTTCTCCTGGCCCTCCACCTTCTCCATGAAGGGTTCCAGATAGGCGACGGCGGCCTTCATCGTCTCGGCGCTCTGCAGCACGAAGGGGAGCTGCATCTTGCCGGCGCCGAACAGCTCGCCCACCACCTTCATGCCGTCGAGCAGCACGTCGTTGATGATGGTGAGCGGCGCCACGCCCTGGTCCAGCGCCACCTGCAATTCCTCGCCCAGGCCCTTGCGGTCGCCATCGACGATGCGATCCTTGAGGCGTCCCTCGACGGTCGCGGCCTTCACCTTCGCGACATTGTCCGCCGCCTTGCGGCCGGAGAAGATCTCCAGCAGCTTCTGCAGCGGGTCATAGCCTTCGGCGCGGCGGTCGAAGATCAGGTCCTCGGCGACGCGCACCTCCGCCTCCGGGATCTGGTGCAGCGGCTTGATCTTGCTGACATGCACGATGGCGCCGGTCATGCCGGCCTTCACCGCGAGGTCGAGGAAGACGCTGTTCAGCACATGCCGTGCCGCGGGGTTCAGGCCGAAGGAGATGTTGGACAGGCCGAGGATGATCTGGATGTCCGGGAATTCCTCCCGGATCATGCGGATCCCCTCCAGCGTCCAGAGGCCGAGCTTGCGATCGTCCTCATTGCCGGTGGCGATGGTGAAGGTCAGCGGATCGATCATCAGGTCGCTCTGCGGCAACCCGTGCTTCGTGCAGGCGAAATCGACCAGGCGGCGCGCGATGCGCAGCTTGTCCTCGGCGGTCTTCGCCATGCCGACCTCGTCGATGGTCAGGGCGATGACCGCGGCGCCGAATTTCTTCGCGAGGATCATGCGGTCCTGCGCGGCCTTCTCGCCTTCCTCGAAATTGATCGAGTTGATGATCGGCTTGCCGCCATGCAGCTTCAGCGCCGCCTCGATGATCGGCGTCTCGGTGCTGTCGATCACCAGCGGCGCGTTCACGCTGCTGGTGAAGCGGGTGATCACCTCGCTCATCTCGACCAGCTCGTTGCGGCCGACGAAGGCGGTGCAGATGTCGAGGCTGTTGGAGCCTTCGCCCACCTGCTCGCGCCCCATCGCGACGCAGCCATCCCAGTCGCCGGCGGCCTGCCGTTCCCGCCACGCCTTGGAGCCGTTGGCATTGCAGCGCTCGCCGATCGAGAAGTAGCTGTTCTCCTGGCGCAGCCCCGTCGCGCCATAGAGGCTGGAAACCGAAGGCACCCAGATCGGCTTCCGCGCGACCGGCGCCGGGCGGTAGCCGCCGCGCTTCCTCAGCATCGCATCCAGCGCCTGGATATGCGGGGTCGAGGTGCCGCAGCAGCCGCCGATCAGGTTCAGCCCGTCCTCGGCGACGAAGCGCTCCATCCAGCTCGCCAGTTCCTCGGCGCCGAGCGGGTAATGCGTGTGGCCGTCGACCAGCTCCGGCAGGCCGGCATTCGGCTGGCAGGACAGCAGGCCGGGCCAGTTCTGCGATAGCCAGCGCACATGCTCCGCCATCTCCTGCGGGCCGGTCGCGCAATTGAGCCCCATCAGCGGCACGTCGAGCGCATGCACCACCGTCGCCGCGGCCGCGATGTCGGGCCCGACCAGCAAGGTGCCGGTGGTCTCTACCGTCACCTGCACGAAGATCGGAATGTCGGAATTCGCCGCCTTGCGCGCGATCTTGGCGGCGTTCACCGCGGCCTTGATGAACAGCGTGTCCTGATTGGTCTCGGTGAGGATCGCATCGGCGCCGCCGGCGATCAGGCCGCGGCATTGCTCGACCAGCGCCGCCTCCAGCGCGTCATAGGCGATGTTGCCGAGGCTCGGCAGCTTGGTGCCCGGGCCGATATCGCCGATCACCCAGCGGTGGCGGCCATCGGCGAATGTCTCCGCCGCTTCCCGCGCCAGCTCGACCGACAGCTTGTTGATCTCGAAGGCGCGGTCCTCGAGCTCGAACTCGCCGAGGGTGACCGGGCTGCCGCCGAAGCTGTTGGTCAGGACCATGTCGGCGCCGGCCTCGTAGTAGCCGCGATGGATCTCGCGCACGAGGTCGGGGCGGGAGAGGTTCAGCACCTCGGTGCAGTTCTCCTTGCCCCAGTAGTCGCGCTCGACATCGAGGGTAAGCGCCTGCACGCGGCTGCCCATGCCGCCGTCGCAGAGCAGCACCTGGTCGCGGAGCGCGTCGAGAAGATGGGGACGGGACATGCGGGACAACTTTCAGGCGGAATGGGCGTGATGATCGGCGCGCTGCTCGGCGCACCAGAGGCGGAGCGGGCCGAGGCCGCGCGGCTGCAGCGGCACCAGGCCGGCGGCGCCGAACCAGCCGTTCAGCTCGGCGTCGTCGAAGCCGGGCCAGCGATGCGCGAAGCGGGTCAGCAGCTCGCCGCGCTCATGCGGCGCGAGGTCGAGCAGCAGCAGGTGCCCGCCGGGCTTCAGCACCCGCGCGGCCTCGGCCAGCGCGGCGGCAGGATCCTCCGCGTAGTGCAGCACCATCTGCAAGGTCACCACGTCGAAACCCGCGTCCGCCAGCGGCAGGCGGTACATGTCGGCCTGGCGCACCGCGCAATGCGCGAGTCCCTTCTCGGCAAGGCGGGTGCGGGCCAGCGCCAGCATGTCGCGGGAGGCATCGACGCCGAGCGCCTGGGCGACGCGCGGCGCCACCAGCTCCAGCAGCCGCCCGGTGCCGCAACCGATATCGAGCAGCTTCGCCCCTGGCCGCTCCGGCAGGGCAGCGAGCAGCGCCGCCTCGACGGGGGCGGCGGGGATGTCGAGCGCCCGCAGCTCGTCCCAATCCGCGCCATGGCGGCGGAAGCTCTCGGACGCCTCCCGGGCGCGCTCGGCGGCGACGCGCGCCGCGGCACGGCGATCGGCCGCGAGCAGCGCATCCTCTTCCGGGATCCGGGCCAGGACCAGCCGCGCCAGCTCGGCGCCGCCCGGTACCTGGAACCAGGCATTGGCGCCTTCCGGCGTGCGGACCAGCAGCCCGGCCTCGGTCAGCAGCTTGAGATGCCGCGACAGCCGGGGCTGGGACTGGCCGAGGATCGCCACCAGATCGGAGACGCACCAGGCGCCCCGGGCGCAAAGGGCCAGCAGCCGCAGCCGCGTCGGCTCGGCCGCGGCGCGGAGCTGGGTGAGAAGCTCTTCCATGGTGGACTTGATATGGACATAAACATATCCTTATGTCCAGTGCCATGGCCTGGACCCTCGACGCCCGCATCCCCGTCCATCTGATCGCCCCCGGCGACGCCGTGCCGGAGGGGGCGGCCTTGCTCGCCGAAGGCGCGGATTTCGCGGTCCCGGCATCCGGCCATGCGATCGGCTGCGCCTGTTGCCTGCCGCGCAGCCCGGCGGCCCCGGCCTTCGACCGGCTGTTCCTGGCCCGGGTGAAGGGCGAGCGCAGCTTTACCAGCGTCGCCGCGCGGGCGGAGACAGCGGACGGCGCCGACGCGATCCGCTGGGCGCTCGATCACGATCCCGTCGTCAGCAGCCGTTTCCGGCTCCCCGCCTGATCCGCATCCGACCACCATTATCCCGTGGTGAGACGATTCTCCGCTAGTGAGGGGCGTGGCCTCTGCGCTCTCGCCTCATTGCTTTGCATTTCGATCCTTTCCGCGACATCAAGGTCCCATGCGCAGCGTGCCCGCAGCGTTGGCCGTCCTGCTTCTGCCGGCTTCGGCAGGGGCGGATTGCGGCCTGCCGGAGCCGCGGCGCAGTTTTTCGAACGGGACCGTGTGGCTCTGCGAGGCCATCGACTGGCCTGCCGGCGATACGCTCACGCTCCGCTGCGACAATAACGGCATTCATCGCGTACGGGTCCGTGGGACCGGCGAACGGGTTCGCGGCCATCAGGGCACCGAGGCGCTTCGCCGTCGAACCCAAGGCATCGATCTGACAGTCCTGCCGCGCCATCGTGCACGCGATCTCGTCGTGGCGGACGTCCTCGACGGCGCGATCAACATCGGCGAGGCCCTGTCGGGCGGCGGCGTACTGCGCGCCGCCTGTGCCACGCGTTAGGTGTTTAGTCCCGGCACCGCGCGTCTGAGGGGCATCAATCCACGAGTGCGGCATAGACCAGCGTCTGGATCAGCCGGCGGTGCATCGGCCGCTCCACGCTCGGCGCCTGGCTCATGAAGACGCCGACCAGCTCCGCCTTCGGATCCACCCAGAATAGGTGCCGCCATAGCCGGCCCACATGTATTGCCCGGCATTGCCGGGCACCCCGGCCACGCCATCGGCGAGCCGCACCGCGAAGCCAAGCCCGAAGCCATAGCCCGGCGTCCCGAGCGCGCCCGGCGGCGCCGGCACGTTGAGGCCCGCGAGGTGGTCGCTCGTCATCAGCCGCACCGTTGCGGGCGAGAGGATGCGCTGCCCGTCCAGCACGCCGCCATTGGCCAGCATCTGCAGGAAACGGAGGTAGTCCGCGGCGGTCGAGATCGCGCCGGCGCCGCCTGAAGCATTCCCAGGCGGGCGGCTGACGTCGAGCATGGCGACCGGCGCATTGTCGCGCGCCCAATCGGTGCCGAGATGCGCGGCGAGCCGCGGCGCTTGCCCCTCCCGCAGCGCGAAGCCGGTGTCGCGCATGCCGAGCGGGCGGAACAGCCGCTCCTCCAGGAAGGCTTCCAACCGCTGGCCGGAGACCGCCTCGACCACCCGCCCCAGCACGTCGGTCGAAAGCGAGTATTCAAAGGTGGTCCCCGGCTGGTGCATCAGCGGCACCTGCGCCAGGCGTTGCACGAATTCCGCCGGGCTCATGGCGCGGCTGTCGTATTCGGCGCCGCCCACGGTCAGGAAGCCGCGCTGGACCAGCGCGTCCCGCACCGGCTGCACGCCGGTGGTCTCAGGATAGGTGAGGCCGGAGGTGTGGCGCAACAGGTCCTGGACGGTCATCTGGCGCTGCTGCGGTAGGGCTTGGTAGGTGACGCGGCCGAGCGCGAGGTTGGCGGTCGGCGTCGCCACCTGCAGCCGGTCGAAGCCGGGCAGGTGGCGGCCGACCGGGTCGGTCAGATGCAGCCGCCCTTCCTCGACCAGGATCATCGCCGCGACCGAGGTGAAGGGCTTCGTCATCGAATAGATGCGGAAGACGGAATCGAGCGCGATCGGCACATTCGCGGCCTTGTCGCGGAAGCCGATCGCATCCCAATGCGCGAGGCGCCCGCGGCGGGCAACCATGACGACGGCGCCGGGCAGGCGGTTCTCCGCCACCTCGCGCTCGATCGCCGGGCGGATGCGGCCGAGGCGGTCGGGATCGAAGCCCGCCTCGCGGGCCTGCGCGACCGGCAGCGGTGGGCGCTGCGGCTCCTGTGCGTAAGCGGCCGGTTGCGGAAGTGCGAGCGCCGCGAGCAGCGGCGCCGCGGCCAGAAGGGCGCGACGGTGCATGGCGTGTTTCTCTCCCTCACGCGGCCCTGCGGCCGCGTGAGGGCGAGACTATGCCGTGGGGCGCGCCGCCGGGAAGCGCTCTCTCCGCCGCCGCGCGCAGCAGGACGCCTCAGAAGATGCCGAGGTCGTCCGGGTTGAAGCCCGCGGTCTTCAAATGCGCCTTGAAGCTCTGCGCCTGGGCGGCGAAGGCGCCGAGCGCCCCGAAGAAGCCGCCCACGCCGCCGGCCGGCATCGTCGCGGCAGTCGGGGCGGTCAATCCGGCAGCGCCTTCTCGCCCGGCCCCAGCGCCCGCTGCATCTGCACCACATCCAGCCAGCGGCCGAATTTCAGCCCGGCGGCGCGCAGCACGCCGACCTGCCGGAAGCCGAGCGACAGGTGCAGCCCGATCGAGCCGGTGTTCTCGCTGTCGCCGATCACCGCGATCATCTGCCGGAAGCCCTGCGCCTCCGCGCGCTGGACGAGGGCCGCGACCAGCGCCTTGCCGACGCCCTGGCCGCGCACATCCTCCCGCACATAGATCGAATCCTCCGCCGTGAAGCGATAGGCGGAGCGGTCGCGGAACTGTGCGTAATAGCCAAAGCCGGCAACAGCGCCGTCATCGCCTTCCGCCACCAGCCAAGCGGAGCCCGCGTCCTGCACCTTCGCGATGCGCGCGGCCATGTCGGCCTCGTCCGGCGGCTCCTCCTCGAAGGTGCCGGCGCCGTGCAGGACATGATGGGCATAGATCGCGGTGATCGCCGACAGGTCGGCTTGCGTCGCGTCGCGGATGATCATGGACGATCCTCAGAGGCCAAGTTCGCCGGCCAGAATTTCGGCCAGCGCCAGCAGGGCGCGATCGCGCCCCGGGGCCGCGACCAGGGAGATGCCGACCGGCGCACCATCGACACGTCCGGCCGGGATGGTCACTTCACAAAGTCCCGCGAGGCCCGCGATCGCCGTGACCCCCATGGTCCGCTCGCGCACCGCGTTCTGCTCCGCCTGGGTCGCGGTCAGCAACGGCGCCGCGGCCGGCGAGGTCGGGTAGATCGCGACCGCGCCGCCGCCGAGCAGCCCGTGCAGCCGCGCCTGCGCCAGCTTGCGGAAGGCGCGGCCGGCCGCCGCCTTGGCCGGCTCCATCCCCTTGGCGGCCGCGAAGCGCTCGCCGACGCCGGGGCCGAATTCGGGCCGCGTCGCCTCGACCCAGGCGCCGAGCGTCGCCCAGGCCTCCTCGGCCTGCGCGCAGCGGAAACTCTCGTAGAAGACATGCAGCCCCTCGGGTGCCAGCCCGACCGGCAGCGCCGGACCGAGCAGGGCCTCCGCCGCGTGCAGCGCCGGCTTCAGCGCTTCCGCGGTCTGGGGCGTGGCATTGGTCCAGGCCTCGCTGACCTGCAGCAGCGGCCCGAGTGGCGCCTCACTGCCCGGCGGCAGCAGCACCTCGCCCACACCGCGCAGCACGGCCGCCTTGGTCGCGAACCAGCCGGCGGCGTCGAAGGAGGGGCCGAGCGGGCAGGCACCCGCCAAGCTCACGGCCCCCCAGGTCGGGCGGATGCCGAAGACGCCGCAATAGCTGGCGGGGATACGCACCGAGCCGCCGGTGTCCGAACCCATCGCGAAATCCACCAGCCGCGCCGAGACCGCGGCGGCCGACCCGCAGGAGGAGCCGCCGGGGAAGCGGTCCGGCGCCGCCGGATTGATCGGCGTGCCGTGCCAGAGATTCTCGCCGGTCAGGCCATAGGCGAGTTCCACGGTCTTGGTCTTGCCGACCAGATCCGCCCCCGCCTGAAGCAATGCGGTCACCGCGACCGCCGTCGACCCCGGCACCGGCTGGGTCCGCGCCCAGTCCGGACTGCCATAGGTCGTCGGCCAGCCCGCGAGGTCGTAAAGGTCCTTGATCGCGAAGGAGAGGCCGGCCAGTGGCCCTTGCCCGACGCCCGCCACCGCCGCGCGCTGGCCGGGGACGAAGGCGCCGACGGTGTCTTCCTGCATTGCTCGCTCCTTGCCTGGCACGACGTTGCGACGCGGCCGCGCCCCTGGCAACCGGCTGTGCGACACTCCCCGCATGCGCGCCGTCGATCTCGCCCTGGCCCTTGCCGTCGATGCCTCCTCCTCCGTCGATTACGACGAGTTCGGGCTGATGATGGGCGGCTACGCGGCCGCCTTCCGCGACGAGGAGATCCAGGCCGCCGCCCTCGCCGGTGCGCGCGGCGCGATCGCGGTCTGCCTGCTGCTCTGGTCGGGGCGCGGGGCGCATGCGCTGGGCGTGCCCTGGACGGCGCTCGAGGATGCGGCGTCGGCCACCGCGATCGCGGACGCCATCGAGAGCTGCCCGCGCCTGGTGCCCGCCGGCGCCACGGCGCTGGGGGAGGGGATGGCCGCCGGGCTCGCCCAACTCGCCACCTGCCCGGCGCCGGCAGCGCGCGGGGTCATGGATGTCTCGGGCGACGGCGCCCACAACCAGGGGCGGCCGCCCGGCCCGGTGCGCGACATCGGCGTCGCCGCTGGCTTCACGATCAACGCCCTCGCGGTCGTGAACGAGGAACCGGAGTTGCTGGATCATTACGCAACAGAAGTGATCGGCGGCCCCGGCAGCTTCGCCATGGCCTGCCCCGACTACGCCGCCTTCGCGGAAGCCATTCGGAGGAAGTTGTTGCGTGAAATGAGCGGTGCACCCATCGCCTAAGAGGTCTTCACCTCTGCCCTGGGCCATGGCATCCCGGCGATCCCGACCACCGCATAGGCGCGCCCCATGCTGCTGCTGATTCCCGGCCCCGTGCAGACCCGGCCCGAGCTCCGTGCCGTGATGGGCCAGGACATCGCCCCCTGGGACAACGACTTCCGCCCGGTCTATGCCGGCATCCGCGACCGCGTGCGGGACCTCGCCGGCGGCGGCGCCGAAACCCACGCCACCCTGCCGCTGCAGGGCTGCGGCCATTTCATGGTCGAAGCCGCGGTCCGCACCTACACCGCCCCCGGCGCCCGCATCCTGATCCCGATGAACGGCGCCTATGCCAGCCGCATGGAGCGCCTGGTCCGCGAATGCGGCCGCGTCCCGGTGCCGCTGCCCGTCCCCGACACCCGCCCGGTGACGGGGGAGGAGGTCGCCGCCGCACTCGCCGCCGATCCCGGGATCGGCCATGTCGCGATGGTCTACAGCGAGACCGGCAGCGGCATCATCAACGACCCCGCCGAGATCGGCGCCGCGGTCCGCAATGCCGGCCGGCGCATGATCCTCGATGCCGTCTCCGCCTTCGGCGCCCTGCCGCTCGACCTCGGCGTGCAGCCCGAGATCGACGTCATGGTCTTCACCTCCGGCAAGTGCTTCGAAGGCATGCCCGGCATCGGCTTCGCCGTCGCCCGCATCGACCGCACGGTCGCCAGCGCCGGCAATGCCGGGTCCTGGTGCTTCGATCTCTCGGACGTCTACACGCATGCGCTCCGCAATAGCTGGGGCAGCTTCCGCTTCACCCCCGCGGTGCAGGCGCTGAACGCCTTCGCGATGGCGCTCGAGCTGCACGCCGCCGAAGGCGGCCAGGCCGCACGCCTCGCGCGCTACCAGGAGAACGCGAAGCTCCTCTACGACGGTGCCCTCTCCCTCGGCCTCACGCCCTATCTGGAACGCAAGCACCAGGGCCCGGTCATCGTCACCATCCACCAGCCCGCGGACCGCGCCTTCGCGCTGCAGGCCTTCGTGGACGCGCTGAAGTCGCGCGGCGTGCTGATCTCGAACTTCCACAACACCCAGGCGCCAACCATGCGCATCGGCGCGATCGGCGCGGTGACCGCGACCGACATCAAATTCGCCGTGGAAGCGATCGGCGCCACCCTCGACGCCATGGGCATCAGCCGGCGCGAAGCGGCGTAGGTTGCCTCGGGGGCAGAGCCCCCGAGGCCACTCCTACTCCGGCCGGATGTCGGCGGTGCGGATGACGCGGGTCCAGCGGTCCACTTCCTGGCGTTGGAAGGCGGCGAATTCGGCCGGCGTATTGGCGACGATGGTGAAGCCGATCTGCTCCAGCCGCTGCCGGCTTTCGGGGTGGCGCAGTGCTTCGGCGGTCGCGGCGTGGATGCGGGCCTGCAGCGCGGGCGCGATGCCGGCTGGCGCCATCATCGCCTGCCAGGAGGTGACGACGAAATCCTGCAGCCCGGCTTCGATCCCGGTCGGGACGTTGGGCAGGATGGCGGCGCGCTCGCGCGAGGTGACGATGATCGCCTTGAGGCGCCCGCCCGCGATGTGTCCCGCGACGGTGCCGAGGTTCTGGAAGCTGATCTGCACATTGCCGGCGATCAGGTCGGTCGCCGCGGCGGCGCCGCCGGCATAGGGCACATGCGTCGCATCGGTCCCGGTGACCTGCTTGAAGAGCTCCATGGTGAGCTGGTCGGAGGATCCGACGCCGCTGGTCGAGTAGGAGACGCGGCCGCGGTTCCGCTGCATCCAGTCGATCACGCCAGCGAGGTCGTTGGCCGGCACTAGGTTCGGGTTGACCACCAGCACGTTCGGCGTGGTGACGGCGACGGTGATCGGCGCGAAGTCGCGCGTCGCGTCGTAGGAGAGGTTGGGCCGCAGCGCCTGGTTGATCGCGAAGACGCCGATCGAGCCCACGAACAGCGTGTGGCCGTCGGGTGCGGCGCGCACCACGAGCCGGGCCGCGACCTCGCCGTTCGCGCCGGGCCGGTTCTCGGCCACCACCGGCTGGCCGAGCGCCTGCTGCAGGCGGGTCGCGATGACGCGCGCCGTGATGTCGGACGGCCCGCCCGCCACGAAGGGCACCAGGATGGTCACGGCCCGTTGCGGCCAGGCGGCTTCCTGGGCGCGAAGCGCAGGGGCGGGCAGCATCGGCGCGGCGGCGAGGCCGCCGAGCAGGGTGCGGCGCAGCATCATGGAAATCTCTCCCGGTCTTTGCGCGGAGGATAGGCGGCGCCTGGTGCCTTGCGAAGCCCGCTTGCGCCGCCTCCGTGCTGCCCAGGAGGGTGAATCACGCGACCAAGCGAAATGGCTCCATGATCGGTTCCACTCGGACCGATCATGGTCTAAGCGCGAAGGCTGCACGCTCCAGGAGACGCAGCGCATGGCCACCGACCTCGAGATCGCCCGACGCGCGAAGCTGCTGCCGATCGCCGAGATCGCGAGCCGCGCCGGCATCCCGGAGGCGGCGCTGGAGCCTTATGGGCGGTACAAGGCAAAGGTGGCGCTGGATTTCGCGCTGGGCCGCAGCGAGGCGAAGCAGGGCGCGCTGGTGCTGGTCACCGGCATCAACCCGACCGCCGCCGGCGAAGGCAAGACCACGACGACCATCGGGCTCGGCGATGCGCTGAACGCGCTCGGCACCCGGACGATGATCTGCCTGCGGGAGCCCTCGCTCGGCCCCTGCTTCGGGGTGAAGGGCGGTGCGACGGGGGGCGGCCGTGCCCAGGTGGCGCCGATGGAGGACATCAACCTCCATTTCACCGGCGATTTCCATGCCATCACCAGCGCCAACAACCTGCTGGCCGCGATGGTCGATAACCACTTGTATTGGGGCAACGGCCACGAGCTCGATGCGCGGCGCGTCTCTTGGCGGCGGGCGATCGACATGAACGATCGTGCGCTGCGCTCGACGGTCGCGAGCCTGGGTGGCGTCGCCAACGGCTTCCCGCGCGAGGATGGCTTCGACATCACCGTGGCATCAGAGGTGATGGCGGTGTTCTGCCTGGCCCGCGACCTCGCCGACCTGCAGGCGCGGCTCGGGCGCATGATCGTCGGCAACCGCCGCGACGGCACGCCGGTGACCGCGCATGACCTGAAGGCGGATGGCGCCATGGCGGCGCTGCTGCGCGATGCGCTGGCGCCCAACCTGGTGCAGACGCTGGAAGGCTCGCCGGCGCTGGTGCATGGCGGGCCCTTCGCGAATATCGCGCATGGCTGCAACAGCCTGATCGCGACCAGGCTCGGCCTTTCGCTCGCCGATGTCGTGGTGACCGAAGCGGGTTTTGGCGCTGATCTCGGGGCTGAGAAGTTCTGCGACATCAAGGCGCGGATCGGCGGCCTGGCCCCGGCCGTCTCGGTCGTGGTCGCGACCGTCCGCGCGCTGAAGCTGCATGGCGGCGTCGCCAAGGCCGCACTCGGCACCGAGGATGTCGCAGCGGTCGAGCGCGGTGTCGTCAACCTGGCCCGCCATGTCGAGAACATGCGCAAATTCGGCCTGCCGGTGGTCGTCGCGCTGAACCGCTTCACCTCCGACACCGATGCCGAGATCGCGGCCGTGCGGGCGGCGATGCGGGTGCTCGGCGCGGAAGCCGTTCTCTGCACCCATTGGGGCGACGGTGCCGCCGGCGCGCTCGACCTCGCGCGCGCTGTCAGGGCGGAGATCGAACGCGGCGCCGCACGCTTCCAGCCGCTCTACCCGGATGCCATGCCGCTCGCCGGCAAGATCGGCACCGTGGCGCGGGAGATCTACCACGCGGCCGACGTCGCGATCCCGCCGCCGGTCCTGCAGAAGCTCGCGAAGTTCGAGGCGCAGGGTTTCGGCCGCGTGCCGGTCTGCATCGCCAAGACCCAGTATTCCTTTAGCAGCGACCCGACCCTGCTCGGCGCGCCCAGCGGCCACACGCTTTCGGTCCGCGACGTCAGGCTTTCCGCCGGCGCTGGCTTCGTGGTCGCGATCTGCGGGGACATCATGACCATGCCCGGCCTGCCGCGGCACCCGGCCGCCGAGACCATCGGCCTCGATGCCGAAGGCCGGATCGAGGGGTTGTTCTGAGGATGCGCCAATGACCGCCCAGGAACTCGCCGCGCTGCTGCGCCAGGGCATGGCGCACCACACCGCCGGCCGCATCGCCGATGCGGCGGCGCTCTATGCCCGGGTGCTCAGGCGCGCGCCGGAGGACGGCAATGCCCACAACCTGGCGGGCATCGCGGCCCGGCAGATGGGGGACATGGCGGCGGCGCTGGAGCACGGCGCGCGCGCGGTGGCCGCGAACCCCGACAGCGGCATCTTCCACGCCAATTTCGGCGCGACGCTCGCTGAGGCGGGGCGGCTGCCGCACGCGGTGCAGGCTTTCCGCCGCGCGCTGGTGACGCGGCCCGACGATGCCGTGACCTTGCGCAATCTCGGCCAGGCGCTGACCACCATGGGCGACACCGACGCCGCCATGGCACCGCTCGCCCGTGCCGCGGAACTGGCGCCGGATGCGCCGGAGCCGCAGCTCGCGATCGCCCATGCCTGCCGCGACGCCGGCGATGCGGCCGGCGCCATCAGGGCGGCGCGCGCAGCGCTCGCCCGCTCCGGTGCGCAGCCCGGTCTTGCCGATCAGGCGCGCTTCCTGCTGGCCGCTCTCGGCGAAGCACCGGCGCCCGACCGCGCACCGGCCGGTTATGTCCGCGACCTGTTCGACCAATACGCCCCGCGCTTCGATGCCGAGCTCACCGGCCGCCTCGGCTACGCGACGCCCGGTGAGCTCGCGGCGCTGCTCGACGAAGCCGGCGTGCCGGCGGCGCGCGGGCTGGAGGTGCTGGACCTCGGCTGCGGCACCGGCCTCTCCGGCCTGCCGCTGACGCGCTTCGCGGCGCGGCTGACCGGGCTCGACCTGTCGCCGCGGATGCTGGCCTCGGCGAAGGCGCGCGGCATCTACGATGCGCTGGCGGAGGCGGACCTGCTGGCCTGGTTGCCGACCCAGCCGGCGCGCTTCGACCTGATCGTCGCGGCCGATGTGCTGAACTATCTCGGCGATCTCGCCCCTGCCTTCGCGACGATCGGGATGGCGCTGCGCCCCGGCGGCCATGCCGGCTTCTCGATCGAGACCGGCGACGCCCTGCCCTTCGCCCTCGGCGAAGGCATGCGCTACCGCCATGCGCCGGCGCATGTGCGATCCCTGCTCGCCGCTGCCGGCCTGACGCTGGTCGCGGAGCGGGACGCGGTGCTGCGGCAGGAGAAGGGCGGGCCGGTCGAAGGGCGGCTCTTCGTGGTCCGGCGCTGAATCTCGGACCATCTAACGCTGCGCGGTCCTCCGCAGCATGCAGCGGATTGCGTCCACCACCACGTCCGGCGCCTCGCGCGGCAGGAAGTGGCCGACGCCCTCGATCACCCTTCGCTCGTAGTCGCGCGTGAAGAACCGTTCCTTGCCGGCGGATGTGGCGGGGAAATTGTCCCGGTCCTTGGCGCCGTGCAGCATCAGCGTCGGGACGGTGATCGGCGGGTCCTCGGCGAGGCGCGCTTCCAGCGCCGCGTGCTCGGGGGCGCCGGGCACATCCCTCCAGCGCTGGCGGTAGGCATGGATGCTGATCGGTGCCCAGTCCGGGTTGTCCCAGGATGCCGCGGTCGTCTCGAAGGCCGCTTCGCTGAACCACCAGTCCGGCGACCAGCTTTCCCAGAGGAAGCGGCAGAGCCGGCGGCGATCCTGCTCCATCGCTTCGCGGCCCTGGCCGGTGGCGACCAGCCATTCGTACCAATAGGCCTTCGCCAGATCGTAGGACATGTGCTTCACCGGATGCGCGGTGGCATAGCCGGCGGACATCGCGACCAGGCCGCTCAGGCGCTCCGGGAAGAGGGCGCCGACGACATAGCCGGCGCGCGCACCCCAGTCATGCCCGGCGATGATGGCGTCGCGCAGATCAAGCGCCGCGAGGAAATCGGCGAGGTCCTGGCCAAGTGCCGCGATGGCGCCGCTGCGCAAGGTGGCCGCGGCATGGAACCGCGTCTCTCCGCAGCCGCGCAGGAAGGGCAGCAGCAGGCGGCAGCCATCCGCGGCGAGGCCGGGAACCACACCGTCCCAGCAACGCACGTCATCCGGCCAGCCATGCACCAGCACCACGGTCCGGCCATCGGGATGGCCGGCCTCCTCATAGGCGATGCGAAGGTCCCGTGTATCGACGTGACGGAGCTTCACCGTCCCGGAGGGGCCGCTAATCGCCATCGCCGCGGACGCCGAGCCGGTCGGCGGCGGGCGGAACACCCTCGGGCTTCGCCCGCAGCACGGGCTGGAAGACGTGGCGCTCGAGGACATCGGTCAACGGCTGCTTCGATCCGGTCATGGGCAAGCTCCGGTCCGTGTCGTGCGTCAGTTCGGAACGCGCGGCGACCGCGTGGTTTGCCGGCATGCGGCAGGCGCGCGGAGACGTGTGGAACGCGGCCGTCGCCCGCGGCGGCCGACGATCGCCTGGGCCGAGCTGCAGTCAGCCCGCCCCGGTCACGCCGCGGGCGGGTGGTCCCGGCCATGGACCTCCGCCGGCGGATGCGTCGCCTCGACCGCGGTGAAGGCCTCGAGGATGCGGTAGCTGTGCTCGGCACCCCTCGGCACAATCCAGGATTCGCCCGGCTCCAGCCGGATCATCTGACCTTCGATGCTGAGCTCGGCGCGGCCCGCGATGACGAAGCCGACCGTCTCATAGTCGCGCCGGACCGGCGGCTTGGCCGCATCGGGCGCCTCGTTCTTCCAAAGACGCATCGACAGGCTGCGGCCGGCGGCGAGGTAGTGCTGCCCCTCCGGCCCCTTGGGCGCATGCGTGGCATCCACCTTGACGACTGTCTTGTCCGCCATGGCTGATCCTCCCTGGTCAAGCCCTGTCGACAAAGGCCGAACGCCAGGCGGCGGGTGCGGTTGCCGGCCGTGGCTGGCGATCAGGTCCCGAAGCAGCGATCCCCGGCATCGCCGAGCCCGGGCAGGATGAAGCCGCGGGCGTCGAGCTGGCGGTCGAGCGCGGCGGCGAGCACGGGGATGTCCGGATGCGCCGCGGCGAAGTTCGCGACCCCCTCGGGCGCGGCGACCACGCAGAGGAAGCGGATCCGCGTCGTGCCCGCAGCCTTGAGCTGGGCGGCGGCCGCGATCGCGGAGCCGCCGGTCGCGAGCATGGGGTCGAGCAGCAGGGCGCCGCGGGCCGCGATATCGGGCGGCAGGCGCGCCATGTAGCCGCTCGGCTGCAGCGTGGTCTCGTCGCGGACCAGGCCGATATGGCCGATCGGCGCTTCCGGCAGCACGCGGCGCGCGCCTTCGAGCAGGCCGAGCCCGGCGCGCAGCACCGCGACCAGCGCCGGCGCCGGGCCGGCGAGCACGGGATGCGCCATGACCTCGAGCGGGGTCGCAACCTCGGCGGTGGTCTCCGGCAGGTCCCGGAGCGTCTCGCTCGCGAGGATGGCGCCGATCGCGGCGAGGGTTTCGCGGAAGGTGTCGGACGGCGTGGCGCGGTCGCGCAGCACCGCCATGCGGTGGCGGAGCAGCGCGTGGTCGCAGACGGAGAAGGTCATGATTGATTCCTGCACCTTGATCGTGGGCATGTTCAAGGTCCTCAAGCGCCGGCGCGCGCATCCGCGCGCTTGGCTTCCGCGCTGGGGGGGAGGCTCTGGCGGCGGCTGCGGGTCGCGCGCGGGGCCGCCTTCGCGGCCCCGGAGCATCGGCTTCGCCTCGCTCCGCAGAAGCCAGGGGCAGCCTGCGGCCGCGGGGAGGTTTGGCGAAGGCTTCGGGCGTTCGGACGGATATTTGATGCGGGGCCTGGCATGGCGAGGGGCCGCACCGTCTGGGCCGGGCCGGGCGTTCGGGCGAAGGTGGGGGAACCTTTTGCGGCGGGAAGCCCGGTACATGCGCAAGCTTTTGGTTGGCGTTGCCATCAACATGTTTCTTGCCGCCGGATTGGCGGTAGCCATGCCGCCCGCGCTCACGATCGACCAGTTGCTGGATATCTGCAGGTCGCCGACGGTCACCGAGGCGGCGGCGACAGGCGATCGGCTCGGCTGGCCGCGCATGAATGCCGCGCGGCTCGAGGAATGGCGGGCCGGCTTCGTGTCCCACGTTGGCAGCCCGGTGCAGGTGGTGGGCTGGCAGCGGGGCGCCGATCGCGGCGCCGACGCGGTGTCGTTCTGGACGGCGCACGGCCCCGGCGGACACAGGGCCTGCGCCTACTCGACAGCCGAACCAGCCGGGCTCCTGGATGCCCTGTCGGCGCGCTTCGGCACGCCGGCCAGCCTGGACAGGCATGACTTCGGCACCATGGCATCCTGGAACCCCGGCAGGGCCGAGGTGTCCTTCGCCCAGATCGGATCGACGGCCGTCGTCAATATCCGCGGCCACGAGTAAACGAGGGGGGCCGGGGGCGCGTGATCGCCGGCGGCGGTCAGCGGTCCGTCAGACGCAGCTCGATGCGGCGGTTGCGGGCGAAGGCGTCGGGCGTCTCGGCGGTGTCGAGCGGCTGGGTGTCGCCGAAGGCGGCGGCGGCGACGCGGTTGGGCGGCAGCCCTTCGGCGATCAGGAGCTGCGCGACCGCAATCGCCCGCGCGGCCGACAGCTCCCAGTTGCTGGCGAAGCGGGCGCTGCGGATCGGGTTGCGGTCCGCATGGCCATCGATGCGCAGCACCCAGGCGAGGTCGCGCGGGATCTGCGCGGTGATCTGCTGCAGCACGCGCGCGAGCTCGCGGATCTGCCGCTCACCGCTCGGCGTCAGCTCGGCCGAGGCGGTGGGGAAGAGCACCTCGCTCTGGAACACGAAGCGGTCGCCGACGACGCGGATCTCCGGCCGGTCGCCGAGCACGTCGCGGAGGCGCCCGAAGAAGTCGGAGCGGTAGCGCTGCAACTCCTCGACGCGCGCCGCCAGCGCCGCGTTCAGCCGCTGGCCGAGAAGCGCGATCTGCGCATCCTTGCCGCGCCCGGCGGCTTCCGCCGCTTCCAGCGCGGCGGCGAGGCGGGAGAGCTCGGCGCGGAGCGCGGTGAGGTCGCGTGACAGCAGCGCCGCCTGGGCGCGGGCGCTTTCCGAAAGCCGCGCATATTGCTGCGCTTCCTCCGTGCGCTGCGCGGCGGTGCGGCGGGCTTCCTCGGCCGCCTGCTCGGCGGCGCGGCGGCGCTGGTCGGCCTCGGTCGCCTGGGCGACCGCGGCCTGGCCCTGTTCGGCGCTCTGCGCCGCGGTGCGTT
>NZ_JAAGBB010000045.1 GCF_018129085.1 Plastoroseomonas hellenica
TCCGCGCCGAGCTGCCGGCGGCGGCCTTGGCGGCGCTGCGCGCGGCGCTCGCCGCCTGCCGGCTGCGGGCGCTGGTGGTGCTGCCCGCACTGACGCCAGCCGATGCCGTCAGCGCCTTCCGGCGCGCCGCGCAGCACTGGCAGGAGGAGGAGGCGCGGGAAGGCGCCGTGGAAGCGGTGCGCCTGATCGGCCCGACCGAGAGCGCGCGTGTCCAGGCGCAGCTCGCCGCCAGCGCCGAGGCCTGCGCCCATTACCGGGACTGGCTGCACCGCCGCACCGGCTGGCGCGCGGCCTAAGCGTTCAGCCCTGCTGCTGCCGGAGATAGGCAATCAGGTCGTTGAGCTGCTGCTCATTGCGCAGCCCCGGGAAGGCCATGGTCCCGGCCGGGACGAGTTCCTTCGGGTTGCGCAGGTAGGAGCGCAGGTTGTCCTCGGTCCAGGTCAGCCCGCCTTCCGCCCGTTGCCGCATCGCGGGTGAATAGCGGAAGCCGTCGATCGCGGCGGCGCGGCGGCCGACGACGCCCCGCAGATTGGGCCCGACGCCGGCGCGCCCGCCTGGATCGACCGTGTGGCAGGCGCGGCATTGGGCGAAGACCCTCTGGCCCGCCGCGGCGTCGCCGCCGGCGTCCTGCGCCGCCGCGGATGCGGCGCAGAAGAGGATCATGGATGCAAGCAGTGGTCTGAGCATGGCGTTGGCTTCGCTCCTCCCCGACGCATCTTGTTCAGGGGAGCTTAAGCGCGATCGTCAGCCGGATGCAAAACGCATCTCCACACGACCCAGCGACGACGCCTCTATCCTCCCCGTGAGGCGGGGCTTCGCTGTTTCCGTTGACATCGGCGCCGGCCGCGCACAACCATTCCTGGTAGCCAAAGGGCCCCGGCGCGGCCATTCGCCGCTTGAGAGTGCTCTGCGTTGCTTGCTGTTGGCTTTTCTCCCGCGGGAGCGAAGCAGGGCACGACCACGGCGAATACCACGCAGCCATTGCTTCATGGATGGGGTCCCGCGCGTGCGTGACTGGGTGTCGGCTGTCCGGCGCATGGGACCGCGTGCCGACATCGCGACGGAGGAAACGGCAGGCTGAGTTGAGGCCCGTCCAGTTCAGCCCCGGAACCCACCGGGGCGTGGAGGAGCGAGGCATGGCGGTAGCGCTGATCCTGGTGCTGGTCGCGGTCGGCTCGGTGGCATTCCACCTCTGGAGCCCGTGGTGGTCGACGCCCATCGCGTCGAACTGGGGCTATATCGACGACACGATCAACCTCACCTTCTGGATCACCGGCTTCGTCTTCGTCGTGATCCTGCTGTTCATGGCCTATTGCGTGCTGCGCTTCCGTACGCGTCCCGGCAATCGCGCGCACTACGAGCCGGAGAACAAGCGCCTGGAATGGTGGCTGACCGGGATCACCGCGATCGGCGTCGCCGCGATGCTGGCGCCCGGCCTCGTCGTCTGGAACCAGTTCATCACCGTACCGCGCGACGCGACCGAAATCGAGGTCGTCGGCCAGCAATGGCGCTGGAGCTATCGCCTGCCGGGGCAGGACGGCAGGCTCGGCAGATCCGACGTCCGCCATGTCAGCGCGGAGAATCCGCTGGGCGTCGATCCGACCGATCCGCAAGGGCAGGACGACATCATCCTCGACGGCGAGGATTTGCGCCTGCCGATCGACCGGCCCGTCCGGGTGCTGCTCCGCGGCATCGACGTGCTGCACAATTTCTACGTGCCAGAGTTCCGCGCGAAGATGGACATGATACCGGGCTCCATCACCTATTTCTGGTTCACGCCCACGCGGACCGGGACCTTCGAGGCGCTCTGCGCCGAGCTCTGCGGCGTCGGGCACGCGGCCATGCGCGGACGCGTCGTCGTGCAGACCCAGGCCGAATACCAGGCCTGGCTCGTCGGGCAGCGGACCTTCGCCGAACTCGGCGCCGCCGCGCGGCGCGCGCAGGCATCGGCGCCACCACCTGAGCGGGACAGATACGAGGAGGCGTCACGATGAGCGAGATCGTGCCCGGCGCGGACCATCCGATCCCGCACGACCATGCCGATGACGTCGAGCTCTATCACCCGCATAGCTGGATCACGAAATACGTCTTCAGCCAGGACGCCAAGGTCATCGGCATCCAGTACTCGCTGACCGCGATGGCGATCGGCCTGGTGGCGCTCGTGCTGTCCTGGCTGATGCGCCTGCAGCTCGGCTTCCCCAGCACCTTCTCCTTCATCGATCCACCGAGCTACTATCAGTTCATCACCATGCACGGCATGATCATGGTGGTGTACCTGCTGACCGCGCTGTTCCTCGGCGGCTTCGGCAACTACCTGATCCCGCTGATGGTCGGCGCGCGGGACATGGTCTTCCCCTACGCGAACATGCTGAGCTACTGGATCTACCTGCTCGCGGTGCTGGTGCTGGTGGCGAGCTTCTTCGCGCCCGGGGGGCCGACCGGCGCCGGATGGACGCTCTACCCGCCGCAGGCGATCCTCTCCGGCACGCCGGGCGGACAGGGCTGGGGCATCATCCTGATGCTCGTCTCCCTCGCGCTCTTCATCATCGGCTTCACCATGGGCGGGCTGAACTACGTGGTGACCGTGCTGCAGGCGCGGACGCGCGGGATGACGCTGATGCGCATGCCACTGACGGTCTGGGGCATTTTCACCGCGACGGTGATGGCGCTGCTGGCCTTCCCCGCACTCTTCGTCGGCGCCGTGATGATGCTGTTCGACCGGCTGCTCGGCACCAGCTTCTTCATGCCCGCGCTAGTCGAGATGGGCCAGCAGCTCCGTTATGGCGGCGGCAGCCCGATCCTGTTCCAGCACCTGTTCTGGTTCTTCGGCCACCCCGAGGTCTACATCGTCGCGTTGCCCGCCTTCGGCATCGTCTCCGACCTCATCAGCACCCATGCGCGGCGCAACATCTTCGGCTACCGGATGATGGTCTGGGCGATCGTCGGCATCGGCGCGCTGAGCTTCATCGTCTGGGCGCACCACATGTATGTCAGCGGCATGCACCCGTGGTTCGGCTTCTTCTTCGCCACGACGACGCTGATCATCGCGGTGCCGACCGCGATCAAGGTCTACAACTGGCTGCTGACGCTCTGGCGCGGCGACATCCACCTGACGGTGCCGATGCTCTTCACGCTCGCCTTCATCGTCACCTTCCTCAATGGCGGGCTGACCGGCCTCTTCCTCGGCAATGTCGTCGTCGACGTGCCGCTCTCGGACACCATGTTCGTGGTCGCGCATTTCCACATGGTGATGGGCGTCGCGCCGATCATGGTGATCTTCGGCGGCATCTACCACTGGTACCCGAAGGTCACCGGGCGGATGATGAACGACGCGATGGGCAAGATCCATTTCTGGGTCACCTTCCTCGGCGCCTATCTGATCTTTTTCCCGATGCATTATCTCGGCCTGCTCGGCGTGCCGCGCCGCTACCACGAGATCGGCCCGACCTCCTTCGTGCCGGACTCGGCCGAGACGCTGAATGCCTTCATCAGCGTCGTGGCGCTTGTCGTCGGCGCCGCTCAGATGCTGTTCCTGTTCAACCTGGCCTGGAGCCTGCGGCGCGGTCGCGAAGCGGGGCCCAATCCGTGGAACGCAACCACGCTCGAATGGCAGACGCCGCAGACCCCGCCGGGCCACGGCAATTGGGGCAAGGAGACGCCACCGGTCTATCGCTGGGCCTATGCCTATGGCGTGCCGGGGGCGGCGCGTGACTTCATCCCGCAGAACGAGCCGCCGGCGACAGCGGCCGGCGACGGAGGCTCGGGATGATCATCACCCTTCTGTTCCTGGTCGCAGTACTGGGTTTCCTCGGCTGGTGGCTGCTGGCGCGGCAGGGGCTGATGAGCAAGCCCTGGCTGGAGACCGCGACGCCCGCGACGATCCTCGATACCGGCGCGTCGCCGCTGCCGACCGCGAAGATCGGGCTCGGCGTCTTCCTCGGCATCGCCGGCACGCTGCTGATGCTCCTGGTCAGCGCCTATGCCATCCGGATGGACATGGAGGACTGGCGGCCCCTGCCCTGGCCGCAGCTTCTCTGGGCCAATACCGCCGTGCTGGTGCTGAGCAGCGTTGCGCTGCACCGGGCGCGGGCCGCGGCGCGGCAGGCGGCGCGGGAGGAGGCGCGATCCTGGCTGCTGGTCGGCGGGCTCGCCGCCATCGCCTTCCTGGCCGGGCAAGTCCTCGCCTGGCGCCAGCTCGCGGAGGCGGGCTATCGCCCGGCGACCAACCCGGCCGATGCCTTCTTCTATCTCCTCACCGCCTTGCACGGGCTGCATGTGCTGGGCGGGCTGGTCGCGCTCGCCAGGGCGGCTGCCCGCCTGCGCCAGGCCAGGATCGAGGCGCTGCGACTCAGCATCGAGCTGTGCGCGACCTATTGGCACTTCCTGCTGGCGGCCTGGATCGTGTTCTTCGTCCTGCTCGCCTACGCGCCCGTCTTCCCCTGGCTCTACGCGATCTGCCGCGCGCCGTTCGGATAGGACCGGTCCATGCCCGACACCCCGCTCATCCGCACGCAGGACGCCGCCACGCCGACTTCCGGTTGGCATTCCTTGGTCAGCGACTGGTCCTCCGACCGGCATGCCTTCAAGGACGTGTCCTGGGGGAAGGCCATGATGTGGATCTTCCTGCTGAGCGACACCTTCATCTTCGGCTGCTTCCTGCTGTCCTACATGACGGTCAGGATGTCGACGACCACGCCCTGGCCGAACCCGAGCGAGGTCTTCGCGCTCGAGATCGCCGGCACGAACATGCCGCTCATCCTCATCGCCATCATGACCTTCGTGCTGATCACCAGTAGCGGCACCATGGCGATGGCCGTCAATGCCGGCTATCGCCGCAACCGCCGGGCGGCCGCCTTGCTGATGCTGGTGACCGCGCTATTCGGCGCGGCCTTCGTCGGCATGCAGGCCTTCGAATGGTCCAAGCTGATCCATGAAGGCGTCCGCCCCTGGGAGAACCCCTGGGGCGCCGCGCAGTTCGGCTCGACCTTCTTCATGATCACGGGCTTTCACGGCACCCATGTCACGATCGGCGTCATCTTCCTGCTGATCGTCGCGCGCAAAGTCTGGCGTGGCGATTTCGACAGCGGGAGGAAGGGCTTCTTCACCAGCCGCAAGGGCCGCTACGAAATCGTCGAGATCACCGGGCTCTACTGGCACTTCGTCGATCTGGTGTGGGTGTTCATCTTCGCATTCTTCTATCTCTGGTAGGGCAGATCCCGCCCGGGCGGGTGAAGATGCTCGCCACAATCAAGGACTGGCGTGGTTGGAGCGCGGCAAGGCGGAGCGAGACCGCTCCAGGAGGCAAAATTGGCGCAGGCATCGGCCGAAGGGCAGCAGCAGCATCCGATCAAGCTCTACCTGATCGTCTGGCTCTGGCTGTTCGTCCTCAGCACCTTCTCCTACCTGGTCGACTACTTCCACCTGCAGGGCATCCTGCGGTGGTCCCTGATCCTGATTTTCATGATGCTGAAGGCGGGGCTGATCGTCGCCGTCTTCATGCACATGGCCTGGGAGCGGCTGGCGATCATCTACGCCATCCTGCTGCCGCCGCTGGCGGTGGTCGTGTTCATGGCCCTCATGATCTTCGAGGCGGACCACACGCTGTTCACGCGGATCCGGTTCTTCAGCCCCGGATCCGGGTGATCCGCCGCAGCGTGGTCGCTTCGAGCTGAAGCGACCACGCTCCGGGCCACCGCGCAGGGATCAGGATCCGACCACCTGCCGATAGAGGTGCCAGGTGGCGTGGCCGAGCAAGGGCATCACCACCGCGAGGCCGACGAAGAGCGGCAGGCAGCCGACGAGCAGCAGCGCGGCGACGATCAGGCCCCAAACCGCCATGGGCCCCGGGTTCATCAGCACCGCCCGGATCGATGTCCGGACCGCCACGCGCACCCCCACGGGCCGATCGATCAGCATCGGGAAGGACACCACGGTGATGGTCAGCACCAGCACGGCGAAAAGGAAGCCGACGGCATTGCCGATCAGGATGAGGTTCCAGCCCTCGCGCGTGCCGAGGATGCGGCCGAAGAAATCGCCGATCGAAGCCGGGATCCAATTGCCCATCGTCGCCCAGTAGACCATCTGCGCGGCGAAGAGCCAGGCCACGAAGATCACGCAGAGGATGAGCCCGAGCCCGATGATCGCGGGCAGCGACGGCGAGTGGATCACGTCGAGGGCATTCACCCAGGAGACCTCAGCCCCCTGCTCGCGGCGCCGGCTCAGCTCATAGATGCCGACCGCGGCGAGCGGGCCCATCAGGGAAAGGCCGGCGACCAGCGGATAGAGCAGCGGCAGCCCGTCGCCCGAGGCGAAGCGGGCGGCGATGAGGCCGATGATCGGATAGATGATGCCGAGGAAGATCAACTGCGTCGGCGCGGCGAGGAAATCGTCATAGCCGCGGCTGAGCGCGGTCCAGAGATCCGCCATCCCGATCCGGCGTGGAATGGGATCGGCATGGGCTGTCACCATGCCGTCGGCCGTCGAAGCGTTTGCCATTATTCTGCCTCCCCAAGGACTGCTCGTGCAGAAGCACTCGCTGTCGCGAGTCGCGGGCGGCATCGGACGGCCGATAGCAGTGAGTGTGACCGCGGCAGTGGCCGTCTGACGGCGCGGGTCGACCCTCGATGGAGAAGATTCTAGCACCGATCGCCAGATCATCGCGGGAAAAAACCGGCGAGCGCCCCTTGTCGCCTTGATTGGCGCGCAGCCGCCACACCAACCCTGCGCGCTGATACCCAACTCCGAAAGGCAAGCCTTTCTCCGCCGGGTATCAGCCGCCGAGGCCGAGCCGCTCCGCGATGCGCCAGATCGGCGCGACGATCACGTTGCAGAGCAGCGTGCGCGTCAGATGGAAGCCGAGCACCAGCGGCACCGCCATGTCGAGCGCCTTGGCGGTCACCGTCATCTCCGGCATGCCGCCGGGCGCCATGCCGAGGATCACCGCCGGGATCGGCAGGCCGCTGATGAGTGCCAGCACCACCGCGACCGCGATCAGCAGCAGGGAGAGCGCGATCGTGGAAATGAAGGACGCGAAGGCGAGGCGCCGCGCGCCGAGGATGAAGTCGCGCGTCAGCTTGACGCCGATCGAGGCGCCGAGCGCGACCTGCGCGGCATCGACCAGCGGCATCCAGACGCCGGACGGCAGTCTGTCCGCTGCCGAGAGGCCGATCGCCAGCAGGCAGGGCCCGAACATCCAGGGATTGGCGAAGCCGACGCGCTGCCCCGCGAAGCCGAGCGCCGCGCCACCGGCCGCCAGCATCAGGAGCCCGGGCCACCAGACCTCCGGCCGCACCGTCTGGAAGCTGGTGTCATGGGTGCCGCCGGCGAGTGCGGCCAGCAGCGGCGGGAACACCAGCACCACGACGACGAGGCGCATGGTCTGCGAGAGCGTCACCGGCGCGATGGAAACGCCGGCGCGCGCCGCCAGCACCACCATCACCATCAGCCCGCCGGGAACACCGGCGAAGAAGGCGGTGCGGCCATCGAGCCCGCCGAGGCGCTGCAGGATCGGCCCGACCGCGAGCCCGGCCAGGATCGACAGCACGGCGGCCGCGAGGATCACCGGCAGGGCGCCGGCGACTGCCGCGATGACCGGCGCGGTGAAGGTCTGGCCGAGTGCCAGCCCCAGCACCAGCAGCCCGGCCGGGCGGGAAAAGGCGGGGACCGAAGCGTTGTGCCGCCAGGCGAGCGCCGCGGTCGCGACCATGGCGCCGATCATCCAGGCCAGCGGCATGCGCAGCAGATGGGCGACATAGCCGCCCGCCGTCGCCAGCGCGAGGGTGCCGAGGGAGGTGAGAAGGGAGGAGAGGGTCACGCGGGCGCCAGTGTTGCGCCGCAACAGTGGAACGTCAAAACCGGCGGGCGTTAAGCTCTCGGTAATTATTTATTCTTAATCTTTAACGATCCGCCATGCTGATCGACACCTCCTGGCGCGGCGTAGCCGCCACCGGTCTGGCCTATGCGCTCCCGTCGCCGATGGCGACGGCTGTGAGCACGGAGGCGCCGGCTGTCAGCACGGAAGCGCCGGCCGCGATCGAGGAGATCCGGCCGAATCCGCGCCTGCGGCTGGACAGCGGCCTCGGCGTGGTGGTGATCGAGTTCCTCGATTCCCAGGGCGAGGTGCGAACCTCGCTGCCGACCGAACGGGAGATGGCGGCCTATCGCGCCGCGGCGATCGCCGATCAGCCATTGCCCAGCGAACTCGGCCTGCCCGGGCCGGCGCCCCTGCCCAAGGCTCGCGACACGCAGGATGCGCCGCCGGCACCCGAGACCCCGGCCAAGCCCGTGTCGCGGGATATCGACATCTAGCCCGCCCCCGCAGCTTCGGACGTCAGATAGGCCTGCTCCAGTTCCAGCATGGTCCTGGCGCGCTCGCCCAGCTTGCGCGCCGGGTTGCCCGCCATAATGGCAAAATCGGGCACATCCTGCCGGATCACGCTCAGCGCACCCACCGCGGCACCGAGGCCGATGCTGACCCCGGGCAGCACGATGCTGCCGCAGCCGATGATGACATGCCGGCCGAGCCGCACCGCCCCATGCGTCGCCTGGGTGAACTCCTCCGGGACGGTCGGATTGGTCATCGCAACGCCCGTGTAGTCGTCGCTCGAACTGAAGAGCGAGCAGCGTTGCGACAGGCCGGCGAAGTCCTCGAGCTCGATCCGCGCCCGTCCGACCATACCGCAATAGGCCGCGACATGGACGTTGCGCCCGATCGTGATCCCGTCGGGCCCAGCGCTCAGCACGCAGAAGGGGTCGATACGGCTGTGGTCGCCGATCGATATGCGCCCGATCCCAAAGAGCCGCACGCTGCGGTCAAGCCGCACGTCGCGCCCGACATGGGCGAAGCCGAGCCCCCGCAGCTCCGCCTCGCTGTAGAGATGTGGAGGGTTCACGCCGCCGAGACCAGGACGGGAAAGGCGCCGGCGGGTGACGCATAGGTCTCCGTCGCCGGCGCGGGCGTGGCGGCGGCGATCTCCGCGAAGGCGGTGCCGATCTGCGCGATCTCGGCGTCCGAAAGGTCGCAGTAGAAGGGAATGCCGATGGTGCTGTGCGCCAGGACCTCGGTCGCCGGCAGGCGGTTCTGGGCGGCGTGGTTGCGCCGGGGCAGATGCGCGAAGGCGGGGCTGGTGTGGCAGCCAAAGCCCCACCAGGCGCGCGTCGAAATGCCGCGCAGCCCGAGGCCCATCGCCGCATCGCCGGCGCCGAGCCCGTCCGGCAGGCGCAGCACGCAGGTGGCCGAGACCCAGTCCTCACCGAAGCCGGGCTGGAACACGGCGCCGCTCGGCTCCACCGCCGCGCGCAGCCGGTGCGCGACGGACTGGAATTCGGCGCGCCGTTCCGGCCAGCCCTTGAGCGAGCAGAGCGCGACGGCGGCGTGATACTCACTGAGCTTGGCGTTGGTCGCAGGCACCTCGGCGAGACGGGTGCCAAGGAAGCCGAGATTGGCCACGCGCTTGATGCGCTTGGCGAGGTCGGCATCGCGGGTCGCGACGAAGCCGCCCTCCCCCGCGCCCACGGTCTTGGTCGCGTGCAGGCTGACGACGGAGGGCGTGCGCGCGACGCTGAGACCATCGAAGGCAGCAGCGGAGTCGATCACCACCGGGATCCCAGTCTCGGCGGTGAAGGCATCCCAGGGTTCGGGCGCGAGCTGCAGGCCGAAGGGCGCGACCACGACGACCGCGGCGACCGGCAGGTTCGACTTCAGCCCGGCCAGCAATTCTCGGCGCACAAGCTCCGGGGTCAGCATCCAGCTCCCTTCCTCGACATCGAGGAAACAGGGCGTGAGGCCGGCGGCCAGCGCTGCATGCGGCGTCGCGACGAAGGTCCAGCTCGGCATCAGGCAGAGGCCAAAGCGCTTCTCCGCCGGCCGATCCTCGAGCACCGCGCGCAGCGCGCAGGTGATGCCGTCGGTCGCCGAGGAGCAGGTGACGACCGAGGCGCCGAGTCGGTCGCCGAGCAGCCGCTCGAGCTCAGCGTTCAGCGGGCCCCAGTTGGAGTAGATGCGCCGCTGGTCGATGGCGCGGAGATACGGGAGCAGCGCATCGGCATCGGGCAGCTTCGGGCGGGCGACTGCAATGCTGCGTTGCATCATGTCGGCATCTCCTCGCCTGGGCCACCGAGCTGTTCGGGGGTGATGGTGATGGCGGCCGGCGCCTGGCCTTCGCAGAAGCGGCGCCACATGGCGCGGAAGGCGGCATCAAAGCCGCGCGCGGCCAGGTCGGACTGCCGCATGGCCGCATCCATCTGCCCGGGCAGCCGGGCGCGGATGGCGGCGAGTTCCTGCAGGTTGTCACTCCAATGGGCAGCGCGCGCCACGAACTCCTCAGGGGTCGTGGCGACGAAGCCCTCCAGCCCGACATGGTGCGTCAGCACGATGCCGCTGCGGCTGACATAGGTGTCGCCGGCGAGTGCCAGCACCGGCACGCCCATGCGCAGCGCGATGCTCGTCGTCGTGCCGCCGGCATAGGGGAAGCTGTCGAGCAGCATGTCCACCTCGTGGTGGTATTGCAGATAGTCGGGGGAATGGCGGCGGAACATCAGCCGGTCTTCCGGAATGCCGGCCTTGGCGAAGCGCGCGATCATGGTCGCGACCATCTCGACACCCTTCATGCCCGCGACGAGGAAGTGGGAATTCGGCACCGCATGCATCGCGCGCGCCCAGAGGTCGACCACGCTCTGATCCGACTTGCTGATGCGATTGAAGCTGCCGAAGGTGATGTGGCCATTGGTGAGCGCCGGCAGTGGCCTGACCTCCGGGATCACCGAAGCCTCCGAGGCGGTGAAGCGCTGCAGGTCGAACATGTAGGCACGCGGCAGCCGCACCAGCTTCTCGGTGAACTGCTCGTCGCAGAGGCCTTCAGGCACTGCCCCGCCGCAGAGCGCGTAGTAGTCCATGCGCGACATGCCGGTGGTCGCGGGATAGCCGAGATAGCTCACCTGCACCGGCGCCGGCTTGCGGGCGAAGATACCGAGGCGGTTGTGGTTGGTGTGACCGGCCAGGTCGACCAGGATGTCGATCCCATCCTCACGGATCCGCTTCGCGGCGGCATCGTCGGCCAGGCCGCGGATCACCCGCCAGCCGGCGGCGAAGCCCCGCAGCCGTTGCGTGACCTGATCATCGCGATCGCTCGTCGCATAGGCGTGGATTTCGTAGCCCCGCTGTTGCAGCTTTTCCCAGAGCGGCAGGAACCAGGCCGAGACCACGTGCTCCGCGAAGTCGCCGGAGACGAGGCCGATCCGCGGGCGGCGCACCGCCGCGGCGGCGTCCGGGCGGTGCCGCATGGGCTTGGCCTCCGCTTCCAGCCGCCGCCCGAAAGCGCGATGGGCCGCGAAGACCTCCGCCGTGCTGCGTCCCGGCGCATGCAGCAGCGTGAAAAGATGCACGTTGTGCAATGCGGTATTGCCCGCTTCCACCGCGAGGCCGGCACGGGCGCTCTTCAGCGCCTCCTCCACCTGGCCGATATTGAAGTGCACATGGGTCAGCGTCAGCCACAGCGGCCCGTTGCGTGGATCAATCGCCAGCGCCTTGCGCAGCCACGCCTCCGCCTCTGCCGGCACGCCCCACTTGGCATAGAGGTCAGCGAGCTGCCGATAGGCGTCGGTGCGGTCGCTCTTCAGCGCAATGGCACGGCGAAAGGCAGCTTCCGCCTCCGCTTGGCGATTCCCGCGCTGCAACAGCTTGCCGAGATGGACTAGCGCTTCCGCCGAGTCCGGATCGGCCTGCACCGCAGTACGAAAATGCCGTTCGGCCAGCACGTCCTGCCGCTGCAAGGCAAAGAACTGGCCCATGACCAGATTCGTGTTGCTGGCTGCGGGTGCGAGCGCCAGCGCGGTGCGGCAGTCCCGCTCCGCCTCGTCATGCCGGCCTGCATCGATCAGGATGCGCGCGAGATTCAGCGGCAGGGCGACGAGCCCGGGATGAGCAGCGATCCCCTGGCGCAGCAGCGCGACAGCGTCGTCGACCCGGTCCTGCACGCGGAGCAGGCCACTCAGGCTGTTGATCGCCTCGGCCTGGTACGGCTCGATCTTTAGGATCGCGCGGAACTCCGCTTCCGCATCGGCGGTGCGGCCGGACGCCATCGCCTTGCGCGCGCGCAGGAGCTTCGCCGCCACTTGTGGGGAGGCCTTCGCCGCGCTGCCGGCCAGCCCTGGGGCGGAAGCCGCCCCGGCCGGTGCAGGAGAGGAGGCAGCCAGCGGTGTCATCCGCGACAAGCTTGCCGTCGTTCCCGCCAGCAGACGGCGTCGCATCTCCTCGATCACCTCGGCCTCGAACCCGAGTTGCTGAACCTGGCCGATCAGCTTGTGCGCGCCATCGAACATGCCCGTGGCGATCAGCGCCTCCTGGATCGCGAGCCAGCGCTCGGCGATGCCGGGTTCGGCTTCCAGGGCGCGCAGCAGCAGCGGGAAGGCGAGCGTCGGCTCACCGGAATCGAGCAAGGCCCGGCCGAGCCGCGCGGCCTCCTCAGGCGCCACCGACGCGGGATCGACCGCGGCTTCCGACAGCAAGGGTGGAAGGTGATCCGCCTGCGCTGGCGAGAGCGGCGCTTGATCCATTGCTACAGCCCCTCATGGGCAGGAATTTACGGAGCTAGGCTAAGGGCTTGCGGCTGAAACAAAGATTAAGACCAAGGCTGGCTGGTCAGTGCCGCTGAACCAAGGGCACGAGGCCGATCTAAAGGATCAGATTGATGCCTGAGATGGCAGTGAAATCGATCCCCGTCTGACCGCTCTGGTTGAAGCCCGGCAGGCTGAAGCTCGGCGTCGTCGAACTGTTCATGTTGGTCATGATCAGATAGCGCTCGGCGAGCTTCTGAACCTTTTTCGGATCCTGCAGGTCCTTCAGGTTGATGCGCTTCTCGATCACCTTGGCCTGAGTCTCGACCGACTGCAGGGCGAATTCATCGGGCAGGCCGAGTGCCCCGGTCACCACCCGCCGCAGCACCGCGTTACCGAGGATGGCATAGGCGCTGGTCGCGTTCTTCGCACTCTCTTGGAAATAGAGCGCATCGGAGATGCCGGTCGCGCGCTCGTCCAGGCCGTTCCGCCAGGAGAGCTCGCGGATGCCCTTGTCCAGGGTCTCGAGCAGCTTCGGATCGCGCAGCGCGTCGAGGCCCTTCTTCTTCAGGTCGAGCGTGGTCGCGGCGTCCTTCCAGCGGGTGTCCGTCAGCTGGTTGGCGAGGCTCTTCGGATCCGTCAGGTCCGAGGTGAGCGCCTTCCGCGCCAAGGCGGTATTCCCCACCTGGTCGCCGAGCCCCATCGCCGGCAGCAGCACGTTCAGTACCCGCGGGTCCTTGAGCGCGGAATCAAGGTCTTTCGCCTTGGCGATAGCGGTCTTGTAGGCCTCCATCTGACGCTTGATGGCCGGGTCCTTGGCCAGCCGGTCGAGCGCCTTCGCCTCCTGCTTCGGGTCCAGCGCCTGGCGGAAGAGCGGGATGGCGGAGAGGCTGCCGGACATGGCGTCAGGCCGCCTCGGTCAGCCCTGCGGCAATCTGCTCATTCACCGAGATGAGGAAGCCGAGATCGGGTGCCGCGCCATCCATCTCCCGCCGCACCGCGCGGCCGAGCGAGATCAGCCCGGCGCGCAGCGGCTCGGGCAGCAGGTTCGAAGGATGCGCCGCGGCGGATTCGACCGCCAGCCACAGGCGGCGATTGTCGGCGATGGCGCGGGCGCGGCGCCCGTCATCGGCTTCGGTCGCGGCGCGCAGCAGGCCGATCACCCGGCGGAAGACATCGGCTTCCTGCACGCGAGGATCCATGACCGCGCGGGTAGCACCATAGGCACGCAGCGCGTTGGAAGCGTTCATGCGTCGCTCTCTTCTTCCTCACGGGCGAAATCGGGGATCGGCGGCAGGCCGAGCACGGCATCCTCATGCCGCATGACGCGGCGCGCCAGCTTCAGCGCCTGGTAGCATTCATCCGCTTCGGCGGACGCCAGCGCCCGCTCCAGCAGGTCGCGCGCCAGGGTCGAGGTGGTCGCTTCCTGGAAGGCGGCGATATAGCTGCGCGCAGCTTCGAGGCCGCGCTCGCGCTCCAGCTCGTCGCCGATATAGGCGGTCTGCAGCGCGAAATAGATCCGGCGCGCCGGGGTATCGGCGGCCTCGGGGGCCATGAGCTGCTTGCCGAACAGGAAGCGCGCCTTGCCGGTCAGCTCGATCCGCGTGCGATTGCGGAAGCGGATCGGCGCGCCATTCACGACCATCAGATCGCCTTGGCGAAGCTCTAGCACGAGGGTGGACATCCATCGCTCCCGGTCGAACAGGCGAAAAGCGGTGGCGGCGCCGCGAACGCGACGCCGCCACCCAGTTACTCAGCGGAACAGGCTCATCAGCGACTGCGGCGCCTGGTTCGCGATGGAAAGCGCCTGGGTGCCGAGCTGCTGACGGATCTGCAGGCTCTGCAAGACGGCGGATTCCTTTGCGAGGTCGGCATCGACCAGTGCCCCAAGGCCACCGTTCAGCGCGTCGACCTTCTCATTGTTGTAAGAGATCTGGCTGTCGATGTACTTGGAGTTGCTGCCGAACGTGTTCAGCGCATCGCTGATCGCGGTGTTGATCGTTTCCCAATCGCCACCAGCCGCCAGTGCGCTCTGAGCGTCGCCCGCGCTGGCGATGCTGCTGACATCCTGGATAACGAGAGTGCTCGCGCCATCCACCGCAGTCAGGGTGAAGGTCGTGCCGTTCTCGTTACGGACAGTGGTGATGTCACCGCCGCCGGAGGCGGTGGCGGTGCTCAGCAGCGAACGGCCGTTGTACGTCGCATCCGCGATGAAGTTCTCGACCTTCGTCCGCAGGTCCGTGTACTGGGCCTCGTACTGCGCCCGCTGCTCCGTGTTCAGCGTATCGTCCGCCAGACGCACCAGCGTCGTGCGGAGTTCGGTCATGGTGTCAGACACCTTGCCGAGGCTCGACAGGGCGGTATCGAGAATGCCCTTCACGCCGCCGAGCTGCTCATTGGCGGCGCTCAGGCCCGCGACCTGCGAGCGCACGGTCTGGGCAACGGCAAAAGCGGCGCCGTCATCCTTCGCATCGGCCACCCGGAAGCCGGTGGAGATGCGCTTCTGCGTCGCTTCCAGGGCGCTGTTCGTCCGGTTGAGGGACTGCAACGCCACCATGGCGCCATTGTTGGTGTTGACAGAGTTCAGAGCCATTGGGGTCTTCCCCTTCCATCGGCCCCGCCGGCCACACGGGCACGTCGGGAACCATAGTTGCATTCCGCATTTTGCGGTCTGTGTTCAAGATGCCCGAAGGCCCGTTAAGAAAGGCTCAAACAGCTTGGGCTTCTTGCGCTTCGCGGCGCCTGCCGCGACCGTCCTGCACCCAACCTGAACGGGCTCAATCACCCGCCCAGGTTGTAGCGCCGAAAGAGGGCTCCGTCTTAGCGGAGGAACTGGGTCAGGGTCAGCGAGGACATCAGCGAGATCGCCTGGTAGGAGGCCTCGAGCTGCGTCTTCGTCGCGGTCAGGCGCGTCAGGGTCTCGGCCGGATCCACTTCCTCGATCTCGGAAAGCTGGGTCTTCAAGGCGATGGTGATTTCGGCATGGTCGGTCGCGATGCCTTCCAGCCGCTTCTGCGTGACACCAAGCGCGCCCTGCTCCTGCGCGATACCGCTCGTCGTATCCTTGAGGCCCTGGCGGACATTGACCATCAGCGCGTCGAAATCGGTGCCCAGCGCCGCCTGGTTGGGCGTCATGGCCGCGAGCGTCGCCAGGCCGCGCATCAGGTCGCGCGCCCAGGACCCCGTGGTGTCACCGGTCGAGACGCCCGCCGCATTGCGATTGGCGAAGAGGCCATAGGGAACGTTCTGCCCATCCGATGCGGGCACACTCCGCCGTGCCTCGGTCGCGCCGGGGCCGGTGGAGAGATAGCCGGAGAAGGGCGTGACGCCGGCCGTATCGTCGCTGGCCGCCGCGAGGGTCGCGGCGGAGACGGCGGCGGCGGCGCCCGCGGTCAGGCCCTGCACGGCGGCGGTAATCTGCGTCACCATGCCGGAGGAGGCGATATTGGTGGCGTCGGGGATCGGCGGGTTGGTGGTGTCCTGGCCGCCGAAAATGTACTGGTCGCCATATTGGCTGTTCAGGAGCTGCGCGACCTGAGCCAGCGCTCCCTTCGCCTCCTCCGCCGCCGCGGCGATCCCCGCCTTGTTGGCGGCATTGACACCCTGGGCCAGGGAATAGGCGCGCGTCGCGATGGTCGAAAGCTGCTGCAGCGTGTTCTGCGCCACATCGGCCTGCGAGAGCGTCTGGGAGATGGTGCTCTGATAGGTCTCGCGCCGGTTCATGTCGGCCCGCAGGCTGATGGCACGACGCGCCTCCGGCGCGATATCCCCGAGATGGACGCCCTTGCGGCCGTCGGAGATCTGGCGGGTCAGCGTCTCCATGCGCAGGCGCAGCATCGCTGCACCGGCGTCAAGGCGGCCGAGGGCGGAGAAGCCGGTCATGGTCAGCGCGCCGCCTGGAGCAGGGCGTCCCACATCGCCTGCACGGTGCTCATCACCCGGGCATTGGCGGCATAGGCATTCTGCAGCGTCACCATATTCGCCATCTCCTGATCGATGTCGACGGAAGACCGCTCCGCGAAACGTATGTTGAGGCCTTCATTCACCAGCTTCGCGTCCTCGACCGCCGTGGTGGCCGCGGCGCGGTCGCCGGTCTGGGTCGCGGTGACGTTGGCGGCATAGCCTTCGATCGTCGTCGGCGCGATGAAGGGTGAAGAAAGCGTGCCATCCGGCCCGAGGCCGGTCGTCGCGATCGGCGGCCAGCCGACGCCGTTCTGCGCCTGCGCGCCGAAGGAGAAGTCGACCACGCGGCCGAGCAGCGTCGAGAAGCCAGCCGGGCCGCCGGCGCCATTGGGCGCGAAGGCCGAAGGCCCGGTCGCCGATCCCGTGACCGTATGGGTGCCGTCGCGGAGCAGCGAAGGATTGGCCTGGACGGCGGGATTGACCACCATGCTGGCCGCGAAGCCGATCAGCGGTCCGCTGTTATAGGGCTGCGTCGGATCGGGCACCGTGCCGCTGCCATCGGCGAAGAGCCGCAGCCCCTGCCCTTCGAAGCGGGCCGCCATGGTGGCAGCGGAGAGATCGACCTCCGCCTGGTAGCGCGGCAGCGTGCTGTCGCGCAGCGTGACGTATTCGCCGAGCCGCCCTCCCTGGATCTGGCTGGTGACGTCGATGCCATAGAGCGTCACCGGCGGGATGGTGCCGCCGCTGCCGTAATAGGAGGACGGCCCGATGACCGCCCCGCTGGTGGAGAAGGGGTCGGTCTTGCTCGGGATGGTGATCGACTGACCGCCCTGGGTGACCAGCGCGATGCCCCCATTCGCCGAGCGCAGCGCCTTGACCGGGATGCTTTCGGATAGCGTGGCGATCGCCTCGTCGCGCTGATCCTCGAGATTGGCGGTGCTGAGCCCGGCCGCCTGCTGTGACTGGATCTGGTCGGTCAGCGCGCTGATCCGGCGGATCGAGGCGTTGGCGGCGTCCACCTCGTTGACGATGCCATCCTGGCTCTGCTGCCGCGTCGCGACGATGGCGCCGGCGACCGCCTGGAAACGATCCGTCACCTGGCTGGCGGCGAGCAGCACATTCCCCTGCCAGCTCGAGGACGCCGGATCGGCCTGCATCTGCACGAAGGCCGTGCGCAGCGCTGAGACACGATCCCCGAGACCGTCGCCGGCCGAGGTCTGGCCATGCGCCATCTCGATGGTCTTGAGCAGGCTCTCGCGCGCCGTGGCGCCGGCGAGCGCGCCGCCCGAGCGGTGCAGCGAGTCGATGACGGCATTGTCCACGTTGCGGGAGGTGAGCCCGAGCCGGACGCCGCCGCCGGCGCCCGTGGTATTGGCGATCGAGGGCAGCGTCTTCTTGGTATAGCCCGAGGTCTGCGCGTTCGCGACGTTGTCCGCCGCCACCGAGAGCGAGCGCTGCGCATAGCGCAGCCCCGACTGGGCGATGGAGAGGGCGGCATCGAGGCTCATGATAATCTCCAGCCTGCGGCAATGGCCATTAACGCTGCGCTAACAAAGCCGAGGAGCGCGAAGGTGCCCTGCGTCGCGCCGAAGGCGCGTCTCCGGCACGTCATGCGAACAGCGTGCTCTTCGCACGACGCGTCCTGGTGGCGCTACCGCCGCATGTTGATGGTGTCCTGCAGCATCTCGTCGGTCGTGGTGACGATGCGGGTATTCGCGGTATAGGCGCGCTGGGCGATGATCAGCTTCGAGAATTCGGAGGCGATGTCGACATTCGAGCTCTCGACGGAACCGATGACCAGCGTGCCGCTGCCATTGCTCGCGGCATCGCTCACCCGCGCCTCACCACTCTCCAGGGTCCGCATGAAGGCCTGGCCATCCATGCGCTGCAGGCTGTCGGCATCGTTGAAGGTGACCACCGGCACGCGATAGGCGACGCGCGACTGGCCATTGTCGTAGTTGATCGCGACATCGCCGTTGTCGCGGATCGAGACCGAGGAGAAGGAGCCGAGCGGCACACCATCCGACTCCAGGTTGCGCAGCTCGAAAGTCTCGCCCGCATACTGGGTCAGGCCGCCCGCCGCACCAAAGGTGCCGAGGTTCAGCGCCATCGCCTGCGCACCCTGGCCGAAATTGGCGTTGAAGCTGATGGTCGCCGGGTTGCCGGCAGTGGCAGCGGAACCAGCGAGGACGCCGGTCGCGCCGCTGAGATTGCTGATCGTACCGGCCGCCATACCACCCGATCCGAATTGCACATCGATGGTGCCGAGTGCGGCAGCGGGCGTGGCGTTGGGGGCGTTGATGCTCAACCGCCACGAATCAGTTGGGGTAGCCAAAGGCGTCCAGGTCAGCGTCATCGGCTGCAGCGTGCCCAATGCGTCATAGACATTGACCGGCGTGACGATCGGAGCAGAGGTGGCTGTCGCATCGGCCGGCAGATTGGCCGAGAGATCGACGTTGCTGGTCGCGATCGGGTTGAAGACCAGCTCGTTGATGCGGATCGGCGAAAGCTGGGTGCGATCCGGCTGGCCGGTGGCATCAGCATTCCAGCCCTGCAGGTAGTAGCCGGAGCCGTTGACCATGTAGCCGTTCTCGTCGACGCTGAAGTCGCCGGCGCGGGTGTAGAATTGCCGCTCGTCGAACTGCAGGCCGCCATTGGCGTTGCCGTCCGGCCGCGCCACTGAGAAGAAGCCCTGCCCGGCGATCGCCATCGCAAGCGGGTTGTCGCTCTGCGTCGGCGTGCCCTGGATGCTGTTCCGGTAGTCGGGCCGCGCCTGCACCGCGCCCGGCTGGTGGCGGGTCGAGGTGCTGTCGGTGATGTAGGACACGAAATTCGTGTCGACGCGCTTGTAGCCGACGGTCTGGCTGTTCGCGACGTTGTCGGAGATGTTGCCGAGCGCGCGGGACTGGGCGGTGAGCCCGGAGATCGCGGTGGTCATGGAGCCGAACAGGGACATGCGGGCCTCCGGGTCCTCTGGTTGGCGCAGGGCCGATGCGGCCATGCGGCGAATGGATGCAGCGACGTGCTGCGCAAGAGCGACTGGGTCCAGGGCAAGGCGCGTGCCAGGCGCTGCGGGGCCGGAACCGGCGATTCCTGCCAGGTGCAGGGGGTAGCGCGCGGCAGGAATTGCCGCCGCCCGGCGCCGATTGCCGGGACAGGACCGGCATGCGGCTGGCCCGGCGCTTGCTGTCACCCGATGGCACGGCGTCCGGCCCGGGACCGCCGCCAGGAGATCGCGTATGGAAACCCCGCAGGTCGCAGCACCCGCCATCGTCGCCGGCCCGGCCGCGCCCGAGGCCGCGCCCGCGGCATCCGGCTTCGCGGCCCTGGTCACCGCGGCGTCCGCGGCCACGGGTCCGGATACCCCGCCGAAGCCCGCCAATGATACGGAGCCGGAGGCGCCGGACGCTGCGGCGGTCGATGCCGGCGCCATGGCGGGCCTGCTCTGGATCACTGCCGCGCCGGCGCCGCAGGCCAGCCCTCAGATGCCGCCGGGGACGGTCAGCATGCCGAACGCGACCGCCGCGGCTGGCGCCAGTGCCGCTACGAACCTTGCCGGGGCGAAGCCGCAGGTCGGCCTCCAGACGCTGCCCGAGGGCTCAGCGCCCGGCACCTCGGCTGTTGCTGCCGACGCCGCCGCTGCCAAGGGGCTTCCCGCCCAAGCTGCCGCGCCCGGTGCCGTCGCCCCAGGCGCCAGCGCGGCACCGGCCGCGCCAGTCACCACTACCGCCAATGAAGCCGGGACGGATGCCGCCGCGGCCGACGCAGCCCCCACGCCCGGCAACGCGGCTCCGGCCACGGGTTCGGCGCAGCCGACCCCGGCTGAGGCCGCTGCCGCAGCAGCCGCGGCGCCGGTGCCCGGCACACCATCGAGCTTGCCGGAGGCGATGGCCACGATCGCCGCCGCTGCCGCCACCGCTTCCACTGCCGCGTCACACGCACCGAAGGTCCAACCCACTCTCTCGGCCCGTGTGGCAACCGCAAAGCCCGAAGCTGCCGCGGCAGCGCCGGCTGCCGATGCCGCCGCAGTCGCGGCGACGCCCGACAAGGCCGCGCCGGACGCCACGCGACCGGTGTCGCCAGCCGAATCCAACCCCGCACCGCCCCCCGTTTCCCGGGCGGCGGAGCTGTCGAAGCCGGCCGCCCGCACGGCAGAGAAGGAGCCGTCGGAGCTGCTGCCGGCCGGCGCTGTGGCCGCCGCTGCGCTCCGTACCGCCGAGATGGCCGCGGAGGCGCCGCGCGCCGCCCCACCCTCCCCGCCGGCGCGCCAGATCGCGCCGATGGCGGTCGCGCTCGCCTTCTCTGTCAGGGATGGCGAGAGCAGCAACCTGTCCGTGGCGCTGGATCCGGGTGAGCTTGGCCGCGTCGAGGTCAGCGTCGAACGCCAGGCCGGGCACACCGCGGTCCGGGTCACCGCCGAACGGCCGGAGACCCTGATGCTGCTGCAGCGCGACCGGCATGAGCTCGATCGCGCCCTGACCCAGGCCGGCATCGCGACGGAAGGGCGCTCACTCGACTTCAGCCTCTCCGGCCAGGGCGCCGGGCAGCGTGACGGGCAGCAGGACGCACCGACATCCTGGAGCGGCTTCACTACCGGCGGCGGCCCTGCGCGCCCTGCCGCCGTCGCCGAGCCGGCACCCCGCCTTTCGCTTTCGCTTCTCGATATCGCCGTCTGAGCAGGAGATAGATCCATGTCCGGCACCGTAGGCACGACCGCCACCGCCCAAGCCGCCGCCAACGCGGCGCAGCAGGCCGCATCGACGCCGACCATCGCGTCCGACTTCAACACCTTCCTGACGCTGCTGACGACGCAGCTCAAGAACCAGAGCCCGACCGATCCGCTGGATGCCAACCAGATGATGGCGCAGCTCACGCAGTTCGCCTCGGTCGAGCAGCAGGTCAACATGAACCAGAACCTGCAGCAGCTCATCAGCCTGCAGCAGGTCAATGGCTTGACCGCCGCGGCCGACCTGGTCGGGCACCGCGTCGAAGTGCAGTCGAGCAGCCTCTCCCTCCAGCAGGGCAGCGCGGAGCTGCGGCTGCCGGCGCGTGGCGCGGCGTCGACCGCGGTCGTCACGATCAGCGACAGCGCTGGGCGCGTGATCCGACGGGCGGAGGTGCCGCTGACACAAGGGACGCAGGCCTGGACCTGGGATGGGCGCAACGACACCGGCATCCAGCAGGTCGATGGAGCCTATAGCGTGGCGGTCGCCGGCATCGGCAGCGATGGCAAACCGACCAGCCAGGCACAGTCCTTCACCGTGATCGGCACCGCGACCGGTGCCTCGCGCAGCGGCAGCAACATCGTGCTGAGCATGGGTTCGTTGACCGTCCCCTACGACCAGCTTCGGGCGGTAGTTCAGTAATATCTGTCCTCAAGTGCCGGCGCCGGCATCCGCCGGCTTGGCTTGCGCGCTGTCAGGGCGGCATTGGCGGCAACGGTCGGTCGCGCGCGGGCCGCATTCGCGGCCTCGGCCTGCATCGGCTGACGCCTCGCAGTCCGGCCTTTCCAGGGGCGGCCTGCGGCCGCGTGGTATTGGTGCTCGGCGCTCGACCGGCGCGCCCGTCAGACGGGTGTGCTCATCAGTGCCTGCGGGCAAAATCTGCCCATTAACCGTCCGCTAGGGGCGAGCCCGGCAAGCTTTGCCCAGCGCGCGGCAGGATGCCGCCGCGAAGGAGCGGCGCAACCGTGCAGCCTGGACGTGACCTATGGGCGGTTTGATCGCGCAACTGCGGGCGCTCGGGCCACGGCGGCTGGGCGCGATGGCGGCCGTGGGCGCCGTGCTGATCGGCCTCCTCGCCTGGATGATACTCCGCGCGGGCCAGCCGACCATGGCGCTGCTCTATGGCGAGCTCGAGGCACGCGACGCGGCGCAGGTGGTGGCCAATCTCGACCGTCAGCGCGTGCCCTATCGCATCGCCGGCGGCGGCACCCAGATCCTGGTGCCGGAGGAGATGGTGCCGCGGATGCGCCTGGCGCTGGCGCGCGAAGGCCTGCCGAATGGCGGCACCACCGGCTACGAGCTGTTCGACCGCAGTGAATCCCTGACCACCACGCCCTTCCAGCAGGACGTCAATCGCCTGCGCGCGCTGGAAGGCGAGATCGTCCGCAGCATCCGCACCCTCTCCGGCGTGCGCGCCGCACGGGTGCACCTGGTGCTGCCGCGCCGCGAGGCCTTCCTGCGGGAACGCGGCGAGGCGCAGGCCTCCGTCGTGCTGACCATGCAGGGTGCCCAGCGGCTGGACCGCGAAGGCGTGCAGGCGGTGCTGCACCTGGTGGCGACGGCAGTGCCGGGGCTCAGGCCGCAGAACGTCTCCATCGTCGACAGCCGCGGCGAGCTGCTGGCCCGCGGCGGCCAGGCACTGGCGGGCCCTGCTGCCGCGCAATCCCAGGACGAGATGCGCCGCGCGCAGGAGCTCCGGATCACCCGCGCGGTGGAGGAGATGCTGGAGCGCACCCTCGGCGCTGGCCGCGTGCGGGTGGAGGCGAATGTCGACCTCGACTTCGACCGCGTGCAGACCACCGAAGAACGCTTCGACCCCGACAACCAGGTGCCGCGCAGCACCAGCACGACCAATGAGAGCTCGCGCGGCGGCGACAACGCGCCCACCACGGTGCAGAACAACCTGCCGGGCGCCGATGCCGGCGCCGGTGCCGGCAGCCAGACCAACGAGAACCGGTCCGAGGAGACGATCAACTACGAGATCGGCCGCACCACGCGCAACATCCTGCGCGAGCATCCGGTCACCCGACGCCTCTCCGTCGCGGTGCTGGTCGACGGCGTGTGGGAGCCGCAGCAGGACGCGGCCCCGCGCTTCCGGGACCGCACGCCGGAGGAGCTGCAGCGCCTGACCTCCCTGGTGCGGAGCGCTGTCGGCTTCAACGAGCAGCGCGGCGACCGTGTCGAAGTGGTCAGCCTGCGCTTTGCCGAACCACCGCAAGGCCCCGCGGCGGCGGAGCCCGGGATCTTCGGCCTGCCGATCACGCCGGCGATGTTCGGGCGCCTGTCGGAGACCCTGGTCTTCGCGCTGGTGGCGCTGCTCGCGATCCTGCTGATCGGCCGGCCGATCGCCAAGCGCCTTGCCGTCGGCATGACCGGCCGGCCGGCGCTGGCGGGTGCCGCAGCGGGGACCGCGGCCGGCGCGATCGCCGGTCCCGCCGGAGCGGGAGCGCTGGAGGGCAGCGGCATGGCGGCGCTGCCGCCCGGCGAGGAAGGCCCGGAAAACCTCGTCTCGCTGCGCAACATTGAAGGCCAGGTGCGCTTTACCGCCATCGCGAAGCTGCATGATCTGGTCGAGAAGAATCCGGACCAGACGCTCGCCGTGCTGCGCTCCTGGATGGCACCGGAGGAGGCGTCCTGATGCAACTCAAGACCGGCCCGCAGAAGGCGGCAGCGCTGCTGCTGACGCTGGGCGACGACAAGGCGGCGGTGCTCTTCGCGCGCATGCACGAGGATGAGATCCGCGACCTCTCCACCGCCATGGCGACGCTCGGCAAGGTGCCCGCCGATCAGATCGAGGCGCTTTGCCATGAATTCGCCGACAGCCTCGGCAATACCGGCAACATCGTCGGCTCCTGGGAAGTCACGGAGCGGATGCTGCTGAAGACGCTGCCGCGCGACCGCGTGTCCCAGATCATGGAGGAGATCCGCGGCCCGGCCGGGCGGACCATGTGGGACAAGCTCGGCAACGTGAACGAGACGGTGCTCGCAAACTACCTCAAGAACGAATACCCGCAGACCGTCGCCGTCGTGCTCTCCAAGGTGAAGCCCGACCATGCGGCGCGCGTCCTCTCGCTGCTGCCCGAAGCCACCGCCATGGAGGTGGTGATGCGCATGCTTCGCATGGAGAATGTGCAGAAGGAGGCGCTGGAGGGCGTCGAGCGCACGCTGAAGATGGAGTTCATGTCGAACCTCGCGCGCGCCCAGCGCCGCGATGCGCACGAGATGATGGCCGAGATCTTCAACAACCTCGACCGCAGCGCCGAGACGCGCATCCTGACCGCGCTCGAGGATCGCTCGCGGGAGGCCGCCGAGCGCATCCGCGCCCTGATGTTCACCTTCGACGACCTGCAGCGGCTGGACAGCGCCGGCATCCAGGTGCTGCTGCGCGCGGTGGAGAAGGACAAGCTGGCGCTGGCGATGAAGGGTGCCAGCGAGCGGCTGCGCGACCTGTTCCTGAAGAACATGAGCGAGCGCGCCGCGAAGCTGCTGAAGGACGATATCGCGGCACTCGGACCGGTGCGGCTGCGCGATGTGGACGAGGCGCAGGCGATCGTGGTCGCGACCGCGAAGGACCTGGCCGCACAGGGCGAGATCCAGCTCAGCGACGGCCGCGACGAAGAAATGTTGACCTGATATGCGCAACAGCTTCGCACCCCTGTCCATCTCGAGCCTGGCGCCTGTCGCCGAGCCCGGGCGCTCGCGCGCCATGCCGGTCACAGGGTTCGCCCCGTCCTTCCGGTCGTCGTCGCCGCCGGTGCCGACGGATCCGGCGGCGCTGCTGGCCGAGGCCATGGAGGCCGCGCGCGTCGTGGCGCGTGAGGAAGGCCACGCCGAAGGCCACGCCGCGGCGTTGGCGGAAGTGGCGAATGCCCAGGATGCCGTGATCGCGGCCGCGCTGGCCACGCTGCCCTCCGCCCTGGCCCGGCTGACCGAGGCCGCCGGCAATGCCGCGCGGGAGGAGGCCAGGACCCTTGCGGGGATCGTCCTCACCGCGTTCGACGCGGCGCTGCCGGCCGCCGCCACCCGCGCGACCCCGGATGCCGCGGCCTACCTCGCCGCACGCCTGGCGCCGCTGCTGGAGCAGGAGACGCGCGTCACGCTGCACGTTGCGCCCGAGCTGGCGGAGGCAGTCGCCGCGCGCATCGCCGATCCGCGCCTGGCTGTGGTGCCTGATACCCGCCAGCCGCCCGGGGACCTGCGCGCAGAATGGCGCGGCGGCACAGCCTCCTTCGACCTCGCGGCGCGTCGCGCCGCGATCCGCAGCGCCCTGGCCGAGGCCGGGCTCGCCCTGGAGAATGACCCATGACGGGTGACAATGTCTTCGAACCGGTGTCGGCCGTGACCGACGAAGCCCGCAGCGGCTCCGCCGCACGGGAACTGGAAGCGGTCTACGATATCCCGGTCCAGATCAGCGCCGTGCTCGGCCGTGCCACCATGCAGGTCAGCCAGCTCCTGAAGCTCGGCCGCGGCGCCGTCGTGGAGCTCGACCGCAAGCTCGGCGAAGCGGTCGACATCTATGTCAACAACCGCCTGGTCGCGCGCGGCGAGGTGGTGATGGTGGACGACAACCGACTGGGCATCACGATGACCGAAATCGTGAAGTCGGATCGCGGCCTTTAGCACCATGGCAAGGCTGCTCATCATCGGCTCGCTGGAGGCGGAGCTCGGCCAGGCGGCCCGCATCGCCATCGCGCGCGGCGCCCGGCTGACCCAGGCGGAGGGCGTGACGGCAGCGCTGACGCTGCTGCGGGCCGAGGGCGCCGACCTCGTGCTCTGTGACGTGCTTCATGATATCGGCTGGCTGGTGCAGGGCATGGTCGCCGAGCGCATCGTCTGCCCGATCGTCGCCTGCGGCCGCACCAGCGATGCGGAAGCGGCGGTACGCGCGATCCGCGCCGGCGCCAAGGACTTCCTGCCGCTGCCGCCGGAGCCCGACCTGATCGCGGCCATGCTGCAGACGGCCGCCGCCGGAGCGGAGGCGCCGGTGCATCGCGACGCCGCCATGCTGCGGCTGCTGGAAAGCGCCACCACGCTGGCCCGGGCCGATGCTTCGGTCCTGATCACCGGGGAAAGCGGCACCGGCAAGGAAGTGCTGGCGCGGCACATCCACGCCTCCTCCCGCCGCTCCCGCGGCGCTTTCATCGCGCTGAACTGCGCGGCCCTGCCCGAGAGCCTGCTGGAGAGCGAGCTCTTCGGCCATGAGAAGGGCGCCTTCTCCGGTGCCGTTGCGCTGCGGCGCGGCAAGTTTGAGCAGGCCGATGGCGGCACCCTGCTGCTCGACGAGATCGGCGAGATGGACCCGCGCCTGCAAGCCAAGCTGCTGCGCGCCATCCAGGAGCGGGAGATCGACCGCCTCGGCGGCGCCGGCCCGGTCAAGATTGACGTCCGCATCCTGGCCGCGACCAATCGCGACCTGGCGCGGGAAGTCGCCGCCGGGCGCTTCCGCGAGGATCTCTATTTCCGCCTCAATGTGATCCGCCTGCGCATTCCGCCGCTGCGGGAGCGCGCGGCCGACATCCTGCCGCTGGCCGAGCATTTCGCGCAGCGCTACGCCCAGGCCAACGGGCTGCCGTCGCGGGACTTCACACCGGATGCGCGCGAGCTGCTGCTTGGCCACACCTGGCCCGGCAATGTGCGGGAGCTGGAGAACGCCATCCACCGCGCGGTGTTGATGGCCGGGGGCGAGGTGATCGGCGTCGACGCCATCGAGCTCTCCGCCATGCCCGCACGCGCCGAACCGGCGACGGCGGTGCCGGTGCTCGCCATCCCGGCCGTGTCCGTGCCGAAGCCGGGCAAGCCGGTCGCGGCCCTGGTCGGGCGGCGGATGGAAGATGTCGAGCGGGAGCTGATCCTGGAGACGCTGTCGCATTGCCTCGGCAACCGTACCCGCGCCGCCGAGCTGCTCGGCATCTCGATCCGCACGCTGCGCAACAAGCTGCACGAGTATCGCGCTTCCGGCCTGCCCGTCCCGCCAGCTCCGGGCACGGTCATGCCCGAAGCCCTTCCGGCGGGCTGATTTAGAATGGGGAGCATCGCGCTGCCCGGCTGGCTCGGGCGGATGACGCCGGGCAGCGACGTGGCGCTGGCGCTCGGCGTCGCCGCGCTGCTCGTGGTGCTGGTGGTGCCGCTGCCGGTGGTGCTGCTGGATCTCGGCCTAGCGATCTCCATCACCCTCTCGGTGCTGGTCCTGATGACCGCGCTGTTCCTGGCCCGACCGCTCGACTTCACCTCCTTCCCGACACTGCTGCTGCTGAGCACGCTCCTGCGCCTCGCGCTCAATGTCGCGACGACGCGCACCATCCTGACCCATGGGCATGAGGGGCATCAGGCGGCAGGCCATGTCGTCTCGGCCTTCGGCGGCTTCCTGATGGGCGGCGACGTGGTGGTGGGCTTCATCGTCTTCGCCATCCTGCTGGTCGTGAACTTCATGGTGGTCAGCAAGGGCTCCGGCCGCATCGCGGAAGTCGCGGCGCGGTTCAGCCTGGACGCCATGCCCGGCAAGCAGATGGCGATCGACGCCGACCTCTCTTCCGGCATGATCGAGGAAAATGAGGCGCGGCGACGCCGCAAGGAGCTGGAGGAGGAGACCGGCTTCTATGGCGCCATGGACGGTGCCGCGAAATTCGTGCGCGGCGACGCGATCGCCGGCCTGATCATCACCGTCATCAACCTGCTCGGCGGCATCGCGATCGGCGTCGCGCGCCAGGGGATGCCCTTCGCCGACGCGGTCGAGACCTTCACCGTGCTGACGGTCGGCGACGGGCTGGTCAGCCAGATCCCGGCGCTGCTGGTCTCGATCGCCGCCGGCATCGTGGTGACCAAGGGCAGCGCCGAGGGCAGTGCCGACAAGGCGCTGATCGGGCAGCTCGGCGCCGGCTGGAAGCCGATGGCGCTCGCCTCCGGCGGCGCGGTGCTGATGGGGCTGCTGCCGGGCATGCCGCTGCTGCCCTTCTTCGGCCTGGCCGGTGCCGCGGGCTATGCCGCCTGGCGCAAGCGTGCCGAGGAGACGGCGATGGTGGAGGCGCTCGCCACCCCGCCCCCTGTGGCCGCCACCGAAGCACCGCTGGCGGAGTCCATGCGCATGGACATGCTGCGGCTGGAACTCGGCTATGGCCTGCTCTCGCTCGCCGCCGGGGAGGCGCCGCGGCTCACCGAGCAGATCCGCGGGCTGCGCCGCGCCATCGCGACGGAGATGGGCTTCGTGCTGCCTTCCGTGCGCGTGCAGGACAATCTCCAGCTCCCGCCCGACACCTATGTGATCCGGCTGAAGGAAGTGGAGGTCGGGCGCGGCCAGCTTCGCCCGCCGATGCTGCTGGCGATCGACCCCGGCAACGCCATCCAGGATCTGCCCGGCCACCGCACGGTGGAACCGACCTTTGGCCTGCCCGCCCTCTGGATCGAGGAGACGAAGCGGGAGGAGGCGCTGTCGCGCGGCGCCACGGTCGTCGATTGCGCGGGTGTCATCGCGACCCACCTGACCGAGCTGGTGCGGGAGAACATGGCCGAGCTGCTCTCCTTCGCGGAGACGCAGAAGCTGCTCGACGAGTTGCCGCGCGAGCAGCAGAAGCTGGTCTCGGACCTGGTGCCGGCCCAGATCAGCCTCGGCAGCGTCCAGCGCGTGCTGCAGGCCCTGCTGGCCGAGCGTGTGTCGGTCCGCGACCTGCCGACAGTGCTGGAGGGCATCCAGGAAGCCTGCGCCGGCGGCGCCCGAGCGGTGCAATCCATCACCGCCATCGTGCGGGCGCGGCTGGCGCGGCAGATCACCGACCAGGCGCGGGGGCCAGGCGGCTACGTGCCGATGATCACGCTCGGCGTCGAATGGGAGACCGCCTTCGCGGAAGCCCTGGTCGGTCCGCCGGAGGAGCGGCAGCTCGCCATCGCGCCATCGCGCCTCGGCGAATTCATGCAGCGCGTGCGCGATCTCTTCGACGCCGCGACCGCGCAAGGGGAGCAGCCGGTGCTGGTCTGCTCCTCCGGTATCCGCGCCCATGTGCGAGCCATCGTGGAGCGGTTCCGGCCATCGACCACGGTCCTGGCGCAGACCGAGATCCACCCGCGCGCCCGTATCCGCACCATCGGCAGCCTGTAGGCGCTCAGCGCGCCAGCGCCAGGATCTCGCGCCGGGTCAGGGCTTCGGCCTCGGTAGCCGGCAGACGCGCCAGCGCAGCGAGGTCCCGTCCCTGCGCCGCGGCGCGCTGTGCGATCACCCAGCCCAGCACATAGCCGCTGCGCGCCGGGATGTCGCCGCGGTAGTCATAAGCGAGGTAGCGGGCCCGCGTCGCATTGGCGGTCGCGCCGAGCACCGGCGGCAGCTCTGCCGCGACGCGTGCGATCACCTCCGGCCCGATCGCCGCCAGGGCCGCATCGCCGAGCAGCACGCGAAGGCGCGTGGCATCCGGGTTCAGCACTGCGCTGGCATGTACGGCGAGCCCTTCCTTCCAGATACCGAGCCAGAGCGGGTCGCCCGCCGGCAGGAGCAGCGTCGGGTTCACCTGATGGTGGTAGAGATGGAAGGATTCATGGTCGAGCAGGATGCCGAGATCGGCGTCCGCGCCGTGCAGCCTGACCACGCCGTCCAGGCCAACGAACAGCACGATGCGGTCGCGCCACATCCGGACACGGGCGTCGAAATAGTAGAAGGACGGCAGGATGGTGACCGGCGCATCATCCACGGCATCCGGCAGCGCGCGGCGGAACCGCGCCGCATGCGCCTGCCAGAGCGCCGGGAACTGCGCGGACAGCCGGCGGACGGCGGCGGCCATCGGGTCGAAGACCTGCAACCAGCGCACGAAGTCGACACGGCCGATGCCGGCGCCGCGATAAGCCTCGATCTCTGGGGTGAAGAAGCCCTCGACGATCGCCCGGCCGCGCTCCTCGACGGTGCCGCCGGCGGCGCGGTCATGGACCGCCCAGAAGGCTGGCATAAGGTCGCGGGCCGCCCCGGCCTGCGCTGCCGCTCCGCCGATTCGCAGACCAGCCAGCGGCGCGCCGAGGAGAAGGCGCAGGCATCCCCGGCGTTGGATACGGCCCAGGTCCATCCGATGCTCCCCTGCGCGCCGGATCAGTAACGCTTGTACAATCTCTGTTGTCTAGGTTGCGCGCCATGCGGCTGAAGCTGTTCCGTGCACCAGCGATCAATGAGGCGATGGCCGAGATTCGGGCCACGCTTGGCGCCGATGCGATCATCCTCTCGACCCGCCGCATCGCCGGCGGGGTCGAGGTGACGGTCGCGCTGGAGCCGGAAGAGCCGCTGCTGATCCTGCCTGACGCGCCCCAAGCGATGGCGCCACAGGGGCCGCTCGGCTTCCACAACCCGCCGGGATGGCTGGCGCAACGCCTGACCGGCGGCCCGCTGGAGGAACAGCTTGCCCGCGCCCTGGTCTTCGCGCCGCTGCCCGATGGCATCAGGCCCATCCTGCTCGCCGGTCCGCCGGGCGCCGGCAAGACGCTGACCTGCGCGAAGCTCGCTACACGGATGGCAATGGCCGGCCACCCCCCACTGGTCGCGACCGCGGATGGGCAGCGCGCCGGCGCCGCCGAGCAGCTCGCCGCCTTCACCCGCCTGCTCGGCCTGCCGCTCGCCGTGGCGCCGACACCGGCAACGCTTGCCAAGGCGTTGGCGCGGCGCGTGGAAGGGCAGCCGGTGCTGATCGACACCGCCGGCTGCGATCCGCTCGACCCTGTGCAGGCAGTGGCGCTGAAGCGCCTCGCCCAGGTGGCGGAGGCCGAGATCGTCGCGGTGCTGCCGGCCGGGATGGATGCCGCCGAGGCCGCCGACCTCGCCCGCGCCTTCGCGGCCCTTGGCGCACGGCACCTGATCCCGACACGGCTCGATGTCGCGCGGCGGCTCGGCGGTGTGCTGGCCGCCGCCGCTGCCGGACCGCTGGCGCTCGCCGAAGCCGGCACCGGCCCCGATGTCGTGGGCGGGCTGATGCCCCTCGATCCCAATTCACTCGCCGAAGCGCTCCGCGCCGGCCCCCGCCGCGCCGCACCGGAGGCCGCATGACCCCGCGCCCAGCCCTCGCCGTCCTGCCGCCCACCATTCCATCCCGGGGCGGCCGCGTCCTCGCCGTCGCCTCCGGCAAGGGCGGCGTCGGCAAGACCTGCGTCGCGATCGGGCTCGCGCATGCGCTGGCGCAGCGTGGGCAACGGGTGCTGCTGCTGGATGGCGATCTCGGCCTTGCAAATGTGGATGTGCAGCTCGGTCTGACGCCGCTGCATGACCTCGGCGCGGTGCTCGGCGGCCGCGTGGTGCTGGAGCAGGCGGTGCTGCGCTATGCCGGCGGCTTCGATATCCTGGCCGGGCGCTCCGGCAGCGGCGCGCTCGCCGGGCTGTCGCTGGCGGCGCTCGAGGCGGTGCTGGCCCTGGTGCGGCGCGCGGCGACGCTCTGGGATGTGGTGGTCGTCGATCTCGGCGCCGGGCTCGATCCGCCGCAGCGCCGGCTGGCGGCGGCGGCCGACACGCTGCTGGTGCTGGCGACCGATGAACCCACCAGCATCACCGACGCCTATGCCGTGCTGAAGCTGCACGCGATGGACGCGCCGGGCGGCGATGCCCGGATCATCGTCAACCAGGCCGCCGATGCCGGCGCAGGAACGCGCACCCACGCGACGCTGACCCGCGCCACCGAGGCCTTCCTGAAGCGCAGCGTGCCGCTCGCGGGCGTGGTGCGGCGGGATTCGAAGATGAAGGACGCAATCCGCCACCAGGCCTCGCTGCTGACCCGGCACCCCGGCAGCGCCGCCGCCCAGGACATCGAGGCCCTGGCAGCCAGCCTGCTGACCTGAGCGGGCCCTGGCCCCGATCAGAAGCGCGGCCGCAGGCCGCCACCCATCTCTGCGGAGCGAGGCGAAGCCGATGCTCCGAGGCCGCGAATGCGGCCCCGCGCGCGACCGACAGTTGCCGTGCCAATGCGCCCTGACAGCGCGGAAGCCAAGCCGCCGGAGGCGGCGCCCGGCGTCTGAGGACAAAAAAGCCGCTAAATAATCTTCCCCTCGAAGGGGGGAAGAAAATCGGGCGCCTCGAACTCCACCACCCAGAGATCGGGGTCGCGCGCGACCTGGCGGGCGATATAGGCCTCGGCGTCCGGCTCGGGGACCGGGGCGGCGCCGGTGCCGCGCATCCAGGCGCTGCGGCCTTCGGCATCCCGCACCTGGGCCAGCACAACGGCTTCGCCGCGCCCGAGCAGCACGCAGAGGATCCCCCCCGCATCGGGATCGCCCTTGCGCAGCACCGCCGCCGGGCGGCCTGCGATGTCGGACATCCGGGTTGCCATGGAGACCCAGAGCCCTGCTTTTACACGCGCTTCCATGGGGCGGGACACTCGCAGGATCGGCGGCGCGCGCAACCCCCCTTGCCGAGGCTCCGTCCATCGGCGAGATAGCGCGCCTGGAGCAGGTCGTCGGAGGGCTCATCGCCCGGAGGCGTGAATCTGCTCGCGGACATTGGCTGGACCGGGGCCGCGCCGAGGGCGCGAGGACGGGCCGGCATCGCGAGGGTGCCATGGCGGACAGGAAGCTCACGGAGGGTCAGCGCGCCTATGAGGCGAAGCGCGCCGCCAAGGCAGGGGTGAGCCTCGACAAATGGCTCGCCGACAAGGAGAAGCGGGAGAAGGCGGAGGCTGCCGCGGCGGCGAAGGTTGCCCGCGCGCAAACGGAAGCGGCGGCTCCGAAGAAGCCGGGTTTCCTTTCCCGCCTGCTGGAAAAGGCCAACAAGCCGATCTGACCGCCTGGCGCCGGCCGGCCGTCGAGCGCTTCGCTGCCGCTACAGCATCCTGAGCAGGGTGCCGTCGCGACGGAGCACATGGTGGAACAAGGCGCCGCCGATATGGGCAGAGAGCAACCCCAGCAGCGTCCAGGCGACGATGGTGTGGAAGGTCTGCAGCCAGCCGGCCAGCCACTCATTGGCTTCCATGTATTTCGGCAGGTTGATGAAGCCGAGATAGGCGGTCTCGCCCTGCAGCGGGAAACCCCAGGCATTGGTGGCCAGGAAGCCGAGGATCGGCTGCAGGATCAGCACCGCATAGAGGGCGTGATGGACGCCCGCCGCCACCCTGCGCATCAGTGCCGGCACATGGTCGGGCAGCGCCGGCGGCGGGCTGAGCTGGCGCCAGGCCAGGCGCAGGATGGCGACGAAGAGGATGGTCAGGCCGGCCGATTCATGGATGGCGTAGAAGGCCATCTTGCTCTCGTCCTTGACGTGCCCGATGACGAAGCCGACCGGCAACGCCACCGCGATCAGCAGCACCGTCGTCCAATGGAAGAGTTTCGCGATGGCGCCGTACTGGCCATCCGGGTGCGTGGCATCGATCCGCGCGACGCGCGGACTCAGGCTGGCATCCATGCGGTATCTCCCTGTATGGGCTTCGGCGATCACTATGGCACAGGCAATGATCGCGGCTCATGCCGATTGGAGCACGGATCCGCGTAAGCGCTGGGTCAGCATCGCCCGCCGGGACGCGGGCGGCTGGCGGGCTGAGGCACCTCAGCCGGTCGGCGATCCCGCGGCGCTGGTGGCGCGGCTGCTGGCCGAGGGCGTGCCGCTGGCGCTCGGCCTCGATCTGCCGCTCGGCGTGCCGCGCGCCTATGCGGAGGCCGCGGGCATCGGCTTCTTCCCGGATTTCCTGCGCGGCCTCGCGGCCAGCCCCGGCTTCTTCACGGTGAATGCCGGGCTCGACGGGCTGGCGCTCGGCCGCCCCTTCTACCCGGTGCGCGGCATCAAGGGCATGACCCGGGCCGCGCACGCGGCGGCACTCGGCTTCGCCGGCGCGGCGGCCCTGTCGCGCCTCTGCGACCGCGCGACGGCGGAGCGGCCGGCGGGGGCGCCGGTGTTCTGGACGCTCGGCGCCAACCAGTCGGGCAAGGCGGCGATCGCCGCCTGGCGGGATTGGCTGGCGCCGGCGCTCGCCGCGGGCGGGCCGCTGCGGCTCTGGCCGTTCGAGGGGCCGCTGGCGACGTTGCTGGCCCCCGGCACGGCTGTGATCGCTGAGGTCTATCCGGCCGAGGCTCTCCGCCATTGCGGCATCCGCCTCGCCGGTAGCAAGCGCGTGCGGGCGGACCGCGCCGCCGCCGCCGAGGGGCTGCAGGCCGCCATGATGGCCCGGCGGGTGGCGCCTTGCCCCGCCCTGACGGAGGCTGTCCGGCTCGGCTTCGGCGCCGATGCGGCAGGTGAGGACCGCTTCGATTCCGTCATCGGGCTGCTCGGCCTGATCGGGGTACTGGACGGGCTGCGGCCTGACTTCGTGCCCGAGGATCCGGCGATACGGCGGATCGAAGGCTGGGTGCTCGGCCAGACCGCCCTGCCCCGCCCCCTTTGACGGCCGCGCCTGACGGCGCCCCCCTTTGACGGCCGCGCCTGGCGGCGCCCCCCTTTGACGGCCGCGCCTGGCGGCGCGAGGCTCCCCCCGCCTTCACACGGAACCAAAACCATGCACATCGCCCGCTTCCCGCGCATCCGCCTCGGTCACTCCAACACGCCCCTGGAATTCATGCCGCGCCTGACCAAGGCGCTCGGCGGGCCCGACATCTGGATCAAGCGCGACGACTGCACGGGCCTCGCGACCGGCGGCAACAAGACGCGCAAGCTCGAGTTCCTGATGGCCGAGGCGGTCGCCCAGGGCGCCGGCACGGTGCTGACCCAGGGTGCCGTGCAGTCGAACCACGCCCGCCAGACCGCGGCCGCGGCCGCGAAACTCGGCCTGGCCTGCGAACTGCTGTTCGAGAACCGGGTGCAGGACCCCGACCAGAACTACCTCACCGGCGGCAACGTCTTCCTCGACAACCTCTACCGCGCCAAGACCCGCCACTATCCCGGCGGCACCGACATGAACGCGGCGCTGCAGCAGGTCGCGGAGGAGCTGACCCAGCAGGGCAAGCGCGTCTATGTCATTCCCGGCGGCGGCTCCAACCCGATCGGCGCGCTGGGCTATGTGAACTGCGCGATCGAGATCGCGACCCAGGCCAATGAGATGGGCCTTCGTATCGACAGCGTGGTGCACGCGACCGGATCGGCCGGCACCCAGGCAGGGCTGGTCGCCGGCTTCCGCGGCTTCCGCTCCGGTATCCCGGTGCTCGGTTTCGGTGTGCGTGCGCCGAAGGAGACGCAGGAGGCGAACGTCTACAAGCTGACCACCGCGGTCTGCGACCTGCTCGGCATCCCCGGCGCGGTGCCGCGCGAGGATGTGGTGGCCGATTGCAGCTATGTCGGCGCCGGCTACGGCATCCCCACCCCGGGCATGGTCGAGGCGGTGCGCCTGGTCGCGGAGACCGAGGCGGTGCTTCTCGACCCCGTCTATTCGGGCAAGGGCATGGCCGGGCTGATCGACCATTGCCGCAAGGGGCTCTTCAAGAAGGGCCAGACCGTCGTGTTCGTGCACACCGGCGGCCAGGCCGGACTCTTCGCGTATCAAAGTGTGTTTGTTTAGTGCCTCAAGCGCCGGCGCGCGCATCCGCGCGCTTGGCTTGCGCGCTGTCAGGTTTGCTCTGACGACGACTGCCGGTCGCGCGCGGGGCCGCATTCGCGGCCCCGGAGCATCGCTTCGCTCGCTCCGCAGAATCCGTTGGCGGCCTCCGGCCGCAGGGCCCTGGCCCTGCGAAGCCTTGGCGAAGCAGGGTCAGGCGACGGCGCGCTGGTAGCAGCCCGCCGCCTGCGCCGCCTGGGCAGCGAGGTGCACCAGCAGTTCCAGCGTCGGTGTGGGAACGCCGAGTTCACGCGCCAGGCGCAGCGGCTCCAGCAGCAGCGCCTCCATCTCCATCGGCCGCCCGAGCTCCAGGTCCTGCAGGATGGAGGGCTTGTGCGCGGTGTTGGTCATCCGCGCGACGCGCTGTTCCGAGGCATTGCCGAGATCCTGGCCGAGTGCGGCGGCGATCGCCGCCCCCTCATCGGCGAGCCGCACCGCGGTGGCGCGCAGCACCGGGTCGGCCAGCGTCACCTTCATGTCGCGCCGCGACAGCAGACAGAGCGGGCCGGTGGTCAGATTGCCCATCAGCTTGGCCCAGACCCGGTTGCGGATATCGGCGACCACCGGGCAGGGCATGCCGCCCGCTTCCATCGGCGCCGCGATCGCCTGGGCGCGCGCCGAGAGGCTGCCGTCCGGCTCGCCCAGGATGACGCGGATATCGCCGTGCTCGGAGACGACGACGCCCGGGCTCTCCACATGGCACGCGGAATAGACCACGCCGCCGATCGTGCGTTCGACGCCGATCGCGCGGCGCAGCGCATCCCCTGGATCGATCGCCGGCAGCCGGCGCCCGTCCATCGGCCCGCCATGGCGGTCGAAATACCACCAGGGGATGCCGTTCATGACGAAGGCGACCGCCGTTTCCGGCCCCAGCAGCGGCGCGATGCCAGCCGCGACCGCCGGCAGCGCCGGCGCCTTCACGGTGACGATCACCGCATCCTGCGGCCCGAGCTCATCGGCGCGCGTCGCGGCGCGCGGGCGGCTGAACAACTCCCCGTCCTTCGCGCGCACGGTCAGGCCGCGCTCCCGGATCGCCTCCAGATGCGCACCGCGTCCGATCACGGAGACATCGGCGCCGCCCTTCGCGAGCCGCCCCGCGAGATGGCCGCCGATGGCGCCGGCCCCATAGACACAGATTCGCATGCTGCTGGTCCTCAGGTCGATTGCGCGATAATCAAGTTGATTGGGCGACGATCGCGTTTTGCAACCGCTGCACCCAGCTATTGTAGTTCGGGTGGATCATCTCGCCGGAGCGGTTGAGGTTGGTGCTGTCCACATAAGCGATGGTGAAGCGCCGTAGATCATAGGCGATGTCGACGACCGCCTGATGGCTGCGCAGGTTGAGCGTGCCGCGGACCAGGCCCGGCCGCACCTCCTGCATCGTCCAGCCGAGGCCGATGCCGGCGCGGCGAATCTGCTCGCTGCGTTGGATCTCAGTCGCGCTGCCGATGAATTCAGCACCGCTGACCGCGACCAGCGGCGCCTGCCGGCAGGCCGCCAGCACGGGCGCGAGCAGGGTCGGCGCGATGGCGGCGCGAAGGAAATGACGACGATGCATGAAGGGCTCCCAGGCGGATCGGTTCGGTTGCTTGCAATCCGAACCGCGACGATGTTCGCATGGCCAGAACGTTCTGGCCCCAGCATCATGGCCGGGTCAGCGCCGTCACGCCAGGGTGGCCCCCCGCATCGCGGCCAGCATGGCAGCCCCGGCATCCACCAGGCGCTGGGTTATGCGCGCGCCGTGCGCGGCATTGGCGCCGCGGGGATCGGCCGCCTGCACGCCGCCCTCCGCGATCTCCCCGACCTCGATCGGCACCGCGAATTCGGCGCCGCCACAGGCGACGGTGCCGAAGCCGGTCACCGGCAGGCCGAGAAAAGGCGTCGCGGGCGCGCGGGCGCGTGCCGCCCCCGGCCGGCAGAGATCGGGCAACAGGTGCAGGGCGACCGATGCCACCGGGTCGCCGCCGTGACCGAGTGCCGCCGGGTCGCCACCGAGCGCCGCCTGCCAGGGACCGGCGACCTTCCAGAGGTGCAATGTCGGGACGACGACGCCGTGCTTCGCACGCAGCGCGCGAGCGGCAGCCTCGATCGCCGCGATGCTGCCGCCATGGCCATTCACCACCAGGATACGGCGGGCACCATTGCGTAGGAAGGCTTCCGCCATCTGCGTCACGACCGCCTGCAGCACCTCATTGGTCAGGGAGACGCCGCCCGGGACACCCGCGAAGAAATCCTCCCCGCCATAGGGGATCGCCGGCGCCACCAGCGCGTCGTCGCCGGCGGCCGCGACGGCGATCGCGATGCGCTCGGCGATCGCCTCCGCGATCAGGTAGTCGCCCATCGGCAGAGCCGGCCCATGGGTTTCGGTGCTGCCCATCGGCAGCAGCACCGCCGCCCCCGCCGCCAGCCGGGCGGCAACCTCCGGCGCACGGGCCTCGGCGATGCGGTGCGGCGTCATGCCAGCAGGTCCAGCGCGATGCGCGACAGCGCCTGCACGCCAAGCCCGATGCTGCGTTCGTCCGGCTGGTAATGCGCGTTGTGCAGCCGGTCGTCGCGCCCAGGCTGTCCGGCGCCGACGCGCAGGTGGAAGGCCGGCGCGATCGCCGCGAACTGGGAGAAATCCTCGGCGCCCATCGAAGGGTCGCCACCATCCACCACATCCCCGAACTGCTTGCGCACCGCGGCCAGCGCCGGCTCCAGCACCCGGTCGTCATTGACCAGGGGCGGCACCTTTCGGTTGTAGTCAATCGTCACCCGCACCCGCATGCCGTGCTCGATGCCGCCGAGCAGGCGGCGAATTGCGGCTTCCGCCGTGTCGCGTGCCGCAGCGTGCAACGTGCGGACGGTGCCTTTCAGGTGCACCCGCTCCGGGATGATGTTGTAGGTGGTGCCGCCGGCGAACTGCCCGATGGTGACGACCGCCGGATGGACCGGCTTCACCTCGCGGCTCACCACCGTCTGCACCTGAGAGACGAAGGCCGCAGCGGCGACGATCGGATCGACCGCCGCGTAAGGGTGCGCCGCATGGCCCGACTTGCCCTGGATGACGACATCGAAACTGTCGGAGGCCGCCAGCGCCGCGCCGCGCGTGAAGCCGAAGCGGCCCACCGGCTGGTCCGGCGCGTTGTGAAAGCCGAGCGCCAGATCGATCCCCTCGCCCGCGCCATCGGCGATCATTGCTGCCGCGCCTTCCAGAATCTCTTCCGCTGGCTGGAATATCAGCCGCACGCTGCCAGCGAGTTGCGGCGCCAGATCCTTCAGGACGGCGGCGACGCCCAGCAGTGTTGCGGTATGGATATCGTGTCCGCAGGCATGCATCTGGCCCGCGACCTCGGAAGCGAAGGATAGCCCGGTTTCCTCTTGGATCGGCAGCGCATCCATGTCCGCGCGGATCGCCAGCACCGGTCCGGGACGGCCGCCGGCGATGGTGCCGACCACGCCGGTGCCACCGACGCCAGTGCGGCACGGGATGCCCAGCCGCGCCAGCTCATCGGCGACGATGCCGGCCGTCCGGGTCTCCTGGAAGGCCAGTTCCGGCTGGGCATGAATGCTGCGGCGCAGTGCGACGAGATGCGTCTCCAGGGCAGCGGCTGCGTCGCGCAACGCGCGCTCGGGATCGTTGATCAACATGGGTGCCTTTCGGGGCGGCTGCGCAATTTTCGTGCAGCCAACTTAAGTGAAGATGACTCCATGACAATGCAGATGGCTTGATCGCGTACGAAACGCCATGCAATACCCCCCTCACCTTAGCAGCCGTATCCAGAGGGAGGAGCGCGTTCGGTGGGGGCCAGGGTCGGGCTGGTGCAACGCAGGGGAGTCATTGCAGGCATGGGCGCTATCACGCTCCTGCCTGGTGCCGCGCGCGCGCAGGCCGGCTTTCCCGCCCAGCCGCTCCGCCTCATCGTGCCCTTCGCGCCCGCCGGCACCACTGACCTGACCGCGCGCTTGGTCGCGCAGGGCCTGGGCGAGCGTCTCGGCCAGACCGTGGTGGTGGAGAACCGCCCCGGCGCCGGGGCGATGGTGGGCAGCGAAGCGGTGGCGCGCTCCACGGCCGATGGCTACACGCTGGTTATGTCGAATATCGCGAGCCACGCGATCAGCCCGAGCCTCTATCCCACCGGCGCCGTCCGCTACGATCCCGTGCGCGATTTCACGCATATCGCGCTGGTCACATCCAATCCGTCCGTCTGGGTCGCCAATCTCCGCTCCGGCATCGCCGATGTGGCGGCACTGCTGCAGCGGGCCCGGTCGCAGCGCGGCGGGCTCGATGTCGCGAGTTCCGGCGCCGGCTCCTCGAACCATCTGCTGATCGTGCAGCTCGCACAGGTGGCGGGCGTCTCGCTGAACCATGTGCCCTATCGCGGCGCCGGCCCGGCCATGACGGCGGTGATCGCCGGCGAGGTGCCGGCGATGTCGGACAGCCTGCCTTCTGCGGCAGCCCATGTCCGGCAAGGCTCGGTGCGCGCCATCGCGATGTCGTCCGAAACGCGTCACCCAGGCTTCCCGGAGGTGCCGACCTTTCGCGAACAGGGGCTCGACATCGTCAGCACCTCCTGGTTTGGCATCTCGGGCCCGGCCGGCCTGCCCGCCGCGGTGGTCGCACGGCTGAACGCGGAGATCCGCGCGGTGCTCGCGACCCAGGAGGTCAGAGCCCGCTTCGCCGAGTTCGGCGGCACGCCGGGCGATATGGATGCGGCGGCCTATGGCCGCTTCGTCGCAGCGGAATTCGCCCGCTGGGCGCCGGTGGTGAAGGCCTCCGGCGCCGAGGCAGGGTGATTGCAACAAGGTTTCTAGGCAGGGGCGGGTTACGTCTCGTGATGAGGGGACTGGCATGAAGATCAATACGAAGGATCTGCTTTCGGGCGCGATCCTGATCCTGCTCGCGGTGGTGGGCTATTGGCTGAACCAGGAACATGCGCTGGGCAACGCCCGCCGCATGGGGCCCGGCTACATGCCGATGCTCACCTTCTGGATCCTGGGCGGCCTCGGCCTCGCAGTGTTCCTGATCGCGCTGTTCAGCGGGCCGAACCCTCTGGACAAGTGGACCAAGCTCGAGATCCTGGCGGTGCCGCTCGCGATCGCGGTCTTCTTCATCACCTACTTCGTCTTCGATGCGCTGAAGCTCTTCACCGGCAACTACTACGTGCTCGGCAGCGCGATGTTCGTGGGCTGCGTGGTGCTCGCGGTCGCGCCGGGATGGCGCCCGCTCGGACTGGTGCATGCGGGCTTCGCGCTCTTCGGGCTGATGCTGGAGCAGTTCGGCCTCATGCTGGCGCTGGTCGGCTGCATCGTCGTCGCCTCCCTCGCCGACCCCGACCATCGCCCCAAGGGGGTCATCGGTATGATCATCTTCCTCTGCGCACTCTGCTGGTGGGTGTTCATCAAGGAACTGGATATCCGCGTTCCCGTCTGGCCGCAGTTCCTCTGATCCGGGCCGAAGGATAAGGAAAAGACCCCATGGAATTGCTGCTCCAGAACCTGGGCCACGGCTTCGGCGTGGCGCTCACGATCGACAATCTGCTCTTCGCCCTGCTCGGCTGCCTCATCGGCACGGCGATCGGTGTGTTGCCGGGCATCGGTCCGGTCGCCACCATCTCGCTGCTGCTGCCGATCACCTTCGGCCAGCCGGCGACCACCGCCATCATCATGCTGGCCGGCATCTATTACGGCGCCCAGTATGGCGGCTCGACCACGGCCATCCTGCTCAATCTGCCAGGTGAGGTCAGTTCGGTCGTCACGACGCTCGAGGGCTACAAGATGGCGCGCAATGGCCGCGCCGGCGCGGCGCTGACCATCGCGGCCCTCGGATCCTTCTTCGCGGGCACCGTCGCGACCATCCTGGTCGCCGCCTCGGGCCCGCTGCTGACCTCAATCGCGCTCTCCTTCGGCCCGGCCGACTACTTCTCCCTGATGCTGCTCGGCCTGATCATCTCGGCCGTGCTGGCGCAGGGTTCGGTGCTGAAGTCGATCGGCATGGTGGTCTTCGGCGTGGCGCTCGGCCTGGTCGGCACCGACGTGCAGACCGGGCAGCAGCGCTTCACCTTCGGTGTGCCGGAACTGTCCGATGGCATCGGCTTCGTCTCGATCGCCATGGGCATGTTCGGCATCGCCGAGATCATCCTGAACCTCGAGCGGCCGGAAGCGCGCAGCGTCCTGACCCAGAAGGTCGGCAGCCTCTTCCTGACCAAGGAGGAGTTCCGTCGCGCGACCCCGGCGGTGCTGCGCGGCACAGTTGTCGGCTCACTGCTCGGCATCCTGCCGGGCGGCGGCGCATCCCTCGCTTCCTTCGGCTCCTACATGATGGAGCGGAAGGTTTCCCGCGGCCGCGCCCAGTTCGGCAATGGCGCGATCGAGGGTGTGGCAGGTCCGGAATCGGCCAACAACGCCGCCTCCCAGACCTCCTTCATCCCGCTCCTGACCCTCGGCATCCCGGCCAACGCCGTGATGGCGCTGATGGTCGGTGCGCTGATCATCCAGGGCATCCAGCCGGGGCCGCGCATGGTCGAGGCGCAGCCGGACCTGTTCTGGGGCCTGATCGCGTCGATGTGGATCGGCAACCTGATGCTCCTGGTCATCAACCTGCCGATGATCGGCATGTGGGTGAAGCTGCTCCAGGTCCCCTACAAGTACCTCTACCCGTCGATCCTGGTGTTCTGCGCGATTGGCGTCTATTCGCTGAACAACAACGTCTTCGACGTCTACCAGACGGTGATCTTCGGCATTCTCGGCTACATCTTCAGCAAGCTGCGGATGGAGCCGGCGCCGTTGCTGATCGGCTTCGTGCTCGGCCCGATGATGGAAGAGCACCTGCGCCGCGCCATGCTGCTCTCGCGCGGCGACGCGACGGTGTTCATCGAGCGCCCGATCAGCGCCACCATGCTCGGCATCGGTGCCGTCGCCATCCTGGCGATGGCGTTGCCCAGCCTGCGCAAGGGCAAGGACAAGGCCCTGGCCGAGTAACCCCCCATCGCCGCCGGGAAGCTCCCGGCGGCGCGCCGCAAAGCTGCGGATCGGTCGCTTTACCGATCCGAGGCCGCGAATGCGGCCCGCCGGTAGTCCGGCGTCACGCCGGAGGCGTGCTGTCCGCACAACGCCAAGGGCACGGATGTGCCCCGCCCAGCGTTTGAGGGCTCTTGAATAGCGAACCGCCCCGCGCCGACCGCGCGGGGTGGTTTGTGATTCCGGAGCATCTTCCCTTAGCCTCGCGCTCGCAGCATCTTCCGGTCAGTCAACGACAAGGCGTCACCATGGCTCAGGCGGCCCCCCTGATTCTTCCAGTCATCCTTTCGGGCGGGTCCGGCACCCGCCTCTGGCCGCTCTCGCGGGAGAGCTACCCGAAGCAGTTCTGGCCCCTGGTCTCCGCCAGGCCGATGCTGGAGGAGACGGCGCTCCGCGCCGCCGGACCCGGCTTCCTGCCCCCCATGGTCGTCTGCAACGAGGCGCACCGCTTCCTGGTCGCCGAACAGCTCCGCGCCCTGGCCGGCGCCCGCATCGTGCTGGAGCCCGCGCCGCGCAACAGCGCCCCGGCCATCGCGGCCGCAGCCCTCCTCGCCGAGGAGAGCGAGGGGGCGGACACCCTACTCTGGTTGATGGCCGCCGATTCCGCGATCGAGGACGTCCCTGCCCTCCACGCCGCGCTGGAGCGCGCCGCGGCCGCCGCCCGTACCGGGCTGATCGTCACCTTCGGCATGCGCCCGACCGCACCCGAGACAGGCTATGGCTATATCGAGGCCGGCGCCGCCCTGCCGGGGCTCGACGGCGTGCAGGCGATCGCGCGCTTCGTCGAGAAGCCGGATGCCGCGACCGCCGCCGGCTTCGCGACCGATGGCCGGCACCTCTGGAATTCCGGCATGTTCGTCGCGACCGCGGCGACGCTGATCGCCGAGCTGGCGATCCACGTCCCGGACCTGCTGGCCGCCGCCCGCGAGGCAGTCGCCCGCGCCAAGCGGGACCTCGACTTCGTCCGCCTCGATGCCGAAGCCTTCAACGCCTCCCCCGCCATTTCGATCGACTACGCGGTGATGGAGCGCACCAGCCACGCCGCGGTGGTGCCGGCCGATATCGGCTGGTCCGACCTCGGCTCCTGGTCGGCGCTCTGGGAAGTGCGGCCGAAGGACGAGGCAGGCAATGTCGCCGAAGGTCCGGTCGAGCTGGTTGGTGCCGAACGCTGCCTGGTGCGCAGCGAGGGCATCTTGACCGGCGTGGTCGGCCTGAAGGACGCCGTGGTGGTGGTCACCGACGATGCGGTGCTCGCCATGCATCGCGACCAGGCGCAGAACGTGAAGATCCTGGTCGAGCGCCTGAAGCGCGCCGGTCACAGCGAGGCGACCGAACATCGCCGCGCCTACCGCCCCTGGGGCCATTATGAGGGTGTGGTCCGCGGCGAGCGCTTCCAGGTCAAGCGCATCACCGTCCGCCCCGGCGCCAAGCTCTCCCTCCAGAAGCATTTCCATCGCGCCGAGCACTGGGTGGTGGTGAGCGGCACCGCCATCGTCCGCCGCGACGCCGAGGAGATCCTGCTGCGCGAGAACGAGAGCGTCTACCTGCCGCTCGGCTGCATCCACCGGATGGAGAACCCGGGCATGATCCCCCTGGTGCTGATCGAGGTGCAGTCCGGCAGCTATCTCGGCGAGGACGATATCGTGCGCTTCGAGGACACCTACGGGCGGTCCTGAACGCCTTCGCGGCGCCCAGGCCGATCTGCTGCGCGCACAAACGCTGAGCGAGGTGACGATGATGCTGAAGCAGGCGCCGGGACGGATCGCGACCATCGGGGGACGTCGCAGGCCTGCGCTTTCCTAGGCGCCGCGATTTCGGGCACACAGGGCCATGCCGATCGTCGAAGCCGTCCTGGCCATGATCGCGGCGTGCATCGGCTTCGCGCTGATCGCCCGCCGCACCCGCCTGCCCTATTCGGTGATGCTGGTGCTCGGCGGCATGGCAATCGCCTTCATCCCCGGCATCCCGCAGGTGGAGCTCGATCCGCAGATCGCGCTGGCCTTCTTCCTGCCGCCGCTACTGCAGGGCAGCGCCTTCCGCACGGATTGGCGGGAATTCCGCCACAACCTGCGCCCGATCCTCTTCCTCGCGGTCGGCGCGGTGCTGTTCACGGCGCTCTGCATCGGCGCCGTCGCCAAATGGATGATCCCCGACCTGCCCTGGGCCGCGGCGATCGCGCTCGGCGCCATCGTGGCACCACCGGATGCGGTGGCCGCGACCTCCATCCTCCAGCGCCTGCGCATCCCGCGCCGCATCGTCACGGTGTTGGAGGGCGAGAGCCTGGTCAACGACGCGACCGCGCTGGTGCTCTACCGCTTCGCCGTCGCTGCCATGGCCACCGCCTTCAGCCCCTGGGAAGCGGCGGCGGCCTTCGTGGTGGTGGGCGCCGGCGGCATCGCCATCGGCTGGCTCGGCGGCCGCGCCGCGGTCTGGGCCATCCCCCGCCTGCGCGACACACTTCTGGAGGTCGCGGCGACCTTCGTCATCTGCTTCGCGGTCTTCCTCGCCGCCGAGGCGGTGCATGCCTCGGGCGTCATGGCGGTGGTGACCGCGGGCCTGGTGCTCGGCCGCGCCGCCTACCGGGATCTCTCGGCGAATACGCGGCAAGCGGCGCGCGCGGTCTGGGGCTTCATCGAATTCATCCTCAACAGCCTCGTCTTCATCCTGATCGGGCTGCAGCTCAATGCCATCCTGGACCGCATCGAGGGCTATACCGCGGCGACGCTGATCGGCCTCGCGCTGCTGCTCTCCGCGGTGCTGATCGTCTCGCGCTTCCTGTGGGTCGTGCCCGCGAGCTGGCTGTTGCGGCTGATCCCGGCCATGCGCCACCGGGAGCCGCTGCCACCCTGGAGCCATACCGTGGTGATCTGCTGGGCCGGCATGCGGGGCGTCGTCTCGCTCGCTGCGGCGCTGGCGCTGCCGCTCGATTTCCCGGCGCGCGACCTGCTGGTCTTCCTCGCCTTCTGCGCCATCCTCGCGACCCTGGTGCTGCAGGGCACCACGCTCGGCTGGGTGATCCGGCGTCTGCGCATCGAGGAGAAGCGCAGCACCACCATGCCCTGGGACGAGGCGGCGGCCCGCACCCTGGTGGCGCAGGCCTCGCTCGCCAAGCTGGTCGCGCATGCCGATGACCCGCTGGACGGCGCCATCGCCCGCGACATCATGCCGGAATACCGGGACCGGGTCCGGCTGCTCGACGGCATCGGCCAGGGTGCCGTCGCCGCCGAGCGCACGGCGCGGCTGCAACTGCGGCTGCAGGCGCTGCGACATGGCCGCGACCGCCTGGTGCGTCATCACGCCGAGGATGGTCTGGACGACGAGATCCTGCATCGGATCGGCCAGGAGCTGGACCTGGAGGAGCTGCGTTTGCGCCGCCTGCTCGGCATAGCGGAGGAGATCTAGATGGCCGACCTCGCCACCGCCTTGCAGGAGGCCCGGCGTGGCCTGCTCGCCCTCTCGACGCGCAACCGGCTGCTGGCGCTGCCGAAGCCCGGGCGGTCGCGTGGGGTCGTCATCTTCGACGATGAGGATGCGGATTTCGTGCTCGCTGCACTGAAGGACGGCCGCGCCTTCACCTTCGAAGCAATGGCCGAAGCCGCGGCGACCGAGCCGCCCGCCCCCTCCGCACCTGCCGAGGAGGCGATGCCCGCGGCCGCGCCTGCCAAGCCTCGGCGCGGCGGCCGCAGGCGCGCCACCCCGAAGGCCGATGGCGTCGGCACCGCGGATGCCGCCGCGACCCGGGAGGCGGCGCAGTCCGACACCAGGCTCCGCGTGCGGATGCCGTCCGCCGATCTCGCGCGCCGGCTCCGCGACATCATCGCCGATGCCCGCACGGCGCGGGAGGAAACCGGCATCGCGACCCTCTATCTGGCTCTCGGCGCGCTCGCCTGGCGCGACCCCGGCACGCCGGAGACCGAACGCCTCGCCCCCCTCGCCCTGCTGCCGGTGGTGCTGGAGCGGGAGGGCGTGTCGCAGGTCTTCCGCCTCCGCGCCGATGTGGTCGAGGCCGCGGAGAACCTGTCGCTGCGCGAGATGCTGCAGACCCAGTTCCGCGTCGCCCTGCCCGAATTCGACCCCGAGGCCTATGACCCGACCAAGTGGGCGGAAGCGGTCGCCACCGCGATCGGGCAGCGCGAGCATTGGCGGGTGGAGGCGGATGCGCTGGCGCTCGGCCTCTTCTCCTTCGCCAAGTTCCTGATGTGGCGCGATCTCGATCCCGCCGCCAATCCGGGACTCGCGACACATCCGATCGTCCGCGCCCTGGTCGGCGGCGAGGTGCTGGCCAGCGAGGCGCCGGCCTTCGCGGACGACACCGACGTGGATGCCGCGATCCCGGTGGAACGGCTGGACCACGTGATGGACATGGACGGCAGCCAGGCGCTGGCGGTGGAGGCGGTCAGGCGCGGCGGCCACCTCGTGATCCAGGGCCCGCCCGGCACGGGCAAGAGCCAGGCCATCGCGACCATCCTGGCGCAGGCGGTGCTCGACGGGCGCAGCGTGCTCTTCGTCGCCGAGAAGCTGGCGGCGCTGGAGGTGGTGCAGCGCCGGCTGGCGGCGATCGGCCTCGGCCCCGCCTGCCTCGAGTTGCACAGCGAGAAGCAGTCGAAACGCGCCGTGCTGGACGAGTTGCGCGCGACGCTGGCCGTGCCCGCGGCCCCGAAGCCGGACCGCGATGCGGTGGTGCGCCGCCTTGGGGCCCTGCGCGGACGTATCAACCGCCATGCCGAGGCGATGCGCGCCGCCGTCGGCGAGAGCGGCACGCCGCTGCACGCGGTGATCGGACAGCTCGCGGCGCTGCGCGCGCGCGGCGTGAAGGCGGGCTCGGTCACCCTCGACGCCGGCACCTGGACTGTCGAGCGGATCGAGGCGCAGCGCGCGGCGCTGCGCGAGCTGGCGCTGCGCCAGACCGGCGCCCGCAGCCCGTTCCAGGGCGTGGCCCGCGACCTGACGCCTGGCGAGACCGACCGGCTGATGGCCCGGCTGCCAGAGCTGATCCGCGCCTTCGCCGGCGGTGCCGCGGCGCTGGCGCCGCTCACGGCCGCGATCGGCCAACCTGCCGCCGGCGCCGCCGAGGTGCCGGCGCTGCGCGCGCTGG
>NZ_JAAGBB010000046.1 GCF_018129085.1 Plastoroseomonas hellenica
GGCGACGGCGCGGCGCCTGGCGCGCGAGCGCGCGCGGTTGCTGGCGCGCTTCAGCCACCGCCTGCCGACCGGCGTCGCGGACCGGCTGCTGGCGCTGCCGGAGGCCGAGCGGCTGCGGCCGGAGCTCTGTCAGGTCGCGGTGGTGATGACCGACCTCGCCGGCTTCTCCGGCATGGTGCGCGCCGGCGACCCGGCGGCGGTGGTGGCGCAGCTCAACCTCTACCTCGCCGGCATCGAGGCCGCGGTGCTGGCGATGGGCGGCACGCTGGAGCGACTGATCGGCGACAGCGTGCTGGCGGTCTTCGGCGCACCGGTCGCACAATCGGACAGCCCGGCCCGGGCACTGGCCGCCGCCCGCGCCATCGACCGCTTCGCCGAGGCCTTCCGGCAGCGTCCGGAAGCGGTCGCGCTCGGCTGGGGCGAGACCCGGATCGGGGTCAGCGCCGGCGAAGTGCTGGCGGGCGAGGTCGGCGGCTCCCGCCTCACCTGGTCGGTCTGCGGCGATGCCGCCAATGTCGCGGCGCGGCTGCAGGAGCTCGGCAAGGCGCTCGGCTGCCGAGCGCTGGTGAGCGGGATCGAGGACCCGTCGCTGCCGCCACCCATCGGCCGCTTCGCGCTGCGCGGATTGCCCGGCGAGACGGAGGTGCGGCCGCTCGGCGATCTCGCCGCCCGCAACAGTGATGCGGGTATGGCCCGGTAGCGTCTGTCGCTGCCGAGCGCGGCAAACAGCGCGAAGGTGGCCTTGCTCGTCTGGTCAGGCGCGCTGCTTTCGATGAAGCTGCAGCGCAGGAGCAGGAAGGAGACACGTCTTGACCAAGCGCATCCCCGGTGCCGTGGCCACCCGCAGCCGCGCCGTCATCAGCAACGGCATCGTGACGACAGTGGCGACCTCACCCAACAAGTCCGATTCCATGTACGAGCAGGTCCAGGGCGCGCTGGCCGCCATCGACAAGAATCTCGCCGATGCGGGGAGCAGCAAGGCCAATATCCTCACGGCGATCTGCTACTGCGCCGACATGGCGCGCAAGCCCGAGCTCAACAAGGCCTGGGACGAATGGGTGGACACCGCGAACATCCCGATGCGGGCGGTGCTCGGGGTGCAGTTGGAGAACAAGGATCTCATCGAGATCATCGCCACCGCGACGATCTGATCCGTCGCTGACCGGAGCATGATCGCTTCAGCTCGAAGCGATCATGCTCCGGTCGGCTTCGCTTCAGGCGTAGCGGCTGGCGGGCACGCGCAGGCCGAGATTCTCGCGCAGCGTCCTGCCCTCATAGGCGGTGCGGAAGATGCCGCGGCGCTGCAGCTCGGGGATGACCTGTTCGCTGAAGGCCTGGAAAGGGCCAGGGTAGTAGCTGCAGATCACGTTGAAGCCGTCGGCCGCATCCTGGTCCAGCCATGTCTCCAGCTCGCTCGCGATGTAGTCCACCGTGCCGACCAGCACGCGATGGCCCTGCGCGGCCGAGACGGAGCGCGCAACTTCGCGCAACGTCATGTTGTGCTTGCGCGCCATGTCCATGATCAGTTGCTGACGGGACTTGGCGGAATTCGCCTCCGGCAGGTCGGGCATCGGCCCGTCCAGCGGATAGCTGAAGATGTCGATGCCGCGCGTGAACCGCGCGAGCGCGGACAGCGCCACGTCGTCCGGCAGCAGGGCCTGGAGCGCCTCGTACTTCTCCCGCGCCTCGGCCTCGGTGCGGCCGATGATCGGGGTGATGCCGGGCATGATCTTGATATCGTCGGGCATCCGGCCGAAGCGGTGGGTGCGGCCCTTCACATCCGCATAGAATGCGCGCGCGGCCTCGATCTCGGTCTGCGCGGTGAAGACCACATCCGCGGTCCGCGCCGCGAGCTCCCTGCCCGGCTCCGAGGATCCGGCCTGCGCCACGACGGGCCGGCCCTGCGGCGAACGGGCGACGTTGAGCGGCCCACGTACCTGGAAGTGCTTTCCCCGGTGGTTCAGGAAATGCATCTTTTCCGCATCGAACCAGACGCCGCTTGCCTTGTCGTGCAGGAAGGCACCGTCGTCCCAACTGTCCCACAGCCCGGTCACGACCTCGTGGAACTCGATCGCCCGCTCATAGCGCAGCGCGTGTTCCACATGCTCGTCGCGATTGAAGTTCCCCGCCTCGTCCTCGATCTGGGAGGTGACGAGGTTCCAGCCGGCGCGCCCGTTGCTGATATGGTCGATCGTCGCGAAGCGGCGGGCGATGTTGTAGGGCTCGTTGTAGGTCGTGGTCGCCGTCGCGATCAGCCCGATATGGCTGGTGCCGACCGCGAGTGCGGCCAAGGTCGCGGTCGGCTCCAGCTTGACGATGCGGCTGAGCCGCGTGCGCGTCATGTCGCCGGCGGCCAGCGCGTCGCTGCCGCCGACCGCGGCCGTGTCCTGGAAGAAGATGGTGTCGTAGCAGGCGCGCTCGGCCATCTGCGCGAGGCGCATGTACCAGCCGAAATCCATGTCGGTCTCGGGCACCGCGTCCGGATGGCGCCATCCGGCAAGATGATTGCCTGGCACGCTCAGGAAGGCGCCGAGTTTCATCTGCTTCTTCATGCTGCGCATCGCCGGGCCGGAGGGTGGGAAGGACGGGGCATCATTGTGGCGCGCGGCGGATGCCCGTCGCCATGGTGTACTGGTCGCCGCGCGGCACCAAGGTGAGGCCGCGGGTCATGCCCCAGGCCGATTGGACGAAGAAGACCGGGACGATCGCCGCCTCGTCCATGGCGCGCCGCACCGCACCCAGCGTCGCCGCATCGCGCCGCCGATCGTCGAGCTCGGTCTCCGCGGTCGCGAGAAGCGCATCCAGCGCCGCATCCGAATAGCGCCCGCGATTGGAGGCACCGTGGCCGAGCGCCGGATTCCAGCTCCGGAGGAGGGAGTTCATCCCCTCCGTGGCAACGCCGGTGGTCGTGGCGAACATCGAGAGGGAGACGGAGAATTCCGGCACCCGGTCCGGCCCGCCGAAGGCCGCCCGGCGGAAGAAGACCGCGGTCGGGAGCGCCTCCACCTGGGTGCGGATGCCGACCGCGGCCAGCATCTGGCCGATCGCCTGGCAGGTGCGGGCATCGCCGGCGAAGCGGTTGCTGGTGCAATGGATCGTCAGATTGAAGCCCTGCGGATAGCCGGCCTCGGCCAGCAGGGCCCGGGCGCGGGCGGGATCATACGCTGGCAGCGGCCGGTCCGGATCATGCCCGATGAAGCCCGGCGGCGCGATCTGGCCCGAAGGCTCGGCGCCGCCTTCCATGGCCCGTTCGGCGAGCGCCACCCGGTTCAGCGCGAGAGACAGCGCCTGGCGCACTCGCCGGTCGCGCAGGGGGTTGGGAACCAGCGGCTGGCCATCCGCCCCGGTGACGAAGGGCGACGGATCCCGGTGGCTGTCGATGAACATGTAGTTGTTGAAGGCCGAGGTGGCAGTGACCAGGCGGCTGCGCGCATCGGCGCGGATGCGGGCATAAAGGGCGGGCGGCACCGCATCGATCACCTCGACATCGCCGGCCAGCAGCGCCGCCACCCGCGCGCTGTCATTGGGGATGAAGCGGTAGATGACCCGCTGCCAAGGCTCGGCCGGCGCCCAGTGATGCGGCGCGCGCTCCAGCACCACATCGCTGCCCTGATTGAACCGCGCCCAGCGATAAGGGCCGGTGCCGATCGCAGCGCGGCCGCCGTTGAAATCCTCCTCCCCCGCATCGGCCGCGGCATTCGCCGAGACGATCATGAGCGAGGTGAGATAGGCGGTGATCATCGGCGTCGGCGAGGCGGTGCGGATCAGCAGCGTCCGCGCATCCACCGTCTCCACGCCGGTGATGGCACGCAGCGCCGGGCCATAGGTGCGCAAGCCCGTCGCCGCCTGCGCCCGACGGAGTGAGAAAGCGATGTCCGCGATGGTCAGCAGCGTGCCGTCATGGAAGCGCACGCCATCGCGCAGCCGGAACTCCCAGGTGTTGTCATCGACCAGACGCCAGGATTCGGCGAGACCGGGGATCGGGCGCAGGGTCTCATCCTGGAAGATGAGCGATTCATAGACCTGCATCTGCACATTGCGATTCGGGCTGTAGCTCTGGTGCGGGTCGGATCCGTCCACCGCGGCCTTCATGCCGATGCGCAGCGTCTGCGCCGCGGTCGGCGCGGCGAGCATGGCCAGCACGAGCATCGTCAGCAGGGCCACACAGCCCGGACGGCACGGCATCGCAGTGCTTCGGCCCGCCCTGCTCATTGCGCCGCGCTGCCGAGCGCCTGGGCGATCGCCGCACGCTTCACGCCGGCGCGGCGATGCTCGGGCCAGGCGATACCGAGATTGCCGCGCAGCGTCCGGCTCTCGTAGCCGGTGCGATACAGGCCGCGCCGCTGCAGCTCCGGCACCACCATCTCCACCACATCCTCAAGCCCGCCCGGCAACCAGGGCGGCAGGATGTTGAAGCCGTCGGCCGCGCCGTTCAAAAACCATTCCTCCATCGCGTCGGCGATGTCGACAGGCGTGCCGATCACCAGCCGGTGGCCGTTGCCCCCGGCGACCGCGAGGTAGAGCTGGCGGATCGACAGCCCCCCGCGGCGCGCAATGTCGAGGAAGATCTGCGCGCGGCTGTGCATGCGGCGATTGGTGGGCTCCGGCACCGGCCCCTCCAGCGGAAAGCCCGAGAGATCGCCGAGGTAGTTGGAGAGTGCACCGAGGCCGACGACCGGCTGCACCAACTCCTGCAGCACAGCGTATTTGTCCTCTGCCTCCTGCCGGGTGCGGCCGGGCACGGCCATGATGCCGGGCATGATCTTGAGCGCCTCCGGTGCCCGCCCGTAGCGCGCCATCCGACCCTTCACCGAGGCGTAGTAGGCCTGCGCGTCCTCGAGCCGCTGGGCGGCAGCGTAGACCACATCGGCCGTCGCGGCAGCGAGCTCCCGCCCCTGCTCGCTGGCGCCTGCCTGCACGATCACCGGCGCGCCCTGCGGCGTGCGCGCCACGTTCAGCGGCCCGCGCACCTGGAAATGCGGGCCGTGGTGATCGAGGACATGGAGCTTGCCGGGATCGTAGTTGAGGCCGCTCGCCTTGTCGCGAACGAAGGCGTCGTCCTCCCAGCTTTCCCATAGGCCGCGGACGACTTCGACGAATTCGGCGGCGCGATCGTAGCGGGCGTCGTAGCCCGGCGCCTTGTCGCGGTTGAAGTTCCGCGCCTCCATGTCGGTGACGCTGGTGACGACGTTCCAGCCGGCCCGCCCATCGCTGATATGGTCGAGCGACGCAAACTTCCGCGCCACGTGATAGGGCTCGTTGTAGGTGGTCGAGGCGGTGGCGACGAGGCCGATGCGCTCCGTCACCATCGCGAGTGCGGAGAGCAGGGTCAGCGGCTCGAACTGCACGTTCTTGGAGGTGTGGCAGAGCGCGCCGGGCGGCTCGTCATGGAAGCGGATGCCGACGCCGTCGGCGAGGAAGGCCATATCGAACAGACCGCGCTCGGCGGCCTGGGTGACGCGCACGAAGTGCTGCAGCTCCATGTTGCCGCCGGCGGGGGCATCCGGATGGCGCCAGGCGGCAAGGTGATAGCCGAGCCCGATCATGGATACGCCCAGCCGGATCTGACGATGCGACGCCATCTGCCGCACTCCTCCGATGAGTAGCGGCGGAGTGCAAGCAATCCACATGCCAACGAAGAGCCAGCGCCACGCGGCCGCCCCCTCCTGCGCCGAGGCTTCGGAGGGCGAGGACCACACGGCCGAAGGCCGTCATCAGAAAGGCCGGGCTGCGCGGCGTCAGCCGATGCAGACCGAGGCCGCGAATGCGGCCCGCGCGCGACCATCAGTCGCGTCCGGCACACACCCGACAGCGCGGAAGCCAAGCTGGCGCATGCCAGCGCCGGCGCATGAGGCAAGCTACACGAGCGCGAGCACCCGCCGGATCCTGGGCTGCCCCCAGCGCCGCACCGGGTCGGGCGGCGCGCCGGGCGCCGGGATGTCGACGCCGAAGCCCTCCGTGATTTGCACGCTCTGACCGGCCGCGTCCACGAGGACCCGGCCGCGCGCGACGAAGACGACGAAGCGGTCATCCAGCGGCCCGGCGAAGAAACGCGTGCCGCGCACGCCGATGCGCGCCCAGGGCAGCGTCACCTCGATCGGTGCGCTGCCCGCCTGGGGCGGGCGGTCCAGCAGCACCGGGCCGTCGAAGACGCGGAGCGCGATGCCGGCGCGCGGGCCGCGCAGCGTCAGGGCATCGACGCGCAGGCTGGCGCGCTCGCCCAGGCGGATCTCGAGCCCGCCTTCAAGCTGGCAGTGCAGGCGCGCGCCGGCGCCGGTGGTCAGCAGATCCTCCAGCAACAGGGGGGCCGCCGGTGCGAGCAGGCGCGGCGGATCGGTCGCGAAGCGCGCCATGGCCTCGCCGGTGACCGCCGCCACCTCACCCACCCGGGCGCGCTCGGCCAGGCCGCGGCGCAGCGGCGCCGCAAGCGCGATGCATGACATGACGGCACGACGGTAGAGGGGCACGACGCATCCTCTCAAACCTCGCCGCGCGATGATCTTGGGCATCCGCGGTGAGGATCGCCACTTCGGGCGACCGCCGCAGGATATATCGTGATGAGACTCCGTCCCGATGTGCCTTACGTCTCTCGATCGGGAATCCGGCCGCGCAGCCCGCCAGGTCGTGGCCGGATCAGGGCGTGGTGGCGCAGGGCGGCAGCGGCCAGCCCAGGGCGACCGCCAGTTCTCCCTCGTCGAAGATCACCTCGCCGGACAAGGAATGCAGCTCGACGGCCGAGATGGCCGACGCACCGATGATCTCGCGGGCGCGATCGAGCGCTGCCCCGGGCGTCGGGAAGCCCTCGATGCGGAAGCGCGGGGTCGCCGGGGGGCGATCACCGAACGGCGGGGCGGTACTGCGCAGGCATTCGACATAGGCCAGTCTGTACATCCGGGCTCCTCTCGTGGGGGGACGAAGGCGCGGCGTCAGCGAGGCGGAAACGAGGTGTGGCTCTTCTTTCGGCCTCAGGCCGCAGGCCTCTCTGCGGCTTTCACCCGGGTATCGCAGGACCGGGCGGCAGCGATGCCGGAGGTCCTGGACGGCATGCAAAGGCACGAAGACGGGCCATGGTCTGGGCAGGCCGTCGGCTTCGCTGCGGCGTCGTAACGGCCGCGGTAGCCATTGTCAACTGGTTGTCAACTGGATGGTTGAAGGTAACGCTGTGGCATGCCGGTTGCCGCCTGGCAAGGGGGTCGTGATGGGGCATTCCGGCAGCCGCGGCGGTGAACGTTTCGCCCGCCCGCGCGTTGGCATGCCGTGCCGAGGAGTGCGCATCATGGCCCTGCGACCCTTCTGGAAGGGGTACCTCAAGCTCTCGCTGGTGACCTGCCCGGTGGCGATGATGCCCGCCGTCACGGACAGCGAGAAAGTCCGGTTCCACACCCTGAACCGGGCGACCGGCCACCGCGTCGTCAGCCAGTATGTCGATGAGGGCAGCGGCAAGCCGGTCGCGGATGAGGACGAGGTGCGCGGCTACCGGCGCGGCGAGGATGACTATGTCACCTTGGAGGATGATGAGCTCGCCTCGGTGGCACTCGAGAGCGCGCGGACCATCGACATCGAGAGCTTCGTCCCGGCCGATGGCATCGGCTGGGTCTGGTACGACAGGCCGCACTACCTGGTGCCCGACGACCCCGTCGGCGAGGAAGCCTTCTGCGTCATCCGCGACGCCATGGCGGCGACCGGCACGGCCGGCATCTCCCGCCTCGTGCTCTACCGGCGGGAGCGCGCGGTGATGCTGCAGCCGCGGGATCGCGGCATCGTGCTGTGGACACTGCGCTACGGCGACGAGGTGCGGGATGCGGATGCCTATTTCCGCGACATCGACGACAGCAAGCCCGACACCAAGCTGCGGCAGATGATGGCGACGCTGGTCAAGGAACGGACGACGGACTGGGACCCGGCGATGGTGAACGACCCGGTCCAGGAGCGGCTGCTGGAGATCATCGCATCGAAGAAGAAGGGTCGGCGACGGCCGGCGCGGGCGAAGCCGGAGGCGGAGCCGCCGAGCAACGTCGTCAGCATCATGGACGCGCTGCGCAAGAGCCTGTCCGCGGAGGGCAAGGGCGGGCGAAAGGGGCGATAGCTTCGCGTGACGCGCCGCAATGCGGCATGCGATAAGGCCCGCGATGCCGATTCAGAATGCCCGCCGGATGTGGTGGCCGCCGCCGACCTGTCGGGTTCCACCGCCGAGGTGGCGACCTACATCGACCGCCACGCGCCGACGTGGGTGGTGCTGCTGACCGAATGCTCGATGAGCGACAACCTGGCGCTCCAGTATCCGGCGCTCGACTTCGTGCGCCCCTGCAATCTCTGCTCGCACATGAAGCGCATCAGTCTGGGCAATATCCGCCAGGCGCTCGAGCAGATGCGGCACGCGGTCGAGGTCGATCCCGCACTTAAGCTTGCGGGCTCGCGCTGCCGTCGAAAGGATGCTCGCGCTATGATGCCGCTTCCCCGCCCCTGCCGCGGCTGATGCTCGAACCGCTGGTGCGCAACGCGCTGCTGGAGGATCTCGGCCGCGCCGGCGACGTGACGACGGATGCGATCGTGCCGGCGACCGCGCCCGCGATCGCCGCCACCGGCGTGGACTTCATCTCCGCCGGCTGGCTGACCCACAGCGTCGCGGCGCTGGATATCGGCCTGGACGACATGTGACCGCACCTCTCGTGCCGGCGCGCCTCCGCGCTAGCGTTCGGTATGACGTTCTGTCCACTATCCGTGCCAGGGCAGCGCCGCTACGCCACGTCCAGCGGATGGCGCTGCGCGCGGGACGGAGGAGCGGGACCCATGTTCGGATTGACGGCGCTGGAGCTCGCGCGGATCCAGTTCGGCTTCACCGTCTCCTTCCACATCATCTTCCCCGCGATCACCATCGGGCTCGCGAGCTACCTCGCGGTGCTCGAGGGGCTGTGGCTGTGGAAGAAGGATGCGGTCTATCGGGACCTCTATCACTTCTGGTCCAAGATCTTCGCGGTGAACTTCGCGATGGGCGTCGTCTCCGGCCTCGTCATGGCCTACCAGTTCGGGACGAACTGGAGCTACTTCTCGGACTTCGCCGGGGCAGTGACCGGGCCGCTGCTGGCCTATGAGGTGCTGACCGCCTTCTTCCTGGAAGCGGGCTTCCTCGGCGTCATGCTCTTCGGCTGGCGCAAGGTCGGGCCCGGCCTGCATTTCTTCGCGACCATCATGGTCGCCCTCGGCACCCTGATCTCCGCCACCTGGATCCTCGCGTCCAATAGCTGGATGCAGACGCCACAGGGGCATGCGATCATCGACGGCCGCGTCGTGCCGGTCGACTGGCTGAAGGTCATCTTCAACCCGTCCTTCCCCTATCGCCTCGCGCATATGACGGTCGCGGCCTATCTCGCGACCGCGCTCTTCGTCGGCGCCTCCGGCGCCTGGCATCTGCTGAAGCGGCACGACACGCCGGCGGTGCGGCGGATGCTCTCGATGGCGATGTGGATGCTGCTGCTGGTGGCGCCGCTGCAGATCGCGATCGGCGATGCGCATGGCCTCAACACGCTCGCCTACCAGCCGGCCAAGATCGCCGCCATCGAAGGCCATTGGCGCAACGTGCCGGGCGCGGGCGTGCCGCTGATCCTGTTCGGCTGGCCCGACATGGCCGCCGAGGTGACGCGCTACGCAATCGAGATACCCCGTCTCGGCAGCCTGATCCTGACCCGCAGCCTGGACGGGCAGTTCCCGGGGCTCAGCGAATTCCCGCCCGGCGACCGCCCGAATGCGACGGTCGTGTTCTGGAGCTTCCGCGTCATGGTCGGCCTCGGCTTCCTGATGCTGCTGCTCGGGTTCTGGGCGGCCTGGGCGCGCTGGCGCAGGCGCCTCTATCTCTCGCGGCCCCTGCTCCGCTTCGCGGTGCTGATGGGGCCGTCCGGCGTGATCGCCATCCTCGCCGGATGGTACACGACGGAGATCGGCCGCCAGCCCTGGGTGGTCTATGGCGTCATGCGCACCGAACACGCGGTCTCCAACCATTCGGCGCTGGCGCTCTCGACCACCCTCGTCCTCTTCGTCGTGATGTACCTGATCGTGTTCGGCACCGGGGTCAGCTACATGCTGAAGCTGGTCGCCAAGGGCCCGCAGATCCATCACGAGCCGGAGGAGGAGGCGAAGCCGACCGGCACCGGCCGCCCGGCGCGACCGATGTCCGCCGCCCCCGACCAGGTGGATCCGGCGCCATCCGCGCCGAGGAGGGGCTGACGCCATGGGCATCGATCTTCCCCTCATCTGGGCCGTCATCATCGGCTTCGGCCTGATGATGTATGTGGTCATGGACGGCTTCGACCTCGGCATCGGCATCCTCTTCCCCTTCGTCCGGGGGCGGGAGGAGCGCGACACCATGGTCAACACCGTGGCCCCCGTCTGGGACGGCAACGAGACCTGGCTGGTGCTTGGCGGCGCCGGGCTCTACGCCGCCTTCCCGCTCGCCTATGCCGTGGTGCTGAGCGCGCTCTACCTGCCGCTGGTGCTGATGCTGGCCGGGCTGATCTGGCGCGGCGTCGCCTTCGAGTTCCGCTTCAAGGCGGACGAGGCGCACCGGCCCTTCTGGGACAAGGCCTTCGCCTGGGGATCCTATATCGCGACCTTCTCCCAGGGCGTGGCGCTCGGCGCCTTCATCGAGGGCTTCCCGGTCGAGGGCCGCGCCTATGCCGGCGGCATGCTCGACTGGCTGAGCCCCTTCAGCCTCTTCACCGGGGTCGGGCTGCTCGCCGCCTATGCCCTGCTCGGCAGCACCTGGCTGATCATGAAGACGGAGGGCGAGTTGCAGCGGCGCATGACGGCACTGGCAAAGCCGGTGATGCTGGCGCTGCTCGCGGCGATCGCGGTGGTCAGCCTCTGGACGCCGCTCGCGCATCCCGCCGTCGCCGCGCGCTGGTTCTCCCTGCCCAACCTCTTCTTCTTCAGCCCGGTGCCGGTGCTGGTGCTGCTGGCGAGCTGGCTGCTGTTCCGCGCGCTCGACCACGGGCTGCATGCCGCGCCCTTCGCGCTGGCGCTGCTGCTGCTCTTCCTCGGCTATACCGGCCTCGCCATCAGCCTCTGGCCCAACATCATCCCGGGGATCTCGATCTGGGATGCGGCGGGCCCGCCGCAGGCGCTGGGGTTCACCCTGGTCGGCGCACTCGTCATCATCCCGGTCATCCTCGCCTACACGGCGTGGTCCTATTACGTCTTCCGCGGCAAGGTCCGGCCGGGGGAAGGCTACCATTGACGGTCCCCGAAGCACTGAAGCCGCGCCGCCTGCGGCAGCTCGGCTGGCTGGTCGCGATCTGGGCCGCGAGCGTCGTGGCGCTGGCAATCGTGGCGCTGCTCTTCCGCGCCATCATGGGCATGGCGGGGCTGACCCTTGGATGAGCCGGGCGGGTGGCCTTGTGATGCTCTAAGCGAGGGCTTGAAGATTGACTTCCTGCAGCCTGGAGCCCGCAAGCAAAGCCTCAAGCACCTGCTTCTTGAGGGAGAGGCACTGCGAACGGGCGAGTTTGACGATACCGGACACTTCGCCCACCTCGCAGGCACGCACCAGTTCCTTTTGCTGAGCAATGATCAGCGGTGTGAAATCGCGCGATTTGAATCCGAGATGCAGCGCTCTCTCCGACTGGTCGAGCACCTGACCCAGGAGCTGCGACAGCCGGAAATTTCCGGGAAGCTCCGCGAGGGCAAGACGGAAGGCACGATCTGCCGCGAGGAATGCAACCTGGCTGCGGAGGGTCTCCGGCTTCAGCGCTTTCTTCGCGGCCTGCCTGACATCATCGAGCCCCCGCTCCGTGATACTTGATGCAGCCACCCTGAACACCTCGGGCTCGACCAGGCCGCGGACATCGAAGATCTCGTTGACGTCCCGCAGAGTAAGCGGCGCGATGACATAGCCACGACGTGGCTCGCTCTTGACGAGCCCCTCCTGCATCAGGCGGGCCAAGGCAGCACGGATCGTCGCCTTCTTGATCTGGTACCGGTCGCCGATCTGCTTCTCGGTCAGAGCTTCGCCGGGGCGCAGGACGCAGGCGACGACATCGTTCCTCAGCTGCGCGTAAGCCTGCTCGCTGCGGAGCAGGTCGGCGGTCGACAGCACCGCCGCTCCGCCAGCGGACGGGACCGATTTCGATGATCCGGCTGTGAACTTCGGGCGAGTCATGGTGCTTCCGTTTGAGACCATCGGTTGACGCTGGCATCAGCATTTGGTTATCTGAGCATCTCAGATGCCTTTGGTGATCATCTCAGATGAGGTAGCTGACAATGCCTCTTCCTGCCGCCTCGCCCCTCTATGCCGTGACCAGCGACATCGTCAACGCCGCCCAGGCTGCCGATCCGCTCGAGCGCATAAGAACGGTGTTGCACGAGCATACGGATCGCTTCCACGCGCTCGGTGCGCTTGTCCATGAAGAAGATGAAGACGAAGTTCTTCTGCATGCGAGCCCCAATCTGACGATCTATCACATTACGCTATCGCCAGGTCTGCAGTATCCGCCCCACGACCATCTCATGGATGCGCTGATCGGCATCTATAAGGGCAGCGAGACCAACTTCATTTATCCTGTCTCCAGCGGCAAGATCGATGTTCCGGAAAGGCAGGACTTCACTGCGCCTTCCGTGGTGCACTTGCCCCCGCACACCGTACATTCGGTCGCGAATACGGGCAGCCTGCGCTCAGGCGCGTTGCACGTGTATCTGGGCGATCTCCCACGGACCAGGCGGCACTTGTGGAACCAGCAAAGCCATCAAGCCGAGCCCTTCGACAACGATCGCTATCTGGCCGGTGCACGACCAATTCCGAAATCGGCCTGATCCCTTGCTGTGCCGATGAAGGAATCTGCCAGCGGGAGAATGACAATGGCCAAGCCCTACACTGGCGGATGTGCGTGCGGCGCGATCCGTTATGAAACGAGCAGCGAACCCATCGTCGAGAACCATTGCCAATGCCGCGATTGCCAGAAGCGAAGTGGCACGGGGCACGGATCCTATCTGACCTTCCCCCAGCGAGCCGGAGCGACAATTGCGGGCGAAGCCAAGAACTGGCGGGTAGCAGGCGACAGCGGGAACGAAAAGATCCACGCCTTCTGCCCGACCTGTGGAACGCCGGTCTATGTGACATTCGTCGCAATGCCAGAACTGATAGCGATCCACGCGACCAGCCTGGACGACCCAAGCCGGTTCAATCCGCAGATGGTCACATACGGTATCCGTGGCCAGGCGTGGGACACGATTGATTCCTCGTTGCAGAAATTCGATCGGATGCCGCCCGGATGAATTCCGCTGAGAGCAATGCGAAACTGCCGATGATGTCAGTGGAGACGTCAAGGGTGCGAAGCGATCGTAACGTGCTGCGGGGTTGATAGCTCCTGAGCCTGGTATGAAGGGGCCTCAGCCGCGCAGCGCGCGCAGCACCGCATGATAGGCTTCCCGGTCGACAGCGACGTCCACCACCACCGGGCGTTCCGCCTGGAAGGCATCCCGCATCGCGGCTGCCAACTGGTCCGGCGCCTCCACCCGGATGCCGGCGCAGCCGAAGCCGCGCGCGACGGCGGCGAAATCCGCGGGCGCGTAGTCCATGCCGCGCGGCGGCAACTGCCGCCGCCGCTGCTTCACCTCGATCATCGACATCGCCGCGTCGTTGAACACCACGACGACCAGCTTCCGGCAGCCGGCCTGCACGGCGGTGCCGAGTTCCGCCACGCACATCATCAGGCCGCCATCGCCGGTGAAGGCGATGACCGGCCGGTCCGGCTCCGCCAGCGCCGAGGCGATCGCCGAAGGCAGCGCGCCGCCCATGGTGGCGAGGCCCCGCGAAATCAGCACATCGCGCGGCCGCGCGGCCTGCCACAGCGCCATCACCGGCAGCATATGCGCCCCCGCATCCACGGCGATGCGCGTGCCCTCCGGCGCCGCCGCCGCGGCTTCCTCGACGATGCGATGCGGCGCGATGCCGCGCGTCGGGCCACCGGAGCGGGCGGCCGCGCGCATCGCCTCGCGCGCCGCCGCGATCTCACCCGCTCTCCATCCGCCCGGCGCGACGGCACCAGCGAGCACCGCCGCGCTCAGGGCCAGGTCGCCGACCAACGTCGCCGCCGGCGCCAGGAAAGGTCGCGCGAAGGCATGGGTGCTCAGCAGCACGACCGGCACAGGGTAGCGCCAGGGCTGCGGCAGGAACTCGATCGGGTCGCCGCCGAACAGCAGGATCGCATCGGCGCTGCGCAGCAGCGGGTCCTCCGCCGCGCCTGAGATGAAGGGTCCGACCGCCAGCGGATCGGCATCCGGGAAAGCGCCCTTGGCCTTGTAGGTGGCAAGCACCGGGCAGGCCCAGGCCCTGGCGAGGTCGCGGAGCGCCGCGGCGGCGCCCGCCTCGGCAGCCTGCAGCCCGGCGATGATCACGGGTCGCCGGCTCGCGCGCAGCACCGCCTCCGCGGCCGCGACATCGATCGCAGGTGGGGGTGCCGCCCTGGTGGGCGAGGCGCCGCGCGCTACGTCGCTTCCAGGCGGCGCCGGCGCGCGGATGCGCCCGCCGATCAGCTCGATATAGACCGGGCCTTGCGGCGGCTCGGCGGCGATCGCGATCAGCCGGTCGATCTCCGCGGCCGGATCAGGTCCCTCCAGCGCGCTTTCCGCCTTGACCAGGGGGCGCATCAGCGCCGCCTGGTCGAAGCGCTGGTGGCTGGCATGGCCGGCGTCGGGCTCGTGTCCGTCGGCCAGCACGAGCAGCGGCGCCCGGTCCAGCGACGCATAGGCAATGCCGTTCACCGCATTCGCGAGGCCTGGCCCGCGCGTGGTCATGAGCACGCCTGGCGCGCCCGTCAGCTCCGCGGTGACCGAGGCCATGATCGCCGCCGCGGTCTCGGTGCGCGTGACGACGAAGTCGATGCCGAAACCCGCCGCCGCCTCGATCAGGTCGAGGCTGCAATCCCCGCCCGGCACCCCGAAGAAGCGCCGCACGCCATGCGCAGCCAGGCGCTCCGCGAGCACCTCCGCGACGGTTCGCGTCCTGCTCATTCCGCCCTGATCCCCGCTTCGCGCGTAACCTGTGCCCAGCGGGCGATCTCGCCGCGCATATAGGCCCCGAACTCTTCCGGCGTGCCGGTGGTCACCTCGGCCCCCTGGCTCGCCAGCCGTGCGACCATCTCCGGCTCGCGTATGATGCGGTTGAGCTCCGCATTCAGCCGCGCGACGATCGGCGCTGGCACGCCGCGTGGTGCTACGATGCCGAGCCAGCCCGTCACGTCGTAGCCCGGCAAGCCCGCCTCCGCGACGGTCGGGATCGTGGGCGCGGCGGCCAGGCGCTGCGGGCCGCTGACCGCCAGCGCGCGTACGCGGCCATCCGCGACCTGCGGCAAGGTCACCAGCGGGTCGCTGAAGGCGGCGACGAGGTTGCCGGCGATCAGGTCGCTCAGCGCCGGCGCCGCGCCGCGATAGGGCACGTGCTCCATCTCGAGCCCGGCCATGCGCGCGAAGACCACCATGGCGAGGTGCGGCGATCCGCCATTGCCGGGCGAGCCATAGGTCGCACGGCCCGGCCGCTCGCGCGTCTGCAGGATGAACTCCTGCATCGTGCGCGCAGGATTCGAGGGATGCACGACGAGGATGTTGGAGAAGCGCACGAGCCGCGCCACCGGGTCAAAATCGCGAGCCGGGTCGTAGCCGGCATCGCGGTAGATGGAGACGTTCACAGCCATGACGCCGATCGTGCCCATCATCAGCGTGTAGCCGTCTGCCGGCGCGCGGGCAGCGGCGACGGCGGCGATATTGCCGTTCGCACCGGGCCGCGGGTCCACCACGACGGGCTGACCCCAGGCTTCGGTCAGCTTCTGTCCGACCTGCCGGGCCAGGATGTCCGAGGCGCCCCCCGCCGCGGTCGCGACGATCAGGCGGATGCTGCGGTCCGGATAGGTCGGCTGCGCCTGCACCGCCAGCGGTGCGAAACTCGCTGCGATGGCAAGGCCGAGCAGTCGGACGGCGCCGGATCGGCAACGCCGCGGCAAGGACTGTCGCATGGCTCAGACCGGCTGTTCGAGTGTCGGCGCGCTGTCGGAGAGCGTCACCCGCCTGAGGTCGCGGGGATAGACTTTGTCCTCATAGGGCCGCCCGCGATGCATGGTGCAGCGGTTGTCCCAGATGACGAGGTCGCCGACCGCCCAGCGATGGCTGTAGACGAACTGGCGCTGCGTCGCGAATTCGGTCAGCTCGCGGATCAGGGCCATCGCCTCGGGCGTCGGCCAGCCCTGGATGCGGCCGATATGGGCCGAGAGGTAGAGCGAGAGGCGCCCGGAGCCCTGGTGCCGCCGCACGAGGCGCTGCGGCACCGGTGTGCAGCGTGCGCGTTCCTCGGGCGTGAACTCGTCGAAGCCGAGCTGCGCGCGCGAGAAGATCAGGGAATGCTCGGTCACGAGGTCGCGGATCTCCGCCTGCTTCTTCGCGGGCAATGCGTCCCACGCGGCGCGCATGTCGGCGAACTCCGTCTCGCCGCCTTCCGGCGGGATCACCCGCGCATGCAGCATCGAGTATTGGGCAGGTGTCGGCTTGAAGCTGCTGTCGCTGTGCCATAGCAGGTTGCCGAGATTGTACATGCGCCGCCGGTCGTCGGCGGCCAGGATCCGGCCGTCGGCACCGAGGTTGGAGATATCGTTGACGCGATTGTCGGAGAGGCGCCGGCGCCCCTGATCCACCAGCGTCGGCACTGCCTCGACCTCGCCGAAATGGCGACCGAAGGTTAGTTGCTGGTCGTCCTCGAAGCGCTGCCCCGGGAAGACGAGCACGGCGTAGCGGTCCATCGCCTTCCCGATCGCGGCGACCTCCGCCGGGGTCAGCGGGCCGCTCAGGTCCAGCCCCTCCGCGCGCGCAGCGAAGACCGGGTGGAGCGGGGTGATGCGGAGTGCGGTGTCCGATGCGGCGCCGCGATGCGCGGCAAGGCCGGCCTTGTCGGCCAGATCGTTGGGCATTGTTTTCCTCCCTCATGCCCTGCGTCGCGGGATGGCCGCAGCAGCGCTTGGTATCGGTAACATGACGCTAGCCCGAGCAGTTGCGGGGCGCAAGGGACCCCCTCCACTCGTCTTGCCGGAATGGCCTGCCGTCAGCCCTCGGTCTGCAGCAAGCCGGCCGCGAGATGCCGGAAGGCCTCGATGGCCTTGGCGAGGACGGCGCGAGGATCCTCGGCCGCGGCAATCCAGAGCGCGGCGTTGAGCGCTGCGCCATTGAGCAGCCGGGCGGCCGCTTCGGCATCCACCGGCCTGACCGTTCCTTGATCGATGAGCGCCTGGATCGTCTGCGTCGTCGTGCTCAGGCAGGCGCTCTGGTTGGGCCATTGCGAGGGATCGCCGAGCACGGCCGGCCCGTCCAGCAGCATGATGCGCTGGATCTCCGGCTCCAGGGCCATCTCGATATAGGCGATGGTTTCGTCGAGGAGCCCGAGCCATGGGGTCTCTGCGCGATCGCGCACTAGGCGCAGCCGGGCCAGCATTTCCGTGTCGATCTGGTCGATCACGGCCTGCAGCAGGCCCTTCTTGTCGCCGAAATTGTGGTAGAGCGCGCCCCGCGTCAGGCCGGCCTCGGCGGTCAGGTCGTCCATGGACGCCGCCGCGTAGCCCTTCTCCGCGAAGGCTTTCCGGGCGGCGCGGATGAGCTTGGCCCGGGTCTCCTCCATCATCTGCGCGCGTCGTCCGGCGGCCACGGCCCTCTCCCCCTGCAAACGCATACGTCGCGTATGTGAGTTGACATACGGCGCGTATGCGGCAATGTGCCGGCATACGGGGCGTATATCAACACCCGCCCCCCGACGGCGACATGCAGAAGGGACCGAAGCCGATGGCCAAACGCGATGCGATCTTCCCTGCCGGCCAGCAGGCGCTCTACGAGATCAACCGCTACTCCGCGGCGATCCGCTCGGGCGATCTTCTCTTCGTCTCGGGCCAGGTCGGCAGCCGCGAAGACGGCTCACCCGAGCCGGTCTTCGAAAAGCAGGTCCAGCTCGCCTTCGACAATCTCACGGCCGTGCTGAAGGCCGCCGGCTGCACCTTCGACGACGTCGTCGACGTGACCAGCTTCCACACCGACCCGCGCACGCAGTGGGAGGCGGTCACTGCCGCGCGGCTGAAGGTGATCGGCGACCCGCCCTACCCGAACTGGACCGCGGTCGGCGTGAACTGGCTGGCGGGCTTCGATTTCGAGATCAAGGTCATCGCGCGCATCCCGAAGCCTGCCTGATGATGGGGCAGCTCAGGCGAGCGCGTCGCCGATCGTCCTCGGCGGAACGCTCGCCGGTCCAGGGTGGCCGCCGGACCTGGCCAGGCGCGGCTTGAATCGCCCGGCCAGGTCGATCGCATGACCTCAGTCGCGCGGCTGGGCGACCACGCGGAGATAGGGCTTCAGGGTCTTCCAGCCGTCCGGGTATTTCGCCGCGGCGGCTTCATCGGAGACCGCGGGCGGGATGATGACGTCCTCGCCCGGCCGCCAGTTCACCGGCGTCGCCACCGTGTGCTTCGCCGAAAGCTGGCAGGAATCCAGCAGCCGCAGCACCTCATCGAAATTGCGGCCGGTGGTCATGGGATAGGTCAGCATCGCCTTGATCTTCTTGTCAGGGCCGATGACGAAGACCGAACGCACCGTCGCGTTGTCCGCCGCGGTGCGGCCTTCGGAGGTGGTGCCCGCGCCCTCGGGCAGCATGTCGTAGGCCGTCGCCACCTTCAGCTCGGTATCGCCGATCATCGGGTAGTTCGGGGCGTGGCCCTGGGTCTCCTCGATGTCCTTCGCCCATTTGGCGTGGTTGGTCACGGGATCGACGCTGAGGCCGATGATCTTGGTGTTGCGGCGATCGAATTCCGGCTTGAGCCGAGCCATGTAGCCGAGCTCGGTGGTGCAGACCGGGGTGAAGTCCTTCGGGTGCGAGAACAGGATGGCCCAGCCATCGCCGATCCACTGGTGGAAATCGATCGACCCCTCGGTGGTCTCGGCGGTGAAGTTCGGCGCCGTGGCATTGATGCGCAGTGACATGGCCTTCTTCCTCTCTGTGCCCGGGACGGTCGCGGCGCCTTGCAGGCATCGCCGATCCGCCGGGCGGTTTCGCATGCGCGTGGGGACAGCCTCTTCGGCGCCCGGCGCTTGAGCGCTTCTGGAAAACAGTGCCGGGTGCGAACCATGCCATCCTGGCATGAAGGACGGTGCCGGGTCCCGGCGAAGGCGATGGCGCCCCCACAACCGTTCGGCGATGGCGTCCGATGGTCCCTCGCCAGGCGCCGACCCGAGTCCGGCCGGAAACGCAGCCCCGGCGGCTTTCTGCTCTGGCGTCATGGCGAGGCCCGCACGCGGGCATCCCTTCTCCCGGGCACCCTCGCCCACCGCCAGAGCATCCCAGCTTTCCAGCGGGAAAATAAGGCGCCTCCGCTGGAAAGATGAGGACAGCCGGGGAGAGGATGAGCAGCAGCCAATCGACCCCCCCCGCCCGTGCCGAGGCCGGCGTGCGCTCGCGCCACCTTGGCGGGCTCGAGCTCGGTACCGATGAGGATGTCCCCCTCGACACCGCTTTCCGCCGGGCTCAGCCCAGGATTCGGAAGATCGCCTCGATCTCCACGGGTATCCGGCTCGGCAGCGAGGCGAAGCCGACGGCCGATCGCGCATGCTTGCCGTTCTCGCCAAGCACCGCGACGAACAGGTCCGAGCAGCCGTTGATGACCTTCGGATGATCCTCGAAATCCGGATCGGCATTCACCATGCCGAGCACCTTGATCGCCTTCAGCTTCGACAGCCCGCCCGCCCCCTCGGCCGCCGCGGCCAGCAGCCCGAGGCCGACCAGGCGCGCGCTGGCATAGGCGTCCTCGATGCTCATCTCGCTCGGCACCTTGCCGCGCGGGCGCGGCCCATCCACAACGCGCGGCCCCTGGCCGGAGGTCCAGAGCATGTTGCCCTCCACCCGATAGGGCACATAGGTGCCGATCGGCTTCGGCACCGGCGGCAGGGTCAGGCCCAGCGCGGCCAGGCGCTGTTCGGGGGTCTCGCTCGGCATCGCATTTGCTCCCTAGGTTGATGCGCCATGCGACACGCGCTTCGGCGTTTCGGCAATAGCACGCATGTGAGGTCGCGGTTCGGGGCCGGATGGCCGAAGCTCCGGCGCCCATGGATCAGAGACGGGGGAACCAGATATGCTCACGCCGCCTTTTGAGGAATGGCTCGGGACACTGGCGCCATCGGAGCGTCAGAGGGCGCTGGAACTCCTGGACAAGTTCAACGCTCTGGCGGCCAGGGATGCGGAGCTCTGGGTCCGGTCGGAGATCTCCGAGGACATCCCTCAGTTCGCCCGCTACCTGGTCCTCCGCAGCCTCTGGCCCGACCATATCGATCCCTGGGCGCACAACGCCGGGACCTGGATCGGGCACGCCATCAAGGCAGCCGACAGCCAGCCGGATGGCGACTTCGCCGAGGCCGGCCGGGCGCTGGGCAGAGCGATCTCGGCGGGCGTCTCCATGGCGGATCTCGGCGCCATCGCGCGCATGGTCGCCTTCGAGACGGCCTTCGGCGTCCTGAACCATATCGACGAGGGCCACGACCCCGCCGCGGGCGCCAATGCGCCGGGCTGGCGGCTTGTCGAAACCGACGCGGATGGCGCCACGACCGGAAGGCCGGTCGTCGGCTTGCACGAGGACATCCTCTCGATGGCGCCGCCCGGGCCGGGTGCCGCAGGCCAGGCATGACAGAGGACATCGCACGCGCGCACCGACACTCGGTCCGGCATCGGGGACATCGCCCGTGATGTTGAGGCCGAGCCCGCGGCCGCATCAGCCTTCGATGGCGTCGCCCGTCAGCTCGGCCGTTTCCGGCAGCACCGCCGGAACGTCGGCCTCCGGCTCCCGGCGCGGCGTCATGCGGTTCCAGGCATCGAGCGCCGCGATCTTGTAGGCCTCGGCGAGCGTCGGATAGTTGAAGGTGTTGTCGATGAAGTAGTCGAGCGTGCCGCCCAGGTTCAGCACGGCCTGGCCGATATGCACGAGCTCCGTCGCGCCCTCCCCCACGATATGCACGCCCAGCAGGCGACGCGTCTCGATCGCGAAGATCATCTTCAGCAGGCCGCCATTGATCCCCATGATGTGGCCGCGCGATGTCTCACGGAACCGCGCGATCCCGCACTCATAGGGCGTGCCCGCCTTGCGCACCTCCTCCTCGCTCATGCCGACGGTGGAGATCTCGGGCACGGAGTAGATGCCATAGGGGAAGAAGGACGGCGCCGCCGGCAGCGGGTTGTCGCAGGCGTGGCAGGCGGCGATGCGCCCCTGCTCCATCGACATGGACGCCAGGCTCGGGAAGCCGATGACGTCGCCGGTGGCGTAGATATGCGGCACCGCGGTCTGGAAGGTCTTGGGATCGACGGTCAGGCGGCCACGCTCGTCAGCGGCGAGGCCTGCGGCGGCGAGGTTGAGCCTGTCGGTGGCGCCGACCCTGCCCGCGGCGAAGAGGAGCATTTCGGACCGGACGCGCCGGCCGCCGTCGAGGATCGCCACCGGTTGCCCATTCTCGAACTGGATGGATTGGACCTTCGAGCCCAGGCGAAAGCTCAAGCCGCGATCGCGGAGCTGGTGGACGAAGTCATCGACCAGCTCGCGGTCGATGAAGTCCAGGAAGCTGGTGCGCGGTTCCACCAAGGTGACGCGCACATCGAGTGCCGAGAAGATCGTCGCGTATTCGACGCCGATCACGCCGGCGCCGACCACCGTCAGGGAGCGCGGCACGGATTTGAGTTCGACGAGCTCGTCGCTGTCGACGACGGTCTCGCCGTTGAAGGGGATGTGGGGCGGGCGCAGCGGCAGCGTGCCGACGGCGATGACCACGCGGGACGCCTCGATCACCCGGGTCTCGTCCGCCTCCATCTGCACCTCGATGCGGTGCGGATCCAGGAAGGTGGCGAGGCCGCGCAGCACATGCACCCGGTTGCGGGCGAACTGGTGGTCCAGCGTCTCGACCTCATGCTCCAGCGTCTTGTGCAGGCGGGCCATGAGATCGCCGGCTTCGATATCCCGCTTCACGCGATAGGCCAGGCCGTAGAACCCCCGCTCCCGCCAGCCGGTCAGGTTCAGGACGGTTTCCCGCAGGGTTTTCGACGGGATGGTGCCGGTGTGGACGGACACCCCGCCGACACGCCGGCCCTTCTCGATCACCAGGACGGAGCGCCCGAATTTGGAGGCCTGCACCGCCGCCCGCCGCCCGGACGGGCCGCTGCCGATGACCACGACGTCGTATTGCATTCAGAAGCCCGTCTCTTTTGCGCTCGCCGCAACTAGGCAGTCCGCGCCGCTGGGCTTGTCAAGCTTCCCGCCGCCTGCAATGCGCCGCGTCACGGAAGTTTCGTGGTCTGGCTACGGTGGCGAGAAGACAGCGCCCGGCCGCTTGCGTCCCTAATGTCCCGGCATGGTGAGGATCAGCGGTCCGCTGCGCGTGGCGACGACGGTGTGTTCGTATTGGACCGTGAGGGCTCTTGGATGGCTGTAGAGGGTCCAGGGGTCGTCACCATCCTCGGCGAACTCAGCGCCGAGGGACAGGAAGGGTTCGACGGTGAACACCAGCCCGTCTCCCATGATCCGGCGCTCGGAAGCATCGGGCCAGGTCGCGATCCCGATCGGCTCCTCGTGCAGCGACAAGCCCACGCCGTGGCTGGCGAGATTGCGCACCAGCGTGTAGCCATGTTTTCGCGCGAAGGCGCCCACGGCCCGGCCGATGCCTGCCAGCGGCTTGCCGGCGCCGACCTGGCGCAATCCTGCCCACATTGCCCGGCGCCCGTCCCCGCAAAGCCGCTTCACCGCGCGCGTCACGGGCGGCACCGCGAAGGACGCCCCGGTGTCGGCGAAGTAGCCGTCCTTCTCCGCGGAGACGTCGATATTGACCAGGTCACCCGGCCTGATCCTGCGGACGCCCGGGATGCCGTGCGCGATCTCCTCATTGACGCTGATGCAGGTCGCTCCGGGAAAGGCGTAGACCAACTCCGGCGCCGAACGGGCCCCGGTGGCTTCCATGAATTCCCGCCCGATCCGATCGAGTTCGAGCGTGGTCATGCCGGGCTCGATGGCGTTGCCCATCACCTCCAGCGTGTCGGCAACGATGCGCCCGATCTGCTTCAACCTCGTCAGGTCGTCGTCGTTCGACACCGTCATGTCGTTTCCTTTCGCAAAGCCGGAGGAGGCTTCAACCGGACGGTTCTGCCAGTTTCAGGGAACCAGGCGAAGCCATTGACGCGGCGACGCCGGCCACCGGCGGAAAGACCATGTTGACGCCGCGCGAAGGGCGAAGAGACCAACATCGGCCGGTCCCTCCGCCGCCGCCATTCCCAAACGGGCTCTCAGGTGTTCAGGCCGCCATCCACGGTGAGGATGGTGCCGGTGATGTGCCGCGCCGCAGGGCTCGCGAGGAAGGCCACGGCCGCCGCCACGTCCTGCGGCTCCCCATACCGTCCAAGCGGCATCAGGGCGCGCTGGAAATCGGAAGACTCGCCGTCAGCCGGGTTCATATCCGTGTTGGTCGATCCCGGCTGGACCAGGTTCACGGTGATGTCCCGGGATCCGAGCTCGCGGGCGAGGCCACGCGTGAAGGAATGCAGCGCGGATTTCGTCATGTAGTAGACCGTGCCGGTGTCGCCGACGATGCGTTCGGCGCCGGCCGAGCCGATGCTGATGACGCGGCCGCCTGCCTTGAGATGGGGAATGGCGGCCTGCGCGGTGAGCACGGGCCCGCGCACATTGACGGCCAGCAACGCATCGATGTCAGCGACGCTGACCTCGGCGATCGCGTCGTAGAGCACGATGCCGGCATTGTTGACGAGGATGTCGAGACCGCCGAGCGCCTCGGCGGCCCCATCGACCGAGCGCCTGACCGCAACGGGGTCGGCGCTGTCGGCCTGGATGGCGATCGCCTTGCGGCCCTTCCCTTCGATCGCCCGGACGACCTCGGCGGCGCGATCGGCCGAGCGCTCATAGGTGATGGCGACGTCCGCGCCCTTGTCGGCCAGCGCCAATGCGATGGCGGCGCCGATGCCGCGCGAAGCGCCGGTGACGAGCGCGCGCTTTCCAGCCAGTTCGGTCATGTCTGTTTCCCAATTCTGTAGTGATCGATGCAAATTAGCTAGGGAGCTTGCCGGGGCCTGTCAATGGATTTATATAGTGATCGATGCAGAAATCGGAACAGGGGCAGGGAGCCAGGGAAGCGGCGGCCACCCGCGGTCGCGGCAGGCCGCGCGCCTTCGACCGGGAGGTTGCCTTGGCGCGCGCGACCCGCCTCTTCTGGGTCAAGGGTTACGAGGCGACGTCGATCGCCGACCTCACGGAGGCGATGGGGATCGGGGCACCCAGCCTTTATGCCGCCTTCGGCTCCAAGGAAGCGCTCTATGCCGAGGCGCTGCGCCACTACCGCGAGACCAATGAGGGGCTGGTCTGGGCGGGATTCTTTGCTGCCCGCACGGCCCGCGCAGCGGTGCTGTCGCTGCTCATGGATTCCGCCGCGGCCCTGACCGGCTGCGTGGTGGCGGACAATCCCCTCGGCTGCATGGTCGCGCTCTCCTCGGTCGGCAGCGAGGGCCATGCGGAGCTCGGCGCGCTGGTGCGGACGGCCCGCGCGGTCACGCTCGAGCGCCTCGAGGCGCGGCTGAACCGCGCGATCGCCGAAGGCGAGATCCCCGCTGCGACCGATGTCCACGGGCTCGCGCGCTTCGTGCAGACCGTGCAGAGCGGCATGTCGATCCTCGCCCGCGACGGGGCGCGCCGCGCCGAGCTGGAAGCCGTCGCCGACGTCGCGATGCTCGGATGGGATGCGCGCACGGCCTGACCGCGCAAGGCAGCGCGTGGACATGGTGCAGGAAGGCGCATTAGCTTCGCGTCAGGCCAGCCATGGGTGGCCGAAGAGGCAGGGTCCAAGGAAGCGGTCATGGCGCTCAAGCGCATGGTGCTCGAAATCGGCATGGGCACCGATATCAGGGGCGCGGATTATACCAAGGCAGCGGTGCGCGCCTTGCGCGACGCGCTCTGGCACAATTCTCTCTCGATCGGCGCCGCCGTCGGCCAGCCCGCGGATGCGATGCAGGTCGAGGTTCTGATCGGGGTGCCGAAGCCGGACCAGGTCGACAAGGCGGAGGTGCTGGCGATCCTGCCGCATGGCACGGGCAGCGTGACCGTGGTCGAAGGCGGACTCGAAATCCCCAATGAGGAAGGGACGGGTTCGACTGTCATCGCCAATTGCTGCGCGATCGTGCGGCTCGACGTCTAGGGAGCGCCGGACCATGGCTTTGAAGCGGATCATCCTGGAGATGGGCAGCGGCAACGACCTGCATGGCGGCGACTACACCAAGGCGGCGCTGCGCGCCGTGCAGGACGCGCTGCACCATTCCTCGCTGGCTTTCATCCGCAGCCTCGGCCTCGACATCAGGACCATGCAGGTGGAGGTCACGATCGGTGTGCAGCAGCCGGACAAGGTCGATATCGAGGCCGTCAGCAAATCCCTGCCCTACGGTATCGTCACCGCCAGGGCGGTGAAGGGCGGGCTGGATGTGCCGGAAGAAGGGAAGCACGACAGGGCGGTGATCGCCTCCGCCGCCATTGCGGTCCGCTTCGATCTTCCTTCACCATAGCGGGCACGGCGGCGGCCGACCGGCCTGTGACGGCTGCTCCGATGGCACGCATGGTACCCGTCTGCCGAGGTTTGGCCGAACGCGAATGGGCGGCGTTCGGGTGACCGATGCGTCGAAGCTGACGGCTACTGTTCGATCGATCTGTCGCGCCCGTCCGGGCGTCGTGCGCCGATGGCCTCCCGTGGCGGCGATGGACAGATGGCAGGCACTTCCGACAGGCTGAAAGCTCGCCTAGGCGGAGGAGACACTCATGCAGAGGATCCGGTCCGGCAGCAATTTCGCCAGCTATGCGCTCGGCGGGCTGACCATCGTGGCGCTCCGCGACGGCCATGTGGACATGCCGCCCAGCCGGCTGCGCCGGCCGGGCGACCGGCCCTTCGGCGCTGACTTGCCCGAAGGGTCAGGCTGGTCGGCGGGCGGCTGCGGCTTTCCGTCAAGGCCTTCCTGGTCATCGGGGAAGGCCGGCACATCCTGATCGACACTGGCGCCGCGAATGCCTGGGAGCCGAGCATGGGCCTGCTACCCGAGGCGCTCGCCGAAGCGGGGGTGGTGCGGGAGGCGATCGACACCGTCGCTGTCACGCACACCCATCTCGACCATGTCGCCGGGCTGGTGGCGGCGGATGGATCGGACGCCTTCCCGAAGCTCCGGCACCTCTACGTCCCGCAGGCGGAAGTCGCGCTGTTCCGCCGGGATGAACGGCTGGGGCGCTTCCACGCGCGCTGCCAGGGTTTTGGTGACGGCTTCGCCCTGAGCGACAGCGTCACCGCCATCGCGGCCCATGGCCATGAGGTGGGGCACAGCGCCTTCGTGGTCGCGAGCGGCGGGGAGGCGCTGCTGATCTGGGGCGATGTCGTGCATGTGCCTTCGATCCAGTGCGCCCGGCCGGAGCTCACCTGGGAATTCGACGACGACCAGGCGGCGGCGCGCGCGACCCGCCTGCGGATGCTGGAACGATCGGCGCGGCCGGACGTCTTCGTCGCGGGCGCGCATCTCGACTTCCCCGGCCTCGGCAGCGTCACGCGCGTGGGCGAGGGCTACGACTTCACACCGGCCTAGCGACCGCCTCGATGGGGCGGCCGGAAGACGGTCGGGCCCGAACAGGAACGCTGCCTTCCGACCCATCCCTGTCCGTCGGTCAAACGGGGACGCCGGCTGGTCAGCGTGTAGTGGCCGATTGCGGACCGTCAGCTACCAAGCTGACGGTCCGCAACAGCTGCCATTAACCGCCGGCGCGCGGCGTCGCCGCTCAGGTGCATCCGAGCAGCCAGCTGAACCACCCCGGTTGGCGACCTCAGATCGAACCAGCCGGCGTAACGGCGGGAAAGTCCTTCTCGGGATCGAACACGTTATTGAAAAAGTTCGTCAGGGAGTACATCGCCACCAGCGCGACGATCTCCATGACGTTCGCATCCGTGTAGCCGGCATCGCGGACGGCTTTCAGATCGGCGTCGCCGACATTGCCGCGGGCCTCGATGACTTTCCGCGCGAACTGGACCGCGGCGTCCCGCTTTGGGTCGGTGGCATGACCCTTCCGGGCGAGAATGATGTCATCGGCCGGCAGCTTGGCCATATGCTCGGCCGTGAAGCTGTGAACCGTCAGGCAGTAGTTGCAGCCATTCACTTCGGAGACAGCGAGGCCGATGCTGTCCCGCGTCTTCACGTCGAGCGCCTTGCTCAAGGAGCCGAGCAGGGCGGCCCATGCGTTGAACGCGATCGGGCTCTGCGCGAAGGCCGCCATCATATTCGGGGTGAACCCGATGGTCTTGGTGAAGGTATCGAGGGTCGGCTTCGAAGCCGCTGGCACCTGTTCAGGCTTCAGAGCTGCAGTTCTTGGCATCGTATTCTCCGAAAGTTCCTGGTTTTACTGATAATCAGACGAGATTCAGCACCTCGACCACCGGACGGCGCGGCTTCTGCGCCCAGTTTCCCGGACGCTCCGGCCCGACGGACAACAGCATGACCGGCACTTCGTCCTCGGCCAGCGCGAACTCGCGATGCACCGCTTCGGCGTCGAAGCCGATCATCGGCGTCGAACCCAGGCCCAGCGAGCGGGCCGCATAGATCATCGCTGTCGCGCCGATGGCGGCGCTGCGTACTGCCTCGTCGCGCTGGCGCTGCGGGTGCTCGAAATACAGACCGCGTGCGGGGATTTCCCAATCCGGCACCATCTTCGCCGGCATGATGCCGGCTTCCACCAGCGGTGCCAGGCGCTCCGGTATGACGCTGGAATCGGCCAACTGTCCGCAGACGATGAAGGTCACGGCTGCTTCGGTGATCGGGGGCTGATTCCAGGCGATCGGGCGCAGCCGGGCCTTGGCCTCCGGCGTGCGCACGGCGATGAAGCGCCAGTTCTGCAAGTGGAAGGATGTCGGTGCGGTGGTGGCGATCCGAACCAGCTCGCGGATGTGGTCGTCACTCAAGGTGGCGGCAGGGTCGTAATACTTGGCGGCGCTGCGGCTCAGAATACATTCGATGACGGCGTTGGTCATGGTGCTTCCTTTGGTGAAGGGACAGTTGAAGGACAAGAGGGCTTTCGCTGTCTTCGCCGGAAATGCCGCAGGGATGGAGCCCGCTCGACATCTCGCCAGGGGCAATGGGTGATTTCCCGGATTGCCCCGCGCGTCCGACAGGACTCAGCCGGCCGATCTGGACAGCGCCGGCCGGCCGCGTGCATCGAGGCGCATGTCGCTCACGAGCGAACGCGGATGATCGTCTTCCCCGGGCGTCGCTCGGTCGGGTTGAAGGCGGCGACGGCATCGTCGAGGGGCGAGACGGTGCCGATGTTCGTCCGCAGTCGTCCGTCCCGCACCCGTTGGACGATCTCACCGAGCTGGGCGCGATCGGACTCGACAACGAAGTCGATCGCCAAGCCGTCGGCGGGCCGCGTCTCCGACGGTCCCACGATGGACACCAGGATTCCTCCTGCTCGAACCAGGCGCGCGGACCGCTTCCCGATATCCCCACCGATGAGATCGAACACCAGATCGACCTGGCCAACGTCTTCGAGGGGCTCCTTGTCGAGGTCGACGAACTCGTTCGCACCGAAGTCGAGCGCCTTCTGACGGTCGGCGGCGCGCCCGGTGCCGATGACGTAGCCGCCGAACTCACGTGCGAGTTGCGTCACCATCGACCCGACCGCGCCGGCCGCGCCATGCGCGATCACGCGCTGTCCCGCCTGAAGGCGGCCGTGCACGATCAGTCCCTGCCACGCGGTCAGGCCCGAGATCGGCAGGCTCGCGCCCACCGTGAAGTCGACATCGCCCGGGAGTGGCGCGAGGTTGCGCGCCTCGACGGCCGCGTACTCCGCCAGGGTGCCGTCGCGTGACCAGTCCGTGAGGCCGAACACCCGCTGTCCCACCGACAGCCCAGTTGTCCCGTAGCCCAGGGCGGTGACCACGCCGGCCAGCTCATGCCCGGGGATCGACGGTGTTCGGTCGCGGTTGAGGCGATCGGTCCAGGTCGAAGGCCAACCGAGCTCGGTGTTGACGAAACCCGACGCATGAACCTGAACGACGACGTCGTTTATCGATGGCCGCGGCTCGGACCGCTCCACCAGCTTCATCCCGGCCGTTCCCGCGGCCTGGTCCGTCACAGCGATCGCCTTCATCGTCTACCTGCCTGTGTGTGGTAGGTCGTCATCTTCCGAATTCCTTCGCAGACGCGCGAAAATACGAAGGTGCTGGCGCGATGGAACCCGCGTCGGGCTTCCCTGGACGAACGGACACGCATTCCGGAATCCTGAGCTGGCCAGTGCCGAGGATCAGTGCGCCAGGCGTGCGCGAATCTGGCTAAGGACGGGAGAGATGCCTCGGAACGCGGTGTCTGGCTCAAGCGCCCTTGTCACCCTCACCGTTTTTCGCGCTCTGCCGGTACTCGCTGGGATCAACGTCGTAGGCTTTGCGGAATGCGCGCACGAAGCTTGAGCGGCTCTCATATCCCGCGTTGTGAGCCACAACATCGACGGGCGTCGCAGTCGTCGTCAGATCGAGCGCGGCCTGCCGCATCCTGAGGTCGCGAAGGATGGCCATGGGCGACCGACCGAAGATGTCGGAGAAGCGGTCCATGAAGGCCGAACGGCTCAAGCTTGCGCTGCAGGCAAGACTCTGGACCGTGTGCGCAGCACCAGGGCGGGCGACCATGTCGGCAAAGGCGCGCGTGATCTGGCGGTCGGCGAGGATGGAGAAGCGGTCCGTCCAGCTCTGTGAGGATTTCAGCGAGCGCCGCACCAATGCAATGATGACTTGCTTCAAGAGCGAGGCCGTCATCGCACCCATGCCGACCTCTTGCGACAGGAGCTCATCCATGGCCTCGCGGAGCTTGCCATCAATCTTGTCCGACGGTTCGAATTGCTCGACGACCGGTTGGCGCAGGTCGCGAAACAGACCAACCGACTGACCGAAGGACGCGTTGAAGAAGCCGCAAATTTGCACGACCTCGGGCTTTTCGTTCGGAGCAGCGACGCGCAGGAGACCTTCTTCGTCGCGCTTCCAACAATCACGGTTGATCAGGCGGGTAGGACCGTCGTCGCCGTCGACCTCAATCGAAAAGGGCATATTCGGGGGAACAATGATGAGCAGGTGCGGCATCAACTGCATGTTCGGGCCGCGATTGATCGATATCCGCCCAGAACCCGCGAGGTTGTAGTGGATCGCGGGCGCATCAATCATTCCCATCTCGGCCCGGTGGCCGCGCGGAACAAGGATCTCTGTCAAGGCCACGACGTCGATCTCAAGCGCCCGCATGAGGCTGTTGAGTTCGGTGGTGGAGAGCTTCGAGGCAGAGGCGGCAATCATCGGATCGGTCCGCTCCTTCCGTCCGCTTCCGGCCGGCGATTTGGCCCCGTCGCGCAACCCGCATGCGTGCAGCCCCGCCACTTGGAACCCAGGATGACGCTGCACATGTCCGCCCGCCGGAAGCCCGGATCCTTGAACGCCAGGAAGTCGTCGTTGAAAGTCCCGAAGGTGCTGTCCGGGCGGTGCTTCAGACCCTGGTAGAAGGCGTCGATGATCCCGTGCTCGAAATCGGCTTCCCGGGGAAAGGCGGCGATGACGGCCTGGCGCTGGGCGTCGGTGAACTGGTCATAGCCGCGGCCGGCCACATCCATGCCCGCCCCCGCCTGCAGCAGGGCGATCTCGGGCCGCATGAATTCCGGTATGCCGGGCGTGGTGTGCAGCGCGACCGCGTTCCACACCGTCTCGACGTCATGTTCGGAAACGCCCTGCCCGCGCAGGAAATCACGCGCCGCATTCGCGCCATCCACTTCGAAGCGCAGATGGCTGTCGCCGTAGCGCGCGGTGATGCCGATGTCGTGGAACAGGGCCGCGGTGTAGAGCAGCTCCGGGTCGAAGGTCAGTCCCCTGCCCCTCCCCGCCATGGCACCCCAGACATAGACCCGCACCGAATGATGGAAGAGCAGGTCGCTTTCCACGTCACGGATGAACTCCGAAGCCTCGCGCGCCAGCTTGCTGTCCGGGATCCTGACGCCGGCAATCTCGCTGATGATCATGGGCTGCCTCCAGCTCCTGCAGAATCCCAATGCCGCATGGCCTGACGCCTAGTTCTCGAGGACGGCCTGCGCCGTGTTGCGGAAGCTGATGGCCATGCGGTTGTAGGCGTTCATCACGCCGATCGCGATGGTGAGGTCGACGAGCTGCTTATCATCGAAGACCGCGCGCGCAGCCTCATAGGCATCCTCGGGAACACCGGTCTCGGCGACGCGCGTCACGCACTCGGCCCAGGCCAGCGCGGCGCGCTCCGTCTCGCTGAACAGGCTGCCGCCTTCCTGCCAGGCCTGGAGCAGCGCGATCTTCTCGACCTTCACCCCGCGCTTGATCAGCTCCCGCGTGTGCATGTCGAGGCAATAGGCGCAGTTGTTGATCTGGGAGACCCTGAGATAGACGAGGTCGACCAGCTCCCCGGGCAGGCCGCTCTGCGCGACATAGCCATAGACGCTGCCGAGCGCCTTGGCCCCATTGGGCGAGACCTGGTTGTAGTTGAGCCGCGTCGTCATTCTTCCCACTCCTTCGACCGTCGTGAACGGAAGCGGAGGGCGCCCTGCCGTCGTAGGCGATGGCGCAACCCGCCTTTCACCGCCCGAAAATGGCCGCTGCTGGGCCAGGAAAAAGGACCAAGAACACCGAGTAATGCTGTACCACGCGAGAATGGGCAGGCCGCTGAACCTGACACTCGACCGCGCGGCGAAGCTCCCCTTGGCGGAGCAGATCCGAAAGGCGATCGCCACCGCCATTGAAAGCGGGGTGCTGGAGCCGGGCGTCCGCCTGCCCTCCTGGCAGGATCTCGCTACCCAGCTCGGCGTTGCCCGCGGCACCGTGCGCGCCGCCTATGAAAAGCTGGCCGCGGCCCAGTTGATCGAGGCGTCGCGGGCCGCCGGGACGCGCGTCGCCCAGCGCCCCCGCGCCGCCGCCAGGAAGGAGGGGCCGCCGGATGCCGGCTCCTTCCTCGAAACCTATCAGGAGATGACGCAGGGGCCCGCTTTGTTCCAGATGGGCGTGCCGGCGGCCGAAACCTTCCCGGCGACCCTGCTCGCGCGCATCCGCGCCCAGGCGGTCCGAGCGGAGGCGAGTGCTCCCCCGCTCTATCCCGATCCCCGCGGGGAGCTCGAATTACGGCGGGAAATCGCGGGCTATCTCGCCGTCGCGCGCGGCATGGCCTGCGCGCCGTCGCAGGTCATCATCACCGGGGGATTCAGCGCGGGGCTCGGCCTGGCACTCAGCGTGCTCGGCTTAAGCGGCCAGACGGCGTGGGTCGAGAATCCCGGCTTCCCCTGGTCCAGGAAGGGGCTTGAGCTCGCGCGCCTGTCCCTCGCGCCCATCCCGGTCGATGCCGACGGCATCGTTATCAATCATGGCCTGTGCCACCATCCCGACGCGAAGCTCGTCGTCGTGACACCCGGCCAGCAGGCGCCCCTCGGTCCCACCTTGTCGCTCGAGCGGCGCCTTCGTCTGCTCGAATGGGCGGCCGCGACGCAGGCCTGGGTGATCGAGGATGATTATTTGAGCGAGCTGCAACTGGCGGGCAGGGCTGCGCCGGCGCTCGCCTCGCTCGACCGGGACGGGCGCGTCATCCATATCGGCTCCTTCAGCAAGACGGTCAGCCCGACCCTTCGGCTCGGCTTTCTGGTCGCGCCCGTCGGCCTCGTCGCGCGCTTTGCGGAGGCGGCGGCCTGCCTCGCGCCGCCGCCCGGCCCGGCGGTGCAGCGCGCGATCGCCGAATTCATGCAGCAGGGCCATTATCTGCGGCATCTCCGCCGCACCAAGCGCGCCTATGCCGCCAAGCGGCAGGTGCTGCTCGATTGCCTGCAGGAAGCCGCCGGCGCTGATCGGGTCGCGGCACCCGGCCTGGCCGTGCTGCTGCGATTACCGAAGGGGGTTTCGGACCTCGCCATCGCGCGCGAAGTCGCGGCCTTCGGCATGTCTCCGTCGCCGCTCTCGGCCTGGTACATGGCGCCCGATGGCGCAGGGTCCGGGCTGCTGCTGGGCGTCGCGACCGCGCCGACACGGAACCTCGCCCGCTGCTGCGAGCGGCTCTTCGAGACGATCCGGCGGTTCGGCTGAGCGGCCGGCGCGCGCCGGCCTACCCCCGCTACCCCGCCAGCGCCATCTCCTGCCAGCGCCGCGCCAGGTTCGGCAGCGGCCGGCGCCGCGATTGCAGCAGCCGCGCCTGCATCATGACCGCGGGACGGAAAGGCCGGGTCGCCATGCCCTCCGCCCCCGTCGGCGCGAAGCCGTCCAGCACCGCGATTCCCGCCCCCGCCCGCGCCAGCGCGCAGGCGATCGAGGATTGCGAGGCCTCGATCGCGATCCCGCTAGGCTGTCCGATCCGAGCGGAATCTGGCGCTTCAACGTCGTGACGGTGCTGGAGTGGGCTTCGAGAAAGTCAGGCGCTGCATGCGGAAATTGGCGCGCTATTCGGTCACCTTCAGAGGAAAATGCTGGAAAGGATGAGATAGATGACCGCAGAGAGCAGCGCGGACGCCGGCACGGTGACGACCCAGGCGGCGACGATGGTCAGGAAGTGGGAGCGGCGCACCAGCCGGCGTCGACGCACCTCGGCGAAGTTGGCTTCCGCCCTGCCCATGAAATCTTCCCGTCCGGTCTTCTTCCGCACGTATTCCAGCCGGCGTCTGGAGTGGCGTATGTACCATTCGCGGAAGAAGCCGACGCCGAAGACCGCGCCGACCGCCGTGTGGGTGGAACTGATCGGCAGGCCGAACTCGGTCGCGAGCAGCACAGTGACTGCCGTCGCAAGCGCGACGCAAAAGGCGCGCATGGGATTGAGGCGCGTGATCTCTTCGCCGACGACCCGGATCAGCAGCGGCCCGTAGAGCACGAGGCCCATCGAGATGCCGAGTGCGCCGATCAGCAGCACCCAGAAGGGCGCCCTCGCGCTCTCTGCCGATACGGCGCCGTTGACGGCGGAAACGATCGCCGACAGCGGCCCGATCGCGTTGGAAACGTCGTTTGCGCCGTGCGCAAAGGAAAGCAGCGCTGCCGAGAATATCAACGGCATGCGGAAGAGCTTGCGCAGCGACTGGTTGCGGTTGTCGAGCCCCTCCGACTGGCGGTGGATCCACGGCTTGCTCGACAGGTAGCAGAGGATGCCCGCCAACAGGCCGATCAGAAGACCGGTTGAGATCGAGATGTTGGCCACCTGGATGAGCGCGAAAACCGCCACATAGGCGGTGAAGGCACCCGCCGTCACACCCAGGACGATCGGCATCCAGCGCCGCGCGGCCTCGATCCTGTCCTCGCGATAGATGATGAATTCCTTGAGGAAGGCTAGGAAAGCCGCTGCGATGACACCACCAAGCAGCGGCGATACCGACCAGCTCGCCGTGATGCCAGCGAGCGTCCACCAGTTGATATGGGAAAGGTCAGTGGCGATCATGCCGGCGCCCACGATGCCGCCGATGATCGAGTGGGTGGTGGATACCGGAGCACGGGAATAGGTGGCGATGTTGATCCAGGCCGCGGAGGAGATCAGCGCGGCCATCATGAGCCATATCAGCGTCTGAGGATCGACGAGCGCGCCGTCGACGATACCGGCCTCGATCGTCAGCGTGACCTTCCGCCCCGCGCTCAAAGCGCCGGCGATTTCGAAGACGGCGGCGATCGCCAAGGCCGTCGCCATGGTCATCGCCTTCGCGCCGACCGCCGCGCCGACGTTGTTCGTCACGTCGTTGGCGCCGATGTTCATCGCCATGTAACCGGCGATCGCCGCCGCCGCGATGACGATGGCGGCCCCCCTTGAGCCGATCACATAGGATGCCGCGAACGCCATGCTGAGGAGGAGGAAGAGCAGCGCCAGACCGGGAGCAGACAGCTTGCGCATCGCGTGATGCGAGGCTTCCTCGGCAAGGCTGAGCTTGTCGAGGTCCTTGTCCAGGGTCAATTTTTCAAGGCGCGGCTTGGCCAGGGCGCGATCTCCAAAGCCCGATCGCCAGTAGCGGTGTGGTCGAGCGCATTCAAGGGGATTTGGGGTGTGGAGCAGCATGGCGCAGCGGCGCGCAGACATCGGCGCGAAGCACCCTGTCCGATGCAGCGGACGGCATCGTCTTCGCGCGCTGGTGGTCGCCGGCTGCGCCAGGCCGGCGCAACCGCGCCTCAGCCGGCCTGATCCGCCCCTGAAGGGGCGGGCCTGCGGCCGGCAAGCTGTCGGTCAGCCGTTTGCGCTCCAGGGCCGGGCGTCGCCGCCATCCGTTCGCCGAAGGTCAGGATAAGGGATTTCAGCGAGGGTTCGGCAACTCGGCTTGCCGCTTCCTTGCAGTCGGCCCATTCCAGACGCCGTGCGCCCTTTTCAGGGAAGTCCTCGCAGGCTCCATCGACCTCGAGCGCGTGCACCTGAACCTTGCAGGAGATGGCCAGGCCGTGGTGCGTGCGCTTCTGATAGACATAGGCGCCGATCGGGGCCTTCTGCGCCTCGCCTTGCACTCCAGCCTCTTCATAGGCCTCGCGTTCCGCGACCTCGTGGGCCCGCTTGCCTGGCATCGGCCAGCCCTTGGGAATGACCCAGCGGCCGGTATCGCGGCTGGTGATCAGGAGGATCTCCAGCGCACCCGTCTTCCTGCCGATCCGGTAGCACAGCGCCGCATACTGCATGCGCGCGGGGCGACGCAGCATCAGACGCAGATCAGCGGCCAACTGGCTCAGGAAGTTCAAGGGCATCTGACTCGGAGGACGCTCGCAAAGAAGACGAGAGGAGACAAATCGAATGTGGTGATCCGCTAATCCCAGGACAATCGGCCACTCGGACCCCGGTCCCTGATCGTGACCACCAATCCTAGGCGGCATCGCCATCATAGAGCGGATGGTGCTCCAGCCGCCCAATAATGCGGCCGAGCTCACCATTCGCCACCTCGCCGGCTGCGGCCCGCATCGGCATCCATTCGACCCGACGTGCGCCACTCTCGGGATAGTCGACCATGAGGCTCTGGACGAAGATCAGATGCACCGTCACGAGGTATGATTTCAGGCGTTGTTCCAGGCGGGGCACCTTGCGATACGAGAAGTGCCCGATCGCCGGCTCCAGCGCGATGCCCCGCACGCCTGCCTCTTCATACGCTTCTCTTTCTGCGACCTGTCGGACGGTCTCGCCGGGTTCCATATGGCCTTTGGGGATGCCCCAGAGTCCGGTGCTCCGGCTGGAAATCAGCAGAACTTCGCTTTCATCATGCTGGCCCTGTCTGCGGACACAAAGCGCTCCGGCCTGCAAGATCGGTCGCACCGGATTGTCGCCCATCCTTTCACGGTGAAGGATAGGTAAAGCAACCATCATACGTCCTTTTCGTGACAAATTTGACCGCATCGGTCATTCACGCGCGGCTTACTCCGCCATCTGGCGCGTCTGCAAGGCAGGATATGACAATTGAATGTCTATTCTCCTGCGAGAGAAGGTGCAACCGAACGCGCCATCGGCCGCACCAGAACCAGAACCCCGTGCATCGCCGACCGGGCCCATGACTGCGCCGAAAACGACGTGATGATCGACCACCAGCCGGATCGGATTTCGGGCGCGCGCCGGAGCAGCTCACGGAAGAGGCGTGGCGCCGCTGCGTGTCGAGGAGGAGAGCAGCTACGGCGTGCTGCGGACGCTCGGCCCGGTGCTGCGCATGTCGGCGACGCTGCTCGCCGCCGCTCTCGGTCTTCCCGTCCGGCGCGTGGCCCTGCCCGACGATCTGCTGGCGGCGCTCGAGATTCCGGGCGAGGCGCAATTCCTCGCCATGCTGGACAGCACTCTCCTGGTCTCCGCCGTCATGGTCGCCTTCGTCGCCAGCGCCGAGACCCTGCTCTCCGCCGCCGCGGTGGACCGCATGCATGATGGGCCGCGCGCGCAATACGACCGCGAGCTCGCGGCGCAGGGCGTCGGCAACATGCTTTGCGGTGCGCTCGGCGCCCTGCCGATGACGGGCGTCATCGTGCGGAGCTCGGCGAATGTGCAGGTCGGCGCCGTCTCGCGCCTCTCGGCGATCCTGCACGGGCTCTGGATCCTGCTGGCGCTGGTGCTGCTGCCCGGACTGCTGGAACTGGTGCCGACCGCGAGCCTGGCCGCGGTGCTGGTGCTCACCGGCGTCAAGCTCGTCGAGGTGAAGCGCCTGCACGCGCTCGCCGGCTACGGCACGGGCGCGGTCGTCACCTACGCCGTGACGCTCGCGACCATCGTCGCCACCGACCTGCTGGCGGGCGTGCTGGCCGGCATGGCCGTCTCGCTCGCTCTGCTCGCGTGGCGGATGAGCCAGCCCCGCCTGGAGATCGAGGAAGCGCCCGGCGAGGTGCGCGTCGCGCTTTCCGGCACCGCCACCTTCCTCTGCCTGCCGGCCCTGGAGCGCGCGCTGCGCCGCGTGCCCACCCATCATCCGGTGCGGCTCGACACCAGCGGCCTGCGCTACATCGATCATGCCTGCCTCGAGCTGCTGCAGGATTGGGCGCGGGGCATCGAACGCAGCACGGCCAGGCCGCCCGCCGTGGATTGGGACACCCTGGGAGCCCGTCCCTCCTTTGCCCCTGGCTAAGAGGCGCCCTTCAGCGCGCCGCCTTGCGCCGCTTCGGCTTCGCGGGCGCGAGCGGCACCGCGGCGCGGCGGAAATCGGCCCAGGGGGACCGCGACAGCGCGGCGAGGCGCGTCGGCGTATTGGCGACGGTGAAATAGGCCGGGCCGATGGCGTCGTCGATCTCCTCCCAGCCGAGCGGCATGGAGACCGGCGCGCCCGGCCGCGCCCGGGTCGAGAAGGGCGCGACCGCGGTCGCGCCGCGCTGGTTGCGCAGGTAGTCGACCAGGATCTTGCCGCGCCGCTTCGCCTTGGTGATGGTCGCGACGAAGCGCTCCGGGCTGTCCGCCGCCATGCTCTCCGCGATCCCCTTGGTGAAGGCCTTCACCGCGGCCCAGTCCGCCTTGGGTTTCAGGGGGGCCACCACATGCAGCCCCTTGCCGCCCGAGGTCTTCAGGAAGGGCTGCAGCCCCGCATCCGTGAGCCGTTGCCGGGCTTCCTGCGCGGCGGCGATCACCGCTTCCCAGCCGACGCCCTCGCCCGGGTCGAGATCCAGGATGATGGTATCCGGCCGCTCCCAATCCTGGTCGGTCGATCCCCAGGGGTGGATCTCGAGCGTCGCCGACTGCACCAGGCCGAGCAGCCCGTCGAGATCGTGGATCGCGATCAGCGGCTCCTCCCCGGGCTCCTTGGGGTCGGGGATCTGTGCGACCGCCGGGCTGATGCCCTTCCAGGCATGCTTCTGGAAGAAGCGCTGGCGACCGTCGATGCCATCCGGGCAGCGCAGCAGCGCCAGCGGCCTTCCGGTGATGAAGGGCGCGATCTGCGGCCAGACCTCCGTGTAGTAATCGGCGAGGCCTTCCTTGGTGACGCCGACATCCGGCCAATAGACACGGTCGGGATGGGTCAGGCGCACTGTCCGCCGCTGCGGCTTCTCCGCTTTCGCCGACACCGGCGCCTCCCGCACGATCTCCTCCGCCGGCTTGTCCTCGCGCAGGCCGCGGAAGGAAGCGTGGCGGAGATGCTTGTCCGCGGTCCAGGCGCGGAACTCGATCTCCGCCACCAGTTCCGGCCGCACGAAGCGCGCTTGGCGCGCCTCCTCCGCGGTCAGCTTCTCCGCGAAGGGGCTTGCCGGAATGCGCATGCGCTCAAGCCGCGTGAACAGCTTCTCCGCGACACCAGCCGTGAAGCCGGTGCCGACGCGCCCGACATGGCGGAGCTTGTCATTCTCGTGCACACCGAGCACCAGCGACCCGATCGCCTTGCGCGAGGTGGAGGAGGGCACATAGCCGGCGACCACGAATTCCTGCCGGTTCGAGCATTTCGACTTCACCCAGGACTTGCCGCGGCCGGAGCGATAGGGCGCGTCCTTCTGCTTGGAGACGATGCCCTCCAGGCTCAGGCGGCAGGCATGGCGCAGCACCATGTCGCCAGCTTCCGCGAAATGGTCGCTGAAACGCAGCGCGCTGCCGCGGACCAGCGCCGCCAGCGCGTCCTTCCGGGCGGTCAGCGGCGCCTGGCGCAGGTCAACGCCGTCGAGATACAGCAGGTCGAAGACGTAGAAGACGAAGCCATCCGTCCGGCCTTCGCTGAGCGCGGCCTGCAGCGCAGAGAAGTCCGAAGCCCCTGCCTGCCCTTCCACCACGACCTCGCCATCGATCAGCGCATTCGCCGCCGGCAGCGCACGGAATTCGTTCAGGATCTCCTTGCCGAAGCGATCGCTCCAGTCGAGGCCGCTGCGGGTCAGCAGCTTGACGCGGCCGCCATCGATCCGCGCCTGCAGCCGGTAGCCATCGAACTTGATCTCGTGCAGCCAGCCCGCGCCCGCCGGCGGCTTGGCGACCAGGGTGGCGAGCGCCGGCTCCACGAAGGCAGGCAGCGCGGACTTCTTCGCGCCTTTGATCCGATCGGGCTCGAGATCGGCCGCCGGCGCCTCCCGCTCCGGCCCGGTCTTCGCCGGTTTGCGCGCGCCGGCAGCCGGCTTGCGCGCAATCTTCCCGGTCTTCGACGACCAGCCCGGCGCCTCGCCGGCGACATCCTCGACGCTGCGGCCGGTCTTCACCGATTCCGGCCGTTCCTCCAGGATGTCGGGGTCATCGGGGGCGCGCGCTGCGGCGTCCTCGCCCTTGATCAGCAGCCAGTTCTCCCGCTTCTCGCGCGGCTTGCCGTGCATGCGCACCAGGTGCCAGCGGCCGCCAAGCTTCTCGCCTTCCAGCTCGAACTCCAGGTGGCCCTTCGCATAGCCGCGTGCGGCGTCGCCGATCGGCGCCCAGGTGCCGCGATCCCAGACGATCACGGTGCCGCCGCCATATTCGCCCTTGGGGATGGTGCCCTCGAAATCGCCGTAGTCCAGCGGGTGGTCCTCGACATGCACCGCGAGGCGCTTCTCGCCCGGCACCAGGCTCGGGCCGCGGGTCACCGCCCAGCTCCTGAGCACGCCATCCATCTCCAGGCGGAAATCGTAGTGCAGCCGGGTCGCGTCGTGCTTCTGGATGACGAAGCTGTGGCCCGCCGCCCGCGCGCGGCGGCCGCGCGGTTCGCGCGTTGCGGTGAAGTCGCGCTTCTTCCGATAGGTTTCGAGCGTCGCCACGGCTCAGCCCGCCTTCCGGCGCGGCGTCGCCTTCGCCTTCGGCCTGCCGCGCGCGGCGGTCTTGGTCTTGGCCGCGGGCGCCTTGCCGCGCGGCTTGGATGCGGGTTTGGCCCGCTTGACGCCGGCGCTCTCCCGCAGCGCATCGAGCAGGTTGACGACGTTCGCCGAGCGCGCCGCGCGCTTGGTCTCGATCGGCCGCCCCTCGATCTTCGCCTTCACCAGCTCGGCGAGTGCGGCTTCGTAGCGGTCGTCGAACTCGGACGGATCGAACTTGCCGCGCTTGGAGGTGATGATGTGCTTGGCGAGGTCGAGCATCTCGCCCTTGATCCGCATGTCCGGCACGTCGCTGAAGGCATCCGCGGCGGAGCGGACCTCATAATCGAAGTTGAGCGTGGTCGCGATCAGCCCCGCATCATGCGGGCGGATCAGCAAGGTGCGGACGCGGCGGAACAGCACCGTCCGCGCCAGCGCCGCGACGCCCTGCCCGCGCATGGCCTCCCGGATCAGGCCGAAGGCGTCCTCGGCATGGCGGTCACCGGGGGTCAGGTAATAGGGGCGGTCGAAATAGACGTTGTCGACGCTGTCGCAGGCGATGAAGGATTGCACCGAGAGCGTCTTGTCGGCGTCCGGGACCGCTGCGGCGACTTCCTCCGGCTCCAGCATCACGAACTCGTCCTGGGCGATCTCGTAGCCCTTCACCTGCTCCTCTGCCGGGACCGGATCGCCGGTGCTGCCGTCCACGTAACGGCGGCGGAGCCGGTGCCCGGTCTCCCGGTTCAGGCTGTGCAGCGCGATGCGTTCGGAGGTGGAGACGGCCGCGTGCAGAGCGACCGGGCAGGTCACCTCCGCGACCTTCAGGAAGCCACGCCAGCTCGCGCGCAGGGCCATCGCCCTCCCTCCTCCACGCATCCGCCGGGCCGGAATGCGGCCCGGACACCCTGTAACGCGCGGTTTGCAGCTGGGGTTCCAGCCGTCTTCCCGCGCCGGCGCCGCCGGTTCGGCACCGAAATTACAGCGATTGCGAATATCCGGGCCGGCATGCAACACCCTTGCCGGCGGCCCGCGTCACCGGAGGCCGCCGCCGGAGATGGAGACTGGATGCTCGGACGTCTATGGAGCCTGCCTGGGCTCAGCCGGATCCGCCGCTCGGGGCGGCTGAACGCGTTGCTCGGCCGCAGCCATGGCAGCCATTGGGGCCGGTTCCCGACGCGGGAGGCGGCGGCGGCCTATATGCGGCCTTCAGCCCAGCTCGACTACGACGACGACCGCGTCGTCGACATGAATGTCGAGAGCTTCAGCCGCATCCACCTCTTCGACTGGCCGGTCATGTTCCACCTGCAGCGCATGATCGCGCGCGGCGAGTTGCGGCGGGTGACGGATTTCGGCGGCCATGTCGGCGTCAAGTATCTTGCCTATCGCGATGCGCTGGGCTTCCCCGACGACCTGGTCTGGCAGGTCGTCGACGTGCCGGCGATGTGCCGGGCGGGCCGGCGCCGCTCCGCGGACATCCCCCAGCTCCGCTTCCACGAGGCGCTGGAGGACACCATGCCGAGCAATGTCCTGCTCTGCTCCGGGTCGTTGCAATATGTGGATGCGCCGCTCGACCAGATTCTGGCGCGGCTGCCGGCGCCGCCGCCGGTGATCCTGCTCAACAAGGTCTCGGTCACCGAGGCGGCGGGCTTCTTCACGCTGGAGAGCTTCGGCCTCGGCCGCATGCCGCACCACGTCGCGGCACTGCGGGAGCTCGACATGCTGCGGCAGCGCTGCGGCTACGAGCTGGAAGCGCGCTGGGACATTCCCGACCGTGAATTCGAGGTACAGGCGGCGGATGGCCGCCAGACGGTCCAGATGATCGGCGAGGTCTGGCGGCGCGCCGGAGGCAGCGCGGCGCCCGCATCGTGAAGGATCGGCGATACCTCGGTGATGTCGGCCGCCGGCGCCGCCGGGTGACGCGCTGATGCCTCCCCTGCGCGCGCGAGGTCGCGTAGGATGGGCGGGCGGCGATCCAGCGTCTCCGCGACGCCGCATCCGGGAAGGCCGCATCGCATGACCCCTGCGCAGAAGATCCGATCCGGGCAGGACCGGCTGTCCGTGCAGGCGGGGGCCCTCATGCGGCCGGGCGCGCAGCGGATCACCCCGGATTCGCTCCGCCAGAACCAGGCCACCTGCCCGGTCATCCAGGGCGTGTTCGGGCATCAACGGCAATTCGCCGGGATCCAGGAAGCGCGTGCCTATATCCAGGCCTACGCCAGGTCGGAGGGCGAGATCCCCTCCGATCTCCTCTGGCACCTGAGCGCGAGCGAGCGGGCCTATCTGAGCGACTACCCGGCGCTGTTCCACCTGGACACCAATCGCGAGGCGATCCGGACGGTGTTCGATCTCGGCGGCAATGCGGGGGCGATGTTCTACCGCTACGACGAGCATCTGCGCTGGCCCGCCGACTTCGCCTGGACCATCTGCGACAGCCCGAAGAACCTCGAATACGCGGCGCGGCACGCGAAGAAGCGGCGGGAGGAGCGGCTGCTCTTCACCACCATGCCGGAGACCATGGATGGCAGCGACCTGCTGCTGATCTCCGGCGCGCTGCAATACTACCAGGATCCCGTCGGCATGGTCGCGGCCGCCCCGAACCGGCCGCGCTTCATCCTGGTGAACCGCAGCCCGCTGACCTCGATGGGCACCTATGCCGTCATCCAGGATGTCGGCCATTGGCTGGCGGCCTGCGTGGTACACAACCGCAACAGGCTCTACCAGGGTCTGCAGGCGCTCGGCTATGTGCTGCGCGATGAATGGCCGGCGCCGGAGTTCGAGATCCAGGTCCCGGAAAGCCCGGCCTTCAGCGTGGCACAGTATTCCGGCTTCTTCATGGAACGCCCCGACCCTGCGCCGGAGGCGCTGCCGGCCCCGGCTTAGACGGTAGGCCCGCCCCGCCTCACCGGACGACGCGGTCGCGCCAGAGCTGGAGAGCGCGGGCATCCGCTTCGGCAGGCGTAGCCGCTTCGCCCAGCGCCAGCAGGCCGAGCGCCAGGGTCGCCAGGACGGTCGCCAATCCGGCGCCCTCGGCCTCGCCGCGCCAGACCGGAAGGAAATCCCCCGCCGCGGCGGTCCTCGCCCCCCCGGCCAGGATGGCCGGCAGAGCCAACTCACGGGGTTCCGATCCGCAATCGAGCAGATGCGCCGCGACCGGCTTCAGCGGCGTCCGCTCCGCCTCGCCGCCGCCGCCCTTCACCACCAGCAGGCGCTGCCGCCCCAGCCGGGCGGCCACCGCGAGGTGCAGCGCGATATAGGGCGGGTGGAACACGCCATCCACGCCGGCCGGCGCATCGCAAGGGTTCAGCAGCCGCGCGACCGTGTTGATCGGGGAGCGCAGGCCGAGCAGCGTCCGCAGGCCGAGCAGGCGGTCGAGCCCGGGGCTCAGCCGCGCCAGCGGCAGATAGGCGAAACCCACCGCATCGAGCATCCGCGCTGCCGCCGCCCGGTCCTCGGCCGGGCGCAGCCCGAGCAGGGCCAGCGCCTCGGGCACCGGCATGCCGGAGGAGAAGGCGTTGGAGCCATGCATGAGCACGCGATGCCCCGCCTGCGCGAGCGCGAGCGCCGCCAGCAGGAACCATGGTGCCGTGCGGGTCCGGCCGGCGCCGTAGGAGGGCCAGTCGAGGTCCACCGCCACGCGCGGCTCGCCGCCGCAGCCGGAGGCCTCGCGCCCGGCCTCGACTAGGCCGGCGACCTCGTCCGGATCTTCGCCGCGGTAGCGCAGCAGCATGAGGAAGGCGCCGACCTGATGCGGATCGGCCTCTCCCCGCAGCACCATGCGGAGCGCGGTCCGCGCCTCCTCCCAGGTCAGGGCGCGCGAGCGGCCCGGGCCACGACCGAGGGTGCGGACGAAGGGGGCGAAGGGATGTTCCGCCGCGCCGTCTTCTGCGGCCTCGGCGGTGTGGGGATCACGCGGCATGCCGCTCGATAGCACGGCCCGACGCCGCGGCGGACCCGGCCAGCGCGACGACGGCGCCGATGAGAACCAGCGTCGGTCCCTCCACCGCCGCGGCGGAGACGGCGGCGGCGATCGCGCCGAGGGTCGCGGGAATGCGGCGCTCGCTCGGCAGGCTCGCATTCTCGACCGCGATGGCGGGGGTTTCCGGCGCCATGCCGGCATCGATCAGCGCCGCGGCGACGCGCGGCAGCGTCCGGCTCCCCATGTACACGGCCAGCGTGCCGCCGGCTTCCGCGAGGGCGCGCCAATCATGGGCCGGCAGATCCTCCTCGGCGCCATGGGCGGTGATCAGATGCAACCCGCGCGCGAGGCCGCGATGGGTCAGCGGCAGGCCGAGCCGCGCGGCGACGGCGAGTGCGGCGGTGATGCCGGGGACCACCTCCACCGCCGCGCCGGCGGCGCGCAAGGCCTCGAGCTCCTCCCCGCCGCGGCCGAAGACGAAGGGATCGCCGCCCTTCAGCCGGACGACATGCGCGCCGGTGCGGACCTCGCGGACCAGCAGCGCATTGATCGCCGCCTGGCTCATCGCGTGCCGGCCGCAGCGCTTGCCGACATCGATGCGCCGCGCGTGGCGCGGCGCGAGGTCGAGCACGCTCGGGTCCACCAGCTTGTCGTAGAGCACGACATCGGCGCTCGAGAGCGCGCGCAGCGCCTTCAGCGTCAGCAGCTCCGGGTCGCCGGGGCCGGCGCCGACCAGCGTGGCCCGGCCCGCCACCGCACCACGGCGCCCGGGGGCGAGGGCGGGGGTGGCAGGATCGGCGAGCGCC
>NZ_JAAGBB010000047.1 GCF_018129085.1 Plastoroseomonas hellenica
CTCGATCCCCAAGGCACAGGCAGGTCCTCCCCGCCCATGACTGAACACTGTCAGCCATCTCCCCAGTCCAAGCTGTCAGTTATGTCCCCGGTCCGGACCCCCTTCCGGGGACCGCGCCTCACCCTGGCGTCTGGCCGCCCTGCGTGTGTTGCGCTTCCGCGGCGGCGCGGGGCGTGCCTAATCTTCGATCATGTCCAAGCCACGCGTCGCCCTCTTCGTCACCTGTCTGGTCGATCTCTATCGTCCGACGGTCGGCTTTGCGGCGATCCGCCTGCTGGAATCCGCCGGGTGCCAGGTCGAGGTGCCGCAGGCCCAGACCTGCTGCGGCCAGCCGGCCTACAACAGCGGCGATCGCGCCACGGCGCGGGAGATCGCGCGCGGCGTCGTCGACGCGTTCAGGAACTACGACCATGTCGTCGCGCCGTCGGGGTCCTGCGGCGGGATGATCAGCCACCATTATCCGGCGCTGTTCGACGACGACCCGGAATATCGCGGCCGCGCCGAGGCGCTGGCCGCGAAGACGCATGAGCTGGTCTCCTTCCTGACCGACGTCATGGGCGTGACGTCGGTGGAAGCGGCGCATGCGGGCGTCGTCACCTATCACGACAGCTGCTCGGGCCTGCGGGAGCTCGGCGTGAAGGCGCAGCCGCGGGCGCTGCTCGCGACGGTGCGTGGCCTGACCTTGAAGGAGATGGCGGATCCCGAGATCTGCTGCGGCTTCGGCGGCACCTTTTGCGTGAAGTATCCCGAGATCTCGACCCGCATGGTCACCGACAAGGCCCGCGACATCCAGGCGACCGGCGCCGAGACGCTGCTTGCCGGGGATATGGGTTGCCTGCTCAACATGGCCGGACGGCTGAAGCGCGAGGGGGCCGCGATGCGCGTCCGCCATGTCGCGGAGGTGCTGGCCGGCATGGACGCCGAAACGCCTGGCATCGGGGATACAGGCCCCAGAGGAACAGCATGAACGCGCCGCTCGCCGCCCTGCCGCCGCTCGAGGCCGAGATCGCCAGCGAAGGCTTCCTGCGCCTGGATGGCGCGCGGGTGACCGCGCTGCTGGGCGACGCCGCGGCAGACCTGCCGGGTTTCATCGAGAGCTGGAACCGGCTGGAGACCGACGCGTTCATGCGCGATGGCGGCCGCTACCGCCGCCGCCGCATCGCCAATTTCGCCGCGAGCCCGGGTGTCGCCGGCCATGTGCGGGGCGAGCACCGGCCGCATTTCCAGGCGGTCGTGCACAACACGCTGAATGGCGGCGTCGATCGCTGGTTCGCGCCGATCGAGGATGCGGTCGGCGCCAATCCGGCGCTGACCGCGCTGCTCGATCTCGGCCGGGCGCTGGCCGACCGCGTCTCCGGCCCGCAGCACTGGTTCGTGGAGGCCCATCAGTTCCGCATCGAGGCGGCGGCCGGCGCGCCCGGCCTGCCGACCCCTGAGGGCGTGCACCAGGACGGCGTCGACCTCGTTATCATCGCCATGATCCGCCGCGCCAATCTCGTGGGTGGCGAGACCCTGGTCGAGGATCTGAACGGGCGCGAGCTGGCGCGCTTCACGCTGCGCCAGGCGCTGGACACCGCGATCCTGGATGATCGCCGTGTGCGGCATGGCGTCACCCCCGTGCAGCCGGAGGATGATGCGCTGCCCTCCGCCCGGGATGTGCTGGTGCTGACCTGGAAGCGGCATCCGGCGCCCTGACGCAACCTTCCCGCTTCGCTGCCGTTCCGCGCTGACAGAAAAGGGAGAAGCGAATGCGGCGCCCGATCATCGGCCTGATGGGCCTGGTGCTGTTCGCGCTGCCGGGAGCGGCGCAGACACCCCCCGATGCCGGCGGCCGCCAGCCGGGCCAGCCGGGCGCGCGCGATGACGGGCCGGCCGCCCAGGCGCCGCGCACCCAGAACCCGCAGGAGGTCAATCGCGGAACCGACGGCTCCGCGGCCGGCCACCAGCAGCCGGGCGCCACCGGCATCACGCCACAGGGCATGCTGGGCACCGCGACCGCGGGAGAGCGGCAGCCGCACGCTCAGCCCGGCGGTGATCCGCCACAAAGCAGTCCGCCCCCGCGTTAGGATTTTTCGGCCTCGGGTTTTCCGAGCGAGCCGGCTCGGCCGGCGGTGGCCGGTTCCCAAGGCACCATCGTGGGACCGTCCGCCAGAGGCTTGACGCCGCGACACTTTCTCACCAGTTCTCCGATTGACCGGGGCCGGGCATCCGCCTAGGCTTTGGTCGCTCAAGCGGTCACGTGCCGACACCTCCGTCGCCCGTTCCCGTCTCCCTCCTTCTTCTCGGGATGTCGCCGATGCCGAACCCGGCACACGGCGCAGCGCAGGCAGCAAGCCGCGCGCAGCAGGTCCCGGACCCTCACCCACTACTACCGGACTGGCTCACCCCATGCATCTCTCGGAACTCAAGGCGAAAAGCCCCGCGGACCTGCTCTCCTTCGCCGAGGAGCTGCAGATCGAGAACGCCTCGTCGCTGCGCAAGCAGGACATGATGTTCGCGATCCTGAAGCAGCTCGCGGAGAATGAGCAGGCGATCCACGGCGACGGCACGCTGGAGATCCTGCCCGACGGCTTCGGCTTCCTGCGCAGCCCGCAGGCCAACTTCCTGCCCGGCCCCGACGACATCTACGTCTCCCCCGCCCAGGTGCGCCGCTTCGGCCTGCGCACCGGCGACACGGTGGAAGGCCAGATCCGGGCGCCGAAGGACGGGGAACGGTACTTCGCGCTGCTCAAGGTCAACACCATCAATTTCGAGCCGCCCGAGAACCTGCGGCACCGCATCAACTTCGACAATCTGACGCCGCTCTATCCGACGCGCCGGCTGAAGATGGAGAATCCGGAGCTGGAGAAGGACACCTCCTCCAAGGGCCCGGCCAAGGACTACACCCACCGCGTCATCGACCTGGTCGCGCCGATTGGCATGGGCCAGCGCGCCCTGGTCGTGGCGCCGCCGCGCACCGGCAAGACCGTGATGCTGCAGAACATCGCCAAGTCGATCACCGCCAACCACCCCGATGTCTTCCTGATCGTGCTGCTGATCGATGAGCGGCCGGAGGAAGTGACCGACATGGCCCGCACCGTCAGGGGCGAGGTCGTGGCGTCCACCTTCGACGAGCCCGCGACGCGGCACGTGCAGGTGACGGAGATGGTGCTGGAGAAGGCCAAGCGCCTGGTCGAGCACAAGCGGGACGTGGTGATCCTGCTCGACAGCATCACCCGCCTCGGCCGCGCCTACAACAGCGTGGTGCCGTCCTCGGGCAAGGTGCTGACCGGCGGCGTGGACGCCAATGCCCTGCAGCGGCCGAAGCGCTTCTTCGGTGCGGCGCGCAACATCGAGGAGGGGGGCTCGCTGACCATCATCGCGACCGCCCTGATCGATACCGGCAGCCGCATGGACGAGGTGATCTTCGAAGAGTTCAAGGGCACCGGCAACAGCGAGCTGATCCTCGACCGCAAGCTCTCCGACAAGCGCGTCTTCCCGGCGATCGACATCACCAAGTCCGGCACCCGCAAGGAGGAGCTGCTGGTGGAGCGCGGGGCGCTGTCGAAGATGTGGGTCCTGCGCCGCATCCTGAACCCGATGGGCACCCAGGACGCGATGGAGTTCCTGCTCGACAAGCTGAAGTACAGCAAGACCAACCAGGACTTCTTCGATGCGATGAACACCTGACGGTGTTCCCGCATCCCCTTTGTCCTGGCACGCCTTCGGCGTGACGCGATGAACGCCTGACGGTGTTCCCGCATCCCCTTTGCCTTGGCACGCCACCGGCGTGACGCAATGAACACCTGACGGTGTTCCTTCGATCCTGAGCTCCCGGGAGCCTTGCGGCTCCCGGTTTTGCACCGAATGATGGGCCGGGCGCAGCGCCCCGACCGGCAGATAGGGCCAAGCCCGCTGCCCTGAGAATGCCCTGCGCTTCGCGTATTGCAGGGACCGCTATGCTCGACACCGACCCCGATTTCGCCCACGCGCTGGCCTTCGCGGCCCGCGCGCATGACGGCCAGACCCGCAAGGGTGCCGCCGGCGAGCCTTATGTGAACCACGTCATCGAGGTGGCGGAGATTCTCGTCGCCCACGGGGCTCCGCGGGAGGCGATCCTCGCCGCCTATCTGCACGACACCGTGGAGGACACCGCGGTCACGCCGGAGGAACTCGCTGCCGAATTCGGCGACGCCGTCGCCCGCATTGTGGCCGAGGTCACCGACGACAAGGCGCTGCCGAAGGAGGTCCGGAAAGGGCTTCAGATCAGCCACGCCCTGGTCTGCTCGGCGCCGGCCAAGCAACTCAAGCTCGCGGACAAGATCAGCAACCTGCGCGCCATCATCGACAGCCCGCCGGCCGCCTGGAACCACGCGCGGCGGGTCGAGTATGTCGGCTGGGCGGGACGGGTCGGGGCGGGGCTGAAGGGCGGGAACCCGGCGCTCGATGCGCTGTTCGACGCGACCTATCGCGCGGCGCTGTTGCGCCTCGCTGAAGAAGCCTGACGCCGGACGCCATCAGCGGGCCGGCGCGGTGGCGAAGCCGCGGAGGCAGCGGTGCACCAGCGGGATCACCGCGAAGACCATGCCGAAGACCATCTGCGGCACGATGACGAGGGTGACCTGCCAGGAGGGCAGGTCGTCCAGCACCGGCGCCCAGAGGTAGAGCAGGCCGGTGATCAGGGGGTAGGCGCCGACGCAGAGCGCCAGGGCGAAGCGAAAGCGTGTCATGGATTGCCTTATCTGAACGGTACGTTCCGTTTCCCCTTATGGAACGCTCCGTTCCGTCACGTCAAGCCCCATGCTATGATCGCGCCATGACAGATCGCCGCACCTCCATCGGCAATAGCCGCAACCCCGAGACCCATGCCGCGATCCTCGACGCCGCGCATGAGCTGCTGGCCGAGCACGGCTATGCCGGCGTGTCGATGGAGGCCGTCGCGCGCCGCGCCGGCGCCGGCAAGCCGACGCTCTATCGCTGGTGGCCGAGCAAGACCGCGCTGCTGATCGAGCTCTATGAGCGGGAGAAGACCCGCGCGCTCGCGGAGATCCCGGATCTCGGCTCCGCGCAGAAGGAGTTGGTGGCGCTGATCAAGGGCGTGCACCGCTTCTGGCGCAAGACGCCGGCCGGCCAGGCCTTTCGCAGCATCATCGCGGAGGCCCAGGCCGATGACGCGGCGCTGCGGTCGCTGCGCGACGAGTTCCTGCCGCGCGGCCGCGCCACCGCGACCGTCATTCTGGACCGCGCCCAGGCGCGTGGCGAGATCGCGCCGGATGCCGACCGGGAGCTGCTGCTTGATGTGCTGTTCGGCTTCTCCTGGTACCGGCTGCTGACGCACCGGCTGCGCGACGACACCGGCGCCGTCGAGCGCCTGGTTGCCGCGCTGCTGGCCGCGGCCAAGGCAGGCGGCTCGCTGGCGGGCGATTAGGCCGGCTTTGCCTCCCGCCCCACGCCGTCACGCTCGGCGGAGGCCGCCCGAGGCGCCTCCCCCGGCTCCTTCGGCGGCGGCGACGAAGCCGCGAGCCAGGTGAAGGCGAGCGCCGCCCAGAGCGTGGTGGTGGCGAGCCTGGTCGGTTCCATCGTTCAGCTCCGCCATTCGGCTCGGTCGGACAGCGGCCGCAGCGCGGCATCGGCAGCCGCGAAGTCGCGGGCGGCCAGCGCCTCGCGCGCCTGCTTCAGCGCCACCACCGCGCGGCCGCCAGGCGCCGAGCGGTCCTCGCCGGCCCGTGCCATCCGGAGATTGAGCAGCATGGTCTCGGCCCGCTCCAGGGCATCGTTCGCGGCACCCGGCCGGCGGGCGGCGATCGCGGCGCGGGCGGCCTCGATATGATCACGGACATCGCCACGCTCGGCCGCCACCCGCGCACGCCTGGTCCCGACCGGTGGCGGCGCCGGCGTCTTGATCCCCGGCGTCGGTGCCTGCGCGGCGGCGGGCAAGGCGGCCAGGATCCAGCCGGCGGCGAGCAGCATCAGCGGACGGCGGGTGGGAACGGGCTGCATGGCATGACCTCCTGCGGCGACGGGCCGGATGAGAGCACCCCGTCGTCACGCCGCGATGTCCCGCGCGCAACGGAGTGCAACGCATGACGCCGGCCCGACCGCGATGCAGGATGCTTTCGACCAGCGCCCCGGAGTGACCAGCCTTGATGGACAATCGCCTTCCCAGCGTCGCCGCTCTCGAGCGGGCGGCGCTGACCGCCATACCCGCGCCGCGCATCGCCTTCGACGGACCCTTCGTGCTGCGCGCCTTCCGCGGCGGCACCGGCCGCGCCAATGCGGTCAGCGCCCTCGATCCCGCGCCCGACCCCGACATGCCGGCCCGCATCGCAAGGATCGAGGCGCTCTACGCAGCACAAGGAATCCCGCTGCGCTTCCGCTCGACGCCCCTCGATCCCGCCGGGCTCGATCCCTTCCTGCGCGACCGCGGCTACAGCGAAAAGGACGAGACGGTCATCCTGGCCAGCGCGATCGATGCGATCGCCCGCCCCGATCCCGCGGTCACCGTGCTCGATGCGCCCTCCGCCGGCTGGATGGCCGTGATCGCGACCGCCGAGTACCAGACCGAGGCGCGCCGGGCCGAGAAGCTGGAAAGCGCGCCGCTGCTGCTCGCGAAGGGCGGCTGGCTGCTGCTGCGGGAGGACGGCGTGGACGCCGCCTCGGCCGCGCTGGTGGTGGATGGCGATCTCGCCGGCGCCTTCGACTTGGCCGTGCGCCCGGAATTCCGCCGCCGCGGCCTCGCCCGCCGCATTCTCGGCGCCGGCGCCGCCTGGGCGGCGGCGCAGGGGGCACGCTGGCTCTACGCGCAGGTGGCGGCGGCGAATACCGCCTCCCGCGCGACCTTCGAAGGGCTCGGCTTCCGGGAGGCCTATCGGTACCGCTACCTAGAGCAGATCGCCGGAGGGCGGAATCGCCCGGAGGCGTGAATCTGCTCGTCAAAACAAGGGCTCGTCCAGCCCGGCGCAAACCTGCCGGAGATGGCGTTCGCGCGGTAGCGGCCGGATCCGGGCCTCAGGGCAGCAGCACGGTGCTGCCCGTTGTCTGCCGCGCTTCGAGCGCCCGGTGCGCCTCGGCGGCGTCCTTCAGGGGGAAGTGCTGGTTGATCTGGAGCTTCACGGCGCCGCTGGTCACCGCCTGGAACAGGTCCTCGGCCGAGGCGACCAGGTCCTCGCGCTTGGCGGTATAGGTCGCGAGCGTCGGGCGGGTCAGGAACAGGGACCCCTTGGCGGCCAGGATGCCGATATCGACCGGCGGCACCGGACCCGAAGCATTGCCGTAGCTGACCATCATGCCGAGCGGCGCCAGGCTGTCGAGCGAGGGGATGAAGGTGTCCTTGCCGACGCTGTCATAGACCACCGGCACCATGGCGCCTCCGGTGATCGCCTTGACGCGGGCCGGGATGTCCTCGCCCGAGAGGATGATGTGCGCCGCGCCATGCGCGCGCGCCAGTTCGGCCTTGGCCTCGGTCCCGACGACGCCGATGACGGTGGCGCCCAGCGACGCGGCCCATTGGCAGAGGATCAGCCCGACGCCGCCGGCCGCGGCATGCAGCAGGATCGTCTCGCCCTTCTTCACGGGATAGGTGCGGCGGATCAGGTACTGCGCCGTCATCCCCTGCAGCATCATGGCCGCGCCCTGCTCATAGCTGAGCGCGTCCGGCAGCTTCACCAGGCGATCGGCCTTGAGGGTGCGGCGCTCCGCATAGGCGCCGATCGGGCCGGTCGCATAGGCGACGCGATCGCCGACCGCGACTTCCGTGACGCCGTCGCCCACCGCTTCCACCATACCGGCGGCTTCCATGCCGATGGTCGCCGGCATCGACGGCGCCTTGTAGAGGCCGGTGCGGAAATAGACGTCGATGTAGTTCAGCCCGACCGCCTGATGGCGGATCAGCGCCTCGCCGGGCTTGGGCGCCGGGACGGGCACCTCCTCCCACAGCATCTTCTCGGGGCCGCCATTCTCATGGATGCGGATCGCATGGTTCATCGAGGGCAGTCCCTTTCCTGGTGGCCCCTGCTTCCAGGGCCAGAAGAACGCGCTTGGTAGCCGGGCCCTCGGCGCCGGAATAGCCGCCCAGCGCGCCGTTGCTCCCGGTGATGCGATGGCACGGGATGATGATCGGGATCGGGTTGTCGCCGCAGGCCTGCCCGACGGCCCGCGGGGCGGAGCCAAGCAGCTTCGCCACGTCCCCGTAGGTCCGGGTCTCGCCGGCGGGGATAGCACGCATGGCCGCCCAGACGCGCTGGCGGAATTCGGAGCCGTAGGGCGCCAGCGGCAGATCGAAGCCGGTGCGGGCACCGTCGAAATAATCGTGGAGCTGCGCGCGCGCCGCCCGCAGGAGGGGCGTTTCGGTCTGGTCGCGACCACGGCCCCAGTCGAGGGCGACGATGGCGCCATCCTCCTCGGACACCGTGATCTCGCCGAGGGGGGTCATGAGCGAGAGCTGGGGCATGCGAGGCGGATGGGAAACCGGGAGAAACATGTCGTCAAGTCGGACGGTCGAGCAGCCCCGCGAGGGACGCGGGGTCGGTGACCGGCAGGGCGCAGGTCCCGTGCCGGCAGACATAGGCCGCAGGCGAGCCATCCAGCATGCCTTTGCCATGCGCCGGATGCGTAGCGGGCAGGGCGCCGGAGGCGCGCAGCACCGCCAGCGCCGGGTCGGGATGCGTGAGCGCCGTGGCGAGCAGGGCCTGGGTCGCGGGATGCGTCTCCGGGCCTGCGACCACGACAGCGGCGCCTTCGGTCAGCAGGTCGGCCGCCGCCAGCAGGCCCGGCATGGCAGCCAGCGCCTGATGGCCGGCGAAGGCGCCGATGCTGCGCTCCGCCGCCTCCCGCCAGCGGGGCTCGCCGGTCAGGTGGAACAGGCGGGCCTCGACCTCGGCCTGGATGCCGTTGCCGGCGGGCGTCGCATTGTCGGCAGCGGTCAGGCCGCGGACCAGGATGTCCCCGGCATCATCGGCGGAGGTGAAGTGGCCACCCTCCGGGGCTGCGAAATGGCGATGCGTGGCCTCGGCCCAGGCGATCGCCTGGGCAAGGTAGGCGGCGCCGCCCGTCGCCTCATGCAGCGCCAGGGCCGCCCGGGCCATGGCGGCCTGGTCCTCGAGCAGGCCGGGCGCGGTGACACGGCCGGCGCGCCAGGCATGGTGCAGGCGGCCATCCGGCGCGGCGTGGTGGCGAAGGATCGCGGCGAAGGCGCGTTCGGCGAGTACCAGCCAGTCCGGCCGCCCGAAGACCCCGGCGGCGCGGGCGAGGGCCGCGATCATCAACCCGTTCCAGTCGGCCAGCACCTTGTCGTCGCGGCCGGGCGCCACGCGCCTGGCGCGGGCCGCGAAAAGCGTCGCGCGGCAGGCATCGAGCCGGGCCTCCTCCGCGGGGCTCAGCGGCGCCGGGTGGCCGCGGCGGTTGAGGATGGTCTTGTGTTCCCAGTTGCCCTCCTCCGTCACGTCATAGACGCGGGCGAAGAGGGCGGCGTCCTCCGGGGGCAGCAGGGCATCGATCTCGGGTTTGGACCAGACATAGAACCGGCCTTCCTCGCCCTCCGTGTCGGCATCCTCCGTGGCGGCGAAGGCGCCGTCCTCGGCCAGCATCTCGCGGGCCAGCCAATCGACGGTCTGGGCGGCGCGGTCGGCATAGAGCGGGTCGGGCGCCGCAGCATGGGCGAGCGCCAGCAGCTCCAGGATCTGGGCGTTGTCGTAGAGCATCTTCTCGAAATGCGGCGCCAGCCAGATGGCGTCCGTCGAGTAGCGGGCATAGCCGCCGCCGAGATGATCGTAGATCCCGCCCTGCGACATCTTCCGCAGCAACAGGTGCGTCACCTCGGCGCAGGCCGGCTGTTGCAGGCGGAAGCCCATCTGCCAGAGGAAGCGGAAGATCGGCGGGTTGGGGAATTTCGGCGCCCCGGCGAGCCCCCCCTCCTCCGCATCGGTCGCCCTGACAAGGCCGAGCGCCACCTGGCTGAGCTGCGCCGCGGTCGGCAGCGGTCCTGGCGTCGCGGCCGCCATCTTCGCCAGCCCCCCTTTCAGGGCGGCGACGTTCTGCGCGACCTTGGCGCCGTCCTGCCGGAAGGCTTCGGCGACGCCGGACAGCACCTGCCGGAAGGAGGGGCGGCCCCAGCGGGGCTCCGGCGGGAAATAGGTGCCGCCCCAGAAAGGCTCGGCCTCGGGCGTCAGGAACATGGTCAACGGCCAGCCGCCCTGTTCGCCCAGCATGTGCAAGGCGTTCATGTAGAGGGCGTCGATATCCGGCCGCTCCTCCCGGTCCAGCTTGATGTTGACGTAGAGCGCGTTCATCAGCGCCGCCGTCTCCGCATCCTCGAAGCTTTCATGGGCCATGACGTGGCACCAGTGGCAGGCGGCATAGCCGACCGAGAGCAGGATCGGCTTGCCGGCGGACCGCGCCTCGGCCAGCGCCGCCTCGCCCCAGGGGCGCCAATGGACCGGGTTTCCGGCATGCTGCTGCAGATAGGGCGAGGACGCGTGGCGGAGCAGGTTTTCCGGCGGCAGGGTGGTCATGGTGAAGGGCTCCTCTGGCCGCTGTCCGGGGTCACGGCTACATGGGTCCGGCGCTTGCCTGGAGCAGGGTCGCTTCAAGCTGAAGCGACCCTGCTCCAGGCAGTTTGTTGGATCGCGTGATGCACGCTTTTCAGCGATTCCGCCTCTAGCGATCACGCCCTATCGTAACCGGAGCCGCCGCCCGTGACCGATCCTGCCGACCCGCCGCCCTATTTCCGGGCGCATGTCTTCGTCTGCTGCAACCGTCGCCCCGACGGACACCGCCGGGGAAGCTGCGCGGCCGCGGGGAGCGAGGCCTTGCGGGACTACATGAAGGCGCGCGCGAAGGAACTCGGGCTTCGGGATGTGCGGGTGAACATGGCCGGATGCCTCGATCGCTGCGAGTTCGGGCCGACCATGGTGATCTACCCGGACGGCGTCTGGTACGGGGTGAAGACGCGGGAGGATGTCGAGGCGGTGTTGCAGGCGCATCTGATCGAGGGCGGGCGGGTCCGACACCTGATGCTGACCGAGGCCCATCAGCCACCGGCGAAGACATGATGGTGAGGCTCCCCATCACTGTTTCACGTGAAACACGGCCGTGACCGCTACCGACACCATCTTCGCCCTGGCGAGCGGCGCTGGGCGGGCCGCCGTCGCAGTGCTGCGCATCTCCGGCCCCGCCACGGGGCCGATCCTGACGGCGCTCGCCGGCCCCCTGCCGACGCCGCGCTTCGCGAGCCTCCGCCGGCTGCGCATGCCGGACAGCGAGGAGATTCTGGACCGTGCCCTGCTGCTCTGGTTCCCCACCCCCCGCTCCTACACCGGGGAGGATGCGGCGGAGCTGCAGCTCCATGGAGGGCCGGCGGTGATCGCAGGCGTCGCAGAGTCGCTGGTCGCCCTCGGCGCCCGGCCGGCCGAGCCCGGCGAGTTCACCCGCCGCGCCTTCCTCAACGGCCGCATGGACCTGACCGAGGCCGAGGGCATCGCTGATCTCGTCGCGGCGGAGACCGCCGGGCAGCGGCGCCAGGCCCTCGCCCAGGTCGAAGGGGCGCTGGCCGCCCGCGTCGCCGGCTGGAGCCATGGCTGCGCCCGGCTGCTGGCCCACCAGGAAGCTGCCATCGAATTCGCCGATGACGACCTGCCGACGGACCTGTCCAGCCGCGCCCGCGTCGGTGCCGCGTCCTTGCGGGCGGAGCTGGAGAAGCACCTGGCCGATGGCGGCCGTGGCGAGCGGCTTCGGGACGGCCTCTCCATCGCCATCCTCGGCGCGCCGAATGCCGGGAAATCCTCGCTGCTGAACGCGCTGGCGGGGCGGGACGCGGCGATCGTCTCGGCCCGCGCCGGCACCACGCGCGATGTGGTGGAGGTGCGGCTCGACCTCGCCGGCATCCCCGTGATCCTCGCCGACACCGCCGGGTTGCGGGAGGCGGCCGAGGATATCGAGGCCGAGGGCATCCGCCGGGCGCTCGCCCGCGCCGAGGCCGCCGATCTCAGGCTCGCCATCTTCGCCGGCGACCAGCCGCCGGATGCGGCGACCCTGGCGCTGCTCGGCCCGGACACCCTCGCCATCGCCAGCAAGGCCGACCTGGCGCCGAGCCCCCTGCCCGACGCCCTGCCGGTCAGCGCCGCCACCGGCCAGGGCATGGAGGCGCTCCGCGCCCGCCTGACCGAGGCCGCCGTCGCGCGTGCCGGCGGCGAGGCCCTGCTGACCCGCCCGCGCCACCGCGCCGCGCTGACCGAAGCCGCCCGCTGGCTGGCGGAGGCCGAGCAGGCCCCCCTGCCAGAGCTCACCGCGGAGGCGCTCCGCGCCGCGGTACGGGCGCTCGGCCGGCTCTCCGGCCGCGTCGGGGTCGAGGAGATCCTCGACATCGTCTTCCGGGACTTCTGCATCGGGAAATAGGCCGGTACGATGCGTTTCCGGCAGCCCTGATCCTGGCAAGGATCAAGGCCGCTGGTATAAGCCCCGCCATGGAGAGCCTGTCATTCGACGTGGTGGTGGTCGGCGGCGGCCATGCTGGCTGCGAGGCCGCGGCCGCGGCCGCGCGCTGCGGCGCGCGCACCCTGCTGCTGACCCATCGCCTGGACACCATCGGCGCCATGTCCTGCAACCCCGCCATCGGCGGCGTCGGCAAGGGCCACCTGGTGCGGGAGATCGACGCGCTGGATGGGGTGATGGCGCGCGCGGCGGATGCCGCCGCCATCCATGTGAAGATGCTGAACGCCTCCAAGGGACCCGCGGTGCGCGGCCCGCGCGCCCAGGCCGATCGCCGCCTCTACCGGGAGGCGATGCGGGCGCTGCTGGAGGCACAGCCTGGCCTCGACCTGCTCGAAGGCGCCGCCGAGAACATCGCGCTCGGCCCGGATGGCGGCATCGCCGCCGTCATCACCGGCGACGGCCAGCGCATCGCCTGCGGGGCGCTGATCGTCACCACCGGCACCTTCCTGCGCGGCGAGATCCATATCGGAGACCGGCGCATTCCCGCCGGCCGGGTCGGCGATGCGCCGGCGATTGGCCTCGCCCTGGCCTTCGAGCGCGCCGGCCTGCCGCTGGCCCGCCTCAAGACCGGCACGCCGCCACGCCTCGACGGCCGCACCATCGACTGGGCGGCGCTGGAAGCGCAGCCCGGGGACGACCCGCCCGAGCCTCTCTCCTGGCTGACTGAGCGTATCACCAACCGCCAGGTCCATTGCGCGATCACCGCGACGACGCCCGCGACTCACGCCCTGATCCGCGCCAACCTGCACCAGAGCGCGGTCTATGGCGGGCGCATCCAGGGTGTCGGGCCGCGCTACTGCCCTTCGATCGAGGACAAGGTGGTCCGCTTCGCCGAGCGCGAGCGGCACCAGATCTTCCTGGAGCCGGAGGGGCTGGACGACGACACCGTCTACCCGAACGGCATCTCCACCTCCCTGCCGGAGGATGTGCAGGCGGCGATGATCGCCTCCATCCCCGGGCTGGAGCGGGCGGCGATCCTCCGCCCCGGCTATGCCATCGAATACGACCATGTCGATCCGCGCGCCCTGCACCCGACGCTTGAGCTGCGCGCCATCCCGCGCCTGTTCCTGGCGGGCCAGATCAACGGCACCACCGGCTATGAGGAGGCGGCCGCCCAGGGCCTGATGGCCGGCCTGAATGCCGCCCAGCGGGCCGGCGGCTCAGCACCCGACCGGGTCCTGACCCGCGCCGAAGCCTATATCGGCGTGCTGACCGACGATCTGACGCTCCAGGGTGTCTCCGAGCCCTACCGCATGCTGACGGCGCGCGCCGAGCACCGGCTGGCGCTCAGGGCTGACAATGCGGGGCTGCGCCTGACGGAGCGCGGCCGCGCCTGGGGCTGCGTCGGCCCCGAGCGCACCCGCCGTCATGCTGCCTTCGCCATGGTGCTGCGCGATGCCCTGGTCCGCGCCCGGTCCGAGACCGAGACCCCGGCGCGGCTCGCCGCCCTCGGCATTCCGATCAATCAGGACGGCAGGCGCCGGTCGGCGTTGGAGGTGCTGTCGCTCCCGGGCATCACGCCCGCGGAGGTCGCACGAGCCTTTTCCTGGATCGCCGAGCTCTCCCCCGCCATCCGCACCCAGCTCGAGGCCGAGGCGCTCTATGCCCCCTATCTGGAGCGGCAGGAGGCCGAGTTGCGCCTGCTGGCCCGGGAGGAGCGCACCCCGATCCCCGACGGTCTCGACTTCGCGATCATTCCTGGCCTCTCTAACGAAATGCGCCAGCGCCTGACCCGGGCCCGACCGGCCACCCTCGGCAGTGCCGGCCGCGTGCCCGGCATCACTCCGGCCGCGATGGCAGCGCTCGCGGTCCATCTCCGCCGCGCCGCGCCTGGGTGTTTCACGTGAAACAGCCCGACGGGGCGATCCGGACCCGGCTGGACGCCTTTCGCGACCTGCTGCTCACCTGGAATGCCCGCATCAACCTGATCGCCCCGGCCGATGTGGCGCAGGTGGAGCAGCGGCACATCGCTGACAGCCTGCAATTGCTTCCCCTGCTGCCGGAAGCCGGTCCGATGGGCGATCTCGGCTCCGGCGGCGGGTTGCCGGCCCTGGTGCTGGCCGCCGCCGAGCCGGATCGCGAGTGGCACCTGGTCGAGTCCGATCGGCGCAAATGCGCCTTCCTGATCGAAGCCGCGCGCGTCATGGACCTCCCCGCCATCCGCATCCACGCCACCCGCATCGAGGACGCCGCCCTGCCGCCGCTCTCCGGTCTCACCGCCCGCGCCCTGGCTCCCCTAGCAAAACTCCTGCCGCATGCGGCGCGCCTGCTCGCGCCCGGCGGGATCGCCATCTTCCCCAAAGGCCGCAACGCCGAGGCCGAGTTGACCGAGGCCATCAGGGACTGGACTATGACCATCGAGCGGCACCCGAGTCGCACCGATCCCACCGCCGCCATCCTCCGCCTCAGCGAGATCCGCCGTGCCGCGCCCTGACCACGGCCAGCCCCGCATCATCGCCCTCGCCAACCAGAAGGGCGGCGTCGGCAAGACCACCAGCGCCATCAACCTCGCCGCGGCGCTGGCCGCCGACAGGCGCGTGCTGCTGATCGACCTCGACCCGCAGGGCAACGCCTCCACCGGCCTCGGCATCGCTCGCCACGAACGCGGTGCCGGCACGTATGCCGCGCTGATCGGCGACAAGCCGCTCGCCGAGCTCACCCGCCCGACGGCGATCCCGAACCTCACCCTGCTTCCGGCCGACACCGACCTCGCCGGCGCCGAGGTGGAACTCGCCGGCATCGACAACCGGGAGCGCCGACTGGCCGATACCCTGGCTGCCGCCGGCGATGTCCTCAACGGGCAGGACTATATCTTCATCGACTGCCCGCCCTCGCTCGGCCTCTTGACGCTGAACGCGCTGGTCGCGGCCCAATCCGTGCTGGTGCCGCTGCAATGCGAGTTCTTCGCGCTCGAAGGCGTCAGCCAGATCACCCGCACGGTCGAGCGCGTGGCCCGCGGCCTGAATGCCGGTCTCACCCTCGATGGCATCGTGCTGACCATGTATGACCGCCGGAACAACCTGTCGGAACTGGTCGCCGCCGATGTCCGCGCCTTCTTCGGCGCCAAGGTCTTCGATACGGTGATCCCCCGCAACATCCGCATCAGCGAAGCGCCGTCCCACGGCATGCCGGTGCTGCTCTATGACTTCCGCTCGCCCGGCGCCCAAGCCTATCTGGCGCTCGCCGCCGAATTCCTGAAGCGCGAACGCGCCCGTAAGAGGACCGCCGCATGAGCGGAAAGAAACCGACCCGCCTCGGCATGGGCCTCTCGGCCCTCATGGGCGAAGCAAGCGCGCCCGCCGCCGTGGTGCCACGCGCCCTGCCGATCGAGGCGCTGGAGCCGGGCCCCTTCCAGCCACGCGGCCCGATCGACCAGCCGCAGCTCGAGGAGCTCGCCGCCTCCATCCGGGAGCATGGCATCCTGCAGCCGATCCTGGTGCGGCCCAAGCCGCGCACCCCGAACGCCTTCCAGATCATCGGCGGCGAGCGCCGCTGGCGCGCCGCGCAGCTCGCCCGGCTGCACGAGGTCCCGGTGGTCATCCGCGACTTCGATGACCGCACCGCCATGGCCGCCGGCCTGGTCGAGAACCTCCAGCGCGAGGACCTCAACGCCGTCGAGGAAGCCGAAGGTTATTCCCGCCTCATCGACCAGTTCGGCCTCACCCAGGATGCGCTCGGCAAGGCGGTCGGCAAGTCGCGCAGCCATGTCGCCAATACGCTGCGCCTGCTCAACCTGCCGGGCCATGTCCGCGACCTGCTGCGCGATGGCCATCTCAGCGCCGGCCATGCCCGGGCCTTGCTGACTGCCAAGGAGCCGGAAAAACTCGCCAACCAGATCGTCGCCCGCGGCCTCAATGTCCGTCAGGCGGAGGCGCTGGCCGCCGATCGACCGCCCCCTGCCCCGTCCGAACCCGCTGCCCGCGGCAAGGATGCCGATATCGCAGCGCTCGAACGGAGCCTGAGCGAGCGCCTCGGCCTCCGCGTGACGATCGCGCAGGGCGCCAAGGGCGGCGCGGTGACCATCGCCTATCGCGACCTCGACCAGCTCGACAGCCTGCTGCGCCTGCTGATGCCGGAGGCGTAAAGGGCGCCGACTGGCCGTAGGCCGTCACCAGTTCCTGCGGCGGCGAGGCGTAGCCGATGCCCCGAGGCCGCGAATGCGGCCCGCGCGCGACCAACCGCCACGCCGGGCGCGCACCTGACCGCGCGCAAGCCAAGCACGCGGATGCGTGCGCCGGCGCCTGAGGACGATGAAAACTCCGGCGCCGGCGTCTGAGGTCAATAAATTAATACACTATGCTGGCGCAGGAACCCGAGCAGCGGGAAGAGCGGCAGCCCCAGGATCGCCGAATGGTCGCCCTCGACCTTGGTGAAGAGCTGCACGCCCGGTCCTTCCAGCCGATAGCCACCGACCGAGGCCAGCAGCCTCTCCCCCTCCAGAGCCAGGTAGTCCTCCAGGAAGGCTTCCGAGAACTCCCGCATGGTCAGGCGGGAGATGGTGATGTCGTGCCAGACCCGCTCGCCGCCGCGCCAGGCGACGGTGCCGCTGACCAGCTCATGGCGCTTGCCACGCAAGGCCAGAAGCTGGGTCCGGGCCGCCGCCAGGTCCGGCGGCTTGTCGAACCAGCGCCCCTCGCAGACCAGAAGCTGGTCGCCGCCGATCACCAGCGCCTCCGGCCGCCGGCGCGCCACGCGCTCCGCCTTGGCTTCGGCCAGGATGATCGCGGCATCCCCCGGCGAGATCGCCTCGGCCTGGCAGGCCTCCTTGATCGATGCCTCATCGACCGCGGCGGCCTCCACCTCGAAGCGCAGCCCCGCCCCTTCCAGCAAGGCGCGCCGCGACGCCGACCCGCTGGCCAGCACCAGCCCCGGCACCGCGGCCTGGATCACGAGGGGTGTCCCAGCACCGTGGCCGCGGGATCGGATGGCTCCGTCCGTGCCTCGGCCAGGTGCCGGCGCGCGTGCCAGGCCTCCATGAGCTGCAGCACCGTCGCCGCCGTCTCCTCGATGCTCCGGCGGGTCACGTCGATCACCGGCCAGCCGCGGGCGGTGCAGAGCCGGCGTGCGGCCACGATCTCGGACTTCACAGCTTCGTGATCTATGTAGTCATTGGCATCCTGCCGCACCCCGGCCGCGCCGATCAGCCGCAGCCGATGGCGGCGGATGTCGATCAGGGCGTTCACCTCGATATGCAGGCCGACCACCGGGCAGGGCGGGCTCTCGAGCTCCGGCGGCAAGGCCGCACCCGGCACGATCGGCACATTCGCCGCCTTGATGCCGCGATTCGCCAGGTAGAAGCAGGTCGGCGTCTTCGAGCTGCGGGAGACGCCAACCAGGCAGACATCGGCTTCCGCGATGCCCGCCGTCCCCTGGCCGTCATCATGGGACAGCACGTAGTGCATGGCGTCGATCCGCCGGAAATAGTCGGCGTCCATCACGTGCTGGGCCGCCCGCTTCTCCCGCGCCGTGGCGCCGATCGTGCTCTGCAGCAGGTCCATGACCCCGTCCAGCGGCGACAGGCAGGCGAGATTCAGCCGCGCGCAGGCCTCCTCCAGCGCGTGCCGCAGGCTGCGGTCCACCAGGGTGAACAGCACCGGCCCGGGCTCGTGCTCGATGCCTTCCAGGACGCGGTCGAGTTGCAGGCGGGATCGCACCAAGCTCCAGCGATGATGGATGACCCTGATGTCCTCGAAACGGGCGAGCGTCGCCCGCGCAATGGAATTCAGCGTCTCCCCGGTCGAATCCGAGACCAGGTGCAGGTTGACGGTCCTGTGGGGCATCGTGTGGATAACGCCGGGTGCGGGTTGGGGTCAGCGGGCACAAGAAGGCCGCATCCCTGGCAGGGGATGCAAGTCGGGGATAGCGACATCGCGACCGAGGTCCTATGGGCGCTTTGGGACGAAACGCGCGCCGATGGCGGATGAATCGCTTTGCGCCAGATTCCAAGGGCTTCCTCGGGGCGGCCGGCCTGTGGATGCCGCTGTGCAAAACTATGGCACGACATGCGTCCCCATCATCCACACCCCCTACTGCCACTTCCTCCTTTTCTAAGAATCTAATCTGAGTGAAGGGAGGGGCATGGATGCTTCGACCCTGTCGCCCAAGCCCCTGCTCCGTGCCCTCAAGGGGGACGCCATCTGGCCGCCGCCGCTCTGGCTGATGCGCCAGGCCGGGCGCCACCTGCCGGAATACCGTGCGCTCCGGGCGCAGGCCGGCGACTTCCTTGCCCTCTGCACCAATCCCGGCCTGGCCGCGGAGGTCACGCTGCAGCCGGTCCGCCGCTACGGCATGGACGGTGCCATCCTGTTCTCGGACATCCTGATCGTGCCCTGGGCTCTAGGTCAGGGGCTTCGCTACGCCGAGGGCGAGGGCCCGGTCCTGGACCCGTTGCGCGACGCCGCGGCGATCGGGCGGCTGGATCCGGCCCGCCTCCTGGACGGCGCGGCGCCGATCTTCGAGACGGTCCGGCAGGTGCGCGCGGCCCTCGCCGCGGAGGCGCCGAAGACGACCCTCATCGGCTTCGCCGGCGGCGTCTTCACCGTCGCCTGCTACATGGTCGAAGGCCACGGCTCAAAGGACTATGCCGCGGCGCGCGGCATGGCCTATGCCGATCCTGCCCTGTTCGGCCGGCTGATCCGCATCCTGGTCGATGCGACGGCGGAATACCTGATCGCGCAGGCCGATGCCGGCGCCGAGGCGCTGATGCTGTTCGACAGTTGGGCCGGGATGCTCTCGCCCTCCCAGTTCCGGCGCTGGGTCATCGAACCGACGGCCGCGATCCTCCGCCTGATCCGCAAGCGCCACCCGGCCATTCCGGTGATCGGCTTCCCGCGCCTGGCCGGCCCGATGCTCACCGAATACGCCGCCCGGGCGGGGGTCCGCACGGTCGCCATGGACACCGGCATGGACCCGCGCTGGGCCGCCCAGGCGATCGGGCGGGAGATCACCCTGCAGGGCAACCTCGACCCCCTGGCGCTGCTCGCCGGCGGCATGGCGCTGGAGGTGGAGGCGCGGTCGATCCTGGCGGCGATGCGCGGCCGGCCCTTCGTGTTCAACCTGGGCCACGGCATCCTGCCGCCGACGCCGCCGGAGCACGTGGCGGCCCTGGTGCGGCTGGTGCGGGCGGGATAGCGCCCCCACCTTCCCCAGCACGGCACCAAGTCAGGCAGGTCAAGGAGCCTCCAGGCTCCTTGCGGGTGGGTCCGGGAGGGCAGCGCCCTCCCGGTGCGCTACACTTTCAGCCAGAGCGCATCCTTCAGCTTCTTGCCCACGAACTCCGCGTGCCGCGCCAGCACCTCCTCCGGCACGATGATCGGCCGTGGCGTGCGCACCACCGCGACCTCGCCGGCGGCCAGCACCGGCACGGCGCGTTCCACGGCCAGCGTCAGCCCCGGCTGCCGCCCACCCATCAGCTCCAGATAGACCTGAGCCAGAAGCTGCACGTCGAGCAACGCGTTGTGCGAGGTGCGCATGGAGTTGTCGATGCCGAGCCGGCGGCACAGCGCGTCCAGGCTGTTCGGCATGCCGGGAAAGCGCTTCTTGGCGATTTCCAGGGTATCGACCATGCGCGTGCGCGGCAGCGCGGGGCGGCCGCAGCGCGCAAGCTCCGCGTCGAGCATCGCGAAGTCGAAGCCGGCATTGTGGGCGATGATCGGATCATCGCCGAGGAAGGCCTCCAGCTCCGCCAGGATCGCCGCGAATTTCGGCTTCCCCTCCACATGGATGCTGGTGAAGCCGTGGATGCGGGACGCCTCGGCGGGAATGTCCCGCTCGGGGTCGATGACGCGATGGAAATGGCGGCCGGTCGGCATCAGGTTGAAGATCTCGATCGCCGCCACCTCCAGCACGCGATGGCCGTCGCGCGGGTCGAGGCCGGTGGTCTCGGTGTCCAGCACCAATTGCCGTGTCATGCACGATAGCTCCGTACCAGGCGGCGGATCGCGGCCTGGGCGAAATGGCGGGAAAGACCCGAATACACCACGTGATCCGCGCGTCGCCGCTTCTGCGCGTCCGGCATCTGCCGCGCCAGGATGGCGGCCAGACGCGCCTCGGTCATGCCTTTGCGCCGCAAAACCCGCCAGCGCTGCATTGACGCGGGCGCGCTGACGACGACGACGGCGTCGGTGCGGCCTTCGCCCCGCGTCTCGTAGAGCAGGGGGATGTCGAGCACGACCAGCCGCTCGCCGCGCCGCCGGGCCGCGGCGAGGAAGCGCCGCTCCTCGTCGCGGACCAGCGGATGCATGATGCGCTCCAGCCTGACCATCGCCGCGTCATTGCCGATGACGGCATGGCGCAGGGCTTCGCGCACAACCCGCCCATCCCGCACCGTGCCCGGAAAGGCCTGCGCCACCGGCTTGACGGCACGGCCGCCCTTCCCTTGCAGCGCGTGCACGGCGGCATCCGCGTCGAAGACCGGCACGTGCAGCCGGCGGAAGGTGTTGGCGGCGGTGGATTTCCCCATGCCGATGCCGCCGGTCAGGCCGATCACCTTCATGTGGTGCGGTCGATGGCCGTGGCGCCGGTTGGCCCGGAGGTCTGGACCGGCCGCACGGACCCATTCGGGCCAAGGCCGCGCGGGATGTCGTGCGCGACGAAAGCACGCAGCTCCGCATCCACCTGCGGCGCCACGCCGAACCAGGCCTCGAAGCCCGGCCGCGCCTGGTGCAGCAGCATGCCGAGCCCGTCCACCGCCCTGAGCCCGCGCGCCCTCGCGGCAGCGAGCAGCGGCGTCTCCAGCGGCACATAGACGATGTCGGCGACCACCGCCGCGGCTGGCAGCGGTGCCAGGTCGATGGCGAGTGCGGCATGGCCCGCCATGCCGAGCGAGGTGGTGTTCACCAGCAATGCCGCGCCCTCGAGCGGCGGCGCCGCCGCGACATCGACGGCACCGCCGAGCGTCCGCGCCAGCGCCTCTGCGTGTGCGGGCGTGCGGTTGACCAGGGTCACGCGCGGGCAGCCGGCATCGAGCAACACGGCGGCGATCGCGCGCGCAGCGCCTCCGGCCCCCATCAGCACGGCTGGCCCCGCCTCCGGCCGCCAGCCCGGCGCCTGTTCGCGGATGCTTTCCAGGAAGCCGAAGCCGTCGGTATTGGCGCCGTGGATCGCGCCATCGCGGAACACCAGCGTGTTCACGGCGCCGGCGCGGCGCGCACTGGCATCCACGACATCGCAGACCTCGAAGCCCGCGAGCTTGTGCGGGATGGTCACATTGGCACCGCGGAAGCCGAGATCGGCGAGCGCGCGCACCCCGGCCGCGAACCGGTCCGGTGCCACCGGCAGCGGCAGGTAGGCGCCGTCGATGCCGTGCCTGCGCAGCCAGAACCCGTGCAGCCGCGGGGAGCGGGAATGCGCCACGGGGAAGCCCAGCACGCCGGCAAGACGCGCCGATCCGGAGAGGGTCGTCATGCTTCTCTCAAGCGCCGCAGCCCGCGTCGCGTCAAGCCGTCACCGGCGCCCGCTGGCCGATCCCCGCGAGCGGCCCGACCATGCGCTCCAGCAACGGCACCACCTCCCCCGCGAAACGCGCGATGGAGCGCAGCGCCTGCGGGGTACGCGACCCGCCGACCTGGAACTGCAACAGGTAGTGGCAGGGATCCGCGGCGCGGATCTCCTCCGCCAGCCGCGCCGCGACATGCGCGGCCGGGCCGACCAGCATGTGCCGCGCCATCTCGGCCAGCGTCGGCTCCCCGGCCCAGGGCTTCTCCACCAGCATCGCGCCGGCCAGCGCCTGCTCGCGAAAGCGCAGGCTCTGTGACAGGCGGATCTGGAAGCGCGTTTGCTCGAGGAAGGCGTCCGCTTCGTCGCTGTCGTCGGTGACGCAGCAGGGACGCAGCGCCGCGAACCGCATCCCCTGGGGATCGCGGCCTTCGGCGCGCCAGCTCTCGGCGATCCGCGCGCGGGCAGCGGCCAGCAGCGCCGCGCTGTAGTGGCGCGGCGTCACCATCACGGCATGCCCGCGCCGCGCCGCGACCCGGTGCAGCGCCGGATTGTCGCCGGCGATCCAGATATCCGGCACGCCCTGCGGCGGGCGCGGCGCGATATGGGTCTCCGGCAACACGTAGTGCGGGCCGGCATGCGTGAAGCAGTCGCCCGCGAAGGCGGCGTCCAGCATGTCCATGAACTCGACCAGCTTCGCCACGCTGTCGTCGAGCGGTTCGGCGAAGCGTTCGAACTCATAGGGCTGGTAGCCGCTGCCGAGGCCGAGCACGAGGCGCCCATGGGTCAGCGCATCCGCCATGCCGATCTCCGAGAGCAGCCGGGCGGGATTGTAGAGCGGCGCGATGACGACGCCGGAGGCCAGCCGGATGCGCTGGGTTTCCCCGGCGCAGCGCGCCACCATCATCAGCGGCGAGGGGCAGACGCAGTAGTTCGAGAAATGATGCTCCGCGAACCAGGCGGTGGCGAAGCCGGCCTCCTCCGCCGCCTGCACCTGGGCGACCGCGGCGTCATAGATCGCGGCCGTGGCCGTCCCGGGCTCGCGATAGCCCATCAGGCAGAACAGCCCGAACTCCATGGCGCGGTCCTCCGGTTCGTTGGACCGGATTATCGCGCGCCAGGCGCTGCGCCGCTACTCCGCCGGCGCGAGCTGGCGTGTTTCCGGGGCTTCCGCCCAAAGCTCCGGCCGCAGCTCCTCCCGCCGGTTCGGGAAGAGCAGCGCGCAGAGCAGCGTCACGGCGCCGACGCCTGCCAGGACCAGCATGGTGGCGGCGAGGCTGCCGGTGCTGCCGTGCATGAAGGCGATCAGCGGCGATGCCAGGGCGGCGCCCAGGAAGCCGACGGTGAAGCGGATGGAATAGAGCTTGGCCCGCAGCGCCGGGGGAACGTAGCGGGCGGTCATCGTCTCGTTCACCGTCACCTGGCCGAAGATCGCGGCGGCGGCGAGGCCGGCCACCGGCAGCACCAGCCAGCCCTGCAGGAAGGACAGTGCGATCAGCGCCGGCACCAGCACCAGCGCCAGCGGCAGAAAGACCGATTTCAGGGTGTTGCGGTCGATCAGCCGGCCCACGGTGAATTGCGTCAGCCCGCCGCAGATGGTTGCCAGGAAGGCCAGCAGCCCGACCACCGGCAGCAGATCCGGCGCGGAGGCCAGCCGTTCCTCCATCAGCTTCGGGATCAGGATCGTGAAGGCGTTGAACACCAGGCCGGAGACCGTCGCGATCGCCAGCAGCACGCCGACGGCCCGGCGCACCACGGCGCGCGGGATCTCCGGGAAGGGCTTTCCGCGCCGCGCCTGCCCGGCATAGTCGAAGGCGGGCTCGCGCAGCCAGAGCAGGCCGATCGCGGCGCAGAGCAGGCCCGGGATGATGAAGGCCCAGCGCCAGCCCATGCCGCCGGCGACGAAAGCGGTGACGATCGGCGCCGTCGCCACGCCGAAATTGCCGAAGACGCCGTTGATGCCCATGGCGCGGCCGACGCGATCCCCCGCCGCCTCCACCAGCATCGCCGTCCCAACCGGGTGGTAGATCGCAGCGAATGCGCCCATCAGCCCAAGGGCCGCGCCCAGCATCAGGGGCCCGGTCGCGAAGCCCGCCGCCGCCATCGACAGGCCGGTGCCGAGGAAGAAGGCCGCCATCAGCGCCCGTCGCCCGAGCTTTTCCTGCAGCCAGCCCATCGGCAGTGCGCCCAGGCCATAGACCACGAACATGGTGGTGCCGAGGGCCACGATCGGCCCGTAATCATTCCCGAACAGCGCCGGCTCCTGCACGACAATGCCGAGCACCGCGGTCGCCAGGATCAGCAGGCAGTAATGGGTGAAGCTGTGGGCAGCATTGACGAACCACACCTGGCGGGTCGCACGGGACATTGGCGTTCTCCTCGATCCCCAGGCTAGGCTGGCCGCGACGCAACGTCAGGCCAAATCATGTCGATATCCGGCCAGCCATCCTATCGCGACATCCCTCAGGACCGGGTGGACCGGCCGCTGGCCGCCTATGCGCAGGACTACGCGGACGGGCATGAGACCGGGCGCCATATCCATGCGCGCGCCCAGCTTCTCTACGCCACGGCCGGGCTGATGCGCATCGCGACCGATGTCGCCTATTTCGTGGTGCCGCCCGGGCGCGGGCTCTTCGTGCCGGCGCGGCTGCCGCATGCGGTCCGGATGGAAGGCGCGGTCGCCATGCGCGCGCTGTTCCTGCGCGAGGATGCCGCCCGTGGCGCGCCGGCCGCGACGCGGGTGCTGGCGGTGACGCCGCTGCTGCGGGAGCTGATCCTCGCCGCCTGCGCCGAGCCGATGGAATGGGATGAGGCCGGGCGGGGCGGCCATCTGGCGGCGCTTATCCTCTCCGAATTGATGCGCGCCGAGGCGCTGCCGCTCTCGGTCCCGGAACCGCGCGACCCGCGCCTGGCCCGGCTCACCGCGGCGCTGCGCGAGGACCCGGCGCGCGGTCTGACGCTCGACGGCTGGGCGCTCGAATGCGGTGCCAGCCCGCGCACGCTGCGCCGCCTCTTCGCGGCCGAGACCGGGATGGGCTTCGCGCAGTGGCGGCAGGCGCTGCGCCTCACGGAAGCCTCCGCGCTGCTGGCGCAGGGCGTCGCGCCGGCGCGGGCGGCGTCGACCGTCGGCTATTCCAGCGCCTCCGCCTTCGGCGCCGCCTATCGCGCTGTTTTCGGGGAGACGCCGCGCGGGCGCGGGTGATTCACCCGATCTTCTCGAGCAGTCCCAGCGCTGCCAGCTTCTGGCAGAAGGCGAGCCCGCCCTCCCCGAGGCTTCCCGCCGGCGCGCCATCCTCCAGCGCCTGCAGCCAGGAAAACTCCGCCGCGCCGAGCGGCATCACGCCGCCATGCCAGCGCAGCACCGCGCCGCCATCGGCGTCCGGGATCAGGTGGTGCAGCATGGAATCCGCCAGCCGCAGCCGGGTCTCCGCCACGACCGGCGGCGGAAACAGCCCGCGCGCCGGCAATGGCAGCCGGTCCTGCGCGGCGCGGTCCAGCGCCGCGATTGCGATCCGCTCGGCCAAGCCCGCGCCGGTCAGCGCGGCGATCGCCGGCGCCAGGCGCTCGGCCAGGCGCGCCGCGCCATCCGGCTCCGCCAGCCGCCAGGTCGGCACGCTCTCCCTGAGCGCGGGCAGCTCGCGCTCCAGCGCATCCACGACATCGGCCAGCAGATTGGCGAAGGAAGGCTCGAGGAAGCCGATCGTCAGATGCAGCGACGGCCCTTCCTGCGCCGCCGCGTCATGCGGCACGCCGCGCGGGATATAGAGCGCGTCTCCCGGCGCCATCTCGAAGCGGTGCGGCTCGCCCTCGACGCCATAGCGGTTCTCCCAGGGGGTCGCGCGGGTCGGGCGCTCCAGCGGGATATGGTCCCAGACCCGCCAGGCCTTGCGCCCCTCGACCTGCAGCACCAGCACGTCATGGGTGTCGAAATGCGCGCGAAAGCCCTGCGCCCCGGGCGGCGTCAGATAGGCATTGGCTTGCACGCCATGCAGGAACGCCTTCTCGAGCCCGCGGCAGAAATCCGCGAGCGGCGCGTGCACATCCTGCATCTGGGAGACGACGAGCGTCGCACCCGCATCGAAGCGCGTCAGCAGCCGCGGCAGGTCGATGCGCGGCCCGTCCGGCATCAGGTATTCCTCCTGCGGCACCGCGGCGCTGCCCTCGCGGCCGTTGTCGGCCATGGTGACGCGGGGCGCGCGGGCCGTGTCGGTGCGCAGGAAAGCATCGAGCGCGGCGGTCGAGAGCAGCCCCGCGTAACGGCTGGGATCGCCGCCCGGCAGGAAGCGCCAGGTGCTGCCTTCGCGGAGCGCCATCGCCTCCTCGAAGGGCAGCGCCCCGAAGGCGAGGCGGAAGGCGTTCTCGGCAAGCGTGTTCATGGCGGGATCGGGCCTGGGGCGGGAATGCCGGCCGCGGCGCAGCGCGCCGCCAGCACCGGCGGAATGGCGGGGTGCAGCGCGACGCCCTTGGCGAGCTGTTCGGCGCGCAGCCTGAGTGCGCGCTCGCCGGGCAGGCGCGGGGCCGGGCCGCCGGCGGCCGGCGGGTTCGCGTGCACGGCGTCCGCCATCCAGGCCGCCTCCCGCGTGAAGGCCGGCAGCCCGCCGAAACGGGCGGGATCGAGGACCAGCACCAGGACCGAAGCGCCCCAGCCCTGCGATGGCTCGGCGCGGCCGAAGCCGCACAATCCGGAGGTCAGCGCTTCCACCAGCAACCCGAGCGCATAGCCCTTGTGGCCGGCGGAGGGACCGCCGAGCGGCATCAGCGTCCCCGCGGGCTCCGCGAAGAAGACGCCGGGATCACGGGTCGGCCTGCCATCGGCATCGAGCAGCCAGTCATGGTCGAAATCGCGCCCTTCGTCGCGGCGCCGCGCCGTCATGCCATTGGTGGTCAGCGACATGGAGACGTCCATCATCACCGGCCCGTCCGGGCTCGGCCAGCCGGCGGCGAGCGGGTTCGGGGTGATCACCCGGCGGGTCCCGCCCCAGGGCGCGACCGAGGCCGTGGAGGGATCGGAGCAGGTGACGATCGCCATCTGCCCAGCTTCGGCCACCGGCCGCAGATAGGCGGAGAGGCAGCCGATATGATGCGCGCGGCGGATCGACACCGCGCCGATGCCGAGGACCGCGGCGCGCTGCGCCGCCGCCTCCATCGCGCGGCGCACCAGCCAGGGGCCCGGCAGCTTGCGCCCGTCCCAGGTGAGCGCGACCGGGGTTTCGGACAGGATCTCCGGCTCGCCTTCGCGCGCCATCACCCCGGCCGCGAGGCTGTCGAGATAGGGCGCGAGGAGGTTCAGCCCATGCGTCGTCTGGCCGAGCAGATCGCCTTCGACCAGGACCTCGCCGGTGATGGCAGCGCGATCGGGGGCGAGGCCGCCCGCCTCGAACAGCCGCGCGGCCGCCGCGACCAGCGCCGCGGCCTCATACCGGGCCGGGCCGCTCAATAGCCGCGGCGACCGAATCCGGCGCCGTCGTTCGGATCGCTGTCGGTGTAGCCGGTGCGCACGCGCCCGCCGCGGTAACCACCGCCGCGGCCATAGCCAGGCCCGTCATTGGGATCGCTGTCGGTGTAGCCGGTGCGTGCGCGGCCGCGTCCATAGGGCCCGCGGCCGTTGCCAGGTCCGTCATTGGGATCGCTGTCGGTGTAGCCGGTGCCGCGCGCGGGGACGCGATAGCCGCCGCGGCCCTGGCCCGGCCCGTCATTGGGGTCGCTGTCGGTGATGCCCGTGCCGCGCACCACGGGGGCCGGCGCATAGACCGGCTGCGGCGCCACAACGCAGCCTGCGAGCGCGGGCGTCGCGGCAAGGCCGGCGAACTTCACGATGACCAAGCGGCGGGAGAGGCGGTGATCGGGCGCTTTCGCCGGCGCGTCGGCATCGGGCACGGCTGTGCCGGCCCTGGTGGTGTCGTCCTCGCCCATTGGCATCCCTCCGGTTCGGAATCCGATCATTCGCCCGGAAGCTGGCCTCGTGCAAGCATTTGCGCGTCACGAGAACGCGTCTTCCGCTTCCATCGTTGTCCGCAACCGTGCACGCCGGTAATGGTTGCTGCGCCGGGGGCATGATCGGCCCGGTTTCCGAGGGGACGAAACGCAATGACCAGCCGACGCCACCTGATCGCCGCGGCCGGCGCGCTGCCGGCGCTCGCACTTGGCGCCCGTGCCGCGCACGCGCAGCAGCGCTTCGCGCAGATCCACATGTTCATTCCCGCGGGCCCGGGCGGCGGTTGGGACGGCCTCGGCCGCGCGGTCGAGCAGGTGGCGCGCCAGGGCGGCCTGGTCGGCAATTTCCAGTTCGAGAATGTCGGCGGCGCCGGCGGCATCGTCGGCCTGCCCCGCTTCGTCTCCCAGCGGCGCGGCCGCCCGGATGCGCTGATGGTGGCCGGCAGCGTGATGATCGGCGCCGTGCTGACCAACCGCTCCCCGGTCGGTATCCAGAGCGTGACGCCGATCGCCCGCCTCACCCAGGAAGTGGGCGTCGTCGTGGTGCCCGCGAATTCCGAGTTCCAGAACATCGGCCAGCTCATCGCGGCGCTCCGGGCGGGGCCGGGCGCGGTCAGCGTCGCCGGCGGATCGGCCGGCGGCACCGACCACATCACCTTGGGCCTGATCATCAAGGCGCTCGGCCGCAACGCCCGGGAAGCGAGCTATGTCGCCTTCGCCGGCGGCGGCCCGGCGCAGGCGGCGATCCTCGGCGCCCAGGTGAAGGCCGGCATCTCCGGCTGGTCGGAATTCTCCGAACAGATCGCGGCTGGCCGCATGCGCGCGCTGGCGACCACCGGCGCCACGCGGAGCGACCCGAACGTGCCGACGCTGAAGGAAAGCGGCGTCGACGTCGTCACCGCCAACTGGCGCGGCGTCTTCGCCGCCCCGGGCATCCAGGCACCGGCACGCCAGGCGCTGGTCGACCTGATCACCGCGATGCATGCCCTGCCGGCCTGGACCGAGCTGCTGCGCACCCGCGGCTGGGATGATGCCTTCCTGACCGGCCCGGCCTTCGAGGAATACCTGCGCCGCGACATCGCCGACACCGAGACCGTCCTCAAAGAGATCGGGTTGGCGTAGTTCATGGCCTCAAACGCCGGCGCGCGCATGCGCGCGCCTGGCTTTCGCGCTGCCAGGGCGGCATTGGCGATGGCGGTCGGCCGCGCGCGGGCCGCGTTCGCGGCCTCGGGGCATCGCTTCGCTCGCCCCGCAGGAACCGGTGGCGGCCTGCAGCCGCGGGGGTGATGTTATGGGAACGAGGATCGTCCGCTGACATGAGCGAAGCGCGCAAGGGCGTCTATCGTCCGGATCTTGGGGCCGGGCTCTTCGTCCTGCTGCTGGGGCTTCTTGGCCTCTGGCAGGCCTATGTCATCCCGGTCTCGCCGCTCTATGCCCAGGTCGGGCCGACCGCGATCCCCTATGTGGTCGCGGGCGGCCTGCTGCTGATCGGCGCCGGTCTCACCGCCGTCGCGCTGCGCGGCGGCTGGTCGGCGGCGATGGAGGACGTGGTGGAGGCGCCGCCCAGCAACTGGCGCGCCCTCGCTTTCCTGGCCGCGGGGCTGCTCGCCAACCTGGCGCTGATCGACTGGCTCGGCTTCGTGATCGCGGCGACCGTGCAATTCACGTTGGTCTGCGCTGCCTTCGGCTCCCGTCGCCTGCTGCGCGACATCGTCACCGGCCTGGCCGTGACCCTCGGCGCCTATCTGTTCTTCTCACGCGTGCTCAGCGTCAATATCGGCGCCGGCATCCTGGAAGGCCTGATTTGAGAGCCTGTCTCGGAATGGGGCGGCGGCGATCCGGCGGTCCTTTTCCGCCCCTGCCGCACCGGCTTCCTCGCCGATGCAACCAGCATCGGCTGCGTCACCCGGCACGGCAGGAACGAAAAATGACTCACCAACTCACCACCACCCCATTCCGAGACAGGCTCTGAGATGGACAGCCTCACGGGCCTCGCCCTCGGCTTCTCGCACGCGCTCACGCTCGCCAATCTCGGCTGGGCGCTGCTCGGCTGCTTCCTCGGCACCGCGATCGGCGTGCTGCCGGGCCTCGGCCCGGCGCTGACCATCGCGCTGCTGCTGCCGATCACCTTCAGCGTCAGCGCGACCGGCGCCTTCATCCTGTTCTGCGGCATCTTCTACGGCGCGATGTATGGCGGCTCCACCACCTCCATCCTGCTGAACACGCCGGGCGAAAGCGGTTCCATCATCACGGCGCTCGAAGGGGCGAAGATGGCGAAGAGCGGCCGCGCGGGACCGGCGCTCGCCACCGCCGCCATCGGCAGCTTCGTCGCCGGCACCGTCGGCACGCTCGGCATCAGCTTCCTCGGCCCGATCGTCGTCGAGCTCGCGCTGAAGCTCGGCCCGGCCGAATATTTCTCGCTGATGGTGCTCTGCTTCGTCACCGTCTCCGCGGTGCTCGGCTCCTCGGCGCTGCGCGGCCTCGCCTCGCTGTTCTTCGGGCTGCTGCTCGGCCTGGTCGGCGTCGACAACCAGACCGGCCAGCCACGCCTGACCTTCGGCGTGCCGGAACTGCTGGACGGCGTGAACGTCGTGCTGGTCGCGGTCGCGCTGTTCGCGGTGGGCGAGACGCTCTACCTCGCCTGGCGCTGGACGAATGCGGAAGCCGTCATCCGCCCGGTCGGCCGCCTGATGCTGTCGAAGGAGGATTGGAAGCGCAGCATCGGTCCCTGGCTGCGCGGCGCCGGCCTCGGCTTTCCCTTCGGCGTCTTGCCGGCGGGTGGCACCGAGATGCCGACCATGCTGAGCTACTACACCGAGAAGAAGCTGGTCGACCCGAAGCACGCGCATGAATTCGGCACCACCGGCGCCATCGAAGGCGTGGCCGGGCCGGAAGCCGCGAACAACGCCGCCGCCGCCGGCGTGCTGGTGCCGATGCTGACCCTCGGCCTGCCGACCAGCGCCACCGCCGCGATCATGCTGAGCGCCTTCCAGAGCTATGGCATCCAGCCCGGCCCGCTGCTGTTCCAGACCCAGGCGGACCTGGTCTGGACGCTGATCGCCAGCCTCTTCATCGCCAATGTCATGCTGGTGGTGCTGAACCTGCCGCTGGTCGGCCTCTGGGTGCGCATCCTGAAGATCCCGACGCCGCAGCTCTATGCCGGCATCCTGGTCTTCGCGACCATCGGCACCTACGGCATCAGCAACAGCGTGATCGACCTGGTGCTGCTCTATGGCATCGGCATCGTCGCCATGTTCATGCGCCGCTTCGATTTCCCGACCGCACCCGTCGTCATCGGCATGATCCTGGGGCCGATGGCCGAACAGGCGCTGCGCCAGGCGCTGACCATCAGCCAGGGCGACTGGAGCACCTTCGTCACGCGGCCGGTCAGCCTCTGCATCCTGCTGCTGGCGGTGGCGGCGCTGGCCGGGCCGCGCATCTTCGGCGCCTGGGCGGCGCGGCGCGGCCTGAAGGCGCAGTCGGGCGGCATCGATTAGAGCGTGATGACTTGGGGCGGAATCACCGAACGTCTTGTAAGGCTGCCGCCGTTGCCTGTTGCGCAGCTCTGCCGGCGGGCCACCCAGGCTGCTGGCTGCGCTAACAACCGGCATCGGGAGCAGGCGGAGCCGGCGCTGTAGCTTGCCGTCGCCGCCCGCCAGGTCGGTCTCGGTCGCTCGACTGTCTACCGCAGCCGCGCACAGGAGCGGATCGCCTTGCGCCGCTTCCCTGGTTCCATGCTCTGCCCCACTACGCTTCAGATCCACGCGATCGTTGAACCCGGCATTGAATTAGATCCGCAATGTGGGCGGCATCCTCGCCGACGCCCCACAGGAACGCCGATTTTATCTTGTGCAACCTCGGCAGCCCAAGAAAGTAGAGCCCCGGGATCTTGGTGACGCCGCGCACGTGGAGGGGGGTCCCCTTGCCATCAAGCACCGGGCATTCGATCCAGGCGAAATCGTAGCCGTAACCCAGCGCCCAGATGACGGTGCCGATGCCGGCCCGGCGTAGATCCAGGCCCTCGGACTCGAGCAACGAAGGGCTCGACATTGCGATGTCCGCATCGAACTCGCCATTTGGCTGCGCAGCGACGCCGTGAGTCTCGATGTGCGCATCAATGGAGCGCAGTGTCTCTCGGAAGGCCGCGTCACCGGCGTCGAGGCTGGAATTCAGGTCGGCCGCGAAGTAGGCGCCGCCGTCCTGCACACCTTGCAGACTTCCGAGCAGCGTTGCGCCCCGGATTGCCATCCGCCGGAGATCGATGGTGTGGCCACCTCGGACACCGGTGATGAGAGGCGGGCGGAAGCCCGACGGGATCTGGTCGACCGTTCGATCCGTGAGTCCCATCTCTTCGTCCCAATGTCCGAAGTCGCGGCCGCGATAGCGCCTCGGGACGCGTCGATGTCCACGCACCGCGAAATGCACGGGTCGTCCATGCAGCAGCAGATCCTCCACGATCTGACAGCCCGACCCACCGGATCCCACCACCAGGACGCCGCCCGGTGGCAGTTCCGACGGGCTCGTGTAGCGGTTCGCGGTTATCTGGCGGATCCCCGCCGGGATGCGCGCTGCAGCCTCCGGTATGCGCGGGGACTGATATGGTCCGGTCGCGACCACAATGTTGATGGCTTCCATCGACATCGAACCGGCCTCTATGCGGAAGCGACCCTTATCGGTGAGTTGGAGCGCGTTGACGTTGACCCCGCATCGGACGGGGGCGCCGATCCGAACCGCATAGGATGCGATGAAGGCGACGACGCCTTCGCGGTGCATGAAGCCATCGCGATCGGCGGCCCGATACGCGTGCCCGGGCAGGCGCATCATCCAGTTCGGGAACTGGAAGTGCAGCGAGTCCCAACGCTCGCTCCTCCAGCGTTCGGCGATCCGCCCCCGCTCCAGGATGAGGTGCTCGCACCCACGTTGCTGAAGGTGGTGGCTCATTGCCAGGCCAGCCTGTCCGGCACCGATCACGAGGGTCTCGACAACTTCGGGCATGTCTCAGCCTGCTCGGCCAGTCAGCGGGACGTGATCCTAATCCAACTTGATGTCGGCGGCCCGCACGACCCGCCTCCAGCGGTCGGTCTCCGCGATGATCAATCGCCCGAGGTCCTCAGGTGTACCGGGCATGACCTGCGCACCCAGTTGCGCAAAGCGCTGGGTCAAGGCCGGGGCGGCCAGGCCGACATTGATCTCTTCGCTTAGTCGCCGGATCACCTCGAAGGGCGTACCCCTCGGGGCGCCGATGGCGTACCACGAGCTCACCTCATACCCCGGCACGGCGTCCGACAGGCTCGGCACCTCGGGAAGCATGTCGGCGCGGGTACGCGTGGTCACGGCGATCGCCCTGAGCCGGCCGCTGCGCACGTGCTCGATCGCGGAAGGCATCGCGTCGATCATGACCTGGACCTGCCCGCCGATCAGATCGGCCAGCGCCGGTCCCGACCCTCGATAGGGCACATGGACCATCTCCACGCCGGCCATTCTCTTGAACAGCTCGGCGGCCACATGCTGAGGCGTGCCGTTTCCCGCCGAGGCTATGCCGATCCTGCCCGGGCTTGCCAGCGCGTGCGCGATGAGATCTGGGACGCTGTGGACGGGCAGCGAAGGATGGACGACCAGGACGAGGGGCACGCGGACCAGACCCGCCACGGGCTCGATGTCGCGGCTGAAGACGAAGGAGAGATTCTCGTACAGCGTCTCGTTGATGGTGTTCACGGGCCCGAAGACCAGCAATGTGTGCCCGTCCGGTATCGCCCTGACGACCGCCTCGGTGCCCAGGTTGCCGCCGGCGCCAGGCCGGCTCTCGACGACGAATGGCTGGCCCATGCGCGTCGAGAGCCATTGGCCGACGACGCGCGCCATGATGTCCATCGGCCCACCCGGTGGAAATCCGACCACCAGACGGACGGGCCGGGAGGGAAAGGCAACCTCCGCGATCGCGTGCCGCGAACCCGCGTATGGCAGCGCTGCGAAGGCAAGTGCACGGGTGAGTAGCATCCGCCGGGCCACGACCATCTCGACGCCTCCACCGAACTACCTGCGTCCCCGAGTAGCATTGCCGCGATATACGAGCCATAATGGAGATCGGGTGAATCCCAGACGCGCGGCATATGGCAATAGAGCTTCGGCATCTCCGCTACTTCGTCGTCGTGGCGCAGGAAGGCCATATCACGCGCGCGGCGGAGCGGCTCGGCATGCAGCAGCCGCCCTTGAGCCAACAGATCAAGGCTCTCGAGCATCAGCTCGACGTGCAGCTGTTTCGCCGCAAGGCGCGGGGCGTCGAGCTGACGGAAGCGGGCCGCACCTTCCTTGCCGATGCGCTGTCCGTGCTGGCGTGCGTGGACGAGGCGGTCGAGGCGGCGCGGCGCACGGCGTCCGGCAAGCAGGGCAGGCTGGGCATCGGCTTGCCGCCCAGCGGACCGTTTCACCCTTTCGTGCCACGGATGATCCGACGCTTTCGGGAGACGTACCCTTTGGTCTCGGTGAGCATGGAGGAGTGCCTGAGAGCCGAGCTCGTCGATGGTCTCCGGGCGGGGACATTGGACGTGGCCTTCATCCGCGCGTCTATCGCCCCGCCTGAGGGGCTCGACGTGCACCTCCTGATGGATGAGCCGATGGTGGCGGCCCTGCCCGCGGCGCATGCCCTGGCCCGGCCCGGGCCTCGCGCTGGTGCCCTTCCGCTCGAGCGCCTCGCGGCCGAGACCTTCATCGTCTACGCGCGACTGCAAGGGCCGGCGCTGTACGAGGCCACCTTGGCTGCCTGCTCGAAGGCGGGCTTCAGCCCGCGTTTGGGCCAGGAGGCGCCCCGGATCATATCGGCGTTGAGCTTGGTCGCGAGTGGGATCGGAGTGACCTTGGTGCCGGCGTCGATGCAGCGCATGACCATGGACGGTGTGGTGTTCCGACCGCTACGCGGCCCGTCCCAGCCCAAGGCCTTCCTGTCCATCGCGGCCCGGCGCGATGGCTATTCTGCAGCGGTGCGCCACTTCGTCGCGATGGTCCGCCGCGCGGCGCAGGACGAGGTCCGTTCGTACTGACGGCCGTGCCGGAGGTGGAGGATTGCTCCGGCACCGGCATGGGCTTCTGCGGCCACACCTATCGCGGTCCCGCCGGCAGGCTCCACGTGACGACCGTCGGCGAGGGTAGCTTCCCCAGCGTCGCCGGCTACCGGGCGCAGTGCGGGGCGGCGGGCTGAGCAGGCGCGCCGCCCCGCACCCGCTCGGATGCTTCCATCCGGACGGGATCGGCTCCAGAGCAGTTTTCACGTCGCCCGCCCCAACTGCTCCAGGCTTCTGTTCTGGCGAGCATCTTCACCCATTCGCGTGATTCCACTCGAATGGGATCTGCTCTAGCGTCCTCCGCAAAACATGGGGGGACGATTGTCATGGCCACACGCCGCAGCCTGCTGGCGGGCGCTGCGCTGCTTGCGCCGCATGTCGCTCGGGCGCAGGCAGCCTGGCCCGACCGACCGCTGCGTTTCGTGATCGGCGGCGCGGCGGGCGGCGCCTCCGACATCTTCCTGCGCATGATGGAAGCCCGCCTCAGGGAAGCGCTGGGCCAGCCGCTGATCATCGATCCGCGCCCCGGCGCCGGCGGCATGGTCGGCGCCGAGGTCGCGGCGAAAGCGACGCCTGACGGCTACACCTACTACATCAACCACATCGCCTCGCACGGCATCGGGCCGACGCTCTACCGCCGCCTCTCCTTTGATCCGCTGCGCGACCTGCCGGGCGTGGCACGGATCGCCTTCCTGCCGAACGTGCTGATCGTGAAGGGCGACGGACCGGTGCGCAGCATCGCGGAGCTGGTCGCCTTCGCGCGCGCCCATCCGGACCGCGCCAATTTCTCCTCCGCCGGCTCCGGCACCTCCTCCCATCTGTCCGGCGTGCTGTTCGGGCAGCGGATGGGGGTCGAGGTCACGCATATTCCCTATCGCGGCACCGCGCCCTCCATGGCCGCGGTGCTGAACGGGGAGGTGCTGTTCGCCATCGACAATGCCCCTGCCAGCCGCCAGCAGGTTCTGGCCGGGATGCTGCGCGCACTCGGTGTCTCGACGGCCCGGCGCGCCTCGACCATGCCGGAGATCCCGACCTTGCAGGAGCAGGGCGTGCCGGAATTCGATGTCTCCTCCTGGTACGGCATCGCGGCTCCTGGCGCTGTCCCGCGCCCGGTCATCGAGCGCCTGGGGCGGGAGATCGTGGCCGCGCTGAACGATCCTGCCGTCGCGCAGCGCGTCCGCGATTTCGGCGCCGAGCCCGCGCCGCTCGGTCCTGCCGAATACGACGCCTTCATGCGGCAGGAGGTCGCGACCTGGGCGCCTATCGTCCGCGCTTCTGGCGTCACGGTCGACTAGCGCGTCCGATGGTCGGAGGGCCGAATGGCCCGAAGAGCTGAATCGGCCGCGCCAACGGATGACCAGCGCGTCCGATGGTCGGAGGGCCGAATGGCCCGAAGAGCTGAATCGGCCGCGCCACTCATTTTCGCGTCACCCTTTTTGCTGCCGCGATCGCGGGATAGACGGGGGCCCGTGATCCCGCCCGAACCCGTGGCGCTCCGGCGCCTGCTCTTCGCCCTGCTCGCCCTCGCCATCACGGCGGGGCTGGTCGCGCTGGCCGTGGCGGTGCTGGCCGGCGGCGGATGGAGCATCCCCGAAATTCTCATCCTCGTCGCCTTCATCGGCACCGTACCCTGGTCGGCGCTGTCGGCGGCGAACGCAATCGCAGGCTTCGTGATCCTGATGGGCGCGTGCGATCCGGCGGCCGCCGTGCTGCCCGCGCTCCGTGCCGCGAAGCCGGGCCCGCCGCGCGCGCTGACGGCGCTCGGCATTTGCATCCGGAACGAGGACATGGGCGCGGTGCTGCCGCCGCTGGCCGTGCTGCTCGATGGGCTGGAGGCGAAGGGCGTCGCCGGCCGCTTCGTCCTGCACATCCTCTCCGACACCCAGGATCCGGCGATCGCGGCGGCCGAGGAAGCCGCCATCGCCGGCTTCATCGCCGCGCGGCCGGAAGGCGGCATCCCCGCGCGCTACCGCCGCCGCATCCGCAACACCGGCTTCAAGGCCGGCAATGTCATGGACTTCCTCGACACCCAGGCGGGCGAGGCCGCCTTCTTCCTCTGCCTCGATGCCGACAGCACCATGTCGCCGGACGCCGTTCTGCGCCTCGTCGCCTGCATGGAAGCCGATGACCGGCTGGCCATCCTCCAGCAGATGATCGTCGGACGCCCAGCCTCGGCCGCCTTCCCGCGCCTCTTCCAGTTCGGCATGCGCGCGGGCATGCGGAGCTGGGGCACCGGTCAGGCCTGGTGGCAGGGCGACGAAGGCCCCTATTGGGGCCACAACGCGATCATCCGCATCGCACCCTTCCGCGCCCATTGCCGGCTGGAGGCGCTGCCCGATGGCAGCCACATCCTCAGCCACGACCAGGTGGAGGCGACGCGGCTGCATGCCGCCGGCTGGAAGGTGCGCGTGCTGACCGCGGAGGATGGCAGCCAGGAAGGCAATCCGCCGGCCATGCCGGAATTCGTCACCCGCGACCTCCGCTGGGCGGCGGGCAACATGCAGTACTGGCAATTGCTGAAGCTGCCGAACCTGACGCCCATGGCGCGCTGGCAATTGGTGCAGGCGATCCTGCTGTTCTTCGGCGCGCCGCTCTGGGCGCTGATCCTCGTGCTGACGGCGCTCAACGCCGCATCCGGCGGCGGCGCCGGGACGCCGATGGGCCTCGCCGCGCTGCTGCTGCTCGCCGGCTGGTTCTGCTTCTATGCGCCGAAGCTGCTCGGCTACGCCGAGGTGTTTTTCAAGCCCGTCCTCGCTGCCCGCTATGGTGGTCGCTCGGCCTTCGTGAAGGGTGTCGCCGCGGAAATTCTCTTCACCACGCTCTTCGAGCCGGCGCGCATCCTGCATCAGGCCCTGTTTCTTGCCGCCCTGCCCTTCGGGCGCCGGATGGGCTGGGCGCCGCAGAACCGCGACGATCGCGGCGTCGCCTGGGCCGATGCCGTGCGCCTCTTCTGGCCACAGACCGTGCTTGGCATCCTGCTCACGCTGCTGTTCGCGGCGACCTCGACCTGCGCGCTGCTGCTGGCCCTGCCCTTCCTGGCCAGCCTGCTGCTCGTCATCCCCTTCGCCGTCGCGACCGCCGCCCCGGGCGTCTCGGCATGGCTGCGCCGGGCTGGGATCGCCGCGGTGCCGGAGGAGCTGGACCGATAGGCTGGCCTCGCGGGCTGCGCTGTCAGCCGATCGCCGCCGGCGGCAGTCCGGCCCGTGCCCGCTCCGCCGCCTGCGTGAAGGCGTGCTCCAGCGCGCGCGTGTAGCCCTCGGTGTCGAAGAGCGGCGTGGTCAGCCGATTGGCCGCGAGCCGCTCCCGCAGCGCGTGCAGGCGGGCGGGTTCGCGCGCGAGTGCCACGGCCAGCGCCTCGTATTCCGGGAGGGTCTCCGTCACCAGCTCGGGCAGGCCGATGGCGTGCAGCAGGCTCGCGGCGACGCGTGCGTTGAAGCTCCGTCCGACCCGCGTGAGCATCGGCAGCCCGGCCCAGAGCGCATCGCAGGCGGTGGTGGCGCCGGTATACGGGAAGGTGTCGAGCGCGAGGTCGGCAAGCGCGGTGCGCGCCAGGTGCTCGGGATAGTCCACGCGCTCCGCGAAGACGATGCGATCGGCGGAGACGCCGCGCGCGGCGGCCTCGCGCAGCAGGTTGGCGCGCGCTTCCGCGGGCGGGTGGCTGAGCCAGAGCTGGCTGCCCGGCACCGCGCCGAGCAGCCGGCACCAGGCGGAGAACACCTCCGGCGTGATCTTGTGCACGGCGTTGAAAGCGGCGAAGACGAAGGCGCCGTCGCTGAGCCCGCATGCGGCACGCGATGGCGCGACGGCGGCGATGGCGCGGGCGCGGTCCGTCGGCATGTAGCAATACGGCAGCCGCATCACGCATTCGTCGAACTGCGCCTCGCTGCCCGGCGGGGCGACGACCGGATCGACCACGATGTAATCATGGGCGGGCGATCCCATGCTGGCGCTCATGCCGAGGAAATTCACCTGCACCGGCGCCGGCCGCAGCGCAAAGAGGCGCGGCCGCGCCTGCGCCGTAAAGCCCGCGAGATCCACCGCGATGTCGATGCCTTCGGCCCGCAGCCGCGCGGCGAGCGCCGCATCGGTCATGGCCTCGGCATCGATGAAGCGCCCGAAGCCGGCGCGCAGCCGATCATGCAGCACGCCGGAGCGCGCAGGACCGATGGCGACGCCGATGGTCTCGAAGCGGGTGCGGTCATGCGCCTCGATCAATCCGGCGATCAGGATGCCGACCGGATGGTCGCCGAGGTCGGGCGAGACATAGGCGATGCGGATCGGGCCTGGCTGCCGCCGCGTCGCGATCGCCGGTGCTGCCGGGACGTATTGTAGCTCCTTCCTGACCCAGTCGCGCGCCGCGCGCAGCGCTGCCGCCGGATCGTCCGTGGCGGCCAGCAGCGACAGCGGCAACAAGGCGCCGCCGAGGGCGATCGCATCCGCCGCTAGTGCCTCGATGCCGTCCCAGAGCGCCAGATTCTGGTGCGCGTGCAGCAGGCCGATGGCGGCATCCGCGTCGCCCGGATGCCGCCGGCGCACATGGGCGCAATCGGCCGCTGCCTCTACGAAGCGGCGCAGATTGAGGAAGGCATCGGCGCGGTTGAGCCGGACCACGGTGTCGTCGGGATTCAGGGCGGCCGCGCGGTCGAGCAGCGCCAGCGCTTCCTGCCAGCGCGCCTGGGCACTGAGCGCCATGCCGGCATCGACCAGCGCCGCGACGTCATCCGGCCGCAGATGCAGCGCGCGCTGCAATGGCGGCAGCGCCTCCGCGAAGCGCTGCGCGGTGACGAGCAGGTTGCCGAGCCGGGCCGGAAACAGCGCGTCGTCAGGCCGTAGCTGCATGGCCCGCGCGAAGCTTTCCGCGGCGCCGTCGACGCGGCCGAGCTTGGCCTGTGCCGAACCCCGCAGCGCCCAGGCATCGGCGCTGCGCGGATCGGCCTGCAGCACCGCTTCGGCCACCGTGATCGCCTTCTCCGCCTCGCCGAGCGCCAGCAGCGCGCGTCCCTCGATCAGCGCGGCGTCCGGATCGGGGCCGCAGAGGGCGCGCAGGCGCGGCGCCTCGGCGAGGATCTGCCTGTGCTGCCCGAGCGCCTCGCGGCTGATCTGCGCATTGAAGGCGGCATCGGGGAAGTCCGGCACCTGGGTGAAGACGGCGAGTGCGGCCAGGTGGTCGCCGGCGGCGGCGAGCGCCTGCCCCAGCATGTTGTGGTTGCGGGGATCGCCGGGCTCGCGCTTCGCGATCCGCGCGGCCTGGCGCGCCGCTTCGGCTGCGTCGCCGGCCAGCAGCAGTGCCTGCGTCAGCAGCTTCAGCGCCAGGAGGTTGGCCGGCTCGCGCTTCAGCGCGGCGCGCGCATGGCGGACCGCGGCCGCGGGGTCGCCGGCTTCGAGGGCCCGGGCAGCCTGAGCGAGCGGCGGTACCGGCGAGGCCACGCCCTTAACGCGCCGGCAGGAAGCCGACGATCTCCTTGGCGCGGGTCACGATCGGCTCGGCAATGGCGGCCGCCTTGTGCGCCCCTTCCGCGAGCGCCGCGTCGACGGCGCCGGGATCGGCCAGCAGCCGCCGCATCTCGGCGGCGATCGGCGAGAGATGCGCGACCAGCGCCTCGCTCAGCACCTCCTTGAAGGCACCGAAGCCCTTGCCCGCATGGTCGCGCAGCACGGCGTCCGGCGCCGCACCGGTGACGGCGGCGAGGATGCCGACCAGGTTGCGCGCCTCCGGTCGCGCTTCCAGCGCCGTGACCATCTCCGGCAGCGGCTCGGCATCGGTCTTGGCGCGGCGGATCTTGAGCGCGATCGCGTCGGCGTCGTCTGTCAGGTTGATGCGCGACTGGTCGGAGGGATCCGATTTCGACATCTTCTTGGTGCCGTCGCGCAGGCTCATCACCCGTGCGGCGACGCCCTGGATCAGCGGATCGATATGCGGGAAGAACTCCACGCCGTAATCGTGGTTGAACTTCTCGCCGATGTCGTTGGCGAGCTCGAGGTGCTGCTTCTGGTCATCGCCGACCGGCACCTGGGTCGCGTGGTAGGCGTGGATGTCGGCCGCCATCAGGTTCGGATAGACATAGAGCCCGGCGCTCGCGGCCTCGCGGTCCTTGCCGGCCTTGTCCTTGAACTGCGTCATGCGGTTCAGCCAGCCGATGCGCGCGACGCAGTTGAAGATCCAGGCGAGCTCGGCATGGGCGCGTACATGCGACTGGCAGAACAGGATGCAGCGCTTCGGGTCGATGCCGCAGGCGATCAGCGCCGCCGCCATCTCCCGCGTCTGGCGGGCGAGTTCCCTGGGATCCTGCCAGACGGTGATGGCATGCAGGTCGACCACGCAGAACAGGCTCTCATCACCATTCTGCATGGGCACCCAGTTGCGGATCGCGCCGAGATAGTTGCCGAGGGTCGGCACGCCGGAGGGCTGGATACCGGAGAAGACGCGGGGCATGGCGGGTCGCCTATCTGCAAGGAAGAAGCGCGGTGATCCCGCGCGAGGGCATTCAGGTCAAGCGCGGTGGCAGGTCAAGCGCGGTGGCCGAAGATGGCGCTCCCCACCCGGACATGGGTGGCGCCCTCGGCGATCGCCGCCTCGAAATCGGCGCTCATGCCCATCGACAGTGTGCCGAGCCCGTGCCGCGCCGCGAGGTTCGCCAGCGCCGCGAAATGCGGGCGCGGATCGCCTTCGGCGGGCGGGATGCACATCAGCCCCTCCACCGGCAGGTCCCATTCCTCCCGGCAGGCGCGGAGGAAATCGCCGGCTGTGCCGGGGGCGATGCCGGCCTTCTGCGGCTCCTCCCCCACATTCACCTGGACCAGCAGGCCGGGGCGCCGCCCCTCCTTCAGCATGGCGTCGCGGAGCGCGATCGCCAGCCGGTCCCGGTCGAGGCTCTCGATTACGTCGGCGACGCGCACCGCGTCGCGCGCCTTGTTGGTCTGCAAGGCGCCGATGATGTGCAGCCGCAGCGCCGGGTGGGGCGCGCGGAGCGGCGGGAACTTCGCCGCCGCCTCCTGCACCCGGTTCTCCCCGAACACGGCCTGTCCCGCGGCCAGCGCCGCGGCTACTGCCTCGGCCGGATGGGTTTTCGAGACGGCGACGAGCGTCACCGCATCCGGCGGCCGGTTGGCGCGGAGGCAGGCTTCGGCGATCCTCTCGCGGATACGCGCGAGGTTCAGTTCAATGGCGTCGGACATGGGATGCGGACGCTAGAGGCGCTGGCCCGAAGCCTCAAGGGCAAGGGCGCGCCACGGCTCTGGCTGTTCACCGACCCGGTGCGGCTGCCGGACCCGCTGGCCGCCGCGCAGAACCTGCCGCGCGGGGCCGGGGTGGTGGCGCGCGGCATGGCCCCGGCCCCGCTCGCGGCGCTGGC
>NZ_JAAGBB010000048.1 GCF_018129085.1 Plastoroseomonas hellenica
GGCGGCCCACGCTTCGGCGAGGGCGAGGCACGGCCTTCACGGGCACCGCGGGATGGGGATGCGCCGCGCCCGGCACGCAGCGGCGGCCCGCGCTTTGGGGAGGGCGAAGCACCGCGCCCGCCCCGCGGCGGTGGATCGCGCTTTGCGGGCAGCGGCGCTCATCCGATGCAGGCGCCGCGGGATGGCGATACCCGGCCTTCGCGGCCGCCGCGCGATGGGGATGCGCGCCCCGCGCGCACACCCCGCGCCGGCGCCCGCTTCGCGCCGGAGACGGATGGCGAACGCCGCCCGCCCCGCCCCGCACCACGCGGCCCCCGCGCCCCGGAGCATCGATCCCAGCCGGCGCCGGCCTCCGTACCCGAGCACCGAGAGGCTCCGCCCGAGGCGCCGCGCGAGAAGCCCGCGGCGCCCGGCACCCTCTGGATCTATGGCCAGCATGCCGTCGCCGCCGCGCTGGCCAACCCCGCCCGCCGCAACCGGCGCCTGCTGCTGACCGCCGAGGCGGAGCCGGCGCTGGCCGAGGTGCTGCCGAAGCCCTGGCGGCTGACGCCGGAGCGGGTGGAGCGCACGCGCTTCCACACCTTCCTGCCGGAGGATTCGCTCCATCAGGGCGCCGCCCTGCTGACCGAACCGCTCAACCCGCCACCGCTGGAACGCATCATCCAGAACAGCCTCGGGCCGGTGCTGCTGCTCGACCAGGTCACCGATCCGCGCAATGTCGGCGCCATCCTGCGCTCGGCGGCCGCCTTCGGCGCGGCGGCGGTGGTGGTGCAGGACCGCAACGCCCCCCCAGAGACCGGCGCCCTGGCCCGCGCCGCCTCCGGCGCGTTGGAGCTGGTGCCGATGCTGCGCGAGGTGAACCTGGCGCGTGTCATCATCGCGCTGCAGAAGGCCGGGTTCTGGGTGATCGGGCTCGATGGCGGCGCGAAGGCGACGCTGGCCGAAGTCCGGGCGCAGCTCGGCGAACGGCGGGTGGCGCTGGTGCTGGGCGCCGAGGGCGGCGGGCTCCGGCGCCTGCAGCGCGAGACCTGCGACGAGCTGGCGCGGCTGCCGATCGATGCGCGGATGGAGAGCCTGAATGTCTCCAACGCCGCAGCGGTCGCCCTCTATGAGTTTGCCCGGGGGTAGGAGGAAACAATCATGAGCCAAGCACGCGATGCCATCCTGGCGGCCCGGCGCGATCGGGCGGTGCTGGCGCCGCTCGGCGCCCTGGCGCCGGCGGATGAGGCGGCCGGCTATGCCCTGCAGCGGGAGCTGGCCGAAGCGCTGGGCGCGGTGCCGCCGGCCGGGTTCAAGATCGGCGCGACGGCCAAGGGCATGCAGGCCTATCTCGGGCTGGCCGGCCCGGTCGCGGGCTTCGTGGCGAAGGAGGGCCTGCATTCGGCCGGCGCCACGCTGCGCTATGCCGATTTCTTCCGGGTGGGCGTCGAATGCGAGGTGGGGGTGCGGCTCGGGCGCGACATCGCGCCGGGCGCCATCACGCCGGCCCAGGCCGGGGCAGCGGTCGCCGAGGTCTTCCCGGCGATCGAGATCGTCGAGAAGCGCTATGACGACCTCGGCGCGCTCGGCGTGCCGACCTTGATCGCGGACCAGGTCTTCCATGGCGGCGGCGTGACCGGCGCGCCGGCACCGGCCTGGCCCGAGATCGACCTGGCTGCCGTGCGCGGGCGACTGACCGTCGATGGCGCGGTGAAGGGCGAGGGGCTGGGCGCCGACCTGCTCGGACATCCGCTGAACGCACTGGCCTGGCTGGCCGACAGCGGCGCGGCACACGCCTTCGGCGGGCTGAAGGCCGGTCAGGTGGTGTTCCTGGGCTCGGTCACGCCGCCGATCTGGCTGGAGGGACCCGGCGCGGTCGACGTCGCCTTCGAAGGGCTCGGGATGGTCACGCTCCGCTTCGTTTGAGCCGCTTCGTGGAGGGCGGTTTAGCCTTCGCTAATCTCCGCGCGCCATTCTGCGTCAGCGCCCAGGTCGGGCAAGGCGGCGCCATGACGGCGCGCGATGAGTGTGACGCCATGATGCGGGCTGAATGGTCTTATCTCCCGGATGACGTGCAGTTGACCCTCTCGCGGGAGGCGCTCAAGCGGGCGGTTGCGACGCTGGCGCAGCATGCCGAGCTGCTGGCCGAGGAAATGGAAAGCGGCGCGCTGAGCGACCGCGGCGGGCCGGAGGCGCTCAGGCTCTTCGCCGCCGTGGTGCGGGCGACGCAGAGCAGCGGCCTCGATGCCATGGCGCCGGTGGTCGGGCACGCCTGAGGCGCTTGTGACCCGCCCCGGCCCCGCGCTACATGCGGGCCAGTAGTCTGGTCGCGCGATTCACGCTTTCGGCGATGCCGCCTCAAGCGATCGCGCTCTGGGCCGGGTTAGCACAGCGGTAGTGCAGCGGTTTTGTAAACCGAAGGTCGGGGGTTCGATCCCCTCACCCGGCATATCTTTTCAAATCACGTCGCCGCTTCTCCGGCCAGACGCTTCCCGCAGGCGATCGCGCAGGGCCGGGGCCCTGCGCGATACGTTGCCGGTCAGCTTCCCCGGGCCGGTTCGAGCCGGAAGACGCGCCCGTGGATCTCGTCCGTGAGGACGTAGATCATCCCGTCCGGTCCCTGGCGGACGTCACGCACCCGCTGGCCGATACGCATGGACTGGTGCGCCGCCACCGAGCCGTCGGGGTTCAGCGCGATGCGGCGGACATCCTGCGTGGCGAGGCCGCCGGCGAAGATGTTGCCCTGCCAGGCCGGGAAGCGATCACCGGAATAGACCATCAGCCCAGATGCCCCGATCACCGAGGGGAACCAGACCAGGACCGGGTCCACCATGCCCGGGGCCGAGCGCTGCCCCTCACCGATCGTGGCACCGCCGGCATAGTCCCGGCCCCAGGTCACCACCGGCCAACCATAGTTCTGGCCCGGCCTGATCAGGTTCAACTCGTCGCCGCCGAGCGGGCCGTGCTCAGACGCGAAGATCCGCCCATCGGGGTGCCGGGCGAGGCCCTGGATATGCCGATGGCCGATGCTGAACACTTCCGGCCGCGCGCCCGCGCGCCCGGCGAAGGGATTGTCCGGGGCGGGCGTGCCGTCGTCCCTGAGGCGCAGGATCTTGCCGATATGGCTCTCCGGCCGCTGCGCCTGCAGCCGGGAGAGGCCACCCTCGACCGCGACCGGCGGGTTGCCGCCGTCGCCGACCGACATCAGCAGCGTCCCGTCGGGCAGCCAGAGCAGCCGGCCGCCATAGTGCTGGAAGTCCGGCTTGGTCTGAGAAACCTCGAAGAGCACCTGAAGGTTGGAAAGCGTCCGCCCGTCGAAGGTCGCGCGCGCGAGGCGCGTGCGGTTCTCCTGCGGCGTGCCATGCGCATAGGTGAAGTAGAGCAGGTTGTTCTGGGCGAAGTTCGGATGGGGCGAGACCTCGAAGAGGCCCGCCTGGAAGACGAGGCCACGCTCGGGCGCGACCAGCACCGGCGGCACGCCGCCGATAGGTTGCGGGTCGAGGCGCCCGTTGCGGATGGCGCGCAGCCGGCCGGGCCGTTCGGTGACCAGCGCCGTGCCGTCGGGCAGCCAAGCGATGGCCCAGGGGTGTTCCAGCCCCTCGGCCACGGTGACCTGGCGATAATCGAAATTGAGTTCGGGGTCGCCCGCGGCCTGGTGGGTTTGCTGGGCGTGGATGGCGTTCGGAGCACCCGCGGCGAGGACAAGACCAAGCGCCGTGGCTGACAGGATCTGTCGCATGCGTCCCTCCCATTGTTTGATTTTGTGCGTTGTTTTTTGTGCCGGCCCTGCGGCCGGGGCGGAGGTTACCGGAACGCACTATGCCTTCGCCACCGCCACATCCATGCCGCTCGGCCGGCAACCCCGGCGGCACATCAATGTCGACGACCAGGCCATTGCCATCAGCGCATCAGGTCGGCCCAGACGGCCAGGGCGCTCCTGACGAGCCCGATTTGCAGGTGGTCGATCAGCAGCACGCATCCGATCATGAGCAGCCAGTAAAGGGCTTTCCTCAGTATCTCCACCGGCGCCATCCCCTCTCCAGGTCGGCCGGGGAGACGCCCTTTTTCGCGTGCCCGATGCCCATGATCTCCGCCGCATTCTCCGCCAGCCGGCCTAGGCGCACATCGTCCTTGGCGTGGGGGCTGACGTCCGGCTTTTGCGACTTCTCAATTTCGTGATCTGCAGTAGAAAGCGCGTTTCAGCGCGTGGTCGTATTCGGTGCCCGCTGCGGCGTTTGCGACGTGTGCGGGATCCGCCCAGGCTGGACCACGCACATGGCGAGGGAGGCTGGATGATGGCGGATACCGAACACAGGCAGCCCCCGCCTGCGCCGGAGATCGCCTCCCCGGAGGAGGATCCCAACGCCACCATCCAGTGCAGCTCGCCCCCTTGCTTCATGCACGAGCTCGACCCGTCCTGGCTGGGGTTCATGCCCTGGCTGGAGGTGCGCGCCTGGCGCAAGGCGCAGCGCGCCAGGCTGATCGCGGACCGCCTCGCCCCGCCCCGCGAGGCGCGCGCCGTGCGCGATGCCGCGATCACGCCCCGGATTCGCGCCGCCTTGCCGCCCATGGCAGGCGTGGTCGTCGGCTTCTACTGGCCGATGCGCGGCGAATACGACCCACGGCCCCTGGCACGGGCGCTTCACGCGGAGGGCGTGCAGCTCGCGCTGCCGGTCGTCGTTGCCAAGGCCGCGCCGATGGTGTTCCGCCCGTGGTTTCCGGGGGCGCGCCTGGTACCGGGGATCTGGGACATACCGGTGCCGGCCGAAGGCGAGCCGGTGGCGCCGGATCTGCTGCTGGTGCCGCTCGTCGGGTTCGATGCCGGCCGCTACAGGCTCGGCTATGGCGGCGGCTACTACGACCGCACGCTGGCGGCGATGCCGAAGCGCCCGACCACCATCGGCATCGGCTTCGAACAGGGCAGCCTCGCGACGATCCACCCGCAGCCGCACGATATCCCGATGGACGTCATCGTCACCGAAGGCCGGACGGTATCGGCCGGCCAGTAACGGCCGGCCGGCCCTTGGAAGCGGCTAGGCTTCCCCCACACACTCCAGCATGGCGCATTGCAGCGCATCCGCCGGGCTCTTGCCGCCCCAGAGGACGAACTGGAAGGCCGGGTAGAAGCGCTCGCACTCGGTGATGGCGATATCGACCATGTCCTCGAGCGATTCCGCGGAGGCCCCGGGGGCGCCGCGCAGCAGGACGGAATGGCGGAAGACCGGCATGCCCTCGTCGCTCTCCAGGCCGAAATGGCCGATCCACAGCTTCTCATTGGCGAGCGACAGCAGCTCGTAGAGCTTCTCCCGCCGCTCGGCGGGCACCTTCAGATCGAAGGCGCAGGTGAAGGACATGGCGCTGATCTCGGAGGACCAGGCGAAGTGCAGGCCATAGTCGCACCACTTGCCGGGCGCCTCGGCGGCCATCTCGCCGTCCGAGCGGCGGTCAAAGGCCCATTCATTGGCGACGACGATCTGCTCGACCACGTCGAGGGGATTGGCGGCGGAACGCTCGCTGCGGACGCCGATGGTGGCGGACATCGCGAAACCTCCTTCCCGTCGGGGCGGCGGCTATGCCGCGCTGCGCCCCGCCTGCGCTGCGAGACCGGTGCGGCGCCTGGGCCCCCCGCCGAGGGCGCCACCGGTCCCCTGGGTGGACACCGGGTCTAGCGTGTCCCGGCGCGATTCACCCACAAGGGCTAGACTACGCAAGCGCGAAACGGGATCGCAAGAGACAGCCGCGCGAAAACCGCGTTTGGCGCAGGTTGTTCATACCCCGAGACAAGGGGAGACAGCCATCCCTTTGGAGTTACTGGATTTCAATCGGGTGACCAATCTCGCCAGTAGCGTCCGGGCTCCGGCCGGGCCGGACGCGGGCGGTCCGCCTCCGGCGTGCCGACATAGATCCAGCCGAGCAGCGCATCGGTCTCCGCGAAGCCCAGATGCCGCTTCACCGCGGGATCGCGGAGCGCGCCGGAGGAGAGCCAGCAAGCGCCGAAGCCCATCGCATCCAGCGCGTTCAGCAGGTTCATGGTGCCGGCGGCGGCGGCCGCTTCCTGCTCCCAGGCGGGGACGCCCGGGCGGTCGTGGCGGATCGCGGCGCCGGCCGCGATCACGAGGGGTGCGCGGAGCGGCTTATCGCGCTCGATCTCGAGCCGGGCCGGCGGCGTTTCCGGTTCACGGGCGACGAGCGACTCCGCCAGGATGCGGCCGAGGGCGACACGCGCCTCGCCCCGGATGCAGACGAAGCGCCAGGGCCGCAGGCCGCCGTGATCAGGCGCCCGGAGCGCCGCGGCGACGGCGCGATCCATCGCCTCCGGCCCCGGTGCGGGGTCGCGCAATTGGCGGGGCGGCACGGAGGCGCGGCCGAGCAGGCCTTCGAGCAGGGGCGAAGTGGGGGGCAGCGGGGCTTCGGGCATGGGGCATCCTTACGGCGCGTCGTCGCCGATGGCTTAGCCCAGCCGCTGATCAATTGCGAACGATTCTCAATTACCAGCCTGCAACCCCGGCCTGCGCTCCTGGCCGGTTGTAGCGGAGCGGCGGCGACCAGGTCCGGCGTCCCGGCCGCCGCAGATCGTCACCGCCCGGCGCGGCGGATGTTCCAGAACACCGGAATGCCGCTCGGGATCACGCCCTCCAGCTCGGCGCGATAGGCGATGGGCTGGCTGAACTGGCCCCAGATCACCGCCGGCACGATCTCATAGGCGATGGTCTGGATCTCGGCCGCGATGCGCCGCCTGTCCTCGACCGTCCCGGCCGCCGCGAACTGCTCCAGCAGCGGCGTCAGGCGCGGGTCGCAATGCCAGCCGGTGAAGTCCTGGCAATTGGTGCCGACGTAGAAATGCGTCAGCGGCGACGCCAGGTCGAAGCCCTGGGCATGCACGCCGAACAGCGACCAGGAGGCATCGCGCCGGGCACGGCGGGCGACCACCGTGCCCCAGTCCATCGCCTGCAGATCGACGGTGAAGCCGACCTCGCGCAGCCGGGCGGCTACCACCTCGCTGCCGATGCGCGGCGCGTCGATATCGGTCGCCTGCATGATGACCACGGGCTCACCGCGGTAATTGGTCTGGCGCAGCGCCTCCCGCGCGCGGGCGACATCGGGATGGGCCGCGATCTCGCTGCCGGCCGTGGTCTCCAGCGCGCCGCCGCACATCCAGAAGCTGAGGCATTGCGGCAGCGAGAGGTCACCGGTCGCGCCCAGCGCCTGCGGGCCTTGCGACTGGTCGATCGCCATCATCAGCACCCGGCGCACCGCCGGATCGGCGAAGGGTCCGGCCGCCGAGTTCACACGGACAAAGCCCTGCCACATGCTGGGGCCGGCGAGCGGCACCACGCGGACATTGCGGTTGCGCCGCAGCAGCGGCAGCAGGTCGAAGGCCGGCATCTCGATGAAGTCGATCTCACCGGTGGTCAGCGCATTGGCCGCCGTCGCGGCATCGGGGATGACGCGCCAGGTCACGCGATCGACCTGCACGCGCTTGCCGCCGGCCAGGAAATCCGCCGGCTCCTCCCGCGGGCGATAGGCACGGAAGCGGTCGAAGACCTGGGTGGCGCCGGAGACCGAGAGGTCGCGGCGGAAGACGAAGGGGCCGGAGCCGATCAGCTCGCTGTTCTGCTCAGTGCGCGGGCGCTGGGCCAGGCGCTCCGGCATGATCGCGGGCACCAGGGATGAGGGCTTGCCAAGCGCGTCCAGCACCAGGCCGAAGGGGCGGCTCAGCACCAGGCGGAAGGTGCGGGCATCGACCGGCTCCAACGCAGCGGTCGCCGCCAGCAGGTGGCGGCCGAGCCCGTCGCCCGGGCCCCAGCGCCGGAGGCTCGCGACCACATCGGCCGCTGTCACCGGCTGGCCATCATGGAAGGTGAGGCCTTCGCGGAGCGTAAAGGTCCAGGTGAGACGGTCGTCGGAGGTCGTATAGCGCTCGACCATCTGCGGGCGGATATTGCCCTGGCCGTCCATGGCGAAGAGCGTGTCGAACACCATCAGCGCGAAGTTGCGCGTGATGTAGACCGTCGAGGCATGTGGATCCATGATCCGCACATCGGCCTGCATCACCGCGGTGAGCTGGCTCGCGGGCTGCTGGCCGGCCGGGATCTGCGCCAGCGCGCCGAGCGCGGGCAAGGCGAGTGCAGCGGCCAAGGCCGCGCGCCGCGTCATGCGTCCGATCATTCTTCGAATGCCCCTCATGCTTCGCTCAGGATGATATCCGCCGCCTTCTCGCCGATCATCAGCGCGGTGGCGTTGGTGTTGCCCGCGATGTGGCGCGGGAAGATGGAGATGTCGGCGACCCTGAGCGCTTCCGTGCCGCGCACCGCGAGGTCGGGTGCGACGACGGCGCCGGCATCGGCGCCCATGCGGCAGGTGCCGGCCGGGTGGTAGAAGGGGCGCGCGGCAGCCCGCAGATAAGCCAGGTCGGCGATGCGTGCCGAGCCCACCGGCGGCACGCCGACCAGCCGCTTCACCTTGTCCCCGAAGGGGGGCGTCGCCGCCATGCGGCGCACCCAGTCGAGGCCGCGCAGCAGCGTCTCGATATCCTCTGCGTCATCGAGCAGGCGGGGATGGATCGCGATCGGCGCCGCGGGATCGGCCGAACGCAGCGCGAGATGGCCGCGCGAGCGCGGATGGTTCGCATTCATCAGAATGGTGACGAGGTTGTCGCGCGGAATGACGCGCTTGCCGTCCTTGAGCAGCGAGCCATAGGGGAAGAGGTGGAATTGAAGGTCGGGCTCCGCCGCCTCCGCATGGCTGCGGAAGAAGGCCAGCACCTGCGCGGTCGGCACGCCGAAGGGCGATGGCCGGCCCATCAGCCAGCGCGCGAATTGCCAGGCGGCGCGATGCGGGACACTGTCGGCATTGGCGGTCGGCACCGAGACCTCGGCCTGCACATAGAGGCCGGGATGCTCCATCAGATTGCGCCCGACCTCCGGGCTGTCGATCACCGATGTGATGCCGTGGCGGCCGAGCTCCGCCGGGTCGCCGATGCCGGAGAGCATGAGCAGATGCGGCGAGTTGATGGCGCCCGCTGCCAGCACCACGCCGCGCCTGGCGCGGATCGCGAGCGGCGCTCCATTCCGCCGCGCCGCGAGACCGGTCGCGCGGCGGCCGTCGAAGGTGACGCGTTCCACCAGCACCCCGTCCAGCAAGCGGAGGTTCGGCCGGGAGAGGTGCGGACGGATGAAGGCGTCATAGGCCGAGTGGCGCAGCCCGTTCCGCGTGGAGCCCTGGTTCCAGGCGATGCCCTCATGGCTGGCGCCGTTCAGGTCTGCATTCGCCGGAATGCCGGCGGCGATGCCGCTGGCGATGAAATCGCCCGCGATCGGGTGCCTCCAGCCAAGCGCCGAGACGCGCTGGGGGCCGAGACCGCCGCGATGCGCGTTGTCCGGCGCATCCGCCGTTTCCAAGCGGCGGAACAGCGGCAGCACGTCGCGCCACGCCCAGCCGGTGCAGCCCAGCGCGGCCCAGTTGTCGTAGTCCGCGGCGGCGCCGCGGATGAAGATCATACCGTTGATGGCCGAGGATCCGCCCGGCACGCGGCCGCGCGGCCAGAGCTCCGCCTGGCCATCGCGCGTCGGATCGGGCTCCGAGGTGTAGTTCCAGTCGTAGCGGGCATTGCCGATCGTGCGCATCAGCGCCGCGGGCAGCCGGGTGATGTTCAGCCGCTCCCGCTGGCCTGCCTCCACCAGCAGCACGGAGATCCCGGCGCGTTCCGAGAGGCGGGAGGCGAGGACGCAGCCGGCACTGCCGGCGCCCACGATGACGACATCAGCTTCGATAGTCTCGGGCGCCATGCGGTTCTCCGGGTGGGGACCTTCTGGCATGGCATCGCCGGGACGGGAAGCAGCAGAGCGCGGCCGTTCAGGCCCCTTCGGCCGGATCATAGAGCACGCCGGCCGCGGCGAAGCCGCCATCGGCGTTCAGCATATGCCCGGCGATGAAGCCGCAATCATCGCCGCAGAGGAAGGCGACGGCGGCGGCGATATCGGCGGGGGTGCCGTAGCGCTTCACCGCCATGCGATTCAGGAAGGCGTCGCGCTGCCTCGGCCCATGCGCCGTGCGCGCGATCTGGGTCGGCCCCGGCGCCACGCCGTTCACCAGGATGCCGAGCGGGGCGAGTTCCACCGCCAGCACCTTGGTCAGCATCTCGATACCGCCCTTGCTGGCGCCATAGGCGGCACGCCCGGTACCGCCGAACTGGCCAGACACCGAGGAGATGGTGACGATGCGCCCGCCGCGCTGCGCTTCGTCTCCCTGCGCCATGGCGCGCGCCGCCGCCTGGGCGGTGAGAAAGCAGCCGAAGAGGTTGGTCCGCACCACCCGTTCGAAAGCGGCGAAGGGCATCTCCAGCACCGGGGAGCGATCGGTGATGCCGGCATTGCAGACGGCGATGCGCAGCCGGCCGAAGCGCGACTCCGCCTCCGCGACGGCAGCGGCGGCATCGGCTTCCTGGGTCACGTCCGTGCGAAAGGCCTGCGCCTGGCCGCCGGCCGCGCGGATGCCGGCGGCGATGCGCTCGGCGCCTTCCAGGTTGATGTCGGCGACCAGTACCGGCGCGCCATCCGACGCCAGGCGCTCGGCGATGCCGGCGCCGATGCCGGACCCGCCGCCGGTGACGAGCGCGGTGCGTCCCAGGAGCTTCATGCCAGCGGCTCCGCCTCTTCGGAGACGATGACGCGGGCCGGCGCGCCATCGCTATCGGGGATCCTGATCGGCAGACCGATGACCTGGTTCCGCGGCTGGGTGAGCGCGCCCATGTTGCAGAGGTACTCGAACATGATCACGCCCTGCTTCAGCAGATGGAAATGCGTCACGTGCTCAGGCAGCGGCGGACGCGCTTCCCCGGTCAGGAAGTAGCGGATGCAGCGATCCTGCGGGAAATCGAAGCCGACCGCCTTGATGCCGCGCTCCCGCAGCCAGATCGAGCCTTCCGCCGTCATCCAGGGGGAGTTCAGCCAGAATTCCGGCGTATCGATGGAAGCGCGCTCGTCCCAGCGGGTGCGGATCAGAGCGAAGTCGCCGGGCCGCAGATGCTGGCCGGCGGCGGCGAGCTGCTCACCGGGGATGGGCGAATTGGGCGGTACGTCGGAGACATCGATCACCGCACCCGGCCCGACCGTCATCTCCGGCGTGATGGCATCGGTGGTGAAGCCCTCCGGGTCCACATGGCGCGGGCTGTCCATATGGGTGAAGGCATGCAGGTTCCAGCCCGCCCAGGTGCCCTGCCCGGCGCCGCTGTCATGGCTCTTGAGCAGACGGCGCTCCACATCCTTCCAGCGGAAATGCCCGGTGCGGACAGGCGTCGACAGATCGATGAGGCGAGGCATGGCCAATCCTTTTCGAGCTTACTGGTCGCGCCAGGGCCGCCGCTGCCAGAGCGTGCGCAGCGCCTCCGCCTCGCGGAAGACGAGGTCGCGCGTCTCCTGGGCGTTGCGGTAGCGGAGCGGGATGAAGAGGCGCTCCGCCTCCGCGATCCAGACCGGATCGCGCATGGTGGCGGCGAGCATCGCTTCCAGCCGCACCTGGATGGCAGGCGGCGTGCCTCCGGGGACGACCAGGCTGCGCACCACGCCGGTGTCGATGGCATAGCCGCTCTCGCGGAAGGTCGGCACCTCCGGCGTCATCGCGAAGCGCTCGAGGCCGGCGGTGGCCAGCGGGCGCACCCGGCCCTCCCGGATCAGGCCGACGCTTTCGCCCATGTTCATGGAGGCGACCTGGATGTGGTTGCCGATCAGCGCAGTGATGGTCGGCGCCTGGCCCGCGAAGGGGATGTGGTTCAGACGGACATCCGCCGCCTGCTCCACCGCCATCATCAGCAGATGATCGTCGGAGCCGATGCCCGCGGTGCCGACCGCGACCTCGCCGGGTTTGCTGCGGGCATGGGCGATGAGGTCGGCGAGGGTACGGAAGGGGCTGTCGGGGGCGACGTGGAAGCCGCTCGGGTCCTCGACGATGGTGCCGACATAACCGAGATCCTCCAGCTTATAGCGCGGCTGGCGCTCGATGGTGATGGTCTGCAGGCTTGGGGTGATGACGGTGCCCATGGTGTAGCCGTCGGGCGCCGCCTGCGCCGTCGCGGTATAGCCGATCTCCCCGCCCGCGCCGCCGCGGTTGATGACGACGAAGCGCGCGCCAGGCAGGTGCCGCTCGAAATGCGCCGTCATGGCGCGGATGTTCACATCGGTGCCGCCGCCCGGCGGGAAAGGGACGATGAGCTGGATCGGGCGCTCGCTGGGCCAGGTGCCCTGGGCGCGCGCGATACGCGGCGCGGCGAGTGCCGCGCCCAGCCCGGCGACCATCAGGTCGCGACGCGATGTCCTCATGCCCATTTCCCCTCGCCGCAGCCTTCGTCATGAGGCTGTATACAGAGACAGGCTAGAGCGTGATCGCCCGAGGTGGAAGCGCCGAACAGCGTGGCTCACGCGATCAAGACAGAGTGCCGGTTCATGGCGTCGAGTGCGGCCAGCACTTCAACATCATTGCACGCTGTCCCATGCCCAGGCCCGGGCGGCGCGGTCCCGCGCCTGCCAGGCCGCGATGTCACCCTGGCGCGTCATGGTCAGCGCGATGTCGTCCAGCCCCTGCAGCAGCGCGTCGCGGCGCCGGGTATCGATGGCGAAGGGCAGCTCCCGCCCTTCCGGCGTGGTGACGACCTGACGCTTCAGGTCGATGGTGGTCCGGCCCGCGCCCTGACTGCCCTCGGTCTCCTCGGCGATGCGGCGGACCTCCTCCTCCGGCAGGGCGATGGGCAGCAACCCGTTCTGGAAGCAGTTGGCGAAGAAGATGTCGCCGAAGGACGGCGCGATGACACAGCGGATGCCGGCACCCATCAGCGCCCAGACCGCGCCTTCGCGGGAGGAACCGCAGCCGAAATTCGGGCCGGCGAGCAGGATGGGGCTGTCGCGGTAGGCGGGCTTGTTCAGCACGAAATCCGGGTTGTCGCTGCCGTCCGGCAGCTTGCGGAGCTGCTCGAAGGCGAAGCCGCCGAGGCCGCTGCGGCCGGTGCCGACCAGGCGTTCGATGCGGATGATCAGGTCGGTGTCGATATTGGCGCGCAGCAGCGGCGCGGCGGGGCCGGTGACGCCCTCGAACTTCTCCATCACGCCGCCTCCATCCGCCGTACATCGGTGATCGCACCGGTGACCGCCGCCGCCGCCGCCATGGCGGGACTCGCGAGGTGGGTACGGGCGCCCGGGCCCTGGCGGCCCACGAAGTTGCGGTTGCTGGTCGAGACGCAGCGCGCGCCCGGCGGCACCGCCTCCCCATTCGCGGCGACGCAGAGGGCGCAGCCGGGCTCCCGCCATTCGAAGCCGGAGGCGCGGAACAGCGCGTCCAGCCCCTCCGCCTCCGCATCGCGCTTGACGCGTTCGGAGCCCGGCACCACCCAGGCGGTGACATGCGGCGCGACGTGCCGGCCGCGCAGGATTCCGGCCGCGGCGCGGAGATCCTCGATCCGCGAATTGGTGCAGGAGCCGATGAACACCCAATCCACCTTGGTGCCCGCGATCGGTGCGCCGGGGCGGAGATCCATGTAATCGAGCGCCGCGGTCCAGGCCGCGCGGCGCGCCGCATCCGGTGCGTCCGACGGATCGGGGATGACGCCGCCGACCGGCAGCACATGCTCCGGGCTGGTGCCCCAGGTGATCTGCGGCGCGATATCGGCGGCATCGATCAGGAGGTCGCGGTCGAAGCTTGCCCCCGCATCCGTCGGCAAGCCGCGCCAATGCGCGAGCGCCGCGTCCCAGGCGGCGCCTTTCGGCGCGAAGCGGCGGCCGGCGAGCCATTCGAAGGTGGTGTCATCGGCCGCGACCATTCCGGCCCGGGCGCCCATCTCGATCGAAAGGTTGCAGAGCGTCAAGCGGCCTTCCACCGAAAGCGCCCGCACCGCCGCCCCCGCATATTCAACGGCGTGGCCGGTGCCGGCGGCGGCGCCGAAGCGGCCGATCGCGTGCAGGATCATATCCTTGGGCGAAACGCCCTGCGGCAGCGTGCCCTCATAGCGGATGCGCAGGCGCTTCGGCTTGCGCTGCGGCAGGCACTGCGTCGCCAGCACGTGCTTGAGCTCGGAGGCGCCGATCCCGAAGGCATAGGCGCCCATGCCACCATTGGTGCAGGTGTGGCTGTCGCCGCAGACCAGCGTGGTGCCGGGCAGCACCACGCCAAGCTCCGGCCCCATCACATGCACTATGCCCTGCCCATCCTCGCCGAGGTCAAACAGCCGCACGCCAGTCTCCGCCGCGCGCTGGCGCAGCCCGGCAACCAGCCGCGCGCCGCCGGCGAAGGTCTCCGAGGTGCGCCCCGGCGCCGAGGAGACGGCATGGTCCGGCGTCGCGAAGACCAGCTCGGGATGCGCGAGCGGGTATCCCGCCTCCTTGATCTCGTTCAACGCGCGGGCGCCGGAGAGGTCGTGCAGCAGCACGCGGTCGATATGCAGCAGCGACCAGCCGCCACCGAGATCGGCGACGACATGCGGATCCCAGATCTTGTCGAAAAGCGTCCTGGCCATGGGCCGTATCCTCCGGGTGCTTGACGCTGCCGGCGCCGCCACCCCACCGTTGCCGCCAATAGGCAGGCACGCATCGCACTGCCTGCGCAGGCCGCGGTCAAGCCACCGGCTGAAGAAAAGCCCTCGGAGGAACGTCATGACGCGCATCACACGCCGCGCCGCCATCCTTGCCGCTGCCGCACTCGTGCGCCCTGCTCTCGCCCAGGGCAGCTATCCCGACCGCCCGGTGCGGCTGATCGTTCCCTATTCCGCCGGCGGCGTCGCCGACACCATCGCGAGGGTGATGCAGCCCAAGATCGGCGAACATCTCGGCCAGGCCCTGATCGTCGAGAACCGCACCGGCGCTTCCGGTGCCATCGCCGCCGCGGCCGTCGCGCAGAGCCCGCCGGATGGCCACACGCTGATGCTGGAAGGCGCCACCTTCGCCACCCTGCCGCTGGTCAACCACAACCTGCCGGTCAATTACGAGACTGCCTTCATCCCGGTCGCTCAGGCGACCGCCCAGCCCTATTTCATCGCCGTCCGCCGCGATTTCCCGGCCGAGGACATCCGAGGCTTCATCGCCGAAGCCCGCCGGCGCCCCGGCGAGATCACCTATGGCACGCCCGGCGTCGCCCATATCGGCCATTTCATGGGCGAGCTGCTGCAATCCAGCGCCAATATCCGGCTGGAGCACGTGCCGTTCCGCGGCGGCGCCGACGCGTCCCGTGAGGTCGGCGCCGGCCGCATCGATGCCGCGATCATCAGCCATTCTAGCCTGCTGCCGGCGCTGCAGGCCGGCCGCGCCCGGCTGGTCGCGGTGACCAGCGCCGAACGCCGCCCGCTGGCACCCGACGTCCCGGCGCTGGCCGAACTCTTCCCCGGCTACGACCTCGGCTCCTGGACCGGCGTCTTCGCACCCGCCGCGACGCCCGCGCCCATCCTGCACCGCTTCACGGCCGCGCTGCATCACGCGATCAACGACGCCCAGACCCGCGAACGGCTGATCGCCGGCGGCAACGACCCTGTGATCTCCGACATGGAGCGCTACGCGGCGGTCATTCGCCGGGACCGCGACGTGGCGCGCCGGATCGTGGCCAATTCACCAAGCCTGCGGGGCTGATGAGGTTCATGAGATCAACGAGGGACGCGAAGGCGCCCCCTTTCGAGGGAGAACTTCATGCGGTTTGCACGAAGGCGGACTCTGTTCGCGCTCGCCGGCCTCACGCCGGCCCTGGCGACCCCGGCCCTGGCGCAGGCGGACTGGCCGACCCGGCCGATCCGCATGGTCATCCCCTACCCGCCAGGCGGCGCCAGCGACATCATCGCGCGCCTGCTGGCGCCGCACATGACCGAATTGCTCGGGCAGGTCTGGGTGGTGGAGAACCGGCCGGGCGCCAACGGGTTCATCGCCGCCGAGCACGTGGCACGGAGCGCGCCGGACGGCTACACGCTGCTCATGGGCAATGCCGGGCCGAACGGCACCGGCCCCGCGCTCTATGGCAGCCGCACGCCTTATGATGCGATCCGGGATTTCTCCGCGATCATGGCGGTTTCCGTCGTGCCGCTCGTCATGGCCGTGCATCCGGCCGTGCCGGTGCGGAGCTTCCCCGAATTCATCGCCCATGCCCGGGAGATCCGGGGGCGCCTGAGCTACGGCACGGCCGGGGTCGGCTCCGCCGGACATATGGGGATCGAGCTGTTGAAATCGCTCACCGATATCGAGATGACGCATGTGCCCTATCGCGGCAGCTCGCCGCTGACCTCGGACCTGATCGCCGGGACGGTGCCGCTGAGCTGCGACACCGCGCCGGTGCTGCTGCCGCATGCGCAGGCCGGGCGTGTACGGGCGATCGCGGTCACCGCCGCGCAGCGCATCCCCGAGGCGCCGGAACTGGCGGCGGTGAGCGAGACCGTGCCAGGCTTCGAGACGGTGAGCTGGGGCGGCGTGATGGGCCCGGCGGGACTTCCCCCGCCCATCGTCGCGCGGCTCAACACCGCGCTGAACACTGCCATGGCCCGGCCGCAGGTGGGCGAAGCCTTGCAGCGCCAGGGCATCCAGCCGCAACGCGGCACGCCGGAAGCCTTCGCGACCTATGTCGCCGCGGAAGTGCGGAAATGGACAGGCGTGGTGCAGCAGATGGGACTGCGGCCTGAGTAGGCAGGCCCTATCCCTGGGGAAGGCTCCGCCTTCCCCAACCCCCATCCGCCAGGAGGCTTCCGCGTCGGCGTATACACCGACGGACCTGCTTCACTTGGTGCCCCTGATTGCCAAGGGGGTGCCGCCTCGAAGCGGGCGGCACCCCCTTGGCAATCAGGGCTCTACAATGATCGGGGTGCAGGGGCCCTAGGCTCCTGCCGGGTGAGGTCCGGAGAGGGCAGAGCCCTCTCCGGGATGCGCCACCCTCACTCCGCCGCTTTCGGCATGTGCCCCAGGCCGCCTTCGTACTTCGTCGCGCTGTCGGCGGGCAGCCATTGCGCTTCCATGGCGCGGATGCGGTCGAAGCCGGAGAAGGCGTGGAGGTTGCCGATCGGGTGGGCGCGGAAGCGCGCGTCGAATTCGGCTTCGGCCATGGGGCCGTGGGTTTTGAGGGCGGTCGCGAAGTCGTGGATCGCCATCAGGGTGGCGCGCATGGTGGCACCGGGCAGGATGGTGACGGCGATGCCGAGCTCCGCCATCTCCTCCGCGCTCATGCGGGGCGAGATGCCGGTCATGTTGTAGAAGATCGGGCCCTTCACCTCGGCGCAGATGCGGGCGATCTCGGCTTTGTCGGTCGGGCCTTCGACGAAGGCGAGGTCGGCGCCGGCATCGAGGAAAGCGTTGGCGCGCCATATGGCTTCGTCGAGCGAGCCGCCATGGGCACCGCGCGCATCGGTGCGGGCGACGATGACGAAGCTGGGATCGATCGCGTCACGGACCGAGGCGGCGGCGCGGATCTTCCCCACGGCTTCCTCGCGGCCGATCACCTCGCGGCCGGCGACATGGCCGCAGCGCTTGGGCGCCACCTGGTCTTCCATGTGCAGGCCGGCGACGCCGCCCCGGATATATTCCTCGACCGTGCGGGCGACGTTGATGGCGTTGCCGAAGCCGGTATCGGCATCGGCGATGAGCGGAATGCGGACGGCGCTGGCGATCAGCTTGGCGTTCAGCGCCATCTCGGTCTGGGTGACGAGGCCGGCATCGGGCAGACCGAGCAGCGAGAGGGAGGTGCCGTAGCCGGTCATGTAGATGGCCGGGAAGCCGACTTCCTCCAGCACGCGGGCGGACATGGCGTTGTAGCAGCCGGGGATGATCAGCGGCTTCGCGGCAGCGATCGCCGCACGCAGCCTGGTGCCGGGACGGGCGCTTTCGCCTTCGCCGAGACGCATGGGACTCTCCTCCGTTCCTGGACTTTGCGTGGAGTTTGGCCCTGGGCGCGACGCGCGTCACCCCTCCGGATCGAGGACGGCTTCCAGCGTCATCAGCACGGGGTTGTCACCACGGACCAGACTGCCCTCGCTGAGCGCGCCCGTGTAGTCCACCAGGGTGATGTCGAGCTGACTGTCGGCGCCGATGCAGCCGTCACGGATGAACATCTCGGTGGCGAAGGGATCGACGGGGGGCGCAGCGGCGTAGCGCGCGCCAATGATGCTGCCGACGCCGCCGCGCAGCGCGGCGCGTGAAAATCCGGCCTCCCGCGCCAAGGCCTCGAGGGCGAGGGTGATGTCCTGGTTGGGGCGCAGCCGCAATGCGAGGCCGGGATGGCCGCCGACACCGTCGATGCGTGGCGCGGGAATGGGTGCGAAGAGGCGGAAGCCGGTCTCCGGGTCGTCGGCGACGGCGAATTCGGCACCGGAGAGCGCGACACCCGAGACGCGGATCGGCACGGCGATGATCGCTTCCTCAGGCAGGATATGGCCGGCGCAACGCCTGCCGTCGGCTTCGGTCCAGATGGCGTGGGTGTGGAAGAAGGGCGCGCCGTCACGGCTGCCGAAGGTGACGGCGCCGCGTTCCAGCCGCGTCGTGCCGGGCGGACGGAAGGTCCCGCTGTACCAGGCGGCGCAGGCCGCATCGGGCGAGAGCGCCGGCATCACATAGCCGAAGGGGCCGAAGCCGCCGCCTTCGATGCTGAGCGCCGCGGATCGGAAGCCCTGTGCGGCGAGCGCGTCGCGCAGCGCCTCCAGCAGCAGGGCGCCGGGCGGCAGCATGAATTCCACCGGGTGCAGCAGCGCGGGGACGACAACCGCACGTGCGGTCGGTGGTGGGCCGGGCTGGCGGATGCTCCGCATCAGGTCTTCGCCAGCGGCAGCAACCCGCGCGCTTCCAGGGCTTCGCGCACCAGCCGCTTCGGCACCTTGCCATAGCCGGATTTCGGCATCTCCGGCAGGAAGAAGACGCGCTTCGGGAGTTTGTAGCGGGGCATCTTGCCTGCCATCCAGGCGAGCAGCGTGGCCTCATCCGTCTGGCCGTTACGCACCACGATGGCGGCGACGCCGACCTCGCCCCAGAGCGGGTCGGGCACGCCGATCACCGCGGCTTCGGCGACATCCGGATGGGTCAGCAGCTTCTCTTCGATCTCCCGCGGATAGATGTTGGAACCGCCGGAGATATACATGTCCGACGCACGGCCGGTGATGTAGAGGAAGCCCTCCGCATCCATGTGGCCGAGGTCGCCGGTGCGGAACCAGCCGTCGCGGAAGCTCTTCGCGTTCGCCTCCGGATTGTCGTAGTAGCCGGCGAAGACGGCGGGGCCGATGACGCAGATCTCGCCGGTCTCGAAGGGCGCCAGCGCCCGGCCGGCATCGTCCTGGATCTGCACCTCCATCCCTGTCCGCTCGAAGCCGCAGGTGCCGATGCGGGCAGCCGGGCCATCCTCCGCCTCATGCAGGGCGGGCGGCAGGTAGGTGATGTTGCCGGTGACCTCGCCGAGCCCGAAATACTGGACGATCACCTTGCCGAGGCGCCGCAGGATCATCTGCTGGTCGGCGCGGTACATCGGCGCGCCGGCATAGATGACGTGGCGCAGGGAGGCGTGGTCGTGGCGCCCGGCCGCCGGATGCTCGGCCAGCATCTTCAGGATGGTCGGCACGGTGAACATATTGGTCACGCGATGCGCTTCGATCAGGCGCCAGGCTTCCTCGATGTCGAAGCGCTCGGTCGGCAACAGGATGGTCTTTGCGGCGCGGGCGACCTGCGTGAGCTGGTGCACGCCGGCGCCGTGGGACAGCGGTGCAACCACCAGGGAAGCATCCTCCTCGCAGGTGCCGGGCAGCAGGTCGGCCAGGTGGTTATTCACCACGAAGGCCAACTGCCCATGGGTCAGCACCGCCGCCTTGGAGCGGCCGGTGGTACCGGAGGTGAAGAAGAACCAGCAGGCGTCGTCGTACTCGACCGGCTCGGCCGGCGCCGCGGTGCCGGCGTGCTGCGCCATCAGCGCCTCGAGCTCTGCACCGATGCGGATGACACTACCCGTCAACGGCGCTACGGCCTCGGCATGCGCTGAAAAATCCTCGTGGCAGAGGAAGAGACGCGGGCGTGACATCTCGGCGAGATCAGCGACCTCATCGGCCAGCAGCCGGAAATTGGTCGGCACATAGACGGCGCCCACGCGGAAGATGGCGAACATCGCCACGAACATCTGTTCGCAATTCCTGGAATGGACGAGCACCCGGTCGCCCTTGCCGATGCCACGGGCGCGCAGCAGCGCGGCGATGGCGGCGGCGCGGGCCTCCATCTCGGCGAAGCTCCAGGTCCGGTCGCCCCAGACGAAGCCGGGGCGCGCCGGGTGCCGACGTGCCGCCTGGGTCAAGAGGTGGCCGAGATTCATCACCCGGCGGCTGATCCGCTGTTCGGCCATGATGCGTTCCTCCGTCGTCTCCACGCAGTCTTGCGGAGAAGCGGCGCCCTGCCCAGGCCCCGTGGACAGCGGGGCATCCGTCGCGCCAGTCTCACCCGACCGGAGGAGAATCGCCGATGCAACGCCGCAGCCTGTCCGCCCTGGCGCTGGCCAGCCTCACGCCCGGCGCGGCGCATGCCCAGGCATCGCTGGCGCTTCATACCGCCGGCGCCGGCAGCGCCTTCCTGCCTTATGGGGAGGGGCTGGCGGCGCAGCTCGGGCGGGCGAACATCGCTGTCACGGTGCGCCAGAGCACCGGGTCACTGCAGAACCTGACGGCTGTCGAGGATGACGCGGCGGCGCTCGGCACCGCCTTCCTCGGCAGCGCCTGGGATGCGCTGCAGGGCGCGCCGAATGCCGGCGGACGCCGGCATGTCGCGATCCGCGCACTGTTCCCGATGTATGAGACCGCCTTCATGGTCGCCGCCCCCGCCGCTTCCGGCCTGCGAACGCTGCGCGACCTGCATGGCAAGCGCGTCGGCGCCGGGCCGGCGCGCGGTCCGGCGGAAGGCTTCTTCCGGGTCGCGGCCGCGGCGGCGGGGATCGAGCCGGTGATCGTCAGCGGCGACCCGGCGGCGCTCGCCGAGGGGTTGCTGCGCGGCGAGATGGATGCGCTGTGGCAAGGTGCGGCGGTGCCGATCCCGGCGCTGACCATGGTCGCGGACCGGGCCGACGCGGTGATCTTCGGCCTGACCGCAGAGGAGGTCGCGGAGGTCCGCCGCCGCCTGCCCTATATGGCGGAAGCCGTGGTGCCGCCCGGCACCTATCGCGGCCAGACCGCGTCGGTGACCAGCTTCGCCGCCTGGAACTTCATCGTCGCCAACCGGGCGCTGCCGGAAGCGACGGCTTATGCCATCACCCGAGCCGCGCTCTCCGCCGCCGATCCCCGCGCGGAGATCCATGCCAGCGCCGGCGGCACCCGGGCCGAGAATGCGCGCTTCAACAGCGTGCTGCCCTTCCACCCCGGCGCGGCCCGCTTCTATGCGGAGCGCGGGGTGGCGCTGGCGGCACCGCCGGCCTGACGGCCGCGCCCGCTTCAGGCGATCGGGCGCGCATCGTCCAGCAGGATGATCCGGTGCAGCCGCCGCCTGTGCTGGCCCTCGTCCCATTCCGTCGCGCGGTGCAGGCTGCAGCGGTTGTCGCTCATCAGCACATCGCCGGGCCGCCAGTGATGCTCATGCACGAAGCCCGGCTGGGTCATATGCGCGAGCAACGTCTCGAAGAGGGATTTCGCCTCCTCTTCCGGTAAACCCTCGATGATCGACCCCCATTCGCCACCCATGTAGAGGCCGCGGCGGCCGGATTCGGGATGGGTGCGGACCAGGGGATGGACCACGTCGGGATAGCGGGCGCCCTCCGCCTCCACCTGCTCCTCGGTCGAATCGGGGAACAGGATGCGGAACAGGGTGCGGCGGCTGTGGCGCACGCTCATGCCGGAAATGCGGGCCCGGGTCGGCTCGTCCAGCGCCTCCCAGGCGGCGATGCCATTGGCGTAGCGGGTCTCGCCGGCGACCGGCGGCACCTCCAGCGCATGCAGGAAGGTGAAGAGGGCGGGGCGCTCCAGGTGGTAGTGGTCGGTGTGCCAGTTGAGCCCGACCTTGGCGGCGCCTGCCGCCTTGCCGTTTTCCATCACATTGCCGACCACGAAGACTTCGGGATGGCCGGGGACGCAGAGGTCCTGACGGCTGTGGATGTCCAACTCGCCGCCGAAGCGCCGGGTGAAGGCGACATAGCCATCCACGCTCAGGTGCTGCTGGTCGCGGATCAGCAGCAGCGTGCGCTCGACGCAGGCGCCGCGCAGGATGGCGGTGATCTCTTCGTCCTCGGGCGCCGCCAGGTCGACGCCGCCGATCTCGACACCGATCGCGGGCTCGAGCTCACGGACGGTCAGGCCGCGGCGCGCCGCCGCGGCGCGCCAGAACGCCATGCTGCTGCCCATGTCAGACAATCTCCTGCACGAGGCGAAGACGCCGCTTGTCGGCGTCGGAAGTAAGGAAGCGCGCGTAGAGTGGCTCCGCGGCGCGCTGGAACGCCCCCTTGTCGGGATCGGTCACCACGGCACCATGCGCGATGGCCTGGCTGTGCAGCGCGGTCTCGCCTTCCACCACCAGATTGCGCTCGAAGACCGCACTGTCCTCGGCCGCCTGGACGACGGCGCTGCGGATATCGGCCGGCAGCGCCTGGAAGCGGCGTTCCGAAAGGATCACCGGCGCGGTCAGGCTGAGCCAGCCGATGCGTGACCAGTTGCGCGCGACCTCAAAGAATTTCTGCCCGACATAGTTGGTGTAGGCGGCCTCCGCCCCATCCACCACGCCGACCTGCAAGGCACCGTAGAGCTCGCCATAGGCGAGCGGCGTGGCATTGGCCCCAAAGGCCTGGAAGGCCGCGACATGGACCGGGTTCTGCTGCGTGCGGATCTTCTTGCCGCGCAGATCGGCGAGGGTCGCGACCGGCGAGCGCGCCATGACGTGGCGGATGCCGGAGGAGTAGAGCGAGAGCAGACGGAAGTTGCGCCCCCGTGATGCCTCCGCGAGTTCGGCCATCACCGGGCTGCGCGCCACCTTGTCGAGATGCGCGTAGTCGCGGATCAGGTAGGGCATGTCGAAGAGCTGGAACTCGCGCACGAAATTGGCGAAGGCCGCGTGCGAAGGTACGGCGATGTCGATGGTGCCGAGCGCCACGCCTTCGACCATCGGCAATTCATTGCCGAGCTGGCCGTTCGGGAAGATCTGCAGCCCGGCTCGGCCGGAGGTGAGTTCCCTGAGGCGGCGGTCCATGACCTTGAGACCTTCGTCCTGCACCTCCCCCACCGCATTGGTATGGGCGGCGCGCAAGGTCACGGCCTGCGCCAGAGCAGGTCGCGCGACGAAGGGAGCGGCAAGGCCGGCGGCGAGCAGGCCGCGGCGGGTGATGCGCATCGTCATGGAGCCTCCGGTGTCACAGCAGGGCACGCGGCAGCCACAGCACCACGTCCGGCACGTAGGTGCTGAGCAGCAGCATGAGGATGAGGGGAATGAGCGGAATCCAGATCACGCGACTGACCTGCATGACCGAGCGGCGAGCGACGGTCGAGGCGATGAAGAGGCAGATGCCGTAAGGCGGCGTGATCAGGCCGATCGAGAGGTTGATCGCCACCACCACGCCGAAATGCAGCGGATCGATGCCGAGCTTCACCGCGATCGGCATCAGCACCGGCATCAGGATGAGCAGCGCCGAGATGCTCTCCATGAACATGCCGACGATCAGCAACAGGATGTTGACGACGAGTAGGAAGACCCAGGCGGAGCCGATATTCGCCTCGAACCAGGTGGCGAGCAGCGTGGGGACGTCCTGGATGGCGACCAGCCAGGAGAAGATGGAGGCGGTGCCGATGATGATCATGACCGCGGAGGAAATGCCGGCGGTGCGCAGCATCATCCTCGGTAGGTCGGCGAGCTTCAGCTCCCGATAGACGAAGAGGCCGATCAGCAGGCCCGCGACCACGGCGAGCACCGCGGCTTCGGTCGGCGTCACCACGCCGCCGATGATGCCGACCACGACGATGACCGGCATCGACAATGCCGGCAAGGCTTCGCGGAAGGCGGATATCAGGCGCGACATGCGGAAGGGCTCGGCATCCGCGTAGCGCTCCGGCTGACGGCGCGTATAGAGCCAATGTCCCACCATCAGCCCGGCCGCCGCGATGATGCCGGGCAGGATGCCGCCCAGGAACATGGCGCCGACCGAGAGATCGCTGATCATCGCCAGCACCACCATGATGATGGAGGGCGGGATGATCGGGCCGAGCGTGCCCGCCGCCGCGACGGTCGCCGCCGCGTAGTCGAGGTTGTAGCCACGCTTCTTCATCTCCGGGATGAGGATGGCGGAGATCGCCGCCGTATCGGCGCTGCCGGAGCCGGAGATGGCGGAGAGGCCGGTCGCGGTCACCGTCGCGACCATGTAGAGGCTGCCGCGGATCCAGCCGACCAGCGCGGTCGCGAGGTTGACGATGGCGCGCGCGATGCCGCCCTGCTCCATGATGAGCCCGGCCAGCACGAAGAAGGGGATGGCGAGCAGCGGAAAGCTGTCGATCCCGTTGTAGAGCCGCTGCGCCACGACGACGAGCGGCGTCGCGCCGGTGACCGCGAGGGTCAGCGCGCCGGCCACGCCGAGCACGAAGACCATCGGTGCGCCGGCGGTGAGCAGCAGCAGGAAGGAGCCGAAGGTCAGCGCCATCAGTCCACCCTCACGCCGCCGCCGGTGGTCACAGCACCCTGCCCGAAGATGGCCGCACCGAAGGCCAGCGTCGCCTCCAGCCCGAGATAAGCCGCGCTGACCGGCAATGCGATATAGGGCACCTGCATGGAGACCTGCAGCGCCGCGCTGGTCTGGATGGCACCGACCTCGATGAGCAGCAGCCCGCCTTCGAACACCACCCACAGGAACCAGAGGCAGAGGCCCGCGACCGGCACCATGATGGCGCGTGCCAGGCGCGGCGGCAGCATTTCCACCAACGTCTCGATAGAGACGTGCAGGCGTTCGCGCATGGCATAGCCGGCGCCGAGCAGCACCATCCAGATCTGCGCGAAGGTCGCGACCTCGGTCGCGCCGGCGATGGAGAAGTTGAAGAGGTAGCGCCCGGCCACCTGCACGAGCACGGCGGCCACCATGATGGCGACCAGCAGGATCAGCGCGGCATCGACGATGCGGCGGAGCACCAGGAGCGCGAAGCGCGCAGCACGCAAGGCGACGCCTGGCGGCGCGAGCGGCACGGAACCGGTAAGGCCATGCAAGATCGGGTGCTCCTCCGTCGGCGGGTCCGGCGAAGGCAGCTCAGCAATTTACGGGCCAGCAGCGCGTATACGGGTTACAGGCGACCAATCGACGGCATGTTGCCGCCGAAATGCGCGGCCGGCCTGCCGCGCGGGCAGTTCAGGGCGCGCGCAGCGCCGCGATCCGGCTGAGCGCGGCCTCCGGCAGGCGGCCTTTCGCGACCGCTGCGGCGGCATGCTCGAACTCGGCGGTGGAGGAGCTGCCGACCAGGATCAAGCTCATGCCGGCGGGGCCGATCGCGAAGCGCAGCGCGGCTTCCACCAGGTCGGCGGCGTGGCCTTCCTCCACCAGGGGCAGGAAACGGCGCGCGGCCGCGACATCCTCGGCATAGCTGGCGCCGGAGGCTATGGGCTCGACCTTCTGCGCGGAGACGGGATGCCGTGCCTCGCTGCCGCTCAGCGCACCGCCGGCCAGCACGCGGATGCCGATGACGCCGACATCTCGCGATGCCGCATGGTCGATGATCTGGCCGAGATCCGGCATGCCGGCGGGCGCCGGCGCGGCGGCACTCGGGTTCAGCAGGTTGTAGGGGATCTGGGCGCTGGCGAAGCCGCCCTCATCCATCACATGCCGCAGCGCCGCGGCATCGCCGATGCCGGTGATGCCATAGTGGCGGATCTTGCCTTGCTCCCGCAGCCGGCGGAGCGCCGGCACCGCCTCGGCCAGGATCTGCGCGTCGGTGAAGCTCGGCGCCTGGCCATGCAGGGTGATCGGGTTGTGGAGCTGGAAGAGGTCCACGCTGTCGCGGCCGAGGCGGCGCAGGCTGTCCTCGAGCGAGGTCGCGATGGTGCCGGCGATATCGCCGCGCTGCGGATCGAAGATGCGCACCTTGGTGCCGACGATCGGGTCGACCTTCAGGGCGCGGAGCGTGCGGCCGAGATTGGTCTCCGACGCGCCTTCCCCATAGACGAAAGCGGTGTCGAAGTAGTTGACCCCGAGATCCAGCGCGCGGCCGATGGCCTTTTCCTGCTCGGCGGGTTCGCCGCGCACCATGAGGCCGCCGATCGCCCCGCATCCATAGCCGAGGACGGAGACGCGGAGATCCGTCCGTCCGAGCCGGCGCTGTTCCATGGCTGTCCCCCATCCCTTGCTAGAGCACGACCCGTTCGCTTGCGCTCACGGATCATGCTCTAGCCTTTTGTTTGGTCGCGTGATTCAGACTTTTCGGCGATTCCGCCTCAAGTCATCACGCTCTGTGGCGCCACCCTGGGCGATGGCGTGCCGCCCGGCAAGGCGTTGCCCAGGCTCGCAGGCGCGTGAATACTCCGCTGGCCGGCCGCAGAGCCGGCTTCGGAGGATCGATCCATGGGAACCCGTCGTCGCCTGCTGGGCGGTGCCGCGGCCATCGGCGCTGCGCTGCCGCTGCGCGCCCTGGCCGCCTATCCGGACCGCCCGCTGCGCGTCATCGTGCCCTTCACCCCCGGCGGCAACACCGACATCCTCGGGCGCATCGCCGGCGAGGTGATGGCGCCACGGCTTGGCCAGCCGATGGTCATCGAGAATCGCGCCGGCGCCGGCGGCAGCATCGGCGCCGACCTGGTCGCCAAGGCACCGCCCGATGGCTATACGCTGCTGTTCGGCGCCGGTGGGCCGTTGGTCGCCAATCCGGTGCTGCAGGCGCGCATCCCCTATGATGTGGCGCGCGATTTCAGGCCGATCGGCCTGGTCGGCATCATGCCCATGGTCTGCATCCTGGGCCCGCGCCTCCCGGTGCGGAGCATGACCGAATTCCTGGCGCTGCTGCGGGCGCGCCCCGGGCAGGTGACGGTCGCGACGCCTGGCACCGGCAGCGCCGCGCATCTGACGCTGGAACTGCTCGGCGCCCAAGCGAGCGTGCGGATGACACATGTCCCCTATCGGGGCGGCAGCGCCCTGGTGCCGGACCTGATCGCCGGCACCGTCGATGCCGCGCTCGTCGAATTGCCGAACGTGCTGCCGCTGCATCGCGACGGCCAGGCGCGCATCATCGGCATCGCGGCACTGGAACGCTCCGCGGTACTGCCGGAGGTGGAGACCTTCGTGGAGGCGGGCCTGCCCGGCTTCACGGCAGGCAGCTTCGGCGGGCTGTTGGCCCCGGCCGGCACGCCCGATGCAACGATCGCAACACTGCACCGGGCGCTGGCCGAGAGCATGGCGGTGCCGGCAGTCGCAGCGCGCGTCGCCCAGGTCGGCGCGGTGCCGGCGACGCCAGAGCAAGCGACGCCCGCAGGCTTCGCCCGCTTCCTGGCCGCGGAGCTGGCGGCAGCGCGGCGCGCTGTCGAGCTTGCCGGGCTGAAGCCGGAATAGCGTCAGGCCGCCAGGCGCGGTGGGCGACCGCTGGAGAAGGCGCGTGCGCGCGTCTCCTCGACCGGCGTCAGGTCACCGAGTACCCGAGCCAGCCGCACCAGGGTCTGATCCGTCGCCCGGGTCAGCGGCAGCCGCGGCGTTGAATCGCAGAGCTTCAGCAAGCCGAGCGCCGCCTTCACCGGCACCGGGTTCGGCTCCAGAAAGAGCGCGGCATCGAGCGGCGCCAGCGCGTCCCGGAGTGTGGCGGCCAGCGCCATGTCCTGCTCGGCGAAGGCGTGCTGGAGCGCAGCACAGAGCGCGGGCACCACATTCGCCGTGACGGAGACGCAGCCCACGCCGCCCATCGCGAGATGCGCGAACGCGGTCGCGTCGTCGCCCGAGAATTGCGGTAGGTCGGCACCGCAAAGGCGTGCCAGGCGCGGCGGCCGGGCGAGCTCGCCGGAGGCATCCTTGATGGCATGGATCGCGCCATCGTCGCGCAACCGGGCGATGGTGTCGTCGGCGAAGGCGACGCCGGCGCGCGACGGCACGTCATAGAGCATCACCGCGAGGCCGGTCGCCGAAGCGACGGCGCGGACATGCGCGCGCAGCCCTGCCTGACCGGGCTTCGAATAGGGCGGCGCCGAGGCCAGCAGCATGGTCGCGCCGCAGCGCTCCGCGGCGATCGAGAGCGCCACCGCGGCTTCCGTGCAAGGTGCGCCGACGCCCGCGATCACCGGCATGCCGCCCTGCGCCGCTTCGACGGCGCAGGCGATGGCGCGGGCATGCTCGGTGGCGGACAGGGCCGGCGCCTCCCCGGTGCTGCCGCAGATCACGACGGCGGCAGCACCGCGGCGTTGCGCCCGGCTCACCAGCCGCGCCAGCGCGCGCTCATCGATGCGGCTGGGGTCGTCGGTGATGAAGGGCGTGACCAGTGCTGGCACCAGGCCGCGCAGGCTGGCGGGGGCGACGGAGATCATCGCGCAGCCCTCCGCATGCCGGCACGGCGGCAGACCAGCAGCAGGTCACCCTCCGCCTGGGCGCGCAGGCGCACCCGCTCGAAGCCATAGTCCCGGAGCGACGCCGCGATGCCCGCGGCGCCGGCGCCGAGCGCGCGCATCACCAGCCGGCCGCCGCGGCGCAGCGCCCGACGGGCACAGGCAGCGACGGCAAGGCCGGCTTCCGCGGTTTCGACGCGAGGTGCGACGACCACTTCGGCGGGTTCGGGCCGGGCGGGCGGGGCCGCGAAGGCAGCGGCGCCGCGGCAGCCGCGCCGGATCGCATCGACCATCAGGTCCGCGGCCCCGGCCGGGGCACCGATGACGAGGATGCGGTCGTGAGTTCCCGCGCGCACCGCGCCCAACAGGGACGGGGTGGGGGCGGGAAGTCGGCGTGTCGATGACATGAGGTCCTCCACGCCGGGAAAGCTGGGCGCGGAGGCCGTAAAGGCGCCATTCGAGCCTGCTCGCCGCCGCGCAAAGACAGCGTAAAGGCAGCATTTCGACAGCAGCGGCGATCCGCGCCATGCTGAACACGCCTGTGGAGGAAGACGGACATGCACCCGCTGACGATCGCGGTGGTCTCGCGCAACTATTTCAACCTGCCGATCTGGATCGCGCGCAGTGCCGGTCTCTTCACGGCGGAAGGGCTCGACGTCACCATCGACCATATCGAGGGAATCGAGGAAGTGAATGCGCGGCTGCGCGACGGGCGCGCGCAGCTCGCCTATGGCGTGACGGAGCATGTGATCCTGGATGCCGAATCCGGCGGGCGCACCGCGATCATCGGCGGCAATGTGAACAAGCTGCCCTTCTCCCTGATCGCGCGCCCGGGTATCGCGGGGCTGGAGGGGTTGCGCGGCAAGCGGATCGGTGTGTCGTCGCTGCGGGCCGGCAGTTCCTCGCTCATCATGAAGCTGCTGGCGGCGCGCGGGCTGCACTGGCCGCAGGACTACGAGCTGGTGCCCTGCGGCCCGATCCTGGCGCGGTGGGAGCTGCTGCGCAGCGGCGGCATCGATGCGGGGTTGCAGGGCGCGCCGCTGAACCGCATCGCGATGGAGCAGGGCTTCGTCTCGCTCTGCGAGCCGCGCGACGAGGTGCCGCATTTCCAGTTCACCAGCCTCGATGTCCATCTGGACTGGGCGGCCGCCCATCGCGACCCGTTGCTGCGGTTTTTGCGCGCCTTCCTGCGCGCGCATGAGCGCTTCTACAGGGAGCGCGAAGAAGCGAATGCGGTCGCGGTGGCGGAGACCGGCGTCGAGACGCGGCATGCCGATCTGGCCTGGGAGGAATACACGCGGGAGGCGATCTTTCCCCGCGACGGCGAGGCCAGCGGCCCCGGCGTGCAGGCGCTGATCGAGACCAGCGCGCTGATCCGCGAGTTGCCGTCCCGCGCCCGCACCCGGACCGAGGACTATATCGACCGGTCCTGGTTGGCGGAGGCGAGGGCGTCCCTATGAGCGCGCCCGATGATCGGAGGGGCGATAGCGCATCCGAATGCCCCGGAGAGCTGAATCGGCCGCGCCAAGCGAGCGTGATCGACTACGGCGATCGGGCACGGCTCGGGGTGCTGCTGCCCTCCGGCAACAGTGTCGCGGAGGCGGAGCTGCATGCCATGCTGCCGCCGGGCGTCGGGTTGAACGTGACGCGACTGGAGCTGCGCGGCAGCTCCGAACCCGAGCTGATGCGCATGATCGAAGCGCTGGAGCCGGCGGCGCGGCTGCTGGCCGACGCCCGGGTCGACCGGGTGGCCTTCCACTGCACGGCCGTTTCCACCTTCGCGCCGGCGCTGGGCGACGCGATCCGCACCCGCGTCGAGGACGCGACCGCGCTGCCCGCCTTCGCGACCTCGGACGCCATCCTGGCAGCCTTCGCGGCACTCGGCGCGCGCAGCGCCCTGCTGGTGACGCCCTATATCGAACCGGTGCATGCGCGGGAGGTCGCCTTCCTGGCCGCACACGGCATCGCGGTCGCGGGCGGCGACTGGATGGGCGTCGACACCAATGCGGAGATGGCGCGCATTCCGGTCGAGGCGATCCGGGAGCAGACATTGCGTGCCGCGAAGGCGGCGCCGGGGGCCGATCTCTGCTTCCTGTCCTGCACCGCGATCCGCTCCGCCGGCGTCATCGCGGTGCTGGAGGAAGCGCTCGGCATCCCCGTCATCACCAGCAACCAGGCCATGCTGTGGCACGGCATGCGGGCGATGGGGATCGGGGATGCGGTGCCGGGCTTCGGGCGCCTGATGAACGCCCGGTAATCTCACGCACACTTTACGGGGCGCGCGGCTCCACTATACACGGCCTGAGAAGCAAGCGCCGCGGTGCCACGCGGCGGGCCGGGAGAAAGACGTCATGAACCGTTTCACACGCCGCGAGTTGGCCGCCGGTGCTGTCTTCCTGGGCGGCCTCGCGCCTGCCGTGCTGCGCGCCCAGACCCGCATTGTGCTCCGCCTCGGCTGGACCAGCGGCGACGGCGCGCAGGATCCCTACGCGATCGGTGCCCGCGAGTTCAAGAAGGCGCTGGAAGAGAAGGTCGGCGACCGCGTCGACGTGCAGCTCTTCCCAAACCGCGCCATCGGTGACGAACGCCCCCTGGTCGATGGCATGCGGCTCGGCACGGTGGACATGGGCATCATCACCAACGCTGTCATCGCGCAGATCGAGCCCGCGTTCCAGCTCAACGACCTGCCCTTCCTGTTCGGCAGCGAGGCACAGGCGCACCGGGTGTTGGACGGCGCGGTCGGCAACGACCTGAAACAGCGGCTGGAGCGGCGTGGCATCATCGCGCTCGGCTTCATGGAGGGCGGCTTCCGCCACATGATCAACAACATCCGGCCGATCACCCGGCCGGAGGATGTGCGCGGCATCAAGTTCCGGGTGCTGCAGAGCCCGATCTTCATCGAGATGTACCGCAGCCTTGGCGGCAATGCCGTGCCGATGGCCTGGGGCGAGACCTTCACCGCCGTGCAGCAGGGCGCGATCGACGGGCTCGAGATCCCGCTCGGGGTCATCGACCAGAACAAGTACTACGAGGTGACGAAGTACCTCTCGCTGACCGGCCACATCTATTCGATGAACGGGCTGCTGATCAGCAAGCGCAGCTTCGACCGCCTGCCGGCCGACCTGAAGACCGCGGTGAACGAAGCGGCGGCGACCGCCGTGCGGATCGAGCGCCAGACCATCGGAACGCTGGCCGCAGGCCTGGTGCGCAGCCTCGCCGGGCATGGGATGCAGGTGAACGAGGTGCCGGACAAGGCCGCCTTCCGTCGCGCCGTGCTGCCGATGTACGAGAATTTCCGCGGGCAGATCGGCGCCGAGCTGGTGCGCGAAGCCCTGGCCGCGGTGCAGTGAGAGCCCGTTTGAGAATGGTGCGGAGGTGGGCTGGCGAGGGATTTTTCGTTCCTGTCGTGTCGGGCGACGCAGCCGATGCCGGTTGCATCGGCGAGGAGGCCGGCGCGGCAGGGGCGGAAAAGACCCGCCAGCACGCCCCGCAGCCATTCTCAAATGGGCTCTGAGCCTGTGCTCCGGCTCTTCGGGACGCTTGCAGGCCTGATCGCGGCGGCGACGCGGGCGTCGGTGGTGCTGGCCGCGGCGGCGATGCTGCTCGCGATCGCCTACCAGGTGCTGATGCGCTACGTCTTCGGCGCCACGCCATCCTGGAGCGAGGAGCTGGCGCTGCTGCTGTTCAGTTGGACGGTGCTCGGCAGCTTCGCGCTTGGCGTCCATGAAGGCTGGCATGTGCGGCTGACATTGCTGCCGGACGCGCTGCCGGCACGGCTGAGGCGCTGGATGGAGCGGCTGACCGACGCGATGACTGCCTGCCTCGGTGTTTTCCTGGCCTGGGCAGGACTGCGCTTCATGGAGGTGACGGAAGGCTCCGTCTCCGCCGCCATCGAGTACCCGATCGAGATCCTGAACGTGATGGCGCCGATCGCCGGCGCGCTGATCGCGCTGTTCGGCGCGGAGCGCGCGCTGCGCCCGGGCGGCGCAGCGCCGGCGGAGGAGATCGCGGCATGACGCCGATCGCCTGGTGCCTGACCGCCGGCTTTGCCGGGCTGGTGCTGTTCGGCTTTCCGTTCGCCATCGCGATCCCGCTCGCCATCACCGCGGCGCTGATCGCCGCCGATATCGAACCCGCCTTCCTGGCCCAGGCCGTGATCAGCGGATCGCAGCAATTCAGCCTGCTGGCCATCCCGCTCTTCATGCTGGCGGGGGAGCTGATGACGGCCGGCGGCCTGTCGCAGCGGCTGGTCGATTTCGCTTCCACCCTGGTACGGCATCGCACCGGTGGCCTCGCCATGGTGGCCGTGCTCGCGGCGACAGTGTTCTCCGCCATCTCCGGCTCGGCGCCGGCGACGACCGCTGCGATCGGCGGCATCCTGATCCCGGCCATGGCAAAGGCGGGATACGACCGTGCCTTCGCAGCCTCCATCGCGGTCAGCGCCGGCGTGCTGGGGCCGCTGATCCCGCCATCGATCGCCTTCGTGATCTGGGGGATCGTGGCGGAGCAGTCGATCGGACGGCTCTTCGTTGCGGGCATCGTGCCGGGGCTGACCTTGGCGGCCGGGCTGCTCGTCGTCTGCTACGTGCACGCGCGCCGCAATCAGGTGCCGCGCCTGCCGCGCGCCAGTATCCGCGAGACCTGGACCGCCTTCCACCGCGCCAAATGGGCGCTGGGATCGCCGCTGGTGGTGCTGGGCGGCATCTATGGCGGCATCTTCACGCCGACCGAAGCGGCCGCCGTCTCCTGCCTCTACGCGGTGCTGGTCGGGTTGTTCGTGGAGCGGCTGCTCACGCTGCGAGCCCTGCCCGGCCTGATCGCACGGGCGATGAAGACCAGCGGCATGGTCTGCGCGATCATCGCCGTCTCCACCGGCTTCGGCATCCTGATCGCGCAGGAACAGCTCGCGACGCGGTTCGCGCATTGGATGGCCGCCAACATCCAGGAGAAATGGCTGGCGCTGGCGGCGCTCAACATCGCCTTCTTCCTGCTGGCGGCTGTCATGGACGAGATCGCCATCATGGTGATCCTGGGCCCGATGCTGATCGCCATCGCGACCCGCTTCGGTGTCGATCCCATCCATTTCGGCGCCATCATCGTGACCAATGTCGCGATCGGCATGGCAGCGCCGCCGATCGGCTATTGCCTGTTCATCGGCATGGCGCTGAGCGGGCTGTCGCTGGCGCGCATCTCCCGCGCCATCTGGCCACAGATCCTGGTGATGCTGGTGGTGCTGTTCCTGACCACCTACATCCCCGAATTCGCGCTGATCCTGCAGCCGGCGGCCCGGTGATCCCGGGCCACCGACGGGTTCAGCCGAAGCCGTAGAGGCGAGCCGGGTTGTCCACCAGCACGGCCTGGCGCTGCGCCGCACTCGGCGCCCATTCGCCGAGCAGGTCGAAGAGCTGCCCGTCCTCCGGCACCACGTCATGAAGCGAGGGGTGCGGCCAGTCGGTGCCCCAGAGGCAACGCTCCGGCGCCGCGGCCAGCAGCGCCTTGGCGAAGGGCGCGACATCAGCATAAGGCAGCCCGCCCGAGGAGATGCGGTAACCGCAGAGCTTCACCCAGACCTGCTCGCTGCCGAGCAGCCGCAGCAGCGCCTGGAAGGCGGGCGCCTCGACGCCGTCCGCGGTGCGCACGCCGCCCATGTGGTCGATCACCACCTGCACCGGCAGCTTGGCGAGGCGCGGCGCCAGCTCCGGCAATTGATGCCCTTCCAGGTATACCTGCAGGTGGAAGCCGAGCGGCGCGATGCGCTTCGTCAGCGCCTCGAGCTGATCGAGCGGGGTGCCGTTGCCGGAAACGGCATTGAAGCGCAGCCCGCGCACGCCCTGCGCCTGCAAGCTGCGCAGTGCCGTGTCGTCGAAACTGTCATCCACCACCGCGATGGCACAGGCGCGATCGCGACCGAAGCGCTGCACGGCATCGATGGTGCAGCGATTGTCGGTGCCGTAGACGCTCGGCTGCACGACCACCATCCGTTCGATGCCGAGCGCATTGGCGACGCGCAGATAGTCTGCGATGGACGCCTCCTGCGGGTCGTAGCTGCGGCCGGGATCGAGCGGGAAGCGGTCATAGGGGCCGAAGATGTGGAAATGGCAGTCGGTGCTGCCGGCAGGACCGCGCCAGGACGGGCGCGGGGCCTCCTGGCGATGCGGAATACATGGCTTCATGACGGTAGTCCCTTGTTGGTCGGAGCTCGGCGGCAGGATGGCGGTCATTCCACAGTGATATTGGCGTCCCGGACCAGGCGGCCCACCATCTCGCGCTGCGCGGCCACGTAGCGGGTGAATTCGCCGGGCGGCGTGCCGCGGGTGACGGCGCCGATCTGCGCGAAACGGTCACGCACCGCCGGTGTCTCCAGCGCCTGGCGCACCGCCGCGTGCAGGCGCGCGAGGACCGGCGCGGGTGTGCCGGCGGGGGCGTAGAGCCCGTTCCATTCATCGACCAGCACCGCCGGATACCCCGCCGTGGCCATGGTCGGCACATCGGGCAGCGAGGAGACGCGGGTGTCGGAGGCGACGGCAAGCGCCTGCAGACGGCCATCGCGGACGAGCTGGCTCGCGGAATTCACGGTGGCAAAGGCGAACACCACATTGCCGGCGATCAGGTCGGGCAGCACCGCGGAACCGCCGCGGTAGGGGACGTGCGCCAGGTCGAGCCCGGTTTCGCGAAGGAACAGCACGCTGGCGAGATGCGATCCCGTGGCATTGCCGGAGGAGCCATAGGCAAGCTGCCCCGGCCGCGCCCTGCACCAGGCGACGAATTCCGCGAGCGAGGCGACCGGCAGGTTCGGTGGCACGACGAGGATCTGTGGCAGCACCGTGATCAGACTGACCGGCGCGAAGGCGGTCGCGTAGTCGAAGGGCAGGTTGCGCAGCAGATGCGGATTGACGACATGGCCGAGCGCATCGAGCAGCAGCGTGTGCCCGTCCGGCGGCGCGGCGGCGACGACCGCGGCGCCGATCGACCCGCCGGCGCCGGCGCGGTTCTCCACGACGATCGGCTGGCCCAGCACCTCCTGCATCACCGGTGCGATCAGCCGCGCGGTGGTGTCGGTGCCGCCACCCGGCGTGTAGGGCGAAACGACGCGGATCGGGCGTGAGGGGAAAGCTGCGGGTTGCGCGTGGCCGCCGCCGGGCAACGCAGCAGCACCAGCGGCGGCGAGAAGGGAGCGGCGCGATACGGCGCCTTTGCATGTCGTCATGGCCTGCCTCCCCCGGCGCGCCGCCTTCGGGCGCAATGCAAGAAGATCACGCGGCGGGGCAGCCTCCAACCCCCCTTCCCGGTTCCATCGCCTGGTGGGCATGATCGCGCCATCGCCGCACGGAGATGCGGCATGGAGGAGATCATGGGCACGACACGACGCGCGCTGCTGCTCGCCACCCCCGCGCTGGCGCTGCATGGTGCGGCGCGGGCGCAGGGCAACTACCCGAACCGACCGGTTCGGTTACTCGTCCCCTACGCAGCCGGCGGTGGCCAGGACATCGCCGCGCGACTGGCGGCGGAGCCACTGCGCGCCGCACTCGGGCAGCCGGTCATCGTGGAGAACCGCTCCGGCGCCAGCGGCATGATCGCGGCCCAGGCGCTCGCGCAATCGGCGCCGGATGGCTACACGCTGATGCTCGGCGGTTCCGGCGAGACCGCGATCAACCCGCATCTTTTCCGTGGCCGCATCACTTACGACGCCGCACGTGACTTCCGGCCGGTGATGATCATGGTCAAGGTGCCGAACGTCATCATGGCCTATCCGGAAGCCCCCTTCCGGACGCTGCCCGAACTCATCGAACAGGCGAAGGCGGCGCCAGGGCGGTTCAGCTATTCCTCCTCCGGCATCGGCAATCCGCAGCATCTGTCGGGGGAGTTGCTGAACACCATCGCCGGCATCCGCACCGTGCATGTGCCCTATCGCGGGTCGGGGCCCGCGGTGCTCGACATCGCGGCGGGGCAGGTGCAGTTCGGCTACAACAGCCTCGCCTCGGGACTCCCGCTGATCCGGGAAGGGCGGATCCGCGCCATCGGCGTCACCTCGAAGGAACGCATGCCGCAATTGCCGGATGTGCCCTCGGCGTCCGAGTACCCGCCGCTCGCCAGCTATGAGCTGGTGAATTTCTTCGGCCTCTATGCGCCGACCGCGACGCCGGACGCGATCACCGACCGGCTGCATGCCGCGCTGGCGGCAGCCATGCGCGAGCCCACGCTCCGCGGACGGTTCGAGGAGCAGGGGCTGCTGGTGCAATCCATGAGCCGGGCCGAATCCTGGGCCTTCCAGCAGGCGGAGTCCGAAAAATTTGGGCGGATCGTCACCCAGGCGAACATCACCATCGATGGCTGACGGCACACGGCATTGGCAGCGCCTGCTGCTCACCGGCGCGGCGGGGGAGATCGGCAGCGTGCTGCGCCCTGCCTTGGCCGGCACCGCGACCGCCATCCGCCTGCAGGACCTGCGCCCCGTCGCCGGACTGGCGCCGCAGGAGGAGGCGATGCAGGGCGACCTGGCGGAGCCCGGCATTGCCGAGGCCGCGATGGCCGGCGTCGATTGCGTCATCCACCTGGCCGGCATCCCGCGCGAAGCGGGTGGCGATCCGGATGCGATCTTCCGCGCCAATGTGCTCGGCACGCATCTGATGTTCAGCGCCGCCCGGGCTGCGGGCGTGAAGCGCTTCATCTTCGCCAGCAGCAACCACACCATCGGCTTCCATCCTGCGGGCCGCCCGGTCGGCACCGAGGAGCGTCCGCGGCCAAGCGGCTTCTACGGCGCCAGCAAGGTCTATGGCGAGACCCTCGGGCGGCTGCATGCGGACAAGTTCGGGATGGAGGTCGCCTGCCTCCGCATCGGTGCCTTCCGCACGAAGCCCGGCAATGCGCGGGAGCTCGGCGGCTGGATCAGCCATCGCGACATGGCACAGTTGGCACGGCGCTGCGTGGAAGCATCTGACTTCCACTTCCTGGTGATCTATGGCGTCTCCGCCAATCGCCGCGCGCTCTGGGGCGGTGATGCGGCGGCGCGCGCCGCGGTCGGCTATGTGCCGGAGGATGATGCCGAGGTCTTCGCCACGGAGATCGAGGGTATCGCACCGCCGCCTGGCAGCGTCGCCGCCCGCTTCCATGGCGGCGGCGTCTGCGAGGCGGGCTTCTCGGGCGATCCCGACCGGATCAGGTGAAGGCCGCCGGCAGCGGCACCCCGAAGCCCTGCGCGACGGCCACGAGGTCGAGGCGCGTCTGCTCCGGCAGCACCAGCCCTTCGGCGCGATGGCGGGCCTCGTTCCGGGCTTCGATCTCGCCGGGGTAGAAGATCTCGGTCGCACCCTCGGCCAACGGCACCGCCTTGATCTCGGCGATCATGCGCTCGATCCGTGATTCGAAGACGTCACGCGGCCCGAAGGCCGCGATGTCGAGCGCCATGACGAAATGGCCGGAGCGGCTGCGCTTTTCCGCCTGATAGGGCCCGTTCACTTCGGTCATCATGCCGCTGCCGGAAAGCGCGCCGGCCAGCACGTCCATCATCACCGAGATCCCATAGCCCTTGTGCTCCGCCATCGGCAGGATGACCCCGGCCAGCGCGGCGACGGGATCGGAGGTGCGGCGGCCTTCGGCGTCGATCGCCCAGCTCTCCGGGATCGGGATGCCCTTCTGTCGCGCGAGGAAGATCTTGCCGCGCGCCACCACGGTATTGGCGATGTCGAGCATCAGCGGCGGATGCCGGCCGGCGGGCGCCGCGATGGACCAAGGGTTGTTGCCGATCACCTTGCGCCGCCCGCCCCAGGGCGCCATGGCCGGGCTGCCATTGGCGACCAGCATGCCGATGCAGCCCTGCTCCGCCGCGAGACGCGTGAAGTAGCCGAGCGCGCCATGATGGTTCGATTCCCGCACCGAGACGATGCCGACCCCGTGCTTCCTGGCCCGCGCCACCGCATCGAGCATAGCCCGCTTGGCGATCACCTGGCCGACGCCGTCATGGCCGTGGATCACGGCGATGGCGCCGGCATCGACCAGGGTCTCTGGCTGCGTGACCGGCGTCATCATGCCGGTCTTCACCCGGTCGATGTACCAGGGCGCGCGCATCACGCCATGCGAGGAATGCCCCCAGAGATCGGCCCGCACCAAGGTGTCGGCGACCAGCGCGGCATCCTCCTGCGGCAGCCCGGCGGCGCGGTAGAGCGCGGCGGTGAAATCGGCCAGTGCCTCGGCGGCGATACGGGTCATGTGCGGCGTCCTTCCCTGTTTCGGGCAGATGGTGCGGAGCTGCCGAACGGCGCGCAAGGGATGACGACAGGCGACGCGGATGGGCATGATCGCGCCATGCTCCGTCCCCCTGGCCAGCGCGGCCTGCAGGCTTTCCGCCAGACCATGCTCACCGGCAGCGTGACCGGCGCCGCGACAGCACTCCGCCGCTCCCAGCCCGCCGTCAGCCGGCTGCTGAAGGAGCTGGAGGCGGATAACGGCTTCACCCTGTTCGACCGCGTGCGCGGCCGCCTGGTGCCGACGCCGGAAGGGCGGCTGTTCTTCGACGAGCTGCAGCGCGCCTTCGCGGGCTTCGAGCGCATCGCGGCGGTCGCGGCCGAGATCCGCAACGGCCGCCGCGGCACGCTCCGCGTCGGCGCCATGCCGGCCGCGGCCGCGACCTTCCTGCCGCAGGTGATCCGCCGCTTCGCGGAGGCCCATCCGGGCGCTGCGGTATCGCTCCAGGTGCAGGCCTCGACCGAGATCGCGCGGCTGGTGCAGACCCAGGATTGCGACCTCGGCATCGTCGAAGGCACGCTCTCGCCGCCCGGCCTGCACGCCGAGCGCGACCATGACGTGCCCTGCGTCGTGGTGCTCCCGCCGGGCCACCCGCTCGCAGCCAAGCGCCGCATCACGCCGCGCGACCTGGCCGGACAGGATCTGGTGGCGCTGAGCGCACGCGGATCCAGCCTCGGCGCGCAGCTCGAGGCGCTGCTGGGGCGGGAGGGCATCGTTTGCCGAACCCGCATCGAGACCCACCTGGCGCATATCGTCTCGGCCCTGGTGCTGGAAGGCATGGGAATCGGCATCGTGGACCGGCTGACCGCCCAGGCGCATGCGGCGCGCGGCGGCCTGGTGCGGCCCTTCGCCGCCGATCTGACGCTCAGGGTCCGGCTGGTGCGGCCGTCAGCCTTCCCGCCCTCCTCGCTGATGCTGGGCTTCATCGCCCTGTGCGACGCGGCGATCAGCGGCAGCCGGGCGCGGCGTAACCCATAAGCTTTCCGTATGGACCGTGGCGCAGAAGAGATTGGCGCGCCGCGCCCATCCTGGCGATGATCGCGGGATCATGAACGCGAAGACCAGTTTCGATGCGGCCGTGATCGGCGGTGGCGTGGTGGGGGCGGCGGTGGCGCGCGGCCTGCTCGGCGCCGGGCTTTCGGTCTGCATCCTCGATGAAGGCGACATCGCGCATCGCGCCAGCCGCGGCAATTTCGCGCTGGTCTGGGTGCAGTCGAAGGGCCTCGGCATGGCGCCCTATGGCGCCTGGACACGGCGATCCTCCGATGCCTGGGCGGGCTTCGCCGAGGGGCTGCGGGAAGAGACGGACATCTCCCTTGCCTTCCAGCGCCCCGGCGGCTTCAGCCTGGCGCTGTCGGAGGAGGAGCTGGAGAAGCGCCGCACCGCGCTCGTCCGCATGCACAACCAGCCCGGCTGGATCCCCTATGACTGGGAGGTGCTGGACCGGCCGGCGCTCGCCAAAATCTTCCCGGATATCGGGCCGGATGTGGTGGGCGGGCTCTACACACCGATCGACGGGCACGTGAATTCGCTGCGCCTGTTTCGGGCGCTGCACCGGTCCTTCGCGCTGCGCGGCGGCAGCTACCGGCCGGAACACGCGGTCACCGCGATCACACCCCTCTCGGCCGGCGGATTCCGCATCGAGACGGCGCGGGGCGCGATCGAGGCCGCCCGCGTGGTGCTGGCCGCCGGTGTCGCCAATGCGCGGCTGGCGCCGATGGTCGGGCTCGAGGCGCCGGTGCGGCCGCAGCGCGGGCAGATCCTGGTGACCGAGAAGACCGCGCCCTTCCTCTCCCACCCGCTGGTGACGGTGCGCCAGACCGATGAAGGCGGCGTGATGATGGGCGACAGCGCCGAGGAAGCGGGATTCGAGGCTCGCATCGGCCTCGGCGTGCTGTCGGTGATGGCGGAGCGCGCGGTGCGCATGTTCCCGCGCATTGCGTCCCTCAACGTGGTCAGGACCTGGGCGGCGCTCAGGGTGATGTCGCAGGACGGCTTCCCGATCTACGACCAGTCCGAAAGCGCGCCCGGCGCCTTCATCGCCACTTGCCACAGCGGCGTGACCCTGGCCGCGGTGCATGCCGAGACCCTGGCCCCGATGATCGCGCAAGGCGCGCTCGATGCGGCGCTTTCCCCTTTCAGCGCCCGGAGGTTCCATGTTCCGCAGGCTGCATGACGACGCGCCGCGCATCGGCTTCACGCTGGATGGCGAAGCGGTGCAAGGTCGCGCCGGCGATACCGTCGCCGCGGCGCTGCTGGCGCTCGGGCGGCATGCCTGCCGGGAGACCGCGGTCTCCGGCGCCGCGCGTGGCCCCTATTGCATGATGGGCGTCTGCTTCGACTGCCTGGTGGTGATCGACGGCACCGGCAACCGCCAGGGCTGCCTGGTGCCGCTGGCCGAGGGGATGGCGGTCGAGACGCAGCATGGCCGGCGGGAGGTCGGGCGATGAGGCGGCTTTCCGGCGTGGACGGGCTGCGCGATGCCTACGACCTCGTCATCATCGGCGCTGGCCCGGCCGGCATGGCGGCGGCGCTGGAGGCCGACGGCGCCGGGCTTTCGGTGCTGGTGCTGGATGAGAATCCGCGCCCCGGCGGGCAGATCTGGCGTGCCATCGGCGCAGCGCCGCTCCGCGACCCCGCGATCCTGGGGCGCGAATACTGGGCCGGCGGCGCGGTGGCCGAGGCCTTCGCCGGCTGCCGCGCCGACTACCTGCCCGGCGCGACGGTCTGGCACCTGGACGATACGCTGGAGATCGGCGTCTCCGCCGGCACCCAGTCCATGGTGTTCCCGGCGCGGCAGGTGATCATCGCGACCGGCGCGATGGAACGGCCCTTCCCGGTCCCCGGCTGGACCCTGCCGGGCGTGATGACGGTCGGCGCCGGGCAAACGCTGCTGAAGGCGCAGGGCATCGCGCCAGGCGGGCGCGTGCTGCTGGCGGGCTGCGGGCCGCTGCTCTGGCTTTATGCCGCGCAATGCATCGCGGCCGGGGCGCCGCCGGCGATGATCCTGGAGACGACGCCGCGCGCGAACCGGGGCGCCGCGCTCCGCCACCTGCCGGGCTTCCTGACCACGCCCTATCCGTGGAAAGGGCTGCGCCTGATGACCACGGTGCGGCGGCACGTGCGCGTGACGGGCGGCGTGACGCGGCTCGCGATCGCCGCCGAAGGCGCGGCGCTGCGGGTCGACTGGAATGGCGGCACCGAGATCTTCGACCATGTGCTGCTGCACCAGGGCGTGGTGCCGAACATCAACCTCGCCGCCGCCTCCGGCTGCGAGGTCGCCTGGGATGAGGGCAATGCCTGCTTCGCGCCGGCGACCGACGCCTGGGGCCTGAGCAGCATCCCCGGCATCGCGGTGGCCGGCGACGGCGCCGGCATCGCCGGCGCGGAAGCGGCCGGGCTGCGCGGGCGGATCGCGGCGCTCGCGGCGCTGCAAGCCCTCGGCGCCATCGACACTGTGGCGCGCGATGCCCGCGCAGCGCCGCT
>NZ_JAAGBB010000049.1 GCF_018129085.1 Plastoroseomonas hellenica
AGCGGCGGCGGCTTGCCATCTCGCCCGGGGATGGGTGGGGCGGCCGCGCGGCTGGGGACCGGCGGCAGGGCCAGCGGCTTGGTGGTGGGCAGGCCCGGCAGCGGTGCCGGTGCCTGCGGGGTGAGCGCCGCCTCCCGCATCGGCGTGGGGGGTGCCGGCACGGGTGGCGTCACCGGCGCCGACAGGGCGGCGATGCGGCTCCGCGCCAGCGGCGCGAAGACACCGTTCGGGAAGGCTTCCAGATAGGCCTGGAAATCGGCGGCGCTGCGGCTGCCAGCGATCGACTGCCAAGCCAGCGCGTCACGGTCGAAGGCCGGGATCGGCGGCGGGCCGGGGGCGGCCGTCGCGGGCACGGCCGGGGCGGCGATCGCGACCGGCGGGGCCGGCGTGAAGACGAAATCGCCGATCGCCTCGTCGTAGATCGCCGGCGTCTGGTCGTGGCCTACGCCGCGTGCCGCCGTCGCGACCTCGGTGCGCACCCGGCCGATCACCTCCCGCACCGACAGGCCCGGCACGCGGATGGTCCGCAGCAGCACCCGCGTGAACAGCCCGTTCGGGTCGCGGTCGTCGCGGCCGAGCCGGTCGAGCGCCTGCTGGTTGGTGCCCGCCGCGTAGAGCACCATCACGCCGCTGGTGCCGGTCGCGGTCAATCCGCGCGACAGGCCGAGGGAACGGCCCTGGGTGCGGAAGGGATTGTCCCGGCAGGCATCGACGATGAGCAGGTTGAAGCCGCCGGCCGATGCCGCATTGGCCGCGGCCATGCGCTCCATCAGCTCGGCCAGGCGGATGCCGTCCTCGGTCAGCTCGCGCTCGGTCTGCGCGGTGGCGTCGACCGGGATCAGCACATTGCCCGCGCCCACCTGCACGCCATGGCCTGCGTAATAGGCGACCGCGATGGTGCGTGCCGCGAGCGAGGCCTCGAATTCCGCGATCAGCCGGTTCATGCCGCGCCGGTCGAGGTCATAGCCGTCGAAGACCTGGAAGCCGCGTTCCCGGAGCTGCGCCGCCATGCCGCGCGCATCGGCCACCGCATTCTCGAGCTTGCGGATGCCGCGGTAGTCCTGGTTGCCGATCACCAGCGCGACGCGGCGTTCGATGGCGATGCCGCGCATGTCCTGCGCGGCGAGCGGCAGGTGCAGCGCCAGCAGCATCAGCAGGCTGGCCAGGAGGGGCGGCCATCGCATCGGGGGGCATCCTCCGGAAACGGTCATTCCCCGAAACAATAAACCGGCGGCATCGCACAAGGAAGAGCAAGCACGCCGCCCACCTTCACGGCGGTCCGGAACGCAACGAGGCCCGCCGGGTCGCCCCGGCGGGCCTCGTCAGACCTGTGCCTCAATCGCCGGCCGGGGCGCATCCGCCCCTTAGCACACGACTGGAAGCACCCATTCGGGCGCTCGGCATGAGGCGAAGCCTCGTGCCGCAAGATGGGTCAGCCGCGCTTGTCGATCGGCACGAAGTCGCGGGTGGCGGCGCCGGTGTAGATCTGGCGCGGACGGCCGATGCGCTGCGACGGATCCTCGATCATCTCCTTCCACTGGCTCACCCAACCGACGGTGCGCGCCACCGCGAAGATCACGGTGAACATGCTGGTCGGGATGCCCATGGCCTTCAGGATGATGCCCGAATAGAAATCGACATTCGGGTAGAGCTTGCGGCTGATGAAGTAATCATCGGTCAGCGCGATCCGTTCCAGCTCCATGGCCAGGTCCAGCAGCGGCTCGTCCTTGATGCCGAGTTCGCCCAGGACTTCGTGGCAGGTCTCCTTCATGATCTTCGCGCGCGGGTCGAAGTTCTTGTAGACCCGGTGGCCGAAGCCCATGAGCTTCACGTCGGAGTTCTTGTCCTTCACCTTGGCGATGAAGGCCGGGATGTTGTCGGCATGGCCGATCTCGCCCAGCATCTTCAGCACCGCCTCGTTGGCGCCGCCATGCGCCGGGCCCCAGAGCGCCGCGATGCCGGCGGCGATGCAGGCGAAGGGGTTCGCCCCGGTCGAGCCGGCGAGCCGCACGGTCGAGGTCGAGGCGTTCTGCTCGTGGTCGGCGTGCAGGACCAGGATGCGGTCCATGGCGCGGGCCAGGATCGGGCTGACCTCATAGGGCTCGGCCGGGACCGAGTTCAGCATGTAGAGGAAGTTCGCGGCGTAGCCGAGGTCGTTGCGCGGATACACGAAGGGCTGGCCGATCGCATACTTGTAGGCCCAGGCCGCGATGGTCGGCACCTTCGCGATCAGGCGGAAGGCGGCGATGCGGCGCACCTCCGGGTCGTGGATGTCGAGATTATCGTGGTAGAAGGCGGCCAGCGCGCCGACCACGCCGCACATCACCGCCATCGGGTGCGCGTCGCGGCGGAAGCCCTGGAAGAAGTTCCGGATCTGCTCGTGCAGCATGGTGTGCCGCGTGACGCCGGTCTCGAAGGCCTTGAGCTCGGCGGCATTCGGCAGCTCGCCGTTCATCAGCAGATAGGCGATCTCGATGAAGTCGCTTTGCTCGGCGAGCTGCTCGATCGGGTAGCCGCGATAGAGCAGGACCCCCTCGTCGCCGTCGATATAGGTGATCTTGCTGTCGCAGGCCGCAGTGCCGCCATAGCCCGGGTCGAAGGTGAAGATGCCGAGCTCGTTGTAGAGCTTGCGGATATCGGCCACCTGCGGCCCCAGGGTGCCGCCGAGCAGCGGCAGGGAGACGCTTCGGTTGCTGCCGTCGAGCGTAAGGGTGACGGATCCGGTGGCCGGATTGCTCATTGGCGTCGTTCCTCAGCAGGGATGCTTACGGGTCCGCGAGGCTCACGGGTGGAATACCGGGGCGCACTCGCATGATGCAGCGCAAGATATCGGGTGCCTCGCGGTTTTGGCAAACGACGCGCCTGTAATCCGCCTGGCGGATGGAAAACCCCGCGATCTGCTCCGTCCGGTCGTCCGTATGATTTCATCTGGCCGTCACCCCGGCGCGAACCGCTTCGCCCTAGCTTGTCCCCATCGCGCCGGCGGGGGCCGGCAAGGAGAGAACAGAGATGGGCAGCACCGCGCTTTCCTACGACACCTGGCACGCAGATGCGGCGCGGGAGCCGGCGATGGAGGAAGGGCACCGCCCGCTCTGGCGGCACTTCATCGAAACGATCCCGGAGACCGACCTCAGCACCCGGGAGGTGCTGGATTTCGGCTGCAACCGCGGCGGCTTCCTGCGCCTGCTGCACGCCCTGAAGCCATTCCGGCGCGGCCTCGGCGTCGATATTGCCCAGGCCTCGATCGCTGCCGCCCGCAGCCTCGCGGGGGTGGTGCCGGTCGCCTATGAGGCCGCCTCCGACCTCACCGCCTGGCCGGACAGCTTCGACATCGCCTTCAGCTATGAGGTGATCTACCTGCTGCCCGACCTCGCCGCCCATGCCGCGGGCATGCATGCGGCGCTGCGTCGCGGCGGCGTCTACTACGCGGTGACCGGCTGCCACACCGAGAACCCGCTCTGGCCGGCCTGGCGGGACTTCATCGGCGGCAGGACCAATGCCCCGGTGCAGGATCGGAGCCCGGACGACTATGCCGCCGCCTTCGTCGCGGCGGGGCTCGAGGTCTCGGTGCGTCGCTTCGGCTATGACGGCTTCGTGCCGGTGCCCAAGGATCGCGGCTACTACCCGAAGCTGACCGACGCGCTGGACTACTCGGCGGTGAGCAAATTGTTGTTCCGCTGCGTCCGCCGCGATCCGTGAGTCTCACCCGCAAGCGCGGCATGGCGCTCTGGCTCCAGGTCAAGACCGCGCTCGCGGCCGAGATCGAGGGCGGCGCCTGGCGTCCGGGTGAGCGCCTGCCGACCGAGCCCGAGCTCATGGAGCGCTTCGGGGTCAGCCGCTTCACGGTGCGCCAGGCGATCGCGAGCCTGGAGCGGCGCGGGCTGGTGCGGGCGGAGCAGGGGCGCGGCACCTTCGTGCACCGCGACCTGCTGGCCTATCCGATCTCCAGCCGCACGCGTTTTTCCCGCAATCTCATCGAGCAAGGTTTCGATCCGGGCGGGGAACTGCTGCTGCAGGAGGTGATCCCGGCCTCGGAGGAGGTCGCGGAGGCGCTGGCCATCGCGCCCGGCGCTCTGGTCGCGCACCGGCGCGGCATCGGCACCGCCGACGGCATCCCGATCGAGGTCGCGAGCGTCTGGCTGCCGGCCGACCGCTTCCCGGATTTCGCGCGGGTCAAGGCCGAGCACGCGACCTATACGGCGACCTTCGCCGCCTACGGCATCCCGGACTACCTCAGGCTCTGGACGCGCGTGGAAGGGCGGCTGCCGACACCGGAGGAGGCGGAAGCCCTCCGCCAGTTGGAAGCATCCCCGGTCCTGGCGGTCACACGCCTCGACGCGGATCTGCAAGGACGTCCGATCTCCTACGGCCGCAGCGCCTGGAGCGGCGAGCGCGTGGTCTTCGACCTCCAGGACGGGTCGCGGGCGCTGGTTGGCTAGAGCGTTTTGGCGAGCGGATTCGTGCCTCCGGGCGATTCCGCCCTCCGGCGATCCGCTCTACTGCCAGCCCGGCGGCGCCGCGGCGGCGGCCCAGAACCCGCGGGATTGCCGCCGTGCCTCGGCCTGCTGCGGCCGCAGGTCCAGGCGGTCGCGGCCGGTCGCCATGGCCCAGCCGCTGCCGACCAGCGCCGCGTTCAGCTCGGTTTCGGCAGCGGTGCAGACGCCAAGGCCGCGCCCATAGCTGTCGCGCCCCTGCATCCGGCAGGTCAGGCCATGGCCGCCGATCAGCCGCGCCAGCGCATCGGCGGCCGCATCGCCGCAATCGAAGCCGCCGCCGCGCGCATCGCGGCAGGCCTGGCCGCGCTGCGGCGCCTCCACCCCGGACAGGCGGAGGATCCGGTCGCCGAGCCTCAGCGTCTCGCCATCGACGATGCGCACCTCATGCGCTTCGGCGCGCCATTCGCTCTCGCGCGGGGCGGACCCGAAGAGATTGGTCGGCAGGCCGACCGCCACGAGGAGGGATCCAAGGCCGGCAAGGCCAAGCACCGCCAGTACCCCGCCGCCGATGCGGCGGGATGTACGGGCGGGTTTGAAGATTCGGCGTCTCGGCAGAGTCATGCGCGGAGGCGGCCCAACTGCGCACGGGAAGGTCGCGAAAGCCCCGTTCCCGGCAATGATAGAGACTCGGGCGCTACCAGAAGGCTCCGGTAGCGTCAAGGTCGTCCCAGGTTTCGGTCGCCTCCTGCCGTACCCGACCGACCCGCCCACGCGCCCATCCCGTCACGATTCCAATGGCATAGGCGCGCTCCGCCCGGCCGTTGGCGAGGCTCGCCGCCAGCGCGCCCGCGACCACCGCGTCATTGGCGAGGCCCAACGCTTCCTGCACCGCCGCCAGGCGCTTGAGGAAGCGCCGCGACCGCCGCCCGGCCCAGAGCGGCGCGAAGAGCTCCGCCGCATAGCGCAGGCGCTTGGCGTCGAGCCGCATCTCATGCAGCCGCTCGTCATCCATCTCGGCCATGACGGCGCCATCCTCGGCGAGGCCTTTCCAGCGCTTCGCCAGCAGCGCCTCGGCAAAGGGCTGGAGCGGGGAAGCGAGCAGGGTTAAGGCTTCCTCCGAGGCCTCCTCGCGCCAGCGCGCCTCCGCGACGAAGCCGGTCAGTTCCCAGGCCAGCAGCCGGTAGTCGGGGGAGTGGAGGAAGCGTTCGAGCGCCGCATAGGCCGCCTGGCGCCGGCCCTCGGCGGCGTCCAGCAGCGCAGCGACGGCGCGCTCCTCCGGCATCGCCTCGCTGATCGCGCGGCCGATGCCGAGGGTGAAGACATCCCAATCCCGGGCCGGTCCGAGGAAGCCCAGCAGCGTCTTCAGCCCCGCCTCCAGCGCCTTCGGCGCCGGCCCATCCGCGGCGCGGCGGAAGAGTTTCAGGACCGAGCGCAGCCGGCGCAGCCCGACCCGCATCTGGTGCACCGCCTCCGGCCCGGCATCGGCCCGCGCCCCGGGGGCGAGCGCCAGCACCACCTCCGCCAGGTGGCCGACGGCCAGCGCCAGCGCCTCCTCGACGGTCGTGGCGGTGCCGGGATCGGGCGCGCCCTTGCGGCGCAGCCGGGGCCTGTCGCCCTGGGCCAGCGCCCGGGCCTCCTCCGCCAGCGCCGCGGCGGGGGGGAGGGCCGGCAGCTCGGCGGCGATCTCGCGCGCGATCGCCAGCACCGCCGTTGCCGGGCCGGTCAGCGTCAGCCGCGCCACCGGATGCTCGTCGGCGACGGCGCGCAGCTTGCCGGTCAACAGCAGCGCCTCGACCTCGCCCGCCGCGTGGGACAGGGCGAAGCCCAGCTTCCGGCCGTGGAAGGCGGCCAGCGCGACCAGCGGTCCGGCCGCGGCGGCTGCCGGCATCGCGTCTTCCGCCGCCGGGGCGGGCGGCAGGCCGGGATGCCAGGGCGCGTTCGCCGCCGGCAGGGTGACCAATAGCCGCCGTGCGCCGCGCGCACCCTGTTCCAGGGCCAGACCGGCTTCGGCGAGCGCCCCTTGCGGCGTGTCGAACCAGATCAGCGTCTCCGCGCCTCCGCGGCTGCGCCCGAGGCGCCTGGTCCCGATCGCCGGCAGCCGGGTCAGCCGCCCGGCCGCTTCCGCCGGCAGGGCGAGTTCGATGGTCAGCGAGGGGACCGAAGGGGATTCCGCCGGTGCCGGCAGGGCGATGTCGGGAAGCGGCATCTCGATGCCGGTGCGGGCGACCATGGGATCCTCTCAGGCTGCCATTTCGGGCAGGTCGGCGGGCAGCATGAAGCGCACCAGGCGGCCGCCGCCCTCACCCAGCAGCCGCCAGGGAAGGGCCACGGAGAACTCGGCGAGTGCCGCCGTCGGATAGGCCTCCGCCAGCCGCCGCGCGGTGGGGGAGGCGGCGGTGGCGGCCGGCCCCGCGAGCGCCAGCGCCAGGTCGTGCAGGCCGGGGTTGTGCCCCAGCAGCAGCACGCTGCGCGCCGTCTCCGGCACCATCCGCAGCGCGTCCAGCAGCCGCGGCCAGGGCGCGAGATAGAGATCGTCCATCGGCGTGATGATCGGGCTGTCGGGCAGGGTGCCCAATGCCTCCAGCGTCTGCAGCGTGCGCCGCGCGGAGGAGACCAGCACCACATCCGGCGCCAGGCCGAGTTCGTGCATCGCGCGCGCCATGGCATGGGCGGCCCGGCGCCCCCGCGCGTTCAGCGGCCGGGCGTGATCGGGCAACTGCGGATCGTCCCAGGAGGATTTGGCGTGCCGCAGCAGAAGCAATTGTCGCATGGCTGCGCATCCTGCCACGGGTCGCCGCCGCTGTCCCGCCCGCCTGTGCCGAGGACGGGACTTCGATGGGAATTGTGGTCGTCCGGCTGGCGCTCTACACCGACGCTTGGCACGACCGATGTTCGGCACGCGGACGGGACGGATGGGAGAGGGGCAGCTCGACACGGGACCGGCGGTGACGCCTGCGGCCGACAGCGCGGAGGCGGCGTTGGCGTTGAGCGAGGCGCGGCTGCGCCGTGCGCAACGGATCGGCCTGGTCGGCGGCTTCGAGATCGACCTGGAGAGCGGGGTCAACCACCGCTCCGGCGAATACATGGCACTGCAGGGCGGGGATGCCGAGGCCGCCATCGAGAGTCATGAGGACTGGGTCCGCCGCCTGCACCCGGATGACCGCGAGGCCGCGGAGCGCCGCTTTCTGGAGGCCGTCTCCCCCACCTCCGGCATCACCGATTATGCCCAGGAATACCGGATCGTCACGCCGGATGGCGAGATCCGCTGGATTTCCGCCCGCGCCGAGATCGAACGCGCCCCCGACGGCCGCGCGCTGCGAATGGTCGGCGCACATGTCGACGTCACCACGCTCAAGGCGACCGAAGCCGCCCTCGAGCGGAGCCGGGCGGAGCTCAGCGACCTGCTGGCGACGCTCGACCTGGCGACCGTGATGGCACGCGACATCGACGGCACCATCCAGTTCTGGTCGCGCGGCTGCGAGCGCCTGTTCGGCTGGACGGCGGATGAGGCGCGCGGCCGCATGGCGCGCGAGCTGCTCGGCACCGTCTTCCCGGTCCCCTTCGGCGAGGTCGAGGCGACGCTGCTGCGGGAGGGCGAATGGATCGGCGACCTGATCAATCATCGCCGCGACGGCGCCCCGATGGTGCTCGCCACCCGCAAGGTGCTGCGCCGCGATGCCGCCGGGGCACCTGTTGCGGTGATGGAAAGCTTCGACGATGTCACCGCCCTGCGCCAGGCCCAGGCGGCGCTGGAAGCCCTGAACCATGGGCTGGAGCGCCGCATCGCGGAAGAGGTGGCGCGGCAGGAGGCCGCCCAGGCCCGCGGCGCGCATGCTGACCGCATGCAGGCGCTGGGCGAGCTGGCCGGGGGCATGGCGCATGACATGCGCAACATCCTCCAGGTCGTCGGCAGCGCCGCGTCCATGATCGCTGAGGAGGTGGATGATCCGAGCCGGGTCCTGGCCATGGTCGATGCGTTGCGCGCCACGGTCGAGCGCGGCGATGCCGTCGCCAGCCGCCTGCTGGCCTTCGCCCGCCGTGCCGAGCTGAGCGCGGGGCCGGTGGCACCGGCTGCGCTGCTGGGCGAGCTCCGCGACCTGCTCGACCGCACCCTCGGCCGCGCCTGCACCTGCGAGGTCGCGGTGGCGCCTGGCCTGCCGCCGCTGCTGGCCGATCGCCGGCAGCTCGAGGCGGCGCTGGTCAACCTCGCCGTCAATGCCCGCGACGCCATGCCGGATGGCGGCGCCATCCTGCTCGCGGCGGAGGCCGAGACCATCGCGGCAGGCGATGCGCCCCCCTGCGAGCTGGCGCCCGGGCGTTACATCCGCCTCGACGTCATCGATCAGGGGCAGGGGATGGACGCCGCGACGCTCGCGCGGGTCACCGAACCCTTCTTCACCACCAAGCCGCCGGGCGAAGGCACCGGCCTCGGCCTGCCCATGGCCAAGGGGTTCGCCGAGCAATCGGGCGGCGGCCTGGCGATTCGCAGCGCGCCGGGGCAGGGCACCACCGTCTCGCTCTGGTTCCCGCTGGCCGCGGAGAATGCGGCGGGCCATTGACTGCGCCGCGCCGCGCCGCAGGATCGGTGCGGGACAGTCGAAGATGGGGAGCCGCGCGATGGACCAGACCACCGAATGGATGCGGCTGACCGCCGCGGAGCTGAATGCGCGCGCGGCTGCCGGCGCCCTCGTCATCATCCCCGTGGCCTCGCTGGAACAGCACGGGCCGCATCTGGCGACCGGCGTCGACATCCTCTGCGCCACCGCGGTCGCGGCGCGCACCGCGGCGATCATCGCGGCCGCCGGTGAGCCGGTGGTCGTCACGCCCTGCATCTGGACCGGCCTTGCCGAGCATCACATGGAGTTCGGCGGCACTGTCACCCTCGACTACGATGCCTTCGCCGCGGTGATCCGCGGCGTCGTGCGCTCCGCCGCGCGCTGCGGCTTCAAGCGCGTCATGCTGCTGAACGGCCATGGCGGCAATGCCGAGGCGGTGGCCGTCGCGGCGTCCGAGCTCGCGACCGAATTCGGCATCGCGGTCGCCGCCGGCACCTATTGGCACATGATCGGCGATGCCTTCGCGCCGATCCTCGAGGCGCAGCCGAGCGTCATGCATGCCTGCGAGGCGGAGACCTCGATGATCATGGCGATCTCGCCCGCCAGCATCAGGCGCGAAAAGCTGGCGGAGGCGCATGGGCCGCACACGACACGGGTCGAAGGCCAACCCTCGGCGCTCTACCGCCGGCGCTCCTTCCGCGCCATCAGCGAGAGCGGCGTCATCGGCGACGCGCGCCTGGCGACCGTGGAGAAAGGGGAGAGGCTGCTGGATACGGCAGCCGAAAGGATCGCGGCGATGCTGCGCAATCCGGCGCTGTGGTGAGGATTTGGGAGGCGGTGAGCGCCTAGAAGGCCAGATCCACCCAGCTCAGATGCCCGCCCTTGCCGGCGCCGGTGTCGAGGAAGACCGCGGTGCCGCCTGCCGCGCCGTGCTGTACGTAAGGACGGCCGTCGGTGCTGCGGCGTTCGTGCCCGCAGTAGACGGTGAGGCCGGCCGGAATGCGCTCCACCCAATTGTGCAGCCGCTCCGGGAAGCCGTCGGCGCGGATCCGGCCGGTGACCTCCCCGAACAGCGCGCGCGAGACGATGGCATCCGGCTTGCGCGCGCCCGCATCCTCCGGCGCCGGTTGATGCAGCATGGCGTCGTGATAGCCGCCATGCACGAAGAGCGACGGGCCGGCGCGCAGCCAGGCCGGGGCGCGCGCGATCTCCGCGACGGCACGCGCCTTCAGCGCCACGGCATCCGGCGCCGCCGCAATCTGGGACAGTGTTTCGCCCAGGCCCTCGGCGTTCATGCGCAGCGACGCACCCATCAGCGCCCGCCGCAGCTTGTGGTCATGGTTGCCGAGCAGGAACAGGCCTGCGCCGGTATCCAGCAGCGTGAACATGCGCCGCAGCACCGAGGGGCTGTCCGGCCCATGGTCGGTCAGGTCGCCGAGCTGCACGATGAAGAGCCCTGCTGCCTCCGCGCCGGCGCAGGCTGCATCGAAGCCGGCCATGTCGCCATGCACGTCACCCACGATGCGGAGGCCGGCGAAGCCGCGTGCACGGAGCTGCTGCCGCGTGAAGCTCATGCACGGAGCGCCGCGAAGGCGTCGAGGGCGCGCAGCCGCGCCGCCGCATGGTCGACGATCGGCTTCGGGTAGTCGCGCCCGAGCCGGAAACCCACCTCTGCCAGGACGGTATCCGGCGCCTCCCAGGGGCTATGGATATGGGTATCCGGCAGCGCCGCGATCTCGGGGACGAAAGTGCGGACATAGGCGCCGCCGGGATCGAACTTCCGTCCTTGCAGGACTGGGTTAAACACCCGGAAATAGGGTGCGGCATCCGATCCGCAGCCCGCCACCCATTGCCAGTTCTGGCTGTTGTTCGCGAGGTTGGCATCGACCAGCGTGTCCCAGAACCAGGCCGCGCCCTGCTGCCAGGGCTGCAACAGGTGCTTCACCAGGAAGCTCGCGACGATCATGCGCACCCGGTTGTGCATCCACCCGGTCCGCCAGAGCTGACGCATGCCCGCATCGACGATCGGGTAGCCGGTTGCCCCCCGTTCCCAGGCGCGCCGATGCCGTGCATCAGGCGCCCAGGCGAAGTTCCTGAAACCAGCGCGGAGCGGCGCTTCCGGCATCTCCGGCCGATGCCAGAGCAGGTGATGGGAGAATTCGCGCCAGAGCAGCTCCTTCAGGAATGTCTCCGCGCTCTGGCCCTTCGTGGCGTCGCGCACGGCGTGCCAGACTTGGCGCGGTGATATCTCGCCCCAGTGCAGATGCGGGGATAGACGGGAGGTACCTTCGCGAGCCGGCAGGTCGCGATCCGTGTCGTAGCGTGGCACGCATTGCAGGAAGTCACGCAACCGCGCCGCGGCGCCGGCTTCACCGGGTTGCCAGCGGCCCGGGAATTCGCCCGCCCAGTCGCGGCGCGGCAGCAGGCCCCAATCCTCGAGCCGTTCACCAGCGGGTGCCTTCGCGGGCATCGCCATCCGCCGAGGCGGCGGCAAGGGTGCCTCCGGCTCACCGAGCGCCATCACCGCGCGTGCGAAGGGGGTGAAGACCGCATAGGGCGCGCCTGACCCGCTCCGTACCCGATGCGGCTCGGTCAGCAAGGAAGACGTATGCAGCACCAGCTTGCCGCCGAGCGCGTCGAGCGCCTCGGCCACGCGCTGGTCGCGCCGCCGCGCCCAAGGTTCATAGAGCCGTCCGGCTTGCACCGATCGGGCCCCGGTCTCTGCGGCGAGTGCCGGAATCAGTGTCTCCGCGGAACCGCGCAGCAGCAGCAGGCGCGCACCATGCGTCCGGACATCGGCGGCGAGCGTGGCCAGGCTGTGATGCAGCCACCAGCGTGCAGCGCCACCCGGCGCCCAGGCGCCGGCGGCCGCATCGTCCAGCACGAAGACGGGCAGCACCGAGCCGGTCTTCGTCGCGGCTCGCAGCGCGGGATTGTCGGCGAGGCGCAGGTCTTGGCGGAACCAAAGGATGACAGGCGCGGTCATTCCCCCAATCTGGCCGAGGGCGTGTTAGGACGCGAGGCTCGGCGACAGCGATCGCACGCCGATATGACAGAGCCAGCCGGGACAGAGCACGAACAGCCCCATGACCATCCCCACCAGGGCCGTCGCGACGACTGCGCTGCTGCTGCTCTGGCCGGCGCTGTTCAACGGTGCGCCGCTGATCTTCTCGGACACGCTCGATTTTCCCGCGATGATGCTGGATCCGGCTGGGCGCCCGATCCGGGCCCTCGGCTACGGGGCCTTCGCCGGGCTGCCGGCCCTGCTGACGGGCAGCTTCTGGCCGGTGGTGGTGGCGCAGGCGCTGCTGACCGCCTGGGCCACGCATGCGGCGATCGCCGCCACGCTGCCGGCGCTGCCACCCCGCCTGCATGTTCTCGCCGGCGTTGCGATCGCCGCGCTGACCAGCGCCGGCTGGGCGGCAAGCTATGCGATGCCCGATGCGCTCACCGCGCCCGGCCTGCTGGCGCTGTTCCTGGTGCTTGCCGGGGCGCGCGGCGTGCGGCTGGCGGTCGCCGCAGCCTTGGTCGCGCTGGCCGCCGCCAGCCACGTGACGCATGTCCTGATACTGTTCGCGGCGATCGGCGCGGTTGCGGCACTGGGCTTGGCGCCGTGGCGCCAGGCGCTGCTGGCGGCGGCCCTCACCCTGGCTGGGGCCGGGGTGGTGATCGGTGCCAATCGCCTGCTCTCGGGCCATGCCGAGTATGTGCGCGGCGGCGAGGTCTTCCTCGCCGCGCGTCTCGCCGGCGACGGGCTGCTGCAGCGGGAGCTCGCGGCGCGCTGCCCGGATCCGGCGCTGCCGCTGCTCTGCGCTGCGCTGCCGGTCATGCAGCGCGACGCCGACGAGTTTCTCTGGGAAGGCAATTCACCGCTGCGTCCGGGCGGCGATTTCTTCGCGGCATCGGCCGAGATGCGCATCGCCAATGCCGCGACCATGGCGGGCTTCTGGCCCGACTGGATCGCGGCTTCACTGGCCCGCGCGGCGCGGCAGGTGCTGGCGGTCCGGGCGGGCGATGGGCTGGAGCGGGAGCTGATGCGGATATTCGCCCCGCGCCTGGCGCCGCTGCTCGGCAAGGATGCGGCGCGCATCGCGCTCGCCTCCCGCCAGTTGCAGGAAGAATTGGCGGAGCATCCGGTCACGCTGGTCCCGGTGCCGGCGGCGCTGCTCGGCCTGGCGCTGGCGCCGCTGCTGCTGGTCATCCTGCGTCAGCGGCGGGCTTGGCCGGCGTATCGGCCGGCGCTGCTCCTGCTGGCCGTGGTGCTGGCGGGATATCTCGCCAATGCGCTGGCGATCGGCTTCGGCGGCAGCGTGCACCCGCGCTACGCGGCGCGAATCGTCTGGCTGCTGCCGCTGGCCGCGGGCGCTGCCCTCGCCGCACACCGATTCGGGGGCATGACTGGGGGCTTGCGGACCGCCACGGACCCCCTGTAGCAGGCCGCGAATCGGGCGCTGGTGCCACAAACCCGCGCCGCAAGCGGCTTTCTGAGGTGTCCTCCGCAGAAAAGGCTTGTTTTTGGGGCTTTCCCGCAGCACGCAATAGGCCGCGCCGGTCGCGGCGCTGTAACCCCGTGCAGGTCGCCCCCCAGGCGATCGCCGTCCAATGAGGAGCCACACAAACATGGCAGCCAAGAAGCCGGCGGCGCCGGCCACCGCCGCCGCCGCCAAGGCCAAGGCCATCCCGACCGTCACGCTGAAGCAGCTCGCTGCCGGCCTCGCCGAGGGCCACGAGCTCTCCAAGCGCGCCGCCGAGGCGATCCTGAACGACCTGGTCGAGACAGTGACGAAGCGCCTGAAGAAGGGCGAGAAGATCCGCCTCACCGGCCTCGGCATCCTGCAGGTCAAGGCGCGCCCGGCGCGCCTGGGCCGCAACCCGGCGACCGGCGAGCAGATCAAGATCAAGGCCAGCAAGAAGGTCGCCTTCCGCCCCGCCAAGGAGCTGAAGGAAGCCGTCTGACGCTTCCGGCGGCGCCCTTCCCTTCGGGGACGGGCGCCGCCCATCTTTCGGATCGCGCCCCGGCTGCATCGCAGCAGAGGCGCTACCGAACCGCCTGCCTTCTGGCATAGTCCGGGCCCGACCATCCTTGCCCGGGCATGGAACTTGCCTCCCCCGGTGCGCCCGTTCACCCGCACGCCGGAGCCTGATGGCCATGTCGATCCATGTCGCCCTGAACCACAGGACCAGCTACCGCTATGACCGCGCGGTAGCACTCGGCCCGCAGATCATCCGCCTGCGGCCAGCGCCGCATGCCCGCACCCCGATCCTCTCCTACGCGCTGAAGATCGAGCCCGCCGGCCACTTCCTGAACTGGCAGCAGGACCCGCAGGGGAACTTCCTCGCCCGCGTCGTCTTTCCGGAGCGGGTCACTCATTTCGACGTGACCGTCGACCTCGTCGCCGACCTGGCGACCATCAATCCCTTTGATTTCTTCGTCGAGCCGGCGGCCGAGACCTGGCCCTTCGCCTATGACCCGATGCTGGAGCAGGAACTCGCCCCCTATCGCCGCACCGAAGCGGTGGGGCCGAGGCTCGGGGCCTTCCTGGCGGAGATCCCGCGCGACCCGCGCAACGCCGTCGACATGCTGGTCGACATCAACCGCATGCTGGCGGAGCGCATTGCCTATGTCGTGCGCATGGAGCCCGGCGTCTGGACGCCCGAGGAGACGCTCGGCAATCGCAAGGGTTCCTGCCGCGACAGCGCCTGGCTGCTGGTGCATGCGTTGCGCCATCTCGGCTTCGCGGCGCGCTTCGTCTCCGGCTACCTGGTCCAGCTCGTCGCCGATGTGAAGCCGGTGGAGGGGCCGGAAGGCCCGACGGCGGACTTCACCGACCTGCACGCCTGGACCGAGGTCTTCATCCCCGGCGCCGGCTGGATCGGCTTCGATCCCACCTCCGGTTTGATGGCGGGGGAGGGGCATATCCCGCTCGCCGCCAGCCCGGAGCCGCAATCGGCCGCCGCCATCAGCGGCGCCGCCGAGAAGGCCGAGACCATTTTCGAATTCGCGATGTCGGTCACCCGCATCCGCGAGACCCCGCGCGTCACCAAGCCCTACACGGACGCGGCCTGGCAGGACATCCTGGCCCGCGGCGCCGCGGTCGACCGTGCGTTGGCGAAGCATGACGTGCGCCTGACCATGGGCGGCGAACCCACCTTCATCGCCAATTCCGATTTCGATGCGGCGGAGTGGAACACCGATGCGCTCGGCCCGACCAAGCGCGGCTTCGCGGGCAAGCTGATCCGCCGCCTGACGCCGCTCTGGGCTCCTGGCGCCGCCCTGCAATACGCGATGGGCAAGCATTATCCCGGCGAACAACTGCCGCGTTGGGCGATCCATGCGCATTGGCGCCGCGATGGCGAGCCGGTGTGGCGCGACCCCGCGCTGCTGGCGGCGGATGAGGACACCGACAGCGCGACCGCGGATGATGCGATGCGCTTTGCCGAGCTGCTCGCCGAGCGGCTGCAGATCGACCCCGCGCTGGTGAACCCGGCGCATGAGGACATCCACTACTATCTCTGGCGGGAGAAGCGCCTGCCGGCCAACGTCGTCGCCGAGGACGCGAAGCTGCGCGACCCGCTGGAGCGCGAACGCCTCGCCCGCGTCTTCGGCCAGGGCCTGGCCACGACCGTCGGCGCGGTGCTGCCGCTCCGCCGCGTCATCGACGGCGGCGCGCGGCGCTGGCAATCCGACAAGTGGTTCTTCCGCGACGGCGTGCTGTTCCTGATCCCCGGCGACAGCCCGATCGGGCTCCGCCTGCCGCTCGAAAGCCTGCCCTGGATCGACGCCGCACGCATCGAGGGCGAGTTCGAGCGCGATCCCTTCGACAAGCGCGAACCCTTCCCGGCGCGCAGCGCTTTCGACCGCTTCCGGGGGGCTGAGGGGCTGACGCCCGACCTGCGCCCGCAGCCGCAGGATGCGCCGGTGATCGGCGAGAGCGCCGATCCCGGCGAGGTCCGCACCGCGCTGACGGTCGAGAGCCGCGACGGCAAGATCCACATCTTCTTCCCGCCGGTCTTCGCCGCCGAGGATTGGCTCGACCTCGCCGCCGCCGTCGAGGCGACGGCGCAGGAGACCGGGCGCCAGGTGGTGCTGGAGGGCTACCAGCCGCCGCGCGATCCGCGGCTCAACAGCTTCTCCGTCACCCCCGATCCGGGCGTGATCGAGGTGAACATCCATCCGTCCGACAATTGGGCCGAGCATGTCGCGCGCACCGAGACGCTGTACGAGGAAGCGCGCCAGGTCGGGCTCTCGGCGGAGAAGTTCATGCTGGACGGCCGCCATGTCGGCACCGGCGGCGGCAACCATCTGGTCATGGGCGCCGCACAGCCGATCGACAGCCCCTTCCTGCGCCGCCCGGACCTGCTGAAGTCACTGCTCGGCTTCTGGCACAACCACCCGAGCCTCTCCTATCTGTTCAGCGGCCTCTTCATCGGGCCTTCCAGCCAGCACCCGCGCATCGACGAGGCGCGGCAGGACATGGTGGCGGAGCTGGAAGCGGCCTTCGCCCAGGTGAAGCCGTACAAGGAAACGCCGCCCTGGATGGTGGACCGGCTGTTCCGCAACATCCTCGCGGACATGACCGGCAATACGCACCGGACCGAGTTCTGCATCGACAAGCTCTATGCGCCGGAGACCGCTTCCGGCCGCCTCGGCCTCGTCGAGTACCGCGCCTTCGAGATGCCGCCGCATGCGCGCATGTCGGCGGCGCAGGCGCTGCTGCTGCGTTCGGCCATCGCCGCCTTCTGGGAAAAGCCCTATGAGCGCCGCCTCATCAAATGGGGCACCCGCATCCATGACGACTTCATGCTGCCCCACTACGTGGAGCAGGATTTCTTCGGCGCGCTCGAGGAGCTCGATATTCTCGGCTATCCGCTGGCCCGTGAATGGTTTGCGCCGCATATCGAGTTCCGCTTCCCGGTGATCGGCGGTACCGCCACACGCGGCATGGAACTCGAACTCCGCCATGCGCTGGAGCCGTGGCATGTCCTGGGCGAAGAACCCACGGCCGGCGGCACGGCCCGGTATGTGGACAGCAGCGCCGAGCGCCTGCAGGCTCGGATCACCGGTTTCCAGGAGGAACGCTACGTGCTGGCGTGCAATGGCCACGCCCTGCCGCTCTCGCCCACCGACCGGGCGGGCGAGTATGTGGCCGGCATCCGCTTCAAGGCCTGGGCGCCCCATTCCGCCCTGCATCCGGCCATCCCGGTGCAGACCCCGGTCGTGCTCGACATCCATGACCGCTGGACCGGGCGCAGCATCGGCGGGCTGACGCACCACGTCGCCCATCCCGGCGGCCGCAGCTACGAGACCCGTCCGGTCAATGCGAACGAGGCCGAGGCGCGCCGCCGCATCCGCTTCTGGCCCTATGGCCACACCCCCGGCCCGGCGCCGGAGCCGCTGCCTGCCGTCGCCCGCGACATGCCGCGCACGCTCGATCTCAGACGGCTGGGATGATGGACGGGTTGCCCGCCCTGTCGCCCGCCCGCGACGAGATGGCCAATGGCCGCGGCGGGCTCAGGACGCATTGGCAGGATCTGCTCGGGACATTGGTCGGCCTGGGGCCGGAGGCGATGGCCGAACGCGGCGCCATGCTCGACCGCCTCTTCGCCGAGGAGGGCGTGACCACGCTGCTGCCGGGCGCCACCGCCACCGCCTGGCGCTGCGATCCGGTGCCGCTGCCGATCCCGGCCGCCGAATTCGCGGCGCTGGAAGCAGGCCTCGCGCAACGTGCCGCGGTCATCGAGGCGATGCTGGCCGACCTCTACGGCCCGCAGGACCTGCTGGCGCGCGGCGTGCTGCCGCCGGCGCTGGTCTTCCCCAATCCGAACTTCCTCCGCCCCTGCCACGGCATGCCGCAGCAGCAGCATCTCCAGCTCTATGCCGCCGACCTGATCCGTGGACCGGACGGGCAGTGGCGGGTGCTCGCCGACCGCACCAATGCGCCTCATGGCATGGCCTATGCGCTGGAGAACCGCCGCGCCCTGTCGCGCATCGTGCCGGAGATCTTCCGTGCCCGGCATCTCCGCCGCATGCGGCCCTTCTTCGACATCTGGCAATCCGACCTCCAGCGCCTGGCGCCGGGCGGCGACGGCAACCCGAACCTCGTGCTGCTGAGCCCGGGGCCGCGCAACGCCTTCTGGTTCGAGCATGTGGTGCTGGCGCGCGAACTCTCCTGCACGCTGGTCGAGGGCGGCGACCTCACCGCCCGCGACGGGGCGGTCTTCCTCAAGACGCTCGGCGGGCTCCGCCGGGTCGATGTGGTGCTGCGCCGCCAGGACGGGCGCGGCCTCGATCCGCTCGAGCTCGATGCCGGGGATGCGCTGGCCCAGGGTGTCTCGGGCCTTCTCGACGCGGCGCGCGAAGGATCGCTCGTCATCGCCAATGCGCCGGGCAGCGACATGGCGGAGGCGCCGGGGCTGGCGGCCTTCCTGCCGGCGGTCGCGGCGCATTTCGGCGCGGACCCGCTGAGCTTGCCTTCGGTGCCGACACTCTGGCTGGGACAGCCGGGTGCGCTGGAAGCGGTGGTCCGGGACCCGGCGCAATGGCTGCTGCGGCCGGCGCTCGACGGTGTCGCGCCGCCGGTGCCGCTCACCGATTTGACTTCCGCGGCGCGGGAGGCGCTGCTCGCCCGCGCCGCGGCTTCGCCGTTCAGCCACGCCGCTTCGCTGGCGCTGCCGCCCTCGGTCGCGCCCTGCGTCGGGCCCGATGGCTTCGAGCCGCGGCCGATCGTGCTGCGCCTCTTCCTGGTGCGGCGAGGCGATGGCTGGGCGGCCCTGCAGGGCGGCCTCGCCCGCGCCCTGGCGCCAGCCGACGCGCTTGCCGGCCGGCTGCCGCGCCAGGCGCTGGCCAAGGATGTCTGGGTCGCGACCGAGGATACCGGGGAGATCCAGGGGCCGGCGGCGCTTGCCATTCCCGCGCTGCCGATCCGCCGCCCGACCGGCGAGCTGCCGTCGCGCGCCGCCGACAATTTCTTCTGGTTCGGCCGCTATCTGGAGCGGCTGGAAGGCGCTGCCCGGCTGCTGCGCTCGGTGATTGCCCGGCTCGAGCGCGCCTCCCTCTCGCCGCGGGAGCTGGCTTCGCTGCAGAAGCTCGCCGCCTGCCTGCGCGTGCACTACCTGGTCGACGAAGAAGGCGAGCGCGCCGTCGGCACGCCGGCCTTCCCGCGCGCCCTGCTGGCGCTGCTGCGGCCGGAAGGCACGCTGCCACAGCTCACCGGCCAGGTCGGGCGCGCGATGGAGCTGCTGCGCGACCGGCTGACCGGCGAGATGTACACCGCATCGAATCATGCGCTGCGGGAATTGCAGGGCGCGCTGCGCGGGGTGCCCACGGGACGGAGTGAGAATCCGCGCGCCCTGGCGCAGCTTTCGGAAGTGCTGGGCGGCGTGCTGGTCTTCGCCGCCATGGTCTCCGGCCTCGCCGCCGAGAACATGGTCCAGGGCGGCGGGCGGCTGTTTCTCGATCTCGGGCGGCGGCTGGAACGGGCACGGGCGATCACCGCCGAGCTCGCGGTCCTGCTGGTCGAGCCGATGGCGGCCACCCAGCCGGCGCGGCTGGAGCCGGGCCTGCGCCTGGCGCTGGAGCTGCGCGATTCGGTCATCACCTACCGCAACCGCTACGTCACCGCCCTGCAGCCCGCGCCGGTGCTGGACCTGGTGCTGGCGGAGGAGGGCAATCCGCGCGGCCTCGCCTTCCAGCTTCTGGCGATGCGCGACGCCTTCGCCAGCCTCGGCGGCGATGGGGAGAGCGGCATGCCGATCGCGATCGGCGCTGTCCTCGCCGAGGCCCGCGCCATGGCCGGGGAGGTCGCGGCTGCGACCCGCCAGGCCGAGGCTGCCATTGCCCTGCCGCCTCGTCTTTCGGCCATGCATGAGAGCCTGGGTGAGCTGTCGGATATCATTGCCCGCCGCTGGTTCGCGCTGCTGCCCGAGGCCCAATCCGTCGGCGCCGAGCTCGCAGCGATGAAGGGCGCGGCCTAACGCCTTTCCCCGCCCACCGCCCGGCTAAGCCCGAGAGCCGCGGCGATTACCTCGATCTCATTCGTCAGTATCCCGCCGGGATAGCCGGCTGGGAGCCGCGCGAGATCCTCGGGCGTATCGATCCCGGTGGAGAAGGCGCCACCGTGATAGGGACCGATGACGAAGACATGGCTGCCCACGGACTGCATGCGCTGCAGGAAATGCCCCGGCCAGCCCCAGAGCCAGGGTGCGATGTTCACAGGCACCAGGACCAGCATCTTGGCGCAGGCCGTCGGAACCAGGCTCGTCCACCCATACGCGGCATAGCGCAGCAGGCAGGCCCGCAGCGATCCGCGCGAGACGGTCCTGAGATCCCGCAGCGCCGCGCGCAGCGTGGCGATCGGGCGGTCGCCGCCATAGACCATGAGCCGATCACGGGCCGCCGGTGGCAATTGGCCGAGCCACGCCGCGAGCCGCTCGCCTTCCGCGGCGTCGTCACTCTTGATGTTGATCAGGAAGCGGCGATCCGGGAAGACCTCCAGCACCTCGTCGAGTGCCGGCATTAGGCCGATGCCCTGGCCGCGGAAGGGGAAGCTCCGACCGCCATCCGCCGTATAGCCGTGGCCGATGTCGAGCCGCTGGAGCTCCGCCATGCTGTGCTCGCGGGTGATGCCCCGGCCGTCGGTCCGGCAATCCAGCGTCCAGTCGTGGAAGACGGCGAAACGGCCATCGGTTGTGGGATGGATGTCGAGCTCCACCACATCGGCGCCTGCCTCGAAGCTCGCGCGCATGGATGCGATGGTGTTTTCCAGATAGGCGTGCCGTGGTGGCAGCATCCGGGCGGCCGTGCAGGTGTCGTTGGTCAGCCCGGCCATGTCGAAGCGCTGGGCGATGCCGCGATGTGCCAGCAGGGTCGGCGGCCCCGCCAGGCGGGGGGCGGTGAGGCCGCCGTTGTTGAGATAGGCGAAGGCCGCGAGCAGCAGCACCGCCAGGAGCATGGGACGCCAGATTCTCCGCATCCGCCTGGCCATCGCATATCGGCGCGGGGCCGTGAAGCGGTCCTCGCACTCGGTGCTTGCCCTGCGTCCGGGCTTGCGGAGAATGGCGTGGAATGCTGTTTCGCGCGCATCCTCACCTGCTCAGGTGACATCGCCCGTCCGGGACCCACCTTGTGCTCTATCGGTTGCGCCACACCACCCGTTATGTCTACGCGAGCCCGGTCGATCTCGCCGCGCATGTCCTGCATCTGACGCCGCGGGCGCTGCCGGGTCAGCGCGTGCTGAGCGCGGCGCTGCATCCGCGCCCGGACGCGGCACGCCTGACCGCGGGCTTCGATCACTTCGGCAATCCCGTCAGCCGCCTCTTCCTCGAAGGCTCGCATGCCGAATTCGAGGTGACGGCGGAGGCGATGGTCGATGTCGGCTTCCCGGCGCCCCCGCCGGCCGCTGCCACCTTCGCCTGGGAGAGCGTCGCGGCGGCAGCGCGGGCAGGTGGGGAAGGGGCCTGGCAGGCGGCCGAGTTCCTCTTCCCGAGCGCGATGGCCCCCGCCGACGCCGCGGTCGGTGCCTATGCCGCGCCGAGCTTTCCCCCTGGCAGGCCGGTGCTGGCAGGGCTGCTCGACCTGAATGCCCGGATCAAGCGCGACTTCGCCTTCCGCCCCGGCGCCACCGACATCGCGACGCCGGTCTCCCGCGTATTGGCGGCCCGGGCCGGCGTCTGCCAGGACTTCTCCCACCTCATGATCGTCGGGCTGAGGGCGCTGGGCCTGCCGGCGCGCTACGTCTCCGGCTATCTGCGCACCCGGCCGCCGCCGGGGCAGAGGCGGCGCGTCGGTGCCGATGCCAGCCATGCCTGGGTCGGCTGCTGGCTCGGCCCCGCGCGAGGCTGGGTGGACCTCGACCCGACCAACGACCTAGTGGTGCGGGACGAGCATGTGGTGCTCGGCTGGGGCCGGGACTACCGCGATGTCAGCCCGGTGCGCGGCGTGATCCTGGGCGGCGGCGAGCACAGCCTGTCGGTCGGCGTGGACCTGGAGCCGCTGCCGGAGGCGGCGATCCGGTAAATTCAGACTGCGTAGCGGTTCTTCGGTGGTGTCAGCCCCAGATTCTCCCGCAGCGTCGGCCCGGCATATTCCGTGCGGAACATCCCGCGCGCCCGCAGCTCCGGCAGCACGAGTTCCACGAAGTCATCGAGCCCCAGCGGCAGCACTGGCGGGCAGAGGTTGAAGCCGTCCGCGGCGCCGCCTTCGACCCAGGCCTGCATGTCGTCCACGATGTCCTTGGGCGTGCCGACCAACACGCGGCCGCCGAAGCCCGCCGCGACCTTGGTGTAGAGCTGGCGGATCGTCAGGTTGTCCCGGCGCGCCAAGGCAAGCGCCTTCGCCGCCATGCTGCGGATCCGAGGGTCCGGCGGCTCCGGCACCGGCCCGTCCACCGGATAGGCCGAGAGGTCACCGAACTGCTGATAGAGATAGGAGAGGCCCAGCTCCGGTTCGACCAGAGCGTTGAGCTGCGCGTGCTTCTCCTCAGCCTCCTCGCGCGTGCGGCCGATGAAGAGCGTGATGCCCGGCATGATCTTCAGGCTGTCGGGGTCACGGCCATGCTGCGCCGCACGGGCCTTAAGGTCGGCGTAGTAGGCGCGTGCCGCCTCCATGTCGAAGAAGGAGCAGTAGACAACATCGGCGCTCCGTGCCGCGATCTCCATGCCCTGGTTGGCGGCGCCTGCCTGCACCAGGATTGGGCGGCCCTGCGGCGTGCGCTTGATGGTCAGCGGCCCCTTGACCTTGAAGTGCTTCCCCTGGTGATCGAGCCTGTGCAGCTTCGACTGGTCGAAGAAGATGCCGCTTGCCTTGTCGAAGAGCGGCGCATCCTCCTCCCAGCTATCCCACAAGCCCTTCACCACCTCGACGAACTCGGTCGCGCGGTCGTAGCGCAGCTCGTATTCCATGTGCTGGTCGCGGTTGAAGTTGTGCGCCTCAGCCTCGGACCAGGAGGTCACGATGTTCCAGCCGGCGCGACCGCCGCTCAGATGATCGAGCGAGGCCCATTTGCGCGCGATGTGATAGGGCTCGTTGTAGGTGGTGGATGCCGTCGCGACCAGGCCGATATGCGTGGTCACGGAGGACAGCGCCGAGAGCAGTGTCAGCGGCTCCAGTTCCAGGGTCTGGTGCGAGCGGCGGAGCGCGCCCGGCGGCTCGTCCTTGGTGCGCAGGCCGATGCCGTCGGCCAGGAAGACCATGTCGAGCTTCGCCGCCTCGGCGGTCTGCGCGATGTACTTGTAGTGGCTGAACTTCGATGCGGCGTCCGGATCCGCCGAAGGATGCCGCCAGGCGGCTGCGTGATAGCCGAGATAGCGCATGGAAAGGCCGAGGCTGATCTGCTTCGGGCTGCTCATCGTTCAAGCCTCATCATTGCCGCAGGAGGTCATTGCCGCCGGGTCAGTATTCGTAGCCGGCCCGCTGCATGTACTGCCGGGACAGATCGAGGTCGTAGGCGATCGGCCGCAACAGATCATGGTCGTATTCGGGGGCCGAATAGGGCATCGGCACGGTGCCCTCGCGGCCATAGCCGCCGGCGATCTCCTTGACGATCTGCTCGCGCGGCATGGCGTGGCTGATCGCCTTGCGGATATAGGCGGCCGCCTCCGCCGCACGGGACGGGTCCCGCCGTCCCAGCGGCGTATCGACGCCGGTGCCGAAGACCGGATGCCGCAGGTTGTAGCAGATATGCTGCCACTTGAAGCTGTCGAAGGTCTGCACCTTGCCCCAGGAGGGATCGATGGTGCTGGCGACCGGCCCGATGTCGTACATCGGATCATGCGCATCGATCTCGCCCGCGCGCAGCGCGGAGAGCACGGAATCCGTACCCTGGATATTGACGATGTAGAAGGTCTTCACATTGCCGGTGTGCGGCTTCCAGTAGTTCTCGTTGCGCACGTATTTGTACGCCCTGCGCTGCGGGTCATAGCCCTGCGCGATCCAGGGGCCGGTGCCGATCCCGCCGAGCGCGGTGTAGCTCCTGCCGCCCGAGATCCGGACGGTGTGGCGGCCGAGCCAGTTGCTCGCCGTGTGACCGCGCAGCGCCTCCGGCCGGATGTCCTGGTAGGCATGCTTCGGGATGATTGCCTGGGCGCCGATCAGCCAGTCGAGGAACAGCATGTTGTAGGCGGGGAGATCGACGGTGATCTCGTGTTTGCCGGTGATCCTGTAGGCGCCGGGACCACCGAGCACCTGCTCGGTCGCGGCCTGGATCGGCGTGCCATAGGCCCGGTTGAGGAAGGTGTCCCAGGTGAACTTCACATCCTCGGCGGTGAATTCCTCGCCGGAATGCCACTTCACGCCTTCGCGCAGGGTGATCACCCAGTGCTTGCCGTCCGCCGACATGGTGTGGCCAGTGGCCAGTGCGGGGACCAGCCGCTTGTCCTGCCAGCTCTCATACTCGTAGAGGCGATTGTAGACCGGGCCGAAGATGTTCGATTCATTGTAGCCCGTCGTGTACATCGGGATCAGCGAGGCTGGCGGCGCCCAGGACGCGAAGGCCGCGGTCGCGTCGTTGCCGGCGCCCTCGATCGTCCACTTCTCGGGGTTCGGGTAGAAGACCGGATTGAAGGTGGTGAAGTCGAAACCCTTCAGCTTCGGGTTCACCGCGATGACATCCTCCGGGTAGAAGAGGGTCGTCATCGGCTCCGTTTCGTACCAGCGCCGCTCGAAGGCCCGATAGGCGTCCATGCGCTGGGCGGGATCGATCGTGCTGGCCATCTGGTCCAGCGCGGCGTCGATCTGCGGGTCGTTGACGTAGTAGAAATTCTGGCCACTGGGCGGCATCAGCCGGCTGTGGAACAGCGTGTTCGGCGTCGGCGTGATCGCGTTGTAGTAGTAGCGCTCGAGATAGGCATCCCAGCCGCCTTCGGGGTGCGGCTTGCCGTCGCCGCGCGACCGGCGCGGGGAGATCACGGTGAAGGGGACGAAGCTCGAGACCACGTCGATGCCGATGCGCGACATCTGCTGCGCCGCCAGCGTGCCCCAGATCATGCGCGCCGGCTGGTTGTTGGGGATCATCAGATAGAGCTTGAAGAAGGGCGGTGCCGCGCGGGCGGGGCCGGCAACCGCTGCCACCGCCGCAGCCGCGGCGGCCTTCATCACGGATCGACGCTTGCTGCTCAATGACATCCTTCGTCTCCGATCATGTGGGGTTGTGACAGGCCATGCGGTGGTCGTCTCCCGCCGCCGCCGTCAGCAGCGGCTCGCGCTCCGCGCAGACCGGCAGGGCGGCCGCGCAGCGCGGGTGGAAAGGGCAGCCGGAGGGGCGGCGGAGCGCGCTCGGCACTTCGCCTTGCAGCACGATGCGCGTATTCGCCGCGCCTGGCTGCGGCATGGGGATCGCGCTGAGCAGCGCGCGCGTGTAGTGGTGCCGCGGCCGGGTGAAGAGCGCGTCCACCTGGCCGATCTCAACGAGCTTGCCGAGATACATCACCGCGACATGGGTGCTGATGAAGCGCACCGAGCTGAGGTCGTGCGAGATGTAGAGATAGGTCAGTCCCAGCCGGTCCTGCAGCTCCACCAGCAGGTTGAGGATCTGCGCCCGGACGGAGACGTCGAGCGAGGAGACCGGCTCGTCCAGGATCAGCAGCCGCGGCTCGATCGCTAGTGCCCGGGCGATGCCCACGCGCTGGCGCTGGCCGCCGCTGAACTCGTGCGGATAGCGCCAGGCATGATGCGGCTCCAGCCCCACCATGCGCAGCAGCTCCTCCACACGGGCGCCCCAGGTCTCCGGCGCCTCCGGGCGGTGCACGCGCAGCGGCTCCTTCAGCGTCTCGCCGATGGTCCAGCGCGGGTTCAGCGACAGCCAGGGATCCTGGAAGACGTATTGCAGCGACCGCCGGACCTGCAGGACCTTGGTGCGGTCATTCTCCTTGAACAGCGGCACGATGTCGCGGCCCTGGAACCGCACGACGCCCTCGCTGGGCTCGACCAGGTTGAGGATGGCGCGCGCCGTGGTGGTCTTGCCGCAGCCGGACTCGCCGACCAGGCCCAAGGTTTCGCCGGCTTCGATGCGGAAGGAGACATTGTGAACCGCGCGGATCTCGCTGTATTGCCGGGCACGGAACAGGCCGCGCCGCGTGACGGGGTAGCGCTTGGACAGACTATCGACTTCGAGCAGCGCACTCATGCTGCGATGCCCGGGCTGCCGCGGCGGATGCAGCTCACGGTATGGCCCGGCGCGATCGCCGTCTCGACCGGCAGGATGCGCCGGCAATCGGCGATCGCTTCGGGGCAACGGTCGTGGAACCTGCAGCCGGCCGGCGGGTTCAGCAGGTTCGGCGGCCGTCCGGCGATGGTCGGCAGCTTCTGGCGCGCGCCGCGCGAATAGGACTGGTCGATGCGCGGCATGCTTTCCAGCAGCGCGCGTGTGTAGGGGTGCTGCGGCGCGCTGAAGATCGTCGCGGCATCGGCGGTCTCGCAGACGCGGCCGGCATACATGACGGTGATGCGGTTCGCCATGCGCGCGACCACGCCCATGTCGTGGGTCACCAGCACCATCGACATGTGGAAGCGCGCCTGAAGATCCGCCAGCAACTCCAGGATCTGGGCCTGGATGGTGACGTCGAGCGCGGTGGTCGGCTCATCCGCCAGCACCAAAGCGGGGTTGCAGAGCAGGGCGCGGGCGATGCCGACGCGCTGCTTCATGCCGCCGCTGAGCTCATGGGGGAATTGCCGCAACCGCGTCAGCGGGTCGGTGATCCCCACGAGATTGAGCAGCTCGGCGACGCGCTCCTCGGCCTGCCTGCGGCTGGCCTTCTCGTGCCAGACCAGGATCTCGCTGAGCTGCGCGCCGATGGAGTAGATCGGGTTCAGGGAGGTCGCGGGATTCTGGAAGATCATCGCGATGCGCCGGCCGCGCAGCGCCGCCATCTGCTTCGGCGTCCGGGTCAGCAGGTCCTCACCCTCGAAGAGGATGCGCCCGCCCACCGTCCTCGCCGGTGGCGGCACCAGGCGCAGCATGGCGAGGCTGGACACCGTCTTGCCGCTGCCGGACTCGCCCACGATGCCCAGCGTCTCGCCGGGATTGACGCCGTAGTCGACGCCGTCGACCGCCCGCACCACGCCGTCGCGGGTGAAGAAGTGCACCTTGAGGTCCTGCACCTCGATGAGCGGCTTCGGAGCCGCCATCGGTGTGGGATCAGCGGCGGAGGCGAGGGTTGAAAGCATCGGTCAATCCATCCGCCAGCAGGTTGAAACCCAACACCGTCACGAAGATCGCCGCCCCTGGCGACAGCACAGCCCAGGGCGCGACCTTCAGCGCCTCGTAGTTGAAGTGGAGCTGCTGTCCCCAGGACACCGCCTTGGGATCGCCGAATCCGAGAAAGCTGACCATGGTCTCGGCCAGGATCGCGCCGCCGATGCCGAGCGCCACCAGCACGATCAGCGAAGGCAGGGCATTCGGCAGGATATGGCGCAGCAGGATGTCCCGCTTCTTCGTGCCGATGCAGATCGCGGCCTCGACGAATTCCGCATGCTTCAGCCGCAGGAATTCGGCCCGCGCCATGCGGGCGATCGGCGGCCATTCGAAGCAGCCGAGCAACACGATGATGGTCATGAGGTTGAGGTTTGGGATGCTCTCCAGCCAGGTGCCGACCACCACGATGCCGAAGAGGCGCACCACGGCGAGGATCACGACGAAGACCGGGATCACCATGAAGAATTCGGCGAAGCGCATCAGGAGCTCGTCGGTCAGGCCGCCGGCATAGCCGGCGATCCCGCCGATGATCACGCCGATGACGGAGGCGACGGCCATCGCGCCGAGGCCGACCGCCAGCGCCGTGGACGCGCCGTAGAGCACGCGGGTGAGCACATCATAGCCGTTGCGATCGGTGCCGAGCAGGTGGACCCAGTCGGGCGCCTTGCGTGCGGCCCCGCGCAGCATCGCCGACTGGTCGTTGGGAGCGAAGGGCGCGACGAAGGGGCAGAGCAGCGCCACCAGCACGACCAGCGCCACCAGCCCCAGCCCCAGCATGCCGCCGCGGTTCCGGCGGAAGCGATACCAGCCCTGCCGCCAGAGCCCCGGCGGGCGCAGCGGCACGGCGATGCTGGCTTCGGCAACGGCTTCGGGAACGATCGGGGTGTCCATGATCAGGCCAGCCTGATGCGCGGGTCGATGGCGACATAGGCGATGTCGGTCAGCAGGGTCGCGCCGACCAGCATGAAGGTGATGATCATCGTCTCCCCCATGATCAGGGGATAGTCGAGCTGCTGGATCGCCATGATGTAGAGCGCGCCCAGCCCCGGCCAGGTGAAGACCGTCTCCGTGACCGGCGCCGTGCCGAGCATCACGCCGAAGAGGATGCCGAGATAGGTCAGCACGGGGATGAAGGCGTTGCGCAGCGCATGGCCGAAGACCACGCGCCGCTCCGGCAGGCCGGAGGCGCGGGCGGCGGTGATGAAATCCTGCCGCAGCACCTCCACCAGAGAGGAGCGCATCAGCAGGGTCAGGGTCGCGGTGTTGAAGAAGACCAGCATGCCGACGGGCAGCACCATGTGCCAGAGCCCGTCGATCAGGGTGCTGTTCATCAGCATGTTGCGCGTGGAATAGGCGCCGTAAGAGGGCAGGATGCCGAGCCAGTAGGAGAAGACCAGGATCAGCAGGATGCCGATGAAGAAGCCCGGCAGCGAATGGCCGAGCATGGCGCCGGCGATGACGCCGAAATCCAGGCGGCTGTACTGCCGTGTTGCCGCCATCACCGAGATCAGCACCGAAACCACCAGCGCGATGAGGATCGCGGGGATCTGGATCTTCAACGTCTCCAGCCCATAGGTGACCAGCATCTCGGAAACCGGCTGGTTGTAGATGATGCTGGTCCCGAAATCGAAGCGCAGGATGGCCCAGAGCCAGGTGAAGTAGCGGTCGGTGACGCTGCCATCCAGGCCGTAATACCGGCTGACGGATTCGATCACCTCGTCGGTCATGCCGGGTCTTTCGGCCAGCAGGATCTCGATCGGATTGCCGATCGCATTGATCATCGCGAAGAGGATCACGCTGACGCCAAGGATCAGGCAGGCCGAGAAGATCAGGCGGCGGGCGATGTACCGTGCTGTCCCCATGGCCATCTCCTCTGTCAGGCCGGCGGCCGGCGGGTGGTCGGCGCGCGATGGCAATGCAGGAAGCGTACCAACGGGGCGCGCCGCCTCCTGCCGATGCGTCCCATGTCAGCTCCCCACCGGAATCGCGGCCCGCTGTGGCGCGGCGGCCCATTCCCCGGCGCGCCAGCACCGCACGTCGTGGCCCGGCGCCAGGGTCAGCAGCGGCGGCATCTCGGCGCGGCAGTTGGCGATCGCAAACGGGCAGCGCGGATGGAAGGCGCAACCCGAAGGCGGCGAGAGCGGGCTGGGCACTTCGCCATCAGGGACCACGTGCTGATGACGCCGGTCGGGATCGATGGAGGGCGATGCGGCCAGCAGTGCCTGCGTATAGGGATGCAGGGGCGCGGCGTAGAGGGATTGGATCGGCGCCGTCTCGACGATGCGACCGAGATACATGACCGCGACGCGATCGGCGATGAACTCCACCAGGTGCAGATCGTGTGAGATGAAAAGGTAGGAAAGGCCGAGCCGCTCCTGCAGCTCCATCAGGAGATTGACGATCTGCGCCTGCACGGAGACGTCAAGCGCCGAGACCGGCTCGTCGCAGACGACGAGGCTCGGATGCAGGGCGAGCGCGCGGGCGATGCCGATGCGCTGGCGCTGGCCGCCGGAGAATTCATGCGGAAAGCGCGCGGCATGCTCGGGCCCCAGGCCGACGAGGGTCAGCAGCTCGGCGACGCCTGCGTCCCGCTCCCGACGTGTGCAGCCATGGATGTCGAATGCCTCGCCGACGATCTCACCCGCGCGCAGGCGCGGATTTAGCGATGCATGCGGGTCCTGGAAGACCATGCGCATGCGGCGGCGCGCGGCTTTCATCGCGCGCCTGTCGAGGCGCAGCAGGTCCTGGCCTTCGAAGCGGAGCTGCCCGGCGCTGGGCTCCTGCAGGCGCAACACCGCGCGGGCGAGGGTCGACTTGCCGCAGCCGGACTCGCCGACCAGTGCCAGGGTCTCCCCGCGGAATACCTGCAGCGAGACGCCGTCCACCGCGCGCACCGTGCCGGCCTTGCGGCGCAGCGGGCCGCGGAAGACCGGGAAATGCACGGCGAGGTCTGCGACGTCGAGCAGCGGTGTCATGCGGCCACCCCGTCGGCATGCAGCCAGCAGCGCACCAGGCGGTCAGGGTCGCCCTTGGCGGGTGGCGCCAGCGGCGGTTCGACCTCGGCGCAGAGGTCGAAGGCTTTCGGGCAACGGCTACGGAAGCGGCAGCCGCCCGGGAGCTTCGCCAGGTTCGGCACGGTGCCCGCGATGACCGGCAGGCGCCGCCGCGTGCCGCGTGGCTGCGCGGCGGGAATGGAAGCCATCAGACCGGAGGTATAGGGATGCAGAGGGGTGCGCAGCAGAGCACGAGTCGTGGCGCTCTCGACCACCACGCCGGCATACATGACGCAGACCGTCTGGGCGATCTGCGCGACGACGCGAAGGTCATGCGTGATGAAGACGATGCCGGAGCCCAGCCGTTGCTTCAGCTCCTCGATCAACGCGAGGATCTGCGCCTGGATGGTGACGTCGAGCGCCGTGGTCGGCTCGTCCGCCAGGATCAGCATGGGATCGCAGGCGATCGCCATGGCGATCATCACGCGCTGCCGCATGCCGCCGGAAAGCTGGTGCGGATAGTCCAGTGCGCGCATCTGCGGCGAGGGCACGCCGACCAGGCGCAACAGCTCGACCGCGCGGTCATGCGCGGCTGCTCGGGACATGCCCTGGTGGCGCCGCACGACTTCGGCGATCTGAGTGCCGACCTTGAAGACCGGGTTCAGCGACGTCATCGGCTCCTGGAAGATCATGCCCATGGCACGGCCGCGGATCGCCGCCATGGCGGCATCGGCCAGGCCGCGCAGCTCGCCATGGCCGGCAAGGTGGATGGAGCCCGCCTCCACCCGGCCGGCGGCCGGCGGGATCAGGCCCATGATGGACAGCGCCACCGTGCTCTTGCCGGAGCCGGACTCGCCGACGATGCAGAGCGTCTCGCCCGGCGCGACGGCGAAGGAGACGCCATCGACCGCGCGCAGGGGTCCGAAGCGGGTCCGCAGGCCCGAGACCTCCAGCACCGGCACGGCGGCTGCCGGGTCGGACATCGCGTTCACGATCGGGATGCTTCCCTCATGCACGACTCCATCATGCTCAGGCCTGTCTCCATGCCATTGCCGACGCCGCGCGCGGCTGCGCGCCGGGGTTCGATGGCACCGATGCAGCATCGATGCGGCGGTATCCTGTCGGAGGCGTCGCCGTCCCCTCGCTCTCACCCTCGGGGACGGCGGCGCTCCTGGCCATGGCGCGGCGGGTGCTACGCCTTGGTCACCTCGTTCAGCAGCGGAACCTCGAATGCGAAGGCGTCGAAATTGTCGATCCCCCTTTGTGTCGCGATGATCTGCTTCTGGTTGTAGAGGAACAGGTTCGGCGGCTCCTCGGCCCACAGGATCCTGTTCGCTTCGTGGTACGCCTCCATGCGCCTGTCCGGATCCAGCTCGGTCCGCGCGCCGTTCAGCAGCGCGTCGATGCGCGGGTTGCTGTAGCCGCCCAGATTGGCGCTCTGCCCTGTCACCAGCCGGCGGCTCAGGCGCCAGTCCGCTGTCGGGATGGAGGTGCCCAGCACCCACATATGCGCAGCACTGCTGCCGAATCCGGTGCCGCCCTGCTGCCGGCGGTACAGCGTCTGCTGGTAGCTGGCCCATTCCCAGACGCGGAATTCGGTCTTCAATCCGATGGCGTTGAGATAGCCCTGCACGGCCTCGGCCACCTGCTGGTCCTTCAGGTAGCGGCCCGAGCAGGTCCACATCACCAGCGTCTCGTTGAAGCCGCCGGGAAAGGCCGCCGCGAACTCCCGCTTCGCGAAGTCGGGGTCGAAGCGGTAGGGCGCCTGCGCCTGATAGCTCTGCACCCCCGGCGCCACCGGCGCGTCGGGCACCGAGCCGAATCCGCCCAGGATCCTGTCGACGATCGCCTGCTGATCGATGGCGTGGTTGATGGCGCGGCATAGGCGCGGATTGTCGAAGGGCGGGCGCTTGTGGTTCAGCTCGAAGAACACCTGGAAGGAGCTCGGGATGACCACGAGCTTCAGGCGCGGATTGGCTCTGACGCGCGCGGTCGCCTCGGGCGGGATGCTTGTGGCGATATCGGCATTGCCGGATTCGAGCTCGATCACCCGCGCCTCGGCCTCGGGCACCGGGCGATAGATGATGCGCCTGAACCTCGCCGACGGGCTGGCGCCGGCCAGCACGCTGCGCTCGCCCGGCGTCCATTCCTCGAATTTGTAGGGGCCGCTGCCGACCGGGTTGCGGCCGTAGTTGCGCCCGAACCTCTGGACCGCGGCCGGGCTGCTGATGGAGGCGGAGGATTCGCACAGTATCTCGAGCATGCCGGCCACGGGCGCGCCACTGGTGAGGGTGATCGTCTCTGCGTCCGCCACCTGGATGTCGGTGATCACCGTGAACAGCGAGCGGTTGGGTGAGCCGAGCCTCGGGTCCCGCAGCCGGTCGAAATTGAACTTCACCGCCTCGGCATCAACCGCGCTGCCGTCATGGAACCTGACGCCGGGCTTCAGCCTGAAGGTCCAGCGCAGACCGTCGGCGCTGGTCGACCAGGATGCGGCCAGGTCGCCCTCGATGCCCGACAGCGACGTATCCTTCCAGCGCACCAGGCGCTGGAACATCAGCGTCATCAGGATCTCGGCCGAGCGGGTACGGCTGATCGCCGGGTCCAGCGTGTCGAAATCCGACCCTTCGATGAAGGTCAGCGTGTCGCTGGCGGCCTGCGCCGCGCCGGCAGGCAGCGTCGCCGCCGCGAAGGTTGCCGCCAGCAGGCTGCGCCGCTTGAAGGCCAGGGTCATGGCTGCTCTTCGTCCGGGGGTTGCAGAGGTGACGTCATGACGCGACGCGGGGACCGGCGTGGCCGGATTTCGGGTCGGCGAAGTCGCGCAGGCCGTCGCCGACCAGGTTCAGCGCCAGCACCAGCACGAACAGCGCGATGCCCGGCACCAGCACGACATGCGGCGTCGACAGCAGATGTGCGCGCGACTGCGCGATCATCGCCCCCCATTCCGGCACCGGCGGCTGCGGCCCAAGACTCAGAAAGCTGAGGCCGGAGGCGATCAGCACCGCCTCGGCCAGCGAGATGCTGCCCTGTACGATGATCAGCGCCGAGATGTTCGGCATGACGTGCCGGAACAGGAGGCGCATGTCGCCCGCGCCCAGCGAGCGGGACGCCAGGACGAAGTCGCGGCTCTTCAGCGACAGGATGGGCCCGCGGAACAGCCGGGCGAAGACCGGCACCGAGGAGATGGCGATGGCCAGCGTCAGGCTGGTGGCGCCGGGGCCGAGGATTGTGATGAGCATGATCGCCACCAGGATGCGCGGGAAGCTGATGATCGCATCCATGGCGCGCATGGTGATGAAGCTGGCGCGGTTGTCGTAGTAGCCGCAGAGCCCGCCGATCAGCAGCCCCAGCAGCAATGCGACGCCGACGCTGGCGCCGGCGACGATCAGCGACATGCGGGCGCCCCAGACCAAGCGGGCGATCATGTCGCGGCCCATCTCATCAGCACCCAGCGGGAAGGCGAGGGATGGCCGGGCCAGCGCATGGCCCAGATTGACCAGCGTGGCGCTCGGCCAACTGTAGAGCAGTGGCGCCAGCAGGGCGGCGGCCAGGAAGACGGCGATCACCGCCAGCCCCAGCAGTGCCATGTGGCGCCGCGTGCCCAGCAGGAAGCGGAGGAATGCCAACATTCCCGTCATCCCCGCGCGATCCGCGGGTCGAGCACCGAATAGAGCAGGTCCACCACCAGGTTCACCACGACGATGGCGGTGGCGAAGAACAGGATGCAGCCCTGGACCACCTGCAGATCGCGTTGGATGATGCCGTCGACCATGTAGCGGCCGAGGCCCGGCCAGGCGAAGATCGTCTCGACGATGACCGCGCCGCCCAGCAGCCGCCCGAAATAGACGCCCAGCAGCGTCACCAGCGGTATCGCCGCATTGATCAGCGCATGCCGCCAGATCACGGTCCTTCGCATCAGGCCCTTGGCCCGGGCGGTGCGGATGTAATCCTCGGACAGCACCTCAAGCATGGTGGACCGTGTCACCCGGGCGAAGGTTGCGACATAGGGCAGGCCGAGCGTCACCACCGGCAGCACGAGATTGGCCCAGCTTCCGCGGCCACTGGGCGGCAGCCATTGCAATCTGGCCGCGAAGAGCAGCATCAGCAGCAGGCCCAGGAAGAAGACCGGCACGGAGATGCCGAAGGCCGATAGCGCGCCGATCGCGTCATCCACCCAGGAGTTCGGCTTCATGCTGGCAGCCACGCCCATGCCGACGCCGACCAGCACCGCGAGCAACATCGCGAAGCCGGCCAGTTCCATGGTGGCCGGCAGGCGGCGCATGATCTCATCCAGGACCGGACGGCGGCTCCGGAAGCTCTCGCCCAGATCGCCCTGTGACAGCCGCACCAGATAGGTGCCGTATTGCTTCCACAGCGGCTGGTCGAGGCCGTAATGCTCCCGGATGAGGGCGATGTCCTCTTCCTCGGCATCCGGGCCCGCGGCATTGCGCGCGGGATCGCCGGGCACGAGATGCAGCACCAGGAAGACAGCCAGGGAAACCGCCAGGAGCGTCGGCAGCAGTACCGCGATCCGGTAGATCGCATAATCCAGCATGACGCCCCCTTCCGATGGAGCCGGCCGTCCGCTGCGAATTCCCCCTTGGCGCCGGAATTCCGGCTGCGAGCGAAGCCTAGGGAGCCGGAGGAATTGCGGTCAATTGATTAAGTCGGCAGTGTTCATGCCTGAATGTTATGGACGGGTGCATGCGGCGCCAGTTGACCCTGCGCCAGGTGGAGGCCTTCCGGGCGGTCATGTTGCGCGGCTCCATCTCCGGCGCCGCGGAGATGCTCGGCCTGACCCAGCCGGCCGTCAGCCGATTGATGCGCGACATGCAGGATGTGCTGCAGCTCCGCCTCCTTAATCGCCAGGGCAACCGGATCGCCGCCAATGCGGAGGCAAACCTGCTGTTCGAGGAGGTGCAGCAGTGCTTCGTCAGCCTCGGCCGCATCGAGCGCACCGCGCAGGAGATCAAGCGGTCCTGGCATGGCAGCCTGCGCATCGCCGCCATGGCCGGACCCGCGCAGGGATTCCTGCCCGGCTTGGTCGCACGCTTCCTGCGCAAGTATCCTGAAACCTTCGTGGCCCTGCATAACCATGTCGCGGTGACCACGCTGGAACGGGTGTCGCTGCGGCAATTCGACTTCGGCATCGCCTATGCGCCGCCGGACTATCCCGGGCTGGATATCGAGCCCCTGCCTCGGCTGGAGGCTGTCTGCGCCGTCCCGGCCGGACATCCCCTCGCTGCGAAGCAGGTCGTCACGCTGGAAGATCTGCGCGGCCAGAATCTGCTCAGCCTGGGCGCGCGCAGCCAGATCGCGGTGACCCTGGAAGCGATGCTGCGCGTGGCCGGCATCACGGCCCCCATTCTGGCCGAATCGACGGCGTCCGAAGTGCTGTGCCGCCTGGTCGGGCAGGGGGTCGGCATCGCGCTGGTGGACCCCTTCACCGGCTCGGCCGTGTGCGACCCGGCCGTGGTGATGCGGCGCTTCGAGCCGCGGGTGGATTACGCCGTGTCGATGGTCTTCCCCTCCGGCATGCCGCGTTCCCGTCCGGTCGAGCAGTTCATCGCCATGCTGCGGGAGGCCGCGACCATGCCGCGGCTGCTGGCGGCAGCCGCCGGATAGGATCGCTTCGGGGCGAAGCGGGACCTGCACTGCATCCGATCGGGTCTTGCGCGCCCAAGGGCGGCTGTGCATCCTGCCGCCTCTCACCCTCCGGCCGGGCTTCCGGCCGTCGCTTCCTGATGGCAACAGGGCGGCGCCTCGCGTCGCCGTTGGCGCTCGTGCGCCAGGGAAGGGTCGGTGAGCATGGCACGGCATGGAATGATGAAGCTCGGCATGTCGATGCGCGGGCTGGGCTATCATCCCGCGGCCTGGCGGCATCCGGATGTGCCGGCGGACGGCACGCTGCGGTTCGAGCATTACGCCTATAACGCGCAGACCGCCGAGCGCGGGCTGTTCGACATGATCTTCTTCGCCGACGGCATCGGCCTCAGGGAGCGCGACGAGCCGCGAGGCTCGCTGGCGCGATCGGGCTACGAGCTGGTGGAGATGGAGCCGCTGACGCTGCTGCCGGCGCTGGCCGTGCTGACCAAGCACATCGGCCTCGTGACGACGGCCTCGACCACCTACAACGAGCCCTATCATGTCGCCCGGAAGTTCGCGACGCTGGACCTGATCAGCGGCGGGCGCGCCGGCTGGAACATCGTGACCTCCTGGTCCGAGGCCGAGGCGAAGAACTTCAACCGCGAAGAGCATCTGGAATACGACACGCGCTATGAGCGCGCGGCGGAATTCGTCGAGGTGGTCAAGGGCCTGTGGGATTGCTGGGAGCCGGATGCCTTCGTCTACGACAAGCCCGGCGGGCTGTTCTACGACGAACGCCGGATGCATCTGCTGAACCATCGCGGCAAGCACTTCCAGGTGCGCGGGCCGCTCAATGTCGCGGGCATGCCGCAGGGGCGCCCGGTGCTGGTGCAGGCGGGCGCCTCAGAACCCGGGCGGGAGATCGCGGCGGCGACGGCCGATGTGGTCTATGCCGCGGCCGATTCCCTGCAGGCGGCCCGCGCCTACTACGACGACGTCAAGGGACGCATGGCCAAGTATGGCCGCGATCGGGACGAACTGAAGATCATGCCGGGCGTGCGCACGATCGTGGGCCGTACGCGCGAGGAAGCGCAGGCGAAATTCGACCGGCTGCAGGATCTGACGGATCCGCTGGTCGGGCTTGCGCGCGTCTATGCGGCGCTGGGCGATCTCAGTGGCTACGACCTTGACGGGCCGGTGCCGGAGCCGCAGCGCGCGACGGAGATGCGCAGCAGCACCGAACGGGTCATGCAGCGCGCGCGGTCGCAGAACCTGACCATCCGGCAGCTCTACAAGCAGATCGTGGGCGGCGGCTTCTACCTGGTCGGAACCGCCTGCGACATCGCCGACGGCATGCAGGAATGGTTCGAGGCCGAGGCCTGCGACGGCTTCAACGTGCTGCCGCCCTATCTGCCCGGCTGCTGCGACGACTTCGTCGAGTTCATCACGCCGGAGCTGCAGCGGCGGGGGCTGTTCCGCACGGCCTATGAGGGCGGGACACTGCGGGAGAATCTCGGCCTGAAGCCGTATGTGAACCGCCATGCCGCCGCGCGCGCGCAATCGGCTGCCGCCGAATAGAGGGATTGCTGCGATGACCGGACGTCAGATGAAACTCGGCCTCAACCTGGTCGGCAACGGCGCGCACGGCGGCGGCTGGCGGATGCCGGACGCGCATGTCGGGTCCTCCTTGGATTTCCAGCTCTGGAAGCGCCTGGCCATCCTGGCCGAGCGCGCGAAGTTCCATTTCATGTTCTGGGCCGATGGCATCGCGGTGCGCAGCTCGGCCAGGGACGAGACCCAGCTGAGCTATGACAGCCGCATCGATGTATTCGAGCCGCTGACGGTGATGGCAGCACTCGCCGCCGTCACGGAACGCATGGGCTTCGTCGCGAGCGCGTCGACGACCTATAACGAGCCCTACCATGTCGCCCGCAAATTCGCCTCGCTGGACCATATCAGCGGCGGCCGCGTCGGCTGGAACGTGGTGACCTCCTGGTCCGAGCAGGAGGCGCTGAATTTCGGCCGCGAGGCGCACATGGAGCACAGCCTGCGCTACAAGCAGGCGGAGGAATTCGTCGACGTCGTCTTCGGCCTCTGGGACAGTTGGGAGGACGACGCCTTCATTCGCGACAAGGCGACCGGCCAGTATTTCGATCCCGCCAGGCTGCACACGCCGCATCATCGCGGCGAGCATTTCACCGTCCGCGGGCCGCTGAACGTCGCGCGGCCGCTGCAGGGCTATCCAGTGATCGCGCAGGCGGGGTCGTCGGGTCCCGGGCAGGACCTGGCGGGGCGGACGGCCGAGCTGGTCTACACCATGCAGAAATCACGCGCGGATGCCGTCGCCTTCTACAGCAGCGTGAAGAGCCGCTTCGCCGCGCATGGGCGCTCGGCCGAAAGCTCGCTGGTGATGCCGGGCATGATGCCGATCATGGGCCGCACCCTGCAGGAGGCGAAGGACCGCGCGGAGCAGCTCCAGGAACTGATCCACCCGGAGCTCGGCCTGGCGGCGCTGATCCCCTCCTTCGGCGATCTCGGCGGCTATCCGCTGGATGGGCCGGTGCCGGCGCCGCTGGCCGACACCAACAGCGTCAAGAGCGCCCATGCCCGCCTGGCCAAGGAGATGGAAGGCAAGTCCATCACCATCCGCCAACTGATCCACCAGCGCTCGGCATCGGGGCACCATGTGGTCGTCGGCACGCCCGCCAGCATCGCCGACGAGATGGAGGACTGGTTCGTCAACCGCGGCTGCGACGGCTGGAACATCCTGCCGCCCTTCTTCCCCGCCCCCGTCGAGGAGGTCTTCGAGCTGCTGATCCCCGAGCTGCAGCGACGCGGCCTGTTCCATACGGAGTACGAAGGCAAGACGCTTCGGGAGAATCTGGGGCTCGCGCGGCCGACGCATCCCGCGAAACGATCGGCAGCGGCGGCGGAATAACGGAATCCGGCGTCGCGCCCACCTGCTTCGGATCCGGGGGAGGGGTTGCCCCAGGGGCCGTGAGGTCCTTAGTCCAGGTCTTCGCCGAGCACCACGATCTGCACGGCGTAGGAGATCTCGCCATCCTCATCGTCGCGATGAATGGTGCCGATGAACTCGTCGCCGACGCGCAATTCAACCGATTGGTTCTTCCGCTTCGGCGGATCGATGGTGATGCGCTGGTTGCCGAGAAGCTGGCGCAGGTGGGCCTGAAGCTTGGCGATTTCGGCTGGGGTCATGTGGCGGGCACTCGTTTCTCGTTCCGGGGAGCCGGCATAGAGCCCCAGGCGCGCCGCGTCCACTCGACAGAGGGCGGCCGCGCGCCGAGACTAGCGGGGGGAGAACGGCTTTTGGACACGCAAGCGACCAGCACCATCGAGGATGTGACCGCCGGCCTCGGCGCCACCGGCTATGTCGCGGCCCGCCCGATCGCCCTCGCGCTCTGGCTTGCCGAGCGGCTGGCGAAGCCGATCCTAGTGGAAGGGCCGGCCGGGGTCGGCAAGACCGAGCTGGCGCGCGCCATCGCTGCCTGGCGCGGCCTGCCGCTGCACCGGCTGCAATGCCATGAGGGGCTGGACGAGACCCGCGCCCTCTATGAGTGGAAATACGGCAAGCAGCTTCTCTACACCCAGATCCTGAAGGACCGGATCGGGCCGCTGCTCGGCGATGCCCCAGGCCTGGCGCCGGCGCTGGCCAAGCTCGACGGTTTCTCCGACCTGTTCTTCTCCGAAGCCTTCCTGGAACCGCGCCCGCTGCTGGCGGCGCTGCGGGAGCCCGCCGGCTGCGTGCTGCTGATCGACGAGGTGGACAAGGCCGACGAGGCCTTCGAGGCCTTCCTGCTGGAACTGCTGGCCGATCATGCGGTGACCATCCCGGAGATCGGCACCATCCGCGCCGCCGTGCCGCCGATCGTGCTGCTGACCTCGAACGGCGTGCGCGAGCTCGGTGACGCGCTGAAGCGCCGCTGCCTGCACCTGCATATCGGCCTGCCCGCGCCGGCGCTGGAGGCCAGGATCGTGGCCGCCCGGCTGCCCGGCATCGCCGCCGTGCTGCTCCGCCAGGTCGTGCTCTTCGTGCAGGGGCTGCGGAAACTCGATCTCAAGAAGCAACCGTCGATCAGCGAGACCATCGACTGGGCGCGGGCGCTGACCTTGCTGCACACCGAATCGCTGGATCCGGATCTCGTGCGCGAGACCTTGAATCTGCTGCTGAAGCATGAGGCCGACATCGCCGCCGCGGGCCCGGAGCTGGCGGGCCTCGCCCTCAAGGCGAAGCGTGACGCCGAAGGCGGCATGCCGCTGCCGGCATGAGCCTGCGCCCCGAGCGGCCGGGCCAAGCCTACCCATGAGCGAGGGTGTCGTCCTCTCCTTGCTGCGTGCCGCGCGGGGCGCGGGGCTGCGCATCTCGACCGCCGAGAGCCTGGATGCGCTGGCCGCGGCTGCACTCGTCGGTCCCGCCGGGCGCGACGACCTGCGGGAGGCGCTGGCGCTGGTGGTCGCCAAGAGCGCCGAGGAGAAGCGCCTCTTCGAGGAGACCTTCGCGCTGTTCTTCGCGCCGCAGCCGGCAGCCGAGGCCAAGCCGCCGCGGCCGCCGGAGG
>NZ_JAAGBB010000050.1 GCF_018129085.1 Plastoroseomonas hellenica
GGCGCGACGCCCGCCGCACCTCCGGCGGCGGCGCCTGCCGCGCCGGTGACGGGCCTGGTCGGCGGGGTCCTGGGTACGGTCGGCACTGTGCTCAACGGCGTGACCGGCGCCGCTGCCGGCGGCGCTCCGGCAGGTGGCGCGAACCGCGGCGGGCTCCTCGCCCCGGCGACCGGCCTGCTCGGAGGGCTTGCGCGCTAGCGCCTTCTTGATCGTAATGGATGTATCAATGGCGGAACGTATCAACTAATCAGCGTTCCGCCTCTCAACCCCCGGGCGAATTTTCACCATGACCATTTTCTCAGCACCCGGTCGCCCCGCCGCCATGGCCCTCGGTGCATGGCTCGCCGCGGGGGCCGGGGCGGCCCTGGCCCAGCCGAGCCCGATCCTGGGCGACCGCGGGCGGCTGGAGACGGCGACCCCGCCGGAAACCCCCCGTTCCGCGCCGGTGCCCCAGTCCGCCCCGATAGCGCCGACCGCCGGCGGCATGACGATCACCCCCCGCGAGGTCGCGGTCGCCGGGCCGGACAGGATCGGTGCCGAGGCGACGGCCGAGGCCCGGGCCGCCCTGATCGGGCGCGAGATCGGCCAGGCCGATATCCTCAGGGTCGCCGAAGCCATCCGCGCAGCCTATGCGGCCGCCGGCTATGCGCTGATCACCGTCACCCTCGACGCCTTCGATCCGGCCTCCGGCCTGCTCCGCTACGGCGTGAAGCTCGGCTTCGTAGACGAGGTGCGGATCGAGGGCGACACGGATGGGGCCAATGTCGACAGGCTCAGGAACTATGCCGCCCGCATCGTCGTCGACCGGCCGCTGCGCCAGAGCACCCTGGAGCGCTACATCCTGCTCTCCAACGACCTCGCCGGGCGCCGCGTCGGCAGCCGGTTCGAGCCGCTGCCCGGCCGCATCGACGCGGTCCGCCTGGTGCTGTCGCTGGAGCGGGCGCCGCCGCAGATCGGGCTCAGCATCAACAATCTCGGCGGCGGCGCGCTCGACCGGGTGCAGGCCGGGGTCAGCTTCACCTCGACCAGCCTGCTCACGGAAGGCGACCGCGCCCGGATCGCCTATGGCTTCCCGCCGGACTTCCGGCGCTACTCCTACCTCACCGGCTCCTACACCCTGCCGATCGGCTATGACGGGCTGACCTTGACCGGCAGCATCGGCCATCTCATCACCCGGCCGACCCGGACCAATGCGCTCGAGGGCACGGCGACGGTCGCAAGCCTGCAGCTCGCCTATCCCTGGATCCGCAGCCAGGCGCACAACCTCAACTTCGCGCTCAGCCTCGACGTCTTCGAGAGCGACCAGGCGCTGCTCGGCCAGCTCAACTCGAGCGAAGGCACCCGCGTGCTGCGGGCGGCCGCGATCTATGCCCACACCCCGACCGATGGCAGCAGCAGCAGCGTGCTGCGTGGCGTGGCGAGCCAGGGCCTGGACGTGCTCGGCGCCCGCCAGGACATCGCCTTCGCCTATGGCGACCCGAACTTCACCAAGTTCAGCTTCCTGGCCGCCCACAATCGCAGCTTCTTCGACAATGCCCTGGTGCTGCGGATGCGGATGCTCGGCCAGATCGCCTCCGACCGGCTGCCTGCCTCGGAGTTGTTCACCTATGGCGGTGCCGATCTCGGTCGGGCATTCGATCCCGGTACGCTCGCCGGCGACGCGGGCATTGGCGGTGCCGTACAACTCGCAGTACCGCTCGCCTTCATGACTGCACTTCCTTTGGTGACGTACAGCGAAATCTACGCTTTCATCGACGGAGCCCAGGTTTGGCGACGTTACGCAGGGTTCCGAGACTTTCGGGACCGTGCTGCTTCAGCCGGCGGCGGAGTCGGCTTCCGGATTGGAGAATTGGGCAACTTGAATCTCGAACTGGCCCGCCAGGTGATGGAGCCTCGTTACACGCCCACCAGTGGCGGCTGGCGCTTTGTCATGAGCTTTACGCGGAGTTTCTGACCATGATACTGGATACACAGCCCTGGGTTGTGAAGAAGATGCAGCTTGGGGTTGTGGATGGAGCGACCGGAAGGGACATCATGAGCGACGACGCGATGCCGCAAGAGCCGCAGAAGGTCCTGATGGTGGAGGACGACCTGGAGCTTGCGGATGCGACCGGCCTCGTGCTGCGGCGCTTCGGCTTCGAGGTCCATCACGCCGGGACCTGGGCACATGCGCTGGTGCTGTTGGGCGAGGTCCGGCCGGATGCCATCCTGCTCGACCAGCATGTGGGCCCGGTGGACACGGTGGCGCGGCTGGCGGAGCTGCGCTCCCTGACTTCGGTGCCGATCCTGGTCGTCACCGCGAACGAGAGCGAGACCGATCGGGTCCTGGGCCTTGAGTTCGGCGCCGATGATTTCGTGGTGAAGCCGGTTTCGGGGCGTGAGCTGGTGGCGCGGATCCGCGCCAATCTCCGCAAGTCGCCACCGCCCGAACTGCGGCCGCGCGAGCAATGGCAATACGAGGCCCAGAGCGGACGGCTGCAGGCGCCGGATGGGCGGCAGATCCTGCTGACCAGCGCCGAGGCCCGCATGCTGGAGGCACTCATCAACTCCCAGGGGCGGCCGGTGCCGCGCGACGAGCTCGTGAATGCCGTCTACGGGCGCGACTGGGCTGTGGGCGAACGGGTGGTCGACAACGTCATCTTCGGTCTGCGGCGCAAGCTGGGGTTGCGGCCCGATGACGGCGTCATCCGGTCGATCCGCAATGTCGGCTATTCCTTCACGGGCTTCCCGATCGCACAGCGGTGACGGTGCCATACTGCATTGCAGCATTGTCGGCAGGAAACAGATGGATAGTTGTAATAAGAGGCCCATATTTTATGCATACTACTTAGATTTAAGCTTTTGTTTGTAATTTAGAGATTGTTGAGAATTTTCGGTTGATATCGAAACATCCCATCGTCTATGGAATGACGTGGAGGTCAGTCGGCAAACAGTAAAGGCTTGTCGCGAGGAGCAAAATTTTGAACTACCGGCAGCTATCCGAACATTCTTCAGAGCCCTCCGACCGGCAGCCGGCGCCTCGCCATATTTTGCCGATCACCTCCAGCCCTGGTGTTGTGTTACACGATGATGGAGGGCTGAAGGCGCGCGTTGTCGGATCAGCGGCAGTTTCTCTCGCGCTTATTGTATTCACGACAATGATCCCGGCCTGGGCCTCGCCGCCGCGCTGGGGGCACGCGTTGCTCATCGGTGTCGGACTGCTGCCGATACTGCTCGCCGGCCATTGGATATTTGCAGCACTTCGGGCGGCGCGCGGCGCCACCTCAGCCGCCGACATGGCCCGGGTGGATGCCGGGCGTGCGCGGCTGGTGGCGGAAGGCCTGCTCGGGGAGCTGCCGGGTGCCGCCTATCGCGGCGACCTGCTGGCCGACGGCACCTTCGTCTGCGGCTTCCGGACCGCGGGCGCCGAGCGCCTGACCGGCTTCTCGCCGATGGAACTGGCGGCACCCGGGGCCTGGCAATCGCGCATCGCGCCGGCCTCCCGCCAGGACTATGCGGCGTTCCTGGGTGCGCTGTTCGCCGATGGCGAGGCCCAGGTCGAATACGCCTTCATCCGTGCCGATGGGCGGGAGGGCTGGTTTCTGGACCGTGCGCGAATCGTCGGCCAGGCCGGACGCGGCTGCGTGCTGGTCGCCGGCCAGGTGCTGGACGTGACGCGTGAGCGCGCGCTGGCGGCGCAATCCGCCCAGGCGGCCAAGCTCGCGACGCTCGGCGAGATGTCGGCGTCGCTGGCGCATGAGCTGGCGCAGCCGCTGTCGGTGATGCTGTTCTCCGCCGAGACGGCACGCGATGCGCTGGAGGAGCAGGACAGCGAGGCGGCCGCGCTGGCACGCGACCAGCTCGATCGCATCATGCGCCAGATCGGCCGGACGCGCACGATCGCCACCCATCTGCGCGATTTCGGCCGCAGCGATCCGGGGCCGGAGGAGGCGGTGGACCTGGCCGCGGCGCTGGACGGCGCCATGGTGCTCGCCGGGCCGGCGCTGGCGCGGGCGGGCGTCGTGGTCGATGCCGCATTGCCGGCAACGCTGCCGAAGCTGCGCGGCCAGAGGCTGATGATCGAACAGATCCTGGTCAACCTGATGCTCAATGCCCGCGATGCGATGCGCGAGACGCCCGAGGGCCGGCGGCGGCTGGAGATCGAAGCGCAACCCCGGGACGGACAGGTCGAACTCCGGGTGCGCGATACCGGCAGCGGCCTGCCGCCAGGCGCGGGGGCGCGGATCTTCGAGCCCTTCTTCACCACCAAGCCGCTGGGGCAGGGGACCGGCCTCGGCCTGTCGATCTGCCACGGCATCATGCGCCGGTCCGGCGGCAGCATCCGGGCGGAAAATGCCGACCCGGGCGCCGTCATGATCCTCAACTTCCAGAAGGCGCCGGTCGTCGGGTCGCAGGGCCCGCTGGGGGCACTCCCCATCGCCAACGCCTCATGAACCGTCGCGAAGGTCCGCAGCCATGTTCCGCCCCGTCAATCTGAACCTTCCACTGCTCGCCGGCCTGGGGCTGCTCGGGGTGGGGATCGTCTTCGCGCTCCGGCAGGCACCGGAGGCGCCGCGCCCTGCCCCGGCGCCACTGACGGGCCTGGCGCCGGCGGCGCCGGCGGCCGGGCTGGAGCGCGTGGTCGTGGTGGCGCAGCAGGAGATCCCGCGTGGCGCCGTGGTGCAGCCGCAGATGCTCGCCATGCTGCGGGTGGAGCGGGTGCCGGATGGCGGCATCGCCACCGATGCGGGGGCAGTCATCGGGCGCGTGGCGGTGGAGCGCATCCCGGCCGGGCAGATGCTCTCGGCCGGGCTGCTGTCGGCGAGCCCCGCGGGGGCCGGGCTTGCCGTGCTGGTGCCGGCGGGCATGCGCGCGATGACGCTGCGCGTGGCCGAGGATACCGGCATCGCCGGGCTGGTGCGGCCGGGCGACATGGTCGACCTGCTGATCGCGACCCGGGACGATCAGGGGGGCGGCCCGGCGCGCGCGCAGGTGCCCGACCTCGCGCGGGTCGTGGCCGAAGGCGTCAAGGTGCTGGCGATCGGCGAGCAACTGGAGCAGGAGCCGCAGCAGCCCAATGCGCCGCGCCAGGCATCGGTGCGGCCGGTGACCTTCGCCGTCACGCCGGAGCAGTCCCTGCTCATCGGCCTGACCCGCGCGGATGGCGGCTATCTGCTGGCGCTGCGCAACCCGGAGGACCAGGCGAGCGCGCATCCGGGGCGCGCCACCCGCGCGCAGCTCCTGGCCGCACCGCTGCCGGAGGCGACGCCCGAGCCCGCCGCGCCGCCGCCGCCGCGGCAGCCGATCGAGATCATCCGCGGCATGCAGCGGAGCGCCCGTTGATGCGTGTGATCATGACCCTGCTGCTGGCTGCGCTGCTCGGATTGCCGGCGGATGCGCATGCTCAGGCGGGGGCGATCGGCCTCGGCGTCGGTGCCCAGCAGGTGCTGGATGTGGGGGCGGACGTCACGCGGGTGGCGGTGGGCGATCCCACGGTCGCGGATATCGGCATGGTGGGCGACCGGCAGCTCCGCATCGTCGGCACCGGGCCGGGCGCCACCGACGTGGTCATCTGGCGGGGCGAGCGGCAGCAGCGGATCCGCGTCTCCGTGGCGGGCGATCCGGCCGGGGCGCGGGCGCTGACCGCGGGCGATCCCACGCTCCGCGGCACCCGCGTCGGCGCCGAGGGCGGCCGCGTCGTGGTGCGGGGCGACGTGCCGAGCCTGGAGGCGCAGCAGCGGCTGCTCGAGGCGGCGCGCCCGCGGCAGGGGGACATGGTGGACCTCACCCGCATCCGCGGCGACCAGGTGGTGGCGGTGGAGGTGAAATTCGCCGCCGTCTCCTCCCGCCGGCTGCGCGCGATTGGCTTCGACTTCAGCGCGCTCGGCGGCAGCCTGCAGGTCAGCAGCATCTCGCCATCGAGCCCGACCGCGGGGCTGGCCGGCGCCGGCGCGCTTTCCGGCGTGACCGCACCGATCGCGACTGCCTTCAACCTGCTGGTCGGGCAGCGTGCGCCGAACCAGATCCAGACCGCGCTGTCGCTGCTGACCTCGACCGATTTCGCGCAGGTGCTGGCCGAGCCGGTGCTGCTGGTGCGCTCCGGCGAGCGGGCCAGTTTCCTCGCCGGCGGCGAGGTGCCGATCCCGGTGCCGCAGGGCGGCCTCAGCAACACCATCACGATCGAGTACCGCCCCTTCGGCGTCCGGCTCGAGGTCTCGCCGGTGGTGCTGTCGCCCGAGCGGATCCTGCTGCGCGTGGCACCCGAGGTGAGCGAGCTCGACTTCAGCAACGCCCTCAGCATCCAGGGCTACACGGTGCCCGCCTTCCGCAAGCGTTCCACCAGCACGACGGTGGAGCTCGGCAGCGGGCAGAGCTTCATGCTGGCGGGGCTGACCTCCGTCACCAACGGCAACCTCGAGCAGCGGATCCCCGGCATCGGGCAGTTGCCGATCATCGGTGCGCTGTTCTCCCGCGTGCAGGCGCAGCGTGACGCCCAGGAGCTGGTGATCATCGCAACCCCGCGGCTGGTGCGGCCGATGTCGCAGCCGCAGGCGGAGCAGGCGTTGCGGCCGTTGCGCCAACAGGCGCCGCTGCCGAGCGTCGGCGACATCATCCTGCAGCGCAACACGGCGGCCGAAGCCTCTGCGCGCTTCGGATTGCTGCCATGACCGTGATGATGATGACATCCCCCGGCAACAACCTGCCCGTCGCCCTGGCCCTGACCGAGGATCGCGCCCTCGGCGACCGGCTCTCGGTAGCGCTCGCCGGCCTCGCGGAGGTGCAGCGCGTCCGGCCGGGTGATCCCGCGCTGGTGGAGACGCTGCACGCTGTCCGGCCCGACCTGGTGATGGTCGATGGCGACGCCGAGGACGAGGTGGTGACGGAGCTCGTGGCCGCCAGCCGCCGCGCGCAGCCGACCGCCGCGATCGTCGTGCTGGGCGACGAGACCGAGAGCGGGCTGCTGCTGGCCGCCATGCGCGCCGGCGCCCAGGACGTGCTGCCGCGCAGCGCCGCCGAGCCGACCTTGCGGCGCGGCCTGCGGGACCGGCTGCAGCGGACGCTGCGCAGCGGCGGGCCGGAGCGGCGCGCTGAATGCATGGCGCTGATCGGTGGCCATACCGGCGATCCCGTGCACGAGATCGCCCTGGCGCTGGCCGTGCGCGTCGCCGAGGAGGGCGGCCGCAAGCCACTGCTGGTCGAGCTGTCCTCGCGCGCCGCGGACGCGCCGCTCAGCCTCGGCGCCGAATGCGCCTATGGCGTGGTCGAGGCGATGACCGATGTCGATCGCCTGGATGCGGCCCTGCTGGAAGGGGCGGTGACGCGGCACGCGGCGACCGGCCTCGCGGTGCTGCCGCTGCTCGACCCGCGCGACGCCGCGCGGCTGGATGCCGGGGACCTGCGCAGCCTGGTGGCCGCGCTGGCCGCGGTCTACGACCCCGTCATCATCAATCTCGGCGGCGAGCCGGTGCCGCTGATGCTGACGGCGCTGGCACCGCAGGTGCGGAGCTGGTGCCTCGTCGCCACCCAGACCATCACCTCCTCGCGTGGTGCGGCACGGTCGCTGCGGCTGCTCGGCGATGCCGGCGTCGTGGTGAAGGAACGCGTGGTGCTCGCGGTCGCCGAGCATGACAGCCGGGTGATGCTGACGCCGATCGCGATCTGCGGGGCGCTCGGCCTCGCCTCGGTGGTGTCGCTGCCGGACAACCGGGTGGCGTTCCGCAATGCACTCAACCGGGGCCGGCTGCTGATCCGCGCCCTCGGGCCGCGCAGCTTCACCGATTCGCTCGACCTGCTCTCCTCCCGCCTACTCGGCACCGGGGATGCGGCCGCGGCGCCGGGCTGGCGGCGGGCACTGTCCCGCATCGGGATCGGCCCATGAGAACCCCGCTTCCCGTCCCGGGCGCGGGCCGGCGCAGCGCCCATCTCACCGATGCCTGGCAGGCGGTGCAGGCGCGCGCCTTCCGCGCCGTGCTCGACCGGCTGGACGCGCGCGGCGTGGTGGCCGAGCGCGCCCAGCGCACGGAGCTGCGGGAGGATGCCAATGCCGCGGTCGGCATCGCGCTGGAGGGCTCCGATCTCGCGCTCAACGGCTTCGAGCGTGGGCAGATGGTGGAAGCCCTGCTCGACGAGATCATCGGGCTCGGCCCGCTGGAGCCGCTGCTCGCCGATCCGACCGTCGAGGACGTCATCGTCAACGGCCCGACGCGCATCTATGTGGAGCGTGCGGGCAAGTTGCAGCGCATGCCGCTGCGCTTCCGCGACGACGCGCATCTGATGGCGACCATCCAGCGCATCGTGGGGCCGCTGGGCCGCCGGGTGGATGAGGCCAACCCCTGCTGCGACGCGCGGCTGACGGATGGATCGCGGGTGAACATCGTGGTGCCGCCGGTGGCGCTGGACGGGCCGGCGCTCTCGATCCGCAAGCAGCGCCGCGTCGCGCTAACCGCGAACGACCTGGTGCGCGGCGGCTCTGCCCCGCGCGAGGTGATCGACTATCTGGCGCTCGCGGTGCGCTCGAAGTTCAACACCCTGGTGATCGGCGGCACCGGCTCGGGCAAGACCACGCTGCTGAACATCCTCTCCGGCTATATCGACGAGGCCGAGCGCCTGGTCACCATCGAGGACGCGGCCGAGCTGCAGCTCCACCAGGAGCATGTGGTGCGGCTGGAGACCCGGCCGGCGGGGCCCGATGGCAGCAGCGCGGTGACGGCGCGCGAGCTGATGCGCAACGCGCTGCGGATGCGCCCCGACCGCATCGTGCTGGGCGAGGTGCGCGGCGCCGAGGCGGTCGAGATGCTGCAAGCGATGAGCACCGGGCATGACGGCTCGATCTCGACCTTGCACGCCAACAGCCCGCGCGACGCGCTGGCGCGGCTCGAGATGCTGCTCGCCTTTTCCGGCCTGCCCTTCGAGCCGCGGGCGCTCCGGCGCTTTATCGCCTCCTCGATCAACATGATCGTGGAGGTGTCGCGCGGCGGCGATGGCCGCCGCCGTATCGTGCATATCGCGGAGCTCTGCGGCGTCGAGGGCGAGACCTACCGGCTGCACGATGTCTGGAAGCAGGATGCCGAGGCGCCGACCTTGCGCGCCGCCGCCACGGCGCCGCTGCGGTCGATGCTGCGGGCGGGCGCGCGGCGCCAGATGATGGATGCGGAGGGCGCATGAACCTGCCGCTGATCCTGCTGACCCTGGCCGCGGGCATGCTGCTGGTGCTGGTGGCGGCGCTGCGCAGCCGCGCATCGCGCCAGGCGGAGCAGCATCTGCGGAGCCTGGTGGCCGGGCGGGAGAACGAGGCCGCGCCTGGGCCGCGCACGCTGCGGCTGCCGGTTCCCCTCACGTTGCTGCTGTTCCGCGCGGGGCTCGATCCGCGCCGGCTCGGTATCGCGCTCGGCGTCATGCTGGTGGTCTGTGCGCTGCTCGGGGCGGTGGCGCTCGGGCCCTGGCGCGCGGCGGTGCTGGCCTTGCTGGCTTGCGGCGGCACGGCGTTCTTCGTGCATCGGCGCATGGTGAGCCGGCTCGCCGCGCTGGAGGCGGAGCTGCCGGCCTTCCTCGACCGGATGCGCCAGCACATCGAAATCGGCGCCTCGGTGGAGCAGGCGATCCGGCGCTCGGCGCTCGCCAGCGGGCCGCGGCTGCGGGAAGCGATGGAGCCGCTGCATAGGCGCATCGCCAATGGCGAGACCGTGCCGGAGGCGCTGGAATGGCTGGCGAAGCGGGAAGGGGGACTGGCGCTGCCGGTCTTCGCGACCGCCGTCGCCGCTTCCCTGCGCTACGGCGGTCGGCTGGCCGGCACCCTCGCCAATATCTCCCGGACCCTGCGGCAGCGGTCGCGCATGGAGCGGGAGCTGCGCGCCAGCACCGCTGAGACCCGCGCCAGCGCGCTGGTGCTGACCGCGCTGCCATTGCTGGTGGCGGCGGGGCTGATGCTGCTAACGCCCGGCCATTTCGATTACTTCACCGATCCAGAGCGCGGGGCGCGTTCGGGGATGCTGGCGCTCGGGCTCTATCTGACGGGCGTCGTGCTGGTGCGGCGTCTGGCGAAGCCACGGTTTTGATCATGATAGACCCGCTCGCCCTCATCCTGATCTTTGCTGGCGCGGCGCTGCTCTGCGGCACCGGTATCGCCAGATTGCAGGCAGAGCGCGGATTGCGCGACCGGCTGAGCGGGGCGGTGCAGCGAACCGGCTTGGCCGCGCCGAGCCTGGCCGCGGCGAGCGGGGCGCGATTCTGGCTGTTCGGCCTGAGCGTGGCCATCGGGCGCCGAGTGCTGGGTGGTGCCCGGGCGCGAGATGTGCTGAGCGGTGATCTCCGGCGCGCTGGCGTGCAGTTCGCCGGAGCCGCAGAGGCTTTCGCCGCGTTCCGCCTGCTGGTGGCAATTGTCGCCGGCACTTTGGCGGCGCTGTTCCTGGGTGGAGAGAACGCCATCGCGGCTGCCTTGGTCGGTGCCTTGGCCGGCGCTTTCGCCGCCACCCGCGGCCTGCGCGGGCTGGCGGCACGGCGGGAGCAAGCGATCCGCAGGGAACTGCCGGTGACACTCGATCTGCTTGGCCTGGCGCTGGAGGGTGGCGCCGGCATCGAGCAGGCGCTGCGTTTCCTGGCGCAGCCGGGGCGGCTGCCTTCGAAGGTAGTGATCGGACCGCTGCGGATGCTGGTCGCGGACCTGGACCATGGCGTGCCCCATGACCTGGCGCTGGAGCGCCTCGGCGAGCGACTGGCCATCGAGCCGGCACTGCTCTTCGTGGAAGTGCTGCGCCAGTCGCTGCGGCACGGCACGGATGTCGTACCCGCGCTGAAGACATTGGCGGAGGATCTGATCGAGCGGCGTATCCAGGACGCGCGAGCATCGATCGGGCGTATTGCCACGACGATGACCGTGATCATGGTGACCTGCTTCCTGCCTGCCTTGATAATCCTGATTGCGGCGCCGGCGGTCGGCGACGTGACCGCGATGCTGCGGAGCGCGGCCGGACGATGACGATGATCCGATCTGTCCTTCTGGCATTGCTGCTCGGCTTCGGGGGATGCACCGAAGGCGGCGACCTCGGCAGCCTCTTCGGCAGCAGCCTGGCATCGGACAACCGCGGCTCCGACAGCGAACGGGATCTCTATCTCGACGTCATCGCCGGGCTGAACCAGCGCGGCCTCTATCACGCATCGCTGGCGCATCTCGACGAGTATACCCGCCGGCACCGCGCGACCGAGCGCAGCCAGTTGCTGCGCGCCGACGCCCTGGCCTCGGTCGGGCAGCGGGAGGAGGCGACGCGGCTCTATCGGGAATTGCTGGCCGGCGGCAGCGCCGCGGCGGCGCAGAACGGGCTCGGGCGCGTGGCGGCGCTGTCGGGGGATTGGCCGGGGGCGGCGACATCCTTCCAGGAGGCGGTCGCCCGCGATCCCACCAATGTCCGCTACCTCAACAATCTCGGCTACGCCTATCTGCGCGCCGGCGACGCGCGCCAGGCGGAGTTCCGGCTGCGCCAGGCGGAGGAACTGGAGCCGCAGAACATCGAGGTCGGCAACAACCTGACCCTGCTGTTCCTGACCGACAATCGCCGCCAGGAAGGCGAGGCGCGGCTGGCCCGGATCGCCGACCCCAACGCCCGCCAGGCGATCCGCCGCCAGGCGCAGACGATCGCGCAAGGAGCACCGCGCTCATGAAGATGCTGATCGCCTCCGCTCTGATCGCATTGCCGGGCCTGGCCTGGTCGCAGGACACGGACAGCGTCGTGCGCCGCGTGATCGACATGCAACTCATGACCAGGGACACCCAGCCGCCGGGACCAGGCGTGCCGGGCAGCGAGGCATCGCGGCTGCTGGGCCGTGCGCAGGGGCAGGCGGGCCAGACCCCGGGCGGGGCAGTGGCTCCCTTCGGAATGGCGCCTGCCTCCTCCGGGGCCACACCAGCTTCCTCCGGCTCGCCGTTCAGCGCGCCGGCCAGCGGGATAGGTGGGCGATGACATGACCCCGCGCCGCCGCCGGACCGGCTTGTGGCGAGAGCGTCGCGGCGCGGCCGCGATCATCGTTGCCCTGGCATTCATGGTCCTGGCGGGGGCGACCGCGCTGGCGACGGATGCGAGCCTGCTGCAATGGCAGCGGCGCCGGCTGCAGGCGGCCGTGGATGCGGCCGCGCTATCGGCGGTGCGCACACCGGCGGAGCGGCAGGCGCAGCGGGCGACGGAGGCGTTGACCGCGAACGGCTTCCCTACGGCCTCGATCACCACGCAGGCTGGGATCTATACGGCCGATCCTGGCCTGGCGGTCTCCGGGCGTTTCGTTGCCGGCGGCTCCAGCCTCAACGCCGCACCGGCCGTCCAGGTGCAGGCGACAACGAATTCGCCGGTGACCCTGATGCGCCTCTTCGGCGGCGGCGCGACGACGCCGGTCGCGGCCAGGGCGATCGCGGCGCACCAGCCGATGGGCGCCTTCACCATCGGCTCCGGGCTGCTGGCGGTGAACACCGGTGATTCGACCTCACTGAACCAGTTGCTCGGCGGCCTGCTCGGGACAGGGGTATCGCTCAACGCCGTCGACTACAACGCGCTGCTCGCTGCCGATGTCAACGCCTTCTCTTTCCTGGACAGGCTCGCGATCGCCACCAACCTGACCGCGGGCAACTACGCTTCCCTGCTGCAATCGGTGGTCGGCGTCGGCACCCTGCTCGGGGCCGCGGCGAATGCGCTGTCGCCGAATACGGCGCAGGTGGCGGCCCGCAATGTGCTGCTGACCCTCGCCGCCAACGTGGGGGATAACCGCACGCTCCGCCTCGGTGACCTGCTGGCGCTCGGCGGGCATGCCAGCCAGACGATCGGGAGTCTCGGCGACGATGCCAGCTACACCACGCTCGGGATCAGCGCCTTCGAATTGCTGCAGGCTGCGGCGGCGGTCGGCGGGCGGAACCAAGTCGTGCAATTGGGGACGCTGCTGAACCTGCCCCTCGTCGCGCAGGTCACCGCATCCCTCACGCTGATCGAGCCACCGGCGGCGTCCGGGCCGGTGGCGGCGGACGGGCATGTGGCGCTGGGGCCGGTCGGCGTGCGTGCGCACACCTCGCAGCTTCGGCTGACGCTGGATGTCCGGTTGCTCGGCGTCGATCTTACCGTTGCAGCATCGGAAATCCACCTGCCGATCATAATCGAGGTCGCCGCGGCGACCGGGACGCTCAGCGGCATCACCTGCGGGGCTGTGCCGCAGGCCGATACCCTCATGAGGGTGGCGGTCGATACCGGCGCGACGGCGATAGGGCTGGGAAGCGGTAGCGCCTCGGCACCGCAGTTTGCCAACATCGTCACTGTATCGATCTTTGGCCTATCGATCGGAATAGAAGGGCGCGCTCAGGCCAATGTCGGCCAGGGAGCCGGTACACTGGAATTTACTGCCGCCCAAATAGACGCCGGAATGGCGCAGAGAGTCAGCGCCACTGATGCAAATGGCCGAATCCTCGGGAATCTTTTGGGAAACCTGGAGCTGAGGGCTGGATCAGGTACGGCAGGGCTTCAGTCGGTTCTGAACACTGTGAACCTTGTTGTTATTCCTATACTACGCTTGGCGATCAGCAACGTGCTAGGTTTATTGGATCCTGTCATTATAGGATTGTTAAACGCGCTTGGTATTACTGTAGGGTATGCAGATGTGCGACCCGATGCGGTGCGCTGTGGTGTGGTCGCACTGGTCCGATAGAGCGAAAGCCCATGCCGTGCCCGGGCGGCATGGGGAGAGAGGCTAAGCCCGGCGAGACGCCATGTGAGGAGTACGAACGATGATTGGCAGGTTCCTGTCGAAGATGCTGAGCCTTCGCGGCGATCGGCGCGGTGCTTCGGCGATTGAATACGGCCTGATCGCGGCAGGAATTGCGCTTGCCATTGCAGCCTCGATCCCCGGAATCAGGACAAGCCTTCAGACCATCTTTACGAACATCGCGACCACACTCGCGGGCGTCGATTGATGTCCGCGACGGGCCGAACGCGATATCGGCCTCGCGCGGGTTCGGTCGCGGTGGAGTTCGCCTTCATCGCGCCGGTCCTGATCCTGCTGTTGCTGGGCATCCTCGCCTTCGGCTTCCAGTTGGCGGCGAACATCGCGGCGACGCAGGCAGCCAGCGAGGGTGCCCGGGCAGCGGCGGCGGGCCTGACGAACGCCGAGCGCCAGACCTTCGCGCGCAACGCCGCGCTCGCCGTGCTCAGCAGCTATGGCGGGCTCGCGGCACCACCGCGAGGAACGGTGCCGACGCCCGTCGTGAACACCGAGACGGTCACGGTGACTGTCAACATCAGCCTTGCCGGATATGGCATCAGCGCTTTGCCGTTGGTTGGCAGCGTCCTGCCATTGCCGACCACCGCGACTGCCACCGTCACCACGCGCATCGGCTCCTTCTGACGCGCGTGCCGCGCCTTCCCAGGATGTGCGAAGCCCGGCAGGCTTCCGGCGCGCAACAGGGAAGGCCGTGCCATGCAGATCGACGACCCCGCGGTGATCGCCGAGGCCCGTGCCGTCTTCGACCGCTACGAAGCGGCGCTGATGGCCAATGACACCGCCACCCTCGACGCCATCTTCTGGAACGATCCCCGCACCGTCCGCTTCGGCATCACCGAGATCCTCTACGGGCACGACGCGATCCGGGCCTTCCGCGCCTCCGTCGCGCACTACGCGCAGCGGGTGCAGAAGCGGGTCCATATCACCAGCTTCGGCGCGGACTTCGCCTGCACGCATCTCGAATACGAACGCGTCGGCACCGGCCTGATCGGGCGGGAGACCAAGGTCATGGCGCGGCTGCCCGGCCTCGGCTGGCGGGTGGTCTCCGCGCATGTCTCCCTGCTCGCAGGCCAGGATCCGGGCCGTCGGCAGCGCGGTTAGGCGTCTGGTGCCAGGCCGAGTTCGGGGTATGAAAGGGCCTGGAGCCCATCTGGGAATGACCGCGGCGCGGCTTTCCCAGACGGGCTCCCAGCCGGAGGTCACGTCCTATGCCCGCGCACACCGTCGAGTGTTTCTACTCGCTCTCCTCGCCCTGGATGTATCTCGGCGGGCCGCAGCTCACGGAGATCATCCGGCGGCACAATGCCAAGCTGCTGCTGCGGCCCTATGATTTCCGCCTGGTGATCAAGCATACCGGCGGCATCCCGCTGCGCAGCCGGCCGGAGCCGCGGCAGGACTACCACGCGCTGGAGCTCGACCGCTGGAGCCGCCATCTCGGCGTGCCGCTCAAGCTCAAGCCGGCGCATTACCCGCCGACCGATCAGCGCCCGGCCGGGCGCATGGTGATGGCGGCGCAGCAGCGCGGCATGGACGCCATGGCACTGAGCCACGCCATCCTGCGCGCCCTCTGGGCGGAGGAGCGCGACATCGCCGACCCGCATGAGCGGGTGAAGATCGCCGATGAGATGGGGCTGCCGGGCCAGCACCTGCAGGCGGCGGAGGACAGCGCCTCCATCAGCGCGGAGTGGGAGAAGAACAACCAGGACGCCATCGCGAAAGGCGTATTCGGGGCGCCGACCTTCCTCTGCGGTGATCTCTTCCTCTGGGGGCAGGACCGGCTGTTCTTCCTCGATGAGCATCTCGCCGGGCAGCAGGTGCAATCCGCCCCTTCCGCGAAGATCCGGAAGCTCCGCGCCTCGTGAAGCAGGTTGCGATTATCGGCGCCGGGATCATCGGCGCCGCCTCCGCCATCGAGGCGCTGCGGGCGGGTTTTGCAGTGACCATCCTCGATCCCGGCGCGCCCGGCGGCGAGCAGCAGGCGAGCTATGGCAATGGCTGCTGGCTGAGCCCGATGTCGGTGATCCCGCCGGCGGTGCCGGGCACCTGGCGCAAGGTGCCGAAATTCCTCGCCGATCCGCTGGGGCCGCTGGCGATCCGCTGGTCCTATCTGCCGCGCGTCGCACCCTGGCTGCTGCGCTACCTGGCAGCGGGGTGGAGCTGGGGTCGCGTGGAGGCGACCGCGCGCGCCCTGCGGCCGCTGGTCGTCGATGCGCCGGCGCTGCACAAGGCCCTGGCCGAGGAGGCGGGCGTCGGCGACCTCGTGGAGCGGCACGGGCTGATCTACATCTACCCCTCGCGTGCCGAGTTCGAGGCGGAGCGCGAGGCCTGGCGCATCCGGGCCGCTGTCGGCGTGCGCTGGCTGGAGCTGGGCGCCGAGGAGCTCCGCCAGCGGGAGCCGGCACTCGATCCGCGCTACGGCTTCGGCGTGATGGTGGAGGAGGGGGGCGATGTCCGCGACCCCGGCGCCTATGTCGCGGCGCTGGTGGCCTTGGCGGAGGCGCGCGGCGCGATACGGCTGCCGCTCGCCGCGACCGGCTTCCGCATCGAAGGCGGGCGGCTCCGCGCGGTGACGCATGCCGGGGGCGAGGTCGCGGCGGATGCGGCGGTGATCTGCGCCGGCGCCTGGTCGAAGCCGCTCGCCGCCGCCGCCGGGGACCCCGTGCCGCTCGAGACCGAGCGCGGCTATCACGCGGTATTGGCGGATCCGGAGGTGGCGCCGCGCCACGGGCTGATGCCGTCGGACGGCAAGATGTCGGTCATGGCGACCCGCACCGGGCTCCGGGTGGCGGGGCAGGTCGAGATCGCCGGGCTCGATGCCGCGCCGAACTGGAAGCGGGCGGAGATCCTGCGCGACCACCTGCTGCGCTGCTTCCCCGGCCTGCCGCGCGACCTGCCGGCGGCGCGGGTGAAGGTCTGGATGGGGCATCGCCCATCGATGCCGGACGGCATGCCGGTGCTCGGGCCGTCGAGCGCGACATCGGACATCGTGCACGCCTTCGGGCATGGGCATACCGGGTTGGTCGCCGGCGCGCGGACCGGGCGCGTGGTGGCGCAGTTGCTACGCGGGGAAGTTGCGGAAATACCGATCGCGCCATTTTCTGTCCGACGATTCCGATAGACGCGATCGGTGCGGAAACAGCACTGATCGCCCTGCTTTTCCCCTCGCCTTTTACCCGGTCACATGGCATGTTTCGTAATAGCGGCCCTGCATCCCGTCGGGCAGCACGAAACGATACGGATTAAATACGACGTGTTTCCCGAGAATGATCAGCAGGGCGGCGAAGGCTTGGTCGAAGCCGAGGTCAAGTGGTACAACAGCCGCAAAGGCTTCGGCTTCGTCCTCGGCCCGGATGGACAGGACGTCTTCTTCCACGCTTCGGCCCTGACCGAGGCGGGAATTGAACCCCCCGAGACCGGCGACAAGCTGGTCTGTCAGATCGGCACGGACCGTCAGGGCCGGCGCCTCGTGACCCGCATCACCGAGCGCAAGCCCGGTCCTGGTGGTGGTGCTGGTGGTGGTGAGCGGCCGCGCTTCGGCGACCGCCCCGGTGGCTTCGGCGATCGTCCGCCGCGCCGCGATTTCGGTGACCGTCCGCCCCGCCGCGACTTCGGTGGCCCGCCGGGTGGCGGCTTCGGCGACCGTCCGCCCCGCCGCGATTTCGGTGGCGGCGGCTTCGGCGACCGTCCGCCGCGCCGCGACTTCGGTGGCCCGCCGGGCGGTGGCTTCGGCGACCGTCCGCCCCGCCGTGACTTCGGTGGTCCGCCGGGTGGCGGCGGTGGCTTCGGTGATCGTCCGCCGCGCCGCGACTTCGGTCGCGACGAGGGTGGGCCGACCTATGCCGTCAACGGCACGGTGAAGTGGTTCGACCAGGTGCGCGGCTTCGGCTTCGTGACGCCGGATGATGGCGGGCAGGATGTCTTCCTGCACTCCTCCGTCCTGCAGCGCGCGGGCAAGCAGGACGTGCAGCAGGGCGAGAAGGTCGCGCTCGATGTGCGTGACGGCCAGCGCGGCCGCCAGGCCGTCAACATGAAGGACTGATCCTTCGCAGGATCGGATCGAAAGGCCCCGTCGCGGAAGCGGCGGGGCTTTTTCTTTTGAGCAATTGGAGCCAGCTTCCCGAGATCTTGGAACCCGTATGGGAAGGCGCGGCAGGGTTGGAAAAGACCCGCCGGAACCTCCTGCGGCCATTCCACGCGGGGCTCTCAGTCGGCGATGCCGTCGCGGCCCTCGATTGCCATGAGTGTTGCGGTGAGCAGGGCGATCAGGCGCTCCTTCCCCCCGCTTTGGGCGAAGACCTCGGTCTGCGCGAGCGTCAGCTTGCGACCGGCTTTCACGACCCGGCCGCGGGCTGCGATACATTCGCCTGTGGCTGGGGCGAGGAGATTGATCTTGAACTCGGTGGTGAGCACGCCGCGATCCATCGGCATCATGCTCAAGGCGGCATAGCCCGCCGCGGTGTCCGCGATGGCGCTCACCGCACCTGCATGCACGAAGCCACGTTGCTGCGAGACTTCCGGCCTGGGGATGAGAGAGATCTCGACCCGCCCCGGTGACACATGGTCGAGCTTCGCTCCCAGGGTTTGCATGAGCCCCTGCTTGGCAAAGCTCGTCCGGATGCGCTGATCGACCTGCGCTACATCATTCTGCACAGCCTGTCCTCCAGCCGCAGCGTGGCAGGCGAAGGCAGTGTCGGCAACGGGCGGGCGCGGGTCAAAAGCGCCGCGGCCGCAGGCCGAGCTGGAACCAGGTGATCATCGAATAGATGTCGTAGACCGGCAGGCCCACCGCCTCCGACAGCGCCGCCGCGTAAGGCGGCATGTTGGTGCATTCCAGCACGACGGCGCCGATCTCCGGATGCGCTGCCACCAGCGTGCGCCCGGCATCGAGGATGTCCTGCTCGGCGGCGACGACATCCATGTCCGCCTTGTCGGCGTGGATCACCGCGCGGGAGAATTCTCGCCCATTCTCGGTGCCGATGAAGGGCAGGTCATGCGGCAGGCCGACGCCGTCGAGATGCGCCGTCGTCAGCGACTTGCCGCTCGCGGTCACCACGCCGACACGCTGTCCCGGCGGCAGCGTTGCCTGCACCCAGGGCACCTGCAGGAGCGAGGAGGTCGCGACCGGCACCCGCACCGCCGCCGCCAGCGCCTTCTGGTAGATCGCGAGGAAGCCGCAGCTCGTGGTGATCGCCTCGGCGCCGAGATCGACAAGGTCGCGCGCGGCGTCGATGAAGGCATCGAGCAGCCCGCGCGCGCCGTCGAGCACCACCCGCTCCGGCGAGGCGCCGCGCACCACGCGGTAGAGCACCGGGAAGGGCCAGGTGCCGGCATGGCCGATGTCGCCGGGAATGCGCGGGAAGCGCGTCTCGAGCATCAGGATGCCGAGCGGGGCGCCGTAGAGGGCCTTGCCGCCGCGCGCGATGCGTGGCCCGGAGGGAGTGTCCATGGCCCGCAGGCTAGGGCAGACCCCACCCATCTGTCAGGGTCGTCCGCGCGGATTTCCGGGCTGGCCAATCTGCCTTACGCTCCGCGCCAACCAGCCATCAAGGATCGACATTGCCATGCCGGGTTCCCGCTTCCGTTCCGTGTTCGCCGCCTTGGCGCTTCTCGCGACGCCCGCCCTGGCGCAGGAGGCGGCCTGGCCGAACCGGCCGATCACCCTGATGGGCGGCTTCCCGAACGGCTCCGGCGTCGACATCTACGCCCGCCGCCTGGCGGAGCCGCTGTCGCGCGTGCTCGGGCAGCCGGTGGTGGTGGACAACCGCACCGGCGCCGGCGGCAACATCGCCTCCGAACACGTCGCCAGGCAGCGGCCGGATGGCTATCTCTTCCTGTTCGGCACCGCCGGGACGCATGCGATCAACGCCTCTCTCTACCGGCGCCTGCCTTTCGACGTTGTCCGGGACTTCACCCCGGTCGCGATCCTCGGCGACGTGCCGAACGTGCTGATCGTGAGCCCGGAGCGGCGCCCGAACCTCAATAGCTGCCAGGCGGTGATCGCGGCGGCGCGGGTGCGGCCGCAGGCGATCTCCTACGCCTCGACCGGCAACGGCGCCTCGACGCACCTGACCGGCGCGCAATTCGCGGCGGCGACCAACCTCGATCTGCTGCACGTGCCCTTCCGCGGGCAGCCGGGCGCGGTGACGGCGCTGCTGGCGGGCGATGTGGACGTCTTCTTCAACCAGACGGGGCCGAGCATCGGCATGATCCGGCAGGGCCAGGTGCGCGGCCTCGCGGTGACGACGCGGGAGCGCATCCCGGCGCTGCCGGATGTGCCGACGGCCTCCGAGGTCTGCGGGCTGCCGGGCTTCACCAGCAGCACCTGGTACGGGATCTTCGCCCCGCCCGGGCTGCCGGCGCCGATCCTGGCCCGCATGAATGCCGAGATCCAGCGTGCCATCGCGGAGCCAGCCTTCCGGCGCTGGCTGGTCGACGACCAGGGCATCACGCCGCCGCCGCCGACCTCGCCCGAGGAATTCCGCGCCATCCAGGAACGCGACATCGCGACCTGGCGCGAGGTGGTGCAGCGCTCCGGCGCGACGGTCGATTGACAAGGAGCAGATCGCCGGAGGGCGGCTTCGCCCGCAGGCGTGAATCTGTCCGCAAAACAAGGAGCAGATCGCCGGAGGGCGGCTCGCCCAAAGGCGTGAATCTGTCCGCCAAAACAAGGAGCAGATCGCCGGAGGGCGGTATCGCCCGCAGGCGTGAATCTGTCCGCCAAACAAAGAAGGAGGGAGAGCGGTTGAACGGAGCGAAGCGGAGTGAGGACGCTCTGCCCCGCCGCGCCGCTCTCGCGTTGGGGCTGGGGCTGCCCGTCCTGGCGCGGGGCGCGGCGGCGGCAAGCGGTCGGCTCGACCTGCCCGAGGCGGCCGGCGCCACCGCAGATCCGATGCCGGTCTGGTATCACCGGCCGGAAGCCTGGCGTCCCGGCGGGCCGGTGGTCGCGGTGCTGCACGGGGTGCGCCGCGACGGCGAGAATTACCGCAATGCCTGGGTTCCGCATGCCGAACGCCTGGGCTTCCTGCTGCTGGTGCCCGAGTTCACCGCAGCGAAGTTCCCGGGCGTGCGCTGGTACAATTTCGGCAATGCCGGCGATGACGCCGGGCATGTGCAGCCGCGCGATGCCTGGTGCTTCGCGGTGCTGGATCGCGCGGTGGCCGGCGCTCGGACAGCGCTCGACGCCGGGGAGGGCGGCTTCGCCCTCTACGGTCATTCCGCCGGAGCGCAGTTCGCGCATCGCTACCTGCTGCTCGGCGGCGGTGCGGCGACGCGCGTCGTGGTCGCCAATGCCGGCTGGTACAGCATGCCGGATCCGGCGGAGGCTTTTCCCTATGGCCTCAGCGGCCTCGCCGATGATGCGGCACTGCGGGCGGCCTTCGCGCGCCCGGCGCTGATCCTGCTGGGGGAGGCGGATACCGATCCGCACCACCCGGCCCTGCGGCGCGATGCGCAGGCGGACCGGCAGGGCCTCTACCGCTTCGCGCGCGGGCAGGCCTTCTTCGCGGCCGCCACGGCGCGCGCGGCGGCGCTCGGCATGCCGCTCGCCTGGGCGCTGCGGACGGTGCCGGGCGTCGGGCATTCCAATGCCGGCATGGCCATCGCCGCGGCGCCTCTGCTCCTCGGCGCCTGACCAAAAGGGTTGCAGCAGAGCGCCGGCCGCTGCTATTCACTCTGACATGTCAGTGGATCTCCCAGCGCCATGTCGCTGATCACGCCGATCGATCCGCCCGCCTCGCTCACCGAGCAGGCGGTCGCGGCGCTGCGCGCCGATATCCTGGCGGTGCGGCTGCCGCCAGGGGAGACGCTGTCGGAGACGGCACTGGCCGAGCGCCTCGGCCTCGGCAAGGCGCCGGTGCGCGCGGCGCTGGCGCGGCTGGCGGAGGAGGGCCTGGTGCAGGCGATGCCGCGCCGCGGCTGGGTGGTCTCGCTGGTGACCATCCGCGATATCCATGAGGTCTTCGACCTGCGCCTGCTGCTGGAGCCGGAAGCGGCGCGCCGCGCCGCCGGGCGCGTGGATACCGAAGCGCTGCGCTGCCTGGACGGCGTCTGCGCCGCCGGACATCGGCCGGAGGATGGCGCGACCGCGCTCGATTTCCTGCAGGCGAACCGCGCCTTCCATGTCGCGGTGGCGGAGCTGTCCGGCAATGCGCGCCTGGCGCGCCAGGTCGGCCGGTTGCTGGACGAGAGCACGCGGATGTTGGTGCTCGGCCTCTCCCGCCGCGATCGCAGCGGGGAGATGGCGCATGAGCATGCCGCCTTGATCGAGGCGCTGGCGCTCGGCCGCGGCGCCGAGGCGGCGGCGCTGATGGAAGCCCAGGTCGCGGCCAGCCGGGCCATGGTGCTGGCCGCACTCACCGCCCCTGAGATGTCAGTCCCAGTCTGAGGAGATCGCGATGCTGCACGCCGCCCCGCAGGCCCGCTCTGCCATCACCCCCGCCCTGCCGCGCATGGTCGCGGCGGTGGAAGCGGCGCTGGGTTCGCCCGCCGCGGTCGCCGCCGCGATGGCGCCTTTCGCGACGGATCCCGGGCTGCTCGCCGGCATCGACCTCACGCCCGATGCCGCGCGCTATCGCCGGGTGCCGTTGCATGAGGATGCGGGGGCACGTTTCGCCATCGCCGCCCTGGTCTGGCAGCCGGGGCAGATGTCGCCCGTGCATGCGCATGAGGCCTGGTGCGCGGTCGCCTTCCATCGCGGCCTGCTGACCGAGAGCTTCTTCGACCTCTGCGCCGAAGGCGGCGGCCCGGTGCCCTGCGAATGCCGGCTGCGCCGCGCCGGAGAGACCAGCCACGCGGCGCCCGACCCCTGCGCGATCCATCGCCTTGCCAATCTCGGCACCGGCATAGCCGTCTCCATCCACGCCTATGGCCTGCCCTTCGCCCGCTTCAACTGCAGTCTGAACCGGGTCTACGCCGCTTAGAGCAGATCGCCGGAGGGCGGCATCGCCCGGGGCCATGAATCTGCTCGCCAGAACCAGCCTCGCGCTTCGCTGGCTTCGCTCGACGGCCCTGAGCGAAGCGCGAAGCGGCGTATGAGCTGGCTTTTATCCGCTTCGCTGGCTTCGCTCAGCGAACTGCACAAGCCAAGCCCGGTTTTACTGCTTCGCTGCTTCGCTCCCGTAGGGAGGCGCCGCACCAGCGAAGCGGCCCGGCCCCTCGACGGCGTCCTCCCGGCGCGGGCGGCCGCCGGCCACCGCCAGCAGCCCGCCTAGTACGCCGACGATGGCGGCCAGCGGGCCGAAGCCGGTGAAGCCGTACTGCGCCAGCATCCAGCCCCCGAAGGTGGCGGCGCCGAGCCAGCCGAAGGAGGCCGAGGTGACGTTGAGGCCGAGCACCGTGCCGCGCACCGCGTCCGGCACATTGGCCAGCGCCGCCATCAGGCTCGGCCGGGCGACCGCATTGACGAAGACGTAGCCGAAGGCCAGCGCCACGGTGCCGGCGAGGCTGGGCGTCCAGGCATAGAGCGGCAGGGCGATCAGGGCGGAGCCGAACATCGCGCCGGCGAAGGTGCGGAGGCGGTTGGGCAGCCGGTCGGCCAATTGCCCGCCAAGGATGGTGCCGAGGATGCTGCCCACCGCGAAGGTCGCGAGCGGGACCGCGACGCCGGCCAGCGACAGCCCATAGGTCGTCTGCAGGAAGGTCGCGAAGAAGACCGCGGTCAGGCCGTAGCAGATGCGCTCCGCGACGCCCATCGCCAGCAGCCGCATGACCGGGCGCGACAGGGCGGCGCGATAGCTGGGGCTCGGCGCCCCCGGCGCGCGCCGCCCGCCGGGCGCGGGCCGCAGCGTCGTGACCAGGAGGCTGAGCGCTGCCGCGGTCGCCACCGCCGCGACGCAGAGATTGACGCCGCGCCAGCCGATGAAGGAGCCAATCCAGGCAGCGCCGGGCACGCCGACCAGCAGGGCCAGCGACTGTCCCGCCATCACCCAGCCGAGCGCGCGGCCGCGCTGGCGGTCGACGGTGCGCGCCGAGGCCTCCGCCATGATGACGCCGGTGAAGGCGCCGCCGCAGGCGCCCGCCGCGGTCACCCAGATGGCGACCCCGAGATAGCTGCCGGAGACCGCGACGCCCGCCATGCTCGCCGCCAGCGCCAGCGGCCCGCCGATCAGGAAGGGCCGGCGGCCCCAGCGGTCCGCCCCGGCGCCCGCGAGCAGGGAGGCGGCACCCCAGGCGATCGAGGTCGCTGCCATCAGATTGGCGATCAGCGGCAGGCTGGTCGCGAGGTCGCGGGCCATGTCGATCAGGAAGGGCGCCCGGGTGGTGCCGCCGCAGGCGGCGGCGAACATCGCGAGGCAGGCCGCCGCCAGCAAGGCCCAGGGCATGGCGGGTGCGGTGCTGGGCAGCGAGGTCTTGGACGTCATTGCCCCGAGGCTACCGCAGGTGACGGAGCCTGACGATGGCAGCGGGTTTCGCCCTTCCCAGCCGCGGCGATCGGCGGCTCTATGGGGGCGGCGCCAAACTGAGCGTGATGGCTTGAGGCTTCGTCGGCCGAAAAGCCTGAATCACGCGATCAAACAAGGTGCCTGGGGCATGGTCCGTGAGCGCAGGCGAACGGATCATGCCCCAGGCGCAGCCGGGTGTAGCGACGCGTGCCTCCGAAATTCGTTCTTGGCCTCGCAGCGGGGCTCTGCGCCTCCCTGATCTGGGGCGGGCATGCGGTGGTGGCGCGCGCGGCGCTGACCGGGCAGGGGCTGATGCCGCTTGATCTCGCGGCCTTCCGCTATGGCGTCGCCGGGCTGTTGCTGCTGCCGGTCGCCTGGCAGGCGCGGCTGGCGCTGGCGGAGATCGGCCTCCGGCGGCTGCTGGTGCTGACGGCGATGGGCGGCGCGCCCAATCTGCTGCTCTTCGTCAGCGGCCTGATCTTCGCGCCGGCGACCCATGGCGGCACCATCTCCTCGATGACCGTGCCGGTGGCGGGCGCGCTGCTCGCGATCCCGCTGCTCAAGGAGGTGCCGACGCCCGGGCGCTGGATGGCGCTGGGCGCGATGGCGGCCGGCGTGCTGCTGATCGGCTGGGACGGCATCGCCGGCACGGCGCCTGGCGCCTGGCGCGGCGACATCCTGCTGCTGGCCTGCGGCATCACCTGGGCGGCCTTCACCCTGCTGCTGCGCCGCTGGCAGGTGCCCGCGCTCGCCGCCACGGCCGCGGTGACGGCGCTCTCCGCCCTGGCCGTGCTGCCGATCTGGCTGCCCTGGCGTGCCGCCGCTGTCATGGCGATGCCGGCCGGGCCGGTACTCTTCCATCTGGTGGCGCAGGGGCTGCTGCTCGGCGGCGTGGCGCTCTTTCTTTATGCCAAGGGGGTGGAGCTGCTGGGCGCCACCCGCGCCGCCACGCTCTCGGTCATGGTGCCGGTCGTGGCGCTGGCGCTCGCGGCGCTGGTGCTCGGGGAAGAGGTCGGGGGGCTGAAGCTCGCCGGCGCGACGCTCGCGGTGGGCGGCATGCTGGCGGCGGTGCTCTTCACGGGGCGCCGCAATATCGCCTGAAACCCCGGGCAGTATTGTTTTACACGCTGTACTGACGAGATCGCGGTAACGTCCGAAGAATGACAACGGGTTCCGTTCCTCCGGCCTCCCTTCTGGGCCCCCTCGCACGCATCGCGATGGCGGCCGGGGCGGCGATCGAACAGGTGCGGCGCGAGGCCGCGATGGGCCTGGTCGAGAAGCCCGACGGCAGCCCGCTGACCGATGCCGACCTCGCCGCCGATCTGGTGATCCGTGCCGGCCTCGCGGAGGCAGCGCCCGGGATCCCCGTGGTCTGCGAAGAAGGCGCCGCCTGCGAAGACATGTCGGCGCCGCGCTATTTCCTGATCGATCCGCTGGACGGCACCCGCGAGTTCGTGGCCGGCGATGCCGATTACACCGTCAATATTGCGCTGATCGAGCATGGGCGGCCGGTCGCCGGCGTCGTCTTCGCGCCGCGCGACGGGCGGCTCTGGTCCGGCGCCGAAGGCTGCGGCGCCACCCGCCAGGACGGCGCCGGCCCGGCGCGGCCGGTCAGGGTGCGGGCGACGGATGGCGGGCTGGTCGCGGTCGCCAGCCGCTCTCACCGCGATGCCGCGACCGAGGCCTTCCTGGCCTGGCTCGGGGTGAGCGAGACGCGCTGCGTCGGCTCCTCGCTGAAATTCTGCCTGGTGGCGGAAGGCGGCGCCGATGTCTATCCGCGCTTCGGCCCGACCATGGCCTGGGACACCGCGGCCGGGCAGGCGGTGCTGGAAGCGGCGGGCGGCGCGGTGTTCTGCCCCGAAGGCAAGCCCTTCCGCTACACGCCGGAGAATGGCTGGCGCAACGGCGCCTTCATCGCCTGGGGGGCGTCACGGCCACCCATTGCGTCGTGACATGGGCGGCCGGCTCCGTCTCGCCTTCCGCGCGCAGCCAGACCTCGCCATAGATCAGCCGGCCACCGCGCTTCACGATGCGCGCTTCCGCCAGCACCGCGCCGGGCGCGGGACGGCGCAGGAAGGTGATCGCGAGTTGCGAGGTCAGGCTCTCGTCGCGTCCTTCGTGCACGCCGAGCAGCGCCGCCCACATCGCGACATCCGCCAGGCCCATCAAGGCGGGGCCGGAGATGGTGCCGCCCGGGCGCAGCAGGTCCGGCCGCTCGGGCAGGCGGCAGAGCGCGGTGCCGGCTTCGGCCTGCAGCACCTCGATCCCCCATTGCTCCGCGAGCGGCACGCCGGCATGGACGATGCGCTGGATCTCGGCCGGTATCATCGGCCGCCGACCACGCGGCCGGTGCAGGGGTTGCGGCCGATCCAGTAGCAGAGGTCGGCGGGCTGGCGGATGTCGAACAGCGCCAGGTCGCAGAGCAGCCCCGGCGCCAGCCGCCCGCGATCCTGCCGGCCGAGCGCCGCGGCCGCATGGCGCGTGACGCCGAGCAGCGCTTCCTCCACCGTCAGGCGGAACAGGGTGCAGCCGAGGTTCAGCATCAGCAGCAATGACAGCGCGGGCGAGGAGCCGGGGTTGAGATCGGTCGCGAGCGCGAGCCGCAGCCCTGCTTCCCGCATCGCCGCGACATCCGGGTGATGCGTCTCGCGGATGAAGTAGAAGGCGCCGGGCAGCAGCACGCCGACGCTGCCGGCGCGCGCCATGGCGCGCAGCCCGGCCGGGTTCGCGTATTCGATGTGATCGGCTGAGAGCGCGCCGTGGCGCGCGGCGAAGGCGGCCCCGTCATCGTCGCGGAGCTGGTCGGCATGCAGCTTCACCGGCAGGCCCAGGCCATGCGCGACATCGAGCACCATCGCCGTCTCTCGCGCATCGAAGCCGATCGCGGTGTCGAGGAAGGCGTCGACCGCATCGGCCAGGCCCTCGCGCGCCGCGGCGGGGATGATGTCCTGCGCCACATGCGCGGCGTAGTCGGTGCGGCGGCCGGCATATTCGGGCGGCGTCGCATGCGCCGCGAGCAGCGTCGTCTCGATGCGCACCGGATGCGCGGCGGCCAGCGCGCGTGCAGCACGGAGCTGACGCAGCTCGGTCTGGATGTCGAGGCCATAGCCGGACTTGATCTCGACCGTGGTAACGCCCTCGGCCATCAGCGCCTTGAGGCGCGGCGCGCCAGAGGCGACGAGCGCGGCCTCGTCGGCCGCGCGCGTGGCGCGGACGGTCGAGAGGATGCCGCCGCCCGCCTTGGCGATCTCCTCATAGCTGACGCCGGCGAGGCGCTGCTGGAACTCGCCGGCACGGTCGCCGCCGAAGACGAGATGGGTGTGGCAGTCGATCAGCCCGGGCAGGAGATGGGCGCCCGCGCAATCGATGGTCTCGGCAGCACTGCCCGGGATCGCGGCGCGCGGCCCGAGCCAGGCGATGCGCCCATCCTTGGCGGCGATCGCGCCATCGCGAATGACGCCGAGCGGATCGCCCTCCGGGCCATCCATGGTGACGAGGGCGGCGTTGAGCCAGAGGCGGTCGAACTGCATGAAGCCAGTCTGGCGTGCCGCAGGGCCGCTTGCGAAGCCCCTATCGCCGCAGCCAGCCTTCGGTCATCAGACTGCGTGGGCCAGCGGACGGCCGCGATACCCTGCCAGCGACCCTGCGTGCATGATGCGCCCGCCCAGCGGGCGGCCGATGAGCCGCTCTGCCAGCCGTGCCGCCTCGATCAGACGCTCGAGGTCGACGCCCGTCTCGATGCCCATCTCGTGGCAAAGGAATACCATGTCCTCGGTGCAGATATTGCCCGCGCCCTTCGCGTCGCCGTGCCCGGCGAAGGGGCAGCCACCGAGCCCGGCGACGGAGCTGTCGAACAGCTCCACCCCCATCTCCAGCGCTGCCAGCACATTGGCGGGGCCGAGGCCGCGGGTGTCGTGCAGATGCAGGCCGATGCGGGGTTCCGGCAGCGCATCGCGCAGCATGCCGACCAGCCGCCGTATGGCCTGCGGATTGGCCCAGCCCATCGTGTCGGCCAGGTACAGCTTCGGCAGGACGACGCCACGCTCCCGGCAGGTGCGATAGGCCCAGACGAGTTCGTCCACCGCGCGCTGGGGCGCGATCTCGCCCTCGTAGTTGCAGCCAAAGGCGGTCATCACCAGCGCGTACTCCACCGCGACATCAGCCTCGGCATAGAGATCGAGCCAGCGTGTCACACGCTCGCGCATTTCTGCCGCGCTGCAGCCGTTGTTGCGCCGGGCGAAAGCGTCGGAAGCGTAGAGGGCAATCTTGCCGACCAGGTCGACGCCGGGCGTCGCCTGGGCCCGCCGGAAGCCCTGCTCGTTCAGCCACAGACCCTCGTAGCGGACGCCGGGGCGCCGGCGGATGGCCGCGAACAGTGCCTCGGAATCCGCCATCTGCGGGACGTGCTTCGGCGAGACGAAGGAGGCGACCTGGATGGCCTTGAGGCCGGTCTCGGCCAGGGCTTCGACCAGCGCGACGCGGTCCGCGAGGGGATAGGTCCGGGGCTCGATCTGGAAACCTTCGCGCGGGCCTTCCTCGTGGAACTCGACGCGCTTCGGCAGGTCGGACATGGTCGTTCTCCTTGAGATCAAGGTCAGCGAGCGGGGTGGCCGAGCAGCTCGGCATTGTGCTCGCCGAGCCGCGGCGCGGGCCGGGCGATCGCGGGCCGCGCGCCATCGAAGGAGACGGGCAGGCCAACGAGCGCGAAATCCTCCCCCGGCACGGGCTGGAGCATGCCGAGCGCCTCGGTCTGCGGCTCCGCCAACACTTCCGGGACCGTGTTGACCGGCGCACAGGGCACGCCGGCGCGCATCAGGCGCTCCAGCCAGACCGTGCGCGGCGCGCCTGCGAGCACCTCCGCCACCATCGGCAGCAGCGCTTCCTGGTTCTGCAGCCGCGCGCGGTTGGTGGCGAAGCGCGGGTCTGCGGGCCAGCCCGGCCGGCCGAGCTCGATGGCCAGCTTGGCGAAGAGGCGGTCATTGCCGCAGCACACGAGCAGCGGGCCGTCGGCGGCCTCGAAGGCCTGGTAGGGCACGAAGTTCGGATGGCCGGAGGCGTGCCGCTCCGGCGACTTGCCCTGGTTGACATAGGCGCTGATCTTCTGGCCCGCCCAGAGCAGCGCCGTCTCGAAGAGCGAGGTGTTGACGACGCCGCCACGTCCCGTGGCATGGCGGTGTTGCAGCATCGCCAGAGCACCGATCACGGTCCACATGCCGGTGCCCTGGTCGACGACCGAGGCGCCCATGCGTACCGGCGGCCCGCCGGGCTCGCCTGTGATGGAGGATAGCCCGCCGAAGGCCTGCAGCAGCGGCTCGTAGCCGGGGCGCAGACGCATCGGGCCACGATGGCCGAAGGCCGACATGGCGCAGTAGATCAGCCGCGGGTGGCGTGCGCAGACCGCCTCCGGCCCGATGCCAAGCGCCTCCGCCGCGCCGGGGCGGAGGTTGTGCAGCATGATGTCGGCCCCGGCGAGGAGTGCGTGCAGCTGTTCCACCGCCTCGGGTGACTTCAGGTCGAGCGCGACCGAGCGCTTGCCGCGGTTGAACTCGTGAAAGTTCAGCGCGTCGCCGTGGCGGAAGGCGGGGCCCATCTGGCGCGCGTCGTCGCCGCCCTCCGGCTTCTCGACCTTGATCACGTCGGCGCCGAGATCGGCGAAGATCGCGCCGGCGAAGGGGCCGGCCAGGACCTGGCCGAGTTCGACGACGCGGATGCCCGCAAGGATGCCGCCCATCACTGCACCTCGATATTGGCTTCGCGCACGATGCGCTTCCATTTGTCGATCTCGGCGGCCTGGAAGCGTGCCAGATCCTCCGGCGTGCCCGGCCGCAGCGCCGTGCCGTTCTCCTGCAGCCGGGCCCGGATCGCGGGCCGCTCCATGACCTCGTTGAACTTGGCGTTGAGCCGCCGGACGATCTCACGCGGCGTACCGGCCGGCGCAAAGACGGCATTCCAGGACAGCATCTCGTAGCCCGGAAGACCCGCTGCCTCCTCCACGGTCGGCACCTCCGGCGTCAGGGGCAGGCGCTGGCGGCTGGTGACAGCGAGCGCCCGCACGCGCCCCTCGCGCACTTGCGGCAGCGAGGTGGTCGCGTCCACGAACATGAGCTGTGCGTTGCCGGCGATGAGATCGGTGATGCCTTGCGGGTTCGAGCGGTAGGTGACGTTCACCATGTCCACGCCGGCCATGGTCTTGAACATCTCCCCGGCAACGCGGGAGGAGGCGCTGCCGCTCGCGAAGTTCAGCCGCCCCGGATGATCGCGCGCAAAATCCACAAGCTGGCGCATCGTGCGCACCGGCAGATCGTTGTTCACGACGACGAACAGCACCCCTGTGCCGACCAGCGCGACCGGCGCGAAATCCGCGACCGGGTCGTAGGGCAGGTGGCGGAACAGCGCAGGGTTCGATCCATGCGTCGTGTTGGCGGTGTAGAGGAAGGTGTAGCCGTCCGGCCGCGCCCGCGCGACCGCCTCGCAGGCGAGAAAGCCATTGGCGCCCCCGCGGTTGTCCACCACCACCGGCTGACCCCAGTCGGCCGCGATCGGGTCGCTGAAAATGCGCGCCTGCGTGTCGGTACCGCTGCCCGCCGGGAAGGCCACCACGAATCGAATCGGCCGGTTCGGATAGACGTCACCTTGCCCCTGCGCCGAAGTGTCTGGTGGCAGGACCGCGGCGCAGAGAGCTGTGGCGGCGCCAAGCAGCAGATGGCGGCGTCGTGCAGCGCCGCGCGGGATCGGGCGGGCGTGGTCCATTTGTTCGTTTCCTCCTCCGGTCGTGGCGGATTGGGCCCCGGTCGATCTGGAGGCCGGTACGAAGGGTGCGCGCCCGTCCGGGCAGAAGAAATTGAAAGTTTTGGAGCTCAGTAATAAAGAATTTTTATGAGCATCACCTTGCGGCAACTGCGCGCGATGGTCGCGGTCGCGCGCAACGGAAGTCTCGGACGTGCCGCAGCGCTCCTGCACCTCTCGCAGCCGGCGCTGACCGTGCAGATCCGCGAGCTTGAACGCGCACTCGGCGTGCGGTTGTTCGATCGCGGTGCGCGCGGCGCCGAGCCGACGGAGGCGGGGCGCGAGCTGGCGGAGGCCTTCGGGAGGATCCTGGGCGACCTCGATGCGGTGGTCGCGGGGGCGAGGGATGTCGCGGCGCTGCGCTCCGGCCTGGTTCGGGTGGCGACACTGCCCTCGGTCGGTGCGACGGTGTTGCCCGCGGTCCTGGCGCGCCTGCGCGAGCGCAGCCCGCGCATCCGCGTCGCGGTGCGTGACGCGGTGGCCGCGCGCGTCGGTGCCCTGGTGAAGTCCGGCGCTGCCGAACTTGGCATCGCCGCGATCGACCCGGACCCGGAACTCGAGGCTTCCCTGCTGTTCGAGGACAGGATGGTGGCCGTGTTGCCGGCCGGGCATCCGCTCGAGAAGAAGCGGTCGGTGCCGCTGGCAGCGCTGGCGGCGGTGCCGCTGGTCCTCGGGGAGGAGAGCAGCGTGCGTTCCCTGTTCGACCGCGCCTGCGCGGCGGAAGGGCTGCATGTCGTGCCAGCCTATGAGGCGACCTATATCAGCACTTTGATGGGCATGGTGCGCGCCGGCCTTGGCGTCGGCGTGCTGCCTGCCTCCGCGGTCGCTCCGCGCACCGAGCCGGCCATCCGCATTCGCCCCATCACGGATCCGCCGATCCCGCGTCGCATCATGCTCCTCCGCCGTGCCGGAAGGTCACTCTCGCCGGCGGCCGAGGCCTTCGTGGAAGCACTCGCGGGGGACGATCCGCCTCGCCCCGCCGCGCGCGGCCGGACATCCCGTGCACGCAAGACAGAGGCGCCCTGACGACAGGCTGGCTGACGCGCCGACCTTCACGGCTGCGCGAGCGTTCGATTGTCACGGACCCAGCGCTATGACCGGTCCCGCAATGATCGCTACAGGGCGTGATCCGCTTCGGGAGATCGCCTTGATGAGTGCGGGATGGCCGCCGGTGTTGCAGCGCCAGGTGCAGGTGCTGGTCGATCAATTCCTGGCCGGCACCGGTGCCGCCTGGATCGGCATCGCCGGCATCGACCGGCTTGGCGTCGCCGGGCCCGCCAGCGGCACCATGCGGATCGGCGGCCGGATGGAAGCGCTGGGCGCGCATCCCGTGACCGAAGCCTTCGTCTGGGTCCAGGGCAGCGAGCCGGAGCTCTGGCTCGACCCACGCTCGACCAAATACCGCGACCTCTTCGACGAATTCGCGCGCACCCGGCTCGGCCTTGCCGGGCGGCCGCGCGGCGATGCCTGGAACATCGACCATGTCTTCCCGAAGGCGGCCGGCGCGCTCGACGGCATGACCCATGTGCGGGCGCTGGCGATCGGCGCCGGCGGCAACCAGGCGCTGGGGCGCACGGTCGAGAAAGCGATGAAGGGGCGAGCGGATGACGCGCCCGGCCGCAAGGTGATCCGCCATGCGACCTGGATGACGATCGGCAAGGCGGCGGGCTACGAGGGCTGGGAAAGCCTGCCGGATTCTGCGTCTGCGGCCGGCAATGCGCCGGGGGTGCGCAACCTCTTCGCCTTTCTCGCGACGCGCGGCATCACCGCGCCGGCAGGGGCGCTGGAGGAAAGCCTGACCTCCTTCACCTTGACGAAGATCCGCTGAGGCGCAGATCGCGGGCGTTGCGGAAGCGGCCACCCTCGGTCATGGAGGGGGCGATTAGCGGGAAGGACCCAGCCATGCCGAGTTTCTTCGCCGATGCCGCGCTGTTGCCGAAGGGCTGGGCGCGCGCGGTGCTGATCGAGGCCGACGCGGACGGCGACATCAAGGCCGTCACGCCGCAGGCGGCACCCGGCGACGCGGTTCGGCTTCCCGGTCACGTCATCCCCGGCGTGCCGAACCTGCATTCCCATGCTTTCCAGCGCGCCATGGCGGGCTTCGCGGAGCGGCGCAGCCCGGAAGGGCAGGACAGCTTCTGGACCTGGCGCGACACCATGTACCGCTTCGTCGGCCGCTTCTCGCCCGAGGATGCGGAAGCGGTGGCGGCGCAGCTCTATGTCGAATGCCTGGAATGGGGTTTTACCGGCATCGCCGAATTCCACTACCTGCATCACCAGCCGGATGGCGCGCCTTATGCCGACCGGGCGGAGATGGCGCTGCGCCATGTCGCGGCGGCACGGCGGGCCGGGATCGGGATCACCATGCTGCCCTGCCTCTATCGCCATGGCGGCATCTTCGGACGCGATCCCGTCCCCGGCCAGCGGCGGTTCCTGAATGATGTGGACGGCATCCTGGAGATCCATGCCGGCCTGGCCGCGGCGCTCCGGGGCGATGACAATGCGGCGCTCGGCATCGCCCCGCATTCGCTGCGCGCGGTGACCCCGGCGATGATCGCGGTGGTCGCCGACCTCGGCGGCCCCATCCACATCCATGCCGCGGAGCAGATGCGCGAAGTGGTGGAATGCCTCGCCGCCACCGGCGCGCGGCCGGTGGAATGGCTGCTCGCCAATGCGCCGGTCGATGCGCGCTGGTGCCTGATCCACAGCACCCACATGACGGAGGCGGAGAGCGCCGCGCTGGCGCAATCCGGCGCCGTCGCAGGGCTCTGCCCCTCGACCGAGGCCTCGCTCGGCGACGGGATCTTCGGGTTGCCGGGCTTCCGCGCGGCCGGCGGGCGCTTCGGCATTGGCACCGACAGCCATGTCGGCACCTCGCCGCGCGACGAGCTGCGCCAGCTCGAGACCAGTCAGCGCCTCGCGTTGCAGGCGCGCAGCATCGCGACCGATGCCACGCATCCGCATCCCGGCCGCGTGCTGCTGGACGCGGCGCTCGCCGGCGGCGCGCAGGCAAGCGGGCGTCCGATCGGCGCCATCGCGCCGGGCATGCGCTGCGACCTGGTGGCGCTCGATGCGGCGCATCCCGCGCTGATCGGGCGGGAGGGCGACGCACTGCTCGATGCCTGGGTCTTCGCCGGCCAGGGCAATCCGGTGCGGGACGTGGTGGTCGGTGGCCGCCGCGTGGTCGAAGCCGGTGCGCATGTCGCGCGCGCGGCGATCGCGCGGGACTTCGCCGCAGCCATGAAACGGCTGGCAGCCTGACCTTTTAGGACGCGCGCTGCGTGCGCGCGCCGCCGAGGCCGCGGATCCGCTTCACCGCCGGCGCCAGGACGTAATGGGTCAGCGGAATCAGCAAGCCACCGAGCAGCAGGCCGAAGACGCCCGACCCTGCTGCGCTGATCAGCCATTCCACGGCACCCCCGATCGCCGGCAGCGCATGCGCGCCGGCTTCGGCCGTTGCGTGCAGCGCGTGGCCGAGCCAGCCCATGCCATAGGCTTCGAGCCCGTGGATGACGATGCCACCGCCGACCCACACCATGGCGGCGGTGCCGACGATGCCGAGCAGCTTCAGGAAGGGCGGCATGCCGAGCACGAGGCCACGCCCCAATGTCCGGGTCATCGGCCGCAGCGCACGGTCGGCCCCCGATGCCGGCAGGCTCGGCGCCGAGGCGCGGCGCAGCCCGAGCAAGGTCGACGCCGGGCGCTCATTGGCGGCGAGCGCCACGCCGACATCATCGGCCTTCACGATCAGCGCGACGCCGCCATAGACCATGACGGTGATGCCGATGCCGACGGCGGCGAGGATCATGGCCTGCAGCCAGAAAGAGGTGTCGGGGACGGAGGCGAGCGCGATCGCCATGATCTCGGCCGAGAGGATGAAGTCGGTCTTGATGGCGCTGCTGACCTTGGTGTCCTCCAGGCTGGCGCCGTCCTGCACCGCGGCGACCACCACCGCCTCATGCGCATGGGCGCTGTGCGGCTGGATCGCCTCCAGCACCTTCTCGGCGCCCTCGTAGCAGAGATAGGCGCCGCCCAGCATGAGCAGCGGCGTGATCGCCCAGGGCGCCAGCATGCTGAGCGCGAGCGCCGCCGGCAGCAGGAAGAGCAGCTTGTTCTTGAGCGAGCCGACCGCGATGCGGCGGACGATCGGCAATTCCCGGCTCGCGGCGAAGCCCGTCACGTAGCGCGGCGTGACGGCGGCGTCGTCGATGACGACGCCCGCGGCCTTGGCCCCGGCCTTCGCGGCCTGGGTGACGACGTCATCCAGCGATGCCGCGGCGACCTTGGCAAGGCCCGCGATATCATCGAGCAAGGCGATGAGACCGATGCTCATGGGCGCTCCTGTCAGGCGACGTCGCTGCGTCGATCAGGGGCGAGGTCCGCCCGGCGGCGCAGCATAGGCAGAGCCAGCCACCGCCGGCCAGCATGGGCGTGTGACACCCTCCTTCGCCGAGGCTTCGGAGGGCAAGCCCTCCATCCCAGCGGCCGCAGGCCGCCACTGGGTTCTGCGGGGCGAGCGCAGCGATGCCCCGGGGCCGCGAATGCGGCCCCGCGCGCGACTGTCAGCCGCCGTCAACGCGCCCTGACAGCGCGGAAGCCAAGCCGCCGGAGGCGGCGCCGGCGCTTGAGGCAGATATCAAGGCACCGTCGGCACCAGGTTCGCGGTGATGAAGCCTTCCGCCCGCGCCATGCCGATCGCCGCCGAATAGGCGCCGGCGCCCATCTCGGGCCGGCGCGCCAGGATCCAGAGATTCTCCCGGTCCGGGGTGCCGACCACTGCCCAGCGGTATTGCGGGTCGAGGGCGATCACCCAGTAATCCCCGAAGAAGGGCCAGAAGAAGGTGACGCGAAGCTTGGCGTTGGTCCCGTCGCTGGCCCGCGCCCAGCCGCGCGCCACGATCTCCCGCCCGTCATCCATCGCGTTGCGGCAGCGGTTGACGACGCTGACCGTGCCGTCGAGCTCGCGCTCGTAATCCACGGTCACGCCGACGCAGCGGCGCTGGCGGCCGTCCTGGAAGCTGTTCGGGAAGCGGGCGATCTCATACCAGCGGCCGGCATAGCGGGCGAGGTCCACGCGGGCCACGGTATCCGGCGGTGGGATGCCGTTGCCGGCGCAGGCGGCAAGGCTCAGCGCCGCGAGGAGCAGAAGGCGTCGCATCGCGTTTCCCATCTCAGCGGCCGGGCACGATGCCCGGCGGCAGCGCGGCGACATGCGCGAAGATGGCGCCGGCCGTGGTGATCCAGACGTGCTCGCGCCGCGCCGCGACATGCGCGAGCGCGCGGCGGAGCTGTCTCAGGCGATAAGGCTGGCCGACCAGATAGGGATGCAGGGCGATGCCCATCACCTGTGGGAGACCGTCCTCGGTCTGGGTCAGGCGTTCCTCGAAATCATCGATGATTATGTCGGCGAATTGCGCGGCGCCGTCGCGGCGGACCGCGATCGAGGGGATGTCGTTCACCTCTTGCGGATAAGGCACCGCGAGCAGCGGGCCGTGCGCGGTGCGCTTCCAGATCGGCTGGTCGTCGGCGCACCAGTTGAGGGAATAGCGATAGCCGGCCTCGGCCAGCAGGTCCGGCGTCGCATGGCTCTCGGCGATCCAGGGGGAGAGCCAGCCGCGCGGCGGCGCGCCCTCGTGGCGGGCGATGGCGGCGGTGCTCTCGGCGATCAGGCGGCGCTCCTCGGCCTCGGGCAGGGCGCTCTGGCGTTCGCTGTTGGTGCGGCCATGCCCTGCGATCTCGTCGCCGCGATCCCGGTGCGCGGCGATGAGCGCCGGTGCGTAGTCGTACATCGCGCTGTTCAGCAGCACGGTTGCGGGCAGCGCCAGCGCATCGAGCAACTGGATCAGCCGCCAGGCGCCGACCCGGTTGCCGTAGTCGCGCCAAGCGTAGTTGAGGATGTCCGGCTGCGGCCCGCCGGGCGCGAGCTCGGCGCCGAGGCCTTCGCCGAAGGCGAAATGCTCCAGGTTCAGGCCGATATAGACCGCGAGCCGGGCACCGCCGGGCCATGCGTAGCGCGGGCGGTCGGGCAGCGGGTGGTAGTCGTAACGACCATGCGTCGGCAGCATGCGGCGGTCTCCGGGCGGCGTTCCATGCTTGGGCCGGCTTGGCGCGGGCGGCAAGCGGGCGACGCCGGCGGGCGCCTCCGCCGGAGCGGCTTCCGCTCCGGCCATGCGCTTTTGCGAGCATCTTCACCCGTTCGGGTGATTTCACCCGAACGGGATCTGCTCTAAACCCCCGGCCCATGTCGAGGGGATCTCAGGGGGACGGCGCCCGCGGGCTGCTCGCGCGCGAGCAGCGGGCCGCGCGGCCGCTCCTGGTGCGGGCGGTGGCGATCGGGGCTGGACTGGTGGCGGTCGGCATCGCCGAGGCCTGGCTGGTCGCGGTGCTGCTGGCGCGGCTGCTGGGCTTCGGGGCGGCCGGGTTGCCGGAGCTGCTGCTCGCGGGATCGCTGGCGCTGCTCGCCGCCGGGCTGGCCATGGCGCAGGAGAAGGCGCAGATCGCGGCTGGGGAGGCGGCACGTGCCCGGCTGCGCGATGCCGCCTTCGGCCGGCTGCTCGCCATGGGACCTTCGGATGAGCGTCCGGTGGGTGCGCGCGCCGCCCTGGTGGTGGAGCGGGTCGATGCGCTGGAAGGCTATTTCGCGCGCTGGTTGCCGGCCGCCGCCCTGGCGCTGATCGGGCCGTTGCTGGTGGCGCTGGCCGCCGGCCTGGCCGACCCGACGAGCGGGCTGATCCTGCTGGCGGCGGGCGCCTGCGTGCCGATCGCCCAGGCCGCGACCGGGATCGGCGCCGCCCAGGCCAGCCGGCGGCAGTTCGGGGCCCTGCAGGCGCTCTCCGGCCGGTTCCTCGATCGCATGCGCGGGCTGCCGACGCTGGTGCTGTTCAACCGGGAGAAGGCGGAGCAAGCCGCGCTCGGCGCGCAGGCGGAGGAGCTGCGCCGTCGCACCATGCGGGTGCTGCGCATCGCCTTCCTCGCCTCCGGCGCGCTGGAGCTGATCGCCGCCGCAGCACTCGCCTGCATCGCGGTGCGCCATGGCTGGACCTTGGGCGCCGGGCATCCGGATCCGGCGGGGGCGCTGTTCACGCTGCTGCTGGTGCCGGCCTTCTTCGCGCCGCTGCGCGCGTTCTCCGCTGCCTATCATGAGCGGCTGGCGGCGCAGGGTGCCGCCGCCGATCTGGCGCCGCTGCTGGCGCCGCAGGAGGACCGGCCGGGATTGTTGCTGGAGGGGATGCCGCCACGCGTCACCGTCACCTTCCAGGATGTGCGGCTGAGCTATGACCCCGCGCGGCCGCCGGCGCTCGCCGGCCTGTCCTTCCGGGTGCTGCCGGGGGAGGCGCTGCTGCTGATGGGCGCCTCCGGCGCCGGCAAGACCAGCGTGCTGCGCCTGCTGATGGGCTTTTCGCGCCCCGATGCGGGCCGCATCGCGATCAACGGGCGCGACGCCACGGCGTTGCGGCCGGAGGAGCTGCGGCGGCTCTCCGCCTATGTCGGCCAGCGCGCCCACCTGTTCCGTGGCACGATCCGCGAGAATATCCGTCTCAGCCGGCCGGAGGCCGACGATGCGGCAGTGCTCGCGGCGGCCAAGGCGGCCCATGTCGCCGACTTCGCGGAGGCGCTGCCCCAGGGTCTCGACACGCTGGTGGGCGAGGGCGGCTTCGGCCTCTCCGGCGGCCAGGCGCAGCGGGTCGCGATCGCGCGCGCCTTCCTGCGCGACGCGCCGCTGGTGCTGCTGGACGAACCGACCGCACATCTCGACCCGGGGACGGAGGCGGAGGTGCTGGAGAGCCTGAAGCGGCTCTGCCTCGGCCGTACCGCTGTTATCGCCACCCATTCCAGGGCACTCAGGAACTGGGGCGCAGCGGTGCTGGAGATGAGCGAGGGCCGCGCGACCGGTGCCCGGATGGCGGGGGAATAGCGGCATGGCGCGCGATCTTCTCCGCATCCTCGCGCTCTGGCGCCTGCGCATCGGCTGGCTGGCCGTGGGCGCGCTGGTCGCCCTCATTGCCGCACTCGCCGGGCTGGCGCTGCTGGCGCTGGCGGGGCGGGGCGTCGCGGACGGCCTCAGGGACGGCGCGCTCTTCGCCGGCGGTACCGCGGCGACGATCCTGCTGTTGCGCCCGGTGGTCGCGCTGCGGCCGGTGGCGCGCTACCTGGAGCGGCTGGTGACGCATGAGGCGACCTTCCGCGCGCTGGCCGATACCCGGGTCTGGTTCTTCGGCCGGCTGGCGGAGCGGCTGCCGGCGGGCATCGGGCTGCGCCGCATGGGCGACCTGCTGGGACGGCTGGTGGCGGATGTGGAAGCCCTGGACGGGCTCTATCTGCGCGCCCTGGTGCCGGCGGCGGCCGGCATCGCCGTGGTGACCGGTATCGCGCTCGTGCTGGGCGCGACCTCCCCGGTGCTGGCCGCCATCCTGGTGCTTCCGCTCGCCGCTGCGCTGCTGCTGCCGCCGCTGCTGGCGCCGCGCGCGGCGCGGGAGGCGGAGGGCGTGGCGCTGCGGCGCGGCAGCCTGCGCGCCGCGGTGGTCGATCCCCTGACCGGCATCGAGGACACGCTCGCCGCCAATGCCGAGGCGCGCGCCGCAGGGCGCGTGGCGCGGGAAAGCGCGGCGCTGGCCGCGGCCGAGCAGCACCTTTCCGCCCGGGCCGCGATGGGCGGTGCGGCGGGATCGCTGCTGACCCGGGCGGCGCTGCTCGGGGCCATCGCCTGGGGGCTGGCGATGGGCGAAGCCGGGGTCGGGCCGGCGGTGATCGCCGCCTTCCTGGCGGTCGCCTCGGCCGAGGCGCTGGGGTTGATG
>NZ_JAAGBB010000051.1 GCF_018129085.1 Plastoroseomonas hellenica
AGGCGCTGCAGAAGGCGCAACTCGGGATCTACCGCCTGCGCGGCGGATCGCACCCCGCCTTCTGGGCGCCCTTCGCGCTGATGGGGCCGGGCCGGACCGTAGAACCGCGCGGTCAGACCGCCAGCTCCGGGGCAGCGGCGGCGCTTTAACCCGCCGGGGCGGCCTCCGCCTGCCGGTCGAGATGCGCGGCGAGACCCGGCTCCAGCCGGAGCCGGTGCGCCAGCGCCTCCAGCCAGGCGCGCTCGGCCGCCTGGTCCGGGTCGATCGACAGGCGCGCGGCCAGATAGAGCTCCGCCCCCTGCTCCGGGGTGGCGGCCGCCGCCGCGATATCGCCGACGCTGACCGGCTGCTCGATCAGGTCGAAGAGATAGGCCTTGGCTTCGGCATCGAAACCGAGGCGCTCGACCTGGCCGATGATGCGGTCGCGCTCCTCGGCATCGACATGGCCGTCGGCCCGGGCGGCGCCGACCATGGCGCGCATCAGCGCCAGTTCGAAGGGCTTGCCGTCGGCGGCCGGGGCGGCGGAGGGCAGGAAGCGGGGATCGACCTGCGCCGCCTCCTGCGGGGCCGCCACCGGGGCGCCGGCGGGCGCGCGGCCCTGTTGCCAGTTCTGCCAGGCTCGATGCGCCAATGCACCGAGCACCGCGGCGCCGCCATAGCCGAGCGCGCCGCCGGCGAATTTCCGCGCCTTCTTGCTGCCGAGCAGCAGCGCGATGACCCCGCCGGCCGCGGCACCGCCCGCGAGGCCGCCGAGCCCGCCGCCGGACAGGGCCTGACGCCCCTTGTCGGCGATGCCTCCAGCGGCGCCGGCAGCCCCCGGCCCGAGGAAACGGTCGAGGAGTGATTTCGCATCGATCATGGCCGATCAGGTCGGGAAGGCGCCGCCCGATGTCAACCGCCGGGCGTCCGAAGCTTGCCAAACCCGCCGCTTCGGGGCATGGACCGGCCGAGAATCCCACACCCTCATGCCCCGGAGGCGCGCCACGATGGCCTCGGCGTTCGAACGTATTGCCGACATCATCGCTGAGAACAGTGAGGTCAAGCGTGAGGACATCACGCCGGACAGCCATGTGATCAACGATCTCGGCATCGACAGCCTGGACTTCCTCGACATCGTCTTCGCGATCGACAAGGCCTTCGGCATCAAGGTGCCAGTCGAGGCCTGGACGCAGGAAGTCAATGCCGGCACCGCGCCCGCGGAGCAGTACTTCGTCATGAAGAACCTGGCCGCGCGAATCGACGAGCTGGTGGCGGCGAAGCAGGCCTGAGCGTGATGGCTCGAGGCCGGTCGGCCGAAGAGCCGGAATCACGCGATCCAACACAGGCGGCGGAAGGCCCCCGCGCATGCTGCTCGAATATTTCCAGATGATCGACCGCGTCGTGGCGCTCAGCCCCGAAGCGATCACCGTCTGTTCGCATGTGCCGGAGGCAAGCCCGGTCTTCGAGGGCCACTTCCCTGGCCATCCGCTGGTGCCCGGCGTGCTGCTGATCGAAACCATGGCGCAGGCCAGCGGCTACATGCTGCTGGCGCGCATGGGTTTCGCCCGCATGCCGTTCCTCGCCAGCGTGAAGGAAGCGAAGCTCCGCAGCTTCGTGGCTCCCCTCGCCGAGCTCACCATCGAGGCGTCGCTGGTGCATGAGGGATCGGGCTATTCCGTGACCTCGGCGCGCATCGTCTCCGACGGCAAGCGCATCTGCGACTCGGAGCTCAGCTTCCGGGTGCTCGACTTCCCGGACCCGAGGCTGGAAGCGGCGATGCGCAAGCGCGCCGCCGAGATCGGCCTGAACGAGGTGCCCGCGCCATGAATCGCGAGATCTGGATCACCGGAATCGGCCTCGTCACCTCGCAGGGTGAGGGCCGGGAGGCCCATTGGGCGGCGCTCACGGGCGGTGCGAAGCCGGCCGTGGATGCGGCGGGTTTCGCGCCCTTCCCCGTGCATCCGCTGCCGCCGCTGACCCTCGACACCCAGATCCCGCGCAAGGGCGACCAGCGGCAGATGGAGCCCTGGCAGCGCCTCGGCACCTATGCCGCGGGGCTCGCGATCGACGATGCCGGCGCGCGCGGCCTGGTGTCCGATATGCACCTGGTCGTGGCGGCGGGCGGCGGCGAGCGCGACATCGGGGTCGATGAGGCGATCGCAAGCGAGCTCGCGGAGCTGCCGGAAGACAGGGCGGCGCCGCTGTTGAACCAGCGGCTGGCCAATGGGCTGCGGCCGACGCTGTTCCTGGCCCAGCTCTCCAACCTGCTCGCCGGCAACATTTCCATCGTGCATGGCGTCACTGGCTCCTCCCGCACCTTCATGGGCGAGGAAAGCGCGGCCGCCGATGCGCTGCGCATCGCGCATGCGCGGCTGGCAGAAGGCCGGGGCGAGATCGCCCTCGTCGGCGGCGCCCTGGTCGCGCAGCGCTGGGACATGGTGCTGCTCTACGCGCCGGGCGGCGGCCTGCTGCAGGGCGGTTTCGCGCCGGTCTCGACTCGCGATGGCGGCGGCGCCGTCATGGGCGGCATGGCCGCCTTCCTGGTGCTCGAACATGCCGAGCACGCCAGGGCGCGCGGCGCCCGCGGCATCGCGAAGCTGGCCGGCGTCGCATCCGATGCGTCCCGCCGCGCGGCGGCGGGCGATTCGGCGGCGGCGGCGCGCGCGCTGCTGGCGAAGCTGCCGGTGGCCGACGCGCCGCTCGGCGTGATGTCGGGCGAGACCGGCGCCGCGCCGGCGACGGCGGAGGAGGAGGCCTTCCTGGCTGGCCTGCCGAACGCCACGGTGCGCCGCGCCGGCAGCGTGATCGGCCACGGCATCGAGGCCGGGTTCCCGACCCAGGTGGCACTCGGCGCCATCGCGCTCGACCAGGGCGGCTTCTACCCGCCGCTCGATCCCGCCGACACGCTGAGCAGCGCCACGCCGCGCCAGGTGCTGGTGACCGGCTTCGGCATCTTCAGGGGCGAGGCGCTGGCCCTCCTGGAGCCCGTCGCGCCGGAGGACCGGGCATGAAGGACCATCTCGGCCGCCCGCTGGTCGCCGTTACCGGCATCGGCATGGTGACGCCCCTCGGCTGGGGCGTCGAACGCTCCTGGCAACGGCTGTTGGCCGGCGAGAGCGGCATCCGCCGCATCGGCCGCTTCCCGACGGCGCAGCTCCGCACCACCATCGCCGGCACCGTCGACCTGCCCGAGGAAACGGAGGGCGGCAGCACCGCCATCTCCTCCCCCGAGCGCGTCGAGCGCATGGCGGCCTTCGCCATCGCCGAAGCGGTCGCGGAGGCAGGGCTTGGTGCCGAGGGCGATTTCCCGGGCGTGCTGATGCTCGGCATGCCGCCCGTCGAGCATGAATGGCCGCAGCGTTTCGCGCTGGCGCGCGCCGCCGGATCCGGCCGCTACGTCGATCAGGTGCGCGCCGCCACCGGGCATCGCGACCTGTATGAGACCTTCCTCTTTGGTGGCGTGGGCGAAAGGCTGGCCGCGCGCTTCGGCACCAAGGGTGCGCCGATCTCCATGACCACCGCCTGCGCCACGGGCGCGACCGCGATCCAGACCGCCGTCGAGGCGATCCAGCGCGGCGAGACCGATGCCGCCATCGCGGTCGGCGCCGATGGCAGCGTGCAGCCGGAGGCGCTGATCCGCTTCTCCCTGCTCTCGGCGCTTTCCGCGCGCAACGAGGATCCGACCGCCGCGGCACGGCCTTTCGAGAAAACGCGCGACGGCTTCGTCATGTCCGAAGGCGCCGCGGCGCTGGTGCTGGAGAGCCTCGCCTCGGCGCGGGCGCGCGGCGCCGCGGTGATCGGCCTGGTCGCCGGCTGCGGCGAGCGCGCCGACAGTTTCCACCGCACGCGCTCCAACCCGGATGGCGCCGCGATCATCGGCGCGATCCGCAATGCGCTCTCCGATGCCGGCGTGGCACCCGCCGATGTGGGCTATGTGAACGGGCACGGCACCGGCACGCCGGAGAACGACAAGATGGAAGCCTTCGGCATGCGCGCCGTCTTCGGCGAGGCGCCGCCGCCGATCTCCTCCATCAAGTCGATGATCGGGCATACGCTTTCCGCCGCCGGCGCGATCGAGGCGGCGGCCAGCCTGCTCTCGATCCGTGACCAGGTGCTGCCGCCCACCATCAACCATGTGGAGCCCGATCCCTCGATCACGCTCGACGTGGTGCCAAATGTGAAGCGCCAGGTCAGCGGGCTCCGGCACGTGCTCTCCAACTCCTTCGGCTTCGGCGGGCAGAATGTCTGCCTGCTGCTATCAGCCGCACCCGAGGCCTGACGATGATGCGTGCGCTGCGCCTGCATGGCGACCGCGACCTCAGGCTCGACACGGTGGAGCCACCGCCGCCGCCTGGCCCCGGCCAGGTGCAGGTGCGCATGAAGGCGATGGCGCTGAACCACATCGATGTGTGGGGCTGGCGCGGCATGGCCTTCGCCAAGCGCAACCTGCCGCTCGCGGTCGGCGCCGAGGCGGTAGGCGAGGTCGCGGCGATCGGCCCCGGCGTCACCCGCTGGAAGATCGGCGACCGCGTCGCGCCCTATGGCGCGCAGACCTGCGGCGTCTGCAAGGCCTGCCGCCAGGGCCGCGACAACCTCTGCGAAGACGTGCGCGGCGTGATGGGCTTCCATATCGACGGCTTCGCGCGCGACCTCGCGAACCTCGACGAGCGGCTGATGGTCGCGGTGCCGGACGGCATCTCCTGGGAGGATGCGGCCTGCGGGCCGATCACCTTCTCCACCGTCGAGCACATGCTGTTCGACAATGCGAAGCTCGAAGCCGGCGAGACCATCCTGGTGCATGCGGCCGGTTCCGGCATCGGCACCGTCGCGGTCCGCATCGCCAAGGACCTCGGCTGCACCGTCATCGCGACCGCGGGCGATGACGAGAAATGCGCCAAGGCGACGGCGCTCGGCGCCGACCATGTGGTGAACTACAGCACGCAGAACTTCCCGACCGTCGCGCGCCGCGTTACCGGCAAGCGCGGTGTCGATGTGGTGTTCGAGCATGTCGGCGCCTCGACCTGGAGCGGCAGCCTCTTGAGCCTGCGCATGGGTGGGCGGCTGGTCACCTGCGGATCGACCTCCGGCGTCTCGGCCGAGACCAACCTGATGATGCTGTTCCAGCGCCAGCTCCATCTCTTCGGCAGCTTTGGCGCCGCGATGCGCAACATCGCCGACGGCTACGCGAAGATGGCGCGCGGCATCCTGCCGGTGATCGATACCGTAGTGCCGCTGGAGCGCTTCACCGAAGGGCTGGAGCGGCTGGAGAGCCGCCGCGTCTTCGGGAAGATCGTCGTCACGCTTTAATTTGCGCCGAATGCGAAGCCGCCACACCAACCCTTCGCATTCGGCGTTCAGCCTGAGCCTGCGCCGCATGCGAAGCCCCCACATCGCCCCTTCGCCTCCGGCGCCCCACAGGTGATCGACGCGGTCCTTGGCGCGCTGGTCCGCGCCCTTTTCGCCCTGATGCGCGTCTTAGGCTCGCGCGGCGGGCCCGCGGTCGGCAGCTTCCTGGCCCGCAAGCTCGGCCGCCTGATCAAGGCGGACCGCATCGGCCTCGAGAACCTGCGCGCGAGCTTCCCCGAGCATGACGCCGCCTGGCACCGGGCGCGGCTGGACGAGGCCTGGGACAATCTCGGCCGCACCGCCTGCGAATATGTGCACATGGATGCAATCTGGGATTTCGACCCGGAGGCCCCGCGCCAGGATGGCCGCATCCTGATCGCGCCGGAGGTGGTCGCCCGCTTCAAGACCCTGCTCGATGACGGCAAGCCGGCGCTGATCTTCGCCTCCCACCTCGCGAACTGGGAACTGCCGATGATCGCGGCGGCGAAGCACAAGCTGCCCGCCGCCGCGCTCTATCGCACGCCGAACAGCCGCGCCATCGCGCGCGAGATCCTGCGACTCCGCGCCGGCTCCATGGGCGAACTGATCCCGGCGGGACTCGCAGCGCCGCTGCGCATGGCTGATGCCCTGGAACGCGGCCTGCACGTCGGCATGCTGGTCGACCAGCGCTTCGGCCGCGGCCCGCGCATCACGTTCCTGGGACGGGAAGCGGCCGCCAACCCCTTGATCGCACAGCTCGCACGGCGTTTCGACTGCCCCGTCCACGGCGCGCGCGCCATCCGCCTGCCCGGCGGCCGCTTCCGTCTGGACTTGACGGATGCCCTGGAATTGCCGCGCGATGCGGAAGGCCGGGTGGAAGTGGATGGCGCGACCGCGGCGATGAACCGCGTGATCGAGGGCTGGATCCGCGAGCATCCGGGGCAATGGCTCTGGATGCACAGGAGGTGGCGATGAGGATGATCCGCACGCCGACGCTCGACATCGCCTGCGAAACCCATGGGCCGGAGGGTGGGCCGGTCGCCATCCTTCTGCATGGCTTTCCCTATGGCGCCCGCGACTACGACAAGGTCGCCCCCGTTCTCGCCGTGGAAGGCTGGCACGTGCTGGTGCCGCATCTGCGCGGCCACGGCCCGACGCATTTCCTGCGCGAGGACACGCCGCGCTCCGGCCAGCAGGCCGCACTCGGCCAGGATCTTCTCGACCTGATGGACGCGCTCGCCATCGAGCATGCGGTGGTCGCCGGCTACGACTGGGGCGGCCGCGCCGCCTGCATCGCCGCGGCCCTGGCGCCGGAACGCGTTACCGGGCTGCTCTCCTGCAACGGCTACAACATCCAGGATATCCCAAACAGCGGCCGCCCGGCGCCCCCCGCGCGGGAGCTGCGCTACTGGTACCAGTGGTATTTCCACACCGAACGCGGTGCCACCGCGATGGCGGAGAACCCGGCGGCAGTGAACCTGCTGCTCTGGCAACTCTGGTCGCCCGACTACAACTTCACCGACGAAGAGTTCGATGCGACGGCCGCGCTCTGGCAGAACCCGGACTATGCCGCCGTGGTGATCCAGTCCTACCGCCACCGGCACCGCGCCGCCCCCGGCGACCCGGCCTACGACGCGATGGAAGCCGCCCTCGCCCAGCAGCCACTGATCACCGTGCCGACCGTGGTGCTGCACGGCGAATCCGACAATGTCGACCCGCCCGAGAACAGCGCCGACTGCCAGAAGCACTTCACCGGTCGCTTCGCCCGCGAAGTACTGCCCGGCATCGGCCACTGCATCCCCCGCGAAGCACCGGAAGCTTTCCTCGCAGGCCTGCGGGCGCTGAAGGGGTGAAGTGCCGCGTCCCGGAAGGGGGCTTTGCCCCTCCCGGACCCACCCCACCAGGAGGATAGATCCTCCTGGACCTGCTTCACTTGGTGCCCGGATTGGGAAGGGGTCACACGGCGCGACTGCGCCGTGTGACCCCTTCCCAATCCGGGCTCTAGAATGATCGGGGTGCAGGGGCCCTAGGCTCCTGCCGGGTGGGGTTCGGGGAAGGCAGCGCCCTCCCCGAGGTGTGACCTCACCCTCTCAGCATCCGGATGATCCCCGAGAAGTCGGTGCCACCGCCGCCTTCGGCGACGAAGCGCTGGTAGAGTTCGAGGGCTTTGGCGCCGATCGGTGACTGGGTGCCGGTGCTGGCGGCGGCCTGCTGGGCGAGCGAGACGTCCTTCACCATAAGGGATGCCGCGAAGCCCGGGCGGTAGTCGCGGTTGGCCGGGCTGGTGGGGACCGGGCCGGGGACCGGGCAATACGTGGTCAGTGCCCAGGACTGGGCGGAGGATTTGCTGGCGACGTCGAACAGCGCCTGGTGGGAGAGGCCGAGCTTCTCGGCCAGGATGAAGGCTTCCGCAGTCACGCACATGGTGGCGGCGAGCATCATGTTGTTGCAGAGCTTCGCCGCCTGGCCGGCGCCGGCATCGCCGCAATGCACGATGGTCCTGCCCATGACGGCGAGGATGGGCTCGGCGCGCGCGAAGGCCTCGGCGGGGCCGCCCACCATGAAGGTCAGGGTCGCGTTCTCGGCGCCCATGACGCCGCCCGAGACTGGTGCGTCGAGGAAGGGACGGCCGACGCCGTCGGCGACTGCGCGGGCGCTTTCGACATCGATGGTGGAGCAGTCGATCAGCACCGCGCCGGCATCGCTCGCCGCCGCCATGCCGCCGGCGCCGAGCCAGGCGTCGCGCACATGCTGGCCGGCGGGCAGCATGGTGATGACCACATCGGCGCCATCAGCGGCCTCTGCTGCGGAGGCCGCGCCAGTCGCGCCCGCGGCAGCGGCGGCGTCGAGTGCGGCGGGCACCAGGTCGAAGGCGGTGACCGCATGCCCCGCCTTCAGCAGGTTGCGCGCCATGGGGCCGCCCATATTGCCGAGGCCCACGAATCCGATCCGTGCCATCGCATCCTCCCTTGACTTGTACGGGCATCATGGCGCCTGGCGCAGCGACGGTCAGCCCCCGAGCGTGACCAGCAGGATCTCCGGCGGCACGCCGAAACGGATCGGCAGGAAGGAGGTGCCAAGGCCGGCGGAGACGATCAGGTGGCGCCCTTGCTCAGTCACCAGGCCATGGCGGTAGCGCTCGCCATAGCGCGAAGGGATCATCGGTGAGTGGCCGAGGATCCGGACCTGGCCGCCATGGGTATGGCCCGCGAGCGTCAGCGCGATGCGCGATGGCAGCCCCGCGAAGACGTCCGGCTCATGCGCAAGCAGGATCACCGGTGCGTCGTCGGTGATGGCGGCGAGCACGGCGCCGACGTCATGCGCGCCGCGGTCGCGCCCGAAGGCCCATTGGCTGTCGAGCCCGGCGATCCAGGCGCCGCCTGCGCGATGCGCGGCATTGCGCAGGACCGGTATGCCCGCCTGCGCGAAGGCCTGGGCGATCAGTGGCGTCGCGCGCGGATCGCGGCCGCGACGGGCGGCCTCATCCTCCCACCAGTCGTGATTGCCCAGCACCGCATGAACGCCGAGCGGCGCGCGCAACCCGGCCAGGAGGCGGGCGACACTGGCCTGCGGGACCTGACGCCCTTCGACGCTCATCGCCAGGCCGTAGTCGCCGAGCAGTGCGACCAGATCGGGCCGCAGCGCATTGGTGGTCCCGACGATGCTGGCGATGCGGCTTTCCGACATTGTCGGGCCGCCCGCATGCAGATCGGCCAGCACGGCGATGCGGAGCGGCGGCCCGGGCCAGGCGAGCCGGTGCTCCGTGATGTTGGGCGCTGCATAGGGTTCGATCGCCAGCGCGTGGCCGGCGGGGGCCGCCGCGGCCAGCGCCGCCAGGCCGAACAGGCGGCGGCGCCGGATCACGCGCGATTCACGCCGGGGCGCCCCGGCTCCACCATGAAGCGCGCCTGGTCCACCACCGGCGCGCCGGGGCGGGAGACAAAGGGCAGCGCACGGAAGACCGCGCCGAAGTGAGCCGGGCCGGCTTCATGCAGGGTGTAGCCGCGCCGGTCGCCGTAAAAGGCAATGGCGTGATTGTTCCGCATCACTGCCGGCGTGCCCTGCACGTCACTGCCATCGCCCTCGCTGGTAATCGACGTTGCGGTGAACTCCGTGGCGACTGCAGGACTCGCGATATCCCGCGGCTCAGCCTGCAGGGTCGCGGCATAGGCGCGGTGCACATCGCCGGCCAGCGACACGGCGCCGCCGATACGCTGCCGCCCGACGGCTTCCAGCAGCCGGGCGCGGGCGGCCGGGTAGCCATCCCATTTGTCGAGGCTGAGGCGCCCGTCGCCGAGCACGCGGCGCATCATCGGCACCTGCTGCGCCAGCACCTGCCAGGTGGCGTCACGCGCGGCGCCGAGCCCATCGATCAGCCAGCGCTCCTGCGCCGTGCCCAGCATCTGCGCATCCGGCCGGTCGATCGCCTCGCAGCTTCCCCGCCCGCCGCAGGGCTGCGCGTCGCGGAAGCGGCGGGTGTCGAGAGCGTGCAGCGCCAGATGGCGGCCGAAGCGGAAGCGGCGATAGGCGGTGATCTCCTCGCCGCGCGGCAGCACGGACCGCGGCAGCGGCATCGCTTCCCACCAGGCCTGCAGCGCCGCGGTGCGGCGGAGCGCGAAGACCTCGGGTGGGATGGCCTCGGGCCGGCGCGCCACATCGGGCGGCGCGCCGCCCGCCCAATCGTTGTTCACCTCATGGTCGTCATAGCTGACGATGAAGGGGTGCGCGGCATGCGCGGCCTGAAGATCCGGGTCGGCGCGGTACTGCGCATGGCGGGCGCGATAATCCTCGAGCCGCCAGGTCTCGCCGCCCTCGTGCTGGCGCACGCGGGCGCGGGCCGCCCAGCCGCCATCCTCCGGCCGCAGGCCGCGGTATTCGTAGATGTAGTCGCCATAGTGGAAGACGAAGTCGATCGGCTCCTCCGCGATGTGGCGCCAGGCGGTGAAGTGGCCATGCTCGAAGTGCTGGCAGCCGGCATTGACGAAGCGGAGCGCGGTATCGGCACCCGGCGGCGGCGCGGTGCGAGTGCGGCCGGCAGCACTTTCATGACCGCCGGCGCGGAAGCGGTAGAACAGTGTCGAGGCCGGCGGCAGGCCGGTGAGCACGACATGCAGGCTATGCCCCTCCGCCGCATGCGCGATCTCGGTGCCGCTGCGCAGCACGCGCGCGAAGCCTGGATCCGCCGCGATGTCCCAGGTGACCTCGACGGGTGCGGCGACGCCGGTCAGCCGCGTCCACAGCACGATGCCGTCGGGACGTGGCTCGCCGGAGGCGACGCCGAGGGTGAAGGGATTCTCCCGCAGCCGGTCGTCGCCCCGTGCCGGCTTAGCCATGGCCGCCAGCGCCGCCAAAGCCGTGGCACCGCGCAGCAGGCCGCGGCGGTCGAGGTCGAGGATGTGGCGTGCGGCACTGTCCATGATGCCAGCCTAGAGCGTGATGACTTGAGGCGGAATCGCCGAAAAGTCTGAATCACGCGACCAAACATCATGCGGCGCGATCATGACACCGGGTTCAGCCGGTCCGCGGCTCCGTCGTCGCTGCCGGCTCCGGTTCGGCCGGCTCGGGCGCCGGCGGATCGGTCAGCTCCACCGTGACATCGACCTCGAGGCCGATCGGATCGCTGGGGTCGCCGACGAAGCCGCCGCCGATCGGCACCGCCTGCTCCGGCGTGCGCGTCTCACCGACACGGATCAGGTTGTCGCCGGCGACCAGCCCGTTGGTGGGGTCGTATTCCACCCAGCCCGCACCCGGCAGGTAGATGGAACACCAAGCATGGGTCGCGCCGCCGCCCTGCACGGTGGTGCCGCCGCCATAAAGATAGCCGGTGACGAAGCGCGCCGCGAGGCCGAGGCTGCGGACCGCCTCCATCATCAGCAGCGCGAAGTCGCGGCAGGTGCCGCGGCCGGTCTCGAGCGTGACGGTTGGGGGGTTGGTGCCCTCGGCCGTCCGCGCCTCATAGGTGAATTCGGCCTGGATCGCCTTGGTCATCGCCTCCAGCATCGCGAGGGTGTGGGTCTCGCCTTCGTGGCTGAGGAAGCGTCGTGCCCAGGCATCCACCATGCGCTGCGGGTCCGGCTGGTGCCGGTCGCGGAAGCGCGCGACATCGAGCGTCTCATCCGCTTCGTAGGAGAAGGGGAGGATTTCCGCGAAGGGATCGAGCGTGGTGCCCGGCAGGGTGGAACCGGCGGGGTAGTGGGTGAGATCGAGCTCGGAGACGATCTCCAGCGTCTCGGCCCGGGTATCCGGCGACCAGTCCAGCAGGCAGATGGAATTGCCGAACACGTCATGCGCCCAGCGCGTCGCGGCCGGGGCCGGCATGACGCTGAGGGTCGCGTCGTTGACGCGCAGATCGTGGCTGTCGCGCGGCCGCACCATCAGCCGGTGCTGCGTGAAACCGACCGGGCGCGCATAGCGGTAGATCGTCCGGTGGCGGATGCGGAGGGAGGGCATGGGCTCAGGGATTCCCGACCAGGTCGCGGCGATGATCGAGGGCGACGTTCACCTCGGCGCCCAGCAGCACGACATAGATGCTCACGTAGAACCACATCAGCAGGCCGATCGCGGTGCCGAGCGGCCCATACATGCTGTCGTAATTCGCGAGGTGACTGACATAGAGGGAAAAGGCGGCCGACGCGAATGCCCAGATCAGCGTCGCGATGACCGCACCCGGCACCCGGCGGCGCCAGACGCGATGGCCGGCGGGCCCGAAGCGATAGACCACCAGGATGCCGCTGAAGACCACCACCAGCAGCGTACCGAGCGAGGCGCCCTGCAAGGCGAGCGCATGCACGCGCGGCGCGCCCAGCAGATTGAGTATGGTCGGCGCCAGCACCAACGCCGCGATGGCGGCCGCGGTCACCAGCATGGCCGCCAGCGTGATGCCGAGCGCGAGCAGGTGGAAATGCAGGAAGCCGCGCCCCTCCGTCTCGCCATAGGCCATGTTCAAGGCGCCGAGCAGCGCTCGGATGCCGGCGCTGGCGCTCCAGAAGGCCACCAGGATGCTGAAGACGGCGCCCCAGCCAAGGCCGGTCCGATCGGCGGAGACCAGCGTGTGCAGCCGATCCGCGATCAGCTCGAAGGTCTCGGGCGGCAGCAGGCGGCGCAGCACCTCGAGCTGCGGCTCCAGGGTGCGCACATCGAAGACGGCACCATAGAGGGACACCACGAGCGACAGCGCGGGGAACAAGGCGAGCATCGCGTAGAAGGCGCAGCCGGCCGAGGTCAGCGAGATGCGGTCGGTGCCGGCGGCGTCCCAGACGCGCCGCGCCACCGTGAGAAGCGAGTCACGGGGCTGAACGGGCGGCGACGCGGTGTCCATCAGCGCACTCACGGCATGAAAGCGGCGGGTGGGCGCATCATGCACCACACCCGCCGTTCCCTTCAGCCTTTTGCGTGTGACGCGTCAGGTGCGACGCTGATAGCTGAAGGGCGGCCGCGCCTGCAGCGTGTCCCGCGTCGCGCCGTTCAACACCCAGCGTTCACCATCCGGGTTGAAGCGCAGCTCCGACAGCGGCACCGCGACCAGGCGGGCGCCGATGCCGAGGAAGCCGCCGACCGACAGCACGGCCGTCGGCGCCTGGCCGCTGGCATGGATGATCAGGTCGTCCACGTCACCGACCGCCTCGTTGCGCTCGTTATAGACCTTGGCGCCGATGATGCGGCTGGCACGGTCGGTCGGCGCCGCGCCGACGGCCGCCGTCCCTGGCGCGTTCGGGATCGGGTTGGTGGCGGTCGAACCCGGCTCGTTCGTGGGCGCGCGCTGGGCATCGGCTTGTGGGTTGGCGCCAGTCGTGTTGGTGCCGAGCGCGCGGTCGACGGCGCGACCGACGGCGGTGCCGGGCGGGTTGCCGGGGGTGCCGTCCGGGGCGGTCGTCTGGCCGGTCGCCCGGTCCGCGGCCCGGCCGGTCGCAGTGCCGGGCGGGTTGCCCGGCGTGCCGTCCGGCGCCGCCTGCTGACCCAGCACGATGGCCGGCGCGGCCAGCATGCCGGCGGCCAGGGTAGCGGTCAGGATGCGGGATCGCATGACCATGGGAATCTCCTCGGTATGGCCGATCAAGGATCGGCTTCCGGAAGAGAAACGCACTGCCCTCCGCCGGGGTTGCCCGACGCTACAAGAGGGGCCGCTGCTGGGTCGGCTGCTCCCAGTATCGTGCGACGCGCTGCAGTGCGGAAAGATCGCCAATCGCCAGGCGTCCGCCTTCGAGGCGCACGAGGCCGTTGCGGCGCAGGCGCTGGAGCACCCGGTTGGTATGCACCGGTGACAGGCCGAGCGCGTCGGCGACATGGATCTGGGTCAACGGAAACGGCACGCTGCCCTCCCGCGCCAGGCCGGCGCCGGTGGCGCGCTTGTGGATATGCACCAGCAGCGCCGCGATCCGCTCCAGCGCCGTGCGGCGTCCGACGCTGAGCACCGCCTCGTCCACAATCCGCTCCTCATGCGCCGCAAGCCAAGTGACGTCGAGCGCGAGGGAGGGGTGGTCGCGATAGAAGGTCCAGAGCGAATCCCGCGCGAAGACGCAGAGCGAGACATCGGTCAGGGTCTCCACGCCGTGGGTGGAGGCGGCCATCAGCTCGCCCTGCAGGCCGATCAGGTCGCCGGGCAGCAGGATGTTCAGGATCTGCCGGCGCCCGTCCGAAAGGGTCATGAAGCGAAAGGCCCAGCCGCTGAGGAGGGTGAACAGGCGATCGGACGCTTCGCCTTCGGCCAGGATCACGGCGCCCGCCGGCAACCCAAGCTGGCCGGTCTTCTGCGCCGAGATGCTGGCCAGAATCTCCGGCGGGAGCTGCTTGAAGCCGGGCAGCGGCCGCAGCGGGCAGGCTAGGCAAGGGATCGGGGCGTTCACCGGATGTGCCGCTCCACGGGGCGAGGTGCGGCGTGCACCGTCAGCGCCGGAAGCGGCTCGCCAAAGCTTCGGCGATGGCGCCGCCGATCACCGCGGCGGGCGTGCGCAGCGCCGCGCCCATGACCTCGCCCAGCGGGTCGGTCGCGGCGGCGGAGCGGAGCATTTCCCGCCGCAGATACAGCGCCTCGGCTGCCACAGGATCGTACCTGGAACGGCCAAGGAGCACGCAAAGGCCGGCGGCCAGCAGGTCGAACACCGTGATGGCCGCCGCCGCCCAGGTCGGCCCTAGGGGCGGCAGCAGCGCGTGCCAGGCGGTAAGGTGCAGCATCACCACCGCCGCGGTGGCGAAGAGGCCGGCGGCCACCTGCCAGACGACACGGCGCGCCAGGCCGCGGGCCTCGCGGCGCAGCCGCAGGCCCTCGGCCTGGGCTGCGACCCCGAGGAGGCGAAGTGTCCGCATCAGCGGCGGATCATCAGCGCCAGGAAGAAGCCTGCCAGGGCGGCCACGCCCAACGCCGCGATCGGCTTCTCCTGCACCTGGCCGGAGATCCGGTTGGCTTGGTCGCGCAGGCCGGCCACCGCGCTCTCCGCGGCGTGCTCGGCGCGGCCGGCGGCATTGGCGAGTGCCGGCGTCACATGGTCGGTCATCAGTTGCTCGACCTTGGCGCGCAGCGCGGCGATCTCAGCGGAAGCGACGCCGCCTGCCTCCTCGGCAATCTGCCGCACGGTCTCTTCGGGGGTCGCACGGCGCTTGCTCATGATTCCCATCCTTCATCTCCGTTTTGATGTGGTGCCGGAGAGAACACGGAACCAGAGCACGGGTTGCGTCGGGCACGCAACTTCATGCAACGGCCGAACGTTCCCCTGCCCGGTCCCCAGCCGGAGCACAGCGTGGCCAGCCAGCTATCCCGCCCACTTCCGCAGGCAGTCGAGGGCGGCGGCCCGACCACGGCAGGCGTCCTCATCTTCGGCATGGTGATGGTCGCGCTGTCGGCCGGTCGCGACGTGTTCATCCCGATGGCGCTCGCCCTGCTGCTCTCGGTGGCATTGATGCCGCTCGCCAACCGGATGCAGCGCATCGGCGTGCCGCGGATCCCGGCGGTGCTGCTGCTGCTGTTGCTGAGCCTCGGCGTCGTCTGCGCGGTGCTGCTGCTCTTCGTCTCCCAGGCGCTGACACTGGCCGGCGACCTGCCCGCCTGGGAGCAGACGCTGCGTGCCAAGCTCAGGGCATTGAGCGATGGCTCGGGCGTGCTGGACCGCGCCTTCGGCACCCTGCAGCGGCTGTCGGAGGAACTCGGGCGACGGAACGCGCCGGCGGCGCCGATCGTGATCGCCGCGACGCCGCAGCCATCGCCGCTGACGGCGATCTTCGAAGTCGCCGGCGTGGCACTGGCGCCGGTCGCCTCGCTAGCCGTCGCCATGCTCCTGATGGCCTTCCTGCTGGTGCAGCGCGAGGATGTGCGCGACCGCGTGCTGCGGCTGGCCGGCACCCATGACATCCACCGCACCACCCGCGCGATGGCGGATGCCACCGAGCGGGTCGGGCGCTACCTGCTGGTGCAGCTCCTCATCAATGGCGGCTTCGGGCTCGCGATGGGCGTCGGGCTGATGGCGATCGGGGTACCGAACGCGCCGCTCTGGGGCCTGATGTTCTTCGTCATGCGCTTCGTGCCCTTCCTGGGCGTTTGGCTGGCGCTGATGCTGCCGCTGCTGGTCGCCTTCGCCACCACCGATGGCTGGGCGGCACCGCTGCTGGTGCTGGCGCTGTTCGGCGTCGTGGACGCGCTCGCGACCTATGTGCTGGAGCCCTGGCTCTATGGCAGCAGCGCCGGCATCACGCCGCTGGCGCTGCTGGTCTCCTCCGCGGTCTGGACGGTGCTCTGGGGGCCGGTCGGGCTGATCCTGGCGCCGCCGATCACCGCCTGCCTGGTGATCCTCGGCCGGCATGTGCCGGCGCTGAATTTCCTGGAGGTGCTGTTCGGCGACCGCGCGGCGCTGCCGCCGCCGCTGCGCTTCTACCAGCGCTGCCTCGCCGGCGACGAGGCCGGGGCCGAGGAGGTCGCCACCGCCCATGCCGCGACCGCCGGCCTCGGTGCCACGCTGCGCGACCTGGCGCTGCCGGCGATCGAAGCGGCGCGGCATGACCGGCGTGCCGGGCTGCTGACGGCAATGGATGCGTCGCGGATAGCAGCCGGCATCGGCCGGCTCTCGGCGCGGCTCGGCGTCGCGGATCATGATCCCGCCACGCCCACCGGCACCACCGTGGCCTTGCTTCCGGTCGCAGGCCCGCTCGACCAGGCGCTCGCCGAGGTGATGCGAACGCTGTTGCGGCACGAAGGCTATCTGGAAGCCGACACCGCCGGTCTGGCGCTGGCCTGTGCCGCCGAAGCCTCCTCCGCCCCCCGAATGCGGCGCGCTCTGGCGGAGGCCCGGCGCCGGGCGCCGCTCGTTGCCGCGATCGCCATCGGGGATGATGCGGCGGACTCCGCCGCCGCCGCCGGTGCCGCGCCGGTGCTGCGCGGGACCGAAGGCTTGCTGGCCTGGGTCGCCGCGCCGCGCCCGCAGAAGCCGGCGCTCAGCATCGTCTGACGGACGGCGTCAGTCGACGGCGCGGTCGATGGCCCGGCCGGCACGCTCCACCGGCCCGCGCGGCGGATCGACCGTGTCGCGCGCCCGTTCCAGCGTGCGATCCACCCGCTCGCCAGCCCGTTCGGCAGGACCGTCATCGCAGGCCGCCAGCGGCAGCGCGAGCAGGAGGGCGGCAAGAGCAGTTCGGCCCGTGAGGCGCATCGGATGGTCTCCTTCGTTGATCACGAAGAAGGAACACGCCGGGCTCCGCCAGGTTTCAGCCCAGCAGCGCGGGGTCGGCCGTGCGGTGCTCCAGCGGGAAGCGCACCCGGATCTCGGTGCCGTGGTTCTGACGGATATCGACCTCGCCGCCGAGATGCTGGGCGAAGCCGTTGATCAGCCGCAGGCCGAGGCCCTGGGGCGGTTCCTCGGCCGGCATCATGCCGGCGCCGTCATCGGCGATGCGCAGCTCCGCGCGGTCACCCTCGCGCTGCAGGGCGACGCTGATCGTGCCGCCCTCGCCCTCGGGGAAAGCGTGGCGCATGGCGTTGCTGACCGCCTCGGTCACCAGCAGCGCCAGCGAGATCGCCTGGTCGGAGCCGATCTCGATGTCGTCGGCGTCGATCTCGATATGGAAGATCTCCTCCCCCTGCGTGCCCATGGCGTCGGAGAGCTGGCGGCAGAGCTCCTCCAGGAAGGGGCGCAGCGCGATGCGCTCGAAGCTCTGGTGCAGATAGAGGTGCCGGTGCAGGGTCGCGAGTGCCTGCACCCGGTCGCGCGCCATGCCGAATTCGGCGACCGCGCGGGGCTCGCTGAGACGCCCGGCCTGCATGCTGAGCAGGGAGGCGACGATCTGCAGGTTGTTCTTCACGCGATGATGGATCTCCGCCATCAGCAGGTCACGCTGGCCGAGCGCGGCGCGCAGCGCCGTCTCGCGCTCCGCGATGACGGAAGAGGCGGAGGCCAGCGCGGCGCCGAGTTCCAGCACCTCACGCGGATCATTGGCGCGGGTGTCGGGGTCGAAGCGCTGCCCCGGTGTCCAGGCGCGCACCCGCGCCGCCAGCACGCGAAGCGGCCGCGCCACCGCGATCTCGGCACCGAACACGATGGCGGCGAGGCAGGCCAGCAGGAACAGCGACAGCTCCAGCACGCGGTCGCGTAGGGAGGCCGCGGCGAGCGCCCGCACGGCTTCGGAGGAGATGCCGATCATCAATCGCAGCTCGGCTTCGAGCACGGCCACCGACCAGACATGGGGCGTGCCATCGCGGGCGATGCCTTCGACCGTCTGCCCTTCGCCGGTCGCCAGGCTGGCCGTGAGAGGGGGATCGGGAAGCTCCGCATCGCTGCCGCCGGTCAGCGGGATCGCGGTGCCGCGACGGTCGAGCAGCCAGACATTGTGCGCCTGCTGCACCGCCGTGTTGCGGTTGGCGCGCACGAAATACTCCAGCACCGCCGCGGCCGCGACGACGCCGCGGATCTGCCCGCCGGGCTCAAGGATCGGCGCCGCGGCCGGCAGGACGCCGCGGCCGCTGACCGTGCCCACGGTGAACTCGCCCAGGACATAGCCGCGTTCGGCAATCGCGCTCTGGAAATAGCCCTGGTCCCTGAAGCCCTGGCCGCGCGGCACCGGCAGCGCGCCGCACAGCATCCGGCCCTCGGCGTCCAGCAGCCAGATATTCGCGTAGCGGTCCGGGAACAGCTCCAGCAGGTTGCGCAGCGTGCGGTCGCAGCTCTCGGGCGCCACGTCCAGCAGGTCCTCCCGCCGGGCCAGGCCGGTGATCAGCTCCTGCATGGCATCGAGGCCGGCGCCGTGCCGGGCAGCAGCCGCTTCGCGCAGCATGATCGCTTCCTGGCGCCCGGCATCGAGCGCGCGGTCGTAATTCACCCAGGCATGGCCGCCGGCGATGCCGAGGACGGGCACCGTCGCGATCGCCACCAGAAGGAGTAGCCTGCCGCGAACGCCTCGGAAAAACCGGGTCGCAACGGAGAGGCGGCCGGCCGCAGCCGGTCCGCCAGCAGTCATTTCTGTCGGTCCTGCTCGATCAGCTTCAGCAACTCCTCCGGCACCGGCTCGCGTGCAACATCGTCATACATCGCGTGCAGGCCACGCCGCAGCCAGAGGTCGAAGGCCGCGTCGGGAACCGCCCTCTTACCCTGACGCGCGGCGATCCGCGGCATCGGCTTCTCCGGGGGTTGCTTGCTGTCGGGAGCGTCGTCCATCAGATCCAGTGCCGGGATGGCTCCATCGCGTCCTTGCCGCGAGGGCTGCCAACCTTAGCCCCACGCGCCCGCGCCGCGCCAGCGGCGATGCGGGCAGGTCCTGCCCGGCGGCTCTCGTCCTCGCCCAGCATCCAGATCTCGAGCTGCCGGCGCGCCCGGAAGACGCGGCACTTGGCGGTGCCGACGGCACAGCCCATGGCGTCCGCCACCGCCTCGTAGGACATGCCTTGGACCGCCACCATCACCAGCGCGGATCGCTGGTCGGCAGGCAGCCGGACCATGTTGCGGCGCAGCTCGCCAACCGCATAGCTGTCCTCCTGGCCGGCGGGACGGGCGACGGCGGCCGGCGGCGCGTCATCCATCTCCACCGTGTCGCGGTCGCGGCGGCGGTCCGACAGGAAGCGGTTGCGGAGGATGCGGAACATCCAGGCCTGGAAGTTGGTGCCCGGGGTGAAGCTATGCTGCGCGGCGAGCGCATTGGTCACCGCGGCCTGGACCAGGTCGTCGGCATCGGCGCGGTTGCGGGTCAGGGACATCGCCTGGACCCGGAGCCGCGGCAGCGCCGCGACCAGCGCGTCATGGAAGCTGAAGGCGACGTCCTGGCCGGCTTCGGCAGTCGGCGCCACGGGAAGGGTTTCGCTGTGCTTCATCATGCTGGGTCAATGCACGAGGCGCGAGGCCGGTTGCGCCGGGAGGCCCAGATCGGTGCCGGATCGACATCACGATAATGTTTGCCGAAACGATCGCGCCGGCCGCAACCTGGGTTCGCGCCGAACATTGGGTATTGCGATGCCCCATCCCCAGGCCGCGGTGCCTCTCTTCACTCCCCACGGTAGCGCCGCGCAAGCGCTGCGCGGGCTCGGGACGTACGTGCCTTGATGGTGCCCGGCGCTACGCCGCAGATCTCGGCCGCCTCTTCGACGGAAAAGCCATGGGCGCCGACCAGGATCAGCGCCTCCCGCTGCCCCTCCGGCAGGTCGCGCATGGCCCGGTCGAGGTCGTCGAGGTCGGCGGCATGCTGCTGGCTGGCTGGCGCTCGCGCCGCCCGGTCCAGCCGGCCGAGGGCGCGGCTTTCAGTGGCCCGCCGTCGCCCCTGCTCCAGATACAGGTTGCGCAGGATGCGGAAGCACCAGGCCCGCAGCTCCGTCCCGGGCTGCCATTGGTGTTCGGCGGCCAGGGCGCGCAGCAGCGTCTCCTGCACCAGGTCGTCGGCCCGCACTGCATCCGATGCCAGGAACCGTGCGAAGGCACGCAACGACGGCACCACCGGCACCAGCGCCTTCCGGAAGGCGGTGGCCGAATCCATCATCAGCGGCGATCACCGGCGCAGCCGCTATTGCGGCCAAGACGCCCGTCCTGGAACAAGACTACCATGATCCCGACCATAACGGTGCTTTCAGAGGTGCCAAGATGAACGTCGCCACCCAGGCCGAGTTGCTGCGCACCCTGCCGCAGGCGCGGCGCTTCGCCCGCGCCCTGACCGGGGACCAGACCACTGGCGACGCGCTGGTCGCCGAGGCGATCAAGGCCGGCCTCTCCCCGACACTTCCGGGGCGCCTTGCGCTCTATGCCGCGGTCGCCCGCAATGCACCGCCGCCTGAGGGCGAGCAGGCGCAGCTCTCCCAGCGTCAGCGGCAGTTGCTGCTGCTGACCGCGCTCGAGGATCTGAGCGTGGCCGATGCCGGCCGCGTCCTCGGGCTCGACGAGGCCGAGGCGCAGCAGGAAGCGGAGGCGGCGCGCGGCGCACTTCGCGCCGTCACCGCGACCGATGTGCTGGTGATCGAGGACGAGCCGATCATCGCGATGGACGTGCAGCGCCTGATCGAGGCCTGCGGCCACCGCGTCGTCGGCATCGCCGCCAGCGAGACGGAGGCGATCCGGCTGGCAGCGAACCGGCAGCCGGGGCTGATCCTCGCCGACATCAATCTCGGGCGCGGCGGCGACGGCAGCGTTGCGGTGGCGCGCATCCAGCAGACGCTGAAGGTGCCGGTGATCTTCGTCACCGCCTATCCCGAGCGGCTGCTGACCGCCGAGCGCGCCGAGCCGGCCTTCATCATCAGCAAACCCTTCGAGCCGCTGGCACTGGCGATTGCGACCTATCAGGCAATCACCGCCGGGCGCCCGCCGATCGCCTGAACCCGCATGGGCGCGGGCAACCGCCCATGCGCGGCGGGCGTTTCCCTCCCGCACGGCGCCGATGCGCCGAAACGAGAGGAGAAGCCATGAACTGGGACCAAGTCGCCGGCAACTGGAAGCAATTCGCGGGCAAGGCCCGCGAGCAATGGGGCAAGCTCACCGACGACGACCTGACGGTCGCCGGCGGCAAGCGCGATCAGCTCCTGGGCCGCATCCAGGAACGCTACGGCATCACCAAGGAAAAAGCCGAGGAACAGATGAAGGAGTGGGAGCGCCGGCACTGATCCGGACGCCCGCCACGGAATCGCGGAGGACGCCGCCCCGGCCAACCGGGGCGGCGTTCATACATCCGGAACCGCAGCGTGCGGCGGCAACCCCAGCTTCGACGCCGCGTTGATAAGCGTCGAACGCAGTCGGAGGAACTCCCATGCTGTACTGGACCCTGGTCTTCCTGGTCATCGCCCTCGTTGCCGGCATCCTTGGCTTCGGTGGCGTTGCCTCGGCAGCCAGCGGCATCGCCAAGGTGCTGTTCGTCATCTTCCTGGTGTTGTTCGTGATCTCGTTGGTCGCCGGCCGCGGCTGGGCCTGACGGGGCTTCGGCCCCGTTCCTTCCCGCCAAGGCGCGGGGCCGGCCAGTATTCCTCCGCGGTCCTCTCGCACCGCATGTGCACAACCCGAGGACCGGGACATGACCGAGACGGTCGCCGATGCCGGCCGCAGCCGGCCCGCCACGCCGGATTTGCGCGGCTTCCGGCGCTGGACACGCGCCTGGCTGACCGCCCCGGACCGGGGCGCCGCGCGCTGGCTCATCATCGGCGTCTTCCTGCTGACCATGGCGCAGGTGGCGATCCAGATCCGCTTCAACATCTGGAACCGCGATTTCTTCAATGCGCTGGACCGGCGCGACTCAGCCGCCTTCACGGACCAGATCCTGGTCTTCCTCGCCCTCGCCGCCGTCTCGATGGTCTGCTCCGTCTATCAGCTCTATCTAAAGCAGCTCATCCAGATCAACTGGCGCGAATGGCTGACCCGGCGGCTGACCGGCCACTGGCTGCGCGACGGGCGCCACTATCAGCTCGAGATGGGTGACTTCGCGGCCGACAATCCGGACCAGCGCATCGCTGAGGATGTGCGCGTCTCGACCGAACTCGCAGTCGAGTTCACGCTCGGCCTGCTGATCTCACTCTCAACGCTGATCGCCTTCATCGGCATCCTGTGGTCGTTGTCTGGGGCGCTGCCGCTCGCGCTCGGCGGAATCGCATTCGAGATTCCCGGCTACATGGTCTGGGCGGCGCTGCTCTATGCATTGATCGGGTCCTCGCTGACCTATCTGGTCGGCCGACCGCTGGTCGGCATCAATGTCCGTCGCACGACCGCCGAGGCCGATCTGCGTTTCGGCCTTACCCGGGCGCGCGAAAGCGGGGAGAGCATCGCGCTGATCCGTGGCGAGGCGGATGAACGCCGCGGCGTCGAGGCCCTGTTCGGCAAGGTCAGGGACGCGGTGCGTGCCCTGATGCGCAGCCAGCGCAACCTGATGTGGCTGACCAGCGCCTACGGCACGCTGGCCATGATCTTCCCGACGGTGGTCGCCTCCCCCGCCTATTTCTCCGGCGCGATCTCGCTCGGCGGGCTGATGCAGATCGGCGCCGCCTTCGGCCAGGTGCAGGCCTCGCTCAACTGGTTCGTCGACAATTTTCCGCGCATCGCCGAATGGCGCAGCGCCACCTCCCGCCTTGTCACCTTCACCGATGCGCTCGAGGATCTGGACGAACTGCACAGCGCACGCGAGATCCCGACGATCACCATCACGGAGACGCCGCAAGGTGCCGAGGAGCGGCTTGCCTTCGAGGATCTGCAGATCGCCTTCGCCGACGGTACCACCGTGATCGACGGCGCTTCGGCCGAGATCGCGCTCGGCGAGCGGGTGCTCATCCGGGGTGAATCGGGCAGCGGCAAATCGACGCTGTTCCGCGCCATCGGCGGCATCTGGCCCTGGGGCAGCGGCGAGATCGTCATCCCACCGCGCGACGCCATGGCCTTCCTGCCGCAGCGGCCCTATCTGCCGCTCGGCACGCTGGCCACCGCGCTCTGCTATCCCCGTCCACCCGCCGACATTCCCGAAGCGGAGCAGAAGGCGGCGCTGGAGCGCGTCGGGCTCGGCGCTCTTCTGGAGCGGCTCGGTGACGAGGAGCGCTGGGATCGGGTGCTGTCGCTCGGGGAGCAGCAGCGCCTCGCCTTCGCACGGTTGCTGCTTCACAAGCCGCGCTGGATCTTCCTCGACGAGGCGACGGCAGCACTCGATGAGGCGAACCAGGACCAGATGATGGAGCTTCTCCTCGAGGCGCTGCCGGATGCGGCTGTGGTCTCGATCGGCCATCGGCCGGGGCTCGACGCCTTCCATAGCCGCACCCTGCATCTGGTGAAGATGGAGGATGGCGCCCGCTTCGCGCGCCCGCGGCGCACCGCGCCAGAACGATCGGCAGCACGCTGGCGGATCATCCGGCGATCCCCGAAATCGACCTGACAGTCGCCACATCCAGGCAATTTGTTGATCGCGTGATTCGCGCTTTTCGGTGATTCCACCTCAGGCGATCACGCTCAAGGAAGCACGTCACTTCCGACGGCGCCCCAGCGCCCGCGGCGGAAGCCGCGCCGCTCGACGGTGATCTGCCCGGCATCGATGTGCAGCAGGTTCCAGCCATTGGCCGCCTCCGGCACCCGGTGCGAGATGCCGCTGGCGGCGATCACCATGGCCGGGCTGCCATCGCGGAGCACGGCGGCCTGGTGGAGATGGCCGCAGAGCACCACCCGGACGCCGGCGGCGCGGAGCATGGCGCGAAGCGCGCGATGGCCGTGCGGCAGCATGCGGGTGCGCGCCATCTCGGGTGGGTTGCGCAGCGGGTGATGCGCGACCAGCACGGGCAGCCGGTCGCCGATCATCGCCAGCCGTGCCGCCAGCCGCAGCCGCTGCCCGGCGGAGATGCCGCCGGCCGACCAGTCGAGATGCCATTGCGCGCGCCGGACCGTGTCGAGCCCGAGCAGTGCGACGCCGTTCGGAGCAGATCGCTGAAGGGCGGCATCACCCGGGGGCGTGGATCTGTTCGCCGGGCCATCCAGCAGCAGTGTCGGTTCGGTCTCCGCGCCCAGGTGGTGGCGCCAGCGGGCGCGCGGCTCCATGAAACGGGCGCGCAGATCGAGGCGTGGGATGTCGTGGTTGCCGGGCACCACGACCGTGGGCGCCGGCAGCGCACGCAGGAAGGCGGCGGCCGCCTCGAACTCCAGCACGCGGGCGTTCTGTGTCAGATCACCGCTGACGGCGATGGCATCCGGCGCCGCCTCGATGATATCGGCCATCAAGCCGTCGAGCCTTTCGGGGCGATGCGCACCGAAATGGACGTCCGAGAGATGCGCGATGCGGATCATCGCGCCGGCAACAACACCCGCAAGGCATCGGGGCGCAACCGGATGCGAACCGGCGCGCGGAGCAGTGCCAGCTCTCCATCCAAGGTGAGGCGCAGCAGGGCGCCACGGCCGGACACCACCAGATGCGAGGTGGCGATCGAGATCACGTCCGGGTCCCCGGACAGCGCGCCCCGCATCCAGCGCAGCAATTGGCGAAGCTTGGTCCAGGCGGTGTGGCGGGTGACCGCCTCGACGCGCAGCGACGGGTCTTCGATCGTCTCCGGGGTGCTGATGACGGCAACGGAAGCGCGCACCCGCCGATACCCCGGCGCGGTCAGCCGCAGCCCGCCCCTTCGCGGCCGCAGTAATGCCCGCAGCCCCGCGAGCGCCAGCGGGATCCAGCCGCGCAGCCCGGCGCCCCGCTGCATCTCACGGAAGCGGACCAGGCGGGCCGGCGGGCCGATGATGGATTGGTAGAGGAAGGGACGTCCGTTGGCCTTGGCCATGGCCAGGTAAGCGATGCGCGGCCCGGCCAACGCCGCGATCGCGGCCTCCGGCGTGGCGGGCAGGCCGATGCGTGTGGCCATGCGATTCATGGTGCCGCCGGGCAGGATGCCGAGCGCGATCCCGCTATCGGCCAGCCGCGCTGCGGCTGCCGCGATACTGCCATCCCCGCCGGCGACAAAGACTGCATCCGGTGCCGCGGCCATCGCCGTGGCGAGCTGGTCATCAAAGGTCCGGCTCGCATCCGGCGGTGAAGCCAGGATGAAGCCGGCCGCTTCCAACGCCCGAGCCAACACCTCCCCCGGCGCTATCATGCCGGAGAGGGTGCCGGAGTTCAGGTTCATCACCAGGGCCACCCGCATCGCGGGCCGCCCCGGGTCGGCCTCATGAGCTTTGTTGGCAGGCTCAGCGGCGCTGCGGGTAGGCGCCTGAGGTGTTGCTGTCGGTGGCGCGGTCATAGGTGCGCTGGACTGCGGTGCCCGGCGGATTGCCCGGCATGCCGTCCGACTGGCGCGGATAGGCGCCGGATGCGTTTGTGCCGGCGGCGCGGTCATAGGCGCGCTCCGCCGCGGTACCTGGCGGGTCGCTGCGGCTGCTGGTCCGCTGATCGGCGCAGGCGACCAGGCCAAGCGCCAAGGCGGACGCGATGAGGGAGCCATGCATAAGGCGCATCGTGCTGTTCTCCTCTGAAATGCCGCCCAGCGCGGCATCGGAGGAGCAACGCAACAATCACCCGACGGTTTCAGGCCGCCTCGGCCAGCGGCGGCGCGGCATTCTCGTTCGCGGCCTTGCGCAGGGCGGCGACATAGCGCTCCCGGCGCCATTGCAGCAGCCGCCAGGCGCCCCGGGCGGCCAGGTCGGCCAGGCGCCCGCGCGGCTCCAGCCCGATCGACTTGAACACCATGCCGGTGCTGCGCTCGATGTGCCGGAAGCGATAGAAGCCCATGGCGCGGCCCATATAGGCGGCGATGCAGCGCTGATGATCGTAGGGCAGGTCCTCGCTCTCATTGCCGCAATAATAGGCATAGGCGAGCTCGTCATCCTCCGATTCGCCAATGCGGCCGGCGGCCACCCTGAGGCGCTTCATGAAGGAGAGGTTCTCCCGCGCCAGGTAGCGCTTCATGTGGTCGTAGAAGAGCTTGAAATGGCGGTATTCGTCGGCCGCGATCAGGCGGCAGACCTCCTTCAGGACCGGCTCCTGGGTCGCGTCGCCGAGGGCGGTGTAGTAGCTGCTGGTGCCGGTCTCCACCATGCAGCGGGCGATCAGTTCGCCGGTGCGGGAGCCGCGGATCGAGGCATCGGCATTGACCTCGATCTTGAAGCCGGCGCGGTAGCGGACGAAGGCCGCCTCGAAATCCCAGGACGGGTCGGCGCACATGCCCCAGCGGCCGAGCGCGTCGCCATGCTGGATCTCCTCCACCGCCCAGTTGTCGGCCGCCTGGCGGAAGTCAGGATCGTCGCGGAAGACGCTGTTCAGATAGGCGGTGTAGTCGCTCGCGTTGCGTTCCACCATCGCGGCCGCCTTCACGAGCGGCACGATCTCGGGATCGACCTTGGTGGGATCGAAGCGATCCCAGGCGACCTGGTCGATGTGCCAGTGCTTCATACGGCCCCCGTACAGTCGTTCGGCGCGCGACTCGCATGGTCAAGACGAGAGCGCCGCCCGCAGAGCAATGTTCTGCGGACGGCGCCAGGTTTCAAGCCGGCAGATGTGCGCAGAGGTATCAGGCGGCCTCGGCCGCAGCCACCATCGCGCGAGCGGAGAGCATGCGGGCCATGGCCGCCTCGCGCTTTTCCGGGGGCGCGAGCTGGGCTTCGGCGAGCGCCGCCTCCGCCTCCGTCACGCGCGCCTCGGCGGCGCTGCGGGAGAGCTGCTCGACCGGCGTCGCCTCATCGGCCAGCACGGTGACGCGCTCCGGCGTCACCTCGGCGAAGCCGCCGGCGACGAAGAGGCGCTCCGTCACCTGGCCGCCCTCGGTGACGCTGATGACCCCGCCCCGCAGCGCGACGATCATCGGCGCGTGGCCGGCCAGTACGCCCATTTCGCCCTCGGCGGCGGGCAGGACGGCCATCTCGACCGGGCGGCTCAGCAGCAGCTTCGCCGGAGAGACGAGTTCGAGCTGGAAGGTGCCAGCCATGCGATCAACCTTTCCCTGCAGCGCGGCCGGCCAACCGGTGCAACCTGCGGCCTGGGCACTTCGCCCAGGCCGAGGCCGCAGTTGCGGCCCGCGCGCGACCAACCTCAGCCGCCAATGCGCCCTAACAGCGCGAAAGCCAAGCCGGCGGATGCCGGCGCCCGGCGCTTGAGGGCGAAAAAACTACGCCGCCTGCTTGAGGCTCTCGGCCTTCTTCGCGGCTTCCTCGATGGTGCCGACCATGTAGAAGGCGGCTTCCGGCAGGTGGTCGTATTCGCCGCGGCAGATCGCCGCGAAGCTGCGGATGGTGTCCTCCAGCTTCACGAAGACGCCCGGCGTGCCGGTGAAGACCTCTGCCACATGGAAGGGCTGGCTGAGGAAGCGCTGGATCTTGCGCGCGCGCGCCACGATCAGCTTGTCCTCTTCCGAGAGCTCGTCCATGCCCAGGATCGCGATGATATCCTGCAGCGACTTGTAGGTCTGCAGGATCTTCTGCACTTCGCGGGCGGTGTTGTAGTGCTCTTCGCCGACGATGCGCGGATCCATCGCGCGGCTGGTGCTGTCCAGCGGATCGACGGCCGGGAAGATGCCGAGCTCGGCGATCGAGCGGTTCAGCGTCGTGGTCGCATCGAGGTGGGCGAAGGAGGTGGCCGGCGCCGGATCGGTCAAATCGTCGGCGGGCACGTAGATCGCCTGCACCGAGGTGATCGAGCCCTTCTTCGTCGAGGTGATGCGCTCCTGCAACGCGCCCATGTCGGTGGCGAGCGTCGGCTGATAGCCCACCGCCGAGGGGATGCGGCCGAGCAGCGCCGACACTTCCGCGCCCGCCTGGGTGAAGCGGAAGATGTTGTCGATGAAGAAGAGCACGTCCTGACCCTGCTCATCGCGGAAATACTCGGCGAGCGAGAGGCCGGAGAGGGCGACGCGCGCGCGGGCGCCCGGCGGCTCATTCATCTGGCCATAGACCAGCGCCACCTTGGAGCCTTCGGTGGTGCCTTCGCCGAGCTTGATGACGCCGGCATCGATCATCTCGTGATAGAGGTCGTTGCCCTCGCGCGTGCGCTCACCGACGCCGGCGAAGACCGAGACGCCGCCATGGCCCTTGGCGATGTTGTTGATCAGCTCCTGGATGGTCACGGTCTTGCCGACGCCGGCGCCGCCGAACAGGCCGATCTTGCCGCCCTTCAGATAGGGCGCCAGCAGGTCGATCACCTTGATGCCGGTGACGAGGATCTCGGCCGAGGTCGACTGGTCCTCGAAGGACGGCGCGGGGCGATGGATGGCGTAGTGCTTCTCGGCGGTGACCGGGCCGCGCTCGTCGATCGGCTCGCCCAGCACGTTGAGGATGCGGCCGAGCGTGCCGGCGCCTACGGGGACCGAGATGCCGGCGCCGGTGTCCACCACCTCATGGCCGCGGACCAGGCCGTCGGTGGTGTCCATCGCGATGGTGCGGACCGTGCGTTCGCCGAGGTGCTGCGCCACTTCCAGCACCAGCGTGCGGTCGCCCACCTTGGTGGTCAGCGCGTTCAGGATGTTCGGCAGCTCCTGCGGGAACTGCACGTCCACCACGGCGCCGAGGACCTGGCTGATCTTGCCGACGTTGTTCTTCATGGGTGCATGTTCCTGCTCAGAGGGCCTCGGCACCGGAGATGATCTCGATCAGCTCCTTGGTGATGTTGGCCTGTCGCGTGCGGTTGTAGTTGAGCGTGAGCTTGTTGATCATCTCACCGGCGTTGCGCGTCGCGCTGTCCATCGCGTTCATCTGCGCGCCGTAGAAGCCCGCCGTGTTCTCGAGGATCGCGCGGTAGATCTGCACGCCGAGATTCTGCGGCAGCAGCGCCGCCAGGATGTCCTCTTCCGAGGGCTCATACTCATAGAGCGCCTGCGGGCCGGTCGCGGCTTCCGCCGTCGCCTCGGGCAGCGGCGCCGGGATCAGGCGCTGCTCGGAGGGGATCTGGGTGATGACGCTGCGGAAGCGGTTGTAGATCAGCGAGCAGACGTCGAACTCGCCGGCTTCCAGCATCGCCGTGATGCGCTCGGCGATCTCGTGCGCATCCGTGAAGCCGACCGACTTCCGGCCCTGGTAGCTGATCTCGCCCACGAAGCGGGAGCCGAACTCGCGCTTCAGGTAGACGGCGCCCTTGCGGCCGACGGAGAGGATCTTCACCGTCTTGCCCTCGGCCTCCAGCGCCCGGATGCGGGCGCGCGCGAAGCGGCCGACACCGGTGTTGAAGGGGCCGGCCAGGCCGCGATCGGCGGTGACCACCACCAGCAGGTGCACCGTGTCGGCACCGGTGCCGATAAGAAGCTTCGGCGCGTCGGGCGAACCCGCGACGGCCTGGCCGAGGGCGGCGAGCATGCGCTCCATCCGCTCCGCGTAGGGCCGCGCGGCTTCCGCCTGCGACTGCGCGCGGCGCAGCTTGGCGGCCGCCACCATCTTCATCGCCTGCGTGATCTTGCGCGTGGACTTCACGCTGTTGATCCGCATGCGGAGCGCTTTCAGGGTGGCCATGGCCTCGCTTCCCTACCCCCGCCTCAGCCGAAGGACTTGGCGAAGCTGTCCAGGAAGGCGATCAGCTTCTTCTCCGTGTCGCCCGAGATGGTCTGCTCGGTGCGGATCGCCTCGACGATCCCGGGTGCCGCCGACTTGATCTCGCCCAGCAGCCGGCGCTCGAACTCGCCGACCTGCGCGACCGTGATCTTGTCGAGATAGCCGCGGGTGCCGGCAAACAGCGCGATCACCTGCTCCTCGATCGGGACCGGCTTGAACTGCGGCTGCTTCAGGAGCTCCGTCAGGCGCGCGCCGCGCGCCAACAGGGCCTGCGTCGTCGCGTCGAGATCGGAGGCGAACTGCGCGAAGGCCGCCATCTCGCGGTACTGCGCCAGCTCCAGCTTGATCTTGCCGGCGACCTGCTTCATCGCCTTGACCTGGGCGGCGGAGCCGACGCGGCTGACCGAGATGCCGACGTTCACCGCCGGGCGGATGCCTTTGAAGAACAGCTCGGTCTCGAGGAAGATCTGACCGTCGGTGATCGAGATCACATTGGTCGGGATGTAGGCCGAGACGTCGCCCGCCTGGGTTTCGATGACCGGCAGCGCGGTCAGCGAGCCGGCGCCGAAATCGTCGCTCATCTTCGCCGCGCGCTCCAGCAGGCGCGAATGCAGGTAGAAGACGTCGCCCGGGTAAGCCTCGCGTCCCGGCGGGCGACGCAGCAGCAGCGACACCTGACGGTAGGAGACGGCCTGCTTCGAGAGGTCGTCGTAGAAGATGACCGCATGCATGCCGTTGTCGCGGAAGAACTCGCCCATCGCGCAGCCGGCATAGGGGGCCAGGTACTGCATCGGCGCCGGGTCGGACGCGGTGGCCGCGACGATGATGGAGTATTCCAGCGCGCCCTGCTCCTCGAGCGTCTTGACGAGCTGCGCCACGGTGGAGCGCTTCTGGCCGATCGCCACGTAGATGCAGTAGAGCTTCTTCTTCTCGTCGCCCGAAGCGTTGATCGGCTTCTGGTTGATGATCGTGTCGACGATGACAGCGGTCTTGCCGGTCTGGCGGTCGCCGATGACCAGCTCGCGCTGGCCGCGGCCGATCGGGATCAGCGCGTCGATCGCCTTCACCCCGGTCTGCATCGGCTCATGCACCGACTTGCGCGGGATGATGCCGGGGGCCTTCACCTCGATCAGGCGGCGCTCGGTCGCCACGATCGGGCCCTTGCCGTCGATCGGGTTGCCGAGCGCGTCGACGACGCGGCCGAGCAGGCCCTTGCCGACGGGGACGTCGACGATGTTGCCGGTGCGGCTGACGGTGTCGCCCTCGCGCACGCCGCGGTCGTCACCGAAGATGACGACGCCGACATTGTCGCTTTCGAGGTTCAGCGCCATGCCGCGGATGCCGGCGCCTGGGAACTCCACCATCTCCCCGGCCATGACGTTCTGCAGGCCGTAGCAGCGGGCGACACCGTCGCCCACCGTCAGCACCGTGCCGACCTCGGCCACATTCGCCTCGGCGTCGAAGTTCGCGATCTGCGACTTCAGGATTTCCGAGATTTCCGCGGGACGAATGTCCATATCAGGCGGCCCCCTTCATGGCGTACTGCAGGCGCTGCAGCTTGGACTTGATGGAATTGTCGTAGAGGCGCGAGCCGATCCGCACGATCAGCCCACCCAGGATGGACGCGTCCACATGTTCGACGAGCTGGACGCCCGAATAGCCCGCATCAGTAAGCCGCGCGGCGATGGCGGCACGCTGCACGTCGGTCAGCGCATGCGCGCTGGTGACCTCCGCAGTCTGCTGGCCGCGGCGCGCGGCGAGCAGGGCACCGAAGGCGGCGGCCACTTCGGGCAGCGCCGGCAGACGGCGATTGGCGATCAGCACGCCGACGAAGTTGCGCACCTCGGCACCGATGCCCGCACGCTCGACGATCGCGAAGGCGCCGCGCTTCTGGGCGGCCGCATCGATGCGCGGGTCGGAGACGAAGGCACGGAAGGTGGCGTCGTCGCGCCAGAGGGCGAAGAGGCGGTCGATATCGGCGGCGATGCGATCGATGGCACCGGGATCGGTGCGGCGGGCGTCGTCGGCCAGCGACAGAAGCGCCAGCGCGTAACGCGCGGCGAGGCCCGTGGTGTTCGGGGCCTGGGCGGAGGCGGTGGTCTGGTCGATTGCGGCCACGAGCGGTCCCGGTCCTGTTCTTGCGGCGCTTTGGGCGCCACGGATGGCGCGGTTTCCACGCGGAAACCGGCCAATCAGCCCGGCCCCTGGCGGCGCGCGGCGATTAGCATAGGGTTCCTGGACCCGCAACCGAGCCTGGACGCTCCGTGGGAAGATTCAACACCCTTCGCGGATGAAAATTGGCCGGCGATGCCGTTGTAGCGCGCCGGATCGCGAAGGCCATTACCCGCTTCCCGGTGCGGCCGCGGCGGCCCGCAGCCCAGCGCCATAGGTCGCGAGCGCCACCTCCGCGAGCTCCTCGGGCCTTGCGGCCAGGTCGTCGGCGAGTTGGCCATCGGCAAGCAGGACCGCGAGCCCGTGCAGCAGCGCCCAGACGCCGACCGCAGCCTCGCGGGACGCGCCGGCGGCGCTGATCGCGCGTAGGGGGCGCATCGCCGCCCCGGCCGCGGCCCGCAGCTCGGGATGGGCATCCTTGGAGAGACCCGGGCCGAACATCAGGCGATAGAGCGCCGGATGAGCGGCTGCGAAGCCAAGATAGGCGCGGCAGGCGGCGCGCGACCCAGGCTCGGCCGTATCCATGGCGGCGGCCAGGCGCGCGAATCCGGCGGCGGCAACCGCGGCCAGCAGCGCCTCCCGGCTCGGGAAATGGCGATAGGGCGCGTTGTGGGAGACGCCGGCCGCGCGCGCCGCCTCCCGCAGCGAGACCCCTTCGAGTCCGGCCTTTTCGAGCAGCGCCTCGGCCGCCGCGATCAGGGCGGCACGCAGATTGCCGTGATGATAGGCAGTCGATGTTGACACCGTCCACTCACGCGGTATGTTGGCACCATCAACATGCGGCGCCAGCAGTACCGACGCAAGCAGGAGGCTCCTTCCGATGCTGTTCTTCGGCCTGGTCGGCGGAATCGCCGGCCTCGGCGCCCTGGCCCATCGGCTTGGCGCGCCGGGCCTCGCCACCTGGCGGGCCCGGCTGCGGCTTGGGCTCGCCCTCGGCCTGCTGCTGTTCGGGGCCGATCATCTCGCGAACCCCGTGCGCTACCTGGCGATGCTGCCGGGCACCCTGCCCTGGCCGGGAGCCATTGTCGCGGGGACCGGGATCTGCGAGATCGCCGGCGCCATCGGGCTGCTGGTCCCAGACCTGCGTCGGGCGGCGGGGATCGCGCTCGGCCTCTATTTCATCTGTGTCTTCCCAGCAAACATCCACAACGCCCTGACCGGCGGGGCCGGAATTTCTGGGCTTTCAGCGGCGCCCGACTGGTATTTCCAGCTCCGACTCGCGCTGCAGCCGCTCGCCGTCTGGGCGGCGCTCTGGAGTGCCGGGGTAATCGGCCGGCCGACGCACCGCCGGCCCCAGGAGGCCTGACGATGCTGCCGCTCGTACTCGCTGCCCTGCTCTGGGTCCTGCTCCATCTCGGCGTCGCCGGCACCGGGCTGCGCGGGACGATCGTGGCCCGCACCGGGGAGCGCGGGTTCCAGGCCGGGTTCTCGATCGCCTCCTTCGCCGCCATCGCCCTGCTGATCTGGGCCTGGCGGGCGGCGCCCTCGGCGCCGCTCTGGGTCGCGCCGTCCTGGCTGCGCTGGCTGGCGGTGGTGGTGATGCTGCCGGCCTTCATGCTCTTCGTCGGATCGCTCACGGTCCGGAACCCGACGATGACCGGCGGCGACGGGGCGACGGCGCGGGGCATGCTGCGCCTGACCCGGCACCCCATGCTCTGGTCCTTCGCGCTCTGGGCTCTGATGCACGCGGCCGTGAGCGGGACGATCTCCGGCCTGCTGTTCTTCGGCGCCTTCGCGGTGACGGCGCTGGCGGGCATGCCCTCGATCGACGCCAAGCTCGCGAAGCGCGACCCGGCGGGCTTCGCTTCCGTGCTGGAGGCGACCTCGATCCTGCCCGGCGGTGCGATCGCGGCCGGGCGCAACCGGCTGATGGCGGGTGAGCTGATGCTGCCGGTGGTGCTCGGGGCCGTGCTCTGGGTGGCGCTGTTGCTGGCGCATCCCTGGCTGTTCGGGGTGGCGCCGCTGCCCTCGTGACTGCGGCCCCCTGAGCCTGATGATGGAAGGCTGGATCGGCCACAAATCTGAATCACGCGATCAAACAAGCGGCAAAAGCATGATCCGGAAGCCTTTGCGAATGGATCAGGCTCTTGCGCGGCCGGGCCCCGCAGAATAGCTCGGCAGGATGCCGAACGCCGATCCCACCCCCCGTCCCGTCATGCTCGTCATCCTCGATGGCTGGGGCTGGCGGGAGGAAGTCGCCGACAATGCGGTGCGCCAGGCGAAGACACCGGCCTTCGACGCGCTCTGGACATCCTGCCCGCACAGCTTCCTGCACACCTCCGGCCGCGATGTCGGGTTGCCCGAGGGGCAGATGGGGAATTCGGAGGTCGGGCACCTCAATATCGGCGCCGGCCGCGTCGTGATGCAGGACCTGCCGCGCATCGACACTGCGATCGAGGACGGGTCGCTCGGGGCCATGCCGGCGCTGACCGAATTCATCGAGGCGATGCTGGAGAGCGGAGGCACCTGCCACCTGATGGGGCTGCTCTCCCCGGGCGGGGTGCATGCGCATCAGGACCACGCGGTGGCGCTGGCGCGGCAGTTGAGCGCCGCCGGCATCCCGGTCGCCATCCACTGCTTCACCGACGGGCGCGACACGCCGCCACGGGCGGCGCCGGAATACTTGGCGCGCTTCATCAACGACATCCGGGCGCTGCCTGGCGTGCGCATCGCGACGGTGACCGGGCGCTACTTCGCCATGGATCGCGACAACCGATGGGAGCGGGTGTCGCAGGTGGTCGCGGTCATGGTCGATGCCGAGGGCATCCGCGCTGCGGATGCAGAAGCCGCGGTCGCGGCGGCGCATGCTGCGGACAAATCCGACGAGTTCGTGCCGGCGACCGCGATCGGCGATTACGCCGGCATGCAGGATGGCGACGGCGTGCTCTGCTTCAATTTCCGCGCCGACCGCGTGCGGGAGGTGCTGGCGGCACTGCTCGACCCCGGCTTCGGCGGCTACAAGGTAAAACGGCAGCCGAAATTCGCGGCGGCGCTCGGCATGACCGCCTATTCCAAGGCGCTTGCCCCCTTCATCGCCACGCTGTTCCCGCCGCAATCCATGGCGGAGATCCTGGGCGCCGTGGTCGCCGAGGCCGGGCGCCGCCAGCTCCGCATGGCGGAGACCGAGAAATACCCGCACGTCACCTACTTCCTGAACGGCGGCGAGGAGACGCCCTTCGCGGGTGAGGAGCGGATCATGATCCCCTCCCCCAAGGTCGCGACCTATGACCTGCAGCCGGAAATGTCGGCGCCGGCGCTGACCGAGGCGGCGGTCCAGGCGATCCGCTCCGGCAAGCACGACCTGATCGTGCTGAACTTCGCCAATGCCGACATGGTCGGCCACAGCGGCAGCCTCGCCGCCGCGACGGCGGCGGTGGAAGCGGTGGACAAGGGCCTCGGCGCCATCGCCGCCGCGATCCGGGACGTGGGCGGCGCGCTGCTGGTGACCGCCGATCACGGCAATGCCGAGCTGATGCGCGACCCCGCGACCGGCGGGCCGCACACAGCGCATACCACGAACCCGGTGCCGGTCATGCTGCTGGGCGCGCCGGCCGGCGCGACGCTGCGCGAGGGGCGGCTCGCGGATGTGGCGCCGACCCTGCTGGCGCTGATGCGGCTGGAAAAGCCCGCGGCGATGACGGGTACCAGCCTGCTGCAGGGCTGATCTGCCACCGGCGGGTTTGCCTTGATCCCATCCGCCGCTGGACCCAGATAGGCCGCGCGAGGACGACCTCGGTCCCACCAACGGGACAAGCACGCGGGACGGCCCGGGAACACGGAGGTGTACCGTGGCGTGGATCCTGCTTCTGCTGGCCGGGCTGTTCGAAGTCGTCTGGTCCTTCTCGCTCAAGCAATCGGACGGGTTTTCGCGGCTCTGGCCGAGCCTGGTGACGATCGTCACCGCTCTGGTGAGCTTCTGGCTGCTGGCGGCCGCCATGCGCGTGCTGCCGCTCGGCACCGCCTATGCGATCTGGACCGGCATCGGCGCCGTCGGCGCCTTCGTGGTCGGCATCCTGGTGCTGGGCGAAAGCGCGAGTGCGGCCCGGGTGGCGAGCGCGGGGCTAATCCTGGCCGGCATCGTCGGGCTCAAGCTCACCAGCGGGCACTGAGACCCGGGCGAGGAGCGCGGGGTTCGCCTATGCCGCCAGATGCGCGAAATCCCGCGCCAGCCGCTCATAGATCTCCCGCTTGAAGGCCACCGCCATCGCCGGCAGCTCCGCCAGCCTCGCCCAGCGCCAGGCGTCGAATTCCGGGTGCGGGTCGAGGTCCAGGCGGATGTCGCCATCCTGGCCGGTAAAGCGCAGCGCGAACCATTTCTGGCGCTGGCCGCGGTACTGGCCGCGCAGCGCCACGCCGATCAGCTCCTGCGGCAGGTCGTAGGTCAGCCACTCCGGATGCTCTTCGATGATCTCGGCGCGGCTGGTGCCGATTTCCTCCTCGAGCTCGCGCAGCACGGCGATGCGCGGATCCTCGCCCTCGTCCATGCCGCCTTGGGGCAACTGCCAGCCGCCCGGCGCCCCTTCCGCATTCGGCATGTCGGCGCGGCGCGCGACCAGGATCAGGCCCTCCGCGTTGAACAGCAGGGCGCCGACATTCGGGCGATAGGGCAGATCGGTCATGGGGTCCGGGGCGGCGGGGTGGATGTAGCGTCCGCCAGGCCCTCGGGGCGGCGGATCAGCGCGGTCGGCGGCACCAGCGCCAGGCCACTCGCATCGAGCCCCGCGGCCCAATTGGCCAGGCGCTCGACCAGCACCGGCGTCGGGCTGCCGGCGAGGCCGAGGGCGCTGCCGCGTTCGCGTGCGATGCGCTCCAGCTCGGCCAGGCGGCGCTCGATCTCGCCCCGGGTCGCGGGCTCGTCGATGACCAGGTCGACGCCGCGGCCCCAGGCGCGGGCCGGGTTGCCGCTGCCGGGCCGCGGGTCGAGGTAGAGCAGGCCACGGGCGCGCAGCGCGTCCTGCACGGCGCCGATCAGCTCCGGCACCTGGGCGAAGCGTTCGCCGCGCATGCCGCCGATGGCGCCGATGGCGCCGACATAGGCGGGGAAGCGGGACAATGCCCAGCCGAGCCGGTCCAGATTCTCCGACAGGGGCTGGGCGGTCAGCAGCGCGCGGTCGCCGGGGTCATTCAACGGATAGCCGGCGGGTTCCAGCGGAATGGCGGCCAGGATCTCGGTGCCACGTTCGCGGATCCGGGCGGCGAGCTGCGGCAGGCGGTGACCATAGGGCGAAAGCGCCAGCGCGATCTCCGGCGGCAGACGGCGCAGCGCCTCATCCGCCTGGGCGGCGTTCATGCCGACATCGCCGATGACGACCGCGATGCGCGGGCGCGTGTTGCCGCGGTCGAAGGCGCGGCCATAGGCGCGGATCGGGGTGCGCCCGTCGAGGCCGATGCGCGGCAGCGGGCCATAGCGGCCAGGCTCGATGAGAGCGGGGTCGGCGGCGGCCGGCACCACAGGTAGGCCGGCCGCTGCCGGCTGATCCGGTGCCTGCGGTGCTGGTGCTTCGGCGCGCGGCGCCTGCGGCTCGAGGACCGGTGCCTCGGCCTGGGGCGGCGGCGGTGCGGGCGCCGGTGCTTCGGCATGCGGCGGCGGGGCTGGGACTGGAGCCTCGGCGCGCGGCGGCTCCGGCGAGGGCGCCGGCGCTTCGGCATGCGGGCGTGGGGCGGGTTGCGGCGCAGCCGGTGGCGCCTCCGCCACCGGGCGCGGCAACGGGCCGAGATGGTTCAGCCAGGCGCCGGTCCCGCCGACGCCCAGGATCAGCACCGCCCAGACCAGCGCGAGAACACGCCAGCCAGGCAGGCGCTGCTGCCAGGACGCCATGGGTTCTCCCCTTTCCTCCGCTTCCGTCAGCGGGAGGCGCGGCGCTGACCAGGCGGCAGGGTCGCGACTCCACGCACCAGGACCAGCGCCTGCTGGAGCTGGAAGTCGGTCTCCGGCTTGGTCGGGTCGAAGGCCGGCGCGCCTTCCGGCGGCAGGCGGGCAATGCGATCGGTGATCGAGGAGGGCAGGTTGAGCGGCGGCAGCGGCGGCGGCGGCGGGGTCGCCGGACCACCGGTATTCTCGTTCCGCAGCGCGCGGCGCAGATCGGCCTCCCGCTCGCGCGCGCCCCGCTCATTGGCCGCTTCGCGGGTCGCCAGCACCTCGACGTCCGGATCGATGCCGGTCGCCTGGATCGAGCGGCCGGAGGGCGTGTAGTAGCGCGCCGTGGTCAGGCGGATGGCGCCGTTGCCGGGGATCGGCATCACGGTCTGCACGCTGCCCTTGCCGAAGCTGCGGCTGCCGAGGACATAGGCGCGGCGATGATCCTGCAGCGCGCCGGCGACGATCTCGCTGGCAGAGGCGCTGCCGCCATTGATCAGCACGACCATCGGCAGCCCCTGCGCGATGTCGCCCGGCCGCGCGTTCCAGCGCTGCGCATCCTCGGCGCGGCGGGCGCGCGTCGAGACGATTTCGCCCTGTTCCAGGAAGTCATCCGAGACCTGCACCGCCTGGTCGAGCAAGCCGCCGGGGTTGTTGCGCAGGTCGAGGATGATGCCGCGCAGATTGCCGCCCGCCTGGGTGCGCATGGTGGAGATGGCGCGGCGTAGCGCGGTCTCGGTCTGCTCGTTGAAGGAGGTCAGGCGGACATAGCCGATGTCGTTGCCTTCCAGCCGGAAGCGCGCCACCTGCGGGCGGATGACGTCGCGGGTGATGGCGAGCTCGATCGGGCGATCGGTGCCTTCGCGGCGGATGGTGATGCGGATCGTGCTGCCGCGCTCGCCACGCATCTGGTCGACCGCGTCCTGCAGCGACAGGCCCTGGGTGGACTGGCCGTTGAGATGGGTGATCAGGTCGCCGGGGCGGACGCCGGCGCGGGCGGCGGGAGTGTCGTCGATCGGCGAGATGACCTTGACGTAGCCATTCTCCTGCGTGACCTCGATGCCGAGGCCGCCGAACTCGCCGCGCGTCTGCACCTGCATGTCGCGGAAGCTGCGCGGATTCATGTAGGAGGAATGCGGGTCGAGCCCGGCGAGCATGCCTTGGATGGCATTCTCGATCACGTCGCGGTCGTTGACCGGTTCGACATATTCGGCGCGCACGCGTTCGAACACGTCGCCGAAAAGGTTGAGCAGGCGGTAGGTCTCGGCGCGACTTCCATCCTGCGCCCAGGCGGCGACCATCGGCCCCGCCACGACGCCGGCGGCGAAGGCCGCCGTGATCACGCCCGCCATCCGCACCTTGCTGAACATCGCCATCCGATCCTTTCCCGTGGCGGGAGAGCGCCACGCCGCAGCATACCGCGTTGAGGCAGGAAGCCTACCAGAGCCCAAAAGCCTAACAAAGCGCCGCGGCGCGCAGCAGGGGTTGTGTCACGCCGTCACGATTCGCCCCGCTTCGTCACGACTGGGGGAGCGGATTGCAGAATGTTCAGGATCGGGCCGCCAGCCAGGGGCGGGGGTCCGCCGGGTGACCGTTGCGGCGGAGTTCCAGATAGAGGCTCGGCCGGCCGGCCGGCCCGCCATCGCCCATCACGCCGACCGGCTCCCCGGGCAGCAGGCGGGCGCCGGTGGCGGCGTCCAGCCGGTCGAAGCCGGCCAGGACCACGTGGTTCCCTTCCCCGCAATCGACGATCAGCAATTGGCCATAACTGCGGAACGGCCCGGAAAACACGGCGCGGCCAGCGCAGGGGGAGACGACTCGGGCCCCCGGCGGGGCCGAGATGGTGACGCCGCGGGCCGGGCCGGCATCCGTCGCATCGCCGAAATCGCGGGCGATCCGGCCGGCGACCGGCATGCCCCGGGGGCCACCCTCCCCGACGCTGGGGCGGGCGGTCGCCACCTGGCGCGGCGGCGGCGGCGGCTCGGCACGGC
>NZ_JAAGBB010000052.1 GCF_018129085.1 Plastoroseomonas hellenica
GATCCGGCCGGACCCGTGGGCCCCGCCGGCCCGGTCGCGCCCGCCGAACCCGTGGCGCCGGTCGCGCCCGCTGGCCAAGCCGGGCCAGTTGCCCCGGTCGCTCCCGTGGACCCGGTCGCGCCCGTGTCACCCGTCGCGCCGGTACCGCCAGTCGCTCCGGTACCGTCCGTGCCGCCGGTGGCCCCGGTGCCACCCGTGGACCCGGTGCCACCTGTCGCCCCGGTGCCGCCCGTCGCCCCGGTGCCGCCCGACCCGGCGCCCCCGCTTCCGGTCGCACCGCCGGTCGCGGCGATACCCGGCTCGAATGATGCCGACGAACCGCGGCCACAGGCACTCACGCCCACGGCCAAGGCGACCAGCAGGGCCGAGCGCGGGAGCGCCGACCAAATGATGGCATTCCGCTTCGTCATGAAGTCCGCTCCCCATTTTCCCATATCTGCTTCGGATGTGACCCTAAGCAGCAACGACATCATTTACTGCCGGACGGAGGGGAGAAGTGGTTTGTATTTACATAGATATGCTTAATAATATTTCGGTATTGGAAACACTTATATGACAATTATTGACGTGAATGACTTTCAGATACGACCCAGGACAACCCGGTCGCGCTCCGCGGTCCAGGCGATGCGGCCCGTCGGCCTTGCCGGCCGTCATCGTCCGGACGCGCGGCCTTCGTCTGCCGTGCTCGCAGCGCTTCGCCGCGCCGCGTCCGCGCCCCATCTTCGGTCATCCCTGCAAACAGCCGCACCCGGTACAGCCCGGCCTGGCCGAGCATCAGGCCGGGCGCCCGGGTCATTTCTTCTGCCCTTGCCCCGCACCAGGCTCACCACCCGTCGGATCGCCGGCGACCCGCTATCCGCTCCGTGCTTCCAGCCAGGGCATGGGCACTTCGGACACCACGAAGGTGGTGCCGTTGCTCTCCGGCTGCCAGACCAGGGCAAGCCGCGGCAGATAGGCATCCGGCAGGAGGACGACGCGCACGTCGGGAGAGGAGCCGAGATCGGCGTCCCAGCCGATCGACAGGCCGAGCTCCAGGGCCTCGTCGTAGAATGCGAGGAAGCTCCGAACCGCGTTCACGCCGCCCGAGCCATCCCGCTCGTCCAGGAGCTTCTTCAGATACTCGGTGACACTCGGAAATCCACTCCAGCCAAAATCCATGGGGTTGGCGACGTAGGCGAATTTAGGCTTGTCGGGCATCGGCGACTCATTGTCCGCGGCGTTGCGCCCATGAAGGGCTGGCGCGGACGCCATCATATCTTCTTCAGCCAGGCCCGCTGTGTGACGCCGATCACTTCCGCGCCGCCGCCGCGCGTGACAGAGCGGCCACCTCAGGCCGGAAGCCCTGGCGCCGCGCCAACCTTGACGATGCGCAGCCGGCGTTCGCGGCCTTCCCGGTCCGGCCACAGGATGGATTGGCCTTCCGCAAGGCCGATGAGCCCGGCGCCGACCGGCGTCAGGACGGAGATGCGCCCGGCGGCGATATCGGCATCGGAGGGGAAGACAAGCTGCACGGTGCGGCTGGTGCCGCTGCCCTCGTCGACGAATTCGACCGTCGACAACATGGAGACGACGCCGGCGGGCAGCGTCCCGGCGATGTGGATCTCCGCGCGGTTGATTTCGGCCAGCAGCATCGCCGCCAAGGCGGGCTGCCGCTGCATCATCCCCTCGGCCAGTCCGTAGAGGCGGTCGGCTTCGGTATCGATGAGATGAATCGCCGGGCGATCCGGCGGCGGCGGGCTGATCATGGAAGGCTCCGGGCGGGAGGCAGCGGAAGCTAGGCCTGCGGCTGCATCCGACATTGCGCTGTTCATGGGCTCAAGACGCATCGCCCCGAGCTCAGCGCGTTATCCGCCAGAGAGCCCGGGGCTAGTCGCGTGCCAAGAGTTGGCCCGCGTGATGGCGGGTCCGCTGGAACAGAAGATGCATGGAGCGATGATGTCGGGCGCGCCGGGCGGTGTCAAACGGGTTGCAGCCGCAGGCCGGCATCATGCGCCCAGTCCCGGTGGCACGGCCGGCCACGGGCCCCTCCCGCGACGCACCGCGCGATGCTAGAAGGGCCCCGGGTCTCCGTAGCTCAGCAGGATAGAGCACCAGATTCCTAATCTGGGGGCCGTGGGTTCGAATCCCGCCGGGGACACCATCCCGTGCAGCCATCCTGCTGAAGATGCTGCAAAACCTCAGAGCCAGCTCGTTCGGACCCCACGGCAGCCCCCACAGCCGAGTGATCGTAGGGCATCACCCTCAGGTGCAGAGAATCTCGGAGGCAAGCCAGAGGAGGGCAGATCGCCTGAGGCGCCGCACAACTGAAACGCGCTGGGGCCGGTGGGGCCGAGGGGTCACGATCGAGAAAAGCCTGAAAGATAAGGCTTCTAAAACACTGAGACCCCAAGATTAGGTGGGGCCGTATATGGGCCATTGGGGCCACTTACACATTTAGTCCTTTCCCTACTTCCATCCCGATCCCCGGCGCGAATCTGCTAAGCTGCTGTAGATGCAGGACCTTTTCCCCTTCCCTGCGCGCTGCCACTTCCTGGCGCGTCAGACATGATCGTGTCCTTCGCGATCATCCCGGTGCCGATCGCTTCCGCTCAGCCGCAGTCAGGCCCGCTAAGGCCTGTCGCGTGTCGCTGGCTGACAGATTTGCGAGCCGGGATTCCCGGCGGTGCCAGCATGGCGTACCGTACCCGCAGGGATTCCGGGCGACGGAGCGGGTCGGCCCGGCTAAGCGGCGGAGGAGGCGCGGAGCATGCTTCGGAAGCTGACGGAATGGATCACCGGCAGGCCGGCGGAGGCGCCTCCTGTCGCCACACCCGGGCACGATACGCCAGCGCCGCCACTCCCCACCGGGGCCGACGCCCTCAGCGCCGCTTTGCGTGACAAGTGGCAGCAACAGGAGAAAGGCGACCCGCGGTAACCAGCGCTGGCAGGCCGATAATGCCACGCTAGAGCCGGCCGACCGCCTCGGGCAGCCCGGCTTGGACCACCCTGCCCCGTCCATCTCCTGCCCAACGTCGACGCCTGCGACCAGCACGTCGCCAACCACGCGCTCCCAGCTCCGGTGGTGCGGCCGCACCTCGATCTCCCGCCCCTCTGGTCTGCGGCGCAGCTCGGCGCCGGCTTCCCGATACCGACGCTCACCACGCTCGGGCGTGTCCAAGCCGCGCAGACGCACGCTGACGGGCCGGGATAGGCCAGCACACCGCGCGGTCAGCGTGTCCCCATCTGCCCAGCGGATAGTCTCACAGCGCCACGCCTGGCCGGCTGGGAAGGTGCGGGCCGGCTCCCGCCAGTGTGGCATTGGGCGGGAGGCCGCTGCCGGCATCAGCAGGACGCACGCGAGTGCCATAGGGAGCATTTGCATGCCTCCGCGATGACCCAATCAACATGCGGCACGCAAGGAGGGATCGCGACGCCGAAATCCCCGCATGCCCGCGCCTGCCCACCTGTGGGTTGGCGGATGAGTGAAGGCCGAGCACGCGATACGACGCTTTCACCAGCGGCCCAGCTGCGATGAACCGCGCCGGCCATGCGGCCACGCTCATCACGCGCGACGCGCCCTAGACCAGCTATCGGAGGCTATGACGCGTCCGGCATTGACGCTGCTGGCGCCGCTCTGGATAGCCGTACGAGCGCTAAACCAACGGGACGAACGGCGCGACAGTTCGCATTCCACACCAAGCGGGAGTCTGTAAATGGACATCTCTTCCGACACGGCGATCGCTTCTGGATCCTCAACTGCGCGTTCACTCGCGCTTCGATTCTCGGACTGGCTGAACGTCCGTGATTTCGGAGCGACCGGTGACGGCACGACAGATGACACGATTGCGGTCCAGAACGCCGAAGACGCCGCTGCCCTCGCCGGCAAATCGTTGTTCTGGCCCCCGGGCGTCTACGTCGTAAGCGCGCCCATCTCGAAGAAAGCGGTGACCTGGTTCGGCGCCGGCCGCGCGGCGTCGGTGATCGCAGCTAAGGCTGGTTGGGTCTTCGCGAATCTCACGGGCATGGTAACCGGCAGCAACCTGAGCAACTTCAGAATCGAGAGGCTCGGCTTCGACCTGTCGGGAGGAGTCTTCGCGCCAGGCACGGGGCTGCCGGGCAACGTCTACTGGGCGCTAGGAATTTACGACAGCAATCACTTCGAGATCCGCGATTGCGCCTTCACCGGCATCAAAGCGCAGTGCATCGGCGCGTCGACGATCAGTTGCAATCAGTTCGAGATCGTCGGCTGCTATATGAGCATGCCGACGCCGAGCGGCGCCTTCAATCAGGCGATAACCACATCGAACGCCAATGGCCCGTCGAACGGATTTCTCATCGCCGACAACGTTCTTGAAGGGTGCGCGATCAGCCTTGCCAGCAGCAACGGCGTCGTCCGCGGAAACCGCATCACTGGTTGGAGATACGGCAGTGGAGTGACGGTCAACCCGGTCCTGCTTACGAACGTCACGGTGACCGGTAACTACATCCAAGGCGGGGCAGGCCTCGACGACAACGGCGCATACCCCGGCGGCATCGAGTACTGGGGCTTCTATGGTGTCATCTCGGACAACGTGTGCATCGGGTGTGCAAGCGATGGCATCTCGGTCGCGAGCCAGTCGAACATCGTCAGCAATAACGAGTGCATAAACAACGGCCAAGAAGCCGCAGCCGCTGGTGTCGGGATCAAGCTCGGCAGCCTAGATTCAACCTACAATGCAGGCGGCTGCATAGTCGTAGGGAATCGCTGCACGGACGCAGCGAGCGAGAAGACACAGCGATACGGCATCGCGCAGGTGGTGCTGGCTGGCATCAATCAGACCAGTCATCTGGAGATCGGGCCGAACCAGCTCGATGGCAATGCGCTGGGAGCAATGGGGCCGACGACGACGGACCGTCTATCCTTCCACGGTCCGCAGCTCGTTGGCTCCGCAGCCAGCGCGCCAGGCGCCATTAGCAACGGCAGCTCATTTGCCCAAACCGTCCCGCTCCCCGGGGCACGGCTTGGCGACGCCGTCCGACTTGCCTACAGCGGCAGCCTAGCGGGGATCTTGCTCTACGGGCAGGTGAACAACGTCAACGCCGTCGACGTGTTCTATCGGAATCTCACCGGCGCTGCGCAGAACATCGGCTCAGGCACACTGAATGTTTGGGTTGAGAAGCCGCCAGGCTACAGCGCGTACTGATCAGGCGGCCATAAGAACGCGATAGCAGTCTCAATCGTGCGGAAGCGTGGCACCATCAGCCCGGCGGATGGTCTGACAGCGCCACGCTTTAGCCCGGCCGGGAACGTGCAGGCAGGCTCCCGCTATCGGGACTGGGCGATAGCTGTGATTGGCAGCAGCGGCGCGAACGCAACAGCGATTGCAATGGAGCGCATGCTCCGCGATGCCGAGCCGCCGCACTGGGCGCAAGCAGCTGGTGCCTCCTCAGCAGTCGCCTCCGCACACCGGGGAGGGCTCTGCTCATGGTCTAACTGACGTTGTTCGCAACAGCCTTGATCAAGCCCGTGCCTCCGTCGTTTACCCCGGCTGACAAATTGCCGGAGCAGATGTTGCCTGTGACCACGTAGTGATCGCTGCCGCCAGCGCTTACCGAGATCCCCGCGAACTGCTGGCACGGCTCGCCGCTTTGGGCATAGAAGCCGCCGCTTCCCGCGTTCGCACCCGTGATGCTGAAGAAGGAGAACCCAGGCTCAACATTGATACCGTTATAGGCATTGGGCGCAGCACGCCCATTGTTGAAAAATTGCCCGCCGCTGATCGTGACGTTCTTACCTGCGAAGAGTTCAACGCCGTGGCGTTGGTTGTGGATGGAGCGATGGCTCGTGAGCGACAGCCCGTTGAGAGCCGAGTTGCCAACGACAATGCCGTGTTGCCCGCAATTCGCGGACCAGCATCCGTCCATGCTGATTTCGGCGATGATGCCCGAGCCAGTGAAGTTGATGCCAATATTGCCTGGGCTGTCGGCGACCAACCCCTTCCAGAATGCGATTGTCACGGCCTGGCCTGATCCTGGATCACAGACAAAGGCGTCGCCAAGGCAAGACACTGCTTCGACGTCGCTCCAAGGCATATAGCTGGCGTTGGTGATTCGGAAACCGCTGCCACAGGTGTTTGCAGTCACCTGGGAGAGATAGATCGCACCCACCTCCAGGCCGTTGGTGCCTATCTGCACTCCGTCGGAAAGTGTGCCGAGGATCTCGACCGACCGCAGGTAATACTTGCCCCCAGTCTGAGCGGCGATGTGCGTCTCCAGCGCGAAGCCGACGTGGTGCTGGCCCCCGATATGGTCGACACTCACCCGATCACACATCCAATATTGGCAATCCTGCACTCGAACCGCCGCGCCAGAGCTGCGGTTGACGGTGGTGTCGACGGTGAGATCACGGAGGCCAAGATTGAAGATCTGCGTGACGCCATTGCCGAACGTGATCACGTGGCCGCTGGCGAATGTGGATCGAATGACTGTGGCGCCCTTACCGGCGCCAACGAGGTGGATATTGCCTGCCGTGACATCTATGCCGCTGCCGATGTTGTAGGTGCCCGCTGGAAAGCAGATCGTGCCTCTCCCAGCCGTCTCCGCGGCGTCGATGGCAGCTTGGATCGCGCCGCGGTCGTTTGTCACTCCGTCGCCGGTTGCGCCAAAGTCCGTGACGTCGAAGGTGTCGCACATGTCGCTTAATACCCGATTGCATCGGCACTATGCTGGGCAAGTTATGGCGCTTCAACCTCGGTCGGCGAGGCAAACGCCGTTTTGGGCGTGGCCGGAGCGGCGCTGAACCTTCCGGGTGTTTGGACCAATCTGCCAGAGGTCAGTTGCATTTCTCCGCAAGGAATCGGAAGCGCTTGGATACAATCCTCCGATTCCTCAGATGGTCTGGACACCGTATGCCCGAAGAGATCGCCGCGCCTGACCTGCTCGCCCTCACCGCCGAGATCGTGGCCGCCCACGTCGCAAACAACTCCGTCACGCAGGCGGATCTCCCTGCCCTCATCCAGAACGTGCATCGCACGCTAGCTGGCCTTGGCGAACCTCCGGCCCCTCCGCCCGAGGAGAAGCGCCAGCCTGCCGTGTCCATCAAACGGTCGATCACGCCCGACTACCTGATCTGCCTAGAAGACGGGCGGAAGCTGAAGTCGATGAAGCGCCACTTGATGACGTCCTTCGGCCTGACGCCGGAGCAGTACCGGGAGCGCTGGGGGCTGCCGAAGGACTATCCCATGGTGGCGCCGGCCTATTCGGCGAAGCGGTCGGCGATGGCCAAGCAGATCCGGCTTGGCAGCAAGCCGAACGCAAAGTCGCGCGGTGGGCGAAAGGCCAGTCGCTGATTGATCCGCAGTAGGTGGAGGCGACATTCGTGCCCAACAGCCCCGTGCGCATCGCACACCGCGCTGCCCTCTTAGCCGGCAGCGGCTTCTTGGGTGCCCTGCCCCCCGGCTGCGCCACAGAGCGAACCGGCGCACCCTCGATCGCCGCGGCAGGTTTCCTGGCCGGCTGTGTCTTGGGTCAATCAGCCAGGGTTTGAATGGCTGGGTCGTTTGTGGTTGCTCTCGCACGGACGGGCGTGCGGAACCAAGGATTTGCTGAGCTTCGGCGAGCGGCGAACGCCAGCTCAGAAAACGTCAATATAGTAAGCTACGCCTTCGAACTGGTAGGCAGGCAGCGTTGCAATCACGCTGTCACGCTCTTGGACGCTCGCCGTATAAAAGTGAGTGCCGTTGTCTGGTCGAAAAAACCGGAAGAGCGGGTGATGCTCCCCGCCATCATCGTCCGAAAAGGCACCATAAGCCACGCCCTCGTATCGGTAGCCCGGCAGCGTACGCTCGACCTGAAGCTTCTCGACGTCACCTGCCGTGTAGAAGTGGCTGCCGTTGGCAGTGTTGAGGAACCGGTGCACCAACAGGTCGCTATCATTCGAAGGGGCAGCCTCGTAGGCGGGCCCCTCGTAACGCAAGACCGGGAGGTTAGCGCGGACGCTGTCCCGCTCCGCGGCGCTTGACGTGTAGAAGTGCGTGCTGTTCGTCGTATTAAAGAAGCGGAAGATGTCCGGACTGGCACCGATGATCTGGTAGCCGATGTCCTCCAGAATTGCTAAGTCCAGCTCGGTGATTTCCCGCTCCGTGCCTACGGTAGGGGTGTAGGGGTTCATCACCCCACCCAGTAAACCTCCACTGCGGAGGTCACCATAGTGGTAGAGATTGCCGGGCGCGGGTGTGAGCGGGACTAGACCGCCGTACACGGATACGGCGTTGGGCCCATTAAAGAATGGGCTTCCGTTGATGAAGCTTACGAAAGCGTCAAACCCCGAGACCACCGTGTCAAAATTGCCGCGATCGTCGCGGTAGCCACTCAAACCAAGGGCGTGCCCGATCTCATGCGCCAAGACGGAAAGACCGTCCGTCAAGTTGGCCGGCACCTGATGGATTGCGTCGAACGGGTTTGGATCGAACCAGAAGCCTCCAAACGCCGCGTTGAGCTTGTCAGGGTCTATGGTAATGACGGCGTCCGGGGCCGCGCCGTTCCTATCCACACCGGAACGGATTTCCGTCAAGGTCCCTGGGTCGTACTGATCGACTGATCTGCCGTCCAGTGCACGCTTGAATGCGAAACCCCAGGTCCCAGGGCCTCCGGTAGCGGCGTTCGATGGCGTCTGTGCGATAGTAACCTGAAGCTCTAGCGTGCCCAGGCCGACTATGTCGTTCAGCCAGTCAGCCGCTGCCACAATCGCAGAATCGCGGATGAGTGAGAGGTAGGCGGCGAAGCCGCCGGTAGCATCCACCACAGTGACTGAGACGCCGGTACTCACGAGCGGCCCGCCTTCGGCCAAATCAGCCGCTGCGAAGACTGCCGCGTCCACTGTGCTGACCAAGTCATACTTCGCCCAACTACATTCGAAGTGGCAACGCGAGAATCTCGCATGACGTCCCTCCGATGATCGGGTTGTCAATTACTATATCCGAACTGCGTGTCCAGGCAACGACTGTCTTCTAGGCCTCTGGGCACGCTCGATGCGCGACCTTCGCCTACTACGTCGCCGACCAGCGCACGAACCGGTTGTAGAGCGTTTTGCGCGGCCCATACGCCGCCGGCACGTCGATCCAGCGACCGCCCGACTGCAGTGCCACCACGATACCGCTGATCACCCGACGGTCATCCACCCGCGGCACGCCACGCGGCTTGTTCGGCAGCAGCGGCCGCAGCCGATCCCATTGCGCGTCGCTCAGCCAGAAGCTCTCCGCCATCGACCGTTTCCCCTCAACGGGAACGGTGAATCACAGCACGCCGCGTCGCGCCAAACGCTTTATGGGTCCGGACCCTAGCTTGGCTAGTGCACGGCCTCAGGCGCCGTCGACACGCGCGGCTTGGCAACCATGCGCCTGACTTCACTAGCCTTCAGCGCGGTGACCATCTCGTGCATCCCCGCGATTCCGCGCTCGATCATGTCGCGGCCCTGCATGGCCTCCGCTGCGATGTCTGCCGCGTTAAGCGATGCGGAGGCATCAAAGATGCCGGCCTGATCGCGAGGCACGACAAGGACGCCGCCAGGGATCGTGCAATGCCCGATGCTGAACTCATGGCGGACGTGGGTAAACTTGGCGTCGGGCTCGCTCCAATCGATCTTCTGGAGCGCCGCCAGCACCTCCGGCGTCCAGCGGAACTCCGGACGGTGGCGTGGCGTGGCCAAGAGTTGGCGGAAGGCCTCCTCGTCCATGCTCGCGACGTAGTTGCGGACCGCGTCCCGCTGCTGAACGATTAGCCCCTCAACCTTCTTGCTCATCCGCTTCAAGGAGTCGCTGGGCAGCCAGGGCAGCCACTTGTCGAGCCCGTTCACAAGCAGGACGCCGCCCTTGTCGGTGATAAGCAACTCGTAGCCATTGCCAGCCGGAGACGGGAAAAGCCCGACCTCGAACTCATGGCCGTGGTGCGTGAAGCGAACCGGGGGAATTGCGACGGGCTCGCCGGCGGACGCACGAGTCGAGTCGGTTTTGAGTGATCACCGCCGGCGTGCATGGGCCATTCGTATACGAATGCTCATTGAGACGTGATGCGGTAGCACGACTGCAACTCCAACAGAACTCAAGGGAATTCGGCAAGCATCTCTCTCGCAGACTCAGTCGACCGGAAATCGGCGCGGGTGACGGGAGGGATGGAATGCAGTCACCCAATGTGCGCTCAACGCACTATTCCCAAGCCTATCGCACGTATCTGGTAAGAATTTCTGACTCGCTTCTCCAGGTGCCGCTCGATCAATGGCCATCGGACTTACCAGACGACCGCAATCCGCAGCATCGAGAGAGGTTGATGGAGGTGGCAATGTCGGCAATCAGAGGCTCGCCTGGCAACTTCGACGGCGCAAAAGACGCGTTCTACCGCAGCATCCGCCATGACGCAGATCTTCTCTGGGAGCTGTTCGCGCCCTACCGACAGGAGGCGGTGAACGCGATCCTCGCGGAGGCAGCCAAGAAGCTCCGCGAACAGCAACCCATTCTCGCCCGGCCCGGAGAGCGGCAGCGTGCAACCTCGCCAGCCGGCGCATCGGCTGTAGCGCACATCCACCTCGCCTCACTGCTCGACACCTTTAAGATCAAAGGCAAGCCGATTGGCGATCTAACCGCCAGGCAGGCCGCGGAGTGGGCTGACACGCGCGAGCGCGACACCCGCTTCGTCAGAATGCTCGTCCAGAACCTCCCGCCGGACGACCCCATCAGGAAGTGGCGCACGGCGGATCAGGCTCGCGAGATGTTCGTGGAGGCGAGCGATGCCTAAGGCGGCCACGCGGACGCTGCGTACCACCCCTCCGATGCCGCCTGCGGCAGCGTCGAAAGGCGCTGTCGCGAACTCAGCGATGAGCAAATCAAGCTCGAAAGAACCGAGGGCCCGGCGCGGCGTGCGCACCCATCCACCCCTGCCCTCGCCGGGAGGGGCGGAAGCCCCTCCCGCATCTCCCATCAGCATTCCTGACCGGCTCGCGCGGCTAGTTCAGCTCCAGCGCGAGCGCCAGTTCTGCATCGTCTCGCAAAACCGCATAGATCGTGCCTGTGAGTCGTTCATTGCCGGCGCGATCGGGTACAGCACAGATCTGACTGAGAAAGAACGAAAGGCAAAATTCGCGCTAGCAAGCGCCTTCCGCCGCAGGGTGGAGGGGAAAGGCGGAGCGGGCCACCCTTGCCATGCCAACCAGGGCGGCTATGCCCTCTCCGCCTGCACCCCCATTGTCGCGAACAGTGCCGCGGCACGACAGGCCTGGGACAGCCTCCGGGCAAAAATCGAAGCAGAGATGCAGATGCTCGCGCGGGAGTTGCCAGCGTGGAGATGGGCGGAAGCGGTCTCTGGCCTAAGCGCTCAAGGCTTCGCTTGCATCATCGGAGAGACCGGTGACCTCGCGAACTACGAGACCAAGGAGCGCGTCTGGAAACGCCTTGGCTTGGCGGTCATCGATGGCATTGCGCAGCAACGTCGGACGAATGCCGAGCAAGCCGCGGCTCACGGCTACAGTCCAAAGCGGCGCGCCACTGTGTGGGCAATCGCCGACGTGCTGCTGCGCCAGCAATGGCGGGGCGAGCGAGAGGGCAAGCCTGCGCACCCGATCGGCCCCTACGGCGCCGTCTACGGGCGCCGAAAGGCGCATACGGTTAACCGCGACGGCTGGACCCCGAAGCACCGCGACAACGACGCGCGGCGCGTGATGTCGAAGGCGCTAATCGAAGACCTATGGCGGGTGTGGAGAGGGATGGAGCCGCTGGCCTCGATGCCGCCGAGCTTATCGCTGGCTTGAAACCGCAGCCACGCTTGGCTTGTGCGTCTGATGCCACACCCGTCGATCATCGCGGCTGCCGTCACTTGCGATAGACGTGATGTGACGGCGTCTACAGGCATCGAACCCAGCGGTCGCGCCCAGGTGAGTAGCGCGAACGAACTTAACCCCCATCCGCGGCATGCGCGGATCTCAGGAGGTGCGGCCGGCGCAGCGCTCGATGATTGGCCGCGCAGCCGCCCAGAATGCGTCTGACCATCGCTCTGCGCTTTCGGCATGAAGATGGGCACGATCAATAGTCACGAGGCCAGGCACCTCTGGATTGACGTAAGGTGCGCCCACTACCTCAGCGGTCGCTGCTGCCAACCTGGCGTTCTGTCCGTTAGCAGGCACCACGGTGAAAATTGTGCAGGTTCGGTCCATGTCGTGACGGCGCAAGAATTCGGACGCTAGAGTCGCCAAGCCAGGAACGCGAGCAGCGTTCACCGGTCCATCCGGTGGCACTGGAAACTCCCCAAGCGTCGGACCAAAAGCATAATGGTAGTCGACGATGATCCGACCATCTTCCGGACGTCGGAAGTAGGCGAAGGTCGATCCGCAAAGTGACGGCAATATCTGGCCAGCACATGCCATGCGATGGATAGGCTGCCATAGCCGTCGAGCGGCGTGCTCCGCCGTCTCGCGGAGGGGGCGCTCCATCAGGCGGTTCAGGTTCGCGCTGCCTCTAAACTCCGGATAGGGTGGGACGAAAAAGGGATCCACGTCGATCACCCAGACTTTCGGCCGGATCTGTAAGCGATCAAGGACGATGTCGGCATGGGCGCTGAAGCTGCCCGACAGGCTCAGGTTGTGAAGCCGGGAGCCCATCGAGGCCGCGTGGCGCTCTGTCGCCGCTGTAGAGAAGCCAACATGGGCGTGGCTATAGCCGAGCACCACCACATCAGCCGCCCGAGCGGCTGCATCCTCGCGCGGGGATATGCCGAAGATGAGCATGCCTGACTCATAATCCCCGTAGGATGGTCGCGCGCAATAGGCGAGGGTGATGCCATCGCCCGATGCGTAGCCATAACCGGCGCAACCGGAGGGCTGGGTTTTCCACATCAACATCGCTGCAGAGATAGCGACGGTAAGCGGCACAAGTGAGAACAGGAACCAGCGTATGGCGCGCGGCGTCATCGCATCAGAACTGGTAATAGAGGAATACGCTGTCGGCGTGCAGCCAAACTAGCGCTGAAGCCAGCATAGCGCCGAGGGCCACGGCCCAAAGGAAGCCGGGATAAAAAGATAAGGCCCGAGCTATCGGCCCTGCCGGCCGGATCGGGCTTAACGCCGGGTTCCACCGACTCATGATCTGCTGTGAGTTGGGGAGTAGCCACGCAATGGCAAGGAGTCCCGCGATCCACCAGAACGCGGTCGGCATCCCCGCCCAGCAGGCGTACACCGTGGCGCTTCCGGCTCCGGCCGGACATGCCAGTGCTGCACCCGTTCCGTGCCCCGCCATGGCGTGAACTACGCGCACCGCCTGCTCCATGCTGTCAGCGCGGAAGAATACCCATCCCACCACAACACAGACGAAGGTGAGAAGCCGTCCCACAACCGCGGAGCCAGGCCTTGCCGCGAATATCTCAGGGAAGCGCGCGCGCAGCCGGCGCCACATGTGGTTCACAATCAAGTAGCCGCCGTGAAGTGCGCCCCAAGCGAGAAAGGTCCATCCCGCACCGTGCCAAAGGCCGCCCAGCACCATGGTAATCATGAGGTTAGGAAGGTGCCCCAAGCCGCTCCGATTCCCGCCGAGCGGGATGTAAAGATAGTCGCGCAGGAAGCGCGACAGCGTCATGTGCCAGCGCCGCCAAAATTCGATGATGCTCTCCGCCTTATAGGGGCTGTCGAAATTTAGCGGAAAGCGCACGCCGAACAGCCGCGCAAGCCCGAGAGCCATGTCGGAGTACCCGGAGAAATCGAAGTAGAGCTGCAGCGAAAACGCAAGGGCGCCAGCCCATGCCGAAACTGTCGAAATGGGCTCGGAGGTGAAAGCAAGGGCCGTGTATGGCTGCACACTGTCCGCCAGAATGACCTTCTTAAAGAGCCCCATAATAAAGAGGGCACTCCCAACAACGAAGTCCTGCAGACGTTGATCGCCGCGAGCATCGAATGCGAACTGCGGCATCATGTCACGATGGTGCAAAATGGGGCCGGCGACGAGATGTGGAAAGAAGGTGACAAATAGCAGATAGCGAATAGGGTCAGACACTACCTTGCTGGGCTCGTCGTGCACATCCACAAGGTAGGCAGTTTGCGTGAAGGTGTAGAACGATATGCCGATAGGCAAGAGAATGCCGCTGAATATCCCTTCGAACCCTACAGCGCCCGCCAGAAAGTCTGCGTACTTATAGTAGCCGAGAAGGGCGAGATTACCTGCGACCCCCGCTCCCAGAAGGGCGCGCGCCGCATGCGGCCGTACGCTGGAAAGCCGCGCGATTCCTTGTCCGCACAAGTAGTTCGCCGCGGCGGATCCTAGCAGCAGCGGCAGAAAGTCGAACCGCCAGTGAGCGTAGAATATGCAGGAGCCCACAACGAGAAGCAGTGATGCGGCGCTAGAAGAGAATCGCGCAGACACGATAAACCCAACGTAAATTACTGGAAGGAACGCAAACAGGAACAGGTCCGAGTTAAAAAGCATTAGGCCTGCCTTCGGCTTCGCATTCCCTCCGCCGAGGTAACATCATTAATTGACAGCGCACAAGAGCCGAGGTTGCCGCTGAAGCGCATCCCATTTCGAGTGGGCACCCGGCGTACCGTGAGGGGCTCGGCAGCGTTACTTGTGCTAGGCTCGCTTTGATGACCGCCGACACCCCCACCGGCCTAGCCGCCGCCCTCCCCTCAATTCCCATCATCCTCGCTTGCCTTCTGGGCCTGGCGCTAGTGGTGCGGGCTCAGGCGCGCGCTAGCAGAGCGGCGGGAGTTGCCTATTGGCAGCCATGGCGCGTCTGGTTCGTATCGATTGCGGGCGGCGTATTCGTGCTGCTCCAGGCAGCGATCATCGTGTCAGCGACCGGCTGGATTGGGTAGACGTCGCACTGCCCGAGGCCTGACGAATGACCCGCCCTGCGACTGGGCGAGCCGCGCTACGTCTAGCGAACTGCCGCTCCTTGCAGCCGCATCTCGCCACCTCCTCCAAGTGCGCGCTGGAATGCGTCGATGGCGTCCCGCAGCGACGGGTTGGCGGTCGCCACTTGGCCCAACCGCAGCAGCGGCCTGTCCGCCTGCGCTGGCGCCCGCGCCACCTGCACGCTGGCGTCAGCAAGCCACCGCACGAACTGCGGACTGGTCATGAGCTGCGCGACATACCGCGGTGCCAGGACACCCAGGGCGCCCGTGTAGGCTACCCCACGCCAATCGCCTTCCATCGCGTCCTGCCCCATCGATAGCATCCCAGCGCCAGCGATCAGGTTGCGCGCTGTGCCGCTCGGGTTGGCCATGCGATCGGCATCACGAAGCCTGCCCGCGACCCGGACGAGCCGATCAAGATCCGTCGCCAGTTCGGCAGTTTCTCGGTTGCCGCCGAACAGCACCCGCCGAGCGCCGACGCCGTTGGTGATCAGCCGGTTCCAGTTCGTCAGGAAGGTCGAAACGCTGAAATCGTCGAGCGACCGACGCTGCCCAGCAGTGGGAATGCCCATTCGGTCCACCACAGTAGCGGCAACCACGCGCCACTCCTCAGGCTCCATGTTCCTGCGAAGGCGCGCCATCGCCTGCGCGTCGGGCTGTCCGCTTCGCGGGAACGCAAGGCGGAAGACTTGCTCGTCAGTGCCTTGATCAAGCACGCGCTCGAGCGTCGGCAGGTTCTGGGTGCGGTTGAGCCGGAAGTAGCGATCAGCAACGGCTAGCCGCTGCTGCGCCGCCGGGCTGATCGCTCGTGCGGCGCTGGTCATGTCATCGGATAGCGCGCCATAGAAGCGGCGCAGATACTCGACGGTAGCCGACTGCGCATCCCCTGCCGGGTTTGGCGGGCCGCCGATGATCTTGCCCAGATCGGATCGGATGTCCCGAAGCGCCTGGAAAGGGACGCCGCCCTCTCCCGCATCGGCCAGTGCCGCCTGGATGCGCTCGATGACCGGGCGCAGCGTAGCGTCCCGGCTCTCCGGGGCCTGAGCCAGCGCATCGCGGAGCTCGCCTCCCAGATGCGCGACAGAGGGGAGCGTCGCCCGCGCATCCGAGGGGATCAGCGCGTAGGCCTCGTCATACAGCCTCTCCTGTCTCGTCTCGAAGCGCTGGACAGCGTTGCGGGCACCCTCTCGAAGCGCAGCCCCGGCGCCCTCAGGAGTAGCGCCAGGCGCGTAGCCAGCAGCGATCCGCTGCGCCTCGTCGCGCATCTGAACTGCCTGGCGCTCGGCCATCTCCTGCACGGGCTGCGCGCCGCCTGGTGTGACACCTAGCCCCCGCTCCGCCATCTGGACGGTACGATTGCCAGTGACCGCGCCGGCGCTGGCGTCAACGCCGGCATTGGCGAAGTCGCGCAACGCATTCTGGCCAGCTTCCGGGGAGAGGAACCGCCGGACCGGCGCCACCGCTGCGCCGATTCCGCGAGCGATCAGATTACCGACCGGCACGCCTACTGCATTCAATCCCGCGGTGGTGGCCGCATCCCCTGCCCGCTCGCCGAAGCCTCGGCTGTCCGGCGCGTTGTCGAGTAGTGTTCCGGTGGCGGTGGAAATCTCGCGACCCGCCGCTGCCCCTAGCCCGACGCCGGCAGGTACGGCGAGCACGCTGAGACCACCGGTCGCGGGAATGCCCCACACTGCGGGGGGCACTGCGAGAGCGCCGCCGATCGCGCCACCGACGAATTCCCCGATTTCAGGACCGATTGAGAACACATCGCCAACGTCGAGACCCTGCGGATTGTAGACCGTTGGCCGCCCTGTCCGCCGGTCCGTGTAGATGAAATTGCCATCGCCAAAGGGACGAGCATCGGGCGCGAAGCGACGCAACATCGCCAAGCGGTCCTCGGGGGTCGAGAGATTGCCCACCGCCCGGCGGACGTTAGACGGCGCACCGCTGCGCCGATCGACGTCCTCCGCCGAGAGATACCGCCCAGGCGTGAAGCCGGGCGCCACCTGCGGCGGCTCCGGCCCCTGCCCCTCTATGGCGACGGATTGCTGCGCCGGCCCAACCAACGGCGCCGGAGCCCCCGGGCCCGGTCGCACCATCGATACGCCAGGAACCGGGCCGCTAGAGATCGGCGGTGGCTGAGCGCCGTCGTCCGCGGGAGCCCAACGATTGGGATTGAAGCTGTTCATCGCACGTAGGGCTTTCCATCAGGGCCAATGAAGGTGGTGCCGGGAGCAAGGCGCTCGGCCTCGGCGTCGCTGCTCACGCGGACGGGTGTGCGGCCACCACTCTGCGGCCTCCCTGCCGGCGGGGGCTGCGGCGCCAGAGGCGCGCCAGCGGGCGGAGAAGCCGTTCCGACGCCGCCCGGGCCCGGGGACCACCACAGCGCCGCCCCCTGCCGCAGGGGCGGTCTGCGCGCCACCAGGAGCCGGCTGCGCGGTTGGCTGCCCGGTCTGACGGCCAGGCGCGCGCTGGGTGCCGAAGGGCATGACCACGTCCTCCGGCCGCAGGCTGTTGCGGCGTGCCAACTCGCGGTAATTGTCGGCAAGCGTATCCGCCTCCTCCTGCCGCGTGCGGAGAATGTTGCGGGCCTCGCCGAGGAAGTTCTGGCGCACGTCGGATGGAAGCCGCTCGCCCGACAGGACCCGTTGCACGGCGCCCTGCACGCGCTCGCCGAAACTGCCCGTCTGCGCCGCCATCGCGAACTCGCTCTCGCGCACCACGGAGGTGGGGTCCAGCATGCGGACGAAGGCGTATAGCATCGCCATATCGCCCTGGCCGCTGCCGGAGCGGGCCGCCGTCTCCACCTGGCGGTAAGCCTGTTCGACGGTACGGTAGCCCTCCGTCAGCTTCACGTATTCGTCGCGAAGCGTATTGCTGCGGGCAAAGGTCTGATCGTCGCGCGGGATCGCCGCCTGACGCCGCAGCCTGCCGTTCTCAACCGCGTAGCGGCCGGCGCCTTCCGGACCATCGTCGCCCAGGTCTACGAATTGCGTGTCCCGCGGAGGAGCGGCAGAGACCATGCCGGCCGCCTGCTGGCGCGGCACAAGCATCTCGCTGCCATCTGGCAGCCGGACGCGCTCAATCTGCGTCTCGCGGTTCATCATCGGCTGCAGGAGCTGCAACTGCCGGATAGCGCGCGGATTGCCGCTCAGTGCAGCGCGCGTGATCGCCTGCACCACCGACCCCGGCAGACCGGCAACGGAGGTCTGGTCCTGCCCCGCCGTGGTGGCGATGCGCGCCGCCTGCTGGATCGCGCCGGGCGTGCCGTTCTGCGCCAAGCGATCGATGGCCACCTGTGCCTGCTGCGGCGAAGTGCCACCACCAGCACCGCCGCTGCCGCCAGCCGAGCCGGCGCCGGTCGCACCGCCATAGGGCAGCCGGTAGAAGTTGTGGTCGCCGATGACCTGGGCTTCCTGGCCCTCAGCCCACGTCGGCGGCTGGCGCCCAAGTGCCGCCTGCGCGCGGGGGGCAAAGAAGTGCGTGCCGCCGCGGGTCGGGTCCTCCACCTGCCCCGCAAGCACCTGCTCTGCGATGGTGCGGGCCTGGCGGTACTGCGGCGAGTTGGGGTCAATCGTCAGCAGCCGCTGCTGGGTTGCCGGGTTGCCCCAGGGCTCAAACTGCCCGCCGGCCAGCACCACCTGCTCGGGCGACATGCCGGCGGCACGCGCGCGGTTCTGGATGACGTGCCCAACGGCCGTCATGCCGGTGAGACCCTGATTGGCGGCCTCGCCGAGAATGGTTCGCGCCATAAGGTCGACGTTGCGGTCGACCCCCTGCGGCGGCTGATAGGTCGGAGGCAGCGCAACCGGGCCGCGCGGAGCGCCCACCGCTGCTGGCGCTGCCTGCGGTGTTGCGGCAGGCTGCGCGCCACCGCCGGCACCAGCCATGATCGCGGCCATCTCCGCGCGGTCGCGCTCGTCGGACAGCATCGGCATGAGCTGCGTCGCCATGTTCGGTGCCGCGCCCATCAGCGCCTGCAGGCTGTTTCGGCGCTTCGTCGGGTCGTCAGCCCCCAGCCCACCGGCGTACATCGCCAGCGCGTTCTGCTGCTGCGTCTGCTGCTGCAACTGGTTCTGCTGCGCCAGCATCGCCAGCGCGTTGCCGCGGTACTGCTGCCCGCGCTGCATCGCCCCCATCACGTCGATGGGGACAGCCTGCGGGATCTGAATGTTCGGGATGTACTGGCCGCTCATGCCATAGAAATCCTCATCGCTTGCCGGCGGGGCTCTGCCCCCAGCTTTTCGGTTCGGGGGGTCTGCTTCATTTCCGCCTCCAGCCCACCAAAGGCGCGGGTGTCAGTCAGCGAGGTCATAGCCGGGCGCTCGCGGTCCAGGCTTGGTAAGCCGTAAAGCTCCCGGCCGCCGTGGCGGTGACGGCGTAGCGACACGCTTCCGAGGTGACAGTGTCGAAGCCGGCCGTCGCGATGTTGATGGAGATGTCGGCGGCGCCCGGCGTGATAGTGGGGAGGTCCCTCTTCGTTACCTTGAACTGAGTTGGCGCCGCTCCAGGGCCGCCGGGCGCGCCGGCGTATCCGGCGATGCCGACGCGCCCCCCTTCGTAAAACCGCTGGCAGCGTGCCAGGGTCTGCTGATACGGCTCTCGCACCGCCGGCACAGCGGCGCCCGCGAAGTCCAGCGTCACCTCCTGCACCTCGAACCAGTCGGCGGCGCCCGCCGTGCCGCTCGGCGTCCATTCGAAGACCAGGCTGGCCTGCGTCGTGGTGGCGGCGACCGCCGTGCTGGTGCCGGAGTAGCGCGTGTCCGTCGTGGTAAGCGTGATGCTCTGCGAGAGCGGCGAGGTTTCGTTGGTGTATGGCGCGGCGTTGGTGCGCCTGCCCTCCGTGCCGGTGCCGCAAAGCAGCTTGACGGACAGCGTGCCCGAGAAGTTGGCGCCAGCCCGCCCGGTGAAGGACACCGTCATCACCCGCCCGCGCATCTTCACGCACTCCCAAACTTCCAGCGGCTGCTGGAAACGTAGGGCGACAACGCCGGTCTGCCCGCTGTTGCGCTGCACCCGCACCCGGAAGCGTGCCGTTCCCGTGCCCGCCTGCTGGGACACAACGCACGCCTGGTTGGCGCTCGTCTCCATGCACCACTGATCGGCCGAGTAGATGGAAGCGGTTGCGGTGACGCCGGCCGCGATAGCGAGCGACGTGCTCGCCTGCCAGATGTCCAGCCCCCCGTTCACCAGGATCGGCGAATAGTTGACCGTCGCAACCGGCATCAGCTTCCGGAAGTTGGTGCCGTCATAGATGATCTCGACCAACGACCCATTGCCCCACGTGCCCGTGGGCAGCGGGCCGCCGTCGCTCTCGACAATCGTCTTCGCGCCCAGGCCGTTCCAGTTGACGCTGGGCGTCGTGCTGGTGGGCGTGCTGGTCGCGATGAAACGGAGAATTTGTCCCGCCTGGTAGGTGGAGCTGACAAAGGCCGCCGTCAGGATGATCGCATCGGCCGTGCCGGTGACCGTCAGCAGCGAGTTGGACAGGTCCGTCGTGGCCCCATCGACCGGGTCGGCGGTCCAAATGACAACGTCGCTCGCATCCGTCAGGATCAGGCGGTAATTGGCCGCCGCGAAGAAGATGTCGTTGGGCGGGCGCCCTTCGCTGTTGAAGACGATCGGATTGGAATTCGCGACCGTGAGGGCACTGTCGCTATACGTAGCGAACGCCGAGCTGGTACCAGCCCTGTACGTGTACAGCTTGGCGCCGGAGATCGGGTTACCGTTGGCGTCGCACATCTGTGGGCGCGGGTCGAAGAAGCGAGTGGTCACTGGTGGTCACTCCTGAGCGCGGGTGCGATCTGTCCGGCACCCGACGTTTGGGTTGAAAAGTGTTTGCGGTGATTGGGCTGGCTGAAGAATGGGACGCGCATCAGCGGCCGCCTTCGTCCTGCGTGACGGCAGTATCGCCATCGAAGGTGGCTTCGTTTTCAAGGGCGCTGCCGTCGCCGGGCAGGTGCGCGCGAATGCAGGCGATCAGCTCGTCAAGACGAGTATCGGATAGCTTCCGAAGCGCTCGGCGGCTCGCATCCGCTCCAGACGCCATTGCCACAAGGAAGCTGCCCAGGGCGTCTTGCGGCCAATCCGCAACGGCCTGGTCAACCAAGCGATCCCAGGGGGTCACGTCGCGCACGGCTTCGAGGCGGACAAGACGTGTCTCAATCGGTGAAGGCATGGGTGCCTCCATCCGCATCCGTCAACTCGACAATCACCAGATCGGTGTTCCGAGGCACGCCCGTGGTGATGCCAAGGGGCGATACACTCGGCGGGACGCCATCGGGAAAGCGCTTTGCCAACGCATCCGCCAGTGTCTCGCCTGACGCCTGATCCACCACGACACAGACCACACGCTTGACCGGCGCAAGCTCGCGCTCGATCGCGCCCAGGCGGCGCGCCAACGTGCCGCTCATTCCTTGGTGCTCCTCTGCTCAAGGGCCTCGATGCGAGCTGCGAGATCGGCGGTCTCCGCCGCTCGGCGTTGGGTCTCCAGGACGGCAGCGACTGCCTGCCCCTCCTCCGGGGAAAGCTCGCCAGCCGCCACTGCTTCCGCCACCGCGGCAAGGGCAGGCACCAAGTCGGCGGGCCTTTCGATCCTCGGAAGATCAATCTCCACCGGGCGGCCCTTCCGCTCCGGCCAGAGGCGCCGCAGCAGGATGTCAGCGGCCCTCATGTCGCCCGCCAGGGCAGCAGTCACCACGGCGCGCAGAAGATCTTTGGCGCTCTCCTGGCCGATGGCGTCCAAGGCGACGTGCGCAGCGTGCCGTACACCCTTCCGCCTGCCCGCCGGGTTCCCGGATTGGCCCTTTTGCCAGCCTGGCCGGGCCGGCTTCATATCGGTGCTGCCGTCACTCATCGCACTCATCTCCATGCAGCAGTTCGTCCGGCAGCGTCCGGCGCGAGCCCAGCCCCGCCATTCCACGCGGGCTCACCCAGAACTCACGGCCGTCCGGCCGTACCAGCGCCAGGCCGCCAAGGTGACAGGGACGGCGCTCAGCGCCCTCCGCCAGGGCTGCCGATATGCGAAGCCCCTGAGCGGACCAGTGGTCCGTGAACACCATTCCCTCGAGAAGCCCCGGAGACCCGGATCTCCGGGCCGCTGGCGGGGTTGTGGGCTCGCTACGCGCCGCGGGTGCGGGATCTGCGGCAGGGCCTCCCCGAGCCTCCGTAGCGGCAACACCGGGAAGCCGCCGCGGTGCGGCCATCGACCAAATGCCGGCCAGCTCGGCGGAGAGCGCGGCGGCGCTCATGCGTCCTGGCCTCCGCCTTCGAAGATCGCGCCCTTGACCGCGTACACGCGGGGCCGGCCGTAGCCGGTGAGCCGAACCTTGACTGTCGCGTGGTGGCCGGCGTCGGTGCGCAACAGGTTCGCATCCCGCAGCGCCGCTACCACCGCCTTCGGGTCGCGGCCCTTACACACCTCCGTCGAGAAGACGGGTGGCAGGATCAGGTATTCCCAGGCGCCAGCCTTGTCCTTCTGCCGCCACCCTGCCCGCTGCGTCACGGGACGGCTGTCGGCAATTTCGGCGGAGGCATCCGTGTTGGTGCCGTCCTCGCCGATTGCGGCGAAACGGGCGGAGCCGTGCATCGCTATGAAGTTCCGCACCGTCTCCACGGCGTCGGCGTCTTCATGCGCGCCAGCCCCGCCCCGATGGTTCACCCACAGAGCAAAGCAGGCACCAACAGCGCGGGCCGCCTCACCTTGCGGCCAGGGCAGGACACCCCAAGCCGCCGCCAGCTCGCCGGCTGCGGCAATGATGCCGAAGCGGCGCGCTACAGCCTGGACCTGGCCGTCTGCGCCTGCAGGAGTGAATTGGTTGACCCAGGCGGCGCGGGCCCGCTCAACAGCAGTAGCCAGCGCTACGGCGTTCTCGCTCCGCTCAGCAGCAAGCCTTCGCAGAAAGGCGGGCGCCGCGGTGCCATGAAGCCGCGCGACATTCTCGTTCACTTCCACAAGCAGCGTGTAGGCATCCGCCCGCCCATGGAGGCACTGGCCGAGCGGCCCGCATTCGGGCAGCGGAACGCTGATCAGCCGCACGAGCTGGCCGGCCATCGCCTTCTTCCCGGCCTCCTGGATCTTGGATGCGAGGTCCAGTTCGCCAGTGGAGAGGGCGACAAGGCGCCATGCCTTGGTGGCGCGAGCGTTGCCGTCGCGGTTCGCGCGGGATTTCCCCACCCCGTTGGCCACCATGTAGGAGATCGCGTCGACCTCCTTCGGGTCGCACTGCCCGAGTTCGTCAAGCGCAAGCAGACCGTCATTGCTGGCGGCCGCCACGCTCTCCAGCGCGTTGCTCGTGCTGCGCCAGTTCCGCATGGCCCTTCCGGCGATCGGTGGTCCCCACGCGCTGGCACCCATGCGGAGTATGGTCGTCTTGCCCTTCTGGGAGCGGCCGAAGGCGTGAACGCCGCCGCCCGGCTCGCCCATCAGATCCAGCAGTGGGCCGGCGAAGGCGGAGGCCAAGAAGGCCCCGGCCAGGTCATTTCCGACAGCGAGCGCCGCGACGCCGGCCTGCCACTCCTGCAAAGTGCCGGAGCAGGCAACCGCCGCACCAGCATCCGGTGCCGGCGACTGAAGCACCATGCGCTCCGACGCGGAGCCGTAGGCCGCCCCATCCGCGCTGATGTAGACCGGGCTGCCGCGTTCGGTGTGCCAACCAGTGCGTGTCACAGTGCGGATGCGGCTTTTGGCTTTGGCGCGCATGAGCGCATCGCGGAGCTTCTGGCGGCGGGTGTGATGGGCAGCGACCGCCAGGCCGCCATCGATCAGATGGCCCTCAAGATCGCCAGCCTCTCCGAGCAGAAGCCGCCGCGGCATGGTCCAGGTGTGAGCAGTGCTATCTCGGTCCTGCCAAGAGAGGAACAGGCCCCATCCCGTGCCGGCGGCGTCGCGGGTTTCGCCCTCGATGACGAAGGGTCCGGCCAGCCACTCATCTCCGTTGTCCGACGCGTGGTAGAGGCCGCCGGCCTTCATCACGTAGGGCTTAGGCCACGGGTTCTCGGCCGCCGCCTTGACGCCAGGCGATGCGTTCGGCGGCGGGCCCTCCTCCGCATCGCGGAGATCGAATGCGCTTCCAAAGTCATCCATGCGGCGCGTCCTCCCAGGGAGGAGTGGCGGCGCTGGCCGGCTGGCGTGCCAATCCGAGGCGGCGCATCAACTCGTCGTTGGCATCGCCGGACCTTGGCGTACCCACCGTGACGCGGCGACCTTCGGCCTTGAACCGCGCGGCAGCCGCCCATGCTTCGCGCTGGCCTGCCTCGTCCGGATCAGCGCTAATGAAGATGTCACGCACATCATCGCGGAGAGCCAAGCGCGGCAGGTTGTTCGCCGCAATCGCAGCCCAGGCGGCGCCGTGCCCCACAAGCACCTTTGCCGAAAGCGCGGTTTCGACGCCCTCCGCGATCACGAGCGTCTCGCCGTGCTTCCAGGTATCGAGTGCGACCACCGCTCCGCCGATCTGGCCCAGCGTCTTCTTGTGGACCAGCACATCGCGAGCCTTGCCGTTGCCCTCGGCGTCGATGAACGTCCTGTGGATGCCGATCACCTCGTCGGAGCCGGGGCGGGTCACCGCGCCAATCATCGCGGGCACGCGGCGGCCCAGCTCGGCGTTGAAGACATTCCCGAACCGGAGTGCCGGCGTGATCACCCCCGGCAAGCCACGGCCGGCCAGGTATCGCTGCGCCGGGGTGCCGTCGATCGGGACCGCCTTGTTCCAAACTTCCAATGCCTTGGCCTTGGCGCGCTCACGCTCTGCCTTGCGTTCGGCCTCACGGGCCTCGATCGCGGCGCGGTCGAAGGCGTGCTGCTCACCGCCAGCGAAGGCGTCCTCACCCAGCGCTGCGCGTATGACGCTGGCGATGCCAGGACCGTCCGCGCAGTTGTGGCAGTGGAACACGGCCCGGTGGTCGCCATCCCGCACGGCGAGCGTGTCGCCACCGTAGCCGCATACCGGGCACCGGCCGCGGTACGAGCCACCATCCGGACGCAAGCCAAGAGCGGCTGCGATCTCCTGAGCGGTGGCGGTCATAGGCTCGCCCTCACACGAGCGCGCGCCAACAGTACCTCGCCCATGACGGTGCGAAGCGCATCGGCCAGGGTTTCATCCACGAGATCGGCATGGAAGCCGTCGTCGAACTCCCGAAACTGCAGCAGGTCGGCATCAGGTCCGTGGCGGTCGGGCCCGCAACTCGCGTCCTGGCTCACCGAGCACGCGCAGACACTGAACCACCACCCCGGCAGGTGGGCCTGAAAGGCTGCGATCGCCGCGCCCAGCGCCATGCCGTCTACCAGCGGGACGGCGTCACTGGTGGAGGTCATTCGTCAGCCTCCCGCTTCAACACAGCGCTGGGAGCGGGCACCCCAGTGCCCATGCCGACCTTGACGGCCGCGAGCAGCAGGTACGCCGCCGCGGTTTCGTATGCGACGCTGCGGTCGCCAAAAGCGATACTCAACAGCTCCGCGACCCGATCGCCTACGCCGCTGCCAATCCACGCGTCATTGGCAACCGCGTCCTGCCCGCCGTGCGGGATGGCTTCACGGGCCAGCACGTTCGAGAGCGCGATGCCGGCGCGGCAGATCATGTCCCAGAAGCACGGCGCGTCTGCAGCTTCCCCGGCGGGGCGCTTCGGGTCGCCCTCGGCAAAGACATAATCCGTCGCTTCAGAGACGAGCGTGTGCGCGAGGACGCTGACCAACTGCTCGTCGGCGGAGATCAAACGCAGCGTCTCCGCCACGCGATCGGGGATCTTGCTGACCAGCCGCTCCCCGTCATCCGGTCTCATAGGGCCAGTGAGGCAGCCCCGAACTTCCGTCACCGTGCGCCACAGCAGGTTGCCCACGACACGAACCTGCAAGCGCTGCTTAGCGCGCGGCGGAGCCGGCGGAGGCTGCGGGCGCTTTGCTTCTTCCTCGGCGAGAGCCTCGTAGTCAGGCGGCGTCGTGGTGATCCGCGCCGCATTCAGCGCCATGCCCTGCGCAATGAACCGAAGGGCTGCCGGACCTTCCAGGCCGAGCCCGAGCGACAAGTCGCACTCCGCTTGGTCTACGGGACCGCCGAGTTCTGTAAGGGAAGTCTCGACGTGCCCGCGCGGGTTCGAGCCGTCATAGGAGCGCAGCTCGCCGCGAGCCTGAGCCATGGGCCGGTCAACAACGCGGTCAACGAAGGCGTCGGATGCGTTCATTGGGCGGCCTCCGCGTCTTGGCGGAGCTGCACAAGCCGCACATTGGCGCCCAGCCGATACCGAACGAAGGTGACCGGCCGCGCGCTGCGGTCCTCGCCCTTCTCCGGGATGCTCTCGATTGGCACGCCAACCTTGCGTAGCCGGCGCACGATGCTCGGAGCGTCCAGGCCGAGCGCATAGAACTCGGCGAAGACCATCTGTAGCCGCGTCAGGCCACCGCGATGCGCCATCAGCAGCCGCGCCAGTTCCAAGGGGCGGCCGTTAACCGGAATAGGCGTCTCGGTGCCAAACACCTTCAGCGCGAAGCCGGAAGCGGGAGAGGTCGTCAGTGCGGCGCGGCGCGTCGCCTGAAGAATGTTGAGTGGGGAAGCGTTCATGAGCGCGCCGCCTCCTGGTTCGGAGCGGACGCGCAGGCTTCTCGCATTGCGCCGACCATCTCGCTAATCCGCGGGTCGAGCGAGGTGCAATGCTTGAAGAAGCCTTCTGCGATGTATTCGGGTGCCTCGCCGGCAGGCTTGGGCCACTCGACGTAGAACGGCAGCCGCATCCGAGCCTTCGGATGCACTCTGCGCACCACGACGAGCGCCGTCCGCCCTGGGACCGTACGCACTTCGCCGGGCAGCGGCTCCCGGAGGCGATACTCGCGGTTGCGGTGGTCCAAGAACCACTGGCGGTCGTCTTCGCTCGCCAGGTCATGGACGGTGGGTTCAGAGGGCTTGGTATTCATCATGCGATGTCCCTTCGTGGACATGCACGACTAAGGCTTGAACGCTGATCGGAAGCTCTCTATCCTGGTGCTGCCCAGCTACCATTGATCGAGTACCCCAGACCCTCGCCGGCCTCGCCGCGCGGGGGTTTGTCGTCAGTGGGTAAGCCGCAGCGCCGCCAGCATGGCGAGCGTCGCGACGGGCGGGATCAGCGGGGCGGACCAGCGGGTGAAGAGCGCGCCCATCAGGCGGCCTCGCCAGTCAGCAGTGCGTGCAGCGAGGGCGCTGCTACCAGCGTCCGGAAGCCGACCTTGTAGAAGCGCAGAGCTCCCTCCTTCTCCTTGCGGCGGAGGGTGGCGATGCTTAGGCCGGTGACGCGGGAAGCATCCTGGAGGGTGTATGAGAGCGGCGCCGGCGCGCCGGTGTGCAACCGGGTGTTCCCATCGACGCTGGACGAAAATTGCATCGGGCTATCCTTTGCTTCCGCGGCGCTGCATGACGCATCACCGCGACGCAAAGGTCGCCGGAACGGCTCCCCTTTTAGCCCCGTCTTTGAGGGGAGGCTGGCCAGCCGGCAAAGACTTGGTCAGCCAGCACGTACTGCGCATAGCGCCGAAGTGCCGCCGGGCGTCCCTTAAACTCCGCAACATACTCGAGGGCTCGACGGAATTTCTGTACGCCCACGCATTCGGGGTCGGCAGATGGACCTTGAAAGTCCTGCCGCCAGTTTTCGATTGACCTCTTGGGCGCGGCGTATGGTTTCCCGTGAATTCGTCGGGCAATCTCAGCACTGGCTTCCTTGAGAGGCATTCCTGCTTGGACTAGGCATTCCGTCGCGATCGCAATCTGGGCCCGCACGATGAGCGTAAGGGTATCGGTCGGAGGGCTATTGCCAGCCTTCGCCGGTCTAATGATCGGTGCGACGGTGCCACGTTCGAGATCGCCGAGGCCTGCGAGCAGCGCGGCGAGCGGCGCTAAGAGCTGCATCCCGCGCTGCGTCTCTGCAGGATCAGGGGTTTCTGTTGTTGTCTGGACAAAGCGCTGAAAGGCGAGCAGCGCTTTCGCGGCACCTACCCGGCCGCTATATCTTGCGTCCTTGCGAAAGACTGCCTCAGCGTCCGCTAATTCAAGAAGCAGCGCATCATGGGCCGCTCGCAACGTCGCGCGAGATTGCACTTTCACGCCTCCGCAGCACATTCCGCAGGGGTGGATCGCGGGGGGGGGGCCCGGGAGCGGATATCCCTGGCGCACGGCTGGCCGGCTGGCCCCTGCGAAGCTGAAATCCAGCGCCTAGCGAAGCTGGCACTGTGGAGCAACGGCATGTTGTGCCGTCGCGAGACGCATAGCAAACGGCGCGGCTAGGCGGCTACGCCCTTACCCTGCCGGAAGTGGGCGCTGGCGTATGCCTGCGCCTCAGAGCGCGACCGGAAGATCTGGGCGCCGTGTTCTCCGTCGTCTGGTGGCAGCGCTGCCCAGTGCCAGCCAGGCCAGTCCAGGCGCGGCGGGAGGTCGTTGACCAGAGCGTGGTACTCGGGCAGCGGCACGACCCGCCAACCGTCCTTGGCGAGATCGGAAAGCGGCACCATGGCGGTGCCGGCCCGGCCCCTGCCCAGGCTCGGCACGGCGCGCAGTGGCGTCCATTCGCTGCTTGATCGCCGATCGCCGGTCAGGGCGCTGGCGGCTATCCGCTGCATGATTGGCGACAGGGCGGCCATTTCACCGGACACGGCATTGGCCCTTTCGATCAGGGCATCGATCGCCGGGAAGCGCATCTAGCGCTCCTCCCTTTCGATGCGCGCCAGGGTGACGATGACGCGGCGAGCCGCCTCGGTAATCACATCCTCATCCTTGAACCATTCATCCAACGCGCGCTGGCGGTCGCGGACGGTCCTGCCGCGCACCACAGCGTGGAGGAGATCCTGGCCGCGCTTCGTTAACTTCACGTCCTCTCCCGATGCGCAGTCGGGGATCGGGCTACCGGTTCGCGAGCGGCCTCCCTCCGGGAACGGGATAATGCTGGCGCTCATGCCCCGGACTCCTTGCCGAACGCCGGGAACGGCAGCGCTGGAAACATGCGACGGATGTCCGCCTCCAAGCTCTCTGCTACGTCCTCCTCCGCCGCTGCCAGGCCGACGTCCAGGCCACGCAGCACGTGCGACAGCTTGACGCTCAGGCCGAGCGCGCCGTCTGCCTCTATCCTGGCCATCTCGCGAAGGGCGCTATCCCAGCGCTCGTCGGCGGCTTCCGCCGCGTCCTCGTACTCGTCCCAGGCGGCGCGCTCCTGAGGATCATCGGACAGTTCAAAGCCGCCCCCGCGGGAGTACGCGACCTCCTCGGCGGCACGTGCCTGCAGAGCGGAGGAGTGCAGTTCAACTAGCCGCCGGTCGTTCAGGCCGGCCGGCACCACTCCGGCAGCCACCGCTGGCGCCGGAGCTGCCAGCGTCGCCGCTGAGACGCCCAAAAGGGCGCGACGAGATGCGCCGGTCATGGCCGCACCTCGACCACCTGTGCTTCCGCCCACGCGAACGCCGGTCCCTTCTTGGCGAAGGAACGGGCGGCCAACTCGCTGCCCTCTGGCGGCACTGCGAGCCACGTCCGGGTATCCCAGTTGAGCGGGGAACACAGCGCATCGTAGCCGGCAGGGTCGCGCCGCGTGTGCCGCGGCACCGCGAGGAAGCGCCAGCCCTTCGCCTCCAACGCCCGCTCGGGCGCCTTGAGGACCAGACCGTCAGCGGGTGGGACGCACAGCGTTTCGTCAACCGGCGTTCCGCCCTCCGCGGCGAAATCGTACGCCCTGTTCATGGGTGCCCCGCCGCGCCGCAACCGATCAGCTTCGCGGTTGCCGACATGCAGCGCCGCCACATCCGCGGCGGCGGACAGCCGCGCGATGGTGGTGAGGAACCGATCCCCGCCCGGATCGCCGAGCGGAGCCTCGAGATGCTGAGACATTGTGTTGCTCCCTGCTTAGGCCCAGGAGGCCGCCAGCGGCCGCGCACGCGTCGCCTGGGGGATCGCTGCGCGGCGGATGCGGGCGCTTCCGATGACGGCCAAACCGGCAGCGACACCGAGGCATACGACAACAGCGCCGAACGCCGGCTCGATCTGGAGGAAACAAGACGGCGGGGGATGCAGGCTCCCCGTGCTATAAATGGTCGCAGCCATGACCTTCTCCTTCCACGAGAGGGTTGAGGTGAGGCCGGGCGCGGGGAGCTTCCACCTTCCCCCGCTCGGCCGATATCATCGATATAGGTTATTCGCTTTCTGGTCAATAGTGCCGATAGCGACTATATTGATGAAATGGCCCGACCGTCCGTTCTCACCGTGAAAAAGCTCATCGCGATGGAGCCAGCGCTGGCTGCTGCCATTGAGGATTTCCGCTTTCAGCGGCGGATCAAGACGGAGGCTGAGGCGATCCGGCACCTGATTGAGCTGGGGTTGCAAGAGGCTCTGGGAGCGTCGGCGCGCGCTCGCGCGGCGACTAATGCGGTTGGCCCTGAAGACGAGGCCCGCGGGGGTCATGAAGCCGCGGCGGCACGCCCGGGGCCTACCGTGCCGGGCACCGTACGGAAACGGCGGAAAGTGCCGCAGACGTAAGGCGGGTTTGACGGTGTTGAGGGGCGTCCGCATTGCGCGAAGTGATCCCAAGTGCCAAGCGAACAATGAAGATCTCACGCCGCCGCTCAGGCGGGGCGTCGTCGGGTAGTGAACGGTAAGCGGTCGAGCCAGGTGCCCGGCTGAAGAAGGAACGTGGCCATGAGTGACGACGCCAATTCCCAGCGACTTCTGGCGCGCATCGCGTCATCGACGGATCGACCGTGGTTAACGACGTGTCGCGACCACAACCGAAAGCCAGGACGAGTTATCGCTGCGGCGACTGCCGCCGAGGAAAGGCTGCGAGATCTCGATCTGCAGATGGCGCTGAGCATTCGACCGGCGGGGGCGACTCTCGAAGATCGAGTTTTCGAAGCGCTCCGGGTTTACCGTGAAATCCTTAAGCACAAGCACGGTCGCAACCAAGCCGCCGGTCACACGGAGCGCGCGATAAGGAACCACGGACCGCGTGGCGCGCTTCTCGTCGCGCTGAAGGGCAACAAACCAACAGACGGCCTCTTGCGGCTGGCCGAATTTGATCGTCTTGACTGTTCCTATGAGCAAATTGCAATCGACTTCGCCCACGAGCTTCCACCCGACGTAGTCGAGCGGGCGCGGCGCAACCTCGCCATGCTGAGCGCGCCTTGAGCGCAGCCGACCCCGACTGTGTCGACAAGGGGGAAGACCGAAGATTGCCTTATTTGTTCCGATTCACGACTTCATTGAACCGCACCAAAAATTCCTGCTCGTTTGCAACTTTTGGCGTTCCATTCACTTCGTCATATGCGGCAGATAACTTCGCGCATGCTCTAACCATGTTGCGCATTGCTGATGGCGATAGACGAACGGCGACAAGATCCACGTTTGTGGTAAACCCAGGCCCTCTATCATCATTCACCCCGAAAACCAGCGTGAAGTCCGCAGGAGACACCGCCAGTCGGATCTGGTTAGCGTAAACGTCCTGAAAGGAAGCGGCGCGGGTCGGCGGCCCTTCCGTACTGACGACTCTGCCTATCTCTTCGCTCATGATACAATCTCCGCAGCCACTGTCTTGGGTTCTGAGACGTGAACCTGTATGCTTTTCCGCACAGCAGGCTCCAACTCTGGCGATCGAACGTCTTTGATGTTACTTACCGCGTTTCCTGTGAAGTGAAGCAGCATCATTTTATTTTGTAAGGGCTTCGCTTTCGAGAAAAATTCAGCATAGGCATCGAAATTCTCGTGGCCGCTATCTTCACTTGCCGCGATTTTGATTTCTACATCTCCGCCTAGCGCTTCTGTCAGTTCTCCGAAGGTCCGAAGCGTCCAATTTCCCGGGCTGCTGAGGTTCCTCGACACCCAGGCAGGATCTCGGCCTACACGATCTGCCAAGTCCTTCTGCTTCCACCCCTCATCCTGCCTTCGCCGCCAAAGAGATCGGATAGCATCGAAAGCCACATCTCGGACCCGGGCGAATCCGTAGGCTGCAGCGTCCCTAGCCCCCTGGCTGCTAGGTGACTGGGAAGACATCGCAATTCTCCGTAACGTAATCACCAATGACCGAGCCAGTATGCGGAGGAAAGTCGAAGAGGCGGTTCCAAGTGGCCACGCATTGCGTCATTGCGGTTGCCCAGGCATGGGACCCGAACCGACCTAAGTAGCTCCTGGTGTGGAAATTGGTGAGCACCAACGCGTCGGCAATCAAAAAGCGCCCGAGCATTCGCACCTGCTGAGTTTTCGGCTCGGTAACCCGGATTTCCCAGATCTCCGGCGGAGGTTCGGCTAAGCGTCGCATAAAGCGCCTGTGCTGATCACCGTAAACCAAGTCTCCACGTACCCAGCGTTCTAGGGCTGCGTACATTTCGCCGTTCTTCCCGAGCAGGTTCACGGCCGAGTTTGGGTCACTAAGGTCCCGAGCAGCCTCTCTGGTAAGATAGACTTGGCGCTTAGCCTTTCGGCGAGCGCGCGGGAGATGCGGATGCAGGTCGCCAGCATCGACAAGTGTCCTCACCCTCTCGGCAATTGACATATAAATCAATGAACCCCAATGTGCAATGCACTAGTTGCGTAACGATAACCTACACGACCGCGCCCTGGCAAAACTCCAATCATCGGGCTGTTATCGCCTGCGGCAGCTTGGGCCCAGAGTGAGCCAAGACAGACGGTCAACCCTGCCCTGCGTACGTTGGGGTATGCTCGTACATCCGGACGGCGCCGCCCAAAGTCAGTAACGATTTCGCTCGCCAGTGCCGGCCCCAAGGCCCCAGCCGCCATTCGGCCTGGCCCCGCTGGCCAGCGGCCAAATTACCATTATTTTTCAACGACTTACGACGCATGGCCCCGCTTGCCCCACTGGCCCCACCGAAAAACAGTGAGTAGGGGGGAAGAGACAGCTCAGTTGGGGGCGGCACCCGTTATGCGTGTGACGGTCGCGGTGGGAGCGGAGGTGCAGTAGGCGCCCCAGTCGGCCATCAGCGGAATACGTCGGTCGAATAGATCGGAGCGGCGGTAGGCGCCGGAGACCTTGTTCGGCTCCTCATGAGCCAGCGCCCGCTCAGCGGCTTCAGCGTCCGCCGGCCGGGTGTCATCCACCCAAGTCCGGAAGGAGGAGCGGAAGCCGTGCGGGACCGCAGCGCGGCCATCCGCGTCGCGCCAAGGCGCGGGCGCTTCTTCCGAGCGCTCAGCGTTCATGCGTCGCACCACCTCCGAAAGCGCCATGTCGGAGAGAGGCTTGGTCCGCTTAGCGGATGGGAAAATCAGCGACGCGCCAGCGAGCTGCGCCAGACGCGGCAGATCGGCGAGCGTGGCGCTCGCGCCGTTCGCCAGGTTGTACGCACGGAGCAGCGCCGATATGGCGGCAGGCGACAGCGGGACGCGATGTGGCTGCACGTCGGAAGCCTTCTTTCCCTTCATCCGCTCGCCGGGAATCGTCCAGGTCGGCACTCCGTCGAGCATCACCTCTGACCACCAGGCACCGCGGCTCTCACCGGAGCGCACGCCGGTCAGGATGGTGAATTCGAGCGCGAGCGAGCCGAGGCCTTCGCGCGCATGCAGCGCCGCCACGAACGCCGGCACCTTCGCCCAGGGAAGCGACGGGTACTTCCTGCCGCCAGGCAGCGCCGGAAGTCCAAGGTGCCGCAACATGCGCGGGTCGGCGGGATTGTCGTTCAGCCTCCAGCCGTGCGCCGCCGCATAGCGAAGCACCGATCCAATCCTCCGCAGCACCTTGCGCGCCGTCGCGGGGCGGCTCGCCCAGACCGGCCCGATCGCATCCAGGACGGCCGCGCGGTCGATCTCGTCAACGGGCTTCTTGCCAAGCCGCGGGTGGGCATGGCCGGCAAGGGAGTTCCGCCAGGTCTTCGCCGTCCGGGTGCCCTTCCAGCCAGGCACTTGCGCCGCGATGTAGAGATCCGCCACAGCTTTGAAGGTCCGCGCCTGAGCTGTGCTGGCCGCCTCGCGTTCGGCGGCAGCGCGGCGCTCCGCCGCCTCTCGCTCAGCAATCGGGTCAGTGCCCGCCTGTGCCAACTCACGAGCTGCGCGCGCCTTCGCGCGGGCATCGCGCAGGCTCACGGCGGGGTAGCCACCCAAACCCATATCGCGGCGCTTCCTGGCGATCGTGAGACGGCAGAGCCAGATCTTCGCCCCGCTGCTCTTCACCTCCAGCAGCAGCCCGCCGCCGTCGCTCAGGCGATAGGCCGACGCTCGCGGCTTTGCCGCGTCGATGGTTTTAACGTCCAAGCCCCTTGGTGTTCGCGCCATCTGCCGAGGTCCGCTCCGGGGCTCACTGCCCGCCAGACCCCACATCTAGCCCCCACAATGATGCTGCGCCAGCCTGACACACCCTGATCCACCAGAGGCGGAAACGCCCGTTAGATTGGGCCGAATCATAGTATCGGAGATACAGCCTGATCCGGCCTGACACAGAACGATGGTGTCCGCCGGGGACACCATACTCTGCGGCTCGGTGGCTGACTGCTACGCGGCCGGCCCGCACACCAGCGAAGCCCCTCACAGCAGCCCACGCGATGCCTGCCCGGCAGGGCGCCTTGGCGCGCCAGGCGAGGCCGCCCTTCGCCGCTGCGCAGCCTTTCCCAACCTTCGCACGCTTCGGGCGGCTTCCCGGCAGCGTTGCCCCTACCGTCAGAGCTGAGGCACGCTGGCCGGAATCAGCCCAGGCATTAGCCAAGCCCCGGGCAGTTCCTCCCCGCGGGCATGATTACGCGACGACGTAGGCGCCCCGCTCTCCGGGCACCGGCACCAGCCGGGTGGTCAGGCCGAGCACCGTCTCCGCGCCGCCGAGATAGACCACGCCCCCCGGCAGCAGCAGCCCGGCCAGGCGGTCCAGCACGCGGGTCTTGGTTTCCGTGTCGAAGTAGATCAGCACGTTGCGGCAGAAGATCGCATCGAAGCGGCCAAGCGAGCGCGGATCGTCCAGCAGGTTCCAGAACCGAAACTCGGCGGCGGCACGCAGGGCATCGGCGATCTGCCAGCGCCCGCCCTCGATCTGGCGGAAATGCTTGACCAGCAATTGCACCGGCAGGCCGCGCTGCACCTCGAATTGCGTGAAGACGCCGCTCCGTGCCCGCTCCACCATCTCCATCGAGATGTCGGTGCCGAGGATCTCCGCGGGGCCGGCCTGTAGGCCCAGCTCCTGCAGGATCATCGCGATCGAATAGGCTTCCTGCCCCGAGGAACAGGCGGCCGACCACACCCTGAGCCGGGTGCCTGGGCCGCGCGCCGCGCGCAGCGTCGGCAGGAAGCGCCGCAGATGCTCGAAGGGCTTGCCGTCGCGGAAGAAGAAGCTCTCATTGGTGGTCAGCGCCTCGACCACTTCCTGCGTCAGCTTCTCCGCGCGTGGTCCGCGCAGCTTCAGCACCAGCTCGTCCAGGCTGCCGAGCCCGGCACGGCGGATCAGCGGCGAGAGCCGCGTCTCCATCATATAGGCCTTGTCCGGCGTCAGCACGATGCCGGAGCGGCTGCGCGCCAGCCCGGCGATGAAATCAAAGCCCGCGGTGGACAGTGCCGAGGACGACGCGCTCATGCCGGCTCCGGCAGGGCGCCGACCTGCACCAGCTTGCTCTGCAGGATCGATTCGTCGAAGGGCTTCATCACGTATTCCTGCGCGCCCGCGCCCAGCGCTTCCACGATGCGATCCAGCGCCGCTTCAGTCGTGCAGAGGATCACCGTCGGATGGTCCGGGCCGAAGGCCGCGCGGGCGGCCTTGAGGAAGGTCAGCCCGTCCATCACCGGCATGTTCCAGTCCAGCAGCACCACATCCGGCAGGCTGCGCTGGCAGGCCGCCAGCGCGACCGCGCCATCCTCGGCCTCATTCACCGCGAAGCCGAGATTCTCGAGCATCCGGCGGGCCGCCTTGCGGACCACGCGACTGTCATCGACGACCAGGCAGGTGCGTCCCATGGATACCTCCGACATCGTCTCAGCCCAACGCCAGAACACGGTCGACGTCGAGCATGACGATCAGGTTCTCCTCTTGCCGATGCACGCCGCGGGACAGCGCCTGCCAATGCGCATCGAGCGTCGGCGGATTGGGTAGGATGCTGTCGGTCGGCATCGGGATCACGTCCCCCACCTGGTCGGCGAGCAGGCTGTAGAGCTCCCCTCCCTGCTCGACGACGATGCTCATCGGGCGCATGCCCTCGCCTGCCGGCGGCAGGCCGAGGCGGCGGCGCAGATCGATCGCGGTCACGATGCGGCCGCGCAGGTTGAGGCTGCCCGCCACTTCGGACGGCGCCAGCGGGATGCGGGTCAGCGCCTGCGGCCCCAGCACGTCACGCACCGACAGCACGGAGATCCCGCAGGCCTGCTCGGCCACCGTCAGCGTCAGCACCGTCTCCTCGGCGACGCTCTTCGCCTGTGTCTCCACAGCCATGTCGCTCCGCATGGGCAATTCCCCCTTCAGGCCAGTGCCGGCGCGCGGCCGACGCAATCGCGGAGCGAGGCCAGCAGCGCCTCGCGCTCGAATTTCACGACGTAGTCAGTGAAGCCCGCCTCATGGCCGCGCTCGATATCCTCGGGCTCGCTCCGCGAGGTCAGGGCGATCAGCGGCATGTTCCGCCAGGGACCTTCCTGGCGGATCGCATGAGCGAAGTCGTAACCGCTGAGTCCCGGCATCTCGATGTCGGTCACGACGGCGTCGAAGCCGATGCCTTGGTCGCGCAGCCGCAGCGCCTGCGCCGCGCCTTCGGCCGCCGTCACTGCATAGCCCGCCGCCGACAGCGCCGGCACCACCATGTTGCGGAAGAAGGGGCTGTCCTCGATCAGCAGGATGCGGGGCGCGGCGCCGGCGGTGCGGGCCCGGTGGCCGAACCAGTCGCCCCCGGCCTGGCGCAGCCAATGCGCGGTGTCGATCACCTCCGTCGCCTTGCCCGCGATCACCGCGCTGCCGAGGAAGCCGGGCCGGTCACTGCCCATCTGGATGTCGAGCCGCTGCTCGACGACGTCCAGGATCGTATCGACCATCAAACCCATGGAGTGCTCGCCGTCGCTGAACACCAGCACCGGCTGGCGGCCTTCGGGCGGCACCCAGGTCCCGCCCACCGGGATCAGCGGCATCAGCTTGTCGCGATACTGCACGACCTGCACGCCGCCCGAGGATTCGATCCGCTCGACCGGGATATCCTCGAGCCGCGCGACGAGCGCCAGCGGCACCGCCTTCGGTGCCGCGTCGCCGCCGCGGAACAGCAACAGCGCCGTGCTGCCGTCGGAGCCGGCGACGCCCGACACCGTCTCCTCCCGCACCGCCGCTTCGCCGTCGCTGCCTTCGGCGCCAACGCCGGCCGCGCGCGCGATGCCGTTCGGATCGAGGATCATGATGACGCTGCCGTCGCCAAGGATGGTATTGCCGGAGAAGACCGTCACATGGCGCAAGATCGGCGCCACCGGCTTCACCACGATCTCCTCGGTGTCGAAGACCCGGTCCACGACAATGCCGAAGACCTTCTGCCCGACCTGGGTGACGATCACGAAGGCCTCGCCGGTTCCGGTGGGCGGCGCCGCCGGCGCCAGGTTCAGCAGGCTCGCGAGCGGCACCAGCGGCAGCAGGCGGTCACGCAGCCGCATCACCAGCGAATCCTTGATGCGCTCGACGCGGGGGCCGCCGGCGCCGGCCCGCACCAGTTCCACCACCCCGATCTGCGGCACCGCGAAGCGTTCGCCCCCGGCCTCCACGATCAGCGCCGCGACGATCGCGAGCGTCAGCGGGATCTTGATGGTGAAGGTGGTGCCCCGTCCCTCGCGGGAGCGCAGCTCGATGGTGCCGCCGATCTTCTCGATATTGGTCTTCACCACATCCATGCCGACGCCGCGGCCGGACACCGCAGTCACCTGCTGCGCGGTGGAGAAGCCAGCGCGGAAGATGAAGCGCTGGATGTCATGGTCGCTCATCTGCGCGAGCTCGGCCTCGGTCGCGAGGCCATTGGCCAGCGCCTTGGCCCGGATGCGGTCGACGGCGAGGCCGCGCCCGTCATCGCCGATCTCGATGATGATGTGCCCGCCCTCGTGGTAGGCGTTCAGCGTGATGCGCCCGGTCTCCGGCTTGCCGGCGGCGCGGCGCTGCTCCGGCGTCTCCAGCCCATGGTCGCCGGAATTGCGCACCATGTGGGTCAGCGGGTCCTTGATCAGCTCCAGCACCTGCCGGTCGAGCTCGGTCTCAGCGCCCTTCATGTCGAGGTCGATCTTCTTGCCGAGCTCCAGCGCCAGGTCGCGGACCAGCCGCGGCAGCTTCGCCCAGGCATTGCCGATCGGCTGCATGCGGGTCTTCATCACCCCTTCCTGCAGGTCGGAGGTGATGTGCGACAGGCGCTGCAAGGGCACCGCCAGCGCCGGATCGCCGCCGGCACGGGCGAGTTGCAGGAGCTGATTGCGGGTCAGAACCAGCTCGCTGACCAGGGTCATCAGCCCTTCCAGGACATCGACCGTGACGCGGATGGTCTGCGGCCCGGCGGCCGGGCCGCCGCTTTCCACCGCCTCCGGCACCGGCGCCGCGGCGGGCGCGGGCAGGGCGGCGGGAGCCGGTG
>NZ_JAAGBB010000053.1 GCF_018129085.1 Plastoroseomonas hellenica
ACCGGCACCAGCCGCTCCTTGCCGCCCTTGCCGCGCACCGCGATCAGCGGCGCCTCCCCCGCACCCGGCCGCAGCGCCGCCGCCGGCAGGGTGACCAGCTCGGAGGCGCGGAGGCCGGAGCAATAGAGCAGTTCCACCGCCGCCGCCGCCACCGGGCCGCGACCACCGGGCAGGCCGGCGGCCGCCTCGATCAGCGCCGTGACCTCCGCCTCCGAGAGCGCCCGCGGCAGCAGGCGCGGCAGCTTCGGCGCGTCCAGCAGCTCGGTCGGATCGTCGGAGCGCACCCCCTCCCGCGCCAGGAACTGGTGGAACTGGCGCAAGGTCGAGAGCCGCCGCGCGCTGGTCCGCGCCGCCAGACCCTGCGCCGCAAGCGAGGCCAGATAGCCCGAGAGCGCCGGGCCATCCGCTTGGTGGAGGGCGAGGCCCCGCGCCGCCGCGAATCGGGCGAAATCGGCGAGGTCGGCGGCATAGGCCGCGAGCGTGTTGCGGGCGGCGCCGCGTTCCGCCGCCAGCATCTCGAGGAACGCCTCGGCGTGGCGCCCGCCCGCGGTCACCGCGTCTGGAAACGATCGTTCGGCAGGACGCGCTCCACCGGGCGCGGGTCGGCGGAGGGCGGAAAGGCCCCGATCACCAGAGCGCCGGCCACCAGCAGGCCCAGCAGAACGACGAGGATCAGCGCGATGGGATTGCGGAACATGGGCCTCTCAGAGTCCGTTTGGAAACGGGGCGGCGGCGGGCTGGCGAGGCATTTTTCGTCCCTGTCGTGCCGGGTGACGCAGCCGATGCTGTTTGCATCGGCGAGGAAGCCGGTGCGGCAGGGACGGAAAAGGCACGCCAGGCCGACCCGCCGCCGTTTCCAAGCGGACTCTCAGGGTGCCTCGCGGCCGGGTCGCGGTGTGCTAGCTTGGGCGACCGTGTCGCGCAACCTTGCCTTCGATCTTCTGACGGACGCCGTTCCGTTGCCCGAACCGTCCGGCCCTGCCGCCTTCGGCGCGCCCGGACGTTCGATCGTGCTCGTCGGCCTGCCCGGGGCGGGCAAATCCGCCATCGGAAAGCGGCTGGCGCAGCGCCTGGGCCTGCCCTTCCGCGACGCCGACTCCGAGATCGAGGCAGCGGCCGGCATGCCCATTACGGAAATTTTCGCCCGCTATGGGGAGGCGCATTTCCGCGATGGGGAGCGCCGCGTCATCGCGCGCCTGATCTCCGGTCCGCCGATCGTGCTCGCCGCTGGCGGCGGCGCCTATGCCGATGCGCGGACCCGCCGCGCGGTGCGGGACTCCGGCGCCATCGCGCTCTGGCTGCGCTGCCCGCTGCCGGTGCTCATCCGCCGCGTCGCTGGCCGCGAGCATCGCCCGATGTTCCTGAACGCCGAGCCAACCGAGGTGCTGCGGCACCTGATGGCGACGCGTCACCCCCTGTTTGCCGAGGCCGACATCACCGTGGACTGCTCCGACGAAAGCCCCGAATACACGACCCGCCGCGTCGCGGAGGCGATCGCCGCCTGGGTGCCGCCGCAACGCCTGCCGGTCAGGCTCGGCGATCGTGGCTATGACATCCTGGTCGGGCCGGGGCTGCTCGCGCAGGCGGGTGGACTGATCGCGCCGGCGATCCCGGCCCGGCGCGCCGTGGTGGTCACCGACACGATCGTCGGGCCGCTGCATCTGCCGGCGCTGCGGGCCGGGCTGGCAGCGGCGGGCATCGCGGTCGCCACCGAGATCGCAGTGCCGGCCGGCGAGGCCAGCAAGGGCATGGCCCGGCTGACCGAGGTGCTGGAGACGATGCTGGCGGCGGGTGTCGACCGGCGCACCACGGTGATCGCCCTCGGCGGCGGCGTGGTCGGCGACCTCGCGGGCTTCGCCGCCGCGGTCGCGCTGCGCGGCCTGCCTTTCGTGCAGGTGCCGACGACGCTGCTGGCCCAGGTCGATTCCAGCGTCGGCGGCAAGACCGGCGTGAACCTCGCGGCGGGCAAGAACCTGGCCGGCGCCTTCCACCAGCCGCGCATCGTGCTGGCCGACACGGCAACTCTCGCGACCCTGCCGCCACGCGAGCTCCGCGCCGGCTATGCCGAGGTCGCGAAGCACGGGCTGCTGCAGGGCCCACTCTGGGATTGGTGCGAGGCGAATGGCCGCGCGGTGGTGGCGGGTGATCACGCCGCGCTGGCGCATGCGGTGATCGAGAGCTGCAAGCTGAAATCCACCGTCGTCGCGGAGGATGAGCGCGAGGAGAGCGTCGAAGGCGGCCGCGCGCTGCTGAACCTCGGCCACACCTTCGCCCATGCTTTCGAAGCGGAATGCGGCTATGGCGGCGAGCTGCTGCATGGGGAGGCGGTGGGCGTCGGCCTCGGCCTCGCCGCGGCGCTCTCGGCCCGGCTCGGGCATTGCAGCCAGGAATTGCCGGGGCGGGTGATGCAGCATTTGGCGGATTGCGGGATGCCGGCGCGCATCCGCGACCTGCGGCGACGCTTCACGGTCGAAGCGCTGCTCGGGCGCATGGCGAAGGACAAGAAGGTGCGCGACGGCGCCATGCGCTTCGTGCTGCTGCGCGGCCCGGGCGATGCCTTCACCAGCGCCGATGTGCCGCGGGAGACGGTCGCGGGCCTGCTGCGCGACGAGGGAGGAGTCTAGTTTTTCATCCACCTTGTTTCGCGGCTGCGGTCGGTCGCGCGCGGGGCCGCGTTCGCGGCTCCGGAACATCGCTTCGCTCGCTTCGCAGGAACCAGGGGCGGCCTGCGGCCGCATCGTTCCCGGACGGCAGCTTCGACCTGGAGGCGGCGACCATCCTCGCGCCGGCCGCATAGGAGGCTCCCTGGGCATGCTCTGGACCCCCTCGCTGCACTGCGGCATACGGGAGAGTTCAAAGGCATAGCCGGAGGCTCGCTTGCCCCTCTCCGCACCCGCCGACCGCCAGTTGCTGCATCTGCGCGACATCGAGCTGCGCGGCTATCAGCGCGCCGATGGCCTGTTCGACATCGAAGCCCACCTGACCGACACCAAGAGCTACGGCTTTCCGAACGAAGGCCGCGGCTGGATCGAGAAGGGGGAGGCGCTGCACGGCATGTGGATCCGCCTCACCATCGACGACGACATGCTGATCCACGAATGCGAGGCGTCGTCAGACTTCACGCCCTACGACATCTGCCCGCAGGCGGCACCGAACTTCGCCCGCCTGGCCGGGCTGAAGATCGGGCCCGGCTTCAACAAGGCGGTGAAGGAGCGGGTCGGCGGCGTGCTCGGCTGCACCCATCTGCGGGAAGTGCTGGGCCAGGTCGCGACCGTTGCCTTCCAGACCCTCTACCCCGTGCGCCGCAAGCGGGAGCGGGAGGCGGCGGCCAAGCGGGCGGAGGCGCTGCGCGCGCAGGGGCTGATGCCGGAACAGGCGCCGCCGCAGCCGAACCCGCTGATCGGCACCTGCCTCGCCTATGCGCCGGACAGCCCAGTCACCCTGGCCCGCTTCAAGGAATCCGAGCCGTCGCCCCCCGATGGCTTCGGCCTGAAGGAAACCCAGGCCTGACCGTGTCCGCACCGCGCTTTGCCGCCCGCATCGAACGGACCGCCGCGCCACCGATCCCGGCGGTGCGCGCCTGGGCGGCGCGCTATGCCGGCGCCGCCGGTCCACTGCTCGACATGACCCAGGCGGTGCCGGGTTACCCGGCGCATCCGGAGCTGCTGGCCCGCCTCGGCGCGGCGGCGGCCGATCCGGCACAAGCGGGCTACGGCCCGATCGAGGGCGACATGCCGCTGCGCGCGGCGCTGGCCGCCGATATCGCGGGGACCTACGGCGCCGATATCGCCGCCGAGGAGGTTGTGATCACCGCCGGCTGCAACCTCGCCTTCGCCATGGCGATGGAGACGATCGCCGGTGCCGGCGACGCCGTGCTGCTGCCGACGCCCTGGTACTTCAACCACCGCATGGCGCTGGAGATGCTGGGCATCGAAGCGGTGCCGCTGCCGGCGCGCGCCGAGGATGGCTTCGTGCCGGATCCGGCGACCGCCGCGGCGCTGATCGGCCCGGCGACGCGCGCCATCGTGCTGGTGACGCCGAACAACCCGACCGGCGCCATCTACCCCGCCGCGACCATCGCCGGCTTTGCCGCGCTCTGCCGGGCGCGCGGGCTCTGGCTGGTGCTGGACGAGACCTATCGCGACTTCCTGCCGGAGGACGCCATCGCGCATGACCTGTTCCGCGACGGTGCCTGGCGGGACGGCGTGGTGCAGCTCTATTCCTTCTCGAAATCCTATTGCGTGCCGGGGCACCGGGTCGGCGCGATCCTCGCGGGCCCGGCCTTCCGTGCGCAGCTCGCCAAGGCGGTCGACACCTTCCAGATCTGCCCGCCCCGCGCCGCGCAGGCAGCGCTCGCCTGGGGCGTGCCGGCGCTGGCCGATTGGCGGGCCGGCAACCGCGCCATCATGGCCGGACGGGCCGATGCCTTCCGGCGCGCGCTCGCGCCGCTGCAGGATTGGCGCATTGAGAGCATGGGCACCTACTTCGCCTATCTCCGCCTGCCGGAAGCCGCGCCGGATGCCGAAGCGGCGGCGGAACGCCTCGCGGTGGAACGCGGGTTGCTCTGTTTGCCCGGCAGTTTCTTCGGGCCGGGCCAGGCACGCCATATCCGCCTCGCCTTCGCCAATGCCGAGGTTTCCACCATTGCCGGGGTGACGGCGAGACTGGCAGGCTTCGCCTGACACTTGGTGCCGGTCGCACGCCCATGACCAATTCCGCGCTGCTTCGGCGGCGACTGCTGCTTTGCGTGCCGGCATTGCTGCTGAGCGCCGCCCCGCATGCCGAGGAGGTGGAACCGCAGCCGGTCGCACTGTCGCCAGAGACCGAGGCCGAAGCCGAGGAGGAGGCCGAGCGCCGCGCCCCAGCGGCGATCGCGACCCCCTGTCCGGTGCGGCTCACGCCGAATGCCGAACCGGTGACGCTGTCGACGCGCATCGACGGAGCGAGCTTCGTCATCGCCTTCGACGGCGAGGGCGCGCCGGCCGAGCGCATCACCCTGCCCTCCCGCTACGGCCATGCGCGCATCATCGGGCTGTTGCCGGTGCGCGGGCGCGAGCTGGTGCTGGCCGCCTTCGAAGCGAATACCGGCAGCGGCGAATACCAGGAGATGGCCGCGGTGATCGGGCGGGAGGATAGCGGCCTGCTGCGCATCATCGGGCTGGAGACCATCCGCTATCGCCGCACCGGCGCCTGCGACGCCATGAACCTGCTGACCGGGCGCTTCACCGCGCAGCCGGACGGCACCGGGCTGCGCTACGACGTCTTCGCGCGCGGCCTCGGCTCCTCCTGCCCATCCCAGCGTGGCGCCTCCCCCTCCTGGCGCGAGGAATTCGGCACCACGCTGCGCTGGACCGGCACCGGGGTGCTGACCCTGCCGGTGCGGCGCAGCACCGCCGGGCGCACCCGCATCCGCGTCGAGGCGGCGCGCGCCCGCGCCATCACCTGGCTCCGCGCAGGCGCACGCCGCACCGTCACCTTGGGTGACGTGCGGCTGCTCGGATTGATGGATACCCTCGCTGACGCGTAATCTATCAATGGCGCCACAGCCGGTCCCACACGACGCGTGAAGAGCACTCAGGGCCGCACATGCGGCCCCGCGCGCGACCGACCGCCGGCATCACCGCGCCCCGGATGCGCGGAAGGCAAGCGGGCCGGATGGCCCGCGCCCGCCGCCTGAGGGCTCAATCAAAGCGCGATCCTGACGCCGGCCAGCACGTTGCGGCCCGGCAGGACGTAGCTGTTCACTGGCTCCCAGCGCGAATTGCCGAGGTTTCGGCCTTCGAGGAACAGCGTGGTGTTCTCCTGCACGCGCCAGCTCGCGGTCAGGTTGGCGACGGTGCCGGAGGGGTTCACGCCGCGGTCGCCGAAGCCGCTGGCGCCGGGATAGACGATGTCGTTCTGCGCGCCGGTGAAGCGCAGCTCGCCCGTAACAACCACCGGCGTGATCGGCTGCCAGCGGAAGCCAGCGGTGATGGTGTTGGAGGGGCGCCGCAGCAGCCTGAGATCGGTGTTGTCGTCGAAGGCCTCTGTCACCGTCCAGCCGAAGCGGAGCGTCAGCGCCTCGATCGGCGCCACTTCCAGCCCGAATTCGACGCCATCGACGCGCGCGCGGTTGATGTTGCGGGAGGTGCCGGGGAAGGTCGAGAAGTCGTAGACGATCAGGTCCTTGGTGCGGCTCGCGAAATAGGTGGCGGAGAGCTCCACCTGCCGCACCGGGCGCCAGGCGATGCCCGCTTCCCAGCTCGTGCCCCGCTCCTCCCTGAGGCCAGGATTGCCGACGACGAAGGCGGAGCGGCCGAAGCGTTCCTCGAGGCTCGGAGCGCGGAAGGCGGTGCCGACTGCCGCGTGCAGGCGAAGGCCGAGGCTCTCGAGCGGCATGACGGCGCCGAGCCGCCAGGTGGTGGCGCCGCCGTAATCCTCCGCCTCCTCGTGCCGCACCGCCGCCGAGACGTCGAGCAGATGGAAGAGGCGGGCCTCGATGCCGGTGAAGACCGAATAGGCACCGGCCCGGGCATCGGTCGCGGTGACGCCTTCGCCGCGGGTGCGGCTCGACTGGCGCTCATGGCCGGCACCGAAGGAGAGCACGGCCTGGGTGATGCCGGGCGCATCCGGCAGCGCGATGCGATTGCCCCAGTCGATCGCGGTGCGGGTGCCGCGGAACAGGCTGTAGGGCGTGAAGGGGAAGGGATCGATCTCGTCCGGCGCATTGCTCGACCGGCGCCGGAACTCGCTGCGCGACAGGCGGAGGCCGGTGGTCCAGGCGCCGCCGAGCAGCCGCGCCTCGCCGCGCAGCACGCCGAGCCATTGCCGGTCATTGCCGGTGGCATTGGGGTCCTCGGCGCCGGCGGCGTCGAAGGCGTAGTTGGTCTCGCGCCAGCGCAGCAGGCCTTCGAAGCGGAGATTCTCCAGCGCCTGCCAGCCGAGGCGGATGGTGCCGGCGGCGGCGCGGTAGCCGTCACGCTCCCCGGTATGGCCGGCGAGCCGCGGTGCCGAGGCATCGCTGCCGCGCGTCGAGAAGCCCTGCGCGACGGCCAGGTAGTCGAAGGTGCCGATGGTGCCGGCGATGCCGGCATGGGTGCGGACGGTGCGGTTGCTGCCGCCCGCGACCTCTCCGAAGGCCGTCACCTGGCGGTCGGCGGGGGCGCGGCGCGTCACCAGGTTGATGGCACCGCCGAGCGCACCCGAGCCATAGAGCGAGGCGAAGGGGCCGCGCACCACCTCGATGCGCTCGATGTCGCCGAGCAGGTCCTGGCCAAAATCGAAGGCGCCGGCCGGAGCGGAGGCATCGTTCACCGGCACGCCGTCGATCAGCACCAGCGTGTGGTTGGAATTGGTCCCGCGGGTGAAGATGCTGGTCTGCTGGCCGGGGCCGCCGGTCGCGGCGAGGTTCACGCCGGGGATGGCGAAGAGCGCTTCGGCCACCGTCTGGTAACCGCGCTCCTCGATGTCGCGCCGGGTGATCACGGTGACGCCGGCCGGCAGGCGCTCGGGCCCGGCTTCCGCGCCGGTCGCGGTGACGATGGTCTCCGGCAGGGTGATCGGCCGGGTCTGGCCCGGGGGGGGCGGGATCTGCGCCAGCGTCGGTGCGGCGATGGCGGTGGACAGGAGCAGGGCAAGAGCAGATCGCCGCAGGGCGGAAACGGCCTGAAGCGCGAATCTGCTCGTCGAACAAAGAAGCGGAACGGTGGAACGCAGCGAAGCGGGGTGAAAACGTTCTAGCCAGCGCATCCGGGGATCCTCCGGTGATGCGTTCAAACGACATGCCCGGACGCCGAGGCGCCCGGACGGTGGGCGTCGTTCCCGCATTCGGAGGCTCGGGCGCAAGCGCCCTCCCCTGGGATCCGTGGCATCGGTGCACCCCGCCCGACACCCGCGAGACAACTCTGCGCCGGCCGGTCTCCTGGCTCGGCGGCGCTGCGGGACCGATCGCCCCACCTGCGTGCCCCGCCTTCTCGCGCCTCTGGCGCAATGGCGATGGGGCGCGCACGCCGCCTACAGTTGCGGGGGCAGCCGCGGGTCCGCCGTGTGGTCACGGCGCCGCGCGTTCCCGTTTCAGCCCTTACGGGCCACCGTCGCATGGATGGCGTGTAGCAGAGCCGACATCGTGGCGACAACGGTCCGAAGCCGCCGTCACAGGCCGGGATCAGAAGATCCAGTTCAGGGCCGCGATCCCGATCCAGCCGAGCGCCACCAGCATCGCGGTCGCGAAGATGTTGCCGAGCGCGGTGGCGACGATGCCGATGCCGACGGTGCGGTTATCCGCCTCCAGCACGCCGAGCGCCATCACGATGGTGCCGAAGGCAGGCGGCCCGTTGGTGCCGGGTCCGGGCAGGATCAGCATCACCGCCGCGTAGGCGGCGAGCCAGCCGACCGCCCGGTCGCCGGCCGGGCTGAGGAAAGGCCCGGGCCGCGGCCGCACATAGCGCTCGACCTTCGAGAGCCAGCGGGAGGAGGCCTGGGTCAGGCGCAGGATGTCATCCCGCTTCAGGCTGCGCCGCGCCAGGAAGCGCGGCAGCTTCGGCCGCCGCAGCCCGAAGCCCATCTGGATGCCGAGGATCAGAATCGGCACGCCGAAGACCATGGCGACCCCCGGCAGCAGGGCCGGCAGGCAGAGCAGCAGGATCAGGAGGCCGAAGGCGCGGTCGCCGAAGAGCTCGGCCAATTCGCCGAGGGTGACGCGCTCGCCCGGGCAGCGCGCCACCACCTCTGCCACGAGGCGCGAGATCGGAGCCTCGTGGTTCACGGCGCCCGGCGGCTCCGTCACCCCTTCCAGGAGATCAGCGCCCGGTGAAGACCGGCTTGCGCTTCTCCATGAAGGCACGGCGGCCCTCGGCATAATCGGCGCTGTCGAAGCAGGCATCGCCGGCGGCGGCGATCGCCGCCATATCGCGATCGGCCGGATCCAGGCCCACCGCCTTCACGGTGCGCTTGTTGGCGCGCAGCGACAGCGGCGCATTGACGGCGAGCGTCGCGGTCAGCTTGGCGACCGTCGCGCCCAGCTCCTCCGGTGCGACGACCTTGTTGATGAGCCCGAACTGCAGCGCCTCCGCCGCCGTGAAGCGGTCGCCGCTCATCAGGATCATATGGGCATTCGCGGGGCCGACGAGCTGGACCAGGTTGGTCACCATGTCGAAGCCATAGGCGATGCCGAGCTTCGCCGCGGGGATGCCGAACTGGCTGTCGGAGGAGGCGATACGGATGTCGCAGGACATGGCGATGCCGAGCCCGCCGCCCATGCAGAAGCCGCGGATCTCGGCGATCACCGGCTTCGGGTAGTTCAACAGGCGCTTGCGGCCGCCACCGGTCTTGCGACCGTATTCCTTCTGCGCGTCCGCATCCGAGCGGTTCTTCTCGAACTGGCTGATATCGGCGCCGGAGACGAAGGCCTTGTCGCCGGCGCCGGTCAGCACGACGCAGCGCACGGCGTCATCCGCCTCGAAGCTTTCGAGCGCGTGGGACATGCCGTCCCACATCGCGATCGACATCGCGTTGCGCTTCTCCGGCTGGTTGAAGGTGATGCGGCCGACGCCGTCCTTCACCTCGGCGATGATCTTGCCGTCCGCGTATTCCACCATGATCCGTCCTTCACCAAGTAAGTGGCGCGTCCGATTCAGACCTTCGGGCCCTTCGGCCCTTCGGTCATCGGACGCTCAGTCCTCGTAAGCGGAGCGTCCGATTCAGACCTTCGGGCCCTTCGGCCCTTCGGTCATCGGACGCTCAGTCTACTGAACCGCATTGCGGGCACGCAGCGCCGCGATGGCTTCGCGCGAGATTCCGGCTTCGAGCAGGATCTCGTCGGAATGTTGGCCGAGCTCGGGCGGCAGGCGCCGCACGCTGGTCTCATGGCCTTCGATGTTGATGGCGCTGTCCACGACATGGGTGTCACCCATCGGCAGCGCCATGCGCAGATGCGCGACCTGCGGGTCGGCGAAGACCTGCGCGATGTCGTTCACCGGGCCGCAGGGGATCCCCGCTTCCTCCAGCGTCGCGATCCACCATTCCGCGCTGTGCTGGCGCGTGACCTCCGCGATCGCGGCATTGAGTGCCGGGCGGTCGGCGGTGCGCTGCTTCGGCGTCTTCCACTCCGGCCGTTCCAGCCAGTCCTCGCGCCCCGCCGCCTTGCAGAAATTGGTCCAGAGCTTGGCGGAGGAGGCGGCGATGTTGATCAGCTTGTCGGAGGCGGGAAAGACGCCCATCGGCGTGTTCACGGGATGGTCGTTGCCCGCCTGCCCCGCGACCTCGCCCGCCATCAGGTAGCGGCTGGCCTGGAAGTCGAGCATGAAGACCATGCTCTCGAGCAGCGAGGTCGTGACGTGCTTGCCGCGGCCCGTCTTCACCCGCTCGAACAGTGCCATCATGATGCCGAGCGCGAGCAGGTTGCCAGCGGTCAGATCGCAGATCGGGATGCCGACGCGCACCGGGCCCTGGCCGGGCAGGCCGGTGATCGACATCAGCCCGCCCATGCCCTGCGCGATCTGGTCGACGCCGCCGCGCGTCGCATAGGGGCCGGTCTGGCCGAAGCCGGAAATCGAGGCGTAGACGAGGCGCGGGTTGATCGCGCGCAGATCCTCGGGCGCTACCTTCAGCCGGTGCTTGACCTGCACGCGCATGTTCTCGACCAGCACGTCGGCGGTCTCGACCAGCTTGAGGAAGGCGGCCCGGGCCTCGTTATCCTTCAGGTTCAGCGCGATGCCGCGCTTGTTCCGGTGCAGGTTCGCAGAATCATAGCCGTTGCGCGCGCCGGCCAGCCCGTCGCCATCGCCCGGCGGCTCGACCCGGATGATGTCGGCGCCCCAATCCGCTAGATGCCGCACCGCCGTGGGCCCGGCGCGGGCGAGCGTGAGGTCGAGAACCTTGATGCCCGCCAGCGGCAGCGGGTTGTGCGACGTTTCCGGCATGCCTGCTCTTCTCCGGTATACCTGGACACTAGGGCCGCCGGGCGCGAAGGGCTAGGTGCCGCTGCCAACCCGCGCGATGCGCCAAGCGAACCAATCCTCCAGCATCCGTTCCTCATAGGGCAGCCGATCGCCGGACCGGATCGAGCCCCCGCGATCGAGGTAGGTGCGGTCGGTCACATCCTCCTCGCCGCGCGCCAGGACGCGGCCCTCTCCCTCCAGCACATAGCGCAGGCGGAGGCGCGGCCAGGTGGCGCCGGTCATGACGCGGAGGTTCGGCGCCTGCACGCGCCAGGGCTCGAAACGACCGGCGAGATCGACGTCCAGGATCTCGATCCGCAAGCTGCGTCCGGGCGGCAGCCGGCGGCCGAGGCGCTCGAACTGCCGGCGGAGCGCCTGCAAGGCGGGCGCATCCGCGCCGACCGGGCGATCGGTCGCGAGGTTCGCATCCGTATAGCGCCCGGGCTCAAGGAAGCTGACGGTGACTTCGGCCCGGGCCCCGCCCGCCGCGAGCAGCGCGGCGCCGCCGAGCGCCAGGGACCGGAGCATTCGCATGGGTATTCCTCCACCGGGTGCGGCAGCGGATGCCTGCGGTCGCCAAGCCGCCGCGCCTTGCCCGCCAGATGGCGATGGCGCCTTGTGCCGGCAAGCCGGGCGTCAATCCGGCTGGTAGTTGGCGATGCGCAGCAGCTCCGCGTTGCGGATCACGTCCTCGCGGATGAAGGCGGCGAATTCGGCGGGGGTCTCGGCCACCGGCTCGAAGCCGAGGTTGGTGAGCCGTTCGATGGTCGCCGGCTCGCGCATGCCGGCGACGATCGCGGCATTGAGGCGCGCCACGATCTCCGGCGGCATATGGCGCGACGCCCAGACCCCATACCAGGAATAGAATTCGAAGCCCGGCAGGCCCGCCTCGCTCATGGTCGGCAATTCCGGCGCCAGCGGGCTGCGGCCCGGGGAGGCGATGCCGAGGCCGCGCACCTGCCCGCCCCGGATCATCGGCAGGGTCGCGAGCGCGGGGTCGAACATGAGTTGGGCATTGCCCGCCGCGACATCGGTCAGCGCCGGGGCGGAGCCGCGATAGCCGACGATTTCGATATTCGCGCCGGTCACCCGGTTGAACTCGATGGTACCGAGATGCCCGGCGGAGCCGAGGGAGGAGGTGGCGAAGCTCCAGCGTCGCCCATCCTGCTTCGCGGCCTCGACCACGGCGGGGATGCTGGCTTCGTGCCGGCGCGGATCCATTACCAGCACCAGCGGTCCGCGGGCAGTGCGGGCCACCGGCGCGAAATCCTCGACCGGGTCGTAGGGCGCGGCGCGCATGACGTGACGCGCCATGACGTGGATGCTGGCGGAACCGAGGATGGTGTAGCCGTCGGCGGGGGCGGCCAGCACCGCTTGGCTGCCGATCGCGCCATTGGCGCCGGCGCGGTTGTCGACCACCACCGGCACGCCGAGGCTTTCCGAAAGCTTCTGCGCCGCGAGGCGCGCCATCGCATCGGTCGCAGCACCGGGCGTATAGGGCACGATCATGCGGATCGGACGGTTGGGATAGGTCCCCTGCCCAAGCACCGCGGGCGCCGTCAGCAAGCCCGCCCCCGCCAACACAACGCCACGCCGCTTCAGCATCCAAGGCCCCTGTTCCACGCTGCCGCATGGTGCGGCGCAGCGCGGCAGCAGCGCAATGGTGAAACGAATGGGGTGATCGGCCGCGCGGCCACAGGCCGCATCTGGTCTCTGCGGCGGCGAGGCGGAGCCGATGCCCCGAGGCCGCGAATGCGGCCCGCCGGTAGTCCGGCGAAAGCCAAGCCGGCGGATGCCGGCGCCGGCGCTTGAGGTCAAAAAACAACCTGATACCGCGGCCTTCGGCCGCTGTATCAGGCGACGTTCAGCAGCAGGGCCTTGGTCAGCACCGCCGCCAGCGTCGCCAGCACGACACCGGTCTGCAGCCCCCACTTCCGCGCCGCGGCGAAGACGAGGCAGCCTGCGATCAAGCCCCAGGCAAGGATCTCGCCGAATTCAATGCCAGAAACCGGCATGGCGCCCCTCCTCCGCTCAGATTATCAGCTTGTAATCATACCGTAATTCCTGGGATCGAAGGAAGAGAAACCGATCAACCGATCGCCGCCAGCATCCGGCTCAGCTCCTCGGGCGCGGTGACCATGGCGTCGTGGCCGGTGCGGATCTCGAGCCAGGTCCAGCCGTGCTGCCGCCGCACCCATTGGCGGGAGGCTTCGAGCGCCGGATAGATCGGATCGACGCAGGCGATATAGGTGCAAGGCCTGCCATTGCCGACCGGGTTGCGGAGCGGGAGCGGGCTTTCATAGGTGCCGGCCGGATGCGGCACCAGGCGGCGCGCCACCCAGGCGGCATCGGCGCTGGCTTCCGGAATGCCGAAAGCGGCGGCCGGCGGCGGCGGGATGGCGACGCCATCGCCCTGTTCCTGGATCAGCCGGCGGCGCGCCGCGACCACCTCCGCCGGCAGGTTGCCGAAGGGGCTCTGGCCGCCCTCCAGCATCAGCGCGTCGAGATAGACCAGATGGCGGATGCGCTCCGGGATGCGGTCGGCGGCGCCGGAGATGCCGCTGCCGCCGAAGGAATGACCGACCAGGATGACCTCGGTCAGCTCCTCGGCCTCGATCAGGTTCACGACATCGGTCACGAAGGTATCGAGGGTGATGTCGCGCGACAGCAGGTGCTTGCGGTCGCCGAGCCCGGTCTGGGTCGGGGTGAAGACACGGTGCCCGGCTGCCCGCAGGCGGTCCGCGACGCGCGACCAGCACCAGGCGCCATGCCAGGCGCCGTGCAGCAGCACATAGGTCTTGCCCGCCGCCGGCTGCGCGGCGGCGGTGCCGGCGAGAGGGGCGGCGGCGGCTGCGGTCATGAGGTTTCGGCGGCGCATCGCGGCGCTCTCCCTGTCCTGGCGTTTCCCGACCGGCAACCTAGCCAAGGATAGGATCGATGCGCGAGCCCGGCCCCGAACCCGGACAATTGACCAATGACGGCATCTTTGCTGCGCCCAGGAATGTTACAGGGTATGGCTAGTGGCCGAGCATCGCCCGAAATCGGTCGGGCCAAACCTGCATGCAGAAGATCAATATGATGATTTCCTGCCAAGATGCCGGATTACAGAATATTTTCCTGCAAGCGCTTGAGCAGGCGATCGACGCTGCGGTCATCACCGACGAGACGGGCACGATCATCTTCTTCAACGCCGCCGCCGAACGCCTCTGGGGCTATGGCCGCGACGAAGTGCTGGGCCGGCCGATCGGCTGCCTGGTGCCGAAAGGCGACGGGAACCCGGCCGACCTCGTCGTCGGTGCCAGCCGGGAGCTTCGGATCCGGCGCAAGGATGGCGCGACCCGTTGGGGGGCGGTTTCCCTGTCCCGTGTCGCAGCCCATGGCCGGACCATCCTCCTCGGCTTCGTCCGCGACGTGACGGAGGAGGTGGCGCGGCGCGAGGAGCTCTATCTCCTCTCGCTCGTCGCCAACGAGACCGACCGTATCGTCATCGTCACCGGCGGCGATCGCCGCATCGTCTACGTCAACCGCGCCTTCACGGAGATGTTCGGCTACGAGTTGGCCGAGGTCAGGGGCCGATGGCCGATCGAGCTGCTGGCCGGCAGGCGCACCGACCCCAAGGTGCTGCAGCATCTCAGGCGGCGTGCCGGCGTCGAGCGCGGGTTCCACGAGGAACTCATCACCTACAGCAAGTCCGGCGAGGAGATCTGGGTCTCGACCACGGTCAATACCGTGCTCAACGCCGACGGAACGCTCAAGAACATCGTCGCGGTGCTGGCCGACATCACGGAGAACAAGCAGATCGAGGCGCTGCAGCGCGACGTCCTGGAAGCACTCGCGAAGGACATGCCGCTGCCGGAGATCGCCGCGATGATCTGCCACAGGGTGGAAGCCATCGCCGCCGGCGTCTTCTGCTCCATCCTGCTGGTCGACCAGGATGGCCGGCTGCGGCCGCTCGCGGCCCCGAGCCTGCCCGAGCAGTATTCGGAGGCGCTGAACGGGCTCGAGATCGGTCCGATCACCGGATCCTGCGGCACCGCCGCCTATCTCGGCATCCCCGTCGTCGTCGAGGACATCGCGACCGACCCGCTATGGGAAGCCTACAAGGCGCTCGCCCTGCCGCTCGGCCTCGCGGCCTGCTGGTCGAGCCCGATCAAGCTGCGCGACGGGCGTGTCGCCGGCACCTTCGCCTTCTATTTCCGCGAGAAGCGCGGACCAAGCCCCTGGCACGAACACGTCGTCAATGCCTGTACGCATCTCTGCGCGCTGGCAATCGAGCGGCACGAGGCGAAGACGCATATCGCCCAGCTCGCCTATTTCGACACGCTGACCGGGCTGCCGAACCGGGCGCGGCTGCATCAGCTCATCGACAGCCTCACCCACGATCCGGACGCGGCGAACGCCCCGATTGCCTGCCTGTTCCTCGACATCGATCACTTCAAGGACGTGAACGATACGCTGGGACACTCGACCGGTGACCGGCTGCTGATCGAGGTCGCGCAGCGCCTGCAGAACCAGTTGCGGCCGACCGACGCCGTCAGCCGTCTCGGCGGCGACGAATTCGTGTTCATCCTGCCCGACTGCGACGCCGATGGGGCGGTCGCCGTCGCGAAGCGGATCATCGACGCGCTCTCGGCCCCGCTCCGGGTCGGCGCCCTGACCCTGTCGGTTTCGGTCAGCATCGGCATCAGCCTCTACCCGGATAACGGGGGCGACAAGGAAACCCTGCTGAAGCACGCCGACGCCGCTATGTATCAGGCCAAGGGAGCGGGCCGCGGCACCTACCGCTTCTTCAGCCCGGAGATGAACCGCTTCGCGCAGGAGCGCCTGATCCTCAGCGCAGCTCTGCGTGAGGCGCTGGCGCAGGACGCGCTGGAATTGCACTACCAGCCGCAGCTCCGCACGGTCGATGGAAAGCTGCACGGCGTCGAGGCGCTGCTGCGCTGGACGCATCCGACGCTCGGCAGCATCGCGCCGGAGCGGTTCATCCCGCTCGCGGAGGAAAGCGGGCTGATCGAGGCGATCGGCGAATGGTGCCTGCGCACCACCTGCCGCCAGATCGCGGCATGGCGTGCGGCCGGGATCGATATCGGCACCGTCTCGGTCAACCTGTCGTCGCAGCACTTCCGCAAGCGCGACCTGCCCCGGCTGATCGCGGCGCTGCTCGATGCGCATGACGTGCCGCCCGAGATGCTGACGATCGAGATCACCGAGAGCGTCATGATGGATGACCGGACGGCGACGATCGAAACCGTACGGGCGGTTCAGGCGCTCGGCGTCGGATTGTCGATGGATGATTTCGGGACCGGCTATTCGAGCCTGAGCAGCCTGACCCGGCTGCCGATCTCCGAGCTCAAGATCGACCGCAGCTTCGTGCAGGAACTCGGCCAGGACGAGCAGGCGCAGGCCGCCACCCAGGCGGTGATCCGGATCGGCCAGAGCCTCGGCATGATGGTCATCGCCGAAGGCGTCGAGACCGAGGAGCAATGGCACATCCTGAAGGCCCTGCGCTGCCAGGCCGCGCAAGGCTTCCTGCTCTCGCCGGCCTTGCCCGCCCCGGCGCTGGAGGCCTGGCTGGCGGACCATCCGGCCACCGCCCGGACGGCGTCCCACCTCGACGTGGCCTGGTCGATCTGAGAGACCATTTGGGAATGGCGGCGGCCTCGGAGAGCCTGTTTCGACCGGGCTCTCAGCGCATCAGGCTGGCCTTCGGCCGGCCCGCCGGGTCCCAGTTGGAATCCGCGAGCCAGGCGAGGATGGCATCGCGCCTGGCTGGCCATTCCTCGGCCAGGATCGAGAAGAAGGCGGTGCTCCGCGACCTGCCCTTGATCACCAGGTTATCGCGCAGCTCCCCTTCATGGGCGAAGCCGAGGCGCATCGCGGCGCGGCGCGAGGGGGCGTTGAGCGCATTGCACTTCCACACCAGCCGCCGGTAGCCGAGGTCATCCATGGCGTGGCGCATCAGCAGGAACATCGCCTCGGTCGCGGCGCGGCTGCGCTGCATGCGGGGCGAGAACCAGATGTGGCCGACCTCGATCGCGGCGTTCCTGGGTTGGATCTCCATCAGCGTCAGCCAGCCTTCCACGGTGCCCGAGACATGCGGCCGCACCGCCCAGGCCATCGGATCGTGCTGGGTCGCGAATTCCGCGACGAAACCGGTGAGCGCAGCCTCGGACGCGAAGGGGCCATACCCCATATAGGCCCAGGAGGCATCGGCACCCTGCGCGGCGCGCCAGAGCTCGGGCGCATGGCGCGGGTGCAACGGCTCCAGCGTCACCGCGGCGCCGCGGTGCGGGATGCGCGCCGGCAAAGGGCGAGGGGTGGCATCCACCAGCGGCCCGACCGGCGGGTCGGTGGCGGGGTCGCGGGGGGCCTTGGTATCCGTGGACAAATCCTGCTCCGTACGCGCTGTTGCGGAGGATGCTAGTCGCCCGCGGGGCCTTGCGGCGAGAGGGGGCCACGCCTGCGCCAATCGTTGTTGCACCAATGACCCGCCGGGGCTAACCCGGGGGTCCTATCGCCCAATGGGTCCGTCAGACGCATGAACCAGATCGCCCCGGAAAAGCCCCCCATTCCCGCCGCCTATTTCGGCGAGCGCGTGCTGTCGGTGCACCATTGGACGGATCGGCTCTTCTCCTTCCGTTGCACTCGCGACCCGGTGCTGCGGTTCCGGGCCGGCGAATTCGCGATGATCGGGCTGATGGTGAACGGCAAGCCCCTGGTGCGCGCCTATTCGCTGGCCAGTGCCCCCTGGCAGGAGGAGCTGGAGTTCCTGTCGATCAAGGTGCAGGACGGCCCCCTCACCTCCCGCCTGCAGCATATCCAGCCGGGCGACACCGTGCTGATCGGGAAAAAGCCGGTCGGCACCCTGGTGCTCGACAACTTGGCGCCGGGGAAGACGCTGTGGCTGATCGCGACCGGCACCGGCCTCGCCCCCTTCCTGAGCCTGATCCGCGAGCCCGAGGCCTATGACCGGTTCGAGCGCATCGTCGTGAGCCATACGGTCCGTGATGTCGCGGAACTCGCCTACCGGGACTTCATCAGCAAGGACCTGCCGCAGGATGAGCTGCTGGGCGAGCTGGTCGCGGGGAAGCTGATCTACTACCCGTCGGTGACGCGGGAAGCCTTTCCGGTCCAGGGCCGCATCACGGCGTTGATCGAGAGCGGGCGTATCTTCACCGATCTCGGCCTGCCGCCGCTCGACCCCGCGCATGACCGCGTCATGCTCTGCGGGTCGGAAAACATGAATGCCGACATGAAGGCGCTGCTCGAGGCGCGCGGCTTCGAAGAGGGCGCGAACAACCGCCCGGCGAGCTACGTGGTCGAGAAGGCCTTCGTGACGAAATAAATTTGATCACAAAGGCTGGGTCTTTTCATCGTCCTCAAGCGCCGGCGGCCGCATCCGCGGCCTTGGCTTCCGCGCTGTAAGGCGCGCGCCTGGCGCGGCTGATGGTCGCGCGCGGGGCCGCATTCGCGGCCCCGGAGCATCGCTGCGCTCGCTCCGCAGAAACCAGTGGCGGCCTATGCCCGCTTGGTCCTCGCCTCCGAAGCCGCAGCGAAGGAGGGTGCGGCCGCGGGGTGTTGCTTCGAGGGCCTGTCCTCCGAAGCCTCGGCGAAGGAGGACTACTTCTTCTTGCCGCCCCTGCGCTGGGCGTCGCGCGCTTCGCGCTTGGCCCGCTGCTCGGCGATCTGCGCCAGGGCACGGGCCTTCTTCTCGGCATCCAGCGCCGCGGCGAGCTGCTCCTTGTTCATCGCGGCGGCGACGGCCTTCGCCGCCTCCTCGGCCCGGCGCTTCGCCTCCTCGGCGGCACGGGCCGACTCCAGCACCTGGCGCTCCCGCTCGGCGATCAGGGCGGCGGCCTTCTCCTCGGCGATCCGGCGCTCCTCGGCTTCCTTCGCGGCCTGGCGCTCGGCCGCGCGGGCCTCGCGGGCCCGCGCGATCTCGACCTGCTGGGCCAGACGCTCCTGCACGGCGGGATCATCGGGGCGCGGCATGGCACGGAAACGCTCGGCCAGGGCGTTCTTGGCGGCGGTGGCGGCGGCTTGGCGATTCTGGAAGGTGTCGAGCTTGCTGAACTTCATGCGCGCGCCATATCCAAAAACGTTGCGCTCGCCAAGAGCAGCGCCGTCAGGGCAGGGCAGCGTTCGCGGAAGGCTTCCTGGGGTTGCGCTAGCCGATCACGTACCAGCGACGCGGCGGAGCATGGCCAGGAACTTCACCCGCTCATCCTCGCTGAGGCAGGCGAGCAGGCTTTCATTCGCCGATTGGGCGCGCGGGCTGGCGAGCGCCGCCATCTCCCGCCCGGCCGGAGTTGGGGACAGCACGACGGTGCGACGGTCCATCGGGTCGCGGGTCGCGACCACCAGTTCCCGTGCCAGCAGACGGCGCACCACACCCTGGATGGTGGCGGGATCCATCGCCACCAGGCGGCCGAGCCTATTCTGGGTGGCCTGCCCCAGTTCGACCAGACGTAGCAGGGCTGCGAATTGCGGTGGCGTCAGCGCATGTTCCCCGGCGCGGGCGGCGAATTGCTGGACGTGGCGCTGATGGGCGCGTCGCAACAGATGCCCGACGGATTCGTCGAGGCGATAGGCGGTCTCGATCGGCAACGCGAAGATTTCGGCCAGCCGGCTCGACATGCGTGCACCTGCTTCCCTGCCTACGCTTGATCGCGCAGTGCGACGCTTCCGTCAACCTTGCGCCGCACACGTCAGGGCCGGGAAGCCGGCAGCCGTTGGCCGGCGAAAAGCGCCATCCGGAGATGGGGACATCGCCTCCAGGCACCGACAAATGTGGATGTTGCGCAAGGACGCCAAACCTCGTTATCTGCAAGTATAGGCCCGTGTGAACCTCGCGCGGCGCCGCCGTGGAGGAAACAATGACCGAGACGACGCAATCAATGCGCCCGGCCGCCCGCCGGGGGTTCCTGAAAGGGGCCGCTGCCGCCGCGACGGGCGCCGCTGTGCTGGCCACGCCGAATGTCAGCCGTGCCCAGACGGTGACGCTTCGCTTCCAATCCACCTGGCCGCAGCGCGACATCTTCCATGAATTCGCCGGCGACTTCGTCAGCCGCGTCAACGCCATGGCCGGCGGCCGGCTCCGGCTCGAGCTGCTGGCCGCCGGCGCCGTGGTGCCGGCCTTCCAGTTGATGGACGCGGTCAGCGCCGGCACCCTCGATGGCGGCCATGGCGTGCCCGCCTATTGGTTCGGCAAGAACAAGGCCTTCAGCCTGTTCGGTACCTCCCCCCCCTGGTTCGGCGACGCCAACCAGTTGCTCGGCTGGTACCATTATGGCGGCGGCGAGGCGCTGTACCGCGAACTGCTGGCCGACATCGTGCGCGTGAACGTGGTCGCCTTCATGACCGGCCCGATGCCGACCCAGCCACTCGGCTGGTTCAAGAACCCGATCGAGCGGCCGGATCAGATCCGCGGCCTGAAATACCGCACCGTCGGCCTTGCCGCCGACCTCTTCGCTGAGATGGGTGCTGCCGTCGTCTCGCTCCCGGGCGGCGAGATCGTGCCGGCGCTGGAACGCGGCGTGATCGACGGCGCCGAGTTCAACAACCCCTCCTCGGATCGCGTCCTCGGCTTCCCCGACGTCGCCAAGGTCTACATGATCCAGAGCTACCATCAGCGCACCGAAAGCTTCGAGGTCCTGTTCAACAAGGGCAAGTTCGACGCGCTGCCGGAGGACCTGCGGGCGGTGATCAAATACGCTTCGGAGAGTTCCTCGGCCGACATGTCCTGGAAGCTGCAGGACCGCTATTCGCGCGACCTGCTCACGATGGCGCAGCAGCAGGGCGTCTCCGTCCGCGCGACGCCGCGGCCGGTGCTGGATGCCCAGCTCCAGGCCTGGAACCGCGTCATCGAACGGCTGGAGGGCGACAACTCCTCCCCGGCCAACGGGCCCTTCTTCAAGAAGGTCTGTGACAGCCAGCGCGAATGGTGCCGCCGCGTGAGCAGCTTCTTCCTGCGCTACGAGGCGAGCTCGGTGGTTTCCTTCAACCATTTCTTCGCGCGCGGCTGACAGTCCGCGATACCGAGGCGTACCGCCGCCCCGCCAATCACCGGGGCGGCGGTGTCATGTCGAGGGGAAGGAAAGACACATGCAGGGCCTGCTTCTCGGCATCGACCGGCTGAGCACCCTGGTCGGCCAGGCCTTCGCCTGGTGCATCCTGCTGCTGACCGGCACCATCGTCTACGAGGTCTTCGTCCGCTACGTCTTCCGCGCGCCGACGACCTGGGGATACGACGTCTCCTACATGCTCTACGGCACGCTGTTCATGATGGCGGGCGCCTATGCGCTGAGCCGCAATGGGCATGTGCGCGGCGACTTCCTGTACCGGAATTTCCGGCCGTCGCTGCAGGCCTGGTTCGACCTGGTGCTCTACCTGCTGTTCTTCTTCCCCGCGATCTTCGCCTTCATGATCTCCGGCTGGCACCATTTCACGGAGAGCTACGGGCAGAACGAGCGCAGCATGTTCAGCCCGACCGGGCCGATCATCTGGCCGTTCAAGTTCCTGATCCCGCTGGTCGGCCTGCTGCTGCTGCTGCAGGGCCTGGCGGAAGTGGTGCGCTGCGCCCGTTGCATCCGCGCCGGCGCCTGGCCGCAGCGCCTGTCCGATGTCGAGGAACTCGAGCAGAAGATCCTGGCCGCGGCGGAGGCCAAGGGCGCCGAGGCGGCGGCCGAGATCGCCTTCCATTCCGAACACGCGGGCGATGAAAGGTCCGGCCGATGAGCGACGGCGTGCTGGGCCTCACCCAGCTCTTTCTCTTCCTCTTCTTCATCATGCTGGGCTTCCCGATCGCCTTCACGCTGATGGCGATGGGGCTGTTCTTCGGCTACCTCGGCATGGGGCCGCTGATCTTCGACCTGCTGGTGCAGCGCACCTATTCGGTGATGGCGAACGACGTCCTCATCTCGGTGCCGCTCTTCGTCTTCATGGGCTACATCATCGAACGCGCGAACATCCTCGACCGGCTGTTCCGCTCGCTCCAGATGGCGTCCGGCAATATCCCGGGCTCGCTCGCGGTCGCGACCCTCGCGACCTGCGCGCTGTTCGCGACCGCGACCGGAATCGTCGGCGCTGTCGTGACCTTGATGGGCCTGCTCGCCTTCCCGGCCATGCTGCGCGCCGGCTACGACGTGAAGCTCGCCTCCGGCGTGGTGGCGGCCGGCGGCTGCCTCGGCATCCTGATCCCACCCTCGATCCTGCTGATCCTCTATGGCGCGACGGCGGGCGTCTCGGTCGTGCAGCTCTATGCCGCCGCCTTCATCCCCGGTGTCATGCTCGCGGGGTGCTACATCCTCTATGCGATGGGCATCGCGATCGTGAAGCCTTCGGTCGCGCCAAGGCTGCCGCCGGAGGAGGTGAACGTCCCCTTCACCACCATCCTGGTCTCGCTGGTCACCTCCTTCTTCCCGCTGGCGCTGCTGATCGCGATGGTCCTGGGCGCCATTCTCATGGGGCTCGCGACGCCGTCCGAAGCCGCGGCGATGGGCTCACTCGGCTCGATCATCCTGGCGATCGCCTATCGCAGCTTCAGCGTCGCGAAGCTGAAGGAAAGCGTGTTCCTGACCGCGCGCACCAGCGCCATGGTGTGCTGGCTCTTCGTGGGCTCGGCGATCTTCAGCAGCGTCTTCGGCTATCTCGGCGGCCAGCAGCTCGTGGAGGAATTCTTCAAGGGCCTGCCGCTCAACAGCTTCACCTTCATGGTGCTGGCGCAGATCCTGATCTTCATCCTCGGCTGGCCGCTGGAATGGACCGAGATCATCGTGATCTTCGTGCCGATCTTCCTGCCGCTGCTGGACGATTTCGGCGTCGACCCGCTGTTCTTCGGCATCATGATCGCGCTGAACCTGCAGACCAGCTTCCTGTCGCCACCGGTCGCGATGGCGGCCTTCTACCTGAAGGGCGTCGCGCCGAAGCATGTGCGGCTCGAGGACATCTTCCGCGGCTGCATGCCCTTCATCTACATCGTGCTGATGTGCATGGCGCTGATCTACATCTTCCCCGGCCTGGTGCATTACCTGCCGAACCGGCTCTACGGCGGCGGTGGCAGCGGCACCCCGACGCTGATCGACCGCCCACCGGAGGGCGGCTTCCAGGAGGAGGAGGTGACGCTGCCGAACCTCAACTGAGGCAGGCGGCGCAACGCCCATGGATCGGATCGACGCGATCGCCGGCTGGCTCGCCGAGGCGGTGGAGACCGGCAATCCGCTGGCGCCGCTACCGCCCGAGTTGATGCCCGCCGATATCGAGGAAGGCGAGGCCGTGGCCGCCGCCATCCTCGACCGCATGGGCCTGGCGCCGGTCGGGCTCAGGGTCGGACCGGAAGGCGTGGCGGGGCCGGTGCTGGCACCGCGGTTGCTGCCCGACGGCGCGACACTCGCCCTCTCCGCGCTCCGTCATGCGCGGGCGACGCCGGCGTTGGTCGCGGTGCTCGGCGCCGATCTCGATGCGACGGCGCCGCCGGTCTTCGCGGGCCTGCACCCGGCGATCGATCTGGCGGCCAGCCGCTTCCGCGACGGACCGGCGAACGAGGCCTGCCTCGCGGCCGATCTCGCCGGCCTTGGGCTGATCGTCGCCGGGCGGCGGAAGCCTATGCCTGCGGCCGCGCTGCGTCTGACCATCGACAGACGGCCGGCCGGCCTCGTGGATCCGATGGCAGCGCTGGCGCCGGCCATCGCCGCCGCGCGGCGGCTTGGCGGGTTGCCGGCGGGAGCGGTGCTGGTCGCGGCCGGTCTGGGGCCGAGCCTGGCCCCGTCGCCAGGCGGGTCCTTGAGCCTGGGGTTCGGAACACCCGTTGGCCGTGTGAAGGCTGCCTTCGCCTAAATACTCGTATCCAAATCCCGCGCCGTGCGACTTGCCGCGTCAGTAACCGACTCGTTCACCAATGCTTCCATCACGTCCGTTTTATGCGCTATGCCGGAACGCGTGTTCCGGCACCGCGCCGCCACGGCGCGGGCGGGGCGGGGGATCGCGGCCAAGCGCGATCGCAGACAATGGGCAACCGACGGGCGCCAGCCCAAGTGAGGGAGGAACTGCGTGAGCACTTCTGTGGCAGCGGCGGGCGCCGCGCGTCCGATGACGCGGGAGGAGAAGAAGGTCATCGTCGCCTCCTCCCTCGGCACGGTTTTCGAATGGTATGATTTCTACCTCTACGGCTCGCTGGCGGCGATCATCGGCGCCAAGTTCTTCGGGCAGTTCGACCCGACCACCCGCAACATCTTCGCGCTGCTGGCCTTTGCCGCCGGCTTCCTGGTGCGTCCCTTCGGCGCGCTGGTGTTCGGGCGCCTCGGCGACCTGGTCGGCCGCAAGTATACCTTCCTGATCACCATCGTGATCATGGGCACCTCGACCTTCCTGGTCGGCATCCTGCCCACCTCGGACCAGATCGGCATCACCGCTGCGGTCATCCTGATCATCCTGCGGCTGCTGCAGGGCCTGGCGCTCGGCGGCGAATATGGCGGCGCCGCGACCTATGTGGCGGAGCATGCGCCGCAAGGGCGGCGCGGCTTCTACACGAGCTGGATCCAGACCACCGCGACCATGGGCCTGTTCCTGTCGCTGATCGTGATCCTCTTCACCCGCACCATCCTCGGCGAAGAAGCCTTCGCGGATTGGGGCTGGCGCATTCCCTTCCTGATCTCGGTGCTGCTGCTCGGCATCTCCGTCTGGATCCGGCTGCAGCTCCAGGAAAGCCCGGCCTTCCAGAAGATGAAGGCGGAAGGCACCGGGTCGAAGGCGCCGCTTTCCGAAGCCTTCGGGCAATGGAAGAACGCGAAGATCGCGCTGATCGCCCTGCTCGGCCTCACCGCCGGCCAGGGCGTCGTCTGGTACACGGGCCAATTCTACGCGCTGTTCTTCCTCCAGAGCATCCTGAAGGTCGATGGCTACACCGCGAACCTGCTGATCGCCTGGTCGCTGATCCTCGGCACCGGCGGGTTCATCCTGTTCGGCTGGCTGTCGGACAAGATCGGCCGCAAGCCGATCATCCTGGCCGGCTGCGCGCTGGCCGCGGCGACCTATTTCCCGCTGTTCCAGACCATGACGCGGGAAGCGAACCCGGCGCTCTACCAGGCGCAACAGACCATCCCGGTGACCGTGGTGGCACCCGCCGCGGATTGCCACTTCCAGTTCAACCCGACCGGGACGGCGACCTTCACCAGCGCCTGCGACATCGCCAAGGCGGTGCTGGCCAATCTCTCGGTGCCCTACCGCAGCGAGGTGTCGCCGCCCGGCACCGTGGCCGCGGTGCGGGTCGGCACCGCCTCCGTCGCGTCCTTCGACGCGACCCAGGCGGGGGCGGAGGCGCCGGCACGCCGGGCGGCCTTCACGCGGGAGCTGACCGCGGCGCTGACCGCGGCGGGCTATCCCGCGGCCGCCAACCCGTCAGTCGTGAAGATGGCGCATCCCTTCGACATCTTCCGTCAACAACCGGCGGTGATCATCGGGATCCTGTTCATCCTCGTGATCTACGTGACCATGGTCTACGGGCCGATCGCGGCGGCGCTGGTCGAGCTGTTCCCGACCCGCATCCGCTACAGCGGCATGTCGCTACCCTACCATATCGGCAATGGCTGGTTCGGCGGCCTGTTGCCGGCGACCGCCTTCGCGCTGATCGCGGCCACCGGCGATATCTACTACGGCCTCTGGTACCCGATCGTCTTCGCGATCATGACGCTGATCATCGGCATCATCTTCGTGCCGGAAACCAAGGACCGCGACATCTTCGCGAACGACGGCCGCTGACACGCGGCATATCGGCCTGACGGAAGGGCGCCGGGGCAACCCGGCGCCCTTCGCATTTGTGGGCTGGGGTGCGCCAAAGCAGATCCTGTTCAGATGGCATCATCTGAACAGGTGAAGATGCTCGGCAAGACAAGGAGCTAGACCGGTGAAAGCGGAGCAACGCGAAGCGAAACCGGTCTAGCATCACCGCAAAGACGGAGGAGGCGCGCATGGACATCGAGCGCGGAAGCGGCGGCTATGATGCCGCCTATGCGGCCTGGCAGCGCGACCCGGACGGGTTCTGGGCGGCAGCGGCCCGTGGCATCGACTGGGCCAAGCCACCCGCCACGGTCTTCGCCGGTGATCAGGGGGTCTATGGCCGCTGGTTCCCGGACGGCGCCCTGAACACCTGCCACAACGCCCTCGACCGTCATGTCGCGACCGGGCGCGGCGACCAGGTCGCTTTCATCTGGGACAGCCCGGTGACCGGGCGGACCCTCCGCATCACCTATGCCGCGCTGCTGGCCCGCGTGGAAAAACTCGCCGGCGCCATGGCCGCGCGCGGGGTCGCGAAGGGCGACCGCGTCGTGATCTACATGCCGATGGTGCCGGAAGCCGCGATCGGCATGCTGGCCTGCGCCCGGCTCGGCGCCGTGCATTCGGTGGTGTTCGGCGGCTTCGCGGCGGCGGAGCTGGCGGCGCGCATCGCGGATGCGCAGCCGAAGCTGGTGCTCTCCGCCTCCTGCGGGATCGAGCCGGGGCGGATCGTCGCCTATAAGCCGCTGCTCGACGCGGCGATCGCATTGTCGCCGCACAAGCCCGACGCCTGCCTGATCCTGCAACGCGAGGCGCTGGCCGCCGAGCTGCTGCCGGGCCGGGACACCGACTGGCTGCAAGCGGAAGCCGCCGGCGTGCCGCACCCTTGCGTGCCGGTCGCGGCGACCGATCCGCTCTATATCCTCTACACCTCGGGCACGACAGGAAAGCCGAAGGGCATCCTGCGCGACAATGGCGGCCACGCGGTCGCGCTGCACAATTCGATCGGCATGCTGTACGGGCTGAAGACCGGCGACGTGATGTGGACCGCCTCCGATGTCGGCTGGGTGGTCGGGCATTCCTACATCGTCTACGCACCGCTCTTCGCCGGCCTCACCAGCGTGATCTACGAAGGCAAGCCGGTCGGCACACCCGATGCCGGCGCCTTCTGGCGGGTCTGCGCCGAGCATGACGTCAAGGCGCTGTTCACCGCACCGACCGCGATCCGCGCCATCAAGAAGGAGGATCCGGAGGGCCGGCTCATGCAGCGCCACGACCTGGGCAGGCTGGAGGCGCTGTTCCTCGCGGGCGAGCGCTGCGACCCTCCGACCGCGCTCTGGATCGAGGCGCTGCTGAAGAAGCCGGTGATCGACCATTGGTGGCAGACCGAGACCGGCTGGTCCATCACCGGCAATTTCCGCGGCCTCGGCCTGTTCCCGATGCGTGCGGGCTCGGGCGGCAAGCCGGCGCCCGGCTACCACGTGGCAGCACTCGATGAGGCCGGCCAGCCGGTGGCGCGTGGGCAGATCGGCACGCTCGCCATCCGCTTGCCGCTGCCGCCCGCCGCGCTGCCGACGCTGTTCAACGCCGATGACCGCTTCCGGAGCGCCTACCTCGAACGCTTCCCCGGCTGGTACGACACCTCGGATGCCGGGATGGTCGATCCGGAGGGCTATGTCTCCGTGATGTCGCGCACCGACGACATCATCAATGTCGCCGGCCATCGCCTCTCGACCGGAGCGATGGAGGAGGTGTTGGCGGCACATCCGGATGTCGCGGAATGCGCGGTCGTCGGCGTGAAGGATGCGCTGAAGGGTCAGGCGCCGCTCGGCCTCGTCGTGCTGAAGGCCGGCGTCGCGCGCCCGGACGCGGAGATCGCGCGGGAGCTGGTGGCCATGGTGCGCGACCGCATCGGGCCGGTCGCCGCCTTCAAGGAAGCGCGCGTGGTGCAGCGCCTGCCGAAGACGCGCTCCGGCAAGATCCTGCGCGGCACCATGCGCAGAATCGCCGATGGCGAAGATTACGTCGTGCCGCCGACCATCGATGACCCGGCGATCCTCGGTGAACTGGAAGGACTGTTGCGGCGCGCGTAACGCGCGCCGCAAACCTACTCCGCGCTGGCGCTCGCTTCGCTCCGCGTCGTACCGACGCGGCTCGCCAGCGCCGCGGCCATGAAGGCATCGAGGTCGCCGTCCAGCACCGCCGCCGGATTGCCCTTCTCGATCCCCGTCCGCAGATCCTTCACCATCTGATAGGGCTGCAGCACATAGCTGCGGATCTGGTGGCCCCAGCCGATATCGGTCTTGCCGGCCTCGACCGCGTCGCTGACCGCTTCGCGCTTGCGCAGCTCCAGCTCATAGAGCCGCGCCTTCAGCATCTCCATCGCGATGGCGCGGTTGCGATGCTGGCTGCGGTCCTGGGTGGAGGCGGCGACGATGCCGGTCGGGATATGGGTGAAGCGCACCCCCGATTCGGTCTTGTTGACGTGCTGCCCGCCGGCGCCGGAGGCGCGGAAGGTGTCGGTCTTCAGATCCGCCGGGTTGACCTCGATCTCGATGCGGTCGTCGATCACCGGATAGACGTAGACGCTGGCGAAGCTGGTCTGCCGCCGCGCCGCCGCATCGAAGGGGCTGATGCGCACCAGCCGGTGCACGCCGGTCTCCGTCTTCAGCCAGCCATAGGCATTGGGGCCGGTGACCTGGAGCGTCGCCGACTTGATGCCGGCCTGCTCGCCCTCGCTCTCCTCGGTCATGACGACCTTGTAGCCACGGCGTTCCGCCCAGCGCTGATACATGCGCAGCAGCATCTGCGCCCAGTCTTGCGCCTCGGTGCCGCCGGCACCGGCGTTGACCTCGAGATAGGCGTCGTTGGAATCGGCCTCGCCCGAGAGCAGGCTCTCGATCTCGCGGCGCTTCGCCTCCTCGGCCAGGCGCTGCAGGTCAGCGACGGCCGCGTCGGCGGTGCCGGCGTCACCCTCGGCCTCGGCGAGCTCGATCAGTTCCAGAGCGTCGGCGACTTCGCGCTCCAGCGCCTGCACGCCCTGGATCTGGTCGGCCAGCCGATTGCGCTCGCGCATCAGCACCTGCGCTTCCGCGGGCTTGTTCCAGAGGTCGGGCTCTTCCGAGCGTGCGTTCAGCTCGTCGAGGCGGCGGCGTGCGGCATCCCAGTCAAAGATGCCTCCTCAGCAGGGTCACCGAAGCGGTGATCTGCTCGTGCAGGTTGGTTGCGTCTGCTCTCATGGTCGGCGGCCTAGAGCAGATCGCCGCAGGGCGGAAGCGCCCGAAGGCTTGAATCTGCTCGTCAAAAGAAAAAATTTGAACCGGTCTGCGCTGACTGCGTCAGCGCAGACCGGTTCAGTACAGGCCGCCCAAGCCAGTGTCGAGGCCGGCGGCGCTTTCGCGGGCGCTTTCGCCGAGCCGCTGGGTGCCGGTGGTGTCGGTGCCCGGGCGGAAGGCTTCCAGGATGCTGCCATTGCCGACGGGTATGCGGACCAGCGCGACGCCGGGCGGCGCGCGGAAGGGCACCGGCGGGCTGCCGTTCAGCGCCGCCTGCAGCACGTCGTGGAAGATCGGCGCGGCGGTGCCGCCGCCGGTCTCCCCGGTGCCGAGGCTGCGCGGCTCATCAAAGCCAAGCCAGACGGCGATGACGATGTCCGGCGTGAAGCCCACGAACCAGTTGTCGCGGTAATCGTCGGTGGTGCCGGTCTTTCCGGCGACCGGCCGGTTGAGCCCGACAGCCGCCCGGGTGCCGGTGCCGCGCTGCACGACGCCCTGCAGCAGGCTCACCATTTGGTAGGCGGCGATCGGATCCGCGATCTGGCGGCGTTCGCCGGCCAGCGTCGGCGGCCCGGCTTCCGGCCCCTGGTCGCAGCCCGGCTCGCAGCGGCGCGGGTCGGCACGCCAGATCACCCGGCCGCGGCGGTCCTGCACGCTGTCGATCAGGGTCGGCGTCACCTGCCGCCCGCCATTGACGAAGCCCGCATAGCCCGCGGCCATGCGCATCACCGTCGTCTCCCCGGCGCCGAGCGCCATCGAGAGGTAGCGCGGCATGTTGGGGATGACGCCGAAATCGGCCGCGGTCTGCGATATCCGCTCCATACCGATATGTTGGGCGAGGCGCACGGTGACCATGTTGAGGCTGCTCTCGAGCGCCTGGCGCATGGTCACCCAGCCACGGCCGCCGCCCGAATAGTTGCTCGGCCGCCAGAGGCCCTGCGGGGTCGCGATCTCGATCGGCTCGTCCAGGAGCTGCTGGTTCGGCGGGATGCCCATGGACAGCGCCGAGATATAGACGAAAGGCTTGAAGGAGGAGCCGGGCTGGCGCATCGCCTGGGTGGCGCGGTTGAACCAGCTCCGCTCGAAGCTGTAGCCGCCGACCATCGCCAGCACGCGCCCGGTCGCGGGGTCGAGTGCCACGATCGCACCCTCCGCCACCGGCATCTGGCGCAGCGCCAGGCGTTCCGGGCGCGCCTGGGTGCGGCCTTGCGCCGCCGCGGCAGGCAATACTTCCACCATCACCACATCGCCCGGGCTCAGCACATCCTGCATGCGGCGCGGCGCGGCGCCGAGGCGGACGCCCTGGGTCGCGAGAAGCTGCGCGCCGGCGCCGCCGGGCGGCGCCGGGATCACCGGGCGGGCCCAGGCCATGTCCTCGAAGGGCAGCACGGCGGTGCGCGGCTGGGCGGGGGTGCGGGCGTCCGGACGCTCGGCCCAGCCAAGCCGGGCCTCGCGGTCGCGCACCTCCAGCGCCACGGCGAGCCGCCACTCCGGCTGCATGCCGGGCGGACGCTGGAGGGCATCCAGCGCCGGCAGCCATTCGGTGGGTGCCGCGGAGATGCGGGTCACCGGGCCGCGCCAGCCGCCGCGGCGGCGGTCATAGGTCATCAGCCCTTCGCGCAGCGCGCGCTCGGCCGCAGCCTGCAACGGCGGCTCCAGGCTGGTGCGGACGACCAGGCCGCCCATGGTGGTCTGCTCGGCACCGAAGCGGGCGATCAGGTCGCGCCGCACCTCCTCGGTGAAGTGCTGGCCGACGGCCACCATGTCCGGCCGGCGCGAGGGACGGGCCACGATCGGCTCCGCCTTGGCGGCGGCCGCCTCCTCCGCGGTGACGGCGCGGTCCTCGACCATGCGGTCGATGACCCAGTCGCGCCGCGCGCGGGCGGCTTCGGGGAAGCGGAAGGGGTTGTAGTTGTTCGGGGCCTTCGGAAGGATCGCCAGGAAGGCCATCTCCGCCAAGGTCAGCTCGTCGAGCGACTTGTTGAAGTAGTTCTGCGCCGCCGCCGCCACGCCGAAGGCCTGGGCGCCCAGGAAGATCTCATTCAGGTAGATCTCGAGGATGCGCTCCTTCGGCAGCGCCTGCTCCAGCCGCACCGCGAGGATCGCCTCGCGCAGCTTGCGGGTCATGGTGCGGTCATTGCCGACCAGCATGTTCTTGGCAACCTGCTGGGTGATGGTCGAGGCGCCGCCCATGCGCCGGCCGGAGCCGAGCTGCTCCACCGCCGTCAGCCCGGCGCGGATGATGCCGATGGGATCGACGCCGTGATGTTCCCAGAACCGCTGGTCCTCGGCGGAGACGAAGGCCTGCTGGAGCCGTTGCGGAATCGCCTCGATCGGCACGAAGACCCGGCGTTCGCTCGCCAGCTCCGCCATCAGCCGCGAATCGGCGGCATAGATGCGGCTCATCTGCGGCGGGTCGTAATCGGCGAGCCACCGGTAGTCCGGCAGGTCGGCGGCGATGACGCGATAGAGGCCGTAGCCGCCGACGCCACCCGCGACCGCCACGCCGGCGCCCAGGATCAGCAGCAGCTTCAGGACGCCGAAGCCGCGCCGACGCTTGCGGGCCGGGCGCTGCGGACGCTCCTTCTTCCTTTTCCCAGGCGCGGGCTCGGCATCGGGGGCCGGCGCGGCAGGGCCACGCCGGCGGGGATCGAGGGGCCCGTCCGGACGGAGATCACCGAGACTCATGCCCCTTCTCTACACCTTTCCCTTTGGCACCGCGACGATCCGACGGTTGCGGTGTGTTTCAACTGCGGGATTCCCAGGCCAATCGGGCGCTCAGCGCCGCGCCGCCCGCGCCTCCGCGACCATCTGGGTCAGTGTCTCGAGCGGCACCAGGCCGGGCACCAGCCGATCGCCGACGACGAGCGCCGGCGTGCCCTCGATGCCGAGCCGCCGGGCCAGCGCCACGTTCCCATCCAGCCGTGCCTGGATCGCCGGGTCGTCCATGTCGCGGCGCAGCCGGGTCCAATCGAGGCCAAGACGTTCCGCCACCGGCCGGATCTGCGCTTCCGCGACATCGCCGCGCAGCGCCATCAGGGCATCGTAGAGCTCGCCATACTTGCCCTGGCGCTGGGCGGCCAGCAGCGCACGGGACGCGACGACGGAGTTCGGCCCCAGGATCGGCAGATCCTTCATCACCAGCCGCAGATTGCCGTCGCGGCGCACCAGCTCCGTCATCACCGAGGTGAGCTGGCGGCAATAGGGGCAGCGCACGTCGAAGAACTCGACGACGGTGATATCGCCGCGCGGATTGCCGCGCACGGGGTCGGCGGCATCGGCGACGAGTTGCTCCCGCGCCTCGACCAATGCCCGGGCGGCGGCGGTGCGGCGCTCCTCGGCCTCCTGCGCCTCCACCGCCGCGAAGGCCTCGCGCAGGATCGACGGGTCCTCGCGGAGCGCGCGGCGCATGATCTCGATCACCTCGGTCCGCTGCGCCGGGGTGAAGGCCTCCTGCGCCCGGGCGGGCATGAGGAGGGCGAGGCAGAGCCCGAGGGCCAGGAACAGACGCATACGCATATCCTTCGGCGATGGCGGAGCTTTTGCCCTGCGTCGCCGCCAAGGGCAAAGCCTCCCGCCCCACAGTTCGTCCGGTATGCCCGGCAGGTCGCGCGATCTCACGCGATTGGGATCGGCTGGCCGGCGAGGGACGGGAGCGCCGGATCGGGCTGGCATGGACGAACATCCGGTTGCCCGGCGCCACGAAGGCGTTTATGGCCCAGGCCTGCGGGATGGTGATGCGCACCAGCGCGGGGTCGACGCCCGCGGCACCGAACAGGGGGTTCGCGAAGCTACGGATGAGACTTTCCGTTTCGGCATCGCGCACCGTCACCACAGGCGCGTCCGCTGGGCGCGCGCGCCGGAGGACGCTCCGGGCAGAATCAGGGACGCCAGAATGACGATGACGCCGCAGGTGATCGGGGCGAAGGCCTTCCGCGTGCCCCCGACCCTATCCCGGACCTCGAAGCCCCTGCATCGCGCCTCGGCGCTGCTGCTGGCGGCTGTCGCCGTTTCGGGATGTTCCTGGTTCGGCGGCTCGTCACCGGAGCGCGGACAGACCGGCTTCGTCAGCGGCTTCCTCGGCGGCGCCGCGGCCGAGGAGCCGCGCGCGGCGCTCGTCGCGCGCGAGGTCCTTTCGGCCGGCGGCAGCGCGACCGATGCGGCAGTCGCCGGCGCCTTCGCACTGACCGCCACCCTGCCCTCCCGCGCCGGGATCGGCGGCGGCGGCGCCTGCCTGGTCTATGAGCGCCAGCCCGGCACCACCCAGGCGATCCTGTTCGAGGCCGGGCCGCGCAGCACCCTGCCCCCCAACACCGACCGGCCGGCCGCCATCCCGATGATGGCGCGCGGCCTCTTCGCGCTGCACACAAGGGGCGGCCGGCTGCGCTTCGAGGAGCTGGTGCGCCCGGCCGAGGACCTGGCGCGCGGCAACGCGGTGTCCCGGAGCCTCGCCAACGACCTCGCCGCCGTCGCGGCGCCATTGCTGGCCGATCCGCAGGCGCGGGCGATCTTCGGGGCGCCGGGCGGCGGGCCGCTCGGCGAAGGGGCGCAGCTCGTGCAGCGCGATCTCGCGGTCACGCTCACGGCGATCCGGACCACCGGGCCGGGCGACCTCTACCAGGGCTCCTTGGCGCGGCGGCTGGAGGAGACCAGCCGGATGGCGGGCGGCGGGCTGACCGTCGAGGAGCTGCGCGCCGGGCAGGCGCGGCTGGTCGCCGCCGACGCGCTCAGGATCGGCAATGACACCGCGAATTTCCTGCCGGGCGGCATCGATGGCGGGGTGCAGCGCGCCTTCCAGGCGCTGCAGGCCGGGCAGCCCCCGGCCACCAGCGGTGTCGGCGCCGGCGCCTCGACCGGCCTCGTCACCTTCGATCGGGACGGCAACGCCGTGACCTGCGCCTTCTCGATGAACAACCTGTTCGGCACCGGGCGGGTGGCGCCGGGGACCGGCGTCGTGCTGGCCGCGGCACCGGGCCAGGGCTCGGTCCGGGCGGCGCCGCTCTCAGTGATGCTGATCCAGAACACCAACCTCCGCGCCTTCCGCCTGGCGGTGGCGGGTTCGGGGCAGGATGCGGCGCCGATCGCGGCAGCGGCCACGGCGCTGCGCGTGTTGCGCGGCGAGGCGCCGCAGGCCGCGATCCCGGCGGCCGCCCCGGAGCCCGGCCGCGTCGTCGCCGCCTCCTGCCCGCGCTATCTGCCGGGGGCGGGAAGTGAATGCACGGCGGCGGCCGACCCGCGCGGTTCCGGCATCGCGGTCGGCACGGCGCTTCGCTGATGGCCCCAGCGGGCGGAGCGTCCGATTCAGACCTCCGGGCGCTTCGGCCCTCCGGTCGTCGGGCGCTCAAGGTCGGTCGCGGCGCCGAGGCTCCACCCTTCCTGGTCATGGACGTGATCGCGGCCGCCAATGCGCGCGCCGCGGCGCTGCCGGCCGGCGCGCCGGGGATCCTCCGCATGGAGGTGGGCCAACCCGGCACCGGCGCGCCGAAAGGGGCTGCCGAGGCGGCGATCCGGGCGCTGCGGGCGGGCGCCCCGATGGGCTACACGGAAGCCTTCGGCCTGCCGACGCTCCGGGCGCGGATCGCCCGGCATTATGCGGAACGCTATGGCGTCGCGGTGGCGCCGGGCCGTATCGCAGTGACGGTCGGCGCCTCCGGTGCCTTCCCCCTCGCCTTCCTGGCGGGCTTCGATGCCGGCGATGCCATCGCCATGGCCGCCCCCTTCTACCCGCCCTATGCGAATATCCTGACCGCGCTCGGCATGCGGCCGCAGATCCTGCCCTGCGACGCGACGACGCGCTTCCAGCCGAGCATCGCCATGCTGGAGGCGCTGGATCCGCGACCGGCGGGGCTGATCATCGCCTCCCCCTGCAATCCGGCCGGCACCATGCTGGCGCCGGCGGAGATCGCGGCGATCGCTGCGTGGTGCGACGCGAACGGTGTGCGGCTGATCTCGGACGAGATCTATCACGGCCTGACCTGGGGCACGGTCGCCGAGAGCACGGCGGCGGCCGTCTCCTCCAGCGCCATCATCGTGAATTCCTTCTCCAAATACTGGTCGATGACCGGCTGGCGCATCGGCTGGCTGGTGCTGCCGGAGGACCTGGTCCGCCCGGTCGAGCGCCTGGCGCAGAACATGTTCATCTCGGCCCCGCATGTGGCCCAGGTCGCGGCCGAAGCGGCGATGGACTGCGTCGAGGAGCTGGAGGCCAACAAGGCCGTCTATGCCCGCAGCCGCGCCCGGCTGCTGGACGGGCTGCCCAAGGCGGGCATCGACCGGATCGCGGCCGCCGACGGTGCCTTCTATCTCTGGTGCGACATCGGCGCCCTCTCCAACGACAGCGTCGATTTCTCCGCGCGCCTGCTGGCCGAGGCCGGGATCGCCGCGACCACCGGGCTCGATTTCGACCCCGGACGCGGGGCGCGCTTCCTGCGCCTCTCCTATTGCGGGGACGAAGCCGCGATGGCCGAGGCACCGGCCAGGATTGCCCGATTCCTCGGGCGCTGACCCGGCGTTATCCCCGGGCTTTGTGACAGCGGCGACCTCCGCCGCTTCGGCGGCGGGCGAAGCACGCTCGCCACAAACAGGGCAGGATGACCGGGAGAGGAACACGCCATGAGCAGCCCTGCCGATCTTGCCCGCCTCGCCGACCTGTTGGGCGATCCCACCCGCGCCGTGATGCTGCAGGCGCTGCTGGCCGGCGAAGCGCTGACTGCGGGCGAACTGGCGCGCGCCGCCGGGATCGGCGCGCCGGCCGCCAGCGCGCATCTGGCGAAGCTCGCCGAAGGCGGGCTGGTCGTGGTGCATCCCCAAGGCCGTCATCGCTATCACCGCCTGGCGTCGGAGGAGGTCGCGGCGGCGATCGAGACGCTGGGTGGCCTCGCCGCGGCCACCGCACCCCAGCGCCGCTGGCCGCATGGTGAGGCCTTCCGCACCGCACGGCTCTGCTACGATCACCTGGCCGGGCGGCTCGCCGTCGCGCTGCACGGGGCATTGGTCGGGCGCGGCTGGATCCAGCCCGCCGCCGGCGGCTGGACGGCGACCACGGCGGGTGAGGCAGGGCTGGCCGCGATGGGCGTCGACCTGAAGGCCGCGCGCACTGCCCGCCGATTCGCCTGCGACTGCATGGACTGGTCGGAGCGCCGGCCGCATCTGGCCGGCGGGCTGGCACGGGAGATCGCCTCCTGCTGCCTGCGCCGACACTGGCTGACCCGCGCCACGGCGGAATGCGCCGGCGACCCGCTGGCCCGGCGCCGCCTGGCACTGACACCGGAAGGCGGGCGGGCCCTGCACGCGGCACTCGGCCTCGCGGCGTGAGTCCACGGGACCTCGGGGGCGCCGGGCCGCGGCAGCCGGCGACCCGTCCTTCGGCGCGGATCTTCGCCGCCCTCGCCCTGGTGACCGGCGCCAGCCAGTTCCACCGCGCGGCGCTCGGCGTGGTCGGGCCGGAGCTGGCGGCCGATCTCGGCGCCGGCGCAGGGCTGCTGGGGGCCGCGAACGGCGCCTTCTTCGCGGCACTGCTGCTGATGCAGATCCCGGTCGGGCTGGCGCTCGACCGCATCGGGCCGCGACTGACGGTCGCCGCCCTCGCCCTGCCCTGCACCATCGGCGCCATCGGCCAGGGGCTGGCGGACAGCGCCGAGGCCTTCCTCGCTGCGCGCTTCCTGCTGGGCATCGGCTGCGGCGCCAGCTTCATGGCAAGCGTGGTCCTCTCGGCGCGCTGGTATGCGGGGCCGGGGCTCACGACCTCGCTCGCCCGCGTCTTCGCGACCAGCCAGTTGGGCATCCTGCTCGCCGGCGCACCCTTCGCGCTGGCCGCCGAATGGCTCGGCTGGCGCGGCGCCTATGCCGCGTCGGGCCTGCTGACGCTCGGGTTGGCGGCGCTGTGGTGGGTGTGGGTGCGCGACGATCCGCCCGACCGACCGGCGCCGCCGGGCCCGGCGGAGACCCTGGCGCAGGCGTTGCGCGGGCAGTTCTCCGTCTGGCGCACGCCGGGGCTGCTGCCGGTGCTCGCCATGCACCTGGTGGGCTATGCCGCGATGGCGACGGTCATCGCCGTCTGGGCCGGCCCCTATCTGGCGGAGGTGCACGGCATGGCGCCGGAGACGCGTGGCACCGTGCTCTTCATCATGGGGCTGGCGCTGGTGGCGGGGCTGCTGGTGGTGGGACCGATCGAGCGGCGGATCGGCTCGCGGCCCCGCACCGTGGCGGGCTTCGCCGCGCTCTCGGTGCTGATGCTGACGGCGCTTGCGCTCTGGCCCTCGGCGCCGTTGCCGGTGGCGGTCGCCTTGCTGTCGGCGCTCTGCCTCTGCTCCTGCTACCCGGTCGTGGTGGTGACCCAGGGACGCGCGCTGTTCCCCGACCATCAGGTCGGGCGCGGGGTCACCACGGTCAATCTGGCGCAGACGCTCGGCAGCGCGGCGCTGCCCGCGATGACCGGCTGGGTGGTGGGTTTCGTGAACCCGGCCTGGGCCTGGAATGCCGCCTTCGGCACGCTGGCGGCCTGCCTCGCCCTCGGGCTGGCAGGCTACCTGTCCGGGCGGCGCGGGACGCGCCGCCCGGATTGAGTGAGGGACGTCAGCGGCGCCACCAGCCGCGGCGCTTCGGCAGGGCTTCCGCGGCATCGGCGCCGAGCACGATCGGCTGCACCGGCGGCGCCGCGACGGGTTCGTCGGCAATCGCGGCCTCAGTCCCCGCCAGCGGTGCGGCGGAGGGGGTGAAGGGCTCCGGATCGCTGGGCGTGATCGGCTCCGGCTCGGTCGGATAGGCAGGCTCCGGCGTCGCCGGATGCGCGGGCTCGGGCTGCGGCACCGGGACCGGCTCGTGCGGGGGCGGCATCGGCTGGGGCGCCGGCTCCGGCGTCGCCGGTTCGACCGGCGGGTCGGAGGCCAGCGCCGCGATATCGGCCTCGACGGGTGCGGCGCGGCGCGGCGCGCGCGCGGCGGCCTCGGCCTGCGCCTCGGCGGCCGCCTCTGCGGCTTCCATCACCGAGAAGATGTCGTCGATCTGCCCGGCGAAGGGATCGGCCGGCGTGGGGCCGGCATAGCGTGGCGCACGCGGTGGGCGCGGCGCCGGGCGCTGTTCCTCGGCCACAGGCTCGGCGGCAGGCGCCTCACCCTCGGGCGCGGCCTCGCTGCCCTCCAGCGCGTCGCCGCGCCGGC
>NZ_JAAGBB010000054.1 GCF_018129085.1 Plastoroseomonas hellenica
GGCCGCGCGCTCGCCGGCGACGGGCGGCTCCGGCGCGCCGCGCTGGCCGCCTTCGGACATGAGCCCACACCAGCCCAGCGCCAGGCGATGGCCGAGATCGACGCGGACCTCGCGGCGCCCCGCCGCATGCTGCGGCTGCTGCAGGGCGATGTCGGCGCCGGCAAGACGCTGGTCGCCGCCATGGCGATGCTGCGCGCCGTGGAGGCCGGTGCCCAGGCGGCCCTGATGGCGCCGACCGAGCTGCTGGCACGCCAGCATCTCCGCACCTTCGAACGCCTCTGCGGCGCGGCCGGCGTGCCGGTCGCGCTGCTGGCCGGATCGGTGAAGGGCCGCGAGCGCAAGCGGGTGCTGGCGGGCCTCGCCGAGGGCTCCATCTCCCTCGTCATCGGCACCCACGCGCTGTTCCAGGAAGGTGTCGCCTTCCGCGACCTGGCGCTGGCCGTGGTCGACGAGCAGCACCGCTTCGGTGTCGCACAGCGGCTGATGCTGGCCGGCAAGGGCAGCGATGCCGACCTGCTGGTGATGACCGCGACCCCGATCCCGCGCACCCTGCTGCTGACCCAGTGGGGCGAGATGGATGTGACGCGGCTGATGGGCAAGCCGGCCGGCCGGCAGCCGATCGCGACCCGCATCACCAGCCAGGCGATGCTGCCACGGATCCAGGACCGGCTCGAAGCCGCGATGACCAGGGGCGAGCGCGCCTATTGGGTGGTGCGGGCCATCACCGACAGCGACAAGGATGACAGCGTCGCCGCCGAGACCCGCTTCGCCGAGCTCGCCGAGCGCTTTCCCGGAAAGGTCGGCATGGCGCATGGCGCGCTCGACATCGCTGTACGCGAGAAGGCGCTGGCCGATTTCGCCGCCGGCCGCACCCAGTTGCTGGTCGCGACCACGGTCGTCGAAGTCGGCGTCGACGTGCCGGATGCCACCATCATGCTGATCGAGCAGGCGGAGCGCTTCGGCCTGGCCGCGCTGCACCAGTTGCGCGGCCGGGTCGGGCGCGGCAGCCGCCCCTCCTCCTGCCTGCTGATCCATTCGGACGGGCTGACGGAATCCGAAAAGCGCCGCCTGCTGGTGCTGCGCGACACCGAGGACGGCTTCGTCATTGCCGACCAGGACCTCCGCTTCCGCGGCGGCGGCGAGGCGCTCGGCGAGCGCCAGGCCGGCCAGCCCGGTGCCCGGCTCTGGGACAGCGAGGACGATCCAGACGAGCTCGACCGTCTGGTGAACATCGCCAATCGTGACGCGGCGCTGTTGCTGCACAAAGACGCCGCGCTGCGTAGCCCGCGCGGCCAGGCCGCGACGCTGCTGCTGCGGCTGTTCGGCCACGATCCGACGCTGGTGACGCTGGATGCTGGATAAGCATCCCAGTGGAGCCCACAGGAGCCGTGACCCAGCGCGCTGGGAACTCGACAATATCAATCCGTTAACGATTGGCTGAAATACTTGTCATGACTACCGTTCGTCCTGGCATGCCGAGATGAATCGGCACAGGGACTGGCGCGCGATTGCTGCGAGCCACATGGGAGAGCGGGATGAGCGCTGCTGACGAGGCGATATCGGACACGGCTGTGGCCGGAAGCCCACCCCCTTCCGAATTCCGCTTCGGCATCGCATTCAAAGCCTCCTTGACCGCCCTTTTCCGGAATTTCGGCTTCGTCTTCCCGGTCATGCTGACCCTCATGCTGGTCGCGCTGGTGGTCGGGTTCGGAATGGAACTCGCCTTCCTACCGGAAGGGCCTCCGGCCGAGATGCTGGGCTGGCAGTTCCTGATCCACCTCTCGGCGCGGACGCTATGCTCCGGTTTGCTGAGCCCGATCGTGATCTACGCAATGGTCCGGAGCCTGCAGGGTCAGCATGCGACTCCCGGCACCGCCATCGCGCAGGGTCTGAAGGCCGCCATACGATGCCTGCTGACCAACCTGCTGGTCATCCTCGGCCTGCTGCTCGGCCTCGTCCTGCTTGTCATCCCGGGCGTGGTCTGGGCGCTGGGCAGCTTCGTCGCTCTCCCGGTCTGCGTCATCGAAGGAGCGGGGCCGGTACGCAGCCTGTCCCGCAGTTGGGCGTTGACCCGCGGCCACCGCCTCACACTTCTCGGGCTGCTGCTCGCCACCGGCGCCATCGCCGCCGTCGTGGTGCAGATCGCCTGGACGGTTCTGAACGCGGCGGATGCCGCTCTTCCCGACCTTCTCCTCCTCTGGGCCATTGCCGAGCTCGCCGTTCAGGCGTTCGTCGGATCGCTGGTGATGGCGATGGCCAGCGGCACCTATGTCCTGCTGGTCGCGGCGGAGAGTGGCAGGGTGACGGAAGGATCGGCGGCGCTCCCGGCCTGACCAGGCGCCCTCCGGCTGGCGGCGCTGGATGCCGGCCAGCCGGCCGAAACCTCCCGCCTGCTCAGAACAGCAGGCCGCCACGCGTGCTACCGCGCAGCAGGAAGTAGAGGGGCAGCGCGGCGAAGATCACGCATGTCAGGACAGCCGAGCCGATCAGGACGCTCCGGCGCCCCTCCCGCGCCGGGCCATACCGGTCAGGCCGCCAGCACCCAGTGCCCGGGCGTCACCTGCTCCAGTGCCGCATCCGGGGGCGGCAGCTTGCCGTCGAAGAAGATCCGCTGCCGTAGCAGCTCCCGGTCCGGATCCGGGATCGGCATCGCCGAGATCAGCGCCTGCGTATAGGGATGCCGCGCATCGGCGAAGAGCTGCTCGGTCGGCGCCATCTCCACGATGCGCCCCCGCAGCATCACCGCGACCCGGTGGCAGAGATGGCGCACCATCGCGAGGTCATGGGCGATGAAGAGATAGGCGACGCCCATCTCCTCCTGCAGGTCCATGAAGAGGTTCACGATCTGCGCCTGGATCGAGACGTCGAGCGCGGTGATCGGCTCATCCGCCACGATCAGTTGCGGCCGCACCGCGATCGCCCGCGCGATGCCGATGCGCTGCCGCTGACCGCCCGAGAACTGATGTGGGAAGCGCTCCGCGAAGCGCGGATCGAGGCCGACGCGCTGGAACAGCTCCGCGACCCGGTCGCGCTCCTCGGCGCGGCTTTTGGTCAGCCGATGCGCGCGCAGCGGCTCGCCCACCGCATCGCCCACCCGCATGCGCGGGTTGAGCGAGGAGAAGGGATCCTGGAACACCACCTGCATGCGCGTCCGCATCGCGCGCAGCGACTGCTTGCGCAGCCCGGTGATCTCCTGCCCCTCGAAGCGGATCTGCCCGGCGGTGGGATCGTCCAAGCGCAGGACCAGTCGCCCGGTCGTGCTCTTGCCCGAGCCGGATTCGCCGACCAGCCCAAGGGTCTCCCCGGCCGCCACGGTGAAGGAGACGTTGTCGACCGCGCGGACGCGATGCTGCTCGCGGCCGAAGAAATCCTTGGTCACGAAGTGGCGGGAGAGGTCGTCGACCTCGAGGATCGGGCGCGGCGGCAGGGCGTTCATGCCTGGGCTCCCCGCGCGGCGCGAAGGTCATACCAGGCGGCGACCATATGGCCGGGCGCCGCGCCTTCCGCCTGCACCAGCGGCGGCACCTCCGCCTGGCAGCGCTCGGTCGCGAAGGGGTTGCGCGGCGCGAAGGGATCGCCCGGTGGCGGGTTGGTCATGTCCGGCGGATAGCCCGGAATCTGCACCAGCCGCTTCCGCGTGCCGTCCTGCACGGCGCCGGGCGCGCCATGCTCGGGCAGCGACTTCAGCAACCCGTAGGTATAGGCGCTGCGGGTATCGTGGAAGACTGCGCGCGCCGGCCCGCGTTCCTGGATGCGGCCGCCATACATGACCTGCACATTGTCCGCGAGGCCGGCGACCACGCCCATGTCATGGGTGATCCAGATGATCGCCATGCCGAGCTGCTTCCGGAGGCCCCGCACCAGATCGAGGATCTGCGCCTGGATGGTGACGTCGAGCGCCGTCGTCGGCTCATCCGCGATCAAGAGCTTCGGGTTGCAGGCGATGCCGATCGAGATCATCGCGCGCTGCCGCATGCCGCCCGAGAACTGGTGCGGATACTGCTCGATCCGGCGCTGCGGCTCGGGGATGCCGACCAGGTCCAGCAGCTCGATCGCGCGCTTCTTCGCGGCCGCCTTGGAGAGGCCGAGATGAGTGCGCAGGCTCTCCATGATCTGGAAGCCGACGGTCAGCACCGGGTTGAGCGAGCTCATCGGGTCCTGGAAGATCATGCCGATCTGGCCGCCGCGGAGACGGCGCAGCTCGTGCTCCGGCATCGCCAGCAGGTCCCGCCCCTCGAACAGCGCCTGCCCGGCGGCAACGCGCCCGGGCGGCTTCGGGATCAGCCCGACCATCGCCAGCACATGCACGCTCTTGCCGCTGCCGCTTTCGCCCACCACGGCCAGCGTCTCCCCGGCCTGCAACGAGTAGCTCACGCCGGAGACGGCATGGACGGTGCCGTTGGGGGTATCGAACCGGACCGTCAGGTCCTTTACGTCGAGGAGCGGCGCCATCATGTCTCCGGTCGTGATATATATGCGAATGATTCTTAATTTCATTCTTGCTGCGCCGCAAGATGGCGGACAGCCAATGACCGCAGGGGGTTGCATCCCCTCACGACCGGGCTAAACCCGCCTGCCGGATCGCGGCCGGGCCGACCGGCGGCAGGATGACCGCGCATGGGGGACCGAATTTGCCCGCGCTGATCGAGATCGAGCACCTGACGCGCCGCTTCGGCGCCTTCACCGCCGTGGACGATGTCTCCTTCACCGTCGAGAAGGGCGAGGTTCTGGGCTTCCTCGGCCCCAACGGCGCCGGCAAGTCGACCACCATGAAGATGCTGGCGGGCTTCGTGACGCCGACCGCCGGCACCGCCCGGATCGCCGGCCACGACATCGCCGACGCTCCGGTCGCGGCGAAGCGCGCCCTCGGCTTCCTGCCGGAGGGTGCCCCCACCTATCCCGAGATGACCGTCACCGGCTTCCTGCAATTCGTCGCCCGCATCCGCGGCTTCCGCGGTGCCACGCTCGACGAGAAGGTCGCCGCCGCCATGGCGCAGACCCAGCTCGAAGGCGTGCGGCTGCAGCCGATCGAGACCCTGTCGAAGGGCTTCAAGCGCCGCGTCGGCCTGGCCCAGGCGCTGCTGCACGACCCGCCGGTGCTGGTGCTCGACGAGCCGACCGACGGCCTCGACCCCAACCAGAAGCATGAGGTGCGCGAGCTCATCCGCCGCATGGCACCGGAGAAGGCAATCATCATCTCGACCCATATCCTGGAAGAGGTGGAGGCCGTCTGCACCCGCGCCATCATCATCGCGCGCGGCAGGATCCTGGCCGATGCCCCGCCGCGCGACCTGCTGCGGCCCGGTCATACCCTGGAGCAGGTCTTCCGCGAACTCACCCTGGCGCGGGAGGCCGCGTGATGGGCCCGATGCTGACCGTCGCCCGACGCGAGCTCGCCGGCTATTTCGCGACACCCGTCGCTTATGTCTTCATCGTCATCTTCCTGGTCCTCAGCGGCGCGCTGACCTTCACGCTCGGCGGCTTCTTCAACCGCGGCCAGGCCGACCTGCAGCCCTTCTTCAACTTCGTCCCCTGGCTGTTCCTGTTCCTGGTGCCGGCGCTGACCATGCGGCTCTGGGCCGAAGAGCGCCGCCTCGGCACCATCGAGCTGCTGCTGACCCTGCCGCTGACCCAGTGGCAGGCGGTTTGGGGCAAGTTCCTCGCCGCCTGGGCCTTCTGCGCGGTCGCGCTCGCGCTGACCTTCCCGCTCTGGGTGACGATCAACGCGCTCGGCAATCCGGATAATGGCGTGGTGCTGGCGGGCTATCTCGGTTGCCTCATGGTGGCCGGCGCCTATCTCGCGGTCGGCGCCGCACTCTCGGCCGCGACCAAGAACCAGGTCATCGCCTTCGTGCTCGCGGTCGCCGCCTGCTTCCTCTTCGCCGCCGCCGGCAGCCCGATCGTGACGGATTTCCTCTCGACCCGCGTCCCGGCGCTGGCCGAGCTCGCCCGCGCCGTCTCGGTGACCGAACGCTTCAACAGCTTCGCGCGCGGCGTCGTCGCGGCGCGCGACGTGGTCTTCTTCGCCAGCTTCATCGGCTTCTGGCTCTTCCTCAACGCGGTCGTGCTCGACCACCGCAAGGCGGACTGATCGCATGAGCGCCACCACCGCCCCCGCCCCGCGCGCCCCCCGCCGCCTCGCCTTCTCGGCGCTCGGCGTGCTGGCCGCGCTGCTGCTCACCGTCGGCGTCAACATGCTGGCCGACCGGCTGTTCCCGCGCGCCCGCGTCGACCTGACGGAGCAGCGCCTCTACACGCTCTCCGACGGCACCCGGCAGGTGCTGCGCGGTCTGCAGGACCCGGTCACGCTTCGCCTCTTCTATTCCCGCCGCCTCGGCACTGCGGTGCCGGTCTATGGCGCCTATGCCGAGCGGCTGCGCGCCATGCTGGCCGAATACGTCGCCATCTCCGACGGCAAGATCCGGCTCGAGGTCCTGGACCCGGAGCCCTTCTCCGAAACCGAGGACCGGGCGCTCGCCTTCGGGCTGCAGGGCGTGCCGGTCGACCAGTCCGGCGAGCAGGTCTATTTCGGCCTGGCCGGTTCCAACCTGCTCGATGACGAGCGCAATATCCCGTTCTTCCAGCCGGAGCGCGAGCGCTTCCTGGAATATGACCTGACGCGCCTGGTCTATGAGCTGTCGAACCCGCGCCGCCCGGTCATCGGCGTGCTGTCCTCGCTGCCGCTCAACGGCGACCCGCGCATGATGATGATGCGCCAGATGCAGGGGCTGCCGCCCGGCGGCGGCGGCCAGCCCTATGCGATCATGCAGCAGATGCGCCAGTTCTTCACGCTGCGCGACGTCGCCGCCGATGCCCGCCGCATCGAGGACGAGGTGCAGGTGCTGATCGTCGCGCATCCGCAGAACCTGCCGGAGCCGACGCAATACGCGATCGACCAGTTCGTCATGCGCGGCGGCAAGCTGATCGTCTTCACCGACCCGCATTCCGAAGGCCAGGCCGGCCGCCCCGGCCCCGGCGGCCAGCCGCCCACGAACACCGCCTCCTCGCTCGACCGTTTGCTGAACGCCTGGGGGGTCGAGGCGCCGTCCGACCGCGTCGTGCTCGACCTGCGCGGCGCCTGGCGGGTGCGCGCCAACCCGACCGACCGCGTGCAGGCGGTGGACTACACCGCCTGGTTCAACATGCAGGGCGACAGCGTGAACCGCAGCGAGGTCGCGACCGCGGACCTGAACCAGGTGACCGTCGCCTCGGCTGGCGAAGTCCGCCGGCGGGATGGCGCCAATATCGAATTCGTGCCGCTCCTCAGCAGCAGCGACCGCAGCATGCTGGTGGATGCCGCGCGCGTCCGCAGCGAACCGAACCCGACGCAGCTCCTGGCCGAATTCGCGCCCGACGGCCAGCACCACGCCATCGCCGCCCGCATCCGCGGGCAGCTCAACTCCGCCTTCGGCGACGCCGCGCCCGCCGACGCCGATCGCCCCGCCGATTTCCCAGCCCATCGTGCCCATACCGATGGCGCCGCCAATATCGTCGTCGTGAACGACGCCGATGTGCTGGAGGATCGCTTCTGGGTGCGCATCCAGGACTTCTTCGGCCAGCAGCAGGCGACGCCCTTCAGCGACAACGGCGCCCTGCTGGCGAACATCGCCGACACGCTCGCCGGCGGTGACGCGCTGGTCTCGCTGCGCTCTCGCGGCGAGAGCCTGCGTCCCTTCCAGCTCGTCGACGATATCCGCCGCGACGCCGAGACGCGCTTCCGCGCCACCGAACGCACCCTGACCCAGCGCCTGGAGCAGACCGAGCGGCGGCTGCGCGAGCTGCGCCAAGGCCAGGGCGGCGAGCGCGGCGGCAGCGCCGTCATCACCCCCGAACAGCGCGCGGAGATCGACCGCGCCCGCCAGGACATCATCCAGACCCGCCAGCAGCTTCGCACCGTGCAGCTTGAGCTCAGGCGCGACATCGAGCGGCTGGAGACCCTGCTCCGCGTCGTGAACATCGCATTGGTGCCGTTGCTGCTGACGCTCTTCGCGATCGGCCTCGGCATCATGCGGTCCCGCCGCCGTGCCGCGGCGCGGGCGTGAGCGCGCCCGATCGCCGGAGGGCGCAGGCGGCTGCGCCGCCGAGCACCGGAGGCGTGATTCGGCCGCGCCGCTCTAAGTAGGAAGAACGAAGACGATGAACCGCCGCACCCTGCTGCTGCTCGGCGTCGCCGCCATCGCTTCCGTCGGCGGCGCCTTGCTGCTGACGCCGAACGACGCGACGCCGCCCCCGCCCGGCCAGGCGGCCCTCGCCTTCCCCAACCTCGCCGCCCGGCTGCAGCAGGTCGCGCGCATAGAGGTGAAGCGCCATGATGGCACGCTGACCGTGCAGCGCCAGGGCGACCTCTGGGTCCTGCCGGAGCGCGCCAACTATCCCGCGCGCAGCGAACGCGTGCGCGAGCTGCTGACCGGCCTCACCGAGCTGCGCCTGACCGAGCCGCGCACGGCCAATCCGGAACTGCTCGACCGCCTCGGCCTCAACGACCCAACGCAGCCTGGCTCCACCGCCTCCCTGCTGCGGGTGCTCGATGCGCAGGGCACCGCCATCGCCGAGCTGGTGATCGGCCGACGCCGGGTCCGAACCCAGGGCAATGTGCCGGAAGCCGCCTTCATCCGCCGCGCCAACGAGACCCAGGCCTGGCTCGCCGAAGGCCGGTTGCCGATCGATGGCGATCCGAATCTCTGGCTCGATCGCGATGTCGCGAATTTCGCGCGCGATCGCGTGCAGCGCGTCGTGGTCAACCGGACCGGGGAGCCGGCGCTGGAGCTGGCCCGCGCTGGCGAGGCCGATGCGCCACTGCGCGTGACCCTCCCCGCCGAGACCCCGCCGCTCGACGAGACGAGCCTCGACGAGGTCGGCCGCGCCTTCGAATTCCTCACCTTCATCGAGGTGAAGGCCGAGGCCGAGATCCCGGGCGATGCCCTCGGCGAATCCCGCTTCACCCTGACCGACAACCTCACCATCGTCGCCCGGGTGAACCGCAGCGCCGATGCCGTCTGGCTGCGCCTCGCCGCGGAGGGCGACGATGAAGCAGCGCGGCTGAACGCGCGCTGGCGCGGCTGGGCCTATCAGGTCGGGCAATGGAAGGAACGCGCCCTGGCGCCGCGGCTCGCCGACCTCCAGCGCCAGGAGGAGCCGGCCGCGCCCGCCGCCGACCCGGCGACGCCGCCGGGCACAGCCCCCGTTCAGTGAGCACGCGCGAATATCCGGACCGCCCCTGGGTCGGCATCGGCTGCGTGATCTTCGATGCCGCCGACCGCGTGCTGCTGGTGCGCCGCGCCCGTCCGCCGCGCCTCGGCCTCTGGTCGCTCCCCGGCGGCGCCCAGCACCTCGGCGAAGGCGCCGAGGACGCCGCCCGCCGCGAGCTGCGCGAAGAAACCGGCATCGAGGCCGGCCCCCTCACCCTCGCCGCCGTCATCGACGCCGTGACGCGAGACGAGGCCGGCGCTATCCGCTTCCACTACACCATCATCGACTATGCCGGCCGCCTGCTCTCCGGCGAGGCACGCGCCGCCGACGATGTCAGCGAAGTCGCCTGGGCCGCGCCCGGCGAACTCGCTGTCTATGACCTGACACCCGAGACGCTGAGCGTCATCGCGCGGGCGCGCTCGCTCGTGTAGGGCGCGCCGGGGAAGGCGCTGCCTTCCCCGGCGCGCCGCTTGCATCACGCGCGGTGCCGCGCGCAGGCTGCGTGGCCGCAACCTGGAAGCAAGCAAGATGAACACTTCCCGACGAGTTTTCCTTGCCGGAACCGCGGTGCTCGCCGCCCCTGCCGTGGCACGGGCGCAGCCCTTGGCCGGCGGCCGGCCGGTGCGGCTGATCGTTCCCTTCCCGCCTGGCGGCGCCGTCGACATCCTGGGCCGGCTCATTGCCGAGCGCCTTGGCCCGGCGCTTGGGCAGAATGTGGTGGTCGAGAACCGCGGCGGCGCCGGCGGCATGATCGGCGCCGAGGCGACGGCGAAGGGGGAGCGCGATGGCTCCGTCATCGGGCTGCTCGGCGTCACCACCTTCGCCGCCGCGCCCTTCATGTTCTCCCGGCTCAGCTTCGACCCGCAGAAGGATTTCGCGCCGGTCAGCCAGATCACCGATGGCGCGCTGCTCTGCGTGGTGAATGCGGAGACCGCGCGGCAGCGCGGCTGGACCGATTTCCGCAGCCTGATCGCCTGGAGCCGCGCGAACCCCGAGCAGGTGAAGATGGGCTCCTCGGGCAACGGCACCTCGTCCCACCTCAACATCTCGGCCGTCAACCGCTTCGCCGACGCGAAGATCCTGCATGTGCCGTATCGCGGCGGCGGCCCGGCCATCAACGACCTCGTCGCCGGCACGCTCGACATGATGTTCGACGTCATGCCGGCGCTGATGCCGCATGTGGAGGCCGGGCGCTTCAAGGCGCTGGCGGTGAGTTCCGGCCCGCGCCTCTCGATCCTGCCGGATGTGCCGGGGATGGCGGATTTCGCCGATCTCGGCCTCGGCAACCACTCGGTCATCACCTGGAACGCGATCGTCGCACCCGGCGGCACGCCGGAGCCGATCATCGCCCGGCTGCACCAGGCGACACACGCGATCGCCGCCGACCGGGCCTTCGTGGACCGGCTGAAGCCGCTCGGCTACGGCACCGTGGTCAGCGAGACGCCGGCGGCATTGACCCGCCTGATCGCGGAGGAGACGCCGCGCTGGCGCCAGCTCGTCGAGATCTCGGGCGCGCGGCTCGACTGAGCGGCGCGGCGGCAATTCAGGCCCGCCGCCGCGCCCAGCCGAGCAGAATCAACACCAGGCCGATCAGCAGCGGCGGCAGCCAGGCGGGCGCGTCCATCAGCGGCACGCCGACATCGCTCCAGGCATTGGTCCAGCCATGGCGCTGCACGAGGGATTGCAGCCAGGGCACGAAGCCGGGCACCAGCCGATAGAGGAAGGTGCCGAAGCTCATGCCGAGCCCGAAGATGCCGGCCACCGAAGCCGCGCCCACCAGGAACAGCGCACCCAACCCGATCATGCGGCCTCCCTCAGCGAGGTGCCCGGGCTGGGGCGGTCGCGCTCAGGCCCAGAGCCGTTCGTTCGCCAGCCCCGTGTAGAGGCCCGCGACCTGCTCGGCATAGCCGTTGAAGAGCCGCGTGGGCACACGCTCGTTGCTGCCGATCACGCGTTCCGTCGCCTGGCTCCAGCGCGGATGCGGGACCTCGGGGTTCACATTGGCCCAGAAGCCGTATTCCTGGTTCTGCAGACGCTCCCAGAAGCACACCGGGCGCTGGTCCGTCAGCGTGATGCGGACGATCGACTTGCCCGACTTGAAGCCGTACTTCCACGGGAACAGTACCCGGATGGGCGCGCCGTTCTGCGGCGGCAGCGCCTTGCCGTAGAGCCCGACGGCCAGGAAGCTCAGATCGTTCCGCGCCTCCTCGATGGTGCAGCCTTCGAGATAGGGCCAGGGGTACCAGCTCTGCCGCAGGCCCGGCATCACCGCCGGGATCGCGGCCGTCTCGAAGGTCACGTATTTCGCTGACGCGAGCGGGTTCACCAGCCCGAGCAAGGTCGAGAGCTGGAAGCCGGTCCAGGGGATCGTCATCGCCCAGGCCTCGACGCAGCGCAGCCGATAGACCCGCTCCTCGAGCTGGAGCATGCGCAGCAGGCCGTCGATGTCGAATTCGATCGGGCGTTCGACCATGCCGTCGACCTTCAGCCGCCAGGGCCGCAGCGGCAGGCGCTGCGCCGCGCGGTGGATGCGTTTGTCGTCGACGCCGAACTCGTAATAATTGTTGTAGGTCGTGACATCGCGCTCAGGCGTGAGGTCGCGGCCCGGCTGGTAGCGTGGGTTGCGTGCCGCCGCCATCGGGTCCGCCGCCGGCGCGGCGCCCTGCGCCAGGGCCGGCCCGGCGCCGGCCGCCGCCAGCAAGCCGGCCGCCAGGCCGAGGCTCTTGCGGCGTCCCATGACGAGCGCCTCGGGCGTCGCGGCGCTTTCCGGCAATTCCCAGCCACGCGGGCGCTTGATCAGCATGTGGAGCCTCTCCTCTGCGCTCCGGCTTCGCCGGAGAGTGAGCGGTGGTTACGCAGGATAACGCCTATCCTGCCACCGCGGCTGCATGACCCGCCACCACCGCCTCACGGCCCCGGCCACGGTTTTACGGCCACAGTCTCACGGCCGTGGCAACTGCCGAACCGGCGGCAGCCCGGGACCGGTCTCGACGCGGTACAGGCGGTAGCGCTCCGCCTCGATCCCATGCCGGGCGCGGATGAGGACGGTGCCGGTCGCCACGGCGCCGGGCCAGAGCGGCGGCCCCTCCCCCCGACGTAGGCTGCGCACCAGCAGCCCAGGGCGCCCGTCCGGGGGCTCGGCCAAGCGGAAGAAGGCCCAGCGCGCATCCATCGCCAGCACCGCCGGCCCCGTCGGCGGCTCCAGCCGCAGCGCGAGCTCGGACGCCAGGCCATATTCCTCGGCCGCGACGAAGCCGGCCCCTTCCCGCCTTGCGGCCGCCGCGATTTCTGCCGCGAAATCGTCCCACCCAGCGAGCCGGGCCAAGGTCGGATCGTAGCGGCGGGGGAGCGGCAGGACCCCCGCCAGCGCCTGCAACTGCACCACCACGCCAAGCACCAGGCCGAGCGCCACCCCGGCCCGCCGCCAGCGCTGCCAGGAGGGCGCCAGCAGCGCCGCCGCCGCGATCGCCGCCGCCGGATAGAGGATGGCCGGCCAATTCCCCTGCACCCGGCTGCCGGTCGCCTGCCAGAGGAAGATCGCGGCCCCCGGCACCACGAAGACGGCCAGCAGCAGCGCGGCGCCATCCCGCCAGCGCCTGACCGCGAGCGCGGCACCCGCCGCGAAGAGCACGAAGAGGATCGGCGTCGCCAGCGCCCATTGGCCGCCGATCAGCTCGCCGATGAAGCGCAGGCCGGCGCCCGCGCTCTCGGTACCCGCGCGCCCCCCCTGCTTGGCGAAGCTCACCCAGCCATGCGCGGCATTCCAGGCGACGACCGGCGCGAAAAGCGCCAGCGCCAGGGCGCCGCCGGCATAGAGCCGCCAGTCCCGCCACCAGCGCCGCGCCGCCGGATCCAGCAGCAGCCAGAGCAGGATGCCGCAGCCGATCAGCGCCCCGGTGTATTTCGACAGCAGCGCGGCGCCGGCCGCCGCGCCGACCGCAAACCACCAGCGTCCGTCGCCGGAAGCCCGGAGCTCCGCCAGCGCCCAGAGTGCAGCGCACCAGAACAGCAGCAGCGGCGTGTCGGGGGTCATCACCACCGCGCCGACGCCGACCAGCAGGGTTGCGTTCAGCATCAGCGCCGCTGGGACGCCGACGCCGCGGCCCGGAAACAGCCGCTCCGCCGTGCGCCACAGCATCAGCGAGCCGAGCGCCGTCCCGAGCGGCCCCAGCAGCCGGATGCCGAGCGCGGTATCGCCGAAGATCAGGATCCCCGCCCGGATGAACAGCGCCACCATCGGCGGGTGATCGAGGTACCCGCCTTGCAGGCTATGGGCCCAGACGCGGTAATAGGCCTCGTCCGGCGCGATCGGGATATAGGCCGCAAGGCCGAGCCGCAGCAGCGTGGCGGCGGCCAGCAGCGCCAGCCAGCCCCGCCCGCTCATCGGCCGCGCCAGACCAGGGTGGTGGACATCGCGTAGTTCCATACCACGGTCAGTGCCGCACCGGCCGCGCCCGCCAAGCCCCAGGCCAGCAATCCGTCCCGCACCAGCAGGGCCGCGATGCCGACATTGGCTGCGGCCCCGAGCCCGCAGACCACGTAGAACAGCGCCAGGCCCCGCCAAAGCCGCGCGCCCCGCAACCGCCGGTCGCGATAGGTGATGCGGTTGTTGAGCAGGAAATTCACCGTCATCGCGACGATGGTCGCGCCCCATTGCGCGGCGGTGAAGCCGATACCCGCCACCCCGAACAGCAGGCCGAGCACGGCCAGGTGCACCAGCACGCCGGCGGCGCCGACGAGCGCGAAGGACAGGAAGCGCAGCGGTACCAGCCCGCCCAGCGCCTTGTCGGTCAGCAGCCCCAGGAATTCGAGCATGACAGCGGCATCGAGCTTGGAAGCACCCGCCTGCCGCGCCCGGAATTCATAGGGCAGCTCGACCAGGCGGAGCGGCCGCCGCAGGGTCAGCAGGATATCGAGCAGGATCTTGAAGCCGGTGCCGGTCAGCCGCGGCGCCGCTTCCTCGAACAGCGTCCGCGGCAGCGCGAAGAAGCCGCTCATCGGGTCGGAGACGCGGACCGGCAGCACCGCATTCGCGAGCGCCGTTCCGGCATCCGAGAGCTTGGCCCGCAGCGGCGAGAGGCCGCCTTCCACCGCGCCACCCTCGACATGCCGACTGCCGACGACAAGCTCGGCGCCGCCTTCGAGCGCCGCCAGCATCTTCGGCAACAGCGTCTCGTCATGCTGCAGGTCGCCGTCGATCACCGCGAGATAGGGAGCCGAAGTCGCGAGCCAGCCCTCGATGCAGGCCGAGGCCAGGCCGCGCCGGCCGATGCGGCGGATGCAGCGGATGCGCGGATCGGTGGCGGCGAGCGCGCGCGCCACGGCGGCGGTGCCGTCCGGGCTGTCGTCGTCGACGAAGATCGCTTCCCAGGCGATGCCCTGCAGCGTCGCGGCCAGGCGCTCGGCCATCGGCACGACATTCGCGGCTTCGTTGTAGCAGGGGATGATGACGGCGAGGCGCGCGGGCTCAGGCAAGGATGCACTCATGCTCGGCCTGGGCGCGAAGGAGGATGCGATCGCCGGGTGCAAGCCCAGGGTCCCCGGCGTGAGAAACGCGACGGCGCGGCCGGCCAGCCGCGCGCGGGCGTTCATAGGCGCTCCCGCACCGGGGCGCCAGTTGGGGTTTACTGGTCCTCGGGCGCCGGCATCCGTTCTGTCAGAGCGACTTCATCTTCTTCTTCAGCACCACGTCGCCGTCGATGCACCTGCGGATCTTGCCGAAGGTCTTGGCGCCGAGCAGTTCCTCGCAGGCGGCGATGGCCGCGGGGTCGCCGGCCAGCATGTTGTTCCACAGCAGCTTCGACATGGCGCGCCGCTCGACGCCCTTGGTGCCGTTCACCTTCTTCTGCACGGTGCGGCCGAGCGTGTAGACGCTGTTACAGATGCTGCCGAGGATGGGGATGCAGCTGATCCCCTTCCGCTTCAGCTTCTTGTTCTTCTTGTTGAGGGTGTAGGCGATCGCCGTCAGCGTGGTCTCGCGCACGCCCTTCTTGCCGGAATAGAGCGTCACGATCGCTTCCAGCGCGCACATATGGGCGTAGGTCTTGGCGGCCGAGACCGCCGAGAGTGCCATGTCGGCGATCGCGAGCGCGATGCCGGCCGGGCCAAGCACCGCCGCGGCGGGCGCCATGGCGGCCGCCGCGCCGCTGGAGATCGCGCCGGTGATGCTGCCGAGCGTGCCGGTGCCGCCCAGCACGCCGCTCACGGTGTTGACGGCGCTGACGCCGGTGCTCACCACCGTGCGCGCCGGCCGCGCGATGCTGGTGGCCGTCGACCCGGCGGTGGTTGCCAAATTCCTGGCGCCGCCGGTTCCCTGCATCTGCGGGGCGGCGTCCTCCTCATCGTCGTCCTCGTCCTCCTCGACCTCGCCGAAATCGTCGTGGAAGACCTGGTTGCGCAGGTTCATGCCGTGCTGCGGCCTGGTGTAGGAGCATTGCAGCGGCCCGCGCGGCGGCGCCGCATCCTTTGCCTCTTCCCAGGCCAGCCCGATCGGTGCGCCCTCCGCGAAGGCCTCCCCGAAGGCCTCGGCGGCCGCCTCCAGCCCAGGATCGTCGAAGCGGAAGGGAGCGCCTGACGCGGCCCTCAGGCCGGCCTGCTGGGCCAGATGCGCCAGCTCGTGGCCGATCAGCCGAAGCCCATCCCGGCTGTCCGGACGAAAGGCCTCGCGGGTGATCCAGATGCGGCCATTGCCCGCAAAGGCGCTGGCGCCAGGGCAGGCCGGCAGGGGACCGACGTGAAGGAAAGGAGATTCGGAGGGCATCCGGGCATCGAGGGCGGCGGCGTACCGGCGCAGCGGTTCCGGGAGGCGAAAGACAGCGCCCTCCGCCGCCTGGGGCTGGGAAGCGCGCATCTTGTGGTGCCCTCAGATTGTTACGGAAGGCAGACTACACACGAATTCGTGAATCACAAGCGAATGCCTGGCCGAGGAGGCCGCCCACGAGGATTCGCGATGATTCCGGAAGGGCTGAACTGGTGTGCCCGGTGGGATTCGAACCCACGACCCCAAGATTAAAAGTCTCGTGCTCTACCGACTGAGCTACGGGCACGCGCGCGGGGCTTATGTCATCCCCACGCCATGTTTCAAAGCCTCATACCAGTGAACCCTCAGACGCCGGGCGGGGCACATTCGTGCCCCTTGGCTTCGCCGGACTGCCGGCGGGCCGCGTTCGCGGCCTCGGGCCGGTCAAGCGACCGGCCCGCTTGGTATGAGAGGCTCAACGGGCGCCCTGTTTGGCGGACGTCCTAACGGACGTCCGCGGCAACCTTCATGCTGCGGATGCGGTCCGGATCCCGGACCATGCCGCTCTGCCCGGCGCCGCGCTTGATCTTGTCCACGGCATCCATGCCGGCGGTGACCCGCCCCCAGATCGTGTACTGGCCATCGAGCGAGGAGGCCGGCGCGAACATGATGAAGAACTGGCTGTTGGCGCTGTTCGGATTCTGGGTCCGCGCCATGCCACAGGTGCCGCGCACGAAGCGGGCGCGCGACGGCGCCGAGAACTCCGCCGTCAGGTCCGGCAGGTCGGAGCCGCCGGTGCCGGTGCCCGTCGGGTCGCCGCCCTGGGCCATGAAGCCTTCGATCACGCGGTGGAACGGCGTGTTGTCGTAGAAGCCGCGGCGGGCCAGGACCTTGATGCGCTCGACATGCTGCGGCGCGAGGTCCGGCAGGAGCTGGATGGTCACGCGGCCATCCTTCAACTCCAGATAGAGGGTGTTCTCGAGGTCCGGAGCGCCCTGCGCTTCAGCGTTCTCGGTTTCGGACATGACGGCTCCGGTTGCAAGAAGGGTGGTGGTGGCAAGGAAGCTGCGGCGTTGCATCGGGTTCACTCCGCGGAAGAGGAGCGCACGCGGGCCAGCGTGCGCTCGAGCGTCAGCTTGGGCACGAAGCTGGTGATGTCACCGCCGAGCCGCGCGATCTCCTTCACGAATCGCGAGGAGATGAACTGGTGCGTCTCGGAGGCCATCAGGAACACCGTCTCGATCTCTGGATCGAGGCGGCGGTTCATGCCGGTCATCTGGAACTCGTAGTCGAAATCGGTCACGGCGCGCAGGCCGCGCACGATCATCCCGGCGCCGACCTCCCGCGCGAAAGCGACCAGCAGCCCTTCGAAGGGCCGCACCTCCACCACGCAGCCGGTACGCTCCCCGATCGAAGCGGTCTCGGCCCGCACCAGCTCGACGCGCTCCTCCAGTGGGAACAGCGGCCCCTTGCCGGTGTTGATCGCGACGCCGATCACCAGGCGCGAACAGATGCGCGCCGCGCGCGTGATGACGTCGAGATGCCCGTTCGTCACCGGGTCGAAGGTGCCCGGATACAGACCCACGAACTCAGTCATGCGCGTCGGTTTCCTCGGTGATGTCGTCGGCCTCGTCTTCGTAGGCGACGGGGAAGCAGGCAGTGACATGCTCGTCGGCGGCGACCCGCATCAGGGTCAGCCCGCCCGCCGCGCGGGAATAGCGGCTGACGCCATCGGCCGCCATGCGGATGAGCTGCCCGCCATCGGTCACCAGCATCAGATGGTCGCCCGGCCGCACGGTGAAGGTCGCGACCACGCGGGTGCCCTTGCGGCCACCGAGCGGGATGCTGGTGATACCCTGCCCGCCGCGCCCGGTCACCCGGTACTCATAGGCGGAGACGCGCTTGCCGAAGCCGGCATCGGTGACGACCAGCAGGACCTCCTCCGCCTCCGCCAGCTCCTGGAAGCGCGCATCGGTGAGCGCGATCTCGGCGACGCCCTCCTCGCCTTCCCCGGGCGCAGCCGGCGCGACATCCTCCTCGGCCATTTCGCCGCGGCGGCGCTGCGCGAGATAGGCGGCGCGCTCGTCCGGCGATGCACCGACATGGCGCAGCACGGCGAGTGCGATGACGCTGTCGTCGCGGCCCAGCCGGATGCCGCGCACGCCGGTGCTGTCGCGCCCGGAGAAGACGCGCAGCGTCTCGCTCTCCGCCTGGAAGCGGATGGCGCGCCCAGCCTTGGTCGCCAGCAGCACGTCGTCGCCCTCGCGGCAGGTGGCGACGCCGATCAGCGTATCGCCCTCATCGAGCTTCATCGCGATCAGCCCGCGCGCCATCACGTTGCGGAAGTCGGAGAGCTTGTTGCGCCGGACATTGCCGCGCGCGGTCGCGAAGACCAGGTGCAGGTTCTCCCACATGCTCTCGTCCTGAGGCAGCGGCAGCACCGCGGTCACGCTCTCCCCATCCGCCAGGGCCAGCACCTGGCGGAGCGAGCGCCCGCGCCCGACGGGCCCGGCTTCCGGCAACTGCCAGACCTTCTCGCGGAAGGCGAGGCCACGGTCGGTGAAGAAGAGCACCCACTGGTGGGTATGCGCGATGAAGCTGCGCACCACCACGTCATCCTCGCGGGTGCCGGCGCCGGTGCGGCCCTTGCCGCCCCGGTTCTGCGCCCGGAAGGTGTCGAGCGGCGTGCGCTTCACATAGCCGTCGCGGGTCAGGGTCACCACCATGGTGCCCGGCTCGATCAGGCTCTCGTCGTCGACATCGGCGACACCATCCACGATCTCGGAGAGGCGCGGCGAGGCGATCTGCGCGCGCACCGCGAGCAGTTCCTCGGTCATCACCTCCATGCGCCGCGTATGGCTGCCGAGAATCTCCAGCAGCTCCCGGATCTTCTCGCCGACTTCGCCGAGCTCGGCGGCGATCTTGTCGCGCTCGAGGCCGGTCAGGCGCTGCAGCCGCAGTTCCAGGATGCCGCGCGCCTGCTCCTCGGTCAGGCGCACCGTGCCCGCCTCGGTCACCGTGTTACGGCTGTCGTCGACCAGCGCCAGCAGCACGCCGACATCGCCCGCGGGCCAGTCGCGTCCCATCAGCGAGGCGCGCGCGGTCGCGGCATCCGGGCTCCCGCGGATGACGCGGATGACCTCGTCGATGTTGGCGACGGCGATGGCGAGGCCGATCAGCAGGTGGCCGCGTTCCCGCGCCTTGTTCAGCCGGAATCGGGAGCGGCGGAGGATCACCTCCTCGCGGAAGCGGATGAAGGCGAGGATGGCGTCGCGCAGCCCCATCTGCCGCGGCTGGCCTTCGTCGAGTGCCAGGAAGTTCACCGCGAAGGAGGTCTGGAGCTGGGTCGAGCGGTAGAGCTGGTTCAGCACCACCTCCGCCGTCGCCTCGCGCTTCAGCTCGATCACGATGCGCATGCCGTCGCGGTCGCTCTCGTCGCGCAGGTCGGAGATGCCCTCGATCTGCTTGGCGCGCACCATCTCGGCGATGCGCTCCAGCAGCGTCGACTTGTTCACCTGGTAGGGGATCTCGTGGACGACGATCATCTGCCGCTGGCCACGCATCTCCTCGATGGTGCAGCGCGCGCGCAGCGGGACGGAGCCACGGCCGGTCTCGAAAGCGCTCCGGATGCCGGCACGCCCGAGGATCAGCCCACCGGTCGGGAAATCCGGCCCGGGCATGATCTGCATCAGGTCGGACAGCGGCGTCGCGGGATCCTTCACCAGCGCGAGCGTCGCGTCGATCACCTCGCCCGGATTGTGCGGCGGGATATTGGTCGCCATGCCGACGGCGATGCCGCCTGCGCCGTTCACCAGCAGGTTCGGGAAGGCCGCCGGCAGGACCCGCGGCTCCTCCGCGCTCTCATCGTAGTTCGGCTGGAAATCGACGGTGTCCTCGTCGATCCCTTCCAGCAGCGCCGCGGCCGCTTTCGCCAGCCGCGCTTCGGTGTAGCGCATGGCCGCCGGGGGATCGCCGTCGATGCTGCCGAAATTGCCCTGCCCGTCGATCAGCGGCACCCGCATCGAGAAGGGCTGCGCCATGCGCACCAGCGCGTCGTAGATCGAGGCGTCGCCATGCGGGTGGTACTTACCCATGACGTCGCCGGTGACGCGCGCCGATTTGCGGTGCGGCTTGTCCGGCGTGAAGCCGCTCTCGTTCATCGAGAACAGGATGCGGCGATGCACCGGCTTCAGCCCGTCGCGCGCATCCGGCAAGGCACGCGCGACGATGACGCTCATCGCATAGTCGAGGTAGGAGCGGCGCATCTCCTCCTCGAGCGCGACAGGCATCGTCTCGTCGGGGCGCTCGCCGCCCTTGTCGGTATCGCTCACTCTGTGTCCTTAAGCCGTACCAAATGAATGGCATTGATCGGAGTGATCAATGCCTCCTCAGACGCGTCACGCCGGACGCACGCCGAACCGCCGGCGGGCCGCATTCGTGGCCTCGGCCGGTCTGGCGACCGGCCCGCCCGTATCAGAAGGGGATCTCGTCGTCCAGATCGCTGCCCCGGGCCGGCTTGGCGGCACCGCCACCGGAACGCGCCGCGCCGCCACCGCTGTCCCAGCCGCCGCCGCTCCGCGCGCCGCCACCGCCGCCGGAAGACCGCTCAGGGCGCTCCGAATAGCCGCCGCCCTCGCCTGCGTCACCCCCGGCACCGCCGCGACCGCCGATGAGCTGCAGCTCGCCCCGGAACTGGCGCAATACGATTTCAGTTGTGTAACGGTCTGCGCCGGTCTGGTCCTGCCATTTGCGGGTCTCGATCTGGCCTTCGATGTAGACCTCGCTGCCTTTGCGCAGGTACTTCTCGGCCACTTCGCCCAGGCGCTCGTTGAAGATGGCCACCGCGTGCCACTCCGTGCGCTCCTGCTGGACGCCTTCGCGGTCCTTGTAGCGTTCGGACGTCGCGATCCGCAGATTCACGACCTTGCCGCCATTCTGGAAATTCCGCGACTCCGGGTCCTTCCCGAGCCGCCCCAGAATGATCACCTTGTTGATCCCAGCCATGGCCGTCCGAATCTCCGTCAATCAGCGTTGACATTACCCTGTCATGGCGCGCGGAACCACCCCGGGCTCAGCAATGCTCACGGCGCCGGGAGGACCCCGGATGGGTCTTCCCAAGCCGCCTGCTGCGCCGCATATATGGGGAGAACATCCCTGGAACACCAGCGCCTCCTCCCCGCGCTGCGGAGCCACCGAATGACGACGCCATCCGGCCAGATCCGCATCCGCGGCGCGCGCCAGCACAACCTCAAGGACGTCGACCTCGACATCCCCCGCGACACGTTGACGGTCATCACCGGGCTTTCCGGCTCAGGCAAATCTTCCCTCGCCTTCGACACGATCTATGCCGAGGGCCAGCGCCGCTACGTCGAATCGCTCTCGGCCTATGCCCGGCAGTTCCTCCAGCTCATGCAGAAGCCGGATGTCGACAGCATCGAGGGGCTGAGCCCGGCGATCTCGATCGAGCAGAAGACCACCAGCCACAACCCGCGCTCCACCGTCGGCACGGTGACCGAGATCCACGACTACATGCGCCTGCTCTGGGCACGCGTCGGCGTTCCCTATTCCCCGGCGACCGGCCTGCCGATCGAGGCCCAGACCGTCTCCCAGATGGTCGACCGGGTCCTGACGATGCCGGAGGGCACCCGCCTGCTGTTGCTGGCTCCGGTCGCGCGCGGCAAGAAGGGCGAGTTCCGCAAGGAGCTCGCCGAATGGCAACGCCGCGGCTTCGAGCGGGTGAAGATCAATGGCACTCTGCACCAGATCGCCGACGCGCCGAAGCTCGACAAGAAGCTGAAGCACGACATCGAGGTCGTGGTCGACCGCATCGTGGTGCGGGAGGGGATCCAATCCCGCCTGGCCGACAGCTTCGAGACCGCGCTCGGCCTCGCCGACGGCATCGCCTATGCCGAGAACGCCGACAAGGCGGACGAGCGCGTGGTGTTCAGCGCCAAGTTCGCCTGCCCGGTCTCCGGCTTCACCATCGAGGAGATCGAGCCCCGCCTCTTCTCCTTCAACTCGCCGCAGGGCGCCTGCCCGACCTGCGACGGGCTCGGGACTGAAAGCTTCTTCGACGCCCAGCTCGTCGCCCCGGACGAGCAGCGCAGCCTGAAGGATGGCGCCATCCTGCCCTGGACCGGCGCCTCCTCCCCCTATTACGACCAGACGCTCGAGAGCCTGGCGCGGCACTACAAGTTCAAGATGACGGCGCCCTGGGGTGAGATTCCGGAGGCGGTGCGCAACGCCATCCTACACGGCACCGGCAGCGAGGTCGTGACGCTGAAATACAAGGACGGGCTCCGCGCCTATGAGGTGAAGAAGCCTTTCGAGGGCGTGATCCCGAACCTGGAACGCCGCTACCGCGAGACCGACAACCCTTGGGTGCGGGAGGACCTCTCGCGCTACCAGGCGGACAAGCCCTGCCAGGCCTGCGGCGGGCATCGCCTGAAGCCGCAATCCCTCGCGGTGAAGGTCGCCGGCTGCCATATCGGCGAGGCCTCCGCGCTCTCGATCCGCCGGGCCCGCGACTGGTTCTCGGCGGTCGAGGACACGCTGACCCCGCAGCGCAAGGAGATCGCGCGCCGCATCCTGCGCGAGATCAACGACCGGCTGCAGTTCCTGGTCGATGTCGGGCTCGACTACCTCTCGCTCGGCCGTGGCTCGGCGACCCTCTCGGGCGGCGAATCGCAACGCATCCGCTTGGCGTCCCAGATCGGCAGCGGGCTGACCGGCGTGCTCTACGTGCTGGACGAGCCCTCCATCGGCCTGCACCAGCGCGACAACGAGCGCCTGCTGGCGACGCTCCGGCGGCTGCGCGACATCGGCAACACCGTGCTGGTCGTGGAGCATGACGAGGATGCGATCCGCGCCGCCGACCACCTGATCGATATCGGCCCCGCCGCCGGCAAGGGTGGCGGCCGCGTCATCGCCCAGGGAACGCCGGCCGAGGTCGCCGCCAACCCGAACAGCATCACCGGCCAGTACCTGTCCGGCGTGCGCAGAATCCCGGTGCCGGAGAAGCGCCGGAAGGTGGACCCGAAGCGCATGCTCCGCGTGGTCGGCGCCAGCGGCAACAACCTGCGCAACGTCACGGCCGGCTTTCCGCTCGGCACCTTCACCTGCGTCACCGGCGTCTCCGGCGGCGGCAAGTCGACCTTGGTGATCGAGACGCTCTACAAGGCCGCCTCCCGCCGCCTGATGGGCAGCGCCGAGGTGCCGGCGCCGCATGAGCGCATCGAGGGGCTGGATCAGCTCGACAAGATCATCGACATCGACCAGTCGCCGATCGGCCGCACGCCGCGTTCCAACCCCGCGACCTATACCGGCCTCTTCTCCCCGATCCGCGACTGGTTCGCGGAGCTGCCGGACAGCCGCGCCCGGGGCTACAAGCCCGGCCGTTTCAGCTTCAACGTCAAGGGTGGGCGCTGCGAAGCCTGCCAGGGCGATGGCGTGCTGAAGATCGAGATGCACTTCCTGCCCGATGTCTATGTCACCTGCGACACCTGCAAGGGCAAGCGCTACAACCGCGAGACGCTGGAGGTGAAGTTCCGCGAGAAGTCGATCGCCGACGTGCTCGACATGACGGTCGACGAAGGCGTGGAGTTCTTCTCCGCCGTGCCTTCGATCCGCGACAAGCTGGTCACGCTGCGCGATGTCGGCCTCGGCTACATCCATCTCGGCCAGCAGGCGACGACGCTCTCGGGTGGCGAGGCGCAGCGCATCAAGCTCTCGAAGGAATTGTCGCGCCGCGCCACCGGGCGCACGCTTTACATCCTCGATGAGCCGACCACCGGCCTGCATTTCGAGGATGTGCGCAAGCTGCTGGAGGTGCTGCACGCGCTGGTGGACCAGGGCAACACCGTCGTCGTCATCGAGCACAATCTGGAGGTCATCAAGACCGCCGACTGGCTGATCGACCTCGGCCCCGAAGGCGGCGAAGGCGGCGGCCGAATCCTCGCGGAGGGCACGCCGGAGACCATCGCCGACGCACCCGAAAGCCATACCGGCCGCTTCCTGAAGCCGATGCTGCCGGAAGCGGAGGTGGAAGTGGCAGCACCGAAGCGGCGCCGTCGCGCCTGATGGGGCGCGCGCAGTTCATGTTCGCCTGATCAGGCGCGCCCGATCGGTTTGGACTGATCAGGCGCGCCCGGGATCGGCGTCAGCGGTAATAGCCCCGGCCGTAGCCCCGGCCATAACCATAGCCGTCGCGGTACACGTAGTTCCGCGGCGGGCCGTAATCCCGGTAGTAGCCGCCACCGCCATAATAGCCGTGGTGGCGGTGGCCGACCGGATAGGCGACGCAGGCCGAAAGGCCGATCGCGGCGGTGGCGATCACGGCAAGGCGGATCAGGGGGTTCCGCATGTTGGCGATCTCCTCATCTGGTGCCGACACGTTCCCGTAGCCGGCACGATGAAGAATAACGCCGCCGACATGGCGGGCGTCGGGCCCTCACGCGGCATCGTGAAGGCAGATGCGTCGGGTTTCGGCCGCAATCGGCCTTAGCCGGAGCGGTTTCCGCTGCGCCCGCTTAAGTCGCCCCCGATTGGTTTGTCTTGCGAGCATCTTCACCCGTTCAAGCGATGCCGCTTGAACGGGATCTGCTCTGCTCAGCCTTCGCGGGCGCGCTTCACTGCGGCCCGCTCGTGGTCGGTCAGCTCCACCCGCCGCAGCTTCTCATCGAGCGGGAAGGCCTCGCCGCCGGAGGCCGGTCGCAGCCCGAGCACCACCCCATCCTGATCGGGGCCAAGTCCGAACAGCTTGGTGCGCTGCGGCACCGTCCAGGCGTAGCTGTGGCCAGCCGCATCGGCCACCACCGTGGTGTTGTTGTTGCGGGAGACGAGGTGCAGCGGCACCGGCTCCAGCGCCTGGCCGGAGATCGCCGCCAGCCGTCGGCGCTCGGCCCCCTGGCTGCGCACGTAGCGGTACAGACCGAAGGGAATCGCGAGGGCCAGCAGCGCGAAGAGCGCCAGCGTCACGATCCGGTGCCAGATGCGGTCCAGCCCGACATCGGTCGTCAGCACCTCCGGCCGTTCCGGATCGCCCATCACCTGCACGGTCCAGTTGCCGACATGGAAGTCGATGAAGAGCTGCTCGATCTGCCGGCGCACTTCGCCGTTCTTGCCGCGTGTCACGAGCGTCGCCGAGCAGTCGTGCAGGATCGCCACCTTGGAGCGGCACCGCCCGTCCACCACGCGTGCCATCGACACCGGCTGCGCGCGATTGCGCATCTGGAAGTCGTCGACCACCCCGGGTGCGAGTGAGATGCCGATCCAGGCAAAGATGCCGGCGCCGGCGCCGAGGCCGAGTACCACCAGCAGCCAGCCGCGCCAGGCACCCATATAGGGCTTGAGCGCCAAGGGCCGCCGCGGCAGCGCGGCGCGGATCCGCTCGATCATGGCCGCATGACCGCGACGGACATCAGGACAGGCTGCATGGCGACTCCTCTCTCATGCGATCTGCTCGCAAGCGCAATGGAAAGCCGCTCATACACGCCCACGCAATCCCGCCATGATGACGGAAGCGCGAGCGGCCAGGCCGCGCGGCCCAGGCACCACCAGCGGATCGCCCGCCCGCCGCAGGTCACCTGCAGCCAGCACCGCCGGCAGCGCCGCCGCGATCGCGCTGCGGGGCAGCATCCGGCGTGCCTCGGCCCGCGCCTCCGCGAGCCGCGCCGCGCCCTCCTCCGCCATCGCACGCATCAGCGGCGCCGCCGCGCGCGGATCGGCGATCACCGCCTCCATGGAGAGCCCCGCCCCGGCCAGCGCATCGGCCGGCAGCAGGCAGCGGCCGCGCGCTGCCAGCCTGCCAACGCCGCGCAGCACGCCCCCCAGCCCATAGGCCGCGCCGAGCCTTTGCAGCAGCGCCAGCGCTTCGCCGCGAACGCCGAGCGCCCGTCCTGCCGCCACCGACCAGCCGCCGGCGGTGCCGCGCAGATAGGCGGTGAAGGCGCCGGCGCTCGGTATGCCCTCCTCGGCGGTCTCGGCCTCCCGCGCATCGGCCATCGCCAGCAGGTCGGCGGCGTCCAGCAGCCCCGCGCGGATCGCCGCGTGCAGCGGCTCCGCCACTTCATGCCGACGCGGTGGGCGGCCGTCGCGCGCCTCCTCCACCGCGTCGCGCCACCATTGCAGGCGGATCAGCGCCGCCATCGGGTTGCTCGCCGCCTCCCGCGCCCGCGCCAGCTCATGGTTGAAGCCGGTCAATGCAAAGAGCGCCTCCCGCTGCGCTGCGGGTGCGAAGAGCGTGGCGAGGAAGCGATCCGGATCAGCGGCGCGGACCAGGGCGACGATCGGAGAGAGCGGGGCGGCCATGGCGACCGCATGAACCCCGCGTGCAACGCCGGCAAGGCCCGTTGACGCTGGCAGGGCCCGACCCCAAGGTCTGGGCCTACCGACCATCGGGAGAGACCCATGCCCTTCACCCTGCCCTCGCTTCCCTATTCGACCTCCGCCCTCGCCGGCCAGGGCATGTGCCAGGAGACGCTGGAGCTCCATCACGGCAAGCACCACAACGCCTATGTCACGGCGCTGAACGGGCTGATCGAGAGCAAGGGCCTCGCCGGCAAGAGCCTCGAGACCATCGTCGCCGAAGCCGGCAAGGCCGGTGCCGACGGCCTGCCGGTGCTGAACCAGGCCGGCCAGCACTACAACCACGTGCTGTTCTGGCAGGTGATGTCGCCGAAGGGCGGTGGCGACAGCCTGCCGGCCGCGCTCGCCGCCAAGATCGACAGCGACCTCGGCGGCCTCGCCGCCTTCAAGGAAGCCTTCAAGCAAGCGGGCGTCACCCAGTTCGGCTCCGGCTGGGCCTGGCTGATCATCGCGCCCGACGGCAAGCTGAAGGTGACGAAGACCCCGAACGGCGCCAACCCGATCTCGACCGGCGAAGGCAAGCCGATCCTCGGCGTCGACGTGTGGGAGCACGCCTATTACCTCGATTTCCGCAACGTGCGCCCGAACTACCTCGACAACTTCCTGACCAAGCTGGTCGACTGGGAAGTCGTCGCCGGCCTGCTCGACAAGGGCGGCCTGAGCAGCGGCCAAGCGGCCTGAGGTGGTGCCTCGGGAGGGGCGCTGCCCCTCCCGAACCCTCCCTGCCAGGAGGCTTCCGCGTCGGCGTATACGCCGACGGACCTGCTTCACTTGGTGCCCTGATTGCGAAGCGGCGTCCGGCGATCTGCCGGACGCCGCTTCGCAATCAGGGCCCTAAAAGTCACCCGGGTGCAGGGGCCTGTAGGCTCCTGCCGGGTGGGTCCGGGAGGGCAGAGCCCTCCCGGGGAACTACCCTCAGCCCTTGTCGTTCGCCGCCTGGGGGCGGATCACGCTGCCGATCGTGCCGCGCACCAGGGTGATCTTCACGCCCGGGGCGATTTCCGCCTCGATCTCGTCCGAGCCTTCGGTGACCTTGCCGATGGTGGCGACGATGCCGCCGGCGGTCACCACCTTGTCGCCACGCTTGATCTGCGAAAGCATCGCGCGGTGATCCTTCATCTTCTTCTGCTGCGGGCGGATCAGCAGGAAGTAGAAGACGACGAAGATCAGGATCAGCGGCGCGAGCTGCATGACCATGCCGGTGGCGCCACCGGCGGCGGCATCCTGGGCATAAGCGGTCGAGATCCACATGGGGCTTGGGCTCCGTGTCGGCGCACCGGCTTGCGCGTGGCGCGGATTGCTAGTGAAACAGGCGCCGCAACCTAGCTTCCGCCCCCCGCGCGTCAAGGGCGGCCACCTTACGGACTGGAATGATGGACGAAACCCTTCTCCCTGCGCTGCTCCGCATCGCCGAGGCGCTGGAGCGCATCGCCCCCCCGGCGCCACCCGCCCCGGACCTCACGGCGGCTGACGCCTTCGTCTGGCACCCCGCGCCCATTCCGTGCCTCGTCCCGGTCCCCCGCGTCGCCGCCGTCGGCATGGAGTTGCTGCAGGGCGTCGAACGCCAGCGGGAGCTGGTGCTGGAGAACACACTCCGCTTCGCGCGCGGCCTGCCGGCCAACAACGCGATGCTCTGGGGCGCGCGCGGCATGGGCAAATCCTCACTGGTGAAGGCCGCGCATGCCGAGGCGAACCGCGCCCATCCAGGGTCGCTCGCGCTCATCGAGATCCATCGCGAGGACATCCGCACCTTGCCGGAACTGCTGAACGTCCTGCGCCCGCAGCCGCGCCACTGCCTGGTGTTCTGCGATGACCTGTCCTTCGAGAAGGAGGACCAGGACTACAAGGCGCTGAAATCCGTGCTCGATGGCGGCATCGAGGGGCGGCCGCAGAACGTGCTGTTCTACGCGACCTCCAACCGCCGCCACCTGATGCCACGCGACATGATGGAGAATGAGCGCAGCACCGCCATCAACCCGGGCGAGGCCGTGGAGGAGAAGGTCTCCCTCTCCGACCGCTTCGGCCTCTGGATCGGTTTCCACAATTGCGACCAGCCGACCTTCTTCGCGATGGTCGAAGGCTATGCAGCGGAGTTCAAGCTGCCGATCGAGAAGGACGCGCTGCGCGCCGCCGCCGTCGAATGGAGCGTGACGCGCGGCGGCCGCTCCGGGCGCGTCGCCTGGCAATTCGTGCAGGACCTGGCGGGCAGGCTCGGCGTGAAGATCGCCGCATGATCACGCCAGGAGCGTGCCTTCGGCATGACCCGCCTGAGGGACAGTGCGCATACCAACGCGCACTGCCGTTGATATGACACCGCGGCGCGATGCCGCCGGCCGCTTCCTGAACCCGGATGGCAGCGACGGCGGCAAGCGGCTGCGGGACGTGGTCCGGCTGATGCGGGAACCGCGTGCGGCATGGCCGCGGCGGGTCGAGGATCCGCCGCAGCCACCGCTCGCGCCGGTGCCGGCGGGGCATGTCGCGGTCACCGCGATCGGCCATGCGAGCTTCCTGATCCGCATCGCCGATGGCCCAACGCTGCTCACCGACCCCGTCTGGAGCGAACGCGCCAGCCCCTTCGCCTGGGCCGGCCCGCGCCGCGCCCGCGCGCCCGGCCTCGCTTTCGAGGCCTTGCCGCCTATCGATGCGGTGCTGATCTCCCACAACCATTATGACCATTGCGACCTGCCGACGCTGGCGCGCCTCGCCCGGCGCAGCGCGCCGCCGCCGGTCGTCACCGGCCTCGGCAATGCCGGGCTGATCGCGCGCAGCGGGTTGTCCGCCATCACCGAACTCGACTGGTGGGACAGCCACACGCTGCCGGGCGGCACCCGCCTCACCTACCTGCCGATGCGGCATGGCTCGGCGCGGACCGTGCGCGATCGCTGCCGGACGCTCTGGGGCGGCTTCGCCATCGAAACCCCCTCCGGCGCGCGGATCTTCTTCTGCGGCGACACCGCCTGGGGCCCGCACCTCGTGGACATCGGCGCCCGCCTCGGCCCTTTCGCCGTGGCGCTGCTCCCGATCGGCGCCTATGACCCGCGCTGGTTCATGAGCAGCGTGCACGTGGACCCGGATGAGGCGGTCGCGATGCACCATGCGATCCGTGCCCGCACCTCCATCGCCATGCATTTCGGCGTCTTCCAGCTCACCCGCGAGCCGATCGGGGAGCCGGTGGAGCGGCTGCTCGCAGCACGGGGCAAGGCGGATTTCCGAGTACCGGGCTTCGGGGAGACGCTGGTCCTGCCACTCTGAGCGGCCGCCGGGGTCATCGCCCTCTGTTCGGCATAGGTTCCCGGGCTTGCCCGCGTGCCTATGACCCGGACTGGAACGAATTTCGACAGTCGCATGACAGCCGCGGGACCATCAGATGACCGGTCGCGCCGGGCTCAGCCGAGCCGTTCGGCACCCGCCATGTAAGGCCGCAGCACCGGCGGGATGGCGACGCTGCCATCCGCGTTCTGGTGCGTCTCCAGCACCGCGATCAGCGCCCGGCCGACCGCGACGCCCGAGCCGTTCAACGTGTGCACCAGCAGGTTGTCCTTGCCGGTCTTCACCCGCGCCTTCATCCGCCGCGCCTGGAAGTCCCGGCAATTGGAGCAGGAGGAGATCTCCCGCCAGGCCTTCTGCCCGGGCAGCCAGACCTCGAGGTCATAGGTCCGCGCCGCGCCGAAACCGGTATCGCCCGAGCAGAGGAAGACCCGCCGCCAGGTCAGGCCGAGTTCGGTCAGCACCCGCTCCGCCGCCTGGGTCATGCGCTCATGCTCGGCGTCGGACTGGTCCGGCGCGGTGATGGAGACCAACTCCACCTTGGTGAACTGGTGCTGGCGCAGCATGCCGCGGGTGTCACGCCCGGCGCTGCCCGCTTCCGAACGGAAGCACGGCGACAACGCGGTCGCGCGGATCGGGAGCTGCACCGGCTGCAGGATCTCGTCACGCACCAGGTTGGTCAGCGGCACCTCGGCGGTCGGGATCAGGTAGCGGCCATCGGTGGTGGTGAACAGGTCCTCGGCAAATTTCGGCAATTGTCCGGTGCCATACATGGTCGCATCGTTCACCAGCAGCGGCACGACATGCTCGGTATAGCCATGCTCGGTGGTGTGCAGGTCGAGCATCCATTGCCCGAGCGCCCGCTCCAGCCGTGCCAGCGCGCCCTTCAGCACCACGAATCGCGCACCCGCGAGCTTGGCGGCGGTCGGGAAGTCCATCATCCCCAGCGCCTCGCCGATCTCGAAATGCTCACGCGCCGGAAAGTTCGGCATACGCGGCTCGCCGTGGGTGTGCAGCACCACATTGGCGGTCTCGTCGGGCCCGTCCGGCACCTCGGGGTCGAGGATGTTGGGAAGCGATTCGAGGATGCCCTTCAGCTCCGCCTGCTGCTCCGGCAGCGCCGCCTCGGCAGCGGCGATCCCGCCCGCGACCTCGCGCCCGCGCGCCTCCAGGGCTGCGGTGTCCTCGCCCTTCCGTTTGGCGATGCCGACGCTCTTGCCGATCTCGTTGCGCTCGGCGAGCAGGCCCTGCACGCGGGTCTGCGCATCGCGCACCCGCGCATCCAGCGCCACGATGGAGGACGCCACCGGCGCCACCCCGCGTCGCGCCATCGCGGCGTCGAAGGCTTCCGGATTGGTGCGAACCAGCCTGATGTCATGCATCGAACGGCAACCCGATCGTCATGCGGCCCAGCGGCCGCGAAGCATTTCCAGAACGCCGATGGGGAGAAACGTCACTCCTTCTCGTCCTTCTTCGGCGTCATCCACACCGCCGCCAGGATCGACAGCTCGTAGAGCGCCAGCAGCGGCACCGCGAGGCCGATCTGGCTGATGATGTCGGGCGGCGTGATCACCGCGGCCACCACGAACATGCCGACCACCGCATAGCGCCGGCTGCGCCGCAGCCCGTCCACGCTCAGGATGCCGACCCTGACCAGCAAGGTCAGCAGCACCGGAAGCTGGAAGGCAATCCCGAAGGCCAGGATCATGTGCATGACGAGCGAGAGGTATTCGCTCACCTTCGCCTCGAGCTGCACGGGCAGCGCGCCTTCCCCGCCCGGCGACTCGAAGGAGATGAAGAATGTCCAGGCCAGCGGGAAGATGAAGTAGTAGGCGAGCGCGGCACCGGCCACGAACAGGAAGGGCGAGGCCACCAGGAAGGGCGTGATCGCCCGCTTCTCGCTGCGGTAGAGGCCGGGCGCGATGAACAGCCAGAGCTGAGTCGCCCAGATCGGGAAGCTGAAGAAGGTGGCGCCGAAGAAGGCGACCTTCAGGTAGGTGAAGAAGGCCTCATAAAGCGCCGTGAAGATCAGCCGGCGGTCGCCGTGGCCCTGCTTCTGCAGGATGTCTGCCAGTGGCTGGGCCAGGAAGCCGTAGATCTGCGTGGAGAAATAGTAGCAGACGGCGAAGCAGAGCACGAAGGCGATGACCGACTTCAGGAGCCGCGAGCGCAGCTCCATCAGATGCTCGATCAACGGCATCGGCTTGTCGTCGATCGTGTCTTCCTGGTCGTCGCGGGGCAAACGGGCCGCCCTTCCTTAGGCTTGGTGGTTGGCCGGCGGCGTGGTGCCCGGCGGGATGAAGGCGGGCGGCGCGTCGACGGTCGTGGCCGGCGGTGCTGCCTCCGCGATCGGCGCGGGCGGCACGAAGGCCGGTGGGGCGGTGTCCACCGAAGGCGCGGGCGGCGTATAGGGCGGCGTGTCCTTCAGCGGGTCGGTCGCGAAGGTGTCCCGGATGCTGCCATCCTTGTCCACGGCGCGCTGGATCTCGCCCTTCAGGTCGAAATTGCGGATTTCGCTGATGGTGTTGCGCACGTCGTCGAGCTTGGCCTCGCGCACCAGCTCGTCGGCATGGCCCTGGAACTCCGCGGCCATGCGGCGCAGCTTCTGGATGCCCCTGGCAGCGCCGCGGATGGCCTCGGGCAGGTCCTTGGGCCCGATGACGACCAACGCCACCACGGCGATCAACGCGATTTCGGACCAGGCCAGGTCGAACATGGGTTCCCTTTTTCGCACCCGCTTGCGAGGGCGCGGCCTCCGTTAGCAGGAAGATCGATCACCGCCTAGTTAGGGTGCCTCCACCGGAAATACGAATGCCCGTTCCGCGTCGAGCGTGATCGAAACCCGCTCCCCGCGCCGGAGCTCGCGCCCAGCCGGGATGCGCGCATGCAGGTGCAGCACGCCGCCCTCCACCTCTCGCAGCGTCATGTGCACCAGGGTGGTGGCGCCGAGCAGCCGGGACGCTTCGATCTCGGCGACCGGCCCGCCGGCTTCCGGCCCGGCCAGCCGGAGCCCTTCCGGCCGGACGAAGACCTCGACCGCCTCCCCCTCCGCCCGCCCGGGCGCGGCCAGGGCACCGAAGGGGGTCGGCGCCTGCCCGCCGGCGACGCGGGCCGGCAAGCGGTTCACCTCACCCAGGAAGGTCGCGACGAAGCGGTCGGCGGGGTGCAGATAGAGCGTCTCCGGCGTCCCCGCCTGCACGATCACCCCGTCCCGCATCAGGGCGATGCGGTCGCCCATGAACATCGCCTCCTCGGCGTCATGAGTGACCAGCAGGGAGGCGATGCCGGCCTGCTGCAGCACGTGCAGCGTATCGTCGCGCACCTGCTCCCGCAGCCGGGCGTCGAGGCTGGCGAAAGCCTCGTCCAGCAGCAGCACCTGCGGCCGCGGCGCGAGCGCCCGGGCCAGCGCCACCCGCTGCTGCTGCCCGCCCGAGAGCATATGCGGGAAGGCCGCGGCATAGGCGGTCAGCCCGACGCGGGCCAGTGCATCCGCGACGCGCGCGGCCCGTTCCGGCTTCGGCACCCGACGCAGCCCGAAGGCGACGTTGCCGGCGACGTCGAGATGCGGGAACAGCGCATAGTCCTGGAAGACGAAGCCGACATTGCGCTCCTCGGGCGGCACTTCGCGCCCGGCCTCCGCCATCACCGAACCGCCGATCGCGAGCCGGCCGTGCTGCAGGGCCTCCAGCCCCGAGACCAGGCGCAGCAGCGTCGTCTTGCCGCAGCCGGAGGGGCCGAGCAGCGCCACGATCTCCCCCGGGGCCACCGCCAGGTCGACGCCGCGCAGCACCTCCCGCGCCCCGTAGGCGTGGCGGATGCCGTCGAAGGCGAGGCTCACGGAATGTCCTTCTCGGGCTCCGGCGTTTCCGGCCCGCCGGGTTCGGCCTCCGGCGTATCAGCCTCGGGGGTTTCGGGCCCGGACGGCTCGGGCGCGGACGTCCGGGGCTCCGGCAGCGGCAAGGCGGGCCCGGTCTCCGCCGTCACCAGCTCCTCTCGCTTCGGCAGGTCGCCGAGCTGGCGGAGTGAGAACTGCGCCAGGAACTTGTCCGTAGTGCCCCAGAGTGCCGGGCGCCCCGGCGTCTCCCGCCGCCCGCGCGGCAGGATGAGGCCAAGCTCCAGCAGTGCCTCGAGGCTGGTCTGGGACAGCGCGGTGCCGCGGATCTCCTCGATCTCGCCGCGGGTGCAGGGCTGGTGGTAGGCGATGATCGCCAGCGCCTCCATGGCCGCGCGCGGCAGCCGGCGCGGCGCCTCGATCACGCGGGTCAGCTTCGGCGCCAGGTCGGGCGCGGTGCGGAAGGCCCAGCCGCCGGCGACATCCTGCAATTCCACGCCGCGCCCGGCATAGCGCGCCGCCAGCGCCTCCAGCACTGCGGCCGCCGGCAATTCCTCCGGCAGCACGCCCGCCAGCATCTGGAGCGTCACCGGCTTCTCGGACGCGAAGACCAGCGCCTCCGCGATGCGCAGCCCTTCCTCCAGGGCGGCGCCGTCCATCTCCTGAGCGGTCTCACTCATCGCCCGTCTCCTGTTCGCGGCGGCGCACATGGATCGGCCCGAAGGCCTCCTCCTGCCGCAATTCGATCCCGCCCCCGCGCGCCATCTCCAGCCCGGCGATCAAGGTGCTGGCGACGGCCGCACGGCGCTCGACCGGATCGGCCGAGGCGTCCTCCGGCAGGAAGCGCATCAGCACCTCCCAGGAGGGCAGCGCACCGACCAGGCGGGTCAGGCGCTCGATCGCGTCCTGCACGGTCCAGAGCTTCCGGGGCTTCGGCCGGTAAGGCCGTCGGGCAAGCGCCCGCCGCCGCGCCGCGACATAGGCCTGCAGCAGCGAGGGCAGATCGGCCGCGAGGCCGGAGCGGTCGACACTGGTCAGGCTCTCCGGCGCGCCGCGGGCGAAGACGTCGTGCCCGAGCCAGGGCCTGCGGTTCAGCCAGAGCGCCGCCGCCCGCATCGCCTCCAGCGCCGCCAGCCGCTCGGTCAGCCGCTCGGCCAGCGCCTCGGCGTCTTCCTCCTCGCCCGCGGTCTCCTCGGGCGGCAGCAGCAGGCGGGATTTGAGCCAGGCAAGCCAGGCCGCCATGACCAGCCAGTCGGCGGCGAGCTCAAGCCGCACCCGCTCCCGCTCGATCACCGCCAGATACTGGTCGACCAGCGCGAGGATCGAGATTTTCGCGATATCGACCTTCTGCGCCCGCGCGAGCTCCAGCAGCAGGTCGAGCGGCCCGTCGAAGCCTTCCAGGTGCAGCGTCAGGGTCTCGCTCATCCCTCCCCGCTCCCATGGCCGGTCAGCAGCAGGACGAACTGGAAGGCCGGCAGCACCAGGTTGCGCACGAACCAGCCCATCGGGTTCCAGGCCGGCAGCGCCATCGGCAGCAGGAACAGGAAGACCAGCACGATCAGGATGCCGTAGCGCTCCAGCCGGGCCACTGCCATCGCCGGCCCGCGCGGCAGCAGCCCGACCAGGATCCGCCCGCCATCGAGCGGCGGCAGCGGGATCAGGTTGAACATGCCGAGCACCAAGTTCGACAGGATCGACAGCGCGCAGAGCCGCAGCAGGAACTCGCCGCCCGCATCGCCGAGCAGCCCGTCGGCGGCATCGACGGCATGCGCCGCCAGCCCGGCCAGAATCGCGAGCGCGAAGTTCATCGCGGGCCCGGCGGCAGCGACCAGCATCATGTCGCGCCGGGGATGGCGCAGCTTCCAGAAATCCACCGGCACCGGCTTGGCCCAGCCGAACATCGCCTGCACGCTGCCGGTGGCCAGCAATTGCCCGATCACCATGATGCCCGGCAGCAGCAGCGTGCCGACCGGGTCCACATGGCGCAGCGGGTTGAGGCTGATGCGCCCCGCACGCTCCGCCGTGTCGTCGCCGAGGGCGCGCGCGGCATAGCCATGCGCGGCCTCGTGCAGGGTGATCGCGAAGACCGCCGCGAAGATCGCGGCGGCAAGCTCTGGCATCCATCCGGGCATCAGGCGGCGTCCCGGCCGGCCGCAGTGGGATCGGGGCCGACAGGCCCCGCGGCGATGGTGGCGGCGCCATCGAAGCGTTCGCGCCGCGCCGCGGCGCGGGCGGTCGCCAGCCGTTCCGCCGCCCGGTCCGACAGCGGCGGCGTGGCGCGCAGCACCGCAGCACTTTCCGCGATGCGGCCGCTGCAATGGAGCAGGACGTCGCAACCGGCGCCGATCACCTCCGCCGCCAGGTCGTTCGACAGGCCGGCGAGCGCGCCCATCGCGACGTCGTCCGAGACCAGGACGCCGTCGAAGCCCATCGCGCCCCGGATGACTTCGCCGATGATGCTCGGCGAGAGCGTCGCCGGCCGCGCCGCATCCCAGGCCGGGTAGAGCACATGTGCGGTCATCGCCCAGAAGGCGGCGCCGCCATCGGTGGCCGAGAGTGCGCGGAACGGGTGCAGGTCAGCCGCCAGCGTCGCGGCGTCGGCCGTGACGCGCGGCAGCTCGTGGTGACTGTCCGCCGTCGCGCGGCCATGGCCGGGGACATGCTTGACGACCGGCGTCACACCGGCCTCCAGCAGCCCCGCCACCACGGCGGCGCCGAGCCGCGCCACGGCCTCCGGGGTCTCGCCATAGGCGCGGTCGCCGATCACGCCATGGGCGCCCGGGATGCGGAGATCCAGCACCGGGGCGCAGACCACGTCGAAGCCGGCGGCGAGGCAGGTCGCGCCCATGCGGCGCGCGCTGTCCCGGGCCGCGCCCGCAGGACCGTCGGCGAAGGCGATGGCGGCGGGAAAGGCCGGCCAATGCGGCGGCCGCAGCCGTGCGACGCGTCCGCCTTCCTGGTCGACCAGGATCGGCGTGGCCTCGCCCAGCACATCGCGCACGGCGGCGGTGAGCGCCGTGAGCTGCACCGGGTCCTGCACGTTGCGGGCGAAGAGGATGACGCCGAGCGGGCGCGCGTCGCGTAACAGCGCCGCCTCCTCGGCAGTCAGCACCGGGCCGGAGAGGCCGATGATGGCGGCGCGGGTCATGCGGTCAACCGCGGACGACGGAGCAATTGCCGCCCTTGGCGCGCAGCTTCTCGCAGAAGTCGCGGGCTGCATCCGCATCCGGGAACATGCCGGTGCGCAAGCGGAAGAGCGTCGGCTGCCCGTCCCGCTCGAAGCGGAGCACCTGCGGGCGGCGATCGCCGAGCAGCTCGGGCGCCCGGCGGGTCAGCCGCTCCCATTCGGTGCGGGCCGCTTCCTCGCTCGGCAGCGCGCCGATTTGCACCTGCACGCGGCCGGCATTGGGCGATGCCGGGCGGGCCGCGGGCGGCACGGCCGCGGCAGGCGCGGCAGACGGGGCCGGTGCAGTCGCGGCAGGCGCCGGT